>NZ_JACKTL010000033.1 GCF_025822245.1 Mycolicibacterium hodleri
GCACGGCACGACACCCGCCGCGACCGCGGCGGCCGACCCGCCGGAGGAGCCGCCGGGCGTGCGCCCGACGTCCCAGGGGTTGCGCGCCGGCCCCCACGCCACGGATTCGGTGATGCCCTTGGCCCCGAACTCCGGGGTGTTGGTCTTGCCGAAGATGACCAGCCCGGCGTCGAGCCAGCGCCGGACGACCGTCGAGTGCTCCGCGGCGGGCCGCGACGTCAGCGCACGCGACCCCGCCGAGGTCGGCAGGCCCGCGTAGTCCTGTGCCAGGTCCTTGACGAGGAACGGCACCCCGGCGAACGGGCCGTCGAGGTCGTCGGTGGGCGTGGCGGGAACGTCACGGACGATGGCGTTGATCCGCGGGTTCACTGCCGCGGCCCGCTCGCGCGCCAAGTCGAGCAACTCGGCCGCGGACACCTCACGGCCGGCGACGAGCTTGGCGAGCCCGGTGGCGTCGTGGGCGCGATACTCCTCGAAGTCCATGCCTGACTGTAGATCCCGCCGACGTCCCTACGATCCAGCGGGCGGCACCGCCGACGCCATCACCTTCGACGCGCGATCCCACGCCCGGTGCATCCCGAGTTCCGCCACCAGGGTTGCGGTGAACGACTTGTCGACGTCGCCGGCGACCGCGATGCCGGCACCCTTGAGTGGTATGCGGGCGGCCTTGAGGACCGCCGTCCCGTCGCCCCACGCGGCGATCGCCTTGCAGTGCCGGAAGGCCTCCTGCAACAGCACCACGAGCTTGATGTCGGCCGCCGTGGTGCCGCCTGCGATCACCACCGCGTCGAACTCGATCGAGCGGGCGGTGGCGAACGTCCGGTCCACCGTCACCGAACGGCGACCCGACCTGAGAACGCCGCCGACCGGCGCTACCACCAGCGCCGTCGCGCCGAGTGCCGCCGCCGACTTGACCAACTTGGCGATGCCGGCGAGGTCGGACCCGGCATCGGCGACGATGCCGATCTTGCGTCCGTCGATCGGTCCGGGCTGGGCGACGATCTGCACCAGGGCCGGCGACACCACCACGTCCGTCGGAGGGGTACCGGTCGGCGCAGGCAGGCCCAGTCCCGCGGCCACCTGCCGGCATAGGTCGGCATCGACGTTTGCCAGGACCGCGAGCTGACGTTCCTTGATGGCCTGTTCGTAGACCTTGCCCAGTTCGAACGTGAACGCCTCCACGATGTGGGCCTTCTCCAGCGTCGTCATGCTCTGGTAGAACATCGCCGGCTGGGTGAAGTGGTCGTCGAAGGACGCGGGCTGCGCCCGCACCGCCGAACCCTCGACGCGGCGTGGGGTCTGGACGTAGCCGCCGTGATCCTCGTCGGCCGGCATCGGCTCGTCACCGTCGATGCTGTTGGGGTGGTATGCCGCCTGACCGGTGTGAATTGCGCTCTGGTGCATGCCATCTCGGAGCATGTCGTTGACCGGGCAATGCGGCCGGTTGATCGGCAGCTGGGCGAAGTTGGGGCCGCCGAGGCGGGTCAGCTGGGTGTCCAGGTAGGAGAACAGTCGCGCCTGCATCAGCGGATCGTTGGTGACCTCGATGCCCGGAACCAGGTGACCGGTGTGGAAGGCGACCTGCTCGGTTTCGGCGAAGTAGTTGGTGGGGTTGCGGTTCAAGGTCATCTTGCCGATGAGCTGCACCGGGGCCAGTTCCTCCGGGACCATCTTCGTGGGATCGAGGAGGTCGATGCCCTCGAAGGAGTCCGTCCCGTCGTCGGGCATGACCTGCACGCCCAGCTCGAACTCCAGGAACGCGCCGGCCTCGATGCCGTCGGCCATGTCGCGGCGATGGAAGTCAGGGTCGCATCCGGCGGCGATCTGCGCCTCCTCCCACACCAACGAGTGCACCCCGGCGACCGGCTTCCAGTGAAACTTGACCAGGCTGGTCGCGCCCTTGGCGTTGACGAGCCGGAACGTATGGACGCCAAAGCCCTCCATGGTGCGATATGACCGCGGGATGCCGCGGTCACTCATGTTCCACATGACGTGGTGGGTGGCTTCGGTGTGCAACGACACGAAGTCCCAGAAGGTGTCGTGGGCCGACTGGGCCTGGGGGATCTCGCGATCCGGCTGCGGCTTCGCGGCGTGGATGACGTCGGGGAACTTGATGCCGTCCTGGATGAAGAACACCGGCATGTTGTTGCCGACCAGGTCGAAGTTCCCCTCGTCGGTGTAGAACTTCACCGCGAACCCACGGGTGTCACGAACGGTGTCGGCCGACCCCCTTGATCCGAGCACGGTCGAGAAGCGGGTGAAGACCTCGGTCGTGGTGCCCTTCTTGCCGAGGAACGCGGCCTTCGTGAACTTGCCTGCCGTCCCGTAGGACTCGAACACGCCGTGGGCGGCCGCACCGCGAGCGTGCACCACGCGCTCCGGAATGCGCTCGTGGTCGAAGTGCGTGATCTTCTCGCGTAGGTGAAAGTCCTCCAGCAGGGTCGGCCCGCGGGGCCCCGCCTTGAGGGAGTGGTCGGTGTCGGGAAGACGCAACCCCTGCGCAGTGGTCAGATACGTACCGGACTGAGCGCGCGGATCTTGATGAGACGATTCACCGTTTACGACGCCGGTGGCACTGACGGGCGTCGGGGCGGACTGATCTGGCTTGCGAGCGGGCATGGAGCTCCTTGAACGGCGACGCGTGACTTCGGCATCTGCTCAGCCGGATTCATTGCCCTTACCCCCGCTCGCCAGCCTCACACCTGCCGGCCCCAAAGACGACCGGGCCGGATCCCGAAGGATCCGGCCCGGCATCGGACTACTACCTCGCGGCGACTACGACAAGTCGAACCGATCGAGGTTCATGACCTTCACCCACGCCGCGACGAAGTCCTCGACGAACCTCTGCCGGTTGTCGTCCTGTGCGTAGACCTCCGCGACGGCGCGCAGCACCGAGTTGGAGCCGAACACCAGGTCGTTGGCGGTGGCCGTCCACTTGAGCTCACCGGTTGCGCGATCGCTGCCCTCGTAGACGTTCTCGCTTGTCTCCGACGGCTTCCACGACGTGCTCATGTCGAGCAGGTTGACGAAGAAGTCGTTGCTCAGCTGACCCGGCTGATGGGTCAGGACACCAAGCTTGCTGCCACCGTGATTGGCGCCGAGCGCACGCAGGCCACCGATGAGCACCGTCATCTCCGGGGCGGTGAGGTCGAGGAAGTAGGCCTTCTCGACCAGGAGCTTCTCCACCGCCGTCTTCTCACCGGGCCGGATGTAGTTCCGGAAACCGTCGGCGCGCGGTTCGAGCACCGCGAAGGACTCCACGTCGGTCTCGGCCTGCGTGGTGTCGGTGCGACCCGGCGCGAAGTGCACGTCGATCTCGTACCCCGCGTCCCTGGCGGCCTTCTCCACCGCGGCGGACCCGGCCAGCACGATGAGGTCGGCGAGAGACACCTTCTTCCCGCCGGTTGCCGACGCGTTGAAGTCCTGCTGGATCCGCTCCAGAGCCGGCAGCACCGAGGCCAGCTCGGACGGCTCGTTGACTTCCCAATTGCGTTGCGGCTCAAGGCGAAGCCGGGCGCCGTTGGCGCCACCGCGCTTATCGGTGCTGCGGAAGCTCGACGCCGCGGACCAGGCCGTCTTGACCAGTTGCGGCACTCCGATGCCGGCGTTGAGCACCGCGGTCTTGAGCGAGGCGACGTCGTCCTCGTCGATCAACGCGTGGTCGACCGCGGGTACCGGGTCCTGCCACAGCTGCGGCTCGGCCACCCAGGGCCCGAGGTAGCGGGTGACGGGTCCCATGTCACGGTGCAGCAGCTTGTACCAGGCCTTGGCGAACGCCGCGTTGAGTTCCTCGGGATGGTCGAGCCACCGCCGGGTGATGGGACCGTAGATGGGGTCGACCCGCATCGAGACATCGGTGACCAACATGGTGGGCTTGCGCTTCTTGGTGGCGTCGAACGGATCGGGGATGATCTCCTCGGCGTCCTTGGCCTCGAATTGCCATGCGCCAGCGGGACTCTTGGTCAGCTCCCACTCGTGGCCGTAGAGCAGTTCGAGGTAGGCGTTGCTCCACTTCGTCGGGGTGGGGGTCCACACCACCTCGAGCCCACTGGTGACGGTGTCGCCTCCCTTGCCGGAGGCGTAGGCGCACTTCCATCCCAGGCCCTGCTGCTCGATGGGCGCACCCTCGGGCTCTGGGCCGACCAGTTCGGCGTCGCCGGCGCCGTGGGTCTTGCCGAGGGTGTGTCCGCCGACGATCAGCGCCGCCGTCTCCTCGTCGTTCATGGCCATCCGGCCGAAGGTCTCCCGGATGTCGTGAGCGGCGGCCAGCGGATCGGGCTTGCCCTCCGGACCTTCGGGGTTGACGTAGATCAGGCCCATGGTGGTCGCGCCGTACGGCTCCTCCAGCTGACGCTCGCCGGAGTATCGCTTGTCGGTACCCAACCAGGTGTCCTCCTGGCCGAAGAGGATCTCCTCGGGCTCCCAGATGTCCTCCCGACCGAAGCCGAAGCCGAACGTCTCGAAGTCGGCGGACTCCAGCGCGACGTTGCCGGCGAAGACCAGCAGGTCGGCCCAGGAGATCTTGTTGCCGTACTTCTGCTTGACCGGCCACAGCAGGCGGCGGGCCTTGTCGAGATTCGCGTTGTCGGGCCAGCTGTTCAGCGGGGCGAAGCGCTGGCTGCCCTGACCGCCACCACCGCGGCCGTCGAAGATGCGGTAGGTGCCGGCGGAGTGCCAGCTCATCCGGATGAACAGGCCGGCGTAGCTGCCGTAGTCGGCGGGCCACCAGTCCTGCGAGGTCGTGATGACCGACAGGACATCGGCCTTCAGCGCGTCGACGTCGAGCTTGGCGAACTCCTCGGCGTAGTCGAAGTCCGCGCCGAGCGGATTGCCCTTCTCCGTCTGGCGATGCAGCACGGAGACGTCGACCTGCTCGGGCCACCAGTCCTGATTCCTCAGGGGCGCATGCGCTTTGGGCTCGGGCGCATGGATCGCCGGGTTCTCGCTCTCGCTGTTGGAGCGGGTTCCGGAGGCCGGGGCTGGCGGGCGGCTATCGGATGTATCGGTGGACACGACATTCCTTCCGGGTTGACGAAACGGGCTGTTTCACGGGGTGGATCGAGCGGGGCTGACCGCCGAACAGTCGGGACAGTAGCCCCAGTAGATGACTTCCGCCTCGTCGACGGTGAAGCCCTCGAGGTGACCGTCGTCGGCGGGTACGAGACAGGGCGCATCGCCGACGGCACAGTCGACGTCGGCGACCGAGCCGCACGACCGGCACACCACGTGATGGTGGTTGTCACCGACGCGCGACTCGTAGCGGGCCAAGGATCCAGCGGGCTGAATGCGTCGTACGAGTCCGGCGGCGGTGAGCGCGCTCAGCGCGTCGTAGACGGTTTGATGCGAGACGTCGGGCACCTCGCTACGGGTGGCGCGGGTGATCGTCTCCGTGTCGGCGTGGGGGTTGGCGTACACGGCGCCGAGCACGGCGATTCGCGGCCGCGTCACCCGAAGCGCCGCCTCTCGCAGCAGCCGCTGAAACTCCACGGGACCACCCACGCCCTCTGTTCTAATACGCTTTCTGGAACCAGTCAAGAGTTCTCTTTGAGGGGATCGTGCCCCCAGTTCATCAGGGAGTGGCGCCACGCCGTGTCCTCGACGTCACCCGACGGCCGTTGCGCAACATGGCGTTTGACGTAATCGATCACCCTTCGCATCTGGTCGAAGTCGGCATGCGAGAGGTCGGACTTCTTCGTCTCGAGGATCTGCGCGACGTGTCGACCACTCGCGTGGCCGGTCGACTCGCCGCCGTCGGGCCGTTGCCCCACCGACTGCGAGTGGTCACCATCAAGCCACCTGCGAAGCTCCGACGCCGTCATGTTGACCGCGCCGGAGAATTCCCTCCACGTCCGTTGCCGCCCTACCTCGTCGTCCACCTTGGCGCTCCCCACCACACTTCGTGCGCATCGCCACGTGGCGGGCACTTACCCGGTGGGGCGCCGGGGAAACACCCGCCGGTCAGCCCTCGTCGGACTCGGTGCGGCCCGCCATGGTCGTGTAGTCCTCCTGGACCGTCTCGCCGTCCTGGTTGAGGATCCAACTCCGCAGCGTCAGCACGTCGGCACCGAAGGCCCGCCGCAGCGAGTCGATGCGGATGCGGCAGCGCAGGACGTCACCGGCCTTGATCGGAATGAGGAACTTCAACCCCTGCTCGGCCTGAATGAGCCGCTCGTCGGTGATGGTGATGTCGGCGTGGTCGAAGAACGCCATCTGGGCGTGATAACCGAAGACGGAGATGAACGTCAGCGGCGCCAGGATCGCGTCGTGGCCGAGGGCGCGCGCGGCCCCCTCGTCGACGTAGGCGGGGTCGTCGTTCTTCACGGCGACCGCGTACTGGCGGATCGCCTCGCGCCCGACGACGTAGTGATCGGGGTACTCGTAGGTCATCCCCACGATGTCCGGTGACAGCGCCATGGGTGTCGAATCTAGCTGGCCACGGGTCGCTGAACGCCAGCTGACCCGGTCCGGCGAGAACCGACGCGGATTGAGACGTTACAAGTCCGCGGGACCGGGTACGTAGGCTGGCGCATGGTCCGTCCGATGGATCATCATCGGAAGGGGTGCGTGTGGTCGTGGCCGGTCGCGAACGGGCAAGAGTGTGACGTCACGCCTGCACATCGCCCTCATCGCACACAATCGGTTCCCGATCCGTCAGCCGTTCTCCGGAGGCTTGGAAGCCCACGTCTGGCATCTGGCGCGCTCGCTCGCCGAGGAGGGCCACCGGGTCACCCTCTTCGCCTCCGCCGGCTCCGACGTGGGATCCGACCTGCCGGGTCTGACCATCAGCCCGCTGTGCCGCAGCGCCGCCGCCGACCGACCCTTTCCCCCGCCGGGGGCGGTCTGGGAGTCCGACCAGTACGCCTACCTGGACCTGATGGGCGGTCTCGTCGACCAGCGCCACCACCGCTTCGACGTCATCCACAACCACGCCCTCCATCACGTCCCCATCCACCTCGCCCCCCGGCTGCCCATGCCGATGCTGACCACCCTGCACACGCCGCCGATCCCGTGGCTCGAGTCCGCGATCGGGGCGACCGGCGGTGCCGGTTCCGCGTTCGCGGCGGTCAGCGGTTACACCGGCGACGCCTGGAGCCACGTCGTGGCCGACCGCATGCACGTCGTCCCGAACGGCGTCGACCCCGGCTGCTGGCCGCCCGGGCCCGGTGGTGACTACCTGGTCTGGTCGGGCCGTCTGGTTCCCGAGAAGGGAACGCACCTCGCCATCGCGGCGGCAGCGCTGTCGGGACGTCGCCTGGTGCTCGCCGGACCCATCGGAAACGCCGAGTACTTCCGCGAGGCGATTGCTCCGAAGCTGAGCGAACGAGTCTGCTACGCAGGGCATCTCGACCAAAAACGGCTGGCGTCTCTGGTCGGCGGCGCGGCCGCCGCCCTGGTCACCCCGGTGTGGGACGAGCCGTACTGTCTGGTCGCCGCCGAGGCGACGACGTGTGGTACCCCCGTCGTCGCCTTCGCCCGCGGCGGGATACCCGAGGTGATCGACGCTCAGAGCGGACGGCTCGTCACACCCGGCGACGTCGCCGCCATGGCGGCCGCGATCCCCGAGGCGATCGGGCTCTCACGGGAAGCCGTGCGCCACAGCGCGGTCATGCGATGCAGCGCCCGCTCCATGGTGACGCGGTACCTCGCGATCTACCGCAACCTCATCGACGAACGGAACGCCGCCGACAATGATTGGCTACTACGTGCATCATCACGGACGCGGACACCTCTCCCGAGCGACGAGCATCTGCGCACGTCTGCGTGAGCCGGTCACCATGCTGTCGTCGCTCTCGATCGAGGCGCAGCCGGGGGTGGCGACGGTTCGGCTTCCCCGCGACGACGACGGGGACGACTTCCCCGATGCGACGGCCAACGGTACGTTGCACTGGGCACCGCTGGGCAACAACGGGTTACGCGACCGGATGGCCATGATCGCCGAGTGGGTCTCGACGCACCGGCCGACGGTGATGGTCGTCGACGTGTCGGTCGAGGTGACCATGCTGGTGCGTCTGTTGGGTGTCCCCGTCATCGTGGTGGCGATGCCCGGTGAGCGGACGGACCCACCTCACGAACTTGCCTACCGCGTCGCCGAGCACATCCTGGCGGCGTGGCCGGAGAACCTCTACGAGCCACCGTGGCTGGTGCCGCACGCGGCCAAGACCACCTACGTCGGCGGCATCAGTCGCTTCGACGGCCGTCCCCGGCCGTCGCCCCCCTCCGACCATCGCCCCGGCGTGCTGGTGCTCAACGGTTCGGGTGGTGCGGATCTGGACGTCTCCGCCATAACACGTTGCGCCACGGCACATCCGGAGTTTCGGTGGTCGTCGCTGGGGGTGGCCGGGGGTCCGTGGGTCGAAGACCCCTGGCCGCAGCTGTGCACTGCCGACGTGGTGGTCTCCTCGGCCGGCCAGAGTTCGGTGGCCGACATCGCCGCCGCCGGCCGACCGGCGATCATCATCGCCGCCGAGCGTCCGTTCACCGAACAGCGGGCCACGGCGCGGGCCCTGGAGCGCGCCGGGCTGGCCGTGGTGCGACCACAGTGGCCGGACCTGGCGGACTGGCCACGCCTCATCGACGACGCGCGCGCCCTGGGATCGGACGTGTGGGAACGCTGGCGGACCGCCGACGCGGCCGCCCGGGCCGCGGCGGTGATCGAGCGGGTGGCGGCGTGAGGACGGCGGTCGTGACGGCGGTGCGCGGCCGCACCGGACACCTGCGCAAGCAGCTCGACGGTCTCGACCGCAGCACCAGTGTGGCGGACCGTCACGTCATCGTGGCCGTCGACGACGACACCGTCGCCGGGCAGGTTCAGGATGCACGGGTGACCGTCGTGCCGCTGAACTCGGATTCGCCGCGGATCCCAATGGCGGCGGCGCGCAACCTCGGTGCCCGGGTGGCGATCGACGACGGCGCGGATCTACTCGTCTTCCTCGACGTGGACTGCATTCCCTCGCCCGACCTGCTCGGCTACTACCAGCGCGCCGCGGGCACACCGGCGCACGAGGAGGCGCTGCTCTGCGGCCCGGTCACCTACCTCCCGGCGCCCGGGCCCGGCGGCTACGACCTCGCCCGGCTGGCCGAACTCACCGATCCCCATCCGGTGCGACCCGCGCCGCCCGCAGGAATGACAGTGGCAGGCGACGAGTACCACCTCTTCTGGTCGTTGTCGTTCGCCGTCACCGTCGCGGTCTGGCAGCGGATCGGCGGCTTCAGCACCGACTACGTCGGTTACGGGGGCGAGGACACCGACTACGCCCAGCTTGCGGCCGCTGCTGACGTCGGCTTGCGCTGGGTCGGAGGCGCTCATGCCTATCACCAATTTCATCCGGTGTCCGATCCCCCGACCGAGCACCTGGCCGACATCGTCGCCAACGCGATCACCTTCCACCGGCGCTGGGGATGGTGGCCGATGAAGGGCTGGCTCGACGCCTTCGAGCTGCAGGGGCTCATCACCCGCGACCTCCACGGCACACCCCGCGTCGTCGACTGGGCGCCGGTCGGTGGACCACACGTCGTTTGACCAGGCCGACCTGGGGGCATCCGGGGGGGTGTCCCAATCGATGAACCACGCGCTCGCCCTCCGCATGGCCGAGCTGGCGAGAAGCCTGGTGCCCAAGCCCAGCCTGGACACCATTCTCGAGGAGGTCACCGCGGCTGCCGTCGACCTGATCCCCGGAGTCGACACCGCAGGCATCCTGTTGCTGGAACGCGGCGGGAAGTTCAGCTCGGTCGCGACGACGTCAGAGCTTCCGCACCAGCTCGACCTCCTGCAGGTGACATTCAACGAGGGGCCGTGCGTGCAGGCCGCACTCGCCGACACGGTCGTGCGGACCGACGACTTCCGCGAGGAGACGCGGTGGCCGCAGTACTCCCCCGCCGTCGTCGAGATCGGGGTGCTCAGCGGTTTGTCGTTCAAGCTCTACACCGCCGACCGAACGGCCGGCGCGCTGAACCTCTTCGGATTTCAGCCGAACACGTGGAGTTCCGACGCCGAGACCGTCGGCACGATCCTCGCCGCCCACGCTGCCTCGGCCATCATCACCACCCAAGCCCAGACCCAACTGAACGCAGCCCTCTTGAGCCGGGACCGGATCGGGCAGGCGAAGGGCATCATCATGGAGCGCTTCGGCGTCGACGCCGTCCGAGCCTTCAACATGCTCCGGCAGCTGAGCCAGGAGGGCAACGTCAAGCTCACCGACATCGCCCAGCGGGTCATCGACTCCGGGAACTGAGCCCCTGCTCAGACCCGATCGGCTCGGACGACGGCCAACAACTCCTGGCGTCGGCCCACCTCGAGCAGCCCGATCCTTTCCAGCCAGTGCGCCCGCGCCGTCAGCACGGGGCCGAACGGAATCCACTGCTCGGCGACGACGCGCGCCCGCAAGCCGGCTTCCTCCAGACCCTCGACCGTCCGGTCCACGTTGGAGAACTCGGAGTGCACGATGAAGATCGTGCCGCCGTCGGCGAGCATTTCCGGTGCGCGTTCGCACAGCGGGTCCAGGATCCGGCGCCCGTCCCGTCCGGCATTCCACGCGGTTGCCGGCCCGGCCTCCTCCGACACCGGTGAGTCGTCGGCACCGTCGTCGAACGGCACGTAGGGAGGGTTGCAGGTGACGACGTCGAAGGGCTCGAATTCGACTGCCCGCGTCCACGATCCGCGATGCACCTTGACACCCAGACCGGCGGCGGCCGCATTGCGCCTGGCGCAGGCGACCGCGCGGGAACTCATCTCGAAGGCGGCAACCGATGCCGCGCCCTGCTCGGCCGCGGCCAACGCCACCACACCGCTGCCCGAACACAGATCGGCGGCACGGTTCCCGGCGGCCAGACCGGATGCCCGAAGGGCCTCGATCAGGAGGGCCGAGTCCTCCTGTGGCGGATACACACCGATCGGCACCTGAATCGGGCCGGATCGATCGGTGAGTTCGTCGGTGAAGATCGTGGTCACTGCGTTGCTCCGTCGCGTCTTTGGGGGCGGTGACTAGCGACATGCCCCGTCCCCGCGGCTTTAATCTCCGGATGGTGAACGAATCCCCCCGACTCCAGGGTGTCGCCGGCGGCGGGCGTGGAACGGCCCGTTGCGGGTAAGTCACTGCCATGACCTCACCGATCGGACACGTCGACGCGAGCTTCGAGGTCGTGGTCATCGGTGGTGGCAACGCAGGCATCAGCGCCGCCGCGCGGCTGCTCAAGAAGGGCGTCACCGACGTCGCAGTGGTGGAACCGCAGTCGGTGCACACCTACCGCCCGCTGCTCTCCTACGTCGGCGGCGGCCAGGCCGACATGCGCAGCGCCGAACGCACCCAACGCTCGGTCACGCCCAAGGGCTGCACCTGGATCCGCGACTCGGCCGTCGCGGTCGACGCGGGAGAGCGGACGGTGCGGTGCGCCTCGGGTCGCGCCCTTCGCTACCGCGACCTGATCCTGGCGCCGGGCCTGGTGCCCGACACCGACGAGCTTCCCGGCGTCGACGCGGCGATGGAGAACCCCGCCGTGACGAGCAACTACCTCGACGCGGCGGAGAAGACGTGGGAGTTGGTGCAGCGCATTCCCATTGGCGGGCACGCGGTATTCACCGTGCCCCGGCCGCCGGTGAGCTGTACGGGCACCACCATCAAGCCGCTGTTCCTCGCGGCCGCGTACTGGCAACGCACGCGTCGTCTTCCCGGCGTTCAGATGACGCTGGTGGTCGACCGTCCGACACTGCTGGACGCACCGGACCTGGACACCAAGATCCGCGCCGAACTCCGCAATCTCGGCGTGCGGGTGCTGTGTGACACCGCGGTCACCGGACTGTTCCCGGAGGACCGTCACATCACCGTCACCAGTCGACGCGACGGCGCGGTGCGCCCCATCTCCTACGACCTCCTGCACCTGGTGCCGCCGTTTCGCGGGCCGCGCTGGCTGGCCTCCTCGGGACTGGCCGCCGACGACGCCTGCGGCGTCGCCGACGTCGACCCGGCGACCTTCCGGCATCGCCGCCATCCCGAGGTGTGGGCAGTCGGGGACGGGGCGAACGTCGGCACCGACCCGTCCGGAGGCGCTCTGCGGCCGCAGGTCTCGATGATGGTGGACAACCTTCTGGCCGCGCGGCACGGTCACCCCGCGGCGGAGGCCTACGACGGGTACACCGTCGCACCGATCGCCACCGATGAGCGCCACCTCATCACCGGTGAGTTCACCAGAGACGGGGCGCTCGCCTCGTCGCTGCCTGCCTTTCTCGACCCACTCAAACCCAGGCGCACGGCATGGGCGTTCGACCGCTACGGCCTCCCGCAGATCTATTGGAACCTCTTGCTGCGCGGCAGACTCTGACGTTCGCGTCATCTTTGGTTGGCCGGATCGGCGCCGGGTAAGGGCAGGTCATGGATGAGCTGACGAAGAAGTTCGTGACCGCCCTCGGCGAACTGCACCGCGCCGACGACGTCGAACCACTGGTGGCGCTCTTCGGCGACGGCGCCACCCTGAACAAGGCCGGCATGCCCCACGGGCAGAGCGGCAAGGATGGTGCGCGAACGTTCTGGGAGCAGTACCGGCGCGTGTTCGGCGAGATCGAGTCGACGTTTCACCACGTCGTCACCGGAGACGGGATCGCCTTTCTGGAGTGGACGTCCAACGGCACGTTGACCAACGGCTCGGAATTCGGTTACGACGGGGTCAGCGTCCTGGAATCCAGCGGGGAGGAGATCGAGGCGTTCCGCACCTTCTACGACACCGCGGCGTTCCTCGAGAAGCAGAGCGCGATCAGGTCCTAGGCCCTCTCGACACCAAAGAGCCCCATTCCCAACAGAAATGGGGCTCTTGGCACGCCGACGTCACTCCGACGGCGGCTCGAACAGCTGCAGGTCGTTGCCCTCGGAGTCCTTGAACGCCGCGATCCGGCCCCAGGGATGCTCACTGACCTCGCCGACGAACGTGACGCCCGCGTCGGTGAGACGGACCAATTCGTCGTAGAGGGTGCCGTCGGGCTGCAGCGTGAGCACTGCCCCGCCGGTGTGCTCACCGTGCGTCTCCTCGCGACCGTTGAGTCCGATCGACACCCCGTTGGCGTCGAGCTCGGACCAGTCGTCGCCCTCGCTCTTGACCGTCAAACCGAGGGTCTCTCCGTAGAACTTCAGTGCCCGACCCATGTCTTCGACGGGCATCCACACCGTCGCCACACCACTAGCCATTGTTCCTCCACTCGTGAACCGATGTACCTCTGGTGCACTTACCCGGTGCATCGAGCACTACACCCGTTGAGCGGCAACACTTTCGCGAGGGCGACGACCGTGGGTGTCAGTAGTAGTGCCGGCGACCTCCGACCGCCCGGCCACGAGATCCCAGGAGCGCCAGCACGACGCCGACGACGAGCAGGATCACGCCGACGACCAGAAGTAGGTGCGCGAAGGCGAAGGTGGGTACGAGGCTCGGCAGGATGAAACCGAGGACGATGAGGACGATTCCCAGAACGATCATGATGGACCCTTCATTCGAGGTGGTACGCGCCGAGGGCGCTCGACGCTGAGTCCAATGAAAGACCCTTTGGGGTGGTCCGGATACACCCCTAGGGCGGTAATGTCCCTCCCCATGGCCCCCTCTGACAAGCGTCCGATCACCGTCGCACTCGTCGACGACTACGACGTCGTCGTCATGGGCGTGGCCAACATGTTCGACAACTACCGCGACCGCGTCGTGGTAGCCGAACTCGACACCACGATGGGCGTCAGCGACGAGGTCGACGTCGTGCTCTACGACTCGTTCGCCCAACCGGAGTCCGATCACCACGAGATCGGCGTGCTGGTCGCGAATCCGCGGGCCCGGCGAGTCGTGGTGTACACGTGGAACTTTCATCCCGACCTCATTGAGAGCGCCAAGAAGCATGGGGCGCACGGCTATCTGTCGAAGACGCTGCCGGCCCGCGACCTGGTGGCCGCGCTCGAAGCCGTCCACGCCGGCGAGATGGTGATCAGCGAGGCGCCGGCCCGAACCCGCAGCGCGGTAGGCCTCGACTGGCCCGGCCGCGGTGAGGGGCTGAGCGACCGCGAGTCGGAGATCCTGGCGCTCATCACCCAGGGCAAGAGCAACGCGGAGGTGGCGGCTCTGACCTACCTGTCACCCAACACGGTCAAGTCCTACATCCGCACGATCTACCGCAAGATCGACGCCACCAGCCGAACCAAGGCCGTGCTGTGGGGCGTCGACCACGGGTTCACCCCCGACCATCACCGGATCGAGCACTGGAAGGGTGGCCCCTAGGCTGCGTCGGTCACGCCTCCGCGGGGAACTCGACGGGATAGGGCTCGGCGAAGTCGGCTGATCTGCCCACCGCCGCCCACTTCCGGTCGGTGGCGAGCAGTAGCTCGTCCTGGCGGATGGATCCCTCGACGGCGTTGACCCCGAGCGGCAGGTGGTACGGCAGATCGCTGCGGCGCGACATCGTGACCAGGATCTCCGCGGCGCGCGCCGGATCGCCCGCCGAGATCGCGTCGCTGGCCCGGATGGCGTTCATCGCTCCAACCGTGTCGGCGTACCGGTCGGGGATGTCGGCGACCTCCATGGACGAGCCGGCCCAGTCGGTGGCGAAACCGCTGGGCTCGACCACGAGGACTCGGACGCCGAACGGCGCCGTCTCGGCCGCAAGCGTGCGGGAGAAGCCGTCGATGGCGAACTTCGCGGCCTGGTAGGAGGCAATGCCCGCCGACCCTCCGACGCGGCCGCCCATCGACGAGAACTGCACGATCAACCCGCCACCCTGCTCGCGCAGGACGGGGATCGCGGCCTTGGAGACGTGGTAGACGCCCCAGAAGTTGGTGTCGAACTGAGCGCGGAAGTCCGCCTCGTCGCCGGTCTCGATGGGCGCGACGTTGGCATATCCGGCGTTGTTGACCACGACGTCGATACGCCCGAACCGCGCCCGGGCCTGCGCGATCGTCGAGGTGGCCTGCGCCGGATCGGTGACGTCGAGCGTCAGGGGCAGGACGTGCTGCCCGTGGGCGTCGACGAGGTCGGCGAGTTGTTCGGGTCGACGGGCGGTGGCGGCGACGTCGTCGCCGGCGGCCAGCGCGGCGCGCACCAGTTCGCGCCCGAAACCTCGCGACGATCCCGTGACGAACCAGACCTTGCTCATGTTCTCCTCCATTCGGATATCCGATAGTCGAACTATCACATGGCTGGAACGTGCCCGCGCTAGATTTACTTCCCGCCGGACCGATCAGGGGGTGCCAGTCGTGCGTCGAGACGCCGCCGCCAACCGCGAACGGCTGGTGGCCGCAGCCGAGGCGGTGTTCGCCGAGCACGGATCAAGCGCGACGCTCGACGACGTCGCGACGGCCGCCGGCGTGGGACCCGCGACCCTGTACCGACGCTTCGCCAACAAGGACGCGCTGGTCCGCGAGGTGCTCTCCGCATTCTTCGGCCGCCTCGTGGAGGCCGCCGAGACCGCGGCCACGGGGCCCGCCGACCGCGGCCTCGAAACGTTCCTGCGGACCGTCGGCGTCGAACTCGCCCAGAAGTCGGGCCTGTCCGCTCCGGTCTGGGGCGAGCTTGCCCCCGAACCCGTCGTCGAGGAACTTCGCCGGCTCTCCACCGAGTTGCTGATCGGCGCACAGCGCGCCGGAGCGGTGCGAGCCGACGTGACCCCCGACGACGTGGCCGCGGCCGTCTGGGCGCTGCGCGGCGTCATCGCCTCCGAACGCGTCGACCCGGAGCGCCGCGGCGCCCAGCTGTGGCGGCGGCATCTGGAGACCATTCTCCGCGGTTTCGGCGACGACGCCGGGCCCAGCGGTCGTCGGACCGTTTGATCCGCGCGGCCCCGGGAACGCCCACGACGGTGTCCCATCTGGCGAACGGAGTGACTATGCCCAAAGGCAGCGGCATCTACGAGGACGAACCGCGCGAGCATCGCAAGACGTACTCGCAGGAATCGGACGACGACCCGCAGCGGGCGAGCGCGGAGTCGGCGCCGGACGACAGCTCGTCCGACGACGCCGGGGAGCCCACCGGCTAACCCGGCCTGACGCAGGTCGACCACATTGCGTGTTGGACCACTCCCCGCCCCGGGTAGAGTCGAGCGCTACCGGACGTGACCAAGACCCCGTCACGTCACGAATGTGGCAAATACGCGCGGCGTTGCTGCGCTCCGGTGTACCAGCCAGGCGGGGGAGCTCGATCGTGACGGCGATTCGATGGTGGTGGCGTCAGCCTGACCACTTCGATTGGCTCAGCGCCTTTCTTCACGTCCGCCGGATGGCGACGATGACCCGCGGCGTCCTGGTCGCGGTCACGCTCTGCCTCGCCGTCGTCCCGTTCGCCATGCTGCTGGGCTCCGCCCCGCCGGTGTCGACGCTCGACCGGACGCTCAGCGTGGCGGCCGGGATCGGTGGGATGGCCGGTGCGGCGCTCTGGCTCCATCGCTTCCCGTCGAAGACCCAGTCGATCGCCTTCTCGATCACCGCCAGCCTCAGCATCGCGTGCGCGGTGCTGGCCCAGAGCGATCCGCTGACCGCCATCCTGGGATGCACCACGTTCGCGACCATCTCCGGTTACATCGCGCTCTTCCATACCCCCGCGTTGATGGTCGCCAACCTGATGGTGGTCCTCGCGGTGTCGGCCGTGCCGGCCGTGGCCCTCGTCGACGTCGACGGCTACGTGCGCACGGCGAGCGCCTTCGCGGTCGTGCTCATCGGCAACGTCGCCGTCCCGTACGGCGTTCAGATCATCGTCCACACGCTGGGCGTCGACCTTCTCAAGGCGGACCGTGATCCGCTCACCGGGCTCTACAACCGCCGGGCGTTCTACCGACGGACCGCCGCACTGGCCACCGCCGGCGACGGTGACGGCACGCTACTCATCGCGATGATCGACCTCGACGAGTTCAAGCGCCTCAACGACACCCTCGGCCACACCCACGGCGATCTCGCCCTGGCGGCCGTCGGCCGGGCGCTGCGCGACCATGCGCCCCGCGGGTCGGTCATCGGCCGCGCCGGAGGCGAGGAGTTCCTGGTCGCCGTCGACGTCGGCCAGTCCACTCCCGCTGCGATCGGGCAGGGTTTGTGCAAGGCCATCGAGGTGCTGCCGTTTCCGACGACCGCCAGTGTGGGGACCGCGTGCGTCACGTTCCACGAGGTGCTGACGGGCGACGGCCCCTACGAGGCGATCACCAGCGTGATCGCCGCCGCGGACGCCGCGATGTACGAGGCAAAGCGCAACGGCGGCAACCGCACCCGCCACTACGTCAACCTGGCGAGGCCCCTCGACATGTCGTCCCGCCAGCGGACGTGGAGCCCGACCACCCGCCGCTGGGAGGCGCTACCCGCCGTCGGCGGGCCAGTACCGGCGCCCGCCGATCACCGGCACCGACTACGCGAGCGGGACTGGTCTGCCTCGTGGTGACCACCGCGTCACCATCGGTCCATGACCCCCGCAACCTGCAGTAGATAGACCACCGAGACGATCAGGAAGATCGCGAAGATGACCCCGACGGCGATCAACGCCGCGACACCGGTCGGCGTCATCTTGCTGCGCGGGGGCGGATTCCGGTTGGCCGACTGCGTCGTCGAGCCCGAGTCTGGCGGGGTCTCCCCGGGTTGCACACCATGGGCGTCGCCCACCGTAGGGATCTCGACGGGGTCCGGATCCGGTGGTACGGCCGTCATCGCCGCCACGCCGATCCGCCACCGGTCGCAACGTCGGACCGCGCCATCAGCGCCAGGAGCGGAATGTGCGGCTGCCCAAGGATGCGTTGGTTCCGCCCCGGTCGGACGAATTCCACCGCCCTGTCGAAAGCGCTGGTCAAAGTCGTCAACGTCATGGCCACCCCTCCTATCTGCTCGGTCTTGACGACATCCCCGCCCCCCGGTGGTCTCAAACTCCGGCGGCGGTTGCAGCGCCCGCCATCCGGGTACGGTCCAGGCATGACGCAGCCATTGCACCAACTGGCGAACGTGGTGACGCAGGTTGCCGAGTCCGTGCTGGGAATCGCCGGAATCCGGGTGGGCACCGAGGAGCCGCCACACGACACCGAACGGCTGGCCGACGGCCTGGAGATCCGCCGCTACCGACCTCGCATCGCCGCCGAGACGACCGTCGAGGCCCCCGAGGAGCAAGCGCGCAGCGAGGGCTTCCGGCGGTTGGCTCGCTACATCTTCGGCGGCAACGGGGGGTCCGACAAGATCGCCATGACGGCGCCGGTCAGCCAGGCGGCATCCGGCAGCCGCACGATCGAGATGACCGCCCCGGTGTCGCGCTCGGGTGACGACGAGAACGGCTGGGTGATCCGCTTCTTCATGCCCTCGAAGTGGACGATGGCCACGTTGCCCGCCCCCGACGACGACAGGGTGCGCCTGGTCGAGGTCCCCCCCGAGACCATGGCGGTGCTGCGCTTCACCGGCGACCGTGGCACGGCCGCGGTCGCCGCCAAGTCAACCGAACTCCTGAATGCGCTGCGCGACAAGGGAATCGAAGTCAGCGGCGAACCTCAGGCCTGGTTCTACGACCCGCCGTGGACGGTACCGTTCCGTCGCCGGAACGAAGTGGTCGTGCCCGTCGCGACCTGACGAGGTCGCGGCGCCCGGGCCAATCGGGACGACCCGGGAATAAATGCGACCGCATCGGTGTTGTGCGCCCCGTGACTGACAACGCCGGAACCGAAGCCGAACTAAGCCCCACCGACTGGGTGCGCGACCAGACCAAACGCATTCTCGAACAGGGCACCACCGACGGCGTCGAGGTACTCGACCGCCCGATCGTCCTGTTCACCACCACCGGGGTGAAGTCGGGGAAGAAGCGCTACGTGCCCCTGATGCGCGTCGAGGCCGACGGCAAGTACGCCATGGTCGCCTCCAAGGGTGGAGATCCCAAGCACCCGTCGTGGTACTTCAACGTCAAGGCCAACCCCACCGTCGTCGTACAGGACGGTGACAAGGTCACGACCCTGACCGCCCGTGAGATCGACGGCGAAGAGCGCGAGCAGTGGTGGAAGCTGGCCGTCGAGGCCTACCCGCCCTACGCCGAATACCAGACCAAGACCGACCGTCAGATCCCCGTCTTCGTCCTGGAGTGAGCCGGCCCGGGGCGGGTCTACACCTCGGTGACCCGCCCTCGCTCGACCACCAACGTCCGGTCCAACCGGACGTTCTGGAGCATCCGTCGGTCGTGCGTCACCAGCAGCAAGGCACCGTCATAGCCGTCCAGCGCCTCCTCGAGTTGTTCGATCGCGGCAAGGTCAAGGTGGTTCGTCGGCTCGTCGAGCACCAGGACGTTGGTACCCCGGGCCTGCAGCAACGCCAGGCCCGCGCGGGTGCGCTCACCGGGAGACAGGTCGTCGACGCCGCGTTCGACGTGATCCGCGCGCAGGCCGAACTTGGCCAGCAGCGTCCGTACGTCCGCCGTGGTCCACTCCGGCACCCGCTCGGAGAACCGGTCGACGAGCCGTCCCGCCCCGGTGAAGTCGGCGCGAGCCTGGTCGACCTCGCCGATCGCCACGTTGGCCCCGAGACTGGCCCGACCCGCGTCGGGCAGTTGACGACCCAGCAGCAGCCGTAGCAGCGTCGACTTCCCCGCGCCGTTGGGACCGGTGATCCCGATCCGCTCGCCGGCGTCGACCTGCAGTGACACCGGGCCGAGCACGAAGTCGCCCTGCCGCACGACGGCGTCGGCGAGGGTCGCCACGACCGAGCTCGAACGGGGCGCGGCGCCGATGGTGAATTCGAGGGTCCACTCCTTGCGGGGTTCGACGACCTCCTCCAGCCGCGCGATCCGGCTCTCCATCTGCCGCACCTTCTGGGCCTGCTTCTCACTGGACTCGGTGGCAGCCCGCCGCCGGTTCTTGTCGTTGTCCGGGGCCTTGCGCATCGCATTGCGCACACCCTGGCTCGACCATTCCCGCTGTGTGCGGGCGCGCGCCACCAGGTCGGCCTTCTTCTCGGCGAACTCGTCGTACTGCTCGCGCTTGTGGCGGCGACCGACCTCGCGCTCCTCCAGATAGCTCTCGTACCCGCCGCCGAAGACCGTGGTGGTGTTCTGAGCCAGGTCGAGTTCGAGGACTCGCGTGACGCTGCGCGCGAGGAACTCGCGGTCGTGGCTGACCAGAACCACCCCGCCCCGAAGGTCGTGTACGAACTGCTCCAGCCGGGCGAGGCCGTCGAGGTCGAGATCGTTGGTGGGCTCGTCGAGCAGCACGACGTCGAAGCGCGACACCATCAACGCCGCCAGCCCCACCCGCGCGGCTTGTCCGCCCGACAACGAGGTCATCGGGGTGGAGTCCGGTCGTACGTCGGTGGTGTCCAGCCCGAGATCGGCGAGCACCGCGGGCAGTCGCTCGTCGAGGTCCGCCGCGCCGCTGGCGAGCCACCGGTCCAGCGCAGCGGAGTAGACGTCGGCGGGGTCTGCCCCGCCAGGGCCGGAGGTCTCGTCCGCCAGCGCCGCCGCCGCATCGTCCATGGCCTTGGTCGCGGCGGCGCAGCCCGTGCGACGCGCGACGTACGCGGCGACGGTCTCTCCCGGCACCCGCTCGTGCTCCTGCGGCAGCCACCCCACGAACGCGTCCGGCGGGGCCAGGCTGACCGTGCCCTCGAGCGGTTCGAGGTCCCCGGCCAGGATTCGCAGGAGCGTGCTCTTGCCCGCGCCGTTGGCACCCACCACCCCGATGACGTCACCCGGCGCCACGGTCACGTCGAGACCTTCGAAGAGGGTGCGATGGGCGAATCCGCCGGCCACGTTCTTCGCGACGAGCGTTGCAGTCATGGGCCCATCGTCTCATCGTCGCAGCACGGACAGGATGTGCCGAGGGGCGCCGCGGTCGACGATTGGCACTTCCGCGGCCGGGCCGTTAGCTTCCCAGGGGTGATGACCTCAGCTGCCGGCGCAGTCGCACGGTGGATCTCCCCGTTCCTGGCGGTCGCCGCCGTCGCCACCACCACCGTCGTCGCGGCAGACCCCGCGCACGTCGTCAGCGCACCGGCGGTGCGGCTGGCCGCCGACGGAAACCCGTTGGCCACCTTGCCCTTCTACGTGAACCCGAACTCGAAGGCCATGCGCGCCGCGAACGGCGCCGGCAGTCCCGAGTTGACCGCCATCGCCAACACGCCCACCGCGTACTGGATGGACCACCTGTCCACCCCCGCCGTGGACGCGAAGTACATCGCCGACGCCCAGGCCGCAGGCACGATGCCGATCCTGGCGCTCTACGGAATCCCGCACCGCGACTGCGGCAGCTTCGCCGCCGGCGGATTCAGCTCGGCCGGGGCCTACCGCGGGTGGATCGACAACGTGGCGGCGGACATCGGGGGTGGGCCGGCCGCCGTCATCCTGGAGCCCGACGCGCTCGCGATGGCCGACTGCCTCTCCGGTGACCAGCGCCAAGAACGCTTCGACCTGATGAGCTACGCGGTCGACACGCTGACCCGCAACCCGGCCACGGCCGTCTACGTCGACGCCGGCCACTCCCGGTGGGTGAGCGCCGACGACATGGCCGCCCGGCTCAACCAGGTGGGCATCGCCAAGGCCAGGGGGTTCAGCCTCAACACCGCCAACTTCTTCACCACCGGCGAGGAAACCGGGTACGGCGACGCCATCTCCGGAATGGTCGGCGGCAAGCCCTACGTGATCGACACCTCGCGCAACGGCAACGGCCCCGTCGAGGGCGACCCGCTGTACTGGTGCAACCCCAGCGGGCGCGCACTGGGCGTCGCTCCCACCGCCAACACCGGGAACGGAAACATCGACGCGTTCCTCTGGGTGAAACGCCCCGGCGAGTCCGACGGCTCGTGCCGCGGGGGCGCCGGGGCGGGCACCTTCGTCAACCAATACGCGATCGACCTGGCCCGCAACGCGGGTCAGTAGGGATCAGGACTTGGCGGACCGCTCGGCCTGACGCTTTTCCTTCTCCACGTCCGCCAGCTCCTCGAGCCGGTCGGCGTCGGCACGCTTCGTCTGAGCGGCATCCCGTCGCTCCTTGGCGTCGTCCAACGTCGCGTCGGCCGCCTCGGTCACCCGCTTCTCGGCGGAGTCGATGCGCTGCTCGTCGGCCCGCTTCGCCGCCTCCGCCTGCTTCTTCAGGCGAGCGGCGATGTCGTCGGCTTCCTTCTTGGTGTCGCCGGCGCGCTTTTGGGCGGCCTGCGTGGCCGCCTGCTTGCGCTTCTCCGCGGAGACCTTTGCCTCGTCGACGGCCTGCTCCTTGGCGGCCCGTGCGTCGCGAACCTCCTCGACGACGTCCTGGCGAGAAGCCTTGAGCTCCTCCTCGGCCTGCGTCACCTCCGCGTTGGCCGCTGCCTCGAGGCGAGCCGCCCGGGCGAGTTCGTCGCTGCGCTTGGCCAATGACGCGCCGCGCCGCTTGAGTCGGGCGTCGCCAAGGGCGTTGCCGACGGTGGCGTCCAACACCCCCAGCGACCGCTCGTAGGCCAGGCGTGCCGGTGCCTCGGAGTCCATCCTGGCCACCACGCGCTCCTCGATGAGCTGCAACGGAAAGCGGATGAACTGGTACTGGAACCGCAGGATGGTGCGGGGAATGGTCACGATGCTCATGTCTGAATCCTTGGAGTGGTCGTCGTTCACGGCAGGTCGGCGTTGTCGGTCAGTTTTTCGGCGCGCTGCCGGGCCTCGTCGGCTGCGGTGCGGGCGGCGGCCGCGTCGTCGAGCGCCGCTTGGTGCTCGTCGACGGCGTCGGTGGCGTCACTGGCGGCAGCCCGAACGTCCACGCGCTCCTGCGCTGCGGCACGTTCCACTTCCCGTTGCGCGTCGACCTCGGCCTGCGTGGCCGCACGCTGCGACTCCTGCTGAGCAGCCTGCTCGGCGGCCGCCTTCTGCGTGGCCTGCTGCGTCACGATCGAACTCTCCACCGAGGCGGTACGCGCGTCGACCGCGATCCGCGCCTCGGCTCCCTCCAGCCTTGCTTCGGTCGCCTGGGCGCGGGCCTGCTCGGCCTCGGCGTCGGCGACGGCTTGAATGCTGTTGGCTTCCTTGCGTTCTCGAGCTTGCGTCTGCTCCAGCTGCCCCTCGGCAGTCAGCGAATCGTTGCCTACCATGGCGCCGGCGATTTCCTTGGCCTTGCCCTTGACCGAATCGATCAGGCCCTTGCGGGCCTCGTCGGACATGTCGTGTTCACTCACTGATACTCCTCTGACATCGAAAGCGGTCTCATTGTTCGGTCCGCCCATGACGACACCGTGGACTCGAAGGTCCATGGCTAAATGGATGCTCGGTTCCCGCCGGGTTGAAACACGGCGCGAGTGTGAGATTCACCGCCGGGCTCGGCCGACGTTTACGCGCCTCGAATTACCCTCGCGCAGAATCGCTTCCGGCCCTCCGCAGTCACGTCTTGATTGGCGTTTGAGTGACTTGGGTCCGGGTAGGTGAGGGATGTCGAGCGCTTTCAACCCCGTGAGCGCCACCGGCGAATTCGCACTCGGCTCGCCCGAGCCCTTCGGCGTCTCGCGAGGAGGGGGACCGAAGGTGCCCGAGGGTGACACCGTCTACGCATTGGCCCAACGGCTGGACGGCGCGCTGCGTGGGCAGACGCTGACCTACGGCCGGCTCCGGGTCCCGAGGCACGCGACGGCCGACCTGGCCGGGCGGACCGTCCTCGGTCACGACACCCACGGCAAGCACCTGCTGACCCGCCTCTCCGACGGCCTCACCCTGCACACCCACCTGAAGATGTCGGGCTCGTGGACAATCTCGACGGCCGGACGCTGGCTGCCGCGCACGGTCATGCCCGACGTGCGGGTGGTGCTGCGTACCGACGGCCCCGCCGCCTACGGCGTCGACCTCCCGCTCGTCGACCTCCTGCCGACGCGTGACGAAGCCCTCGCCGTGGGCCACCTCGGACCCGACCCCCTGCGGGCGGACTGGGACCTAGACGAAGCCGTCCGACGCGTCGCGGCCGACCCCGCCCGGCCCGTGGTGGCCGCCCTGCTCGACCAGCGCAGCGTGGCCGGATTCGGCAACCTGTGGGCCAACGAGCTGTGCTACCTCCGCGGCCTTGGCCCGTGGACGCCCGTCGCCGAGGTGGACGTCGGCGCGCTGCTCGAGCTCGGCGCCCGGGCGTTGCGTCACTCGGCCACCACCCCGGGCGCCATGCAGGTGACCACCGGGGTGCGCCGCAAGGGCGAGCAGCACTGGGTGGCCGGACGCGCGGGCCGACCCTGTCTGCGCTGCGCCACCACCGTGCGGGTGGTCGCCGAGGTGGCGGGCGACCCGCAGCGGCGTCGCACCTGGTGGTGCCCGACGTGTCAGCCGGGGCCGCCGCGCCCGCCCCGCTAATCCGCGCGCAGAGCCTCGTCGAGGACGATGGTCACCCGGAATCCGCACAACACCAGGATGTGCAGCACGAAGAGCCACAGCGCCAGGGCCGAGACCGCTCCGACGATGGGCAGGCCGCCGAACGGCGCCGACCACTCGACGGGGATGGCCAGGAAGAGCACGAAGCCCTGCAGGAATCCGGCGAGGATCGCCCCGGTCGAGAACGCACCGATCACCAGCGCCCGTGGGGCGATCCGGCCCGGTCCGATGAGCCCGAACACCCCGACCAGTGCCGTCGACACCGTGACCCACACGACGTGGAACGCCACGACGACACCCCAGATCAGGGACCATCCGCTGCCCGCGTACAGCGGGCCGACGTACGGCGCGGCCACCAGGACGGCCAGGACCAGGAACGGGGCGACGGCGGCCACGCCGAGCAGACCGGCTCGGCCGCGCCATCCGGTGAGGGTGTCACGCGCGGCCGACATCTGGACGAACGCCCGACGCAGACCCTCGCCGTAGAGGCTGGCCGGAAACAGCACCACCAGCGCCTGCACCCACGACATCGACAGCGCCACCTCGGTCAGCTTCCGCAACGCCGCCGGGGTCCCGTGCCCCTGTGGCAACCCGTCGATGCCGGCGTTCATCGCGGCGACGACCGTGTCGGGGCCCACCAGCGCGCCGACGGCCCACAGCGATGCCAGGGCCAGCGGGACCAGGCCGATCACCCCGAAGTACGTTGCGCCCGCCGCCCACAGCGCGAGATCGCTGCCGGGAAACGTCTTGCGCACCCCCGACGCGAGTTCGCGGACGCGGCTCCCCGCGATCATGGGGCGCCCTGGCAGTCTGGCTTCATGACGCCAGAGCGTTCCGACGACGAAGAATGGTCGGAGTTGCACGGCGGCGTGCAACCGTCGCCGGTCGTCCGCGGCTGGCTGCGCGTGATTCGGGTGTTGGCATCCGGTCCGATTATCCGCGTCCCGCCCGATGCCCTGTCCGCGGCCGGGGTGCTCGTGCTGGCCGGAGCATGGGCGGCGGTCGTCGGACCCGGCTGGCCGGCGCTGGTCGTGCCGCTCGTCGTCCTCGCCGGCGTCCTCGACGGGCTCGACGGCGCGGTCGCGCTGCGGACCGGGCGGGCCCGGCCGATGGGGGCAGTGGTGGACTCGGTCGCCGACCGGGTAGGCGACCTGGTGCTGGGCGGGATCCTGGTCGCGATCGGCGCCCCGCCGGCGTGGGTGCTGGCCGCGGTGGCGCTGGTGTTCCTGCTCGAGTACGTCCGGGCCCGAGCACAGGCGGTCGGCATGCCGGGGGTAGGCGCGGTGACCGTCGCCGAGCGCCCGACGCGACTGATCGTCGTCGCGATGGCCGCCGGCGGGGCCGCCGCGTGGCCCGCGGGGCTCCCGTTGCTGGGCTGGGGGTGGGGCGTCACGTTCGCGGTCACCTGGACCGCCGTCGGCGTCGTCGGAATGGGTCAGCTCCTGGTCGGCGTGCGGCGGACGGTCCCGCCGACGTTTCCGCCGGCCCAATGAGGGTGGCGACGATCTCGGCGGACATAAGCACCAGCGGAATGCCGCCGCCGGGGTGCGCCGACCCCCCGACCAGGTAGAGCCCCGGTATCGGACTGCGGTTGGCAGGTCGGCACAGCGCGGCTCGAGGCCCGTGCGAGGCGGTCCCGTAGATCGCCCCGCCCGGTGCTCCGGTGCGCCGTTCCAGGTCGGCGGGGGTGATCGTCTCGGTGAACCGGATCCGCGGGCGGACGTCGACGCCACGGTCGGCGAGCAGGTCGAGCACGTGCTCGGCGTACCGCTCGCGCAGGCCGGGGGCGTCCCAGTCGACCCCGCGCCCCGGGTCGTGGGTGGGCGCGTTGACCAGCACGAACCATCCCTCGGAGTCGTCGTCGGGCCGCAGTGCCGGATCGTCGGGCGAGTGCACGTAGACCGTCGGATCGGGCACCGGTCGGGGGTGCCGTCCGAAGATCGCGTCGAACTCGGCCTCGTAGTCGCGGGGAAAGAACACCCGGTGCGCCGCTCCCGGGTGCCGGCCCGACAGGCCGAGCAGCAGGACGAACCCGGCCATGGAGCGGGAACTGCCCCGCAGCGACCGCCGAACCGTCCTGGCCTGGTATCGGGGTAGGAGCCGGTCGTAGAGGACGGTCGCGTCGGCGTTGCACACCACGACGTCGGCGGGCACGTCGCGGCCGGCCACCCGCACGCCCGTGGCGCGTCCGCCCGTCGTCGTCACCGCCTGCACCTCGGCCCCGGTGTGGATCTGGACGCCGAGCTCGACGCAGCGTGCCTCGAGCGCGTCGACGATGCGCCGCAACCCGCCCGCGACGTACCACGCACCGAACTCCTGCTCGACGTAGGCCGTCACGGCGAGCACGGCCGGCGTGCGACGGGGGTCGGACCCCGAGTAGGTGGCGTACCGGTTGAGCCAGGTCCGCAGTCGCGCGTCGGGCAGCATCCGGCGGCCGAGGCCGTCGATCGTCTGCCACGGCGCCACCGTCAGCAAATCGGTGGGGCGCATGCTCATCCTGGCCAGTGCGGCGAGCGAAATGGGTTGGCGCAGAACGGGTTCACCGACGAGATCCCACAGCCGGCGAGAGCGCTCGTGCAGTCGGAACCACGACTGGCCGGCACCGGGACCGAAGGCCTCGTCGAGGGCGGCGGGCACGGCGGCCGCGTCGTGGGGCATCGACAGTTCGGTGCCGTCGGCGAAGCGGTACGAGCTCGCCGGGTCGACGGCGGTGGGAGTCAGCCCGGCCGGACCGCCGGTGTCGGCGAAGAGTTGCTCGAGCACGGCGGGGACGGTCAGCAACGAGGGCCCGGTGTCGAAGGTGAAGCCATCGCGTTCGACGACGCCCAGTTTGCCTCCGACGGTGGCGGCGCTCTCGTACACGGTGACGTGATGGCCGGTCGCGGCCAAGCGTGCGGCGACGGCGAGCCCGCCCAAGCCGGCCCCGATGACGAACCCCTGCCCGCCGGTGTCCATCCCCGAGTCGCTTCGCTCCTGCCCGCCGGTGTCCATCCCCGAGTCGCTTCGCTCCTGCCCGCCGGTGTCCATCCCCGAGTCGCTTCGCTCCTGCCCGCCGGTCACACCTCCCGACCCTTCCAGCGCAGCGTCCCCCGCACCCGACCCACCCACGACGACGCCAGCAAGCCGAGCAGGGCCACCACCGAGAGGGGCTGGGCCAGGGCGTCCCAGGGCCGCCCGCCCCATCGTCGCGTCAGCAGCCGGCCGGCGACGGCAGCGCCGTAGCCGAGCAGGCCGACGCGCGAGCCGGCCACCGCGGCCGCCGCTGGCACCACGTAGACGACGGTCAACGCCGTCGCGACCGCGAGCGCGCCCGCGGGCGAGCCGAACGCCGACCACAGGGACTTTCGGTAGCCCGCGCTCAGCTCGCGACCCGTCGCGTACATCCGACACGTCGCCAGCGCGGACCCGTCGGCGAGGCCGGTACGGCCGCCCACCGCCCGGACGGCGCGGGCCAAGCCGATGTCGTCGAGAACCGCACCCGACACCGAGTGCCAGCCGCCGGCCCGGCGTAGGGCCTCGGCGTCCACCAGCAGGAACTGGCCGTTGGCCGCGGCCATGGACGGTCTCGCCGACCGCTCGGCCAGCCGCAGCGGCAGCGTCGTCGACCAGGACCACGCCAGCAGCGGTTGGACGAGCCGCCCCAGGAACCCCGTCGACACCTGCCGCGGCCACGGACACAGCAGGTCGAGCGGTCGAGGTCCGCGCAGGACGGCCACCGCGGCGGCGACGGCGTGCGGCGCCAGGACGACGTCGGCGTCGACGTAGACCAGGGTCTCGCCACGGGCGGCAACCGCGAGCTGAGCGCACGCGTGCGGCTTCCCGAGGGCGCCCTTCGGCGGCACGGTCCCGGTGATGACCCGCACCCTGGTGTCGGAGCCTGCGGCGGCGCGGGCCACGTCGGCGGTCCCGTCGGTGGAGCCGTCGTCGAGCACCAGGATCTCGGCGTCGTCCAGACCACGCTGCGCGAGCAGCGATTCGAGCGTGGGGGTGATCCGGTGGGCTTCGTCACGGGCCGGCACGAGCAACGACACCGCCCCGGTCACCGGGGGCGGGTCGGCCGGCGGTCGGCGCAGCAGCCGCAGGTTCAGTAGTTGGTGGGCCGTGCCGAGGCAGGCCAGCGTCGATCCCGTCGCGACCAGAGCGCGTAGGGGTTTGACCGGGCGTGCGTGGGGCACCTACGAACCCTACGGACTCGCGTCCCGCCGCACCTCCGGCGGGCGCGGGTAACCTCGGCCTTTACGACTCTCGACGGGGAGGTGCTGCGCGTGGCCCTGGCCGAGCTCCGTGCGCCCACGACCTCGCGCCAGGCGGTGTGGGTGTTGGTGACGGCCGCCGTAGGCAGCCAGATCCTGTACCCGCTGATGCCGGAGTCGTGGCTCACGACCGTCACCATCGCCAGCGTCGTCCTCTTCTTCCTGGCAAGCGTCGCCGACGCGTACCGGGTGCTCGGGGCGGCGAGCGCGGCGGTGCTGGTGGCCGTCGCCGGAGGTGGCGGTTTGGTCGCCGAGTCCGTCGGGGTGGCCACCGGCTGGCCGTTCGGGCAGTACGCCTACACCGGCACGCTGGGGCCGGAGCTGCTCGGCGTGCCGGTCGTCGTACCGATGGCGTGGGTGATGATGGCGTGGCCCGCGCTGGTGGTCGCCCGCACGCTTGCTGGCAATGCCGTGGCGGTCACCGCGCTCGGCGCGGTGGCCCTCACCACGTGGGACGTGTTCCTCGATCCGCAGATGGTGGCGGCGGGCCACTGGCGGTGGTTCGACCCCGAGCCTGGCCTGCCGCTGATTCCGGGCATCCCGTTGACCAACTACCTGGGTTGGCTGGTGGTGTCGGCGGTGGTGCTGGCGACGCTGAACGCCTTGCTCCGTCGCCCCGACCGGCCCTCGGCACCCGCGGCGACGCTGTACCTGTGGGTGTACTTCTCCTCGGTGATGGGACATGCGGTGTTCTTCGGCCTCCCCGGTTCGGCGGCCACGGGTGGAGTCCTGATGGGCGTCGTCGCGATCCCGTTCGCCGTGTCGCTCGTGCGCAGCCGTGCTCGGCGACGGGCCCAGTCGTGAGCGCCGAGTCGACGAGCAGGGCGGCACCGATGCGGATGCGTCCCCGCCGACTGGTGGTGCCGGACCCCCTGCTGCCGAGGGACGTCGGGCCAGGTGCCGAGGCGGTCGTCGTCGGTGCCGGAATCGCCGGGGTGTCCGCCGCGGTCGTCCTCGCCGAGCGCGGCGTGCACGTGACCCTCATGGAGGCGGCCGACCACGTCGGGGGACGCCTCGGCGCGTGGCCCGACCGGCTGCCCGACGGCAGCGAACAGATCGTTGAGCACGGGTTTCACGCCTTCTTCCGGCACTACTACACGTGGCGGTCGATTCTTCGCCGCGCCGATCCGGAGCTGTCGTTCCTGGCTCCGGTGAAGAGCTATCCGGTGATCTCGGCGGACTGGCCCGCCGAAGACCTGTCCGGCCTACCATCGGCGCCGCCGCTGAACCTGCTGGCATTGGTCCTGCGCTCGAAGAGTCTGAGCAGGCGCGAGATGCTGCGGGCCAATCCCGACGCGGGGCGCGCGCTGCTGGCCTACGACCGCGCCACCACCGTCGCCGACCTCGACGGCGTGGACGCCGCGGCGTTCCTGGACCGGCTCGGCATGACCGAACGCACGCGCACGATGCTCTTCGAGGCGTTTGCCCGGTCCTTCTTCTGCAACCAGGGCGAACTCTCGGCGGCCGAACTCGTCGCGATGTTCCACTACTACTTCCTCGGCAACCCGGAGGGCATCGGGTTCGACGTTCCGAACACCGACCACGCGACGGCCATCTGGAATCCGTTGCGGGACGTGCTCGAACGGCTCGGCGCCGACGTCCGTACCGGCTCGCCGGTCACCGGCATCGAGCCCGACGGCCCGGCGTGGCGGTTGAGTGCGGCCACCGGCGACCTCGTCAGCCGCAACGTGATCCTCGCCCTGGACCCCGGGGCCCTCCGCAGGCTGGTCGGCACCTCGGCCGAGCTGGCGTCGGTTGCCCCGCTCTTGGCCCGGCAGTGCGACGCCGTTCGGGTCGCGCCACCGTTCGCGGTCAGCCGGATCTGGCTGGACCGCGACGTCGCCCCCGAGCGCGACCCGTTCAGCGCCGTCACCGGTCAGCCGACGCTCGACTCGATCGCCGTGTACTCCCGGCTCGAGGAACCGAGCGCCCGGTGGGCCCGGGCCACCGGCGGTTCGATCGTCGAATTGCACTCCTACTCTTGCCGATTGGACGACGCCGCCGCGGCGGCCCGCGCGCTGCGCGCCGAACTGGCCGTCCTGTGGCCGGAAACCGCCGACGCGACGGTGCTGCACAGCCACGACCGCCTGGAAGCCACCGCACCCGCGTTCCCGCCGGGTTCTGCGGGCACCCGGCCGACGGTCCGCACCGACGCCAGGGGCGTACGGGTCGCCGGCGACTTCGTCGAGCTGCCCTACCTGGCCGGGTTGATGGAACGGTCGGCGATGTCCGGCGTGCTCGCCGCCAACGACGTCCTGGCCGAGCTCGGCGCGGCGGCCGAGCCGATCATGGGCATCCCGCAACGCGGACTGCTGGCGGGATTGCCGACGTACGGTCGCGGCGCACGTCAGACGCCGGTCAGCTCCGCCAACCCGGCCGCGCGGCCGAATAGATAGCCCTGGGCGAGCCGGCACCCGGCCGCGAACACGGTGTCTGCCTGCGCCTCGTGTTCGATTCCCTCGGCGATCACCTCCAGGCCCAGTGCCGAGCACAAACCGATCACCGAACGGTAGAGCGCCAGCCCTCGATCGGGCTCGTCCCCGACGGCCAGGCTGCGGTCGAGCTTGACGACGTGCACGGGCAGGGCGTGCAGGTAGCTCAGGGAGTTGAACCCGGCGCCGAAGTCGTCGAGGGCGACCTGGATGCCGAGCGCGCCGAGCCGCTCGATGGCTGCGGCCCCTTCGGACAGGTCGACGATCGGGACGGTCTCGGTGATCTCCAGGACCAGCCGGCCGGGGTCGACGTCGTGGCGGTCGAGGGTCCTCGTCACCTGCTGTTCGAAGGCGCGATTGCCAAGCCTGGCTGCGCCGACGTTGACGTGGATGACCAGCGGCGAGCCGGCCTCCTGAATCTCGCGGCAGGCGAGGTCCAACACCATCGCGTCGAGCGCGGCACCGAGGCCGGCGCCCTCGGCGACGGCGACGAAGGTGGCCGGCGGGATCTGCATGCCGTTGGGGGCCGACCACCTGGCCAGGGCCTCGACCGCGACCGGGCGGCGGTCGGGCAACCTCACCACGGGTTGGTAGGCCAGGCTGAAGCCCGGCGGCACCCCGCCGGCGGCGCGTCTCAGGCTGCTGGGAAAGTCGACCACCACGCCGGAGGACGGGCGGTACACCACCGCGGTGTTCTTGCCGAGCCGCTTGCCGGCGTACATGGAGATGTCCGCCTGCCTCATCAGGTCGTCGGACGTCGGCGCCGGGTCACCGGCCTCGTATTCGACCAGGCCCATGCTGGCCCGCACCCGCACCGTCGACCCGTGCACGGCGAACGGGTCCCGGAGTGCGACGCGGAGACGGTCGGCGACCTCCTCCGGCACGTCGTCGTCGGTCCCGATCAGGATCGCGAACTCGTCGCCACCGATGCGCGCCAGCGTGTCCGCCGGGCCCACGCATCGGCGAAGACGCTCGCCAACGGCGCACAGCAGTTCGTCCCCCGCGGCGTGACCGAACTGGTCGTTGACCTCCTTGAAGTCGTCGACGTCGACGAAGATCAGCAGAAATCGTCCGTCGCGCACCGCGGCGTCGAGGCGCTGGCCGAACAGCAACCGGTTGGGCAGCCCGGTCAGCGCGTCGTGGTTCACCTGGTGGGCCAAGCGGCGCTGCGCTTCGTACAGCCGCTTGGTCAACTGGCGGGCGATGGCAATCGCCACGATTTGTCGGGCGCCGACCAGCACCACCATCGACATGCCGAGCCACACGACCGTGGTGGGCAGGGGCAATCCGATCAGCACGTGGGAGCAACACAGCACGACGATGCTCAGGAAGCCGAGGTAGGGCCACACCAACTGCGCCCAGTCCATCACCGCGTCCCCGACGCCGCCGTCGCCGTGCGGCGTCAGCTCGAGCACCGCGTAGGCAATCATCAAGGGACCCAGGATGTTTCCCGCCCCACCCCACACGTCCGGGGTGGGCACTCCGATGCTCCACAGGTAGGCGATCAACCGGTCCGATCCCGCCAGCAGGACGACGCCACCGGCGAGCAGCAGGTAGTTCCGCCGGTGCAGGCGATCGCGTCGATAGGAGGTGGCCACCAACACCGCCAGCACGACGACGATCAGTTCCAGCACGGAGTAGGCCGCCACCACCGTGCCGTCATAGGACCGGGGAAGTGCGACGGTGGTCGTCACACCGAGGCCACCGAGGAAGACGAGGATGGAGAACGCCGCCGCGGCGACGAGGCCGTCCAGCACGGCGATGGCCAGGGCACCGGGCGGCGACCCGCCTCGCCGTCCGGTCGGCCAGCCGCCGCTCTGCACCAGCAGCACCATCGCGACGAACGACAGGATCGGCGGCCCGAAGTAGGCGATCACGGCCGGCAGCGGCGCGGCGGCGCCCTCTCGACCGTCGTTCAGCCACCAGAGGACCTCGCCCACCAGCCAGCTCGTCATGGCGGCGACGACCAGCACCCGCCAGGCGCGCGCCATCCCGCGCGTCCGCCGTGCCGCGGTCACCGCGCAGATCATTGCGCCGGTGCCGACCACCGACTGCAGCACGAGTGCGACGAGGCGGGCCACGTCGCCGCCGTACGGCGCCAGCGCGTTGAGCGCCGTCAGGGCGGCTACGGCGGCGAAGATCCCGAGACGTAGCCGGCCCCCAGAGATCGACACGAAAACCTCGCTTCGGCTGCGCCGACGATGGCTCATCTTGGCACGGTGGCCGTCGCGGCGACCCCGCACTCGCGACATCCGGATGCCTTATCGTGACCTTAGCTTTTCCTTAAATTTCTTATTTTCGGTGTACCGTCGACCCGGACGATCGGCGATCATCCCGACGGAAGGAACCGCACGTGCACCACGTACCTGAACGAATCGTCCTGGTGACGGGCGCCTCGAGGGGCATTGGCGCCGAAGTGGCGCAGCAGCTGGCCGACCCGAACACCCACGTCATCGTGAACTATCGCGAGAAGGCCAAGCGGGCCGAGGACGTCGCCGCGGCCATCCGCGCCGCCGGCGGGCAGGCCTCGACGCTGGGCGCCGACATCTCCGACGACGCCGAGGCCAGGGCCATGATGGAGTCGATCGAGACCCGCTTCGGACGCCTGGACGCCTTGGTGTTGAATGCTTCCGGCGGTCTGGAGATGGGAGCCGATCCCGGCTACGCGATGCGCCTCAACCGCGACGCACAGCGCCGGCTCGCCCAGCTGGCCGTGCCGCTGATGCCCGTGGACGGACGCATCGTCTTCGTCACCAGCCACCAGGCCCACTTCTTCCCCAACAAGGCGGTACCGAAGGGCTACTCCGCGGTCGCCGCGAGCAAGCGAGCCGGCGAGACCGCGCTGTATGCCATGCGAGCGGTGTTCAGCCGTGCCGGCGTACGCCTCACGGTGGTCTCCGGAGACATGATCGACGGGACCATCATCGTCAGGCTTCTGCAGCGTCGCGACCCCGACGCCGTGCAGGCGCGGCGCGTGCACGGCACGCTGCCGACGGTGCACGAGTTCTCCGAGGCCATCGTCAGCGCCGTCACCATGCCGAGTCCCCCGGGAATCGTGTACGTCGGTGGCGCCGACTACCTGATGACCGCGTGACCCGAGCGCGTCAGCTCGACGGCGCGTCGCCAACGGCGCGCGCGAGGATGACGCCGAAGTCCCGGTGCAGGTCGTAGTCGTCGATCCACCCTCGCAACATCCCGACCATCTCCTCGGGTAGCGAAATGCGTTCGCGTACAACTACTTCGAGCACGCACTGGAACACCGGCGAATAGTCGCCGACGCCGAGGTGAATGAACGCGGTGTGGCGTTCGGCGTCGGTGAGATGCGCGTGGACGTGGTCGACGAGATCCCAGGCGAGCGTGGATTCTCGCGGTCGGTCGGTGGCCTTCACTTCAGTACCTTCGCAGCTGGCAATGGCGTCGGCGCTGGCATCCTGTGGCTGTTCGACTAAACCGGGCGAGGATCTGCGCGTTGGGTAATGACAACCGTATCCCGAATCGGGCCGCTCCGCTGTCCGTGCGGACCGCGTGGGCCACACCCGTCGCACCGCGGTGTACGCCCCGCGTTCCTGGGTACTAGAGCACCGTGTCCCCACAGTGCCGCCCGTGCCGTCTGCCCTCGACCGTCGTGACCCGTCCGTCATGACCGGCGAACCGAAGCCCGTCTCCGAGGACCTTCGCGCGATCGCCACGGCCCACGGTGTCGCGACGTCCTACCGCAACGAGCGCCGCGTCCCGGTGGAGGTCGACGCCGACGTCGTCGTCAAGGTGCTGTCGTTGCTGGACGTCGACGCGAGTTCGGAGGCCGCCATCCGCGCCGAGCTGACCCGCTTGGAGGAGGTCGACCGCGCCGGGGTGCTGGCACCCACGGTGGCCGTCCGGTTGACCGGCCGGCCGCAGGAGTTTCCCGGGGCCGTCGAGCTGGTCGACGAGAGCGGCACGCGCATCGAAGTGCACGACGAGCTGCCCGCCGACCTGGCGCCGGGCTGGTATCGACTGACCACGCGCGGCGGCCAGCAGGTCACGCTGGTGGCGGCCCCACCGAAAGTGCCTCGGGCGCAACCTACGTGGGGCTGGATGCTTCAGCTGTACGCGCTGAGGTCGGATCGGTCCTGGGGCATCGGCGATCTCGGTGACCTCCGGGAGTTCGTGGAGTGGACCGCCCGCGAACACCGGTCCGGCGCGGTGTTGCTCAACCCGCTGCATGCGCCGGGCCCGACTCATCCGGTGCAGCCCTCCCCCTACACGCCGTCGAGCCGTCGGTTCGCCAACCCGCTGGCGCTTCGCATCTCCGACGTCGACGCCTACCGGCGCGCGGATCCGGACACCCGCGCCGAGGTCGACGCCCTGCGCGTGTCGGCGGGCACGCCGCGCGTCGACCACGATCTGGTGTGGGCCGCGAAACGCGATGCGCTGGAGCTGCTGTGGCGCTCCGGGGGGCGCCCGAACCCACTCGACGACGCGGCGGCGTCGGACGGCCTACGCGACTGGGCGACGTACTGCGCATTGGCCGAACGGCACGGCGGCCGCTGGAGCCGTTGGCCGGAACCGCTGCGCGACGTCCGAGGAACCGCCGTCGCCGACGCGCGCCGCGAGCTCGCACCCCGGGTGGCCTTCCATGCGTGGGTGCAACGGCAGTGCGCCGAGCAGCTGGGCGCCGTCCGGACCGCCGCGTCCGACGCGGGGATGTCGCTCGGCGTGTTGCACGACCTCGCCGTGGGGGTGGACGCCGACGGCGCCGACGCCTGGGCGTTGGCCGACGTGCTCGCCACCGGCGTCAGCATCGGTGCACCGCCGGACAACTTCACCCCACGCGGTCAGGACTGGGGGTTGCCGCCGTGGCGCCCGGATCGCTTGGCCGCCACCGGGTATGCCGCGCTGCGCGACATGCTTCGGGCCGTGCTCGCGCACGCCGACGGGCTGCGGATCGATCACGTCGCCGGGCTGTGGCGACTGTGGTGGATTCCGCCGGGCGACGGCCCCGACCGCGGCACCTACGTCTACTACGATGCCGACGTCATGCTGGCGGTGCTGGCCTTGGAAGCTCATCGGGCGGGGGCCATCGTCGTCGGCGAGGACCTGGGTACCGTCGAGCCCGAGGTCACCGAGGCGTTGGCGGACAACGAGATGCTGGGTTGCGCCGTCTCCTGGTTCACCAGGGACACCGACGCCCCCGGGGAACCGCTTCTGGCACCGGAGAACTGGCCGACGCGCGCCGCAGCGAGCATCTCCACCCACGATCTGCCCACCGCCGCGGGCTTCCTTCGCGGCGAGCACGTGCGCGCCCGCGCCGACCTTGGTCTGCTCGACGACGTCGCGGGCGAGCAGGAGCACGCCGACGCGGAACGCGCCGAGTGGCTGGCGCTTCTGCAGGCCCGGGGGCTGTTGCCGGCCGGCGACGCCGAGCCCGACGAGGAGTCGATCATCGTTGCGCTGCACCGGTTTCTCGCGTCCACCCCGAGTCAGCTCAAGCTGATCTCTCCGTACGACGTGGTCGGTGAGCCCAGGCAGCCCAATCTGCCGGGAACGGTCGACGAGTATCCGAACTGGCGCCTGCCGTTGCCACTGACACTGGAGCAGTTGCGGGCCGACCCCAGGGTCGCGGAGATCACCGCCGCGTTTCGGGATGAGGCGCCTCGGGTTACGCCGCCCTGATCGTCGCGCGGTCCCACAGGCGGTGACCGATCAGCGCGGTCCCCAGCGTGGCGATCGCCGCGACGTACACCGGAACGCAGATGTGAAGTTTCATCATCACGCCTCCGACGAGCGCCCCGGCGAAGATCGCCACGACCGCCCACAACCGGCGGTGGGTGAACCAGGCGAGGCCACCGGCGAACAGCGTCTCGCTGGCGTACGAGGTGATGGTCGAGGTCACCACCACCGTCGTCATGTCGGTCACCGCCAGGAAGCGGGCGACCGAGGCCTGGGCGCCCATGGCGACGGCAATCGTTGCCGCCGCGAGGATTCCGCCCAAGGATTGTCCGTCGGTGGGCATCAGCAGCAGTGCCGTCGCGACCGCGCCGAGCAGCACGGCGTTGGCAACCAGCGTCGCGGTGACGGCTGGGCCCCAACCGGGTTCGCCACGCCGGATGAGCCGTCCGGCGACCGCCGCCCCGACCACGTAGGCCATCAGCGCGACGAGCGGGCCGGCGACCGGTAGCCCCTCCTCGGCGGCGATGCCCATGCCGAGGATCACCACGTTGCCGGTCATGTTGCCCGTGAACACCCGGTCGAGGCCCAGATAGCCGACGGCGTCCAGGGCACCCGTCACCACGGTCAGAGTCATCATCAGCCACAGCCGCAGATGACGGTCGACCAGCGCGTGCGTCTGCACCTACGACGTCCGCCGGTGACGGGCGTACTGCACCACCACCGCCGAGCCGTCGGCGCGCGGATCGGCGGCGGCGGTCAGCTCGCCGTCCGCGCCGGCGCGAACCACGTTGGCCTGGCCGAGGTTCTCCGAATGGCCTGGCACCTCCACGGTCTCGAAGCTGGACGCGCGCAACGACGCCTGGGCGGCGTCGTCGGCGTCGGCCTCGACGACGACGGAGTCATCCGTGCAGCCGAGCGCTTGCTGACCCACGACGGCGCGCGGCGCCGCGACGGCGTCGGCGGCGGACTGCCCGTCGAGCATGCGCAGCAGTACCTGGGTGAGGATCTGGGGCTGCCCCTGACCACCCATCGTGGACAGGACGTGGCGCAAATCGCCCTTCTCCGTGACGATGACGGGCATGAGCGTGTGCAGCGGCCGCTTTCGGGGGGCCAGCACGTTTTGCGAGCCGGCGTCCAGGGAGAAACTGGTCCCACGGTCGTGAAACAAGATGCCGGTGTCGGGGTCGACGAGCCCCGACCCGAAGGCGTGGTAGACGCTCTGGATCAGCGAGACCGCCCATCCGTCGCCGTCGGCGGTCGCGACCCCGACGGTGTCCCCGCGGGGCACCGACCGCGCCACGACGGCGTCGCCGACCGGCGTCGCGGCCCTGAGATCGTCGTGCACCAGGGCGGTCGTGTCGACCGCGGCCTGACGTGGGTCGGCCAGATACTCCGATCGCAAGCGGTTGCCGTGGTGGAACACGCGCATCAACGTGGCGAGGTCGTCACCCAGCGGCGCAGCCGTGTGAAACTCGTCGATGGCCGCCAAGGCGCGAAGCATGATGAACCCGTGGGTGTTTGGTGGGCTCGTCGACACCACCAGCCCGCGGAACTCCACCGACGACGGCGCCGTGATCTCGGGCCGGAAGTCGGCGAAGTCGGCCTCGTCGAGGGCCGAACCACGCGAGCGCAGATAACGTACGGTGCCCGCCGCGAGCTCACCCCGGTAGAAGACGTCGGGACCGCCGTCGGCCAGCGCGGCGAACGTGGCCGCGAGCGCAGGCTGACGAAGGTCGTCCCCGGTCTGCAGCAGGCGCCCACCCGGCCGGAACACGCGGTCGAAGTCCTCGGACCCGTGGAGGTCGACGTTCTCGGGGTCCGCGAGGTGCGCGCCGAGCGACGCGGCGACCGGAACGCCGGCGTCGGCGGCGCGCCGGGCGGGCTGCAACAGCCGGCGCCACGGCAGTCGACCGCCCATGCCGTGCAACGACTCCCAGCCACGCACACCCCCGGGCACCGTGACGGTGTCGGCTCCGCGGGCCGGCAACTCGGAACCGTGGTTGGCGCGCATCGCGCCGACGTCGACGGCCGCGCCGGCCCAACCGGAGGCGTTGACACACGTCACGGTGCCGGCAGGGCTGCGCACCAAGGCGATCAGATCGCCGCCGAGGGCGACGTTGTGCGGGTAGACCACGGTCAGGACGGCGGCCGCGGCGATGGCGGCGTCGACGGCGCTCCCCCCGTCCCGGAACGCGTCGGTCGCGGCGTCGGTCGCCAGGGCGTGCGGGGTGGCGACGGCGCCGGTGAACGACGACGCTGAAGAAACGGACACGGCGAACGTCCTCTCTGCTGGTGTGGTGGTGGGGCGGGGCTGAGACCGGCCGGTCAGTGGATCGTCGACAAGAAGGTCTTGGTCCGCTCGTTCTTGGGGTTGGTGAACAGCTCGTTCGGCGGGGCGTCTTCGATGATGCGGCCGGCGTCCATCACGATGATGCGGTCGGCGACCTCCCGGGCGAACCGCATCTCATGCGTCACCGCGACCATGGTCATGTGATCGCGCGCCAGTTCGCGCATTACCTCGAGCACCTCGCCGACCATCTCGACGTCCAGCGCGCTGGTGGGTTCGTCGAACAGCATCACCTTTGGTCGCATGGCCAGCGCCCGGGCGATCGCGACCCGCTGCTGTTGTCCGCCGGAGAGCTGGCTCGGTCGCGATTCGGCCTTGTCCGCCAACCCCACTCGCTCGAGGAGGGCGATCGCGTTGGTCCGCGCCTCGTCCTTGGGCTGGCCGAGCACCCGCACCGGGGCGTTCCACACGTTCTCCAGCGCCGTCATGTGGGGAAACAGGTTGAAGTGCTGGAAGACGAAGCCGATCTCGCGCCGTCGGCGGGCGAGCTCGGTGGTGCCGATCTTCTTGCCGTGGGCGCCGTGGGCGATGGACACGCCCCCGACGAGCACCTCGCCACTCGACAGCTCCTCGAGGTGGTTGATCGAGCGGAGCAGGGTGGTCTTTCCGGCGCCGGACGGTCCGATCAGCACCACGACCTGGCCGCGCTCGACGTCGAGGTTGACCTCGTTGAGGACCCGCTTGCCGCCGAGCATGCAGCAGGCGTTGCGCACCGAGACGATTGGTGCGGTGGTGTCGGTCATCGAGCCCCCTCGGCTTGCAGAGTTGCGTTGGCCGCCGCGCGCCGGGCGCCGAGCAGCCGGGACGTGATGGGCACGCGCTGCTCGATGCCGAGCTGGCGGGCCAGCCGATTCTCGATCCAGGCCTGGATGAACGTCCAAATCGTGGTCAGGGCAAGGTAGTAGATCGCCGCGACGATGAAGATCTCGAAGGTGTGGAACGTCGCCGAGCTGATCGACTGCGTGACGAGGAACATCTCGCTGACGCCGATCACCGAGAGCACCGACGTCGTCTTCATCATGCCGTTGAACGAGTTGCCCAGCGGCGGGACCATCACGCGCAGCGACTGGGGCACGATGATCCAGCGCATCAACCTGCCCGGTGTCATCCCCAGGGAGGCGGCCGCCTCGAATTGTCCCTTCGGCACCGAATCCAAACCGGCCCTGATGATCTCGGCGATGTAGGCACTCTCGTTGACCATCAGGCCGATGACGGCGGCCTGGACGGCGGCCTTCAGCGACCACCCCAGCAGGGAGACGTCGTTGAATTGGTAGATGCCGACCGCCGCGAAACCGGTGTAGATGATCACCAGTTGGACGAGCAGCGGCGTGCCGCGGATGACCCAGATGTAGCCGCTGGCGAACCCCCGCACCACGGCGAATTGCGAGCGTCGCATCAGCGCGATCACCAGTCCGAGCAGGATCGCCAGAATCATTGCCACCAGGGAGATCCCGATGGTGAGACCGAGTCCCTCGAGGAACGCGTCACTGGGGGTGAACAGCGACTTCCAGAAGAATTGCCAGTCGAATTGCATGGGCTACTTCTTGATGCTCAGGTCGGTCATGCCCCACTCGCCGAGGATCTTGGCGTAGGTCCCGTTGGTCTCGAGCGTCGACAGCACGGCCGCGATGGCGTCATGAAGCTGCGTGTCGTCCTTGCGTGTGGCGGCGCCAATGTCGATGGTGCCGAACGGTTGTCCAATCGTCTTGATCTTGGCGCCGGTCTTGGTCTCGTAGTACCCGAGGGTCTCGGCGGTGTCCATGAAGGCGTCGACCTGTCCATTTTGCAGCTGCTGCAGGGACACGTCGGCCTGGTTGCTCCGGTTCAGGTCGACCGCGGGCTTGCCTGCGGCAGTGCACTTCCCGGACTGCTCGGTGGCCAGCGACTCCGCCGTCGTCGCGACCGCGACCATGACCTTCTTGCCGCACAGGCTGTCGTCGAGGCCCGTCACGTCCGCGGGCTTGTTCGCCGAGACCGCGATGCCGGTACCCGACTTGACGTAGGGCACGAAGTCGACGACCTTTTCGCGCTCGGGCTTGACGTAGAGCTGCGCCATGATGACGTCGCATTGCTTCGCCTGCAGGGTGGGGATGACCGTGGCGAACGACGACTGGACGAAGTCGGACTTGAGTCCCATCTCCGATGCCAACGCCTTGCCGAGGTCGACCTCGCTTCCGACGAGTTCGCCCGATTCGTCGTGGTAGACGTTGGGTGGCGTGCCGTCGTTGGGCGCGCAGATCTTCAGCGTGCCGGCCTGCAGGATCGCCGGGGGCGCCACCTTCGCCGGGCCGCTGGGCTCCGGCGCCGCGGTGTCCGACGACGAACAGGCGACGAGCGGCAGGGCAGCTGCCGCCACGACGGCAATGAGCGCTCTCTTCATGGTTCCTCCCAAAGGTCGACGCCGAGAGGGTGATGCCGATCACCCGCTGGCCTATCGAACGATAGGGCAGCGACGGCATAAGCGCGACCCCTAGAGGAAATCCTTTACGTCGACGTCACGAGGGACGCCGCGACTGCCTCAGCGGGCGTTCGTCACGCCCACGTCGCGCAAGCGGGTGCGCGTCACGTCCTGGATCGTCGGCAATCGCGACTGGTCGACCAGCAGTGACCGGACGACGAAGTCCGCCGCTTGCAGGGGACGTTCCTGACGCATGCGCCCGGGACCACCCTGTTCCCGCAGCGTCTCGAACAACACGCCGTTGGTCGCCCGCAGGACGAAACTTGGCTCGAATGGCACGAACTCACCGGCTTCGCAGCCACCGTCGACGACGCGCTCGATCTGCTCGTGGAACAGCGCGATGCCCTCTCGTTCGTCGGAGAATTCGTCGAGTGCGAGAACGGCGTCCTGGTAGAGCCCGCGCGCGTCGAACGGCTGCGCCAAGATCTCCCGTACGTCGCAGGCGATGGCGAGGTGCAGCTTCTCGGCCCAGGTCGACTGTTCGCTCAGTCGTTGATTCATCCGGTCTATCGTTGGGCCGAGATCCAACTCGACGAGTTCGCGGAAGACCTCGTGCTTGGCCTGGAAGTGGTGGAACAGCGACGGCTGGCGGATCTGAACCGCCTCGGCGATGTCGCGCGTCGACGTGCCGAAGTAACCCCGCTGGGCGAACAGGACGGAGGCGGCCAGCAAGATGCGACCCCTCGTCGAGGTCCAGTCCACGGTCTTCGGCTGCCAGCCCGGCCCGTACTTCACCATCCCACTGTGACACACGACCGCGCCCGACAGGCAGCCCGCAGCCGAAAGTCCAAGCGGCCTAGCGCGTTCGGGTCGACTCGCCCGGGTGCCGTCAACTCGACGCCGACACGGCCACCATCACCTTGTCGCCCCGACGCTCGGCGGCCGAACCAAATGCCTTGGCGGCCTCGCTCAGCGGGTGGCGTTCGGTGACCAGCAGGTCCAGGTCGACGCCGCCGGCGGCCATGGCGATCGCCCGGGGATAGGTGTCGTTCATGCGCCGCACCATTGCGAACGTCAGGCCCTTGCGCCGCGCGACGGCCGCGGGGAAGGCCGAGTCGTCCTGGGACGGGATGCCCGCCAGAGCGATGCGACCACCCGGCCGGGATGCCGCGACGGCGGTCGCGATCGCGGCGTCCGTTCCGGCGACCTCCAGGACGACGTCGACGCCCCGGCCGCCGGTCGCCTCGAGGACCTCGTCGGCGCCGTGCTCGTCGGAGAACGCGGCGTCGGCGCCACTGCGCAACGCAGTGTCCCTCCGGTGCTCGAGCGGTTCGCTGACGAACACCCGCGCGGCACCCTGGCGACGCGCCACCTGGACGGTCAGTGCCCCGATCGGTCCGGCACCCACCACGAGGACGTCCGCGCCGGGCCGCAGATGACTCACCGCGACCGCGTGCAGTGCGACCCCGAGTGGCTCCAGCAGCGCCCCCGCGTCGTCGCTGACGTCGTCGGGAAGTGGGTACAGCAGGTGATCGGGCCAGACGAGATGCTCCTGCATGGCGCCGTCCAGTGTGCCGTGGCCGGCGAATCGCACGGTGGGACAGAGATTCTCGTGACCCATCCGGCACATCTCGCACGATCGGCACGCGATCGCCGGGTCGACGGCCACCCGGCGACCCGCGTGTGGCCCGGTGAGGGCGACGGCCGCGAACTCGTGCCCCGGCACGACGGGCCGCTCGATGCGGTTCTCGCCGATGCCCCCGTCGGTGAACCAATGCAGGTCGGACCCGCAGATGCCCACGGAGGTGACCGCAAGCAGCGACCAGCCCGCCGGCGGATCCCCTGGCGGGGGTTCGTCGGCGACCCGGAGGTCTCCGACGGCGTGCAGGCGGGCGGCGATCATCGCGTCCGTCCGCTCACAGCCCGGCGGCGACGTGGTGATACACGTCGTTCCACTTGAGTTCGTGCTGGAACCCCCGCACCGTGGTGGCGGCGTCGATGACCAACAGTTCGGTGTCGGTCATGGCGGCGAAGTCGTCGATCGCCTCGGCGTCCACGGCCGTGGACATCACGGTGTGGTGCGGCGCACCGGCCATCAACCACGCCTCGGCCGAGGTCGACCAGTTCGGCAACGGCTCCCACACCGCGCAGGCGACCGGAAGGTTCGGCAACTCGTGGGTGGGTTCGACGACGCGTACTTCGTTGACCACCAACCGGAATCGCGAGCCCATGTCGCAGATGCCGAGGATGATCGCATCGGACGGGGCCGCGGTGAAGCGCAACCGGACCGGATCCTCCCGACCGCCGATCGACAGCGGATGCACCTCCAGGGTCGGCGTCGACGCCGCGATGCTGGGGCACACCTCCAGCATGTGGGCGCCGAGGATGCGCTCCTGGCCCGGCGTCAGGTCGTAGGTGTAGTCCTCCATGAACGACGTCCCGCCGGGCAGGCCCTCGGCCATCACCTTCACGGTCCGCAGCATCATCGAGGTCTTCCAGTCGCCCTCGCCGCCAAAGCCGTAACCGTCGGCCATCAGACGTTGCACCGCCAGGCCCGGCAGCTGACGAAGACCGCCGAGGTCCTCGAAGTTGGTGGTGAACGCATGAAAGTCGCCGTCCTGGAGAAACTTTCGCAATCCGAGTTCGATCTGGGCACCGTGTCGTAGGAACGCGTGCCGATCTCCGCCGGGCAGCAGTTCGGCGGCGACCGCGTAGGTGCCCTCGTATTCCCTGACCAGTTTGTCGACGTCGGCGGGGCGAACTCGTTCGACGAATTCGACGAGGTCGTTGACGCCGTAGGTGTTGATCGAGGCACCGAAGTGCGCTTCGGCCTCCACCTTGTCACCCTCGGTCACGGCGACGCCGCGCATGTTGTCGCCGAAGCGGGCGACCTTCATCGTCGACAGCTCGGCGCGGCCGAGCGCCGCCCGCACCCAGGAGCCGATCCGCCTGCGGGTGTTGGGGTCGCTGACGTGGCCGGCCACGGTCTTGCGCGGGGTCGACAGACGGGTCTGGATGTAGCCGAACTCACGGTCGCCGTGGGCGGCCTGGTTGAGGTTCATGAAGTCCATGTCGAGGCTTTGCCATGGCAATTCGACGCCGAACTGGGTGTGCAGGTGCAGAAGCGGCTTGCGGAGCGTCTTGAGCCCGCGGATCCACATCTTGGCCGGCGAGAACGTGTGCATCCAGGCGATCACGCCGATGCACTCCTCGCTGGTGTTGGCCTCGCTCAGGATCTGGGCGATCGCCTCGGCGGTGGTGACGACGGGAAGCCACCGCACCTCGACCGGAATCTCGGAGCTGCCGTCGAGACGGTCGGCGATCTGGCGTGACTGGTCGGCGACCTGATCAAGGATGTCCGGCCCGTACAGGGACTGGCTGCCCGTGATCAGCCACACCTGGCTGGTGACGAGTCGGGACGCGATCATCGCTGGTTCTCCTGAGGGGTTGCGGTTGACGTGTCGGCCTGGCCGTAGACGTTCTGGTAGCGCTCGTAGAGGGCGGTCACGTTCGCGGCGTCGATCGGTGAGGTGGTGCCCAGTTGCCGGCTGATGTGCACGGTGCGTGCGACGTCCTCCACCATGACGGCGGCCTTGACGGCGTCGCGGGCCGTGCGGCCGATGGTGAACGGACCGTGGCTGTGCATCAGCACCGCCGGAGACCTGCTGTCCCGCAGCGTCTCCACGATGCCGCGGCCGATCGAGTCGTCTCCGATGAGGGCGAACGGCCCGACCGGCACGTCCCCGCCGAACTCGTCGGCGATCATCGTCAGCACGCAGGGGATCGGTTCACCGCGGGCCGCCCACGCCGTGGCGTAGGTGGAGTGGGTGTGCACGACGCCGCCCACCTCGGGCATGTGCCGGTACACGTAGGCGTGGGCCGCGGTGTCCGAGGAAGGGTTGAGCTCGCCGTCGACGAGGTTGCCGTACAGGTCGCACACCACCATGTCGTCGGCGGTCATCGAATCATATTCCGCACCAGAGGGTTTGATCACCATCAGGTCGCTGTCCGGCACCCTGGCGCTGACGTTGCCAGCGGTCCAGATGACGAGGTCGTAGCGGGTCAGCTGGGCGTGGAGGTCACAGACCTCGCGACGCAATTGGGCGATGACGCGGTTGGTCTCGGCGGTGACGGTCATCGGGACGCCCCCACGGCCTCGAGCGAGCCGATGCGGCGCAGGCGGCGCATCATGTCGTTGCCTCGTCCGAACCAGTCGTAGAGCCTGACGTACTCGCGATAGAGCTGATCGTAGAGTTCCACGTTCTCCGGAATCGGGGTGTAGGCGTTGCGCACTCGTTTACCCATCTGTTTGGCCGCGGCACGCACGTCGGTGAACGCGCCCGCGGCGGTGGCGGCATGGATCGCCGACCCCAGGGCCGGTGCCTGCGTCGACGGCACCGTCGACAGTGGCAGCCCGACGACGTCGGCGTAGATCTGCATCATCAGCTGGTTCTTGAGCAGGCCTCCGGCCACCACCAGCTCGCTCACCGGAACCCCGCAGTCGACGAACGTCTCGACGATCATCCTGGTCCCAAATGCGGTGGCCTCCAACAACGCCCGATACGTGTCGACCGCGGTGGTCTCGAGCGTCTGACCGACGATCACGCCCGACAGCTCGTGGTCGACCAGCACCGACCGATTGCCGCTGTGCCAGTCCAGCGCCACCAGACCGTGCTCTCCTATGCGCTGGCGGCTGGCGAGTTCGGTCAGGTACTCGTGCAGCGACTGGCCGCGGTTGCGGGCCTCGACCTCATACCGTTCGGGCACGCAGTTCTTGATGAACCAGGCGAAGATGTCACCGACCCCGGATTGGCCGGCTTCGTAACCCCAACTGCCCTCGAGGATTCCACCGTCGACGGCGCCGCACATGCCGGGCACGTCGCGTAGCACGTCGGAGTTCATCACATGGCAGGTCGACGTTCCGATGATGGCCACCATGTGACCGTCGTCGAGCGCGTCGGCCGCTGCCACCGTCACGTGCGCGTCGACGTTGCCCACCGCGACCGGGATGCCCTCGGGCAGCCCGGTCCACCGTGCCGCCTCTGCGGTGAGCGTGCCCGCCGCCTCGCCCAGCTGGCCGATCGGTTGGTCGAGCTTGTCGGCGACGAAGCCGGCGAAGCCGGGGTTGAGCTCGGCGAGGAAGTCCGCCGACGGGTATCGACCGTCCTGGCGAATTCCCTTGTACCCGGCGGTGCACGCGTTGCGGACGTACGACCCGCACAGCTGCCAGACGATCCAGTCCGCCGCCTCCACGAAGCGGTCCATGGCGGCGTAGACCTGCGGGTCGTCCTCCAGGATCTCCAGTGCCTTCGCGAACTCCCATTCACTCGAGATGAGCCCGCCGTAGCGCGGCAGCCAGGTCTCTCCACGTTGCGCGGCAAGGGCGTTGATGCGGTCGGCCTGCGGCTGCGGCGAATGGTGACGCCACAGCTTCCCGTAGGCGTGCGGCCGGTCGGCGTACTCCGGCAGCTCGCACAGCGGCGTGCCGTCGGCGCGCACCGGAACCATGGTGCAGGCTGTGAAGTCGGTTCCGATTCCGATCACGTCGCGGGGGTCGACGCCGGCCTTCTCGACGGCGGCGGGCACGGCCGTGCGCAACACCTCGACGTAGTCCGCGGGGACCTGCAGCGCCCACTGGGGTGGCAACCGACCCTCGTGCCCGGGCAGCGTCTCCGAGACCACGCCGTGGGCGTAGACGTGTTCGGCCTGGGCCAGCTCGTGACCGTCGCTCACGCGCACCACCACGGCGCGGCCGGACAGGGTGCCGAAGTCGACTCCCACCGTGTATTTTTCGGCAGGCTTCTCGCCCATCATCGGTTCTCCTCGTACGTTGCCGTGCTGTGACGGACGATCAGTTCGGGCGGTAGCAGTGGGACGTTCGTGGTCGAGCCGTCCAGAGTGGCGGTGACGAGGTCGATGGCCCTGCGGCCGATCGCCTGGAAGTCCTGGCGGACCGTGGTCAGGGCCGGGTTGAGGTACCCGGCTTCGGGGATGTCGTCGAAACCGACGACGCTGACGTCCCTCGGCACCACGAGGCCCGCCTCGGCAAAGGCGTGCAGCACGCCGATCGCCATCTGGTCGTTGGCCACGAACACCGCGGAGGTCTCACCGCGGCGGGCCATTTCGCGTCCGATCTCGTAACCGCGCGCGGGAGTCCAGTCGCCCTCCCACGGCTCTCGAACCTGCAGTCCGGCACCGCGCATCGCCTCCTCGTAGCCGGCGCGGCGACCCTTGGCCTCGGTGTAGCTCAGCGGGCCGAGGACGTGGTCGATCTCGCGGTGGCCCAGGTCGATGAGGTGCTGGGTGGCCTGGCGGGCGCCGTCGATCTGGTCGACGCCCACGCTGAGACCCCGACCGGACAGGTCGCCCTCGACCACGATCAGCGGGAGGCCCGGATCGGCCGAGTGCACGACGGCCAGCGCGTCCTCCTGGGCGGCGATCATCACGATCGCCTCGACCGCTTGTCGCGCAAGGTAATCCAGCGCCCCGGCAAGTTCCTCGACCGTGACCTCGGCCAGCGGCACCAGGCTCGAGAAGTAGCCGGCGGCGCGCGCGGCCTCTTGCACGGATCGCTGGATGCTCGACGGACCGTACAGGGCGCTGTTCGTGCCGACGATGCCGATGATGCCCGATCGCCGCGTGACCAGTGCGCGCGCCGCGGTGTTGGGCCGATAGCCGAGTTCCTCGATGGCCTGTTCGACACGGGCCTTGGTGGTCGGCCGGATGCTGGCCGAACCGTTGATCACCCGTGAGACGGTCTGGTGGCTGACGCCGGCCAGCCGTGCCACGTCGGCCATCACGGGTTTGGGCGCCGCGGGCGGCAGGGGGTGGCTGCTCATCCGGGCTTCCTCACCAGTAGTCGCTGAACCAGGACGAACACCAGCAGCAGCACGCCGGTCATGATTCGGGTCCAGTACGAGTCGAGATTAGCCGCCGTGACGAAGGTCTGGATCGTACCGAGCACCAGTACCCCGATCAGCGAGCCGAGCACGAATCCCACTCCGCCGGACAACAGCACGCCGCCGATCACCGCGGCGGCAATCGCGTCGAGCTCGAGCCCGATGCCGTTGAGGCTGTAGCCCGACAGCTTCTGCACGCCCAGCAGCAGCCCCGCGAAGGCGGCGCACAACCCGCTGATCGCGTACACCGACACCCTGGCCCGTGAGGCGTTGAGTCCCATGAGTTGGGCGGATTGCCGGTTGCCGCCCACCGCGTACACCGTGCGGCCGAACCGGGTCTGATGAAGCACGTAGACCGCGATCAGGACCACCGCGAGTGCCGCCACGACGGTCCAGCGAATGAACTTGTCCTCGTACAGATAGACGTAGTTCAGCCCGAACTGGCGCAGCGTCGGATCCTTGATCGGCAGCGTGTCCACGCTGATGACGTAGCAGAGCCCGCGGGCCAGGAACATCCCGGCGAGCGTGGCGATGAAGGGTTGGACGTCGAAGTACTCGATGACCAGACCCATCATCACGCCGAGCAGGGGGCCGACCACGAGCACCGTGCCGACCGCCAACGGCATCGGCCAACCGGCCTTGAGGGCGGTGGCCAGGATCACGGTGGACAGCGCGACGACCGACCCGACGGACAGGTCGATGCCGCCGGTGAGGATGACGAAGGTCATGCCGACCGCGAGCACGATCAGATAGGCGTTGTCCACCAGGAGGTTCAGGAACACCTGGGTGGGGCTGGCGAAGTCGTAGCGTGCGACGACCGCGGTGAACATGACCACGAACAACACCAGCGACGCGACCGGGGAGAGGTAGCGACCCCGGATCCGACGCATGACCTCTGCGGTGTCGACCCGTGGTCGACCGACGGTCTGAACGCTCATGACTTCCTCACTTGGCGGCCATCGTCGGCGGAGACGGCACCGAGACCTGCTGTCCGCCGATCTCTTCGGTCTCGGCGTGGCCGGTGGGTGCGGCGGGCCGCTTGCGCCGGCGCGACATCAGGGCGCGGAACTTCGGCGCCTGCAGCAGGCATACGGCGATCACCACGAGCGCCTTGAACACCAGCGTGGTCTCCGGGGTGATGCCCGCGGTGTACACCGTGGTGGTCAGCGTCTGGGTGATGAGCGCGCCGAGGATGGTGCCGGTGAGGCTGAAACGTCCACCCAGAAGCGAGGTTCCTCCGATCACCACCGCGAGGATCGCGTCCATCTCGATCCACAGTCCGGCGTTGTTGGCGTCGGCTGCCGAGATGTTGGAGGCGATCATCAGCCCGGCGATTCCGGCGCAGAGCGCGCAGAACACGTAGACCGCGAAGACGATGGTGCGGTACCGCACCCCGGCGAGGCGGCTGGCCTCGGGGTTGATGCCGACCGACTCGAGCAGCATGCCCAGCGCGGTCCGTCGGGTCAGCAGTCCCACCAGCGCGAACACCGACAGGCTGACCAGGATCGCCACCGGCAGTCCGAACACGAAGCCGGAGCCCAGGATCTTGAACGGCGCACTGGTGACGGTGACGATCTGGCCGTCGGTGATCAGCAGCGCGATGCCGCGCCCCGCCGTCATCAGGACCAGCGTGGCGATGATGGGCTGAACGCCGAACACCGAGACCAACATGCCGTTCCACAGCCCGAGGCCGACGGCGACGCCGAGGGCGATTCCCATGGCGGTCAGCACCGTTCCCGCGCCGGCCGGGTCGTCGGACGCGGCGATGTGCGCGCAGGCCAGTGCCCCGCTGACGGCGACCACCGCCCCGACGGACAGGTCGATGCCGCGCGAAGCGATGACGAGGGTCATGCCGAGTGCCACCAGCATGGTGGGTGCACCGTTGCGCAGGACGTCGACGGTGCTGCCGAAGAGATGACCGTCCTGGACGCGGATGCTGAGGAAGGTCGGCGTCACGATGACGTTGACGATCAGCAGTGCGACCAGCGCTAGTGCCGGCCAAATGAGCGGAGATGCGCTGAGCCTCTTCATCATTGCTCTCCTCCGGCCGCGATGAGGGCGGTGAGTTCGCGGACCGAACGGTCCGAGCCGACCTGCGCGACGCACGTGCCGTCTCGGAGGACGGCGATCCGGTCGCTGATCCGGGCAACCTCGTCGAGTTCGGCGGAGATGAACACCACGCCCATGCCGTCCTTGGCGAGGTTGGTGACGAGCTTCTGGATCTGGGCCTTGGCGCCGACATCGATGCCGCGGGTGGGTTCGTCGAGGATGAACAGCTGCGGTTCGGTGATGAGCCACCGGGCGAGCAGCACCTTCTGCTGGTTGCCGCCGCTGAGATTCTTGACCGGGATGCCGGGGTTACGCGGCCGGATGTCGAGCGCCTCCATGTAGCGGTCGACGAGGTCGTCCTTCACCTTCTTCGACAGCGGGCGGGCGAAGCCGCGGCGCGCCTGCAGGGCCAGGATCAGGTTTTCGCGGACGCTCAGGTCACCGATGATGCCCTCGCCCTTGCGATCCTCGGAGGAGAAGGCCAGTCCCTTGGCGATGGCGGCGCGTGGCGAGCGGATCGCGTCCGAGGACCCGTTGACCGAGACCCGTCCGCTGCTGGCGCGGTCGGCGCCGAACAGCAAGCGCGCCAACTCCGTTCGGCCGGATCCGAGCAGACCCGCCAGACCCACCACCTCACCGCGATGGACGTCGAGGTCGACGGGCGCCAACTTGGGCTTGCGGCCGAGTCCGCGCGCACTCAGAACGGGCTCACCGGTGGACGGGGTCGTGGCCGAGGCGGCATCGCCGATCTCCTCCAGCACGTCCAGCTCGTGACCGAGCATCGCGGCGACCAGCTGCACCCTGTCCAGTTCGGACGTCTTGTACTCACCGACCAGACGACCGTTGCGCAGCACCGTCATTCGATCGGACACGGCGTACACCTGGTCGAGGAAGTGGGAGACGAACAGAATCGCGGTACCGCCGTCGCGCAGTCGTCGCATCACGCGGAACAGTTCGGCGACCTCGTCGGCGTCGAGGCTCGACGTCGGCTCGTCGAGGATCAGCACTCGAGCGGAGATCGCGGTGGCCCTGGCGATGGCGACGAGCTGCTGCACGGCGATGGGATGCGCCCCGAGGGTGGACCCGGGGTCGACGGTGAGATCCAGCTGGCCGAGGAGCTCCGCGGCGCGGCGCTTCATCGCGCGATGGTCGATGCGTCCGAGTCGACGGGGCTCACGACCCAGCAGAATGTTCTCTGCGACAGTCAGATTGGGGCAGAGGTTGACCTCTTGGTAGACGGTGCTGATGCCGGCGTCCTGCGCCTGGCGCGGGCCGGCGAACCGTTGCTCGACCCCGTCCACGGTGATGGTTCCCGCGTCGGGGTCGTAGACGCCGGTCAGCACCTTGATCAGCGTCGACTTGCCTGCCCCGTTCTCCCCCATCAGCGCGTGGATCTCGCCGGGAAGCAGGCGGAAGTCAACGGCGTCGAGCGCCTTCACACCCGGGAAGTCGATGGTGACGCCCTGCATGCGGACCACCGGGGAGGCGGTGGGCCCGGCGGGAGGTGAAGTCATCGGCACGTCCTTTCCGGTGGTAGCCGACGCCGCTCGGAGCGTTGGGGGGTCTGCGTCCGAGCGGCGTCGACGGTCTGTACGTGGTGCGGCTAGTACTTGCGGTCGGGCAGCGCAGCCGTCGCCTGCTGCTGGTCGAAGGTCTGGTCCGGGGTGACGATGCGGGCGGGCACCGCCTCGCCGGCCACGACCTTCTTCGCGATGTCCATCAGTTGCGGCCCGAGCAGCGGGTTGCACTCGACGATGAAGTTCATCTTGCCGTCGGCCAGGGCCTGCATGCCGTCGTGCGTGGCGTCGATGGCCACGATCTTGATGTCCTGTCCCGGCTTGAGCCCGGCGGCCTCGATCGCTTCGACGGCGCCGAGGGCCATGTCGTCGTTCTGCGCGAAGACCATGTCGATCTTCGGGTTGGCCTTGAGGAACGCCTCCATGACCTGCTTGCCGCCGGAGCGGGTGAAGTCGCCGGTCTGCGAGGCGATCACCTTGAGATTCGGGTTGGCCTTGATGGCGTCGGAGAACCCGGTGCTGCGCTCGAGCGCGGGGTCCGAACCCGTGGTGCCCTCGAGCTGGACGATGTTCACCGGACCGGGTGCCGAGGCGAAGTTCTTCACCGTCCACTCACCGGCCCACTTGCCTTCTTGAACGAAGTCGGCGCCGAGGAAGGTCTTGTAGACGTCCTTCTCCTGGGTGTCGACGGCGCGGTCGGTGAGGATGACGGGGATGCCGGCGTTCTTGGCCTCGAGCAGGACGGCGTCCCAGCCGGTGCGCACCACCGGGCTGAAGGCGATCACGCTGACACGCTGCTGGACGAACGAGCGGATCGCCGAGATTTGGTTCTCCTGCTCGCCGTTGGCGTCGGAGAACTTCAGGTTCACGTCCGCGGCCTTGGCTGCGTCCTGAATGGACGTCGTGTTCGCCGTGCGCCAGCCACTTTCCGCGCCGACCTGAGAGAAGCCCATGGTGATCTGGCCTCCCCCTGCGCCGCCGCCGGATCCGCTGGACGGCGCCGGGCCACTGCCGCACGCTGCGAGAACGCCGGCCGTCGCGATGCCGAGCACCGCGGTGAGGACTCTCTTCACAACATCTCCTTTGATGATTTGGATGCCGAACTGGATGCGTTGCCAGCGTGTGTTCCAAGAGCCGCGGAGGGCGGTAGGTGAATGTGACCGGCGTTACACCGACAGGATGTTAACGCTCACATTCAAACGCTGTCAACGATTTGTAAGCGCTCACATTCGGCGGTGGCCGGGCTTGACAAAGACGTGAGCGGCGTCACAAGATCCATATGTTAGCGCTCACATGGGCGCCCGCCCCGGCCTGTGAGACCGCGGTGCGAACCCACTCAGTCGGGAGGATTTCATGCGCAAGGGCATCGTTCGGATACTGGGGGCTTTGGCCCTCGTGGTGGCGGTAGTGGCCACGCTGTCGGGTTGTGGTCGGTCGACCACCACGGATCAGCCGGCGGCCAGCGGCGGCCAGAGGTCGGGCACGGTGGGCATCGCCATGCCGACCAAGTCGTCCGAGCGTTGGGTCGCCGACGGCAACAACATGGCCGAGCAGTTCAAGAAGCTCGGCTACGACACCGACCTGCAATACGGCGACGACGTGGTGCAGAACCAGGTCTCGCAAATCGAGAACATGATCACCAAGGGCGTCAAGGTGCTGGTGATCGCGCCCATCGACAGCTCGTCGCTGACCGACACCCTGCAACGCGCCGCCGACGCGAAGATCCCGGTCGTCAGCTACGACCGGCTGATCCGCGGCACCGAGAACGTCAACTACTACGCGACCTTCGACAACTTCAAGGTCGGCGTCCTGCAGGCCAGCTACATCGCCGACAAGCTGGGCCTCGCACAGGGCAAGGGCCCGTTCAACATCGAGCTGTTCGCCGGGTCCCCCGACGACAACAACGCGACGTTCTTCTTCAAGGGCGCGATGAGCGTGCTGCAGCCCTACATCGACAGCGGCAAGCTCGTCGTCAAGAGCGGCCAGACCTCCTTCGACCAGGTGGCCACGCTGCGCTGGGACGGCGGGCTGGCGCAGTCGCGGATGGACAACCTGCTGAGCAAGGCCTACACGAGTGGCCGGGTCGACGCGGTCCTCTCGCCGTACGACGGCATGTCGCTGGGCATCATCTCGGCGCTGAAGAGCGCGGGCTACGGCACGCCGACCAACCCGCTGCCCATCGTCACCGGGCAGGACGCCGAGCTGGCGTCGGTGAAGTCGATCATCGCCGGCGAGCAGACGCAGACGGTGTTCAAGGACACCCGCGAGCTGGCGAAAGCCGCTGTGCAGATGGCTGATTCGCTTCTCACCGGCGGCAAGCCCGAGGTCAACGACACCACCACCTACGACAACGGCGTGAAGGTCGTGCCCTCGTTCCTGCTGCAGCCGGTAAGCGTCGACAAGACCAATTACCAGAAGGTGCTCGTCGACTCCGGGTACTACACCGCCGGACAGCTGGCGTGACGGTCGCCGACACCGCTCCGCTCCTCGAAATGCGGGGCATCACCAAGCGTTTCGCGGGGGTCACGGCGCTCAGCGAGGTCAACCTCGTCGTGCGCACCGGCGAGATCCACGCGATCTGCGGTGAGAACGGTGCCGGGAAGTCGACGCTGATGAAGGTGCTGAGCGGGATCTACCCGCACGGCAGCTACGACGGCGAGATCGTCTTCGACGGTCAGCCGGGCGACTTCAAGGACATCAGGTCCAGCGAGCGACGTGGCATCGGCATCATCCATCAGGAACTGGCGCTGGTTCCCGTGCTGTCCATTGCGGAGAACATCTTCCTCGGCAACGAGCACGCCTCCGCCGGGGTGATCAGCTGGCACGAAACCATGACCGACGCCGCTCGGCTGCTCGCCCGCGTGGGGCTGGCCGAGAGCCCCCGCACCCGGATCGCGGACATCGGCGTCGGCAAGCAGCAGCTGGTCGAGATCGCAAAGGCCTTGTCCAAGAAGGTGAAGCTGCTCATCCTCGACGAGCCCACGGCCGCGCTCAACGACGAGGACAGCAGGCATCTGCTGGACCTCATCGTCGAACTGCGCGACCAGGGCCTGACGTGCATCATCATCTCGCACAAGCTGGGCGAGGTGATGCGCGTCGCCGACAACATCACGATCCTGCGCGACGGCCACACCATCGAGACCCTCGCCGTCGGGGAGGAGCTCACCGAGGAGCACGTCATCCGCGGCATGGTCGGCCGCGACATGACCGACCGCTTCCCGGAGCGTGCGGATCACCCGATCGGCGAGGTCACCTTCGCGATCGAGGACTGGACCGTCTTCCACCCGTTGGACCAACAGCGCAAGGTGGTCGACGGGGTGTCCATCAACGTCCGTCGCGGCGAGGTCGTCGGGCTGGCCGGACTGATGGGCGCGGGCCGCACCGAGCTGGCCATGAGCGTGTTCGGTCGCAGCTACGGCAAGAAGGCCGGCGGCAAGGTGTTCAAGGACGGCAAGGAGATCCGCACGCGGACGGTGCCGGAAGCCATCGCCCACCGGATCGCCTACGCCACCGAGGACCGCAAGCACTACGGGCTCAACCTGATGGACGACATCGCGCGCAGCGTGACGCTGGCCTCGCTGGCCAAGGTCAGTCGGGCGTCGGTCATCAACGAGCACGAGGAGACGGTGGTCGCCGAGCGGTTCCGCAAGGACATGCACATCAAGGCCACGTCGGTACGGGCCACGACGGGAAACCTCTCGGGCGGCAATCAGCAGAAGGTGGTGCTGAGCAAGTGGATATACGCCGATCCCGACGTGCTGATCCTCGACGAGCCGACCCGCGGGATCGACGTCGGCGCCAAGTACGAGATCTACACGATCATCAATTCCCTTGCCGCTCAAGGTAAGGCGGTGATCGTCATCTCGTCGGAACTACCCGAACTGATCGGTCTGTGCGACCGCATCTACACCCTCAACGAGGGCCGGCTGACCGGTGAGGTCGCCCGCGCGGATGCCAAGCAGGAGACCTTGATGCGATACATGATGAAGGGACGCAGCTAGATGACCACCACCCCCACGGTGAGCACCGCCTCGAGCGCGCCCCCGCCGTCGACGCCGCCCGCGTCGCCGGGTCAACGGTTGCGCGCGGTGCTGCAGGGCAACTTCCGGCAGTACGGCATGGTGGCCGCGCTCGCGGTGATCGTCATCCTGTTCCAGGTCTGGACCAGTGGCATCCTGCTCAAGCCGTTGAACGTCACCAACATCGTGCAGCAGAACGGCTACATCCTGATCCTCGCGATCGGGATGGTCATCGTCATCATCTCCGGTCACATCGACCTGTCCGTCGGCTCGATCGCCGGCTTCGTCGGGGCGATGTCGGCGGTGCTGATGATCAAGAACGACATGCCATGGCCGCTCGCGGTCCTGCTGTGCCTGCTCCTCGGTGCGGTCATCGGTGCGTGGCAAGGCTTTTGGATCGCCTACGTCGGCATCCCGTCGTTCATCGTGACCCTGGCGGGCATGCTGGTGTTCCGCGGTGCCACGCAGTATCTGCTGGAGGGGCAGTCCATCGCGCCGTTCCCCCGCAGCTTCAGCCAGGTCAGCAGCGGCTTCCTGCCGGAGATCGGCGGCGGCGGCGGGCTCTACCACTGGCCGACGGTGATCCTCGGCCTGTTCGTCATGGCGGCGGCCGTCTGGCAGCAGGTGCGGCAGCGCAGGACGCAGTCCCGCTACGGCTTCGACGTGTCGCCGCTGGGCTGGTTCGTGTTCAAGTGCGCGGCCATCGTCGCCGCCCTGGCCGCCTTCACCCTGCTGCTGGCCAGTTACCGCGGCGTTCCCGTGGTCGGCATCATCCTGGCCGTCGCCTTCGTCATCTACGCATTCGTCATGCGCAGCACCGTCTTCGGCCGCCAGGTCTACGCGGTCGGCGGCAACGAGGCGGCCGCCCGGCTGTCCGGCGTCAAGAACAAGCGCGTCACGTTCCTGGTGTTCGTCAACATGGGTCTGTTGTCGGCCCTGGCCGGTCTGCTGTTCGCGGCGCGGCTGAATTCCGCCACTCCGCAGGCAGGCATCGGCATGGAACTGGAGGCCATCGCCGCGGCGTTCATCGGCGGCGCGTCGGCCAGCGGCGGCGTCGGAACGGTGCTCGGCGCCATCATCGGTGGCTTCGTCCTCGGCGTGCTCAACAACGGCATGTCGCTCATCGGCATCGGCAGCGACGTGCAGCAGGTCATCAAGGGCCTGGTCCTTCTCGCAGCGGTCGGCTTCGACATCTACAACAAGAAGAAGGGTGGGTCCTGACGTGCCCAACGGTTTCATCGCGGATCGCTTCGCGCACGACATCGTCACCTTCATGCGCAACTGGGCGCCCTACGGCGGACCGCCTGCCGACGAGGTGCTTGCCGAATTCGGGCTGACCCGGGAGCAACTGGTGACGCGGTATCAGGAGATCATGACGGCGGCGGCCGCTCGGCGCGGACCGGCAGCCCGGCCCGCGCCGGGCGGCTTGACCCGTCCCACACATCGCCCCACCACCGGCTAATTGCAGGTCGTGGCACAGTAATTGGCCAGCACCCGAACGTGGGGGGCAACGGCGTCCAGCTCGTGCCCAGGCCTGGAGAAGATCTCCAACAGGTAACCGCGGTCGGCCGATCGGACCCCGACGGCCAGCACCGCGTGATAACCCAGTTCGGTCAGCAGGGCCGACTCCGCCGGATCACAATCCGGCCGTCCCACCTCCGCGATGAACGCCGCACCGGGGGACGCGATCACCTGGGCCGTCCACGGGTAGTCGGCCACCGCGTAGGCGGTGCCGGCGTCGATCTTGCGTAACTTCGCCAAGCCGGAGTACTCGTCGAGCACGCTGTCGACGCCACGGATGGTGCGGATCGTTCCGCCGTCAACCGTGGTGTCCGATATCGCCCAGGCGGCCGCGTCGACGGTGTTGTGTACTTGCATCGCAAGGACTTCCAGTGCGGCGACGACCTCAAGCGGTGCGTGCTCGTCAAGGATCGACAGCACCCGGGGAACCAGTAGGTCGATCGCGGCCCCCACGCCGTCGGACTGGGTGGTGCGTCGACTCGGACTGGCCACCGCGGGGCGGTCCACCCCGACGTTGAAGCGTCCCGGCCCCAGCCGCTTGGCGTCGAGCAGCGCGGCGTCGGCGGCGCACAGCAGATCCTGCCCCGAAACGGTATGCGGCCCAGAGACTGTCGCACCCCAGCTGAGGGTGACGTCGGTGCCCAGAATCCGTCGGACGCGATGGCTGGTCTCACTGGCGACACGTTCGGCCGCCTCCAACGTGCAGTTCGGCATCAGGACGCAGAACTCGTCACCGCCCAGGCGCACCGCCGTGGCGTCGCTCGTCGACGACGCGACCTCGCCGAGAACCGCGCCGACCTCGCGAAGCAACGCATCGCCAGCGGGATGGCCGTCCCGGTCGTTGACGGTCTTGAACCCGTCGAGGTCACCAACCAGCAGCGCAGCGGGCGTCGTCGTCCAGTCCACGTCGTCGAACAGCCGCTCGAGCTCGCGCCGGTTGGCCAGCCCGGTCAGGGGATCCTGGTGCGCGAATCGCCACACCGTGCTGAACAACTCCGAGCGACCGATCGCCACCGCGGCGTGCGCGGCGATGGCCTGCAGCAGCTGGACGTCGTCCGGACCGAATCGGCGTCCGTCGACGCCGGACGCCCACAGCTCGCCCCACATGACGTCCTCGTACATGATCGGTACCGCGAGTTCGCTCTGCTTGCCGATGCTGCGCAGCCACGCCGCCTCGGTGGGGTTGGCGGCCTCGTCGTCGAGGGAGAACACGTAGGGCTGACCGTGCCGCAGCAGCGACATGACCGGGCCGTCCTCGCTCACGTCGTAGATCTCGGCTTCCGGCCACCGCTTCTCGCCGGGGCCCAGTCCGCCGACGTTGATCAGCGTGCGAACGTCGGTGTCGGGCTCCCATCGGCTGATGGATACCGACGCCGCGCCGAGCGCCACCTGCGCTTGCTCGGCGATGACCTCCAGGGCCTCGTCGAAGTAGTTGGCCCGCAGCACGGCGTGGGAGATCCGCAAAAGGGCACGCAAAACCGGCGCGTCGGCCATGTCGATCTCGGGATCCGACGCGCCCGCCCGCACTTCTCTCCCCGCGACCGGCGACGCGTTCAACGCCCGCCGCCGCTGCAACGCCCAATCCGGCACCCGCACCCCTCCGCAAACCGCCCCTTGCGAACCACGGATCCTACAGTCGGCACCTGGGTGCTTAGCCACGGATCTTCTGACCCTGGCTGTCGCCCCCCGCGACATGTCGAATGAGGGCATGAGCCCAGACGAAGTAGACGTACCGAACCTGTCCGGGCGGCTGGCCGTCGTCACCGGGGCCAGCGACGGGCTTGGACTGCACCTGGCCCGCCGACTTGCCCAGGCCGGCGCGGAGGTCGTCATGCCGGTCCGCAACCACGCCAAGGGCGCGGAGGCGGTGGCGGCGATCAGACGGGCGGTTCCCACCGCCGCCGTGTCGACCCGCCCACTTGATCTGTCCTCGCTGCAGTCGGTGGGCGACCTGGCCGAGTCACTGCTCGCCGAGGACCGTCCCATTCACATCCTGGTGAACAACGCCGGGGTCATGACGCCGCCGCAACGACGCGGGACGGTGGACGGATTCGAGGTGCAGTTCGCGACGAATCACCTCGGTCACTTCGCCCTGGTGGGCCGGATCCTGCCACTGCTGCGCCGGGGGGCCGCCCGGGTGACCACCCAATCCAGCGTCGCCGCCGCGCAACACGGCGTTCACTGGGAGGACCTGCAGTGGGAGCGCGACTATTCGACGGGCAAGTCCTACTCGTCGTCGAAGATCGCGGTGTCGCTGTTCGGCATGGAACTCGACCGTCGCAGCCGAGCGGGCGGGTGGGGAATCAGCAGCAACGTCGCCCACCCGGGGGTGGCAGCCACCAATCTGCTCGCCGCGCAGCCGGAACTGGGCCGCGAGAGTGACGGCCTCTCGGTGCGCGTGATCCGCACCCTCGCCCGGCTCGGGGTGCTGGGCACCGCGGAGACGGGGATGCTGCCCGCGCTCCACGCGGCGACCAGTCCCGACGCCGGCGGAGGGAAGTTCTACGGTCCCAACGGCTTCCGACAGCTGCGTGGCCGGCCCGCCGAGCAGCCGCCGTACCCGAACGTGGCAGACGGGGCGGCGGCGGCACGGATCTGGTCGGTCTCCGAGGATCTCACCGGCGTGCGCTTCCCGACGGGTTGACTGTGACCATGGACCGTGAACAGTTGGCCGACTTCCTGCGGAGCCGGCGCGAGGCGCTGCAACCCGAGGACGTCGGGCTCGGGCGGGGTCGGCGGCGGCGCACCGCAGGGCTGCGTCGCGAGGAGGTCGCCGCTCTGAGTGACATGTCGGCCGACTACTACAGCCGCCTCGAACAGCAACGCGGACCGCGGCCGTCGACGTCGATGCTGGCCGCGCTCGCCCGCGGTCTCCGGCTTTCCCTCGACGAACGCGACCACCTCTTCGCCCTGGCCGGGTTCGCCGCCCCGTCGCGGGCCGCGAGCGTCGACTACGTCGGCCCCGGCTTGATGCGGATCTTCGACCGGCTGAACGACGTTCCCGCCGAGATCGTCACCGCGCTGGGCGAAACGTTGGCCCAGACCCCGGCCGCGGTCGCGCTGACGGGTGACCTGACCAGCTACACCGGGCTCCACCGCAGCATCGGCTACCGCTGGTTCGCCGATCCCCACGGGCGGGACCGCTACCGTCCCGAGGACCACGATCGGCTCTCGCGCGGATTCACCGCCGGTCTGCGCGCGGCCCATACGAACCCCGCGACGCGGGACCGCGCGGTCGTGTATCGCGACGCGCTCCTCGAACGCAGTCCCGAATTCACCGAGCTGTGGCGCCGACACGAGATCGTCGTCGCCCACGAGCAACACAAGCACATCGTGCATCCCGAACTAGGCGAGCTGGAGTTGCAGTGCCAGGTGCTGACCGATCCCGACGGGGGTCACTCGCTGCTCGTCTACACCGCCACTCCCGGCACGCCGAGCCACGACAACCTGGCGCTGCTCGGCGTCATCGGCGGGCAGTTGCCCCGCCGGAGCTAGTCTTCCGTCGTATTGTCGAGCCACTCGGTGATGCGCGCGACCGCGTCACCATAGAAGGTGCGGTACAGCTCCTCCTCGACGTACCCGATGTGCGGTGTGACCAACGCGTTGGGCAGTGAGCGCAACGGATGGTCGGTAGGCAGGGGTTCGGTGTCGAAGACGTCCAGCGCGGCGCCACCGATCGATCGGGTCGTCAGCGCCTCGATCAGCGCAGCCTCGTCGACGATCGGACCTCGCGAGGTGTTCACCACCCAGGACGTCGGCTTCATCAGCGCGAGTTCGTCGGCGCCGACGAGACCGCGGGACCGGTCACCGAGCTTGAGGTGGACGGTCAAGGTGTCGGATTGCCGGAACAGTTCGTCCTTCGACACCAGCGTCGCCCCGGCCTCCTCCGCCGTGGCGGCGTCCAGGTTCTGGCTCCACGCCACGACGTTCATCCCGAAGGTGGCGCCGATGCGGGCAATCTCCGTGCCGATGTTGCCGAGACCCAGGACGCCGAGGGTTTGGCCGCGCAGTTGCCGACCGACCGTGGTCTGCCAGCCGCCGGCGCGGACGGAGCCGCACTCGTCGACGAGATGACGGGCACTGGCCATGATCAGGGCCCAGGTCAGTTCGACGGTCGAGGTGGGGTCGTAGCCGGTGTCGGTGACGACGACGTCGCAGTCGGCCGCGGCGTCGTAGTCGATCGACGCGTTGCCAGGACCGGTCGAGGCGATGAGCTTGAGCCGGGGCAGGCGTTCGATGACCTCTCGCGGCAGCGGCGTGCGCTCCCTCATCACGCAGACGACGTCGAACGATTCGAGCCGGTTCACCAGGTCGTCCTGATCGGCGAGGTGGTCGGCGAACACGGTGATCTCGGCGCGACGTTCGAGGGCCGACCAATCGGCCATGGCCAGCGCGACGTCCTGATAGTCGTCCACGATTGCGATCTTCACGTCGAGGACATACCCGCAATCCGCCGTGCCATACCGGCTAGCCCCCACCGGGGGTTGGGGGCTACCGTCGACGCCCCGCGCCGGGCCCTCGACCAGAGTTGAGCCATGGCACCGGACACCCCCGAACCGAACGAGATCTACCAGACCGCGACGATGGAGGCGCTCCTCGACGGCGTCTACGACGGTGACGTCACGATCCGGGAACTGTTGACTCACGGCGACTTTGGGCTCGGCACCTTCAACGGTCTCGACGGCGAGATGCTGATGCTCGACTCGGTGTGCTACCAGCTTCGCTCCGACGGCAGTGCCACCAAGGCCAACCCCGACGAATTGGTCCCCTTCGCCGTGGTCACCCGGTTCCGGCCGCAACGGACCATCGAGGTGACCGAGGAGTCCGATCGCGCGGCCGTCACCGCCCTCGTCGACGCCAGCGTGGGAAGCGACAACCTGATGGTCGCGGTCCGCATCCGCGGCGAGTTCGCGTCCGTGCGCACCCGCACCGTCAGCAAGCAGGAAGCCCCGTACCCGCCGTTCACCGAGGCCACCCGCGACCAGGGCGAGGCCACCATGACCGACGTGTCGGGCACGCTCGGCGGGTTCCGGATGCCGCAGTGGGTGCAGGGCATCTCGGTGGCCGGCTACCACGCCCACTTCCTGGACGCCGACCAGGCGCGGGGAGGGCACGCGCTCGACTACCGCTTGCTTCGCGGCACCGTCGAGGTGGGCGTGTGCTCCGATCTTCACCTCAGCCTGCCCCGGACACCGCAGTTCGAGGCGGCCAACCTCTCCGACGACGACGCCGACGGACAGATCCGTCGCACAGAAGGGCAATGAGATGAGCTCTCCCTCAACACGTTCCGCGCAGGGCATGGTCGACACACTGTCCGCCTACGGCGTTCAGTTCATCTTCGGCATCCCCGGCGCCAAGATCGATTCGGTATTCGACGCACTCGACGACGGCGGACCGCAGCTGATCGTGTGCCGCCACGAGCAGAACGCCGCGTTCATGGCCGCCGCCGTCGGCCGTCTCACCGGCACCCCTGGTGTCGCACTGGTGACCTCCGGCCCAGGAACGACGAACCTGGCCACCGGCCTGGTGACCGCGAACACCGAGCAGGACCCGATGATCGCCATCTGCGGGGCCGTCGGGCGCGCCGATCGACTCAAGCGCACGCACCAGTCGATGAACGCCGCCGCGATGCTCGCCTCGGTCACCAAGTACACCGGCGAAGTCACCCACCCCGACAACGCGGCCGAGGCAGTGGCCAACGCGTTCCGGGCCGCCACCACGGTGCCCCGCGGAGCCGCCGCAGTGGTGATCCCGTCGGACGTGGCCGCCGAGCCGACCGCCGCGGTGGTCACCCCCGTCCCCGTGGCACCACTGGGAGCCGCACCGGCCGAACGGGTTTCGCATGCGGCCGACCTGATCCGCGGCGCCCACCGACCGGTCCTCCTGGTCGGGATGCGCGGTGGCGATCCCCGGGCCTGTGCGGCGATCCGGGACCTGCTCGCCGTCACCGACCTCCCGGTGGTCGAGACGTTCCAGGCCGCCGGTGTCGTCTCGCGCGATCTCGAGAGTCACTACGTCGGCCGGGTGGGCCTGTTCCGCAACCAACCGGGTGACGTTCTCCTCGACGAGGCCGACGTCCTCCTGACGGTGGGCTACGACCCCGTCGAGTACGACCCCAAGCTGTGGAACTCCGATCCGGCTCGCGTCGTGATCCACCTCGACGAGATCGCCGCGGACGTCGACGTGCACTACCAACCGGCACTCGAACTTCGTGGCGACGTCGAGGCCACCCTGCGCGCCCTCATCCCCGAACTGTCGGGCCTTCGCCTGTCCGAGTCGGCGGCTGCGTCCGTCGAGGAGAAGCGCGCCGCCCTGGCCGCCATCGACGAGGCCGCCGCGACGCACGCGGACACCGAGGTCGGGGTCAACCCGGCAGCATTGGTACTCAAGATCCGCGACCTCGTCGACGACGACGCCACGGTCGCCTGCGACATCGGGTCGAACTACATCTACGCCGCCCGGCACCTTCGCGCCTACGAGCCCCGTCGGCTGCTGTTCTCCAACGGTCAACAGACCCTCGGGGTGGCCCTGCCGTGGGCCATGGCGGCCGCCCTGGTGCGGCCGGGCACCCAGGTGGTGTCGATCTCCGGCGACGGCGGATTCCTCTTCAGCGCACAGGAATTGGAGACCGCGACCCGATTGGGGCTCAGCTTCACCCACGTGATCATGCGCGACAACACCTACGACATGGTCGGCTTCCAGGAGGAGCTGAAGTACGGCCGGACGTCGGGCGTGCAACTGGCCGACTACGACGTCACCCAGTACGCGGCGGCATTCGGAGCCACCGGTGTCCGCGTGAGCGGCCTGGCCGACTTCGAGACTGCCTTCAAGGAGTCGCTGGGCACCCCCGGCGTGACCATCATCGACGTCTGCGTCGACTACCGCTCCAACACCGATCTCGCCAAGCAACTCCACGACGACGTCCTGGAATAGCGTTACCCATCATCATCCGATCGAAGGAAGGGTCAGCCATGATTCGCGCGTACCGCCTCTACACCGGTCCTGACGGCAACTCCCACGTCGAGCGCGGCAGCATCACCGGCGGACAGTTGGTCGACGCCGAGTCGATCGAGTTCAAGGAAACGGCACCGCATTCCTCGCTCGACTGGCACAACGATCCGATCCCGCAGTACGTCATCACGCTGTCCGGCGTGCTGGAGTTCACGACGGTCGGTGGCGAGTCGTTCACGATCCACCCGGGCGACGTCCTCTTGGCCGTCGACCACACCGGTACCGGTCACGAATGGAGGCTGGTCGACGACGCACCGTGGAAGCGCGCGTACGTGGTGTTCAAGACGGGCGCCGACACCCATTTCGTGCCCGATCCGGCCTGACGCCGACAACCGTGCCCGGACGCGCCGTCACCCTCGACACCCTCGGGGCCTGGGTGATCAAGTGCAACCCCAGCAAGACCGACGTCGAGCCGATGCGTGCGGCCGGTGAGACCAAGCCGTCCTGGTGCGTCGCCGACAACTACCGGACCCGGCTCATTCGCCCCGACCAGTAGGTCCTGTTCTGGGTGTCCGCCCACCCTCGACGCGGCTTCTGGGGATCCGGTCGGGTCACGGGAGCAGTCACGATGGAGGACGGTCAGCTACATGTTCCCGTCCACATTCCGTTGTTCGCCGAACCGTTGACCGCCGCGGAGCTGAGCCCCATTGTGGGCCTCGGCTCGATGGAGGTCTTCCGCTCGCCGCAGCAAGCCAACCCGTCCTGGGTGAGCACCCACGAGCTCGCACTCGTCGAACGGCTGCTGGCCTCTCGGCGGTGACCGGGCGTGCCTTCGGGCCCGGTTGCCGCCGCGCGTCCCCGCGCTTCCTCCGCGCTTCCCCCGGTGCGACATAAACGGTGGCGACGACACGCCGCTGGACGCCGCCACTGCTTATGTCTCACGAGTGTGTCGGAATCCGGCCATGGACTGCACAATTACTACGTCCAGGCCCCCGAAGGGAGACACCGGTGAGCAAGCACTACGGCGCCATCGCGTTCACCGACGCCGTCGTCGACGTCCAGCGCGAGCACGGCAGCGACGGCTTCTACGGCCGCAAACGCGTGCAGGGCAAGGCCGTTCCCGGGATCGACGCGCTCACCGACGACGAGCGGGAGTATCTCGCCGAACGGGACGGCTTCTATCTGGCCTCCGTCAGCGAGACGGGATGGCCGTACGTCCAGTTCCGCGGTGGCCCTCCGGGTTTCCTGCGCGTCGTCGACGACCACACCATCGGCTGGGCCGACTTCCGGGGCAACCTGCAATACATCACCACCGGCAACGTCGGTGGCGACGACAGAGTCGCGCTGATCGTCCTCGACTACGCCCAGCGGCGCCGGCTGAAGATATTCGGCCATGCCCGCGTCGTCACGGTCGCCGACGACGCGGCCCTCGTCGAGAGCTTCGCCGACCCCGGCTACGCCGCCGACGTGGAGCGCGCCGTCCTGGTCACCGTCGAGGCCTTCGACTGGAACTGCCAGCAGCACATCACCCCGCGGTTCAGCGCCGCCGAGCTCGAACCACACCTCGCCCCGTTGCGGCGTCAGCTGGCGGACCTGCAGGCCGAGAATGCACGACTCCGCGAGGGACTCGAAGGCGGCGAGCCGCCCGCCCGTTAGTGTGCAATGGTCGGCCCCCAGCGAACTGACCGATAGAAAAGATGAGCACATCCATGACCGCAACAGCAGAAACCTCGGAGCTCGAATCCCGAGTCGGCCACCATTACCAGGCGGACGGCACCTACCTCGTCGGCCGCGAAAAGGTGCGTGAGTTCGCCCGTGCGGTGCAGAACTACCACCCCGCGCACTGGGACGTCGCCGCTGCCGCGCAACTGGGCTTCCCGGATCTGGTCGCCCCGCTGACGTTCACGTCGACCCCCGCAATGGCCTGCAACCAGCGGATGTTCGAGTCCGTGGTCATCGGATACGACATGTACCTCCAGACCGAAGAGGTCTTCGAGCAGCACCGGCCGATCGTGGCAGGTGACGAGCTGACGGTCGACGTCGAGCTCACGTCGGTCCGGCGGATTGCCGGTCGGGACCTGATCACCGTCACCAACACGTTCACCGATGCCGAGGGCGAGCGCGTCCACACCCTGCACACCACCGTCGTCGGCGTCACCGGCGAGGACGTCGACCCGGCGATCAGGCCGGCGATCCAGGGCGTGATGATGCACGACGTCAACCTCCTCGGGGTCGACGAGTCCGGCGCCACCTACGAGAAGACCGTGCGGCCCGACGGCGAGGCTCGAATCTCCGAGGGAGGTGTCAGCCGCACGCCGACGACGCCGTCCTTCGACGAGGTGACGGTCGGCGACGAGCTTCCGGTGCATCACGCCCGGCTGTCCCGCGGTGACCTGGTGAACTACGCGGGGGTGTCCGGCGACGCCAATCCGTTGCACTGGGACGAGGACATCGCCAAGCTGGCCGGGCAACCCGACGTGATCGCCCACGGCATGCTCACCATGGGTTTGGGCGCCGGCTTCGGCTCTGCGTGGCTGGGCGATCCCGCGGCGATCACCCGCTACGCGATCAGGCTCTCCCAGCCCGCGATCGTCTCCGCCGCCAGTGGCGCGGACATCGAGTTCGGTGGCCGGATCAAGTCGCTGGATCCGGCCACCCGCACCGGTGTCGTCATCGTCACCGCCAAGTCGGCCGGCAGGAAGATCTTCGGTCTGGCCACGCTCGAGGTCCGCTTCCGCTGACGCCTCAGGGGGTGCCCGCGACGGGGCCCGAGCCCATCACGACGGTGATGACGGCCGTGCTCTCGGCACGCCGCCGCGCAGGCGGATTGGTGGCCAACACGCGGTCCGTCATCTCCGGGGACGACGGCAGCGACGCCTGGCGGAACCCCCGGAAGCCCGCATTCGTCAGAACGCGTATGGCGTCGGCGTAGGTCAGCGCCGCCACGTCGGGAACCTCCAGCTGGGCACCGTCGGGCCGGTCGGGGCCGGGACCCGTCGAGGCCTCGATGGTGATCTCGGAGCCCGCGGCCACGGCAGTCCCTGCCACCGGGTCGGTGTCGATGACGTGGTCGACGGGCACCGTCGGATGCACCCTCTTCTCGACGCGAGTGCTCAGACCACGGTCGTGCAGGACGGCGATGGCGTCGGCGACCGTTCGACCCCGCACGTCGAGGAGCGCCTCGTCGGTCGAGCCGACCGTGCCGAGGCCGACTGCGACCACCGCCGCTGCCGCGACGAGCACCGTCACCATGCCGATTGCCATCAGCCGTCGAGACCGGGGACGCCTGCTTCCCGGTGCGGCCCCGTCCGGCGCCACCATCGTGCGAAGCTCGGCCACGGGCAACGGCGACGTGGAGTCGGCCGGCCGTCGTGCGGCCGCATAGGGGACGTCTCCGTTCTGGAGGCGGATCAGGTCGACGCGCATGTCCGCGGCCGACTGATAGCGCTCGTCGGGATCCTTGGCCATCGCCTTGGCCACCACCGCGTCGAAGGCCGGCGTGAGGTCGCCGTTGCGGCGCGAGGGCGCACCCGGATCCTGGTGGACGTGCTGGTAGACGATCGCCACGGGTGAGTCACCGCTGAAAGGCGCTTGGCCGGTGGCCATTTCGTACAACACGCAGCCCACCGAGTAGACGTCGGAGCGGGCGTCGACCGGGCCACCGCGAGCTTGTTCGGGCGACAGGTAGTGGGCGGTTCCCATCACGGCACCGGTCCGAGTGATGCCACCGTCCCCGTCGGCGAGCGCTCGGGCGATGCCGAAGTCGACCACCTTCACGGCACCGTCCTTGGTCAGCATGATGTTGGCCGGCTTGACGTCTCGGTGGATCACCCCGTGTCGATGGCTGAACTCCAGCGCCTCGCACACGTCCGCGATCACCGAGACCGCTCGCCGCGGAGTCATCGCACCGCGGTCGCGGACGACGTCGCGCAACGTCGGACCGTCGACGTACTCCATCACGATGTACAGAGGAGAACCGGTTGCCGTCTCCCCCACACCGGTGTCGTACACGGCCGCGATGCCACGGTGGTTCAGGCCGGCCGTCTTTTGCGCTTCCCGACGGAACCGCGCACCGACACTGGCGTCGTCGGCCAGGTCCGCGTGCAGCACCTTGACCGCCACGTCGCGATCCAGCCGCAGGTCGCGGGCCAGGTGCACTTCCGACATGCCACCGACACCCACGAGCTCCCGCAGTTCGTAGCGATCGGCGAAGCGTCGTGGCGCGCTCATGGCCGCATCACGACGGACGTCGTGTCGGGCGTTGCAGTGGTGCCACCCGTCGATCCTGACACGCGCCGTCTCGGACCTCTCCTCGATTGCCATTCAACGGATGAATCCCGTCGCCGTGCGGCGTTCGACGGGGCAGACGGGTCACCTGGAATCCGTCCCCTCGAGCGTTCTGCAAGGAGTAGGTACACGAGTTTGGTCGACGTCTCACATTCCCGTTCGGCGGCAGCCGACGAGTTGGTCCCATCGCGGTATGCGGTTCAGGTCGGCGACGTCGACGTGATGGTGATCAGTGACGGTATGTTGCCGATCACCGCTTCCACGCTGGCCACCAACGTCGCCCCCGCCGACCTGACGGCGTGGCTCAAGGACATGTACCTGCCTCCGGAGATCACGGACTGGCCGCTGAACGTCGCGGTGGTACGCAGTGCCGACAAGACGATCCTCGTCGATTCCGGTCTGGGATCGGAGTTTCCGGGCTTCCCGCGCGCCGGGCAGTTGTCGATGCGTCTGGACGCCGCGGGGATCGATCCGGCATCCGTGACCGACGTGGTGCTCACCCACCTGCACATGGACCACATCGGTGGCTTGCTCGTCGACGGTCTGAGGGGCCGGCTGCGCACCGACCTGCGGGTCCACGTGGCAGCCGCCGAGGCGGACTTCTGGGCGGCGCCGGACTTCTCCCGCACCGTGATGCCGGCCCCCATTCCCGAGGTGCTCCGGTCGACCGCCTCCCGCTTCCTCGACGTGTACCGCGGTCAGCTACGAACGTTCGAGACCGAGTACGAGGTGGCGCCCGGGGTTCTGATTCGCCGCACCGGTGGTCACACGCCGGGCCACAGCATCGTCCGCGTCGAGTCCGGCGGCGAGGCGTTGACGTTCGCCGGCGACGCGGTGTTCCAGCCAGGCTTCGAAAACCCCAACTGGCAGAACGGGTTCGAACACGATCCAGAGGAGTCGACCCGGGTGCGGGTCCGACTGCTGACAGAGCTTGCCGCGACGGGTGAGCAGTTGGTCGCCACCCACCTGCCGTTCCCGTCACTGTGTCACGTGGCCGAGGCGGGCAACGCCTTCCGCTTCGTGCCGACCGTGTGGGATTACTGAGTCCGAAACCGCTGGGAAACACGAATACTCGGCGTTCGCCTAGTCTTGCCGAATGGCGAGCACGCGCGACGACTACGAATCGCTCTACCGGGCGTACCTCGAACTGTGCAACGCGCACGACTTCGAGGGCATGACGGCGTTCTACACGCCGACGATCAAGGTCAACGACGCTCCGATGGAACCGGATTCGGTCGTCAAGCAGTTCGCTCCGCTGGTGGCGGGGTTCCCCGACTGGAAGTGGGAGGTACGCAGCCTCCTGGTCGACGGCGACCTCCTCGCACTGCACTTCTGGGTGGGAGGAACCCACCTGGGCACCTTCCGCGGGATCGAGGCGACCGGCCGGCGGGTTCGGATGTCGGAGTTCACGCTGTACCGAGTCGAAGGCGACAAGTTCGCCGAGGTGTGGGACGTCTCGGACATGGAATCGCTGATGGCGCAGATCTCGTCGACGGCGGATCGGTAGTCACCGCCTGCCGAGGTGTCACCGACCGCCGTCGGGCGGAGGCTCCAGCGTCGTGATGCGCAGGTGCACCTCGTCGAGCAGCTCGGGGACCGACGCGAAGTCGTCGGGATCGATGGGCTGGCCGAAGATCACGTAGACCGAGTGCCCGAGGTCGGGCAGCTTCTTGCCGACCGGCAGGACGCGGTTGGCGTTCACCAGACGAACCGGGATGATCGGCACGCCCGTGCGCTTGGAAAGCACCGCGACGCCCGGCCGGTACGGTACGACTTCCCCTGGCAGCATGCACTTCTGCTCGGGAAAGATCCCCACCAGCGCGCCGTCGAGTAGCGCCTGCGTCGCGCTTTCCATCGCCTGCTTCCCGGACTCCGAATCTCTACGGACGACGGGGATCTGGCCAAGCACTTCGACGAGCCAACGGGTCAGCGGCGACTTCCACAGCTCCGCCATCGCCATCGCGATCGCCTCCCGACGCAGTGCCGCGAGGATGAACAGCACGTCGATCATCGACGTGTGATTGGCGGCCAAGAGCACCGCACCCTTGGCTGGCACCACGTCGGCATTCACGATCGTGGTTCGAACGACACGCGTGAAGCCCAACGTCCACAACACCAGCCGGATGGACCAGGTCACCACCCAGGCTCGTCGTCCGAGCCCACGTGACCGGGGTCGCCTCCACCGTCGGGTCACTCGACTCCCCCTCCGCGGTCGTGCACTCGTCGCCGGCACCGGGCGTGCGCCCCAGTCAACCTCGTGGCACGAGTTCCGGCTGTGGTGACAGCGCTGGTTGATCACGTGCAGCCCGTCAATGAATGATGACGATCGTCAACGGATGATGACGGGCTTGAACTCGTCCCCAACTGGAGAAGGCCGAGCTGTCCACGGGTTTGGCCACCCCGTCGGCGGGTACGACAGTCGCTGACCCTGAGGAGCCTCCATGACCCATCACCCGCCGGAATCCAAGAGTCAACTCACCGTCAAGCGTGAGACGACGGCCAGTCGGCAACGGGTGTGGGACGTCATCGCCGACGGCTGGACCTACTCGCAGTGGGTGGTCGGCAACAGTCGCATGCGTGCGGTGTCCCCGGACTGGCCTGCGGTGGGCAGCATCATCCACCACTCCGTGGGCGTATGGCCGCTGCTGCTCGACGACCAAACCGAGGTGCTGGAGTGCGTGCCCCAGGAGCAATTGGTGCTGCTGGCCAAGGGAAGGCCTTTTGGCAAGGCGCGGATCACGTTGCGGCTCTTCGACGTCGGCGGCGGCTGCCGCATCGAAATGGCCGAGGTGCCCGTGGGAATGCCGATGGGCTGGGTGCCGAGCCGGGTGGCCCTCGCGGCTGCCATCCCGCGCAACCGGGAGTGCACCTGGCGACTGGCGGCGCTCGCCGAACGCCGGGCGTCCGACGATGACGAGTAGCGCCGTCGACGCGGTGGTGATCGGCGCCGGGCACAACGGATTGGTCGCCGCGGCCCTCCTGGCCGACGCCGGCTGGGACGTGCTGGTCCTCGAGGCGCAGCCCGAGCCGGGCGGGGCGGTCAAGAGCGCCGAGGTGACGCCGGGGTACGTGAGCGATCTCTACAGCGCCTTCTACCCGCTCTCGGTCGCCTCACCCGCGTTGCGCGAGCTGAATCTCGAGGACCACGGCCTGCGGTGGACGCACGCCCCGGCGGTCGTCGGGCATCCCAGGAACGCCGCCGACACCGACGCACCGGTGATCCATCGCGACGTCGACCGCACCGCAAGGGAATTGGATCGGCATCATCCGGGCGACGGGCAGCGGTGGTGCGACCTGTTCGAGCAGTGGCAGCAGATCAAAGAGCCGTTGTTGGAGACGCTGTTCGCGCCCTTTCCGCCGCTGCGCGGTCCGCTGAGCCTCCTGCGCGGATTGGGCACCGCGGAGGCGCTGCGGCTGGTGCACCTCCTGCTGATGCCAGCCGGGGTGATGGCGGACCACCTGTTCGACGGGGACGCCGCCCAGCTGCTGCTATTGGGCAACGCGATGCATGCCGACGTCCCGATCGACGCCCCGGCCAGCGGCGTCATGGGGTTCCTGCTCATCATGATGGCGCAGGACGGCGGATTCCCAGTGCCGGTCGGCGGTGCTGGCGAGTTGACCGCGGCGCTGGTCCGCCGAGCCGAGTCAGCCGGGGCACGGGTCGAGTGCGGCAGGCCCGTCGCCTCGATCGAGCTGAGCGGTGACCGCGCCACCGCCGTTCGCACCGCCGACGGGGCGACCATCAGGTGCCGCCGGGCCGTCGTCGCCGACACGTCGGCACCGCAGCTCTACCAGCGGTTGTTGCCGTCCGACGCGCTGCCCGCGTCGATCCGACGCGGACTCGACCGATTCGTCTGGGACACACCAGTTCTGAAGATCAATTACGCCCTCGACGCGAAGATCCCCTGGAGGTCGACGAACCTGGCCGACGCCGGTACCGTCCATCTGGGCGCCGACCACGACGGGCTGATTCGGTGGATGGCCGATCTGAACACCCGGACCCTGCCCGAGAACCCGTTCATGTTGTTCGGGCAGATGACGACGGCGGATCCGACGCGGTCCGCCGCCGGCACCGAAAGCGCCTGGGCGTACACCCATCTCCCACGCGGGCTCGCCGACGACGACTCCGCCGACCGCCTCGCCACACGGGTCGACGACGTCCTGGAGCGGCACGCGCCGGGGTTCGCCGCCCACGTCGTCGGCAAGACGACGCAACGCCCGTCGGATCTCCAGGCGAGTGACGCCAACCTGCACACGGGCGCCGTCAACGGCGGCACCTCACAGTTGTTTCAGCAGCTCGTCTTTCGTCCGGCGCCGGGCTTCGGCCGGGCGGAGACCCCGCTTCAGAACGTGTTCCTCGGAAGCGCGGGCGCCTCCCCCGGCGGTGGCGTGCACGGCGTCTGCGGGCGCAACGCGGCTCGGGCCGCCCTGGCCGCGGACGGTGCCACCGGCTGGCCGAGGCGCCGGCTCAACCGGGCGGTGACCCGACTTCTGGTGCGCTGAGCCCAGCATCGTGCGCAGGAGCCGTAGGCGTCCGAGGGAATAGTGTGCGCCAGTTCACGTGTTGGGTCCGACCATGAGGCCCTTCACCGAAGATGAACGACGCCGGTTCCTAGAAGATAAGCGAGTCGGCGTGTTGTCGGTGGCGGCCGACAACGGCCGACCGCCCGCGAGCGTCCCGATCTGGTACGACTACACCCCCGACGGCCACATCCGAATCAACACCGGGACGGGTTCGCGCAAGAGCCGACTGATCGAGCAAGCCGGTGTCGTGACGCTGGTCGTGCAGCGCGAAGAGCCGCCATACCAGTACGCGGTCGTCGAAGGCACGGTCGTCGACACCACCACCCCGGCGCCGCTCGAGGTGCGGGAGGCCATCGCCATCCGCTACCTCGGCGAGGAGGGCGGGCGAGCCTTCATCGAGGGGATGGGTGACACGCCGAACACCCTCTTCACCGTGCGGCCCGACCGCTGGATCACCGCGGACTTCTCGGGCGACGTGTAGCGGCCGACGCTCAGCCCTACCGCAACGCCTCGACGACGCGGGCGCCGACCAGGTCGACGACGTCGTCGGTCATGGCGGTCGACAACGCGAGCAGCCCGTTGGTGGCGCTGGTCATTGCCGAGTAGGTTCGCGTTGTCGTATCGGTGCGTATAGTCACTCCTGATCTATACGACTCGATACGGAGAGCTGTGCTGCCAAGTCCATACTCCCCCGGCGCGGTACCCGTCTACCTCGCGGGCCGCGGCACCGAACTCGAGACCATCCGTACCCGCTTGGCGCGCACCCGAATGCTGGGCCGCTCCGGCGGGCCGTTGCTGGCGTTCTACGGATCCCGCGGCCTCGGGAAGACCTCGTTGCTCCGGGCAGCCCAACGCGAGGCCGCCGAGGCGGGCTACCTCACGGTGTGGGTCACCGGCCGCGACGACGTGGCACTTGCTCCGGACTTGGCGGCGTCGTTGACCGAGGAGATCGGCCGCCGGTCGACGGGTCAGAAGGCCAAGGGGCTCCTGCAGAACCTCGCCAAGGTCCAGGTCGAGGTGGGACTTCCGGGCGCGAAGGTGGGCGTCGCGGCCGACCGGACCCGCGTGACGGCTGCCGTCGAACGCAACCTCGCCGACGCCGGCAGGTTCGCCCGCCAGCACGATCATCACGGACTCGCGGTGTTCGTCGACGAGTTCCAGGAGGCCCAACTGGCCGACCGGCGGTCTCTCCTCATCGCGCTTCAACACTTCGACGGCGCCCCGGAGGGCTACCCGGTGGCCATCATCGCCGCGGGGTTGCCCTCCCTGCTCGGCGCGGTCCCGGAGGCCGCGACCTTCGGGGAACGCACCGACTTCGTCGAGATCGGCCTGCTCGGCGAGGTCGCGGTGGCCGAGGCGTTGCGGCTGCCGGCCCAGGAACTCGGGGTGTCGTGGTCCGACGGGGCCGTCCTCGCGGCCATCGAGGCCGCCGCGGGCTATCCCCACCGCGTCCAGCTGATCGGCGACGCCGCGTGGGAAGCGGGGCGACCGCAGCGGGGCGACGTCGTCGAAGAATCTCACGTGCGGCTTGGCGCCGAGCGCGCCGACCAGCGGATGGCAGCGGTGTTCCGCAGCCGGATGGCCAAGATCAACCCGGAGCAGCGTCGCGTCGTCACCGCCATGGCCGAACTTGGCGACCGACCCGTGTCGCGGGCGGCCCTCGCCGGCCGCCTCGGCATCTCCTCCGAGGCGCTGAGCCGGCCGCGGCAGGAGCTCATCGACCGGGGACTGATCGAGTCGGCGGGTCGCGGTCTGCTCCGCTTCACCATTCCCGGCTTCGCGGGCTTCCTGCGCGCCCACCCCGATCTCGACTGACCCCGGTCGGACCGTCGTCGGCGCAGTAATATATCAACTGGTGATCACCCCATCTGTTGCTTCTCGTCGTCCGGCGGAGTCGGATGACCACAGGACGCATCACCGGCAACTCAGAAGGGCCGTCTCATGACGATCAGCGTGTTCGAACTGTTCTCGATCGGCATCGGACCGTCGAGTTCGCACACGGTGGGACCGATGCGAGCCGCGGCACGATTCGTCACCGACCTGGCGACCCTCGGCGCGCTCGGCGCCACCGCCGACGTCCGCGTCGACCTCTACGGTTCGCTGGCCGCCACGGGCGCCGGGCACGGCACGATGACGGCGATCCTGCTCGGCCTGCAGGGCCTCGTTCCCGAGGAGCTCGAGACCGAGGAGATGGAGCGGCGCATCGACGCGATGCGTGCCACCGGCCGCATCGCCCTGGGCGGCACCCACGAGATCGCACTCACCGAGGACGACTTCGTCCTGCGGCCCCTGACGATGCTGCCGTTCCATCCGAATGCCCTGACGATCACCGCCCGCGACGGCGCCGACGCCGAGCTGCATCGCGAGACCTACTTCTCCGTCGGCGGAGGTTTCGTCGTCACCGAGGCCGAGAGCCGCGAGACCGCGTCGGGCCAGGTCGACCGTCACCCCTCGAGCTTCGGCTCCGCCAAGCAGCTACTCGAGCTGTGCCACGAGAAGGGCTGCAAGATAAGCGATCTCATGCTCGAGATCGAGAGCGCCACCCGTCCGGAAGCGGAGATCAGAGCGCGCCTCCTCCACATCCGCGACGTCATGGTGGAGTGCGAACAGCGCGGTGTCCGGCGGGGCGGCAACCTGCCGGGCGCGCTGCAAGTCCGCCGCCGCGCCAAGGACTGGTTCGAGCGCCTCGAGGAGGAGGATCCCGAGCGGAGTCCCGAGTTCGCCGAAGACTGGGTGAACCTGGTGGCCCTTGCGGTCAACGAGGAGAACGCCTCCGGTGGACGCATCGTCACCGCTCCCACCAATGGCGCCGCGGGGATCGTGCCCGCGGTGCTGCATTACGCCATGCACTACACCCCCGCAGGCAGGCGCGACCGCGACGAGACCACGATCCGCTTCCTGCTCGCCGCCGGCGCGATCGGCTCGCTCTACAAGGAACGCGCGTCTATCTCGGGTGCCGAGGTCGGCTGCCAGGGCGAAGTCGGTTCGGCGGCGTCCATGGCGGCGGCCGGCCTTGCCGAAACCTTGGGCGGCACAACCGAACAGGTAGAGAACGCCGCCGAGATCGCCATGGAGCACAGCCTCGGGCTGACGTGCGATCCGATCGAGGGGCTCGTCCAAATCCCGTGTATCGAGCGCAATGCCATCTCGGCCGGCAAGGCCATCAATGCGGCCCGGATGGCGCTGCGCGGCGACGGCACTCACCGTGTCAGCCTGGACCAGGTCATCGAGACGATGCGGACCACCGGTGCCGACATGCATTCGAAGTACAAGGAGACCTCGACCGGCGGCCTTGCTGTCAACGTGCCGGTCAACTACGTCGAGTGCTGAACGTCGTGGTCGCGTCGGACGAGATCAGATGACGGCGCGCACCGACTCCTCGAACCCGGTGACGTGCTCGAGTGCGATCGCCGCGGCCGCGTCTCCGTCGGCGGCGGCGATGGCCCTCAGGAGCCGTGCGTGTTCTCCCACGTGCGTGGCCACGGTCGGCAGCCGATCCAGGAACAGGCAGAAGATGCGGGTCGCGAGGTTGTCGTACCGCACGAGGACGTCTTCGAGATGGGGGTTCCCCGCGGCCCGGTAGACCGCGCGGTGGACCACCAGGTCCCACCGCATCAGTTCGTCGGAGTCGATCCCGGCGACGTCGAGCGCATCGGTGTCGTCGGCCAAACGTGAAAGTTGCTCTCTGGTGGCCGGACTCGCCGCCTCAGCGGCCGTCCGTGCCGCCACGGGTTCGAGGTTCACCCTGATCTGCGAGATGTGCCGGAGGTCGGCGACGTCGACCCCGGTGGCGAAGGTGCCCCGGCGCGGATACGACACGACAAGTCGGTCGACTTCCAGCCGCTTGAGGGCCTCTCTGACGGGGGTCCTCCCGAATTGCAGTTCGGCCGCCAGGGCGCTTTCGACGATCGCCTCGTTGGGGCGGATGTCGAGCATGATCAGCTTGTCGCGGATGGCGAGGTAGGCGCGATCGGCGAAGGACGTGCTCTCGGGGTCGGCCTCCGGCTGCCCCGAGTTCAGCATGGCCAAGGTCACGATCCTCTCGACGACGACGTCTCGCACTCGGCAGCCCAGCCGATCGTGCCGTGCCGATGATATATCAGTCGGCGGGGGCCAAGGCGGGCGTCAGAGCAGCGCGCGAATCTCCCGTTCGAAGCCCGTGACGTGGGCCAGCGTGAGGTCGGCCGCGGCCGTCTCGTCACCCGCGACGATCGCCTCGAGCAGGGCGGCATGCTCTCGCACGTGGCTCGCGACGTCGGGCAGGCGATCCAGGAACAGGCACCAGATCCGCGTCGCATGGCCGTCGAGGGTGATCAGGATCTGCTCGAGGTGCGGGTTGCCCGACGCGCGATAGATCTCCCGGTGCACGTAGACGTCGCGGCGCAACACCTCACGCGGATCGTCACCGTCGTCGATGGTGGCGATGCTCCGCGCCAGGGCCTCGAGACGCGCGCGTGCCTCGGCGGATGCCGTGCGGGCGGCCCTGGCGGCCGCGGTGGGCTCGAGTTGCTTGCGAATCTCGGAGATGTCCGCAAGGTCGGTGAGGTCGACCGCGGTGGCGAACGTGCCTCGCCGGGGGTAGGCGACGACGAGACGGTCGCGTTCCAGACGCTTGACCGCCTCGCGCACCGGCGTGCGGCCGAAGCCCAGTTCCGATGAAATCCGGTCGTCGTTGATGGGTTCACCGGGACGGATGTCGAGCATCACGAGGCGCTCGCGGATCACCTCGTACGCCCGGTCGGCATTGGTCTCGACGCCCAGGTCGACGCCGTCGGTCGAGTAGTCCGACACGGTCATCGACGCCTCTTTCGTTGATCTGTTGACGCGAACGCGTTTTGATCCTAGCCTCATCGCTAACTGATATACCAGTATTCGTGCAATCGGATTCCAGAAAGGCCCGATGACGACCCCGACCGCGCCGCCCGGTGCACACCTCCCGGAGCATCCCGAATTCCTCTGGCGCACACCGACACCGAAGAAGACCTACGACGTCGTCATCGTCGGCGGCGGAGGCCACGGGCTGGCCACGGCGCACTACCTCGCGAAGAACCATGGCATCACCAACGTCGCCGTGCTGGAACGTGGCTGGCTCGCCGGCGGAAACATGGCCCGCAACACCACCCTGATCCGATCGAACTACCTGTGGGACGAGAGCACCCGCATCTACGAGCACGCACTCAAGCTGTGGGAAGGGCTCGAGGACGACCTGGACTACCCGATTCTGTTCAAGCAGTGTGGCGTGCTCAACCTCGCCCACAGCCTGCAGGACGTGCGCGACAGCGTGCGACGGGTCGAGGCCAACAAACTCAACGGCGTCGACGCCCACTGGGTCGACCCCGACGAGGTCAAGAAGCTATGCCCGATCGTCAACGTGTCCAACGACATTCGCTATCCCATCATGGGCGCGACCTATCAACCGCGGGCCGGCATCGCCAAGCATGACTACGTCGCATGGGGCTTCGCCCGTCGCGCCGACCAGGCGGGCGTCGACGTCATCCAGAACTGCGAGGTGACCGGATTCGTCACCGACGGCGACCGAGTCACCGGGGTGCGGACCACCCAGGGTGACATCGGCGCAGGCCAGGTCGCGTTGTGCGCAGCCGGGCACACCTCGACGCTGACCGACATGCTCGGCATCCGCACCCCGCTGCAGAGCCATCCCCTTCAGGCCCTGGTCTCCGAACTGCTGGAGCCCGTGCATCCGACCATCGTCATGTCGAATGCCGTGCACGTCTACGTGTCCCAGGCACACAAGGGCGAATTGGTGATGGGCGCCGGCGTCGATTCCTACAACGGATACGGCCAGCGCGGGGCATTCCACATCATCGAACGCCAGATGGCCGCCGCCGTCGAGTTGTTCCCCGTCTTCGCCCGCGCCCACCTGTTGCGCACCTGGGCCGGCATCGTCGACACCAGTCCCGACGCCTCTCCGATCGTCGGCCGCACGCCCTACGAGAACCTGTACGTGAATGCCGGTTGGGGTACGGGCGGGTTCAAGGCGACGCCGGGCATCGGGTGGTGTCTGGCCGACACCATCGCCAACGACGAACCACACGAGTTCATCGCTCCGTTCGGCCTCGACCGGTTCGTCAGCGGTGCGCTGGTCGACGAACACGGCGCCGCCGCCGTCGCGCACTGATCACCCACAGGAGCAGAACATGCAACTCATCGAATGTCCTTGGTGCGGAACGCGTGAGGAGACCGAGTTCCATTACGGCGGGGAAGCCCACGTCCCCTACCCCGACGACCCGCAGGCGCTGACCGACGAGGAATGGGCACGCTACGTGTTCTTCCGCACGAACCCCAAGGGGCTCTTCGCGGAGCGTTGGAGCCACAGCGCGGGCTGCCGCCGCTGGTTCAACGCCGTCCGCGACACGGCCACCTACCGATTCCAAGGCGTGTACCGACCCGGCGAGCAGAGGCCCACCCCATGACCGCGCCCTTCCGTACCGAACGCGGCGGCCGCGTCGACCGCACCACCACCCACACCTTCGTCTTCAACGACCGGGAATTGACCGGGCACGCCGGCGACACGCTCGCATCGGCTCTGTTGGCCAACGGAATTCACCAGGTGACCACCAGCATCAAGCTGGGGCGACCCAGGGGCTTCACCGCGGCGTGGGCCGAGGACACCGGCGGCCTGGTGCAGATCGAGTACCCGTTCCCCGAGCCCATGCTGTTGGCCACCACCGTCGAACTCTTCGACGGGCTTGCCGCCCGGGGCATTCCGGGTCAGGGTCGCCTCGCCGAGATCGCCGACACCGCGACGTACGACGCCACGCACGCCCACGCCGACGTCCTGGTCGTCGGGGCGGGCCCGGCTGGACTGTCCGCCGCACTGACCGCAGCCCGGTCGGGAGCGCGGGTCGTGCTCCTCGACGAGCAGAGCGAAGCCGGAGGCGCATTGCTGGGCAGCGCCGACACGGTGGCCGGCAGGCCCGCGCTGGAGTGGGTCGACGACGCCATGGCAGAACTGGCCACCTTCCCGGACCTCCTGCATCTGCAGCGCACCACCGCCTTCGGGCACTACGACGACGGCTTCGTCCTGGCGTTGCAACGCCGCACGGATCACCTGGGCGTCGACGCGCCGGCGGCTGTTAGCAGACAACGGGTCTGGCGGATCCGAGCCCGTCGGATCGTGGTCGCCACGGGCGCCCACGAGCGTCCGATCGTGTTCACCGACAACGACCGGCCCGGCATCATGCTGGCCAGCGGCGCACGGACCTTCCTGCACCGCTACGGCGTCAAGGTCGGCGAGCAGGCCGTCGTGTTCACCACCAACGACAGCGCCTACCGCACGGCCTTCGACCTGCAGGACGCCGGCGTGCGGATCAACGCCGTCGTCGACGCGAGGACGGACCTCTCGCCAGACCTGCTCGAGGAGTGCACGTCTCGCGACGTCACCGTGCATCTTGGCTCGGTGGTCACGGGCACGCGGGGCGAGGGGCGCGTCACCCACGTGGACGTCTCGGGCGTCGACGACCCGGTGGCCTGCGACGTGCTGCTGGTCAGCGGTGGCTGGAATCCGGCGGTACACCTGTACAGCCAAGTGCGCGGCAAGCTGCGCTACGACGACGCGCTCGGCGCCTTCGTACCCGACGAGCAGCTCGACGGAGTCGACGTCGTCGGCGCGGCGACCGGAGTCTTCGACCTGCCGGGCTGCCTGCGCGGTGGGCGCCAAGCCGCCGAATCTGCTTTGACTTCACTCGGTTTCGACGCCGCGCCGAAAGCGCTACCGGGTGAGTCGGATGCCGTTCGGACACCGGGGCCGAGCCTGGTCCTGTGGTACGTCCCCGCCCCTGCCGCGGCCACCCGTCAGTTCGTCGACCTTCAGCGCGACGCCACGGTCGCCGATCTGGTCCGGGCGGTGGGCGCGGGCATGCGCTCGATGGAGCACGTCAAGCGCTACACCACCATCGGAACCGCGCACGACCAAGGCAAGACCTCCGGCGTCGTCGCGTCGGGCATCACGGCCGCACTGCTCGGCAGCCGGCCGGAAGACCTGGGGGTCACCACCTTCCGGCCGCCCTACACGCCGGTCGCCTTCGCCGCATTGGCCGGCCGCAACCGGGGCCACATGTTCGATCCGGAGCGGGTCACCGCCGTGCACGACTGGCACGTCACCCGGGGTGCGGTATTCGAGGACGTGGGCCAGTGGAAGCGCCCTCGCTACTACCCGTTACCGGGCGAAGACATGGACGCCGCCGTCCTTCGCGAATGTGCCGCCACGCGAGGCGGAGTCGGCATTCTCGACGGATCCACCCTCGGCAAGATCGACGTTCAGGGTGCGGACGCCGGTCAGTTCCTCGACCTTCTATACACCAACCTGATGAGCAGTCTCAAGGTTGGGATGATCCGGTACGGCGTGATGTGCGGCGTCGACGGCATGGTCATCGACGACGGAACCGTCATGCGCCTCGCGGAGGACCGCTTCCAGGTGTTCACCACCACCGGTGGCGCGGCCCACATCCTGGATTGGATGGAGGAGTGGTTGCAGACCGAATGGCCACACCTACGGGTGCGGTTGACCTCGGTGACCGAGCAGTGGCACACCTTCCCCGTCGTTGGCCCCAAGTCCAGGGACGTGATCGGCGCGGTGTTCACCGATCTCGACGTCGGCAACGACGCGTTCCCGTTCATGGCGTGGCGCGACACCACCCTCGACGGGGTGCACGTCCGGGTCGGTCGCGTCAGCTTCTCCGGCGAACTGGCCTACGAGGTCAACGTGATGGGCTGGCACGCAACCGCGGTGTGGGAGAGGCTCGTCGAGGCCGGTGAGCGTCACGGGATCACGCCGTACGGCACCGAGACGATGCACGTGCTGCGCGCCGAGAAGGGCTATCCCATCATCGGCCAGGACACCGACGGCACCATCACCCCGCAGGACCTCGGCATGAACTGGGTGGTGTCGAAGAAGAAGGTCGACTTCATCGGCAAGCGCTCCTTTACGCGCAGCGAGAACCTCAACCCGCTACGCAAGCAGTTCGTCGGACTGCTCCCGGTCGACGCCGAGACGGTGTTGCCCGAGGGCGCGCAGATCATCGAGCCCAGCGAGGACGGCGAGCTGCCTCCGCCACCGGTGCCGATGCTCGGACACGTCACGTCGAGCTACCGCAGCGCAGAGCTGGGCCGTCCGTTCGCACTCGCCCTGGTGAAGGGCGGCCACGCCCGCATCGGCGACACCCTGAGTGTCCCGGTCAACGGAACCCTGGTGGCGGTCGAGGTCACCGGTTCCGTTCTCGTCGACCCCGAAGGAGCCCGCCGCGATGGCTGACAGCCTCATCCGACACAGCCCCCTCGAAGGCTTCGCACCACGGTTTGCACACATGCCGGAATCGGGTGCCGCCCAGGAGGAACCGTTCGTTGCGATGGTGGACCTGTGGGTCGACCCGTCCAGTCCCGGTGCCTCGGCGGCCGCACGGGCCCTCGGCGTCACCGCGTTGCCCGACACCGCGTCGACGACGGCCACGGCTGCCGACACCACGGTGATCTGGTTCGGGCCCGACGAGTGGCTGGTCACCTCGACCACCAAGGCCCCCGAGGAGTTGGAGTCCCGGTTGCGCGACGCGGTGGTCGAGCACGGCGGGGCCGCGGTCGACGTGTCGGCGCAACGGACCACCGTGCGGCTGCGCGGCGCCCATGCTCGAGACGTCCTGGCGAAGGGCTGCTCGATCGACCTGCACCCCAGCGTGTTCGGGCCCGGGACCGCGGTGCAGACGATGCTGGGGCAAGCCGCGGTCGTGCTGATGCCGTTGTCCGACAACGGGACCGACTACCGAATCCTGGTTCGGTCGTCCTTCGCCCGCTACCTGGCGGAGTGGTTGATCGACGGCGCCGAGGAGTTCGGCGTCGACTGGTCGCGCTGAGGGCCCACGCCTTCACTCCCGCTCGGCGTCGTCACGCGCTCTTCGCCTTGGGGTGGGTATGCCCGCCTCTGAGCGAATTGGTTTTCGTCCCGAGTTCTCCTGTGTCACCTGCGTTTCAGGTGTCGCAGGTGCGGATTTCTTGTCGGTGGGTCGTACTAGTGTTCGAGTATGAGTTCGGATCGGGTCACCGCGGCGGTTGCCTCGCTGGTGGCTGCCGTCGCCGAACTCGCCGACCTGGACTGCGATCAGTTCACCCACCTCGAATTGGTGGAGTTGCTGGGTGAACTGGAGGCGGTGACGTGGCAGCTGCCGGCGGTGGGGCATCGGGTGATCGCCCGCCTGCAACGCGAAGCCTCCCCGACCGAGCTGGGCGCCAAGTCATTGGGGTCGGTGCTGACGCAGCGGTTGCGGATCTCCGGCAAGGAGGTCCGCCGCCGACTCAGTGAGGCCGAGGATCTCGGGCCGCGGACCACCCTCAACGGGCAACCGTTGGACCCGAAGCTGGCCCCCACCGCCACCGCGCAGCAGTCCGGGACGATCGGACCCGAGCACGTCACCGAGATCCGCTCGTTCCTCGGCAAGCTGCCGATGTGGGTGGACCCCGAGGTCCGGGAGCTCTCGGAGAAGACCCTGGTGCACGTCGGGTCCGGCACCGGTCCGGAGGAACTCGGCAAGGTGGCCAAGCAGCTGGCCACCGCGATCGACCAAGACGGACCCGAACCCGACGACCGGGACCGGGCGCGGAAACGATCGGTGACGATCGGACCCCAGCAGGCCGACGGGATGAGCCGCATCACCGGACTGCTGGACCCCGAAGCCCGGGCGACCCTGGAGCCGATCCTCGCCAAACTCGCCGCCCCCGGGATGTGCAACCCCGACGACCGTGAACCCCGAACCTCAGGCACGCCGTCGCAGGAGCAGATCGACGCCGATGACCGCAGCGTCGGGCAACGCACCCACGACGCGCTCATCGCCATCGGCCGGTCCGTCCTGTCCTCCGGGGAACTCGGCCAGCGCAACGGGTTGCCCGTCACCGTCATCGTGTCCACCACCCTGCAGGACCTGGAAGCTGCCCGCGGCAGTGGGGTCACCGGTGGTGGGTCCCTGCTGCCGATGGCGGATCTGATTCGGATGGCCGCCCACGCGCATCATTACTTGGCGGTGTTCGACAAACATACGAACGAAGCCCTCTACTTGGGCCGCACCAAACGCCTCGCCTCAGCCGGACAACGGATCGTGCTCCATGCGCGGGACCGTGGGTGCACAAAACCCGGCTGCACCGTCCCTGGGTACGGCACCCAGGTGCACCACACCACCGCCTGGGCGAAGAACGGCCACACCGACGTCGACGACGTAGTCCTGGCCTGCGGGCCGGACAACCGACTCGCCGAACACGGCTGGACGGTCCAACTCCGCGACGGTGTGGTGGAGTGGATCCCACCCCCGGAGCTCGACGTCGGGCAAGCCCGAATCAACTACCTCCACCACCCCGAACGGCTCCTCGCACCGGTGGACGACGAAAGCGCGGCCTGACGCCTGGCTACGCCGAGGGTGCGTCACGCGTCGCGCGCCCGCAGCGCCCGCGTAACGGTCTCGACCCACACGGCTGGGTCGGTCGCCCAGAAATTGTGGGGCACGTCGGGCAGTTCTTCGAACCGTCCCTCGGGGACCAGGGCGGCGAGTTGCCGCAACGGCCATGGCGGACGAATGTCGTTCTGCGCGGCGATGAACGACATGGAGACGGTGGAGTCGGCGAGTCGCCGAAACACGCCAGGCTCGTGGATCCACTGCACGAACGAGTCGTTCAGCGCAGCGTGAACGTCTGGCACCCAGTCGATCACGACGTCGTCCTCGAGATGCCGCGACGCTTCGTAGTCCTGCGACCAGGTGCGGTCCTCGTGCAACCCATGACCGGCGATCCCGACCACCGAATCCACGCGGTTAGGATGATCCAGCGCATAGCGCACCGCGAGGTCCGAACCCCACGAATGCCCGAGCACCGCCCAAACGTCAACGCCGACAACCCTTCGCACCGCCTCTAGGTCGGCGACCGCCTGATCGAGGTCGTGTGGCCCACCCCCGGAGCGTCCCACTCCCCTGGGCTCCGGGTACCACGCCCGCATCCCTCGTGGCGCTAGGTCATCGGCCTCGAGGTAGTGGACACAACCGGGTCCGCCGGAGAGAACCACGACATCAGGGCCGTCTCCAGTCACGCCGACGTGCAACGAGGCGCCGTCGTCGGCGAGGATGCTCGTCGACTGCATCGCACGTGCCTCCAGCTGCCGATCGGGCGACGGCCGTCATGCCTCAGTCGCGGTATAGCTCTTCGACGATGGTAGCCGTCAGACGGCTAGTCGTAGATCACGTCGAGCCCACGACGCCGCAGTTCGGCCAGACCGTCGCGCATGGCGTGGAGCTGCGCGTCGGAGTGTCCGACCCAGTCGGTGAGTTCCCCGACGATCCGTACGGGTTCCCGCGTGCGGTAGGACATCGTCGGGTTGCCCGGAAGCTTCGTGTCGGTGACGTTCGGGTCGTCCTCGACTGGACCCTCGGGTTCCACCACGTAGATGCGGCACCTGCCGTCGCCCTTCGCGAACTCAGCTCCCCACACCGCGGCATCCAGCGTCTTGGTCACGTACACGTGGTTCATGACGCGTCCCTCGTCGTAGTTGGAATTCCGTCCCGGGACGAGCAGATCGCCGACCGAGAGGTCCGCTTTGGTGCCGTGCAGAAACGCACCGGACTGGTGTTGTTCGAAGGGTTTTGGCGACCTCGGCACGACGACTCCCGACTCTCGATTACGTGGCGGCGAGATTGTGCCGCACGTCGGGGGTCTTGCCGCAAGACCCCCATCTCGCCTTACAGTGAGAGGGGGATGGCGACTGCCCTATGTGGTGGTCGAGTTTCCGCCCTTGCGCTTCGCGTGGAACATCGCGTCGTCGGCACGAGTGATGCTGCTGTCGAGCAGCGCGACGCGGTCCGTTCCGGGCGCGGTGAAGTCGGCCAGGCTGACGCTGGTAATCCCGACGCTGGCGGTGACGGCGGGCTCGGCGGGTGCGGCGATAGCGTCCCTGATCCGGTCAAAGTCCCACTGCTCGTCGTCGGCGAGGTCGACGACGACGAACTCCTCGCCGCCCACCCGGGCGACCAGGGCGCTGCCACGCACCGACGACTTGATTCGCCGCGCGCTCCGAATAAGGACCTCGTCACCGACGGTGTGGCCGAACCTGTCGTTGACGTCCTTGAAGCGATCCAGGTCGATGACCACCACGACCACGTCGGTGAGCCCCGGCGGGGTGTCGCGCAGCAGATCCTCGACGTGCAGGTACAGGCCGCGCCGGTTGAGCAGTCCGGTCAGCGGGTCGGTGACCGACTCGTGCGCGTCCTTGCGCATCGCCCAGATCCCCAGTTGGACGCCCAGCGGACTGAGGACCACCGGCGTGATGGCGGCGACGGCGCTCACGGTGAACGACGGCGCGGAGAAGCTCGTGCTGGCACTGATCTGGACGGCAAAGGCCGTCGCCGACAAGAGAGTCCACAGGGCATGTCCGGCAAGGACTTTCGGTCCGTCGAAGAACACGAGATACACCGAGATCATCGCGAACGCATTGAATCCGAACAACCCGGCCAGCCAACTCGCGTCGACCTGCACCATCGCCGCTATGCCGATGTCCGCGGACACGACGAAGGCCAACGACGTCCAGCGTGACGGCCACGGCCGCAGGCACCACACCCATCCCCACAGAATCTGCATCACGCCGAACGACGCGACGACGACGTGAGCGGCGAGACCCCCGACGAATGGCAGGACCACTACCAGCGTGATTATGCCGTGCGCACCGGTACCGAGGCCGATCAACGTCTTGATGGCACGGGCCACCCCGCGCTTGCCGAAGTACTCGACTTGCGCCACGTAGTCCACCGGTTCGCTCCACCACTGACGGACGAAGCCGCCGAACGCACCGACGCTTCCCTGCATGGCTACCCCCGCATTGGCCCGTCCTCGGCCGCTCGTCCAGCGGCGCAGCAGTCAGCTTTGGCTAGGGTAGTCGGTCGATCCGCGGCGTGGAGCCGCTGGCCGCCCCGTTTCACCCGTCCCGGCCCGGGTATCTGCGCCCGATGAGCATTCTTTGCAACGACCCGCACGGACGCGGCGTCGAGACCACGGGTCTCCTGCCGCCGATCACTTACGACCATCCGGTCCATGCCAACGGTCGTCGTCTCCTCGACGTCGACCAACTCGACGACCGGCGCGTCACCGAGGTGCAGACCGAGGAGCACGGCGTGTTGGCCGTCGGATTGACGCCCGACGGTTCGCCGTTCGCCGTTCGCAACCTGTGCCGGCATCAGTTCGCCAAGTTGGGTCGGGGTCGCGTCACCGACGACGGATGTCTGCAATGCCCCTGGCACCGAGCCGATTACGACGTGTCGGACGGGGCCATGACGTCGGGTCCCAGGGGGCGGATCTTCGGCTTCAAGCCCTATTCGTGGGCCATCAAGACCTTCGGCAACGTGGCGCGGTTGCGGACGTTCGTCGTAGAGCTGAAGGACGGCGTCATCTGGCTCCTCGAATGAGGTCGTGACGCCCGAACCGCGGCGGTTTGCCGTTGCACCACGCGGGTAAGTCGCCCCACTAAGCCCGCCTTCCTTCACCTGCCGAAGGGCACACCTCATGCGCATCGTCATCACCGGAGCGAGCGGAAACGTCGGAACTGCCCTCCTACGTGCGCTGCCCGCCGAACACGACGTCGTCGGCGTGGTGCGCAGGCCGCCGCCGTCGTCGCAGGACGTCTATCAGCAGGACGTCTATCAACGGGTGGACTGGCGTGCACTGGACCTCACCGATCCCGACGCCACCGCGACACTGCGCAGTGTGTTCGACGGCGCCGACGTCGTGGTTCATCTGGCCTGGGGTTTCCAGCCGACCCGTGACGTCGAGTACTTGCACCGCCTGGGCGTCGGCGGCTCGTCGGCCGTGCTGCAGGCCGCCGACGCCAGCGGCGTCGGACAGCTCGTCCACATGTCGTCGGTCGGCACCTACGCTGCCGGTCGCTACGGTCAGCGCGTGGACGAATCGTGGCCGACCACCGGAATCGAGACGTCGCCCTACAGCCGCGACAAGTCAGCGGCCGAGTCAATCCTCGACGAGTACCAGGAGCGCCGCGGCAGCGCGGCGATCCCGATCGCGCGGATGCGTCCCGGCTTCATCCTGCAGCGCGCCGCCGCGAGCGGACTCATGCGCTACGGATTGCCGGGATTCGTTCCCATGCAACTGGTTCCGTTGCTGCCGGTGCTGCCGTTGGACCGGAAGCTCTGCATCCCCATCATCCACGCCGACGACGTAGCAACGGCGATCGTGCTCGCCGTCGAACACCGCGCGACGGGGCCGTTCAACCTCGCCGGCGAACCTCCGATGGGACGCGATGACGTCGCCGCTGTCCTAGGCGCGCGCCCCGTTCACGTGCCCTCCGGCGTACTGGGCACCCTGGTGGATCTGACGTGGCGGGCCCGGTTGCAACACATCGACCGGGGGTGGCTCGATCTGGCGTTCAGCGTCCCGCTGCTCGACTGCTCACGCGCCCAGGCGGAGCTCGGATGGACGCCGAGGTGGACGGCGCCGGAAGCGTTGGACGACTTCCTCAAAGGTGTTGCGCAGCAAGCCCACACTGACAGTCCGCCGCTGCGACGCCGCTCGCTGGTCGACCTGCTGCGTCGCGACCTGACCGACGGGCTGATCTCGTCGCGCCGGCTGCCGTGAGACCAAACCCCGTCGACCGGGTGATCCAGCTCCCGTCCCGGTAAGGTCGGACGCGGCGACTGGCGAAGGTGGGCTACCACCGGGAAGCAAAGTCTTGGACGCATCGACCGCCTGGGTGCTCCTCATCACGAGGAGAAGCCATGTCCGCAACCGTCGTCGACGGCGTCCGCGTAGCCGATGCGATACTCCGCGACACCCGAGAGAAGGCTCTCGACTTCGAACACGCCCAGGGTCGCAAGGCGTGCCTGGCCACGGTCCTCGTCGGGGACGACCCCGCGTCGCACACCTACGTGCGGATGAAGGCCAGCCGCTGCCGCAGCACCGGACTGGAATCGCGCAGCCACCATCTGCCCGGGACGTCGTCCACCGCCGACGTCGTCGCACTAATCGACGACCTCTCGAATGACGACACCGTCGACGGCATTCTGGTGCAACACCCGATGCCTGCCCAGATCGACGAACGCAATGCCTTCGAAGCCATCGCCGCCAGCAAGGACGTCGACGGTGTGACCATGGCATCCTTTGCCGCGATGGCCTTGGGAACGAGGGGTTTTCGTGCCTGCACGCCAGGCGGGATCATACATCTGCTCGATGCCTACGACGTCGATCCGACCGGGCTTCACGCGGTCGTCGTAGGGCGCAGCCCCATTCTCGGCAAGCCCGTCGGAATGCTGTTGCTCGCCCGCGACGCCACCGTCACCTACTGCCACTCGCGGACCGTGGACCTGCCGCACGTGGTGGCGGAGGCCGACATCGTGGTCGCCGCCGTCGGCCGACCCGAACTGGTCAAGGGTGCGTGGATCAAGCCGGGAGCGGTGGTCGTCGACGCGGGTTACAACCCCGGCAACGTGGGCGACGTCGAATACGCGTCGGCCGCCGAGCGCGCCAGCCTCATCACCCCCGTACCCGGCGGTGTCGGACCCACGACGATTGCCGTCCTGCTCAAGCAGACGGTGAACGCGGCTCACCGCGCCAATGGGACACGCGCCGGACGCGCCTAGAGGCACTCGTCGCGTTGGACGAATCAGCGTCCGTCCTGCGCGAGGATCGCCGCGACCACTGGCGAACGCGGCGCGAAGACCTCGAGCAGACCGACCGCTCGCAGCGCCGGCGCAAGGGCTCGGAGTTGGTCCTCGATGGCGTTGCGGGCTGCGTCCCCGGGGGCCAGCTGCGCGAGCTTGTTGGCGTTCGCGACGAACGCGGCCACGGTGCCCTTGCGGACCTCCAGTCCGTCGACGGTCGTCGTCTCCACGCCGTCGGCGAGGACGTCCTCGGGACGGATCGGGGTGGTGTCGGGCATGGTCGCCTCCTGAAAAATACGGGGTATGCGTGCATCTTGCACGCAGTGAATCTAACCTCGATGCGTGTAGAAGTCACGTAATATTTTGCAGGTGACCGCTGCTTCACCCGGCGACCTGGTCGCCGAGCAACTGGGCCGACTGCTGCTGCGCAGCACCCGCCAACACCTCTACCTGCGACTCGTCGCCGGCGTCGACGGACTGGACGTGGCCACCTACCCGGTGCTGTCCGGCCTGGGCAGGCTCGGGCCGACAACTGCGACGCACCTCGCCTCGGTCATCGGTGTCGACCGCTCCGCCACCACGCGCTATGCCAGCAAGCTCGAAGCCGGCGGGTTGGTTCGCCGCACGGTCGACCCCGGCGACGCCCGTGCGACTCGTCTCGCGCTGACACCTGCCGGTACGACGGCCCTGACGGCGACGCGACGCGCCTTGAGTGCGGCGATGGACGACGTCCTGTCCGGGTGGCCGGCCGCCGAGGCGGCGGCCTTCGCGGCGTCCCTCGAGCGGTTCACCAACCGACTCGAGGGCATGGGCGGCGTCGACCGTTAACGTGCAGAACACCAGCCGGTCGCCCGTTGCCTCTCCGGAGTTCGCCGTCGCGTCGTGAAGACGCCGCATGCTGACCCGCATGGCCCCCATCGAGCACCGCCGAATCGACCGGCGCACCGTCCTGCGCGGCTCCCTGGCCGGGGCACTGCTGGTGCCCGCGGCGGCAGCCCTGCAGGCCTGCGGCACCTCGGGTACCGGCGGGCCACCGGCCAGCACCGGCCTGATCGCCAACCGCCCCCGCCTGACCCACGGTGTCGCCAGCGGTGATCCCCGGACCGACGGCGCACTGGTGTGGGCACGCTCCGACTCCCCTGCCCGCATGATCGTGGAAACCTCGGCGACCGAATCGTTTTCGAATGCGGTCCGCGTCGACGGGCCTCAATTGACCCCGGCCTCCGACGGCACCGGGCGGGTCCGCGTCACCGGCCTCGAACCGGGCCAGACGGTGCACTACCGGGTGACGCTGGAGGGTGACGGCGGCGCCACGTCGGAGCCCGCCGTCGGTGTGTTCAAAACCGTTGCCGCACAGCCTCAGGACGTTACGTTCGTCTGGTCGGGCGACGTCGTCGGACAGGGGTGGGGAATCAACCGGCAGGGCGGGATGGCGATCTTCGGTGCCATGGCCGACCGCCAACCGGACTTCTTCCTGCACTCCGGGGACGCCATCTACGCCGACGGTCCCGTTCCCGAGACGCAACGGCAAAACGACGGTGGCACCTACCGGAGCATCACGGCCCCCGCCAAGGATCACGTCGCCCAGACCCTCGACGACTTTCGCGGCAACTACGCCTACAACCTCACCGACGAGCACTACCGCCGTTTCAACGCCGCTGTCCCGCAGGTAGTTCAGTGGGACGACCACGAAGTGCTGAACAACTGGTTTCCCGACGAGTCGCTCGCCGGCCAGAACCGCAAGGGCTACACGGACTCCAACGTGGACGAGTTGGCCGGTTACGCGTCCCAGGCGTGGCGCGAGTGGCAGCCCGTCGAGCCGTCGGAGGCCGTCGATGGGCGGGTGCACCGCAAGATCTCCTACGGACCGCTGCTCGACGTCTTCGTCCTGGACATGCGTTCCTACAAGAACCCCAATCCGCAGGCGTGGGCGCAGCACGACGACGGCGGCATCCTCGGCCGCGAGCAGACACAGTGGCTGATCGACGGCTTGGACGCCTCCACGGCGGTGTGGAAGGTCGTGGCCAACGACCTGCCGATAAGCATCGTGGTGCCGGACGCGGCTTCCAGCCCGGTCGACGGTCCCCCGTCGATGGAGGCAGTCGCGCAGGGTGAGAACGGCCGGCCACTCGGCCGTGAAATCGCTTTCTCCCGAATCCTTTCCGCGACCAAGGAGGTGCCCAACGTCGTGTACCTCACGGCCGACGTGCACTACACCGCGGCGATCTCCTATCACCCCGAACAGGCCGGTTTCACCGACTTCGCCCCGTTCTGGGAGTTCGTGTCGGGGCCCCTCAACGCCGGCGCCTTCCCGCAAAGCCCGCTCGACGGCACCTTCGGCGCCCGCTACGAGTTCGTCCACGCACCCGAGGACCAGAATGCCTCGCCTGCCGAAGGCTTCCAACACTTCGGCGAAGTCGGCATCGACTCAGACAGCCGGGTGTTGACGGTCAACCTGCGAGAAGCGTCGGGAAAGTCGTTGTACTCGAAGGCGTTGTCGCCGGCCTGACGGTGGTCAGTGGACGGCCGGGGTGGGCAGCGGCGGCGTCGGCACCTTGGCGAGGCCGGGCAGCGGGCCGAACGCCCTGGCGACGAGCGGGCTCGTCGCGGCCAGGACGGTCATGACGACCGACACCGCGACCGCACCGCGCGGGCCGTACGCGTCGGTGGCGACGCCGGCGACGGCGGTGCCGATGGAACCCCCCACGATCGCCGCGCTGCTGAGCCAGCCGAACGCCTCGGTGGCCATGTGCTGACCGACTTCTCGCGACACCATCAGGTACAGCGCCGACATGGCAGGCGCGAATCCGACGCCCGAGATGAACAACGCCCCGAATTGCAATGGCAGACTGCCGGCGTCGCCGTAGAGGCCGACACCGACGCCGACGGTCGACAGCGCTGCGACCACACCGGACAGGCCCAGGCGCCGATGCCCGAAGACGAGCCCGCCCAACAGCGAACCGACGCTTGCCGAGGCGATCGCCGCTCCCGCGGTGAAGCCGTCCTTGCCGAGCGCGGCGATGATGCCCACCTCCAGCGCGGTGAAGGACCCCACCAGGACCAGGCTGGACACCATCGCCAGAATCACCGCCCGGTGCAGCAGGACGCGACCAAACCTGCTTTCGCTCACCGCCTTCTCCGGGTGCAGGCGGCGCGAGCCGAGGAGGAACCAGACCGTTCCCACGAGGGTGACTGCCGCACACAGGATCAACGGGAAGATCGTGGAGATCGTCGATGCCAGGACGGTGGCCGCGACGGGGCCGATGACCCAGATCAATTCCTGTGCCGTGGTGTCGAGGGCGAACAGGGTGCGCACTTCGTCGTCGGGGACCATCCGGGGGTAGAGGGCCCGCACGACGGGCATCAGCGGCGGTATGGACGCCCCCACGACCACGCCGAGCACCGTCAACGGCAGCGCGGACGATCCGGCGAAGGCCAGTCCCAAGGTGCTGACGGCGTTGATCCCCGCCGCCGTCATCAAGGTGCGCGCCACTCCGAGCCGGCCCGCGAGTCGCGAGGTCAGAGGCATGGCGACGGCTTCTCCCGCGCCGACCGCCGCGACGACGGCGCCCGCCAGCGCGTAGGAGCCCGTCAGTCGGTGCACGTGCATCAGGATCGCCAGGGACAAGATGCCCAACGGCAGGCGCGCGAAGAGCTGCGAGGCCGTCACGTTGACCACGCCGGGCACCCGCAACAGGTTCCGGTAGGTGCCCATCGTCCCGTTCCTCCGCTCCGTACCCATGCCGAGCCACGGGACTACACCGTCCAGACGGTACACTTCAGGGCGGTCATCGTAAACTGACTTTCGTGACCTCCTCCCGCGACCGCATCCTGGATGCGTATGCGGATCTCCTCATCACCGAGGGGGAGCGTCAAGCCACGCTGGAAGCGGTCGCTGCCCGGGCCGACGTCTCCAAGGGCGGGCTGCTCTATCACTTCCCGTCCAAGGACCAACTCGCCGTGGGACTCTACGACCGGCTCGCGGTCTTGGCCGCCAGTGACGCAGAGATGATGCGCGCCGCCGACGAGGGACCGGCGCGCTACTACGTCCGCTCGTCGCAATACGCGAACACACCCCTGGACCGGGCCCTGGTGGCGGTCTCCCGGTTGCGCCAGTCCGGTGACACCCGAGCGCGGGCGGCAATCGAAGCCGCTTCCGACGCGTGGTTGGCGATCCTGCACGACGCGCTCGGCGACTTGGACGTCGCCCGCGCCGTGAAGTTGATCGGGGACGGCCTGTACTACAACGCGCTCAACCGGGCGCTCGGTGGGCATCCCCCGGCGCCCGGGGTAGACGGGGGACTGCTCGACGTGGTCGACCGCATCACCAGGACGGCCAAGCTCTCCGAGGGTTAGGAGCCGACGTCAGCTGACGCGCAGGCCGGTCACCCCGTCGAACAGATGTATCGCGTGTCCGTCGGCGGTGAGGTGCACGGTGTCGCCCGTCCCGACGCGTTCTCGGTTGCCGATGCGGGCGATGACGTCGGCGTCACCCCCCTCCACTCGCGCCGTGCCGTACAGGTACGCGTCGGCCCCCAGGGTCTCGACCACCCCGACGGTGACGGCGATGCCGTCGCCGGGGGTCGTCAGCCGCCAGCCCTCCGGACGCACTCCGACCACGACCGGGCCGTCGTGTGCACCGGAGGTCGGCAACGACATCGAGTGTCCACACACCGTCACCGTGGTACCGACGAGGTCCGCGTCGAAGAACTTCATCGCAGGAGATCCGATGAACCCGGCGACGAAGACGTTGGCGGGGCGGTCGTAGAGTTCCATCGGGGCGCCAACCTGCTGCAGCACACCATCTTTCATGACGCCGACGCGGTCACCCATGGTCATCGCCTCGGTCTGGTCGTGCGTCACGTAGACGGTGGTGACGCCGAGGTCGCGTTGCAGCTTGGCGACGTCGGTACGGGTCTGCACGCGCATCTTGGCGTCCAGGTTGGACAGCGGCTCGTCCATGCAGAAGACCTGGGGGTTGCGCACGATGGCCCTACCCATCGCGACCCGTTGGCGCTGGCCGCCCGACAACGCCTTGGGCTTGCGGTCGAGATAGTCGGTGAGCCCGAGCGTCTGCGCGGCCGCAGCCACCCGGCGCTTGCGCTCGTCGCGAGACATTCCGGCGTTCTTGAGGCAAAACTCCATGTTGCCTCCCACCGTCATGTGGGGGTACAGCGCGTAGTTCTGGAACACCATTGCGATGTCGCGGTCCTTGGGCGCCGTCGTCGAGATGTCCCGATCACCAAGGTAGATCGATCCCGAGGTGAGCTCTTCGAGGCCGGCCAACATCCGTAGCGTCGTCGACTTGCCGCAGCCGGACGGGCCGACCAGCACCATGAACTCGCCGTCGGCGATGTCCAGGTCCATTCCGGCGACGGCCGCCGTCGGCGCATTCGGATACCAGTGCTGGGCCTTCTCGAATCGGATGGCGGCCATGGGTGCTCCTGTGGGTCGTGGTGGAGACGCGGTCAGCGCGACGAGATGCCGCCGACCATGCCGTTGATGAAGCGCTTCTGCAGCGCGAAGAACAGCACCGCGATGGGCAGTGCGACCATCACCCCGGCCGCGGCCAGCAGTGAGTAGTCGGTCAGGTGCTGACCCTGGAACAGCGCCAATCCCAATGGGGCGGTGCGCCGACTGTCCGAGACCACCATGACCAGGGGCAGCAGGAATTCGTTCCAGGTCCACATCGTGATGACGACGGCCATCGTCATCATCGGCGCCAGGGATGGTGGGACGACGACCCGCCACAGCAGGCGCAGATCGCTGCAGCCGTCGAGGCGTGCGGCCTCGATGATCTCGCCGGGAAAACCCCGAAACTGGTTGCGCATCCAGAACACTGCGAAGGCCAGCGACTGCGCGGTCTGCGGCAGGATCAGCGCCCAGTAGGTGTCGGTGAGTCCGATCGTGCGCAGGTTGAAGTACAGCGGGATGATGAAGGCCTCCGTCGGCAGGGTCAGCCCGATCAGAAGCAGGTGAAACAGCACCGACGAACCGCGAAAGTTCATGCGGGCGAACGCGAATCCGGCGAACGTCGCCAGTACGACGCTCAGGATCACCACCGAGGCGGTGACGAGCACGCTCGAGAACAGATAGCTGCTGAAGTTGCCGCGACTCCACGCCGCCCCGTAGTTGCCCAGGTCGACGGAGTCCGGGATCGCGAACCCGCCGGAGTTCTCGCGGGCCGGTGTCACCGACGACAACAGCACCCCCAGCAGCGGAACCACCGCGAACGCCGCGAAGACGGTCAGGATCAGCTGGTTGACGACCCTCTCGGTGCGGGAGACGTTCACTCGGACTCCCGCGGGGCGATGCGGCTGATCGACACCGTCAGCGCGACGATCACGACCGTCAGCACGACGGCGATGGCCGAGGCCAGCCCGACCTGACCGGTGTTGAACGCGCGGTTGTAGGCCTCGAACGCGGGCACGGACGTGGCGTTGCCCGGACCACCGCGGGTGGTGATGAAGACCAGGTCGAAGGTCTTCAATGCCGACACCACCGTCAGCGTCAACGCGACGGCGATCTGGCCGCGCAACGACGGCAGCGTGATCGCGATGAATTCCCTTGTGCGCCCGGCTCCGTCGAGACGCGCGGCCTCGAAGAGTTCGGGTGCGATGTTGCCGATGCCGGACAGGAACAGCACAAGGCACAGGCCGATGTTGAGCCACGTGCCGACCAGGCCGATCGCGGCGAGGGCGAAGGTGTGGTCGCCCAGCCACACGCGGCTGAGCGAGTCGAGTCCGACCAGACGCAAGGTCTGGTTGAGCAACCCGTCCTGAGAGTAGATCGAGATCCAGATGGTCGCGATCACCACCGTCGCGATCACCTGCGGCAGGAACAGCACCGTTCGAAAGAACGACATGGACCTCATCGCGTGCGCTCGAGAGATCAGCGCACTGAGGAACAGTCCGAGGAGAACCGGTGCGGCAGCGTAGAACAGCATCAACACCCCGGCGTGCAGGAAGGAGTCCCGCAGCCGTTCGTCGGTGAACACGGCGACGTAGTTCGACAACCCGGCGGCGGTGGACCTACCCAGGCCGTCCCAGTCGTAGAACGAGTACTGCACGGTCTGCACCACCGGAGCACCCAGGAAGGCGGCGAAGACCAGGAATGCCGGCGCCACATACAGATACGCCTTCGCCGAGTGACGGGCCGGCCGCCGCCGAGCAGGAGCTGCCACCTCGCCGTCACTCGATCCGGTAAACGCCCGCTGCTCGGGTTGATGCAGCGTCACGGGCTACTTCTTGCCCGCCAGGAAGCCCGCGTAGTCCTTCTGCAGGGCGTCGACGAACTGTTGTGGGTCGGACTGGCCGCCGACGAGTTCCTGCATCCCCGCGGTGATGGTGTCGTAGAAGGTGGGGGTGGAGTAATCCAGGTACGGCACTTCGCCGTTGGCCTTCTGGACGTCGCGGTACTGGGTCGCGATGTCGGCCGCGACGGTGCCCGGCTGTGGCTGGTAGTCCGCCGGCAGCACGGTGGGCAGGTTGCCGGTGTCCAGGAGAGTCTGGGCGGCCTTGGCATTGGTGATGAAGTCCACGTACGCGGCCGCGACGTCGGGGTGGGCCGACTTCGACGTGATGGCCCAGGCCAGTCCCTGACCGCCGGTGGTCGCCGGACTGCCGTCGGTGGACGTCAGCGTCGTGAAACCGACGTTGCCACCGAGGTCGTCCTGCATGGTCTGTTGCAACCACGTTCCGGTCAGCGTGAACAGGGCCCCGCCCTTGCCAAATGCGGCGACGGCGTCGTCGCGGGACACCCCGTTGGTGCCCGGGGTGAGATACCCCTGCTTGCTCCAGTCGGCGATCTGTTGGGCTGCCTTCAACGACGGCTCGTCGGTCCATGCGCCGCCCTGGCCGCTGACCAGTTCGTTGACCGCCGGAGCGCCGGCCAGTGCGGCCTGGACGACGCCGAACATGTGGATTCCCGGGCTCTTGTCGAGGTTGCCGAACGCCATCGGCAGAATGCCCTTGGCCTTGGCAGCCGCCATCGCAGAGTTCAAGTCCGACAGGGTCTTCGGCGTCTGCAGCCCCAGGGAGGACAGCAGCTGTCGGTTGTAGTAGATGCCGACCACCTCGCCGGTCTGGGACACGCCGAACAGCGTGTCGCCCTGCCAGGTCTTGCCGTCGTGGGAGAAGCTGTTCTGCTTGAGCAACGCCTGTGGGTAGTAGCCGTCCCAGCCGTAGAGCTTGGCGTAGTCGTTCATCGGGCGCAGCATCCCGGCGGCGACGAAGGCGCCCATGTCGGGATAGCCCTGGTTGGCCTGCACGACGTCGGGCGGGTTGTTGCTCGACAGGGCCAGTTTCAGGGTGGTCTTCAGATCGCTGAACGACTCCACGGTCCGCTTGATGGTGACGTTGGGATACTTCTCGTGGAATTGCGCGTTCAGCTGGTCTTGGGCCTTGGAGATGCCGCCGTCGGTGTTCTGGTCCCAGACGGTCAGCGTCACCGGGCCCGCCGACGAGATGTCCTTGGACGCCTCGTTGGTGGGCGACGGGGCCGCCGTGTCGCCGGAAGGCCCTGGGGCACAGGCAGACATCGACAACACCACGCCGACCGCGGCAACCGCGGCGCCGAGTCGGAACAATCGGTTTTTCGTCATGGCGTCAGTGCTCCTGGGGTTGCGGGGACGGAGGATTGGCAACGTTGTTCGGCCCACCGCCGGACCGGGGTCCAGCCGGGGTCGGAATGGTGATCGGCCAGCAGCTGCGCGATCTCGACGGGGTGGGGTGCGCTGCGCGCTCCGCCGGCGCTGCGCACCGAGCAGGTGGCGCACACGCTGGCCAGCCGCAGGCGATCCTGCAGCTCCCAATCCCACGCCGTGGCGGCCATGAAGGCCGCGGCGAACGCGTCCCCGGCGCCCGTGGGGTCGACCGCGTCCACCACGATCGCCGGCACGTGCAGCCGGTCGGATCCCCGCGCAGCCACCGCACCGCGTGGGCCGAGGGTCACGACGGCCGTGTCGACCACCCGGGCCAGGACGTCGAGTGCGGCGTCCACCGTGCCAGCTCGGGTGTACTGGACCGCCTCGTGATCGTTGACGATGAGGACGTCGACGCCTTCGAGATGGTCGAGGAGGGTCTCCGACCACTGCCCCGAGGGATCCCATCCGACCCCGCCGACGATCGTGGTTCCGTTGGCGCGCAGCCGTGTTGCCTGAGGGGGGACGGGACCGCGGCCGAGGCCGACGTGGGCAACTCGCACCGGGGTGGACGCCGGCCAGGGCGGTAGTTCCCCGGAGTGTTCGTAGGTGACGAACGAGCGCTCGTGGCCGTCGGTGATCGCCACGGATATCGGGATCTGGTAGTCCGACCGCTGGACGGCGAACCGCAGATCCAGGTCGGGCTCGGCGCGCAGACTGCGCGCGACGATGGACCCGATGGGGTCGTCGCCCAGCTCGGCGACCAACGCGGTGTGAGCTCCGAGCCGCGCGGAGGCGACCGCGCGGTTCGCGGCACCTCCCGGTGAGATCGCGAATCCGTCGGCGTACACCTCGGCGCCGGGTTCGGGCGCGTGCACCCCGGTGAAGACCAGGTCGGCGAAGACCCGACCCGCCACTAGGACGTCGATGTCACGATCGGTCACTCCCGGCTACCTCCACCGTCTGACGTAGTTTGACGTTCTGTGCGTGCTCATCCTGCGTTCACTGCGTGACGATAGCGTTGCGGCCGTGCCTCTGCCGGATATCCGAGATATTTGAACCAAAGTCGGCCAGAGTCGCGCAGAGTCAGTCAGATGATGGGTACGATTCCCCGCATGTTCCTCGCCGAGCGCCACGAGCGGATCCTCGCTGCGCTCAGCAGCGGGGGGCAATCGGTCGTGCAACTCGCCGGGGCGTTGGGCGTCAGCGAATCCACCATCCGCCGCGATCTGGACGTGCTGGCCAAGGGCGGGCGCCTCGAGCGCCTCTACGGCGGAGCAATGCTCACCCAGGGCAGCCGCGCGAACATCACCGACTCCGGCGGTGTCGAGGACCCCTTCCTCTCCGAGACCCGAGCCGACTACGAGCTACGGCAGCGGATGGCCGTCGAGGCGGCCCGGCTCGTCGGTGACGGCGACGTCGTCGTGCTCGACATCGGGTCGAGCACCCCGCTCGTCGCACGGGAGCTCCGTGGCCGGCCCGTCACCATCATCACGTCCAATCTGGCGGTGCTCGACGAGGTCCGCGGTGACGACGCGGTCGAGCTGGTGCTGCTGGGCGGGGTGCTGCGCCGCAACCAGCAGTCGCTGGTGGGGCCATTGGCCGAACAGGTCCTCGGCCAACTCAGCGCGGACGTAATGTTTTTGAGCTGCACCGGTGTTCGCGGTGGACGGGTGCTGGACAACATGGCGGTCGAGGCCCCCATCAAACACGCGATGATCGCCGCGTCCCATCGCATCGTGCTGCTGGCCAGCGAACTGAAGTTTCCTGGATCGGGGGCGCTACGGCTGTGCTCCCTCGACGAGGTCGACGTGCTCATCACCACCCCCGGCACCCCGGAGGAAGAAATCTCTGAGCGCCGCGAAGGCGGCGGAAAGGTCATCGTCGCATGAAGCTCGTGATCCTCGGTGGCGGCGGATTCCGCACCCCCTACGTCTGGCAAGCCCTCATCCGCGATCAGGGGTCGCCCCGCGTGACGGAGGTCGCCCTCTATGACGTCGACGAGTCGCGGCTGGCCACCATCACCGCAATACTCGACCAACTCGCCGACGGATTCGCCGACGTACCCACCCTGCGGACCCACACCAGTCTCGAATCCGCCGTGGAGGGAGCCGACTTCGTGTTCGCCGCCATCAGGGTGGGCGGCGTCGAGCAACGCTGCTGCGACGAGCACGTCGCGCTCGACCTCAACGTGCTCGGCCAGGAGACCACGGGGCCGGGCGGTATCGCCTACGCCCTGCGCACCCTGCCGGTGATGCTCGACATCGCGACGACCATCCGCAGGGTGGCCCCAAAGGCCTACTTCCTGAACTTCACCAACCCGGCCGGCATCATCACCGAAGCGCTGCAGAGCGTGTTGGGTGATCGCGCGCTCGGAATCTGCGACACCCCTTCGGGTTTGGGCCGACGGGTGGCCGGCGTGCTCGGCTACGACCACACCCGCATCCAGATGGACTACGTGGGCCTCAACCACCTGGGGTGGATGCGGCGCGTCCTGGTCGACGGCGTCGACGTCCTACCCGCGCTCCTTGCCGACGATCGGCGTCTCGCTCGGATGGAGGAGACCCAGGTGTTCGGCGCCGACTGGTTGCGAACCCTCGGACTGATCCCCAACGAATATCTCTACTACTACTACTTCAACCGGGACGCCGTGCGGCGCATCCTCGAATCCCCGCAGACCAGAGGAGACTTCCTGCTGGAAACCCAGGGCCGATTCTTCGACGACGCCGCCGCCGAACCCCACCTCGCGGCCAAGCTGTGGACGGGTGCGGTCGACGAGCGTGGCGCCAGCTACATGGCCGAGGCCAAGGGCGGCGTGCAGGGCGCGCCCACCGTCGAACGGGATCGTGAGACCGACCCCGCGCACCTGGGATACGCCGGAGTGGCCCTCGGGGTGATGACGGCGATCAGCCGGGACGAGAGGCGCACGATGATCCTCAACGTGCGCAACCGCGGCACCATCGCCGGCCTGCCCGACGACGCCGTGGTGGAGGTGCCGACGATGGTCGACGCCAACGGCGTGCACCCCTTGACGCTGGAGACCCAGCCCGACCTCCACCAGCTGGGATTGATGCAGCAAGTCAAAGCCGTTGAACGCCATGCCATCTCCGCCGCCACGACGGGATCGGTATCGGAAGCCCTCAAGGCGTTCGCGCTGCATCCACTCGTCGACTCGGTCACCGTGGCGCGCGAACTGCTCGCCGGCTACCTCGCGGCCAATCCGGACCTTGCGCGAACGTTGGGGCAGCGCTCGCCCGCGGCGTGACGGTGCGGTGCCGTCACCAACCCAACGCCGTCGCAGTGAAGTCGGCCGCCCGGTCGATCGACCCGTTGTCCACGTAGGCACTGTGAGCGGGACGATCCCGCCCACCCGGCTCGCACACCGGATCACCCGGGTTGCACAGCTCGAGGATCTTGCCGGCGAAGAGATTTCCGACCTCGATCGGTGGCGCCTGCGAATCCAACAGGGAGACAACGCGGTCGGTCGGAAGCCCGAACAACACCACCGCGGCGACGTGAGAAGCGACCTCCGGCGGCAGTGGACCGGCGATGCCCGGAGGCAGGACGACGTCTGGCGGCAGGTGGTCGAAGGTGGTGTACGCCGCGACGGCCGCCCCCTGGGAGTAGCCGCCGACCACCATCTTGGTCTGCGGACACGACTGTGCCACGTCGCGGATGGTGTTGCTGGCGTCGACGACACCGTCGACCACCCGTGGAAAGTCCAGCGACGCGGGGTAGTCCACCGCATGCTGGTCGACAGCGCGCTCACCTGCACGTGCCCGCACCGCGGCGATGAACGGGTCACCCACCTTTCCCACCCCCGGTGCCTCGAACGTTCCCCGCGCGAAGATCACCAAGACGTCCGAACAGCCGTCGGCCGACGCCGTGGCGGGGTTCGCATTCGACATGCCCACGGCTCCCACGGCGGCGAGCAATGCCGCCGTCACGACCTTCACCTGGACCAAGATCGATCGAAAGATGGTGTGCCCCCTTCACCGACTCGCCTCGTGTGGTCAACGGACGGTGGGCCCGACGGTGGAGTCACCACGGGCGAGACAGGCAAGTTCCACCGGGTGAGGGTCTCACCAAATCGGATGATGCGCAGGTTGATCGTGAAGACGGTCGGCGGCCCTATCCCCTGGTCGCCGTGAGTACTTCCAGGGTCACGGGTTCGGTGAACCGACCGCTGGGTTCGATCTCGAGCATTGCCGCGGCTACTTCTCGTTCGAAGGCGGCCCGCCGGTTTCCCAGCAGTCGGCGCAGGGGCAGCGAGGTGGAGTAGAGGTAGCCGATCGTCCGGTCCACCGTCCACGACCGCGTGAACTCGTGGACCACCCGGTGCACGCGGGGAAAAGGCGAGCGAGCCAGCACCGCCTCGTGCGAATCGCGGAGATCGGCCATCGCCGCGCCGGCGTCCAGCGCGGTGGGCGGCAAGAAGCGGCCCTGAAGCGCGTCGACGGCCCGCTGCCATGTCGTGACCGGCCGGACGAGGCAGCTGTCGTTGGCCATCACGACGCCGCCGTCGGCCTCGACCATGTCGTCGAGAGCGGTCAAGACGCGGTCGCGGTCCATCCAGTGGAATGACCTCCCCATGGTCACCAGCGTGAAGCGTCCCAGCCCTCCCGGCAGCTCCGCCGAACTCCCCTGCGCCCAGACGACATTGGCGACGTCGTCGTCTCGAGCCTGGCGGGCGGCCTCGGCGAGCATCTCCGGCTCGGGGTCGACGCCGACGGCTTCGGCGACGTACCGCGCGAGCGGAATGGTCAGCTGACCGGTGCCACAGCCGAGGTCGAGGAGTCGCCCGGTGCCGTCGAGCCGGAATCGGGAGACGAGGTCGTCGAAGAACGCCTCCGGATAGCCGGGCCGGTACCGCGCGTAGTGCCAGGCAGTGCCCGCGAACAGGCCGTCACCGGAACTGCCAGGTGGTTCGGTCACACGCGTCTCCTGCGCTCACCTACTCGAGTCGTCGCACCCAATGTTGCCGGATCGGCTTCGGTTGCGGGTGAGGGTGTTCAGCGGACGGTCTCGAACACTGCCGCCAGACCTTGCCCGCCGCCGATGCACATGGTCTCCAGCACGAACCGGGCGTCGCGGCGTCGCGCTTCGAACGCCGCCGTCGCGAGGATACGAGCACCGGTGGCCCCGATCGGGTGGCCCAGCGAGATTCCCGAGCCGTTGGGGTTCACGCGTTCGTCGAGCGGGTCGATCTTCCACTCCGACAGCACGGCGAGGACTTGAGCGGCGAAGGCCTCGTTGAGTTCGATCAGGTCGACGTCGGCGAGGCCGAGGCCCGCCCGGTCCAGCGCGGCCGCAGAGGCACTCACCGGTCCTATGCCCATGACGTCGGGTGAGCAGCCGCTGACCGCCCACGAGCGCAGGGCCAGCATGGGGGTCAGCCCACGCGCATCGGCCTCGGCTCGGGTGGTGACGATGCACATCGCGGCGCCGTCGTTTTGTCCGGAGGCGTTTCCGGCGGTCACCGTCGACTGGTCGTCGACCTTCACGCGCATGGGGCGCAGGGCGGCCAACCGCTCGGCGGTGATGTCGGCGCGCGGATGCTCGTCGCGGTCGACCACGGTGTCGGGGCGGCCCCGCGCGCCGGGGACCGTCACCCGCACCAGCTCGTCGGCGAATCGACCCTCGTCGTGGGCGGCGACGGCGCGGCGGTGAGAGCGGACCGACAGCTCGTCCTGGTCCTCCCTGGTGATGCCGTATTCGCGACGCAGGTTCTCGGCCGTCTCGATCATGCCTCCGGCGACGGGATGCTTTGCCCCTCCGGCTGTTTCGCGGGCGCGATCGAGACGATCCAGCAGAGTGATGCCACCCTGGCGCACACCGGTCCGCAGCCCGAGGGCGTAGTGCTCGACGTTGGACATCGATTCCGCACCGCCGGCGACCACGACTCGGGCCGCTCCGGTGGCGACCTGACCCGCCGCGTAGAGCACCGCCTGCAGGCCCGAACCGCACCGGCGGTCGATCTGCAGACCGGGCACCGAGGTTCCCAGTCCGGCGTCCAGCGCCGCTATTCGTCCGATGGCGGGCGCCTCTCCGTTGGCGTAACCGTTGCCGAGGATGACGTCGTCGACGTCGTCCTCGCCCAACCCGGAGCGTTCGACGAGCGCCTTGAGCGTGACCGTGGCCAGCTCGGCCGCGGTCAGCGGGGCGAGGACTCCGCCCATCCGGCCAACGGGGGTGCGTAACGGGTGGCAGATCACGACGTCGGACATCGTCTCACCGTAGAACCGCGATTAGACGCTGTGAAATACATGGATCGAAGTGATTGAGATGCTGAGCATTCGAATCGGCGGCGACGCCAATCTCGGCGCCGAGTCTGACTCACCACGAAGGACGCCAGGATGCGCCGGTCGATGGTCACCCCGGAGCGCTTCGCCTCCGCGCCCGTGAGGCCCGGAGGTTGGCGACGTTGCCGCACGTCTTCACGTCGTGCCACACCCGACTGCCGTTCTTCGACTGGTCGTAGAACGCGGCGCTGCACTCGGAGTTCATGCAGACGCGCAGCCGGTTGACCGTGTTCGCCCGTGACGACAGCAGGATCTCCATGCCAACCAGGGCGGTCACGCCGGCGGCCCCGTTCGCTCGCGGGCCGTAGCCGGGACGGCCCGCCTCGACGCCGACCGTCATCGCCCTCGGGGGGACACTCAGGGCGGTCGAATCACCGGCGACCAGCCACCGCCGCAACTCCGCGCGCAGCCTGCGCAGCGGGGGCAGATCACCCTGGGCGAGGATCAATTCGCAGGGCGGCTGGCCCGTGCGCTTGCTCCAGGTACGCACGGCCTCGACGACCCATCGCTGAGCCACCTCGACGTCGGCCAGCAGGTCGGGAACCCCGAAGGCGTCTATCGCCTCGGTGTTGACCAGGTCCTGGACGATGCAGAGACCCTGCGGCGCCAGCTCCAGACCCAGGCGCAGAGAACTCGAGACGGCGTTGCGTACAGCCATGCCGCCACCCTACTCGTCCATGCGACATAACCATTACCGGTGTTGGGTACGTCTCGTCACAGCGGAGCGGACACGGGCGAGTCGTTGCGAACCCGTTGCCGGCGCGGCCGATTGGGAATGTTCAGCGGCCACCAGAACCAGCGACCGAGGATCGCGGCGATCGACGGGGTCATCAAGGACCGCACGATGAGGGTGTCGAACAGCAGCCCGAGCCCGATCGTCGACCCCGCCTGCCCGATGTGGCGCAGGTCGCTGGCCAACATCGACGCCATCGTGAACGCGAAGACCAAGCCTGCCGCGGTCACGACGCTTCCGGTGCTGCCCATGGTCCGGATGATGCCGGTCTTGATGCCCGCGCCGACCTCTTCCTTGAATCGCGACACCAGGAGCAGGTTGTAGTCGGAACCGACCGCCAAGAGGATGATCACGGAGAACGCGAGCACGATCCAGTGCATGTCCACGCCGATGATGCGTTCCCAAATCAGCACCGACAGCCCGAACGACGCACCGAGTGACACCACGATCGTCCCGACGATCACCAGTGACGCCACCAGGGCACGGGTGATGAGCAGCATGACCAGGAAGATCAGGACGATCGCGGCAAAGGCCGCAATCATCAGGTCGAATTTGGCGCCACTCTGGATGTCCCGGTAGGTGGCTGCGGTTCCCGTGAGGAAGACCTTGGCATCGGCCAGCGGTGTGCCCTTGACGGCTTCCCGAGCGGCGACGAGCTCGTCGTCCACCGCCGAAATGCCCGCCTCGGTGGCCGGATCCACGTCATGGGTGATGATCAGGCGGGCGGCCTTGCCGTCGGGTGAGAGGAACAACTTCAAGCCGCGTTGAAAGTCCGGGTTCTGGAACACTTCCGGCGGAAGGTAGAAGTAGTCGGCGCTCTTGGACGCGTCGAATGCCTGTCCCATCGCGGTGGCGGTGTCGGTCATCTCCTTCATCTGGTCCAGCAGCCCGGCAAAGGTCGTGTGGATCGCCTGCAGCGTCTGCTGCATCGTCGTCGCCGTGGCGATGATGGGCGGCAGCTGGGCGGCCAACTGCGGGGTGAGCGCGTTGACGTCGCCGAAGTCCTTGATCAACGCGCCCATGTCTCCACTGAACCCGTCAACGCCGTCGACGGCGTCGAACGCCGACCGGGCTCCCCAGCACACCGGGATGTTGAAACAGTTGGGCTCCCAGTAGAAGTAGTTGCGTAGCGGACGCACGGCGTCGTCGAAATCCGCCAGGTGATCTCGCATCTGGTCCACGGAGTCCTTCATCGCGGACATGTCCACGACGGTCCGCGCGGTGGCGTCGGAGAACCGTGCCATCATCTCGTGCATCGCCCTCAACGAATCGATCATCGAACCGAGATCGGTTGCCATGGTGTCGATGTCGTCGATCCTGGTCGTGAGGAATTGCAGATTCTGGGTGATCGGAACCGATTGCATGCTCACTTGATAGGGGATGGAGCTGTGTGCGATCGGTGAGCCCAGCGGCCGGGTGATGCTCTGCACCATCGCGATGCCACGAATCGCGAACAGGCTCTTGGCAATCCTGTCCAGCACGATCATGTCGCTCGGGTTGCGGAGATCGTGGTCGGATTCGATCATCATGATGTCGGGATTCAATCGTGCGGCACTGAAGTGCTTTTCGGCTGCGTTGTACCCCTCGTTCGACGGCACGGACTCGGGTATGTAGTGGCGGTCCTCGTAGCTGGTGGTGTATCCGGGGACGGCCAGAATTCCCAGGATGGCGACGGCAGTTGCGACGGCCAGGATCGGCACGGGCCACCGAACCGTCGCGGTGCCGATGCGACGCCATCCTCGGGTCTTCATGGCTCGTTTCGGTTCCAACAGCCCGAACCGGCTCGCCACTGCGAGAATTGCCGGCGCCGCCGTGAGTGCCGCGGCGACGACGACGATCACCCCGATGGCCGCCGGAAGGGCCAACGACGTGAAGTAGGTCAACCGGGTCAGCCGCAGACAGAGCACCGCTCCGGCGATCGTCAGTCCGGAGCCGAGGATGACATGCCACACTCCGCGGAATGCGCTGTGGTAGGCAGACTCTCGATCTTCGCCGTTCTGACGCGCTTCGTGGTATCGGCCGATCAAGAAGATCGCGTAGTCGGTACCCGCGGCGATGGCCAGCGCGGTGAGCAGGCTGACCGCGAAGGTGGAGAAGTCGAGGAGCCGGGCGTGTCCCAGCAGCGCGACCACACCGCGGGCTGCACCCATCTCGATGCCGACCATGGCAAGGATCAGCAGGACCGTGCCGATCGAGCGGTAGACGATCGCCAGCATCACGGTGATCACGACCATCGTGACGGCCATCATCACCACCATGCTCTTGTCACCAGCCTGCGCGGTGTCGGTGGTCAGCGGCGCGGGGCCGGTGACGTAGGCACGCACGCCGGCGGGCGCGGCGACGTGGGCGACGTCGTTGCGCACCGCCTCGACCGACGCGTTGCCCTCGGTGCTGCCCTGGTTTCCGGCGAGGTTGAGTTGGACGTAGGCGGCCTTGCCGTCGCTGCTTTGCACGCCGGCAGCCGTGATCGGGTCCCCCCAAAAGTTCTGGAGGTGCTCGACGTGCGCGGCGTCCTCCTGCAACGTGGCGATCAGGGTGTCGTAGTAGCGATGAGCCTGCTCACCCAACGGGTCGTCGCCGACCAACACCACCATCGCCACGCTGTCAGAGGTGAATTCGCCAAACTTCTGTCCCATCGCCTTGGCCGCCATCACCGCCGGGGCGTCCTGCGGGGACGACGACACCGCATTCTGCTGACCCACGACCTCGATCTGGGGCACCAGCAAGTTCAGGGCCGCCGTCACGGCAATCCACGCCAGGATGATCGGGATGGCAGCCACCCGGATGATCCGGGTGGCGCGTGAGGGACCGCCGTGCGCGCTCATGCGGACTTGTCCAAGCAGAACGCCTGCGCGTCGCGTCCCGTTGCGTGCCGTTCCACGGTGACCGTTCCGTTCACCAGAATGAGGCACCCGAGCGTGGCGCTGTCCGACTGGGCCACGAGGTTGGCGAGTACTCCAGGATCGGTGGTGCTCACCGAGACCGACCACGGCAGGTGTGTGAAGGTGGCTTCCCGAGTGTTCCCGTCGACGTCGAGGTAGCTCACCGAACCCACGGCCCGCGCCGGCCCGACGACCTCGTACGTCACCGTCTTGCGGTTGAACGCCACGATCGCAGCCATCTGGGCACCACCAGCCGAGGCCGGACGATCGGATCCGAAGAATCCGCGCAGGCGCGAGACCACGACGGCGGCAACCACGACTGCCACCATGACGATCAACACCACCCAGAATCGTTTCACTGCAACGACTATCGCTGTCATGACACTTCCGTTCTCGGACGTCCGCCGAATCGGCGCACGGGACGCGGGACGGTCTCGTCGACCGTGGGTCTGGTGGCGGAGAATGGCCGCGCCTTCCGCCACCAGACCCACGCTCGGCGAGGTCTCAGCTCCAGATATACCCTACGGGGTATGGTATAAAGAAATCATGACCACGCAGAGCGATGCCACATCTCGTTCCCGGGCGCATGCCAGCGCCGACGTCGAGGCCACCCTGAACCGTTTGCGCCGGGCTCGTGGTCAGCTCGCCGGGGTGATCGGCATGATCGAGCAGGGTCGCAACTGCAAGGACGTCGTCACCCAACTCGCCGCGGTGTCCAAGGCACTTGACCGCGCCGGTTTCACGATCGTCGCCACCGGCCTGCGGGACTGCCTGGACCAGCCCGACGCCGCCACGGGCGGCACTCCCCCGATGACCGTCGACGAGCTGGAGAAGTTGTTCCTCAGCTTGGCGTGACGCCCATCCCGGGCACTTCAGGAAAGGAAGTACGACGATGACCGAACATGACGACGGGACGAATCCCCGCACCCCCTCGGTGACGATGTGGTTCGACCCGGTGTGCCCGTTCTCGTGGAATACCGCTCGATGGCTCGTCAAGGCAGGTGGCGCAATCGGTTTCGACGTCGACTGGCACCTGGCGAACCTGGCGATCCTCAACGAGGGCCGGGAGCTTCCGCCGCCGCAGCAGGCGCGGATGGCCGATTCGCGGCGTGTCGGCAGGCTCATGGCCGCCATCCGGCGCGAGACCGGATCGGCCGGCCTGGCCGCCGCCTACTTCACCTTCGGTGAGCACTACTTCGACCGGTCGCCCGGCGTCGTCGACGACGACCTGATGGAGAAGGTGCTCCACAGTGCCAATGCGGGTGTCGTTTCGGCTGCCGCGCTGGCGGACTCGTCCCTCGACGAACTGGTGGCGAACTCCCACGCCGCCGGGCAAGCCGCTCTCGGCGAGACGGGCGGCAGTCCCATCGTCTCCGTCGACGGGCATGCGTTCTTCGGACCGGTGCTGACCTCGGTGCCCACCGACGACCAGACGGTGCCGCTCTTCACGGCCCTCGCCACGCTGGCTGCCACCAGTTCGTTCACCCAGCTGCAGCGACCTCGCCCAGCTCACGACTAGAGGACGAGAACCATGTGTCACGCCGCGAAGTGCCGCACCTGCGGCAAGACCACGTGGTCGGGATGTGGCCGCCACGTGGACGTGGTGAAGCGAGGCGTGCCCGCCGCCCACTGGTGCGACGGCCACCCCGAGACCCAGGCTTCGACACCCCGTCGACGCCCGTTCACCGAAGAAGAGGTAGGAACATGACGACGAAGAAACAACTGGTCATCCTGGGCGCCGGGATCGGCGGTCTCAGCGTCCTCAAGGAATTCGCCGACACCGGCGTCTCGACGGACGACGTGGACGTCACCATCGTCGACGCGGACTTCTCTCACTTCCTCGGTTTCACGCTGCCATGGGTGATGCGCGGATGGCGTGACGAGGACAGCGTCCCCATCCGACCGAACGACCAAGCGCTGCAGGGGATCAACACCGTCACCGGCTTCGTCGAACGCGTCGACCCCGAGCTGCGGACCGTCACGCTCTCCGACTCGACCGTCATCGCCTTCGACGCCCTGGTGATCGCCACCGGTGCACGCAACGCCGTCGACGCGGTCCCCGGGCTGCAACGAGCCGTCGACGGGGGATCGGCCGTGCACTACTACAGCGCCGCGGCAGCCGCGGACGCCCACCGAGCACTGATGCGTTTCGCCGGCGGAAAGCTGATGTTCCTCGTCACCTCGGCCCCCTACCGCTGCCCGGTCGCTCCGTACGAAGGCGCCCTACTTGCCGCAGACCTACTGCAGGACAACGGGTCCCGATCGGACACGACGATCGACGTCTACAGCCCGGAGAAGCAACCAATGCCCTCCGCCGGTCCTTACGCCGGCCAGGAACTCATCACCATGCTCGCCGGAAACGGCATTGAGTTCCACGGCGAGCACACCGTGGCCACCGTCGACGGCGATCGTCGCCGCGTCGAATTCGCCGACGGCTCGACGGCCGACTTCGACCTCCTCGTCTTCGTCCCCCCGCACGCGCCGGCAGTCACCCTCGACGGAGACGGCTGGATCACCGTCGACGCGGCCACCATGCAGACCGCGCACCCCGGGATATTCGCCATCGGTGACGCGACGACCGTGACCTCCCCGTCCGGGCGCCCCCTCCCCAAGGCTGCGATCTTCGCCAAGAACGGAGCGTCCGCCGCTGCGCAGAACGTCCTGCACTACCTCGGCAAGACCGACCACGCGAACCCCCTCTCCGGTGAGGGCTACTGCTTCATCGACACCGGCTCACACACCTCGGCCCAGGGCAAGGGAGACTTCTTCGGCCTCCCCCACCCCGCGATCCACCTCACCGCGCCGTCAGCCGAACTCCACCACGACAAGCAGCAGGAAGAGGACGTGTGGCGGGCACTCTGGGAGGCGGATGCCGTCGCCGCGAACTGACCGCCCTTCGCACCCGCTACCTTCGTAGGGTGTCGGCACGCTTTGGAGACGGGGCGCGATGAACCACGCGGACGTTCTGGTGGTGGGCGGCGGCCCGGCGGGCCTGGCCCTCGCCGGGGCGTGCGGGCGCCTCGGACTCGCGACCGCGTTGGTCGACCTCGCACCGGAGCGGCCGTGGACGGCGACCTACGGCATGTGGAGTGGTGAACTGCCGGTCGACCTGCCGACCTCGGTGGTGTCGGCACGTGCCGCCGGTCGCGCGATCGCCGTGTCCGAACACCAGTTGGGTTGGGAGTACGCCGTTCTCGACGTACCCGCCCTCCAGCGACACCTCGTCGACGGCCTCACCGACGTGCGCATACACGCCGCACGCGTCGTCGGGTCGCCCGACGCCGGCGTCGTTGCCCTGGCGGACGGGTCGCACCTACGGGCCTCGGTCGTCGTCGACGCCGGAGGTGGTGCGCGACCGTTGGACCGGACGACGCCGCGTCGGCCGGCTGCGGCCCAAACCGCCTACGGACTGGTCGTCGACGCAGACGCGGCCGCACCGTTCGTGGAGCACGGCGACGCCCTGTTCATGGACTGGCGCGCCGACCACGGCGAAACCGGCTGGCCGACGTTCCTCTACGTGATCCCGCTCGGCGACGGCACCGTGCTGATGGAGGAGACCTCACTGGCGCGCCGGCCCGGGCTGCCGCTGTCGACGCTGCGACGGCGGCTTCACGCCCGGCTGGCCCGGCACGGCGTCGAGCCGCCGAAGGATGCTCGCAGCGAACGGGTTTCGTTCCGGGTGGACCACCCGCGACACCGCGGGTCCGCAGCGCTCGGCTTCGGTGCGGCCGCCCCACTGATCCACCCCGCGACCGGTTTCAGCCTGGCGACGTCGCTTCGGCTGGCGCCGCAGGTGGCCGCGGCCGTCGCCGAGCATCTTGCGGACGGTCCCCGCGCCGCGCTGGCGGCCGCGCAGAAGACGGTGTGGCCGCTCGACGCCCGCGTGGTCCACCACGTGCGGCGGATCGGATTGGAGTCGCTGCTTCGCATGCCGCCGGCCGACGTCCCGGGCTTCTTCGAGCAGTTCTTCGCGCTCCCGGACTCGCACCGCTGGACGTATCTGACCGCCCGTGACGACGTCCGCGGCATCGTGGCCGCGATGAACTGCCTCTTTCGTACCTCCGATGGGCGGTTGCGTCGGCATCTCGTCACCTCGGCCCTGCTGCCGGCGGTGACGAGCAACGACGCGACCAGCTGACCGCTCTACTCGAAGATCTTGCCGGGGTTAAGAATTCCCGCCGGATCGAGGGCGTTCTTGATCGCCCGGTGCAGTCCCAGCACCGTCGGCGACAATTCGTTCACCAGGCCGCCGCGCTTGAGCAAGCCCACACCGTGCTCCCCGGTGATGGTGCCGCCGAGGGACAACGCCGCCTCGAGGATCCCGTCGAAGGCGGCGTGGATGCGCGGCCACAGGTCGGCGTCGTCGTCCGACGGTCCGATGATCAGCGGGTGCAGGTTGCCGTCGCCGGCGTGCGCGATGTTCGCGATCTGAACGTCGTGTCGAACCGCCAGCGCCTCGATGCGGGCCAGCATCTCCGGGACGTGCTCCTTCGGCACGCAGACGTCCTCGGTGATCACCGGCCCCAGCCGCTCGAGCGCCGGGTAAGCCAGTCGCCGGGCCGCGAACAGGGCGTCGCCCTCCTCCGGGTCGGTCGACCGTTCGGCCCAGGTCGCGCCGCTGGCACGGAAGTGCTCGACGATCTCGTCGGCGAGTGCGGTGCCGGTCGGCTCCGGGTCGTCCACCCGCGCGAGCAGCAGCACGTCGCCTGCGTCGGTCAGGCCCATCTGTTTCCAATCGTCCACGGCGCGAAGGCAATACCGATCCATCAGCTCCAACGCCGACGGCGTGATACCGGCCGCGCCCACTGCCCGCACCGCGTGGCCGGCCGCTACCAGCGAGGAGAAGAACCCCGCCACCGTGATGGGTGCGGCGGGCAGGCTGCGGAGCCGGACGGTGATCTCGGTGACGATGCCCAAGGTGCCCTCGGACCCGACGAGCAGACTGACCAGGTCGTACCCGGCGACGCCCTTCGCCGTCCGGCGCCCGATGCGGATCACCTCCGCCGAGCCGGTCACCACCTCTAGTTCGAGCACGTATTCGCCGGTGACGCCGTACTTGACGCAGCAGACTCCGCCCGCGTTCGTGGCGACGTTGCCACCGAGCGTGGACCACGGCGAGCTCGCGGGGTCGGGTGGGTACCACAGCCCGTGCTCGGCGACCGCCGCACGAAGGTCGTCGTTGACCACGCCCGGCTGGACCACCGCCAACCGTTCCAACGGATTGATCGCAAGGATCTCCGACATGGCCTCAAGGGAGAGCACCACGCAGCCGTCGACGGCGTTGGCGCCACCGGAGAGCCCGGTGCCGGCTCCGCGGGCCACGACGGGAGTACGGTGACGCAGACAGATCTCGACCACCTGACGGACCTCTTCGGTGCAGCGGGCCCGCACGACGGCCGCCGGCTCGCCGGCCGGAGCGCCAGCCGCCTGATCGCGGCTGAGACTGCGAATCACGTCCGGGTCGGCGACGACCCGGCCTCGTGGCAACGCGGCCACGAGGTCACCGACAACGGTCTCGGCGGCGGTCAGGAGTGGCTGGGCCGGTGGCGTCATGCGGTGACCTCCAAAGCCTCGGGGCGCTACCCGAACGAGGTTAGTCCCGCGGTCAGCGCGGCAGGCTCCGGCCCGGTCGCCCGCGCCCGCGCAGCGGGTACCCGCGTCGCACCCGGTCGAGCGCACCGCCGAACGACCGCGCGGTCGCCGCACCGACCAGCAAGCCGACCGCGATAGCGCACACCACCGTCACCACCCCAAACGCGTTGGCTCCGCCACCGTTGGGATTGGTGACCAGCGTCGTGGTGGACAGCAGACCGAGGCTGCCGGGGACCAGCAGCCAGAAAGCCGGCAGGAAGACCACCAGCCGCGGCAGGTTCGGCCGCACCGCCTCGACGAGTGAGGCTCCCAGCGTGGCGGCGACCGCGCCGAGGAAGCTGCCCAACGGCGCACCGCCGACGTGCTGCCCGAAACTCTGCGCGGCGAAGGCCAACACCAAGACCACCGTGATCCACGGCAGCAGTCGCACCGGTGGGCTCTCCAGCACTCCGATCCCGACGCTGATGAGGATGAGCCCCAACGGCGCGGCCCACCAGCCGAGCGCGTCGACGCGGAGATTGGTCAACTCCTCCGCCGGCACGGTGACCACGTGGCTGGCCGCGACGATGCCCAGGGTGAACAGGAGCAGCTGCACCAACCCGAAGGTCAACCGGGACGCCCCGGCCACCATGTCCCCCGCAGCCAGCTCCGACATCGCGGTGACGATCAACGCCCCGGGCAGCAGCACCGCCAACGGCGGCAGAAGGGTCCGAAGCGGGCCGTCCAGCAGGTCGGCGTTGGCAGCCGCGAAGACTCCGCACGCCAGGAGGAAGGCCGCCAGCGTCGGGAGGAGCGTGGCGATCAGGCTGAATCTCTGCCCGAGCCGGAAGAGGACGACCACCACGACCGCCCCCACCGCGGCGAAGACGACGTTGGGACCACCGGGCTGCAGGATCAGGGCGATGCCGGTGGCGATCCCGATCCAGCCGAGGTTGGCCATCCACTGCGGATAGCGGGGCGGACGCTGGCGCAGCTCGAGCAGTTCCGTGGTGGCCCCGGTGACCGTGAGGGCGGACTGCGACAACCGATGACGGATGGACCGCACCTCGGCGGACTGGTCGAGACGAAGTCCGCCCTGGACCGACTCGAACGTGGCGGGCAGACCGCTGGCCAGGTTGAGGAAGACGCCGGTCGGCGAGGCCGCGATCTGGACGTCGGGGAAGCCCAGTGCGGTGCTCACCTCGGCGAGCTCGTCCTCCACGTCGCTGACCGGCTGCCCGGTCGCCACCATCGCGGCGCCGAGATATGCCAGCAGGGTGCGGACGGCGTCGTCGTCTTCGGACACGGAGTCACTCTGTCAGGTGAGGGCAGGCCTGACCGACTACGTCAGCACCGACGCCGGCGCCGCGGTCACCGCCACCGCGTCGGTGATGGTTGGCAACGACACCCGCAGGTTGGACACGGTCAGCGCGCCGAAGGCCCCGAAGTTCTCGTAGTTGGCCGTCGACGCGACGAGTTGCAGGGTGAGCGTCTGGCCCGGCTTCAGCGTCTGTGCAACCTGCTCCATCGGGATGCTGATGGTGTGCGTCTGGCCGTCGAGGGTCACCGGAATCGGCGTCGCCTGGTTCCCGAGGACTGCGCCGGTCGAATCGTCGACCAGTTGGGCGAAGACGTGCCTGCTGGTGCCGATCCCGGAGTAGGTCAGGCTCAGCTGCGGCGCCCCCACCACGTACGTCGTCGTCGCGGCGGCCGGGATGGACAAGTTGTAGGCGTTGAGCGCGGCGGTCGCTCCGATGGGCAGGACGCCGAGCAACGGGCCGGAACCGAAGAGCAGCGGCACCAGTGGCAGCACGCCGGGCTGGCCGCTGGCCGCGACGATCGGCACGCCTGGCGCCGACGGGTAGGTGTTCGACGTGTAGTACTGCCCGTGCTGGTCCACCCACTCGAACTTGGGTCCGGTCGACACGTCCTGACCCTTCACGTAGCGCGCCAACCAGTTCAACGTCGCGTCGGTGACCACCTGACCGTCGGTGGGGTCGAAGAGGTCGTTGGTGCAGAGACCGTGCCCGCCGCAGAAGTACAGCACCTTGGTCGGAACGCCCTGCGTCGCCAACGCCGCCGCGTTGTCCTGCGCCTCCTGCAGCGAGAACAAGGTGTCGACGGTGCCCTGAATGATCAGCGCCGGTGCGGTCACACCGCCGAGCAGGGCGGCGGGTCCGCGCTGGGCGAGCAGGGCCTGCTGAGCGTCGGTGAGCACCCCGGTCAGGTCGCCTTGGATGGCGGCGGGGTAGATCTCGGGGTTGGGGCGAGCACCGGTCAGCAGGAGCGCGGCGGTGAGCAGCGTGCCCCAGCCGCTCTTGAACGCGTCGCTCTTGTACAGCGAGGTGTTCAGGGTGTTCCAGGAAATGCTGGGCACGATCGCGTCGACCCGGTGGTCGGTGGCCGCGGTGACCCACTGGATGCCGCCGCCGTATGACGCTCCGACCATTCCCATTCGCGGATCGCCGGGTGAATCCAGTTGCGCCTCAGGCTGAGTCGCCAGCCAGCTGATGATGGCCGACACGTCCTTGGCCTCGTAGTCGGCGGAGTCCAGCTCGAGCACCCCGCCGGAGCGGTACTCGCCGCGCGGATCCCACGTGACCACGTTGTATCCGGCGTGGCGCAGCGTGCCGACGCCCACGGCACCGAGCGCGTCGGTCAGGGTTCCGTCCAACGGGGTGACCTCGAGGCTCGTCGACCCGGGCATCCCGAGCCCGGGGCCCTCCAGGATGGTCGGCGCGACGCCCTTGGCCGGCAACCCGGCCGCCGGCATGAAGTGCACGTAGATCTGGGTGCCGTCGAACGACGTGATCATCACGTCGCGTGACACCGGTGCGCCGGGGGCGCCGGGCTGCACCGGGTAGCCGATGAACGGATGGATGATGTCGCCGACGATCGGGATCATGTGGATGGCGGCGACGATCGGCGTCACGAACGCCGGCCCGATCACGGGGATCTGCTGCAGCCACGCCAGCGGTGCTGTCTGGATCACCGCAACCGGCGGTGCGTCCGCGGTCACGGCGGCGGCCAGTTTCGGGGTGGCGACGTGGGACGCGGAGGACGGCTCCACGGGCGTCGCCGGAACCAACGTCTCCTTGCGCGCCGCCGCGGCCACCGTCCACGAGACCGGCGAGTCCGGGGGCGCGGCCGGCGACCCGCCGGTATCGGAGGTGGTCAGGTCGACGACGGCGGCCGCCACCGCTGTGACGGCGTCGTGTGTGACCGCAGTCGGGGTCGAGGGCGGCGCGGGTGTGGCCGGCTCCGAGACCGTGGTCTTCGGTGCCTCGACCGGGTCGGCGCCCGGGCTGTCCTTGGCCGGTTGTGTGTCCTTGGCCGACTCCGTGTCCTTGGCCGACTCCGTCTTCTTGGTCGACTCCTCCTTGGCCGACTCCGTGGCCTTGGCCGGCGTCGCCGCAGTGCTCGACGAGGTCTCGGCATCGGGCTTCGCCGACGTCGCGGCGGAGCCATCGGGCGTCGGCCGGGAGCCGCGGTGCGGCTTGCTCGTGATCGTGACCGTCCCCGCGGGCTTTGCGGTCACGACCTTCGCCGGTGTGCTGTCGTGTTCCGAACTGACCGCCTGACCAGGCGACGAGTCCGACCCTGACTTCGGCGACATGCCCGACGACGACGTCGACGACGAATCCGCCGAGTTGGACTGCCCGGTCGTGTCTGCCGAGGCGACGCCGCAGCCCAAGCCGATGGCCGCGCCGATTCCCAATGCCGCGGCCAGGCCGCCAATCCGACCTACGTGTGCTGATGCCCCCATGCGCCGACTGAACCCCGATCGCGACCGATGCCAATGAGAAGTACGTGCCGCACGGGACGCTAGCCGTCTACGCCCGTTGGCGAAGCGGCTTCCACGAAGAAAGCCCCTCCATCTGAATTGGGCTCGTGGCGAACCGCTTTGCCCACCTCGGATCGACGGCCGACCTACAGCGCACCTCGCCCTTTTGGGCCATACCGCCTAACTTGACACTGCATCGAATACATTTGACACTATGTCAACAACTTTTGCAGCGCCCTCGACCGCCCTTGGAGGCAATTCGTGACGACGTTCTTCATCACCGGGGTGAGCAGCGGCCTGGGCCGCGCCATCGCGGCAGGAGCCCTCGATGCCGGTCACGACGTGGTGGGCACGGTGCGACGTCCCGAGGACGCCGCGGCGTTCGAATCCCTGTCGCCGGGACGCGCTCGGGCGCGACTACTCGACGTGACCGACGACGCCGCGGTCGAGCGCACCGTGGCCGACGTCGAGTCGACCGTGGGACCGATCGACGTCGTGATCGCGAATGCGGGCTACGGCGTCGAGGGCACCTTCGAGGAGACGCCACTGTCCGAGCTCCGGGCGCAGTTCGCCACCAACGTCTTCGGTGTCGCCGCGACGTTGCGGGCCGCGCTGCCCCACCTCCGGAAGCGGCGTGCCGGGCACCTGATGGCGGTGACGTCGATGGGAGGCCTCATGGCGGTTCCCGGGATGTCCGCTTACTGCGCAAGCAAATTCGCGGTGGAGGGCATGCTGGAGAGCATCCGCAAGGAGGTCGCGTCGTTCGGCATCCACGTCACGGCGATCGAACCCGGGTCGTTCCGCACCGATTGGGCCGGCCGCTCGATGACGCGCGCCGAGCGCACCATCGCCGACTACGACGAGCTGTTCGAACCCATTCGGGCCGCCCGCGTGAAGGCCAGCGGCAATCAGCTGGGGGATCCGGCCAAGGCCGCCGACGCCATCCTGGCGATCCTGGCGGAGAACGAACCACCCGCGCATCTGGTGCTGGGCTCGGACGCGCTGCGGCTGATCGGCGACGCGCGGGCAGCAGTTGACGCAGACATCCGCCAATGGGAATCAGTCTCTCGCAGCACAGATTTCGCCGACGGCGCCCAACTGTCCTCGACGTGACCGGACTTCGCTAGGCTGCAGACGGCACCAGTCAAGGCCGTCGCGTCGGACGGCGAACCCTACGAGGAGCCCCCATGCAGATTGCCATCGTGCTCTATCCCGGGTTCACCGCGCTCGACGTCGTCGGACCCTACGAGGTACTCGGTCGGCTTCCGGGCGCCGAGGTCGTCTTCGTCGCGGAGCACCCCGGCCTCGTGGTCAACGACCTCGGCAGTCTGTCGATCAGCGCCGTCGCCGGCCTAGACGCGGTCACCAAACCCGACATCGTCGTCATCGGCGGCGGACCAGGCCAGGTTCACCAGATGGAGGACGGCACGTTGCACGACTGGCTGCGTGCCGTCGACCAGACGACGACGTGGACCATGTCGGTCTGCACCGGTTCGCTCATCCTCGCCGCAGCGGGGCTGCTCAAGGGCCGCCGCGCGACCACCCATTGGCTTGCGCTGGAGCAGCTGAGGGAATTCGGCGCGACCCCGACGGCGGAACGCGTCGTCGTCGACGGCAAGTACCTCATCGGCGCCGGCGTCTCCGCGGGAATCGACGCCGCTCTCACGCTGGCCGGCCGCATCGCCGGCGACGACGTGGCCCAGGCAGTTCAACTGATCATCGAGTACGACCCTCGGCCTCCGTACTCGTCGGGCTCGGCCGCGACGGCGCCGGAGTCGGTGGTCCGCGACGTGAAGGAAATGCTCGGGGGTCGACGCTAGAAGCGTTCGAGCGGCCCTCACCTGCGCCTGGTGGAGGCGAGGATTCGCGAGGGCGCGATGCGCCGATCGGGGTCGACGGCGGCGGCAACGTCCGCGAGACGACTCAGGTCCGGCTGCGTCAGTCCGCCGGAGTCGGCGGCGCGCCCGTCGGCGAACGGCGCCGACGAGCGACCGGTGTCGGCCGGGCCGGCGACGTCGCGCAGATGGGCCAACCCCTCCTCGATGTCGTTACGCGTGCCGGGGTCGGTGGCGTTGCCCACCGCGTGTAGCAGCAGCGGGCCCGGTACCGCGGTCATCGCTCCGTCACGGGTGGCTGCGGTGTTGTCCAGGTTGCGCAGTTCGACCATCGCCAACGGCGAGTCGGTGCCGGCCGCGATGCTCAGCATGTCTCCCGCCAGGGCGACGCCGCCCTGCCCTAGCCACCTGCCCATGCCGAGTGCGGCAACGGGATTGGGCGGGTCGAGGTGGATCTGCGCGAGCCGCGCCGCGTCGGCGGGCGCCCAGCTGCTGTCCACCACGGGTTGCGGGGCCGCACGCAAGGCGTCCAGCAGTGGACCCGCCGCCTCCGCGCCCTCCGGCGATGCGAAGGACAGGTGCACGACCGGCACCCCGCGCAGCGCCGGCGGGAACGCGGGTGCATTCGGTGGCGTGTGCAGCACGCTGAGACTGGTCGACAGTGCGGCTCCGATCTGGGCCATGGCATCGGCCCACGCGTCGGCGACCGCTGCGAGCGCGTCGATGCCCCACAGCTGGTACCCGGCCCAGAGCTCCTGGGGCTCAACCAGTTCCACGGTGAGGGCGGTGGCCACGCCAACCCCGCCGCCACCGCGGTACGCCCACAGTGCTTCCCGGTCGACGACGTCGGCGGCATCCTCGGTCGCCCGCCTCGCCTGCCCGTTGCCGTCGACGTAGTCGACCGCCAGCAGCGCCGCACTCGCCATCCCGTGGGGGCGGGTCAGATATCCCACTCCACCACCGAACGTGTAGCCGGCGACGCCGACCGTGGGTGAGGACCCGGCCAGCCCCAGTAGCCCGTCGCGGTCGGCCACCGCGTTCACCGCCGACCACGTCGCGCCGGCACCCACGCGGGCCACTCGCTCGTCGACGTCCACCAAGTTCAGGCCGCACGTGTCCACCAGCAGTTGATCCGCGCCGATCGACGCTCCGGCGCCGTGGCCGCTGGCCTGAACCGCAACGAGCAGATCGCGCTGCGCGGCCCACCGGACGGCGTCGGCGACGTCGTCGGCGCTGCGGGGGTGCGCCACCATGGCTGGCCGCTGCACCACCGTGTTGTTGTGTGGAGTGGTGGCCGCCCGGTAGGCCGCACTGTCCGGAGGGGACACGAGGTCGTCTCGCATGTAGGTGCTTCCGTTCTGTTCGGGAGGTTCGAGTCAGGACACGAGGAGGAGCGCCGTGGTGACGAGCATGACCGCGGCGGTGGCGCCGTGGATGCCGTACGCGGTCGACTTGGCCCCTCCGCTACGGAGCACGATGACGGCGTCGCCGACTGGAATGATGGTTGCCGCCAGGATGATCCAGCCGACGAGGTGGGTGGCGCCCGCGATCATCAGGATGATCACGAACAGCCCAGAGGCGATGTCGCGGACGCCCTTGACGCTGAGGTACGCGCGGGCACCCGGTTGGGCGACGTCGACGGGCACGCCGTATCCGGCGGCCGCCACGCGCGGCGCGACGAGGAAGCGCGCGCCGAGAAAAATGATCGCGGCGGCGATGAGGCCGGCCAGTACGTAGCCGATGGTAACCGTGATTGTCATGGTGAACCTTCCTAGGGTGATCAGTGAACGGGTGAAAACGATGTCGGCTCAAGCAGAGTCGTCTGAACGTCGACGATGTCCTCGACGTCGAAGCCCGCCATGTCGGTGGCGAACTCCGGGCTGGCCATGATCTGCCGGGTGACGTCCTCGGGGTCGGCGCCCTGTGGATAGCCGACCAGCGCGACGAGCCGATCACTCTCGCCGCCGAATTCGGTCCACACCCCGTGCGTGGTCACCCCGAAACTGGCGAACGTGGCGAGGTGGCGAGCCCAGTGGATCGTCGCGTACCGGCGGAGGGCAGCGGGTGATCGCAGCGTGTAGGTCCTGAGCTGAAGCATCGTGGCCTCCTGGTGGGTGGTCCCCGAGGGCACGTCTCTCAGGTGTTAGCAACGCTAACGCTGCGTCGAGAATGTGTCAATAGCACCGCTAGCACTTCTAGCCGTGATAGTGTGAGCCGTGGCCATCGAGGATCGTCGAGAGCGGGAGCGAGCCGCTCGCCGACGCTTGATCGTCGCCACGGCTCGCCGGCTGGCCGAAGCCGAGGGCTGGGACGCCGTGACCACCCGCCGCCTGTCCGCCGAGATCGAATACAGCCAGCCAGTTCTGTACAAGCACTTCGCCGGCATGGAGCAGATCGCCGACGCCGTCGCACTCGACGGTTTCGGCGAACTCGGCGACGCTCTACGAGCGGCCAAGTCCGGCACCGGCGACGCGCTCGCAGTGGCGCGCGCCTATCTCGACTTCGCACGGGATCACTCGGCGGTATACGACGCAATGTTCTTGCGGGCGACCACGTTGCCGTTCGCCACCGACGACACTCCGTCGCAATTGGACGCCGCGTTCGCGGCGCTGAGCGAGGCCGTCGGCGATGCCGCGGGCGAGCGCGACGCCGACACGTTGACCGAGGTGTTCTGGGCCGCGTTGCACGGCCTGGTCATCCTCAGCCGCACGGGACGGCTGCGCCCCGGCCACGAGTCGGCGCGACTGGAACTACTGGTCGACCAGTTCACCCGAGCCTGACGGCGCGTTGGCGGTCCGACACGGCCGGCATTCGTTACAGCTTCATCATCCGTCACATTGATAACATCGCCCCATGCTGGACTCGCCGGGGGCTGCCGGTCCTCGGCCACCGCGTACGGTGTCCCGTCGGGACGCACTGCGCTACGCCACCGCGGCGTCGGCGCTGGCCGGGCTGGGTGCAGCCGCGGCGGGTGCCGGCGCACCCTCGGCGACGGCGGCCGCCCCCACGCTGATCGACTTCGCCATGCGCCAGATTCCCGCCCAGGACATCCGTGCCGCCGGGCACGCCGGGGTGATCAACTACGTCTCGACATCACGGCCCGGGTCGTCCTTCGGAGCAAAGCCGATCACCTTGCCCTACGCCAGGTCGCTGAATGCCGCCGGACTGGTAATCGTCAGCAATTACCAGTACGGCAAGCCGGGCGGGACTGCGCCGTCGGACTTCACGCGCGGATACGCCGGGGGGATCTCCGACGCTCGGACCGCCTGGCAACTGCATACCGCGGCAGGGGGCGGCCAGAGCGCACCCATCTTCTTCAGCGTCGACGACGACATCAACCGCGACACCTGGAACACGGTGGCGTTGCCGTGGTTTCGTGGCATCAACGCCGTGCTCGGGGTGCAGCGCACCGGCATCTACGCCGGCATCAATCCCTGCCAGTGGGCGGCGGCCGACGGCGTCATCGGGAACTCGCGATCTCCCGGCCACGTGTGGGCCTGGCAAACCCGGTCCTGGTCCGGTGGTCAGATCTACCCCGCCGCCGTTCTCTACCAGCGCATCGTGAGTACCGCGACGAACCCGGGTCCGGTGGTCGGCGGGCTGGAAGTCGACGTCAACGACGTCATGGCCCAGGATTGCGGCCAGTGGAACCTGCACCCCTGAGGCCGGCTCAGGCGCCTCGGTGACGAACCGCGCCGCGACGGCGCCCGAAGCCGTCCCTTATAGACTTTGCCGATGACGAGCACCGAATCGGTCGACGAGCACCGCGACACCGGGGACCCCGCCCCGGTGGCGCGTGAGGTTCCGCGTGACACACCGACCGGCGTGGACCTCGAGAAGGTCATCGCGAAAAGGGTTCGTGCGCTTCGCCGTTCGACCGGACTCTCGGTAGGCGACATGGCCACCAAGGTCGGCATCTCCAAGGCCATGCTGTCCAAGATCGAGAATGCCCAGACGTCGTGCAGCCTCAACACCCTCGCCCGGCTGGCCTCCGGTCTCGACGTTCCGGTCACGTCGTTGTTCCGTGGTGCCGACACCGAGCGCGAAGCCGTATTCGTGGAATCCGGCCACGGCGCGGTGATCGTCGGGCGCGGAACACGCGTCGGACATCACTACGAACTGCTGGGTGCCCTTCGGGGACAACACAAACGGCTCGAGCCGGTCCTGGTGACCCTGACCAACGCGAGCGAGGTCTTTCCACTCTTCCAGCACGCAGGCACCGAGATGCTGTACATGCTCGAGGGCGTGATGGTCTACGGACACGGCGAGTCCGAGTACACGCTGCGGCCGGGCGATTCCCTGTTGCTGGACGGCGAGGGGTTGCACGGCCCGCACGAGCTCGTCCGCCTACCCATCAGGTTCCTGGCCATCACGGCCTATCCCGACGACTCGGACTCTTGACCGACGGGAGCAGCCGAACGGTCCTCATCCGGCGATCGGATCGGCTGCGCATTCCCTGGAAGAACGGCGCCGGCGCCACGGAGGTGATCGCCACCGGCGAGGGACAGCCTCCGGCGTGGCGGATCAGCGTCGCCGACCTGAGCACCGGACGTACGACGTTCTCCTCGTTCCCGGGTCTGCACCGGGTGTTCACGGTCGTCGGGGACCACGGCGTCACTCTCTCCTGGGTCGGGCGCACCGTCGAGCTCGACCCCCTCGAGCCCTGCCCGTTCGACGGCGAGCTGGCGCCCGACTGCGTGGCGAGCGGGCCGACGAGCGCGTTCAACGTCATGGTCGACGCCTCCGCGGCGACCGTGCACGTCGAGCCGCTCCACCTCGCTCACTCCGCGGTGTTCACCGACCCCGACGCAACCACGGTCGTCTACGTCCACCGGGGCAGCCTCGCCTCCGGCGACCACGCCGCCGGCACCGGGGACTGTCTCGTCGGGAGTCCGTCGAGGTCACCGGGACCGCATCCATCCTGGTGGCCACGATCCACCCGCTGACGGGCAGCCGACACGGGTAATGCGGTTAAACCCGCAATAGCACCGAGAAACACCATCGATCGATTGAGGCGGGGATCGTCAAGATGCGCCTCGCGTCGTCTAATGCTAGATTACGGTGACTCCTACAAGGAAACAGACGGATGGGCGTAAACCGCTGTCTGGACCAGACGACACCACGAGGACCATCACGTGCCGGACACCACCAGCTTCCTGATCGTCGGGGGCGGTCTCGAGGGACTCGCCATCGCCTACTCGCTTGCCGAACGCGGTGAGACCGACGTCCTGGTACTCGAGCGCGACACCTTGTGCTCGGGCATGACCGCGAAGTCCAGCGGGGTGGTGCGCTGCCACTACGGGACACCCTCACTGGCGGCGATGTCGTGGTACGGAATCGACGTGTTCACCCGCGCCACCGAGCTGTTCGGCGACGACATGTCATTTCGCCAGTGCGGCTACGTGGTCGGCGTCGGAGAGAACAACGTCAAGCCCCTCGAGGCCACCATCGCGATGATGCAGGGACTGGGCATCGCCACCGACTTCATCGACCACGACACCATGGCCGACCTGTGGCCGGGGCTGCATCTCGAAGACTTCGCCCTCTTTGCCTACGAGCCGCTCGGTGGACGCGGCGAGGCGTACATGACGGGCATGGCCTTCGCCGCGACGGCACGCAAGATGGGCGTCACCATCCGCCAGGGGACGTTGGTCACCGAACTGCTGACCAATGACCACGGCTCGGTGTACGGCGTGACCGTGGCCGACGGATCGCAGATCCACGCCGACCACGTCATCCTCGCCAACGGACCGTGGGCACCCACCCTCGCCGCCGGTGTCGGAGTCGACCTGGACGTGAAGGCGCAACGGGCCCAACTGGTGCTGGTGGACCAGGGCGTCCCCACCCCCGAAGTGCCCGTGCTGTCGGATCTCGCCGGACTGCAGTACATCTGCCGCGAGCCCAACGGTGAACTGCTGGTAGGCAATTCCGACCATCAGGCCCCGGAATTCGTCGACCCGGACAAGTACGTGAACCGAGCCGACGAATCGGCGATCGAGAAGAACGTCGTCAAGCTCGGCCATCGGCTGCCCGACATGCCCGACCCGCGCATCACCAGCTCGTACGTCGGCGCCTACGACGTCACCCCCGACTACAACCCGATCATCGGGCCGTCGCCCGTGGACGGGTTGTTCCTCGCGACCGGATTCTCCGGTCACGGATTCAAGATCTCGCCAGCGGTGGGCAAGCTCGTCGCCGACCTGTTGGTCGACGGCGAGACCTCGTTGCCCAACGTCAACGCCGACGACTTCCGGTACTCGCGATTCGCCGAAGGCGACTTGCTGTTCAGCCTCCATCCCTACGAGGGCGCAGGAGAAATGCGATGACCCACACCGACGTCGACCTCGACGATATCGAGACACATTCCCCGACAACGGCATTGGAGCCACCAGCCGAGAAGCACGGCCGGGCGCCCACCCTGTCGGAGGTGGCGCGCGCCAGCGGCACCACCTTCATCCTGGCCCTCTTCGTGACCCTGTCCGGCAAGCCGTGCGCCAAGCTCGTCCCGATCCAGGCGGTCGAGCAACTCGAAACCGACGGCGTCGGGTTCGCCGGATACGCGGCGGGCCACATGGGCCAGGAACCCAAGGACTCCGACCTGGTGGCGATGGCCGACGTCACGTCCTTCACCCCGATCTCGTTCATCAAGCCGGGTCTGGCGATCGTGCACTGCGATCCGCACGTCGACGGCAGGCCATGGCCGTTCGCACCGAGAATCATCCTGCGAGAGCAGTTACGCAAGGCCGCGGAGCTGGGGTACTCGGTCAACGTCGGCGCCGAGATCGAGTACTTCTTGGTCAACCGCGTCAACGGGGAACTCGTCACCGCAGACCGCAGTGACACCAGCGCCACTCCCTGTTACGACGCGCGAGACGTCACCCGCATGTACGACCACCTCACCGAGATCTCCGCAGCGATGAACACACTCGGGTGGGGCAACTACGCCAACGACCACGAAGACGGCAACGGACAGTTCGAGCAGAACTTCGACTACGCCGACGCCATGACCACCGCCGACCGCGTCATCACGTTGAGGTATCTGCTGTCTGTCGTCGCCGAGAAGCGCGGCATGCAGGCAACCTTCATGCCGAAGCCCTTCACCACCCGCACCGGCAGCGGTCTGCACATGCATCTGTCCCTCTGGAACGACGCGGGCGCGGTCTTCCCGGATTCCGACGACGAGTTGGGGCTCGGTTTGTCCCGGACCGCCTACGCATTCGTGGCCGGGATCCTCGAGCACGCCTGCGCACTCCAGGGGTTGATCGCACCAACGGTAAACTCCTACAAGCGAACCGGTGCGACGGCGACGACAAGTGGGGCGACGTGGTCGCCGCGGTACGCCACCTACGGGGGCAACGACCGCACGCACTACCTCCGGGTACCGGACCACAATCGCGTCGAACTGCGCGGCGGTGACGGATCGGCGAACCCGTACCTCGCCGCCGCCGGCGCCATTGCCGCCGGACTCGACGGGGTACGCCGCGACCTGCATCCCGGCAAGCCCGGAACGGGCGACTCCCCCAGCGAGATGCTGCCCATGACGCTGTTGCACGCGATGGACGCCTTCGAGGCCGACTCGGTGTTGACCGAGGCCCTCGACGTCGCCGGCCCGGGTGTGGCCACGTACTTCGCCACATGCAAGCGTGCGGAGTTCTTCGACTGGCACAACACGGTTTCCTCCTGGGAGATCGACCGCTACCTCACCTCTTTCTGATCACCACAACTCTTCGAGGAGGCATTCCATGTGTGGAATCGTCGGTCTTCATCTGCGTGACGCCACGCTCCATCCCCAACTGGGGGCCCTGCTGTCCGGGATGCTGGACGCGATGTGCGACCGGGGCCCAGACTCGGCCGGCATGGCCGTCTACGGTGACCCGACGTGGTCACCGGAGGGTGAGGCCACCGTCTCGCTCCTCGACTCCCCCATTCCTGCAACCGAACTCGCCGAACAGCTCGGCCTCGCACTCTCCGCGCCGGTTACCGGTCACGACCTCGACCCGACCATCGTGGTCCACGCCCCCGTGGCGACCGACGTGCTGACCGCCGCGGTGCGTTCCACCGTGCCGACCGCCCGCATCATCGGATTCGGTGAGCACCTGACCGTCCTCAAGGGGATGGGCAACCCGACCGATTTGGCGAATCGCTTCGGCCTGCGCTCGGCCAGCGGATGGCAGGGCGTCGCCCACACCCGGATGGCCACCGAATCGGCCGTCACGGCGGGGGGTTCGCATCCGTTCGCCGTCGGCCCGGATCAGTGCCTGGTGCACAACGGGTCGTTCTCCAATCACATGTCGATCAAGCACGACCTCGAACGCGCCGGCGTCACCTTCGACAGCGAGAACGACACCGAGGTGGGTGCGCGGTACGTCGCCAAGCAGCTCGCCGAGGGCGTCGACCTGGAGAAGGCCCTTCTGATGCTCAACGAGACCTTCGACGGCTTCTACACCCTGCTGGTGTCCACCAGCGACTCCTTCGCGGTGGTCCGCGACGCCATCGCCTGCAAGCCGGCGATCATCGCCGAAACCGACCGCTGGGTGGCCATGGCGTCGGAGTACCGCGCCCTGGCGCAGCTCCCCGGCATCGACACCGCCCGCATCTTCGAACCCGAGCCAGAAGAGGTCTACGTATGGCACCGCCAGTGAGCACCACCACCCCGACGGCGAACGGAGTGATCGACCTCCGGACGTCGAGCACCCGCGAGGTCAACGAGTTGCTCAGCTCGCCGGGCGCGCCCACCCGGCTCACCATCACCCATCCCGAGGGCGCGCACGCGCTGGCATGTGGGCTCGACGCCGACCTCGACGTCACCATCGACGGTCACGTCGGCTACTACTGCGCCGGCATGAACCAGAAGGCCACCGTGACCGTCACCGGCAACGCCGGGGTAGGCGTCGCGGAGAACATGATGTCGGGACGGGTGCACGTCAAGGGCGACGCCTCGCAGTCGGCGGGCGCCACCGCACACGGTGGCATTCTGATCGTCGACGGCAATGCCGCTGCGCGCTGCGGCATTTCGATGAAGGGCGTCGACGTCGTCGTCGGTGGCAACGTCGGCCACATGAGTGCCTTCATGGGCCAGGCTGGCAGGCTCGTCGTCTGCGGAAACGCCGGTGAGGCACTGGGCGACTCGATCTACGAGGCGCGGCTGTACGTCCGTGGCACCGTGGCGTCGCTCGGCGCGGACTGCGTCAAGAAGGACATGCGCGAGGAACATCTCGCCGAGCTGGCGCAGCTGCTCGAGGCTGCCGGCATGACGCACGACCCCGGCGAGTTCACCCGCTACGGCTCCGCCCGCCAGCTCTACAACTTCCACGTCGACAACGCCAGCGCGTACTAGGAGAGCCAGGTCATGACGACACCCACACCCCCGACGCAGCTGCGCGAGTCCGCCACCTTCGACCGCGGCGTGATCGCCGAGATTCAGCGCGCCGCAGAGACCGGCATCTACGACATCCGCGGATGGGGCGCCAAGCGCGCGCTCCCGCACTTCGACGACCTCTTGTTCCTCGGCGCATCGGTGTCGCGCTATCCGCTAGAGGGCTACCGCGAGAAGTGTGACACCGACGTCGTGCTCGGCGACACGCATGCGAAATTCCCCTTGCACCTGGACATCCCGATCACCATCGCGGGGATGAGCTTCGGCGCGTTGTCCGGCCAGGCGAAGGAAGCCCTCGGCCGCGGGGCCAGCGAGGTCGGCACCTCCACCACCACCGGTGACGGCGGAATGACCGCCGAGGAGCGGGGTCAGTCCAAGAATCTGGTCTACCAGTACCTGCCGTCGCGCTACGGTATGAACCCGGTCGACCTTCGCAAGGCCGACGCCATCGAGATCGTCCTCGGACAGGGCGCCAAGCCCGGCGGTGGCGGAATGCTGCTGGGGCAGAAGATCACCGAGCGGGTGGCGGGGATGCGGACCCTGCCCATGGGAGTCGACCAGCGCAGCGCCTGCCGCCATCCCGACTGGACCGGCCCTGACGACCTCGCCATCAAGATCCTCGAGTTGCGCGAAATCACCAACTGGGAGAAGCCGATCTACGTCAAGGTCGGCGCCACCCGGACCTACTACGACGTCAAGCTCGCGGTGAAGGCCGGCGCCGACGTCGTCGTCGTCGACGGCATGCAGGGCGGCACCGCGGCCACCCAGGAGGTGTTCATCGAACACGTCGGCATTCCGACGCTGGCCGCCATCCCGCAGGCCGTGCAGGCCTTGCAGGACATGGGTGTGCACCGATCAGTGCAGTTGGTCGTCTCGGGCGGTATTCGCAGCGGCGCCGACGTCGCCAAGGCCATGGCGCTCGGTGCTGACGCCGTCGCCATCGGAACCGCGGCACTGATTGCGCTGGGCGACAACAGCCCTCGCTTTGCGAAGGAGTACGGCGAGCTTGGCTCGGCGCCTGGCTTCTACGACGACTTCCAGGCCGGCCGCGACCCGGCCGGCATCACCACCCAGGACCCAGAGCTCGCCAAGAACCTCGACCCCGTCGAAGGCGGGCGGCGCCTGGCCAACTACCTGCGCGTGCTGACGATGGAGGCACAGACGCTCGCACGAGCCTGCGGCAAATCGCACCTGCGCAACCTCGAACCCGAGGACTTGGTCGCCCTCACCGTCGAAGCGTCGGCGATGGCACGGGTGCCCCTCGCCGGCACCAACTGGATTCCCGGCCGGTACTGACGAGTGAGCTCCTTCGACGGCCTGTGGGGCGCCCTTCTCGACGTGGGCCTGCATCGGTCGACGCGCGGATATCGCCGATTTGCCTGGGGTGACGCTGATCTGACACTGCGTGAGTGGTTTCGGTCGAACGCCACGAGCCGCGGCATGGACGTCGAGGAGGACCGCAACGGCAACCTGTGGGCATGGTGGATGCCCGTCGGCTGGAGCGGCGACCCCACGGGTGCGTTCGTCACCGGTTCGCATTTGGACTCGGTGCCCGACGGTGGCGCGTTCGACGGACCGCTGGGTGTCGTGTCGGGCTTCGCTGCGGTCGACCTCCTTCGCGAGCGTGGTGTGAAACCGACGATTCCCGTTGCGGTGGCGGCTTTCTCGGACGAAGAGGGCGCGCGGTTCGGTGTCGCCTGCGTCGGGAGCCAGTTGAGCACCGGGGCGCTGACGCCGGATCGAGCCCTCGGGCTCCGGGACGCCGACGGGGTGACTCTGGCCGAGGCGATGACGAAGGCGGGTCGCGCACCGCAACACGTCGGCGCCGACACCACACTCACCGACAGGGTCGGGGTGTATGTGGAGTTGCACGTCGAGCAGGGTCGAGCCTTGGACCTCGTCGACCGACCGCTGGCCGTCGCGTCGTCGATCTGGCCACACGGACGGTGGGAGTTCACCTTCACCGGCGAGGCCAACCACGCCGGCGCGACGCGATTGGTGGACCGTCGAGACCCGATGCTGCCCTTCGCGTCGTCGGTGCACAGCGCCCGTTCGGCGGCGGCGCTGCACGACGCGGTCGCCACGTTCGGCAAGGTCCGGGTACTTCCCAACGGTGCCAACGCGATTCCGTCGACGGTCAAGGCCTGGCTCGACGCACGCGCCGCCGACGAGCAGACCCTGGCCGCACTCGTCGCACACGTCGAGTCCGAGGCCCGCAAGCACTGCGCGACCGACCGCGTCGACCTCGAGGTGCTCGTCGAATCCGTCACGCCCGTCGTCGACTTCCCGTCGGGGCCCCGGGAGCGGCTGGTGCGGTCCCTGGCTCACCTCGGGGACATCCCCACCTTGCCCACGGCAGCGGGTCACGACGCGGGCATCCTCTCGGCCAAGGTGCCGACGGCGATGATGTTCGTTCGCAACCCGACCGGAATCTCGCACTCTCCCGACGAACACGCCGAACCGGACGACTGCCACGTCGGCGTTCGTGCCCTCGCCGACGTCATGGCCGACTGGGTGGTCGGCTGACCCGCCGCACCGGCGGACGTCACCATCGCATTGGGGGTTGACACTACCGCCGCGGTCAGGACAGCGTCATTGCCGACTCATTCCTGCCTTGAGAAGCTGGCGTCGACGGCTGAGCGGCCCTCGCCAGCCCGACGACGACGGTCACCGACGGCAGGAGCACGACATGGGTACGGCAGTTCGCGACGATCTGGTTCTCTCACACGCGGTCGCGACCGCGGACGTGGAGGCGCCCTTCGATCACGTCGACGTCGCACAGTGGCTGAAAACGCTTCCGACACACGAATATCAGCGGTGCGCGCCGGGTGACCACAAGGCCGCCGGCTACACCGTCGACGACGACGGGACGCCGATGTCGATCAACGTCGAGATGATCGGTACGGGGCTGGTGATCCAGCAGTACCGCTTCGAGGTCGCCGAGCGCCACTACTGCAAGATGGTGTCGTCGTCAGACGTTCTGACCCCGTCCGGGTGGACCACCACCCAGGTCATCTGGGAGCTGCGGATGGAGCAGCTCGACGGGGATTGCTGCCGCTACACCAACACGGTGACGTCGCATCCCACCGAGCACTTCTTGGAATTCGTCGCCGAGCACGGCCAGACGTTCGATGAGGCGGCGGCGGCCCGGCAAGAGGCCTCGGGACGGCATTGCGAGGTGGAAACGCCCCGGTACGCGGAGAGCATCGCCCGATGGGCCTTCTCGCGCGCCGCCGAGTCCGCCTGACGCGCGGGGAATTGCTTCGACATCGAAGGAGTTACATCCTCCGTAACTGCTTCACATTCGAAGCACCTGACGACGGAGGACATCATGAAGGCTGTGCGATACCACCGCTACGGCGGCAGCGACGTGCTCGCATACGAGGACGCTCCCAGGCCGGTTCCCGGCCCAGGACAGGTCCTGGTCGAGGTGGCCGCCACCTCGTTCAACCCGGTCGACGCCGGCATCCGCGGCGGGTACCTCGCGGAGGTGTACACGATCAGCTTCCCCCACACCCCCGGGGTGGACGTGGCCGGAACCATCGCCGAGCTCGGCGAGGGCGTGGCGGGATGGAGCGTCGGCGACGCGGTCGTCGCCTTCCTGCCGCTGGATGCCGACGGAGCCGCCGCGGAGTACGCGATCGCCCCGGCCGACTCACTCGCTGCCGCACCGACGTCGGTTCCGCTGGCCGATGCCGCTGCGCTGCCGGAGGCCGGGTTGACGGCCTGGCAGTCCCTGTTCGAGATCGCCGGGCTCGTGACGGGTCAGTCGGTATTGGTCAACGGCGCCTCGGGTGCGGTGGGCGGCTACGCCGTCCAGTTGGCCAAGCAGGCGGGCGCCGTGGTCACCGCCACCGCCAAGCAGGGCGACTCCGACCGGCTGCGCGGCTACGGCGCCGACCGCATCGTGGACTACGTCGACTACACGCAGTCACCCCTCGCCGTCGACGGCGCACCCTTCGACGTGGTGCTCAACCTGATCCCCACCACCGACGAGCAGACGGAAGCACTCATCGGCCTCGTCGTCGACGGCGGCTTCCACGTCGGCACCATGGTCTTCGGGCCGAAAGATCCTGAGCGCGGGGTCCGTTCACAGCGGGTGTTCGTGCGCAGCGACGCCGCGCAATTGGCTGGGCTGGTGCGCCGCGTCGACGACGGGCAGCTGCGCGTCGAGGTCGTCCACCGTCGCCCGCTCGCCGACGCGGCGGCCGTGCATGCCGACTCCGACGCCGGCCGCCTGCACGGCAAGACCATCCTCGTCCCCGTCGACCGCTGACGCCCCCCTCGTCGCTCACCGGCCCGTGTGGCCGGTGAGCACGACGGTCGTGCCGCTGCGCAACGCCGGGAACTTCGACGTCGAAGCACTAAACTCGCCGCATGCCCGACTCCCTCAACCCCGCCCAGCTCCGGGCCTATTTCGCCCTGACGGAGGTGACCAGCCTGCTGCAGTACGCCGTGCGACAACAGCTGCAGGCCGAGGGCGGGCTGAGTTACGTGCAGTTCGAGATCCTGGCCAAGCTCGCGCACTCGGACCGCGCGCTGACGATGACCGAGCTGGCCGACGGCGTCGTGTACAGCCGCTCGGGACTGACCCATCAGGCCGGGCTGCTGGAGAAGGACGGCCTCATCTCCCGTTCGACGTCTCCCGACGATCAACGAGCAACCGTCGTCGACGTCACCGACGCGGGCCGCGCCAAGGTGGCCAAGGTGTTGCCGGGCCACATCGGCGTCGTGCGCGAACTGCTGTTCGACTCCCTCGAGGAACGCGACGTCGACGCCCTGGGGGACATGATGGTCACCGCCCGCGACCACTTGCGCTCTCGGCCGCCCCGGTCGGCGGCGCCACGCAGCCGCTCCCGCGCTCGCGTCCTCAGCGATGAAGCTTGAGTCCGTCGACGATCGCGTCGACGACCTTGCGTTCGGCCCGCACCGCCAGCCCGGCGACGTCCAACTCGGCGCGGCGGACCGCTGCCACCGCGGCGCGGTTCGCCTCGTCGTGACCGGTGTCGAACAGCGCCGTGGTGAAGATGGCGGGAGTCACCCCGCGGTCGACCGCCCGGTTGAGGGTACGGATCAGACGAGCCTTGTCTGCGCCGAACACCATCACGGGCTGACCGAACATCGGTGTGTAGCCGGTCCCGTCGGCATCCTCGTAGCCCAACCCGATCGACTCGACCGCGGTCGCCGCGATGCCGCTGGCCAAGAACGCCGTCACGTTGAGCTTCTGCCACGTCGGGAGAGCGTCGTCGAGGATGACCGCGATCTTGGTGTGCAAACGCGTAGTTTCGTACACGGTACCCGTGGACGTCGATAGTTCGCTCATGGCGACGACGATAGGTAAGTTGCGGGCCACGAACCAGAGTTGCCGAACTTAATTCGGTAACGGGTGCGACGATGGCGGCGTGGACGAATTGGATGCGGCGATCGTGGCCGCGCTGCAGGCAGATGGTCGGCGCAGCAACCGCGACCTCGCCGCGGAACTGGGCGTGTCCCCGTCGACCACGCTGGAGCGCGTCCGCGGATTGCGCCAGAGCGGCGTCTTGGCGGGGGTGCACTTCGTGGTCGACCCCGCGCGACTGGGGCGGCCCGTGCAGGCAATGATCACCGTCCGACTGCGCCCCCAGTCCCGCGAGGTGGTACTGGGTTTCCGGAACTTCGTGACCACGTTGCCGGAGACCATCCAGGTGTTCGTCACCACCGGCGCGGAGGACGTGCTCGTCCACGTCGCGGTGCCGTCGACCCAGGCGCTGCGCGACTTCGTGCTCGACTCGCTGACGAAACGGCGGGAAGTCGCCGGCGTGCGGACGGAGGTGGTCTTCGACCACGAACGAAAGCACGTCATCCCCCCAGCGAGCGGCTAGCTCCCACAACGCCTTCGGTGAGCGGAGTCCGAAGTCGGCGTCGGCCGATTAGGGTGGGGTGACCGGTGGTTGCAGCGTTGCCTCCATGGTCACGATCTTCTCGGAGGGGACACATGCGTCAACGGCTGGCAACACGAGCGATGACGCGAACGGCGATCGTCTGCCTGGCGGTACTGCTCGTCAACGGGTGTGAGGCACAGGTGTGGGGTTCACCGCCGGCCACGCAGGTCACGCCGGAGGCACCCCCTCCGGCGGCGCCAGAGACCCCGTCCGTCGAAGCGGTGGCGCCGCTCGAGGGACTGGACGTCCGCATCCGTCAGGCCACCGCCGACGCGACGTCGTCCGGGGCCGACATCGAGACCGTCGTAATGGATCGTGACACCGGCCAAGTCTTCTCCAACGGAAACAACGCACCCTTCCCCATCGCGTCGGTGGTGAAGCTGTTCATCGCCGACGACCTTTTACTCCAAGTGGCGGAGGGCAAGACGCAACTGTCGGATGCCGACCGTAAGTCACTCGACGTCATGCTGCGCTCCTCCGACGACACTGCGGCCCAGAACTTCTGGGACCGCGACGGTCGAAATGCCATCATCGGACGCGTCGTCGCCCGGTACGGATTGACCAGCACGACGGCGCCGTACAACGGCCATTGGGACGTCACGCAAAGCACCGCAGCCGATCTCGTCCGCTACTACTCCAAGCTCCTGGACGGTACCGGCGGGCTGCCACCCGAACAGGCCGCCATCATCCTGAGCGACCTCGCGCAATCGACGCCAACGGGAACCGACGGCTATCCGCAGCGGTTCGGCATCCCCGAAGGGCTCTACGCCGAGACGGTTGCGGTCAAGCAGGGCTGGTTCTGTTGCTGGAGTGGCTCGAACCAGCTGCACGTGTCCACCGGTGCGATCGGCCCCGACCGCCGCTACCTGATGGCCATCAGCTCCCTGGACCCCACCAGCGCCGCCGCCGCCCGCGCGAACATCACTCAGGCCGTCAAGACGATGTTCCCGGGCGGAAAGATCTAGCCCGCAACTGGATTCGATCGTCGGGCGGCGAGCTCTAGGATCCTGCCCCGAGCAGGTTCAGCCAGTCGTCGCCCGGCAGGGTCGACATCATCGTCGGGCAGTAGATGGAGACGGAGAGCCCGGTCAAGATCCTGGACATCCGTGGGGAGGTGCCGTCTCGGGCGGCGAGTGCGGAGGCGATCGACGCCATGGTCTCACCGGGTTGCTGGATCGCCGCGCAGATCGAGGTCCCCAGGGAGGGTGAGGCGGACGCCCCGGTGGTCGACGCTCCGGCGGTACCGACGGTGTTGAGGACGGGGTCCGTCCCGGTGTCGGCGTGCGCCGACGTCGGCGCGGCCGCCGACATCGCGACGGCCGCGAGTGCGATGAGGAAGCCCATCGTCAGCTTGCGATCTCCAGTGAAACAGGACATTTCGACCCTCGCTCAGGTGCCGGGCGTGGCAAGGGCGCCGGGCAAGGCACCGGTGACGGATGACAGCGAGTTGGCGCCTGGCGTCGCCATTCCCAGCATGCTCGCGGCGTTACTCAGAACCGTGAAGTCACCATTTGCCAAGGATGTCATGAAGTTTGGGCACTGGGTCTGGATCGCCAGCCCTGCTACCCCGCCGGCGAGCTGCGATCCCAGCCCGCCGTGGCCGCTCGCGGTCGTCGCCGTGCTGACGACCTGGCTGCCCGGTTGTACCAGCATGGGGCACAACGACGTGGCGAACTGCGCGATGAGCTGGCTAATCGCTCCGTTGTTGCCGATTCCGAAGTCGCCGAGCAGCGACGCGTCCCCCGCATCGGCGCTCGCCGGCGCAGGAATCGCGACGGCCACCCCGATCGTGGCCGTCGCCGATACGACGAGTCGTACCGCGATGGCGGACCATCGTCGGCGATTTCGGGGGGTCGCCACTCCGATTGGAAGGGCGAGTGTCAGGGTCTCGGTAGTCATGGGTGCGCCGTTCCGATCGTCCAATGGGGTGCGCCGCGGGTGAAGAATTGGTGGCACGCGGATAACGTTCTGCCACTCTGGTCACGTTTGAAACACGAATCGGTCACCGTCTGAAACCTATGGGTGTTGCATGAACCAAACGTCGGACTCGGGACGGTATGAGCCGGGCCTCGCCGCTCGAGCATCCACAGCCAGCACAAATATTCGGCCTAGAGGATGCACATGTGCACGTTGCATGATCCTTTGGCACCAAGGCTCCAACCGTCGCCCGAGCGAAGCACCCGACCACGAAGGACGCGATGACCACCGCAGCACCCGCTACGGAGAACTATGACGATGCCGTCGGCACGATGGTCGGCGTTCCGACATCACCCCCGCGTTGGACCAGGCCTGCGTTGGCCGTGCTGTTGATCGGCACCGCGACGTTCTGGACGATCGGACTCAGCCAAAATGGCTGGGGCAACACGTTCTACGCGGCAGCCGTCCAGGCGGGCACGCAAAGCTGGAAGGCATTCCTGTTCGGATCGTCCGATGCGGCGAACACGATCACGGTGGACAAACCGCCCGCGTCACTGTGGGTGATGGAAGTCAGCGCGCGGCTGTTCGGCGTCAACTCCTGGGCGATTCTGCTCCCTCAGGTAGTGCTCGGCGTCGCGTCGGTGGCAATCGTATATGCCGCCGTGCGTAGGACTTTCGGACCAGCGGCGGGCTTGATCGCCGGCGCGCTGCTCGCGCTGACGCCGGTCGCCACGTTGATGTTCCGCTACGACAACCCCGACGCGCTGCTCGTCTTCGTGATGGTGGCCGCGGTGTGGGCACTGCTGCGTGGGATCGAGAGCGGTCGCACCCGATGGGTCGTCCTGTGCGGCGCCCTCATCGGCGTCGGCTTTCTCACCAAACAGCTGCAGGTCGTGCTGATCATGCCGGGGCTCGCGGTCGCGTATCTGCTCGCCGCGCCGCCGCGGTTTCGAACACGGCTGCTCCAACTGTTGGCCGGGTTGGCGGCGTCGGTGGTGGCCGCCGGTTGGTGGGTGGCACTGGTCGAACTGTGGCCACGGGGCGATCGCCCCTACATCGGCGGTTCCTCCAACGACAGCTTCCTGCAGCTGACGCTCGGCTACAACGGTCTGGGCCGCATCCTCGGTGGCGGAGCTGGCGGCGGGGGCGGACTACCAATTCCCCCAGCTGGCGGCGGACCGGGGGGTCCCGGCGGACCGGGCGGTCCCGGCGGCCCACCAATGTTCGGCTCCGCCGGCATCACCCGTATGTTCGACACCGCGTCCGCCACCCAGGTCTCCTGGCTCCTGCCCGCCGCCCTGGTGCTCCTCGTCGCCGGTCTGGTGCTGTGCGGCCGCGCCGCGCGCACTGATCCCACCCGGGCGTCCTACCTCGCTTGGGGCGGCTGGCTCCTGGTCACCGGCCTGGTGTTCAGCAACATGGCGGGGATCTTCCACGACTACTACACCGTGGCCCTTGCGCCCGGCGTGGCAGCCGTGGTGGGCATCGGCTCGGTGCACCTGTGGCATCATCGTGACAAGCTTTGGGTGACAGCGCTCCTGGCCGTCGTGGCGGCCATGACGACCGGCTGGGCATGGGTGTTGTTAGGCAGGTCACCCGACTTCGTCCCCGCCCTGCGCTGGATCGTCGTGGCACTCGGAGCGGTGGCGACGGTCGGCCTCGTAGTCGCCGCCGTCCGGCCCGGGCCGACCCCTGCGATGGGCAACCTGAAGGCGTGGGCGACAGTCGTGGCCGTGACCGCCGCTCTCGCCGGTCCGGTGGCGTACTGCATCCAAACAGTGGGCACTGCGCACACCGGTCCCATCATCGTGGCGGGCCCGTCGACGAACGGGGGATTGCCCGAGCCCCCTGGCGGCGGTGGCCACCTGCCCGGGCAGGACAAGCCGTCCGAGCAGGTGACTGAATTGCTCTCCGCCGACGCCGAGAAGTACACCTGGGTTGCCGCGGCGATCGGGTCGATGGAGGCATCGGGATATCAGCTGGCGACCGGCGACTCGGTGATGCCCATTGGTGGCTTCGCCGGTGCGGACCCGGCGCCGACGTTGCGGCAATTCCAGGAGTACGTCGGCGATGAGCGCATCCATTACTTCCTGGAGTCACCCCACCCGGGAATGCCCGACTTCCGCACGGAGTCGGGTGCGGAATCGGAATCTGCGCAGATAGGTGACTGGGTCAAGCAGCATTACACCTCGACGACGGTGGACGGCGTCATGCTGTACGACCTGACGGTCGCCGCACGCTGACATTCAGTTGGTCGGGGGTTCACCCGTCCGCCCACCCGAGCCGTCGTCCTGCCTCACGAGTCCCATCGTTGCCCGGCAACGCCGTTGACACCTTCTGGGATGCCGACCGACGGGACCACGACCGAGGACGGCGCGATCGGGGTGATGTCTCCGCGTGACGGCTTCAGGATGTACCCGGTCCGGCGCAGGGTGTGAATCATCGGGTCCCGGCCGTCGTCGACTCGTCGGCGTAGGTAGGACACGTAGAGCCGTACCTGCGAGGATTGTCCCGTGTAGTCGTAGTGCCAGACCCGGCCGAGGATCTCCCGGATGCCAAGAGCCCGGCAGGGGTTGCGGACGAAGAACCGCATGAGCGCAAATTCGGTCGGCGTCAACACGATTCGGTCACCACCACGCCACACGCGCTGATGTTCCTCGTCGAGGACGAGGTCACCGACTGACGCCACGGGACGAACGGACTCGTGGTCTACGCCATTGTTGCGCAGCGTCCTCCGGACCCGCGACATCGCGTCCTCGATGCTGAATGGCTTGACCAACCAGTCACGGGGGTCCGTGTCCACCGTGGGCCGCGAGGACTTCTGGTGCAGAAGAATCGTCAGCATCGTCGGATGAGACTCGCGCAGTCGATCGAGCAGCAGCCGGCCGTCCATGTCGGGCACCCGAAGATCGAGGATCGCCAGATCGGGCCTAGAGCACCGCGCCGCCGACAGGGCGGAGGCACCGTCACATGCGGTAGTCGTGTGAATCCCGCTCGCGTTGAGTGCAATCGACAACATCTCCGCCACGACGCGTTCGGCGTCGACGACGAGCACTCTGGGTTGTCGACCGTCGAGGTGGTTTCGTGACACGACCTCCAGCGCACTGCCCGCCGACTGACGCCATGCGCCAGCATCGCAGGAGGTCATGGGAAACAGGATCGTCGGTCGCCGTGGGGCAACGCTGTCAATGTCGTATCCGTTGCATGTGAGTGCACCCCGAGCTGGGTCGGCCGTCATCCCGACCTCGCCGCGTCGAGGTTTTCCATGCGCTGTGTGATCCACGTGCCGAGGGTTCTGGCTGCCGCCGAGAGTTGTTCCTCGTCAAGGCCATCGGTGATGGGGACCCTGGATGCGATGTCGTCGAGCAGGGCTTTCGCCCTTCCGTCTGCGTACATCTGGTCATACAGCTCCCAGTACGCCCCGTGATAGGTCGGCGCCCATGTGGCTGAGTCCAGGAAGCGGGTCTTGAGCGGGTTGCCGAAGTTCGGCGCCCCGCCGGGGGCACCGGGCATCTCGGCGTCCGGTGGAGGTCCCATCTGAACGTCCTCGTCCGGCTTCGTCGCCGCGCCACCGGTCATCGCCAGGTTCAGATCCCAGGAGACGACGGAGATCTTCTTCGTCGACAGGTCGTACCACAGGTAGTAATTCTGTCCTGGTCCGCCCATGTCATCGCCGTTGGCCAGCAGGTTCTGGGTTGCTAGATATCGCGCAAGTGAGGTGGTGTCCACCCAGTCCGAGACGTGGGCGTCGAACTCCTCGTCATTGGCACCATCCAGCCACGCCAGGAAGTTGATGATCGGCTGCAGGTTGCCGTCGTCGATGGCGTTGATCTGTGTGAATTGACCAGCGTACTTCGATTGGTCGGCTCCCCGGTACTCCATGCGGGAGTTGGCATCCGCCTTGTACAGGTACCCGTCGCCGTCGAACGACGAGTTTGCGTACATCTCGTCGGGGTGTTCGAGCAGGAGCCGCGTCGTCGTCCTGCCGTTGATCGTGTAGGTCGCGTATGCATAGCGCTGACTGGGTTGTCCGGTGTCCGCCGTCAGGGACAGCGCCAGCGCCTCGTTGAGCACCGGCGTTCCCGGTCGCACCGACAACTCGGTGAGTCCCTGATAGCCACGGCCCTCGGCGTTTTCGTCGAGACTGATCAACAACGGCAATGTCGTGGGGTCCTCGGCCGACGCCGTGGACATCCCCGTCATGGCACCCGGTGGACCCCCGGCACCGCCGGACTCGGGTGCACCAGGGGGACGCCGGCCGTCACCGCGCAGCCCCATCAGGGTCGAGTTCCCCTTGAGACGCACCGCCGCGTCACTGATCTGCGTGCCGTCGATGACCAGGTCCGCGGTCACCCACTTCTTGTCACCGTCCTTCTCGTACGCCGAGATCATCCGCTTGTACTGGGCATCGGAGACGTCGATGACGAGAGTGTGCGGCACGGTGCCGTCGAAGAGGTCGACCGTCCCAGCGATGTTGTCGGTGATCTCGGACTGCATGATCGTCACGTCGCTGGTGATGTACGGCCGGATGCGGTACGAGCCCACCGCAGCCGTCAGTGCGATGGCCACGACGGCGAGCACCGCCAGCACCCTCCAGTGCTGCCGCAGTCGTACGGGCACTCGGTGGGCATGCCGCCTTTTCGGTGGCTCGTGGCTCACGGGCAGGTTGGGGTCGTGCATCAGATGTCGGTCTGGTCGTATCCGGTCAGCACTGTCACTCGCTGGCCGGTGTTGACGGCGCTGAGCGCGGCGATCAGCTCGCCGCTCTCGTGTCCCTTCTTCAACTGAGTGGTGTAGTAGAGCTCGTTGAGCGCGCCCGAACGTGCAGACTCCGTCGACACCAGCTCGAATTCCGAGCAGAACTCGATGAGCACGTCCTCGACACGTGCCGCGTACTCGGGTTCCGGCGGCACCTGCACCTTGACCACCTGGCGTTGAACGTCGAGCTTGAACCAGTTGAATCGGTACATGATCAACAGCACCAGGCAGATGACCACAGTGGCGGCGACGGCCAGCACATAGAAGCGGGTGCCGGTGGTCATGCCGACCGCCATGGCCAGGAAGATGAAACCGACGTCGCGAGTCTCCTTGATGGCGTTGCGGAATCGGATGACCGAAAGGGCGCCGACGAGGGCGAACGCGCGGGCGATGTTCGATCCCACGACGAGCATGATCACGGAGATCACCATGCACACCATGACCAAGGTCTGCACGTAGGACTGGCTGTAGGAGACGTTCTTGTGCGTGTATCGGTAGACCCATCCGATGGTCGACGCCAGTAAGAAGGACAGCATCAACGACGCCGTCACGTCGAATACGGTGAACGTTCCGCTGAGGTCTTGCAGGTCGATGGTCATTGGCGACCGTCCCTTCGATGTGTGCAAAGTGTCTTGGTGGTCATGTATTACGTTGTCGTGAAATCGTTTTCGTCGGTCAGCGTCATGAGTTCCGGTGCTCCGTCGCGTGACCGAGGGGCCATGCCGAACGCTTGTACCGACTGGCAGTACTTGGAGACCCGGATCACCGACATGTCGGTGCGGGCCGCAAGATCGGTCACCCAGTAGGGCACTCGTTCGTTGGCCTTGATCTCGACCACGGCCAGCTTGGGCGGGATGATGAATCGATTCGTGGCGCCGGAGGCGAAGTGGAAGTCTCGATCACGGCCGTGCACCTGATGATCGATCGTCACCCGCAAACCCACGTCGGCATCGCGGCCTACGAACGCCTCGCGCAGATATCCCGTCGTCACGATGGGGCGCAGGTCGAGGTTGCCGACCAGCGTGGTCACCTCGTCGACGAAACCCTTCTGAGACGGATGGCACTCCAATGGTTCTCGCGCATCCAACCATCGATGTGCTTGTACGTACGGCAATTCGATTCGACGTTTTTGCGTCACGCGGTTCACGCGTTGTTTGATCTCGACCTGGACGGGGGTCTGCTCGCCGCAGTCCGCCGGCTGTCCGTAAAGGCGCATGCGCAATTTGCGACGAAACCGCAGGCCCTCGATCTTCTCCCAGTAGAACCGGAGGTCCGCCGTGTCGTAGTACAACGAGGTCACCGGGTATCCACCCCGCGGCGAGAACGGATCCGATGCCATCCGCGCCACGAGTTCGGCACGCAAGTCGGCGACCCTGAACTCGTCGAGGAAGTACTTGATCTCGTATCGGTTGAACGAGTGCAGGCGGCTTGCCGTTTGTTGGTAGCCGGTCGGCTCCGTTGGCACGTCGTCGTGCGGGCGGTCTGGCGGTGAGGCCCTCCGGGCCAGCCACCTCTTCATATCCTTCAATGCTGCAATACCTTTCATCGGAGTTCACGTGTTGTTCAGTGACGAAACCAGGTGCGACTGTGGAAGTCGTATGAGACGGGTAACCGATCGGTATCAGGGCACCGGGACGGCGGGCGGCGCTTCCTCGACGGGTCGGTTCGTGGATACCGTCAGCGGTGGCCAGGAAAGCTCTGTCGGCGGCCATGATTCGATCGAACTGCTGCCGGGGCCGTCATCGTCGTCGTCATCGTCATCGTCGGCATGGGCCACCCAGGCGGCGCCGATCGCGATGGCGGTGGCTGCCAGTAGGGCGGCGACCGTTCGCCATGCCGCCCTCACAACGGGAGCACCTCGCCATAAACGTTCAGGGCGTCGTCCGAGGTGTCCGAGCTGGTGACCGCGGAGGCAAAGAGTCGCGCAGTGACCGCACCGCCACACTGGTCGACTTGCACGTGAGCGTCGAGAATCGAGATGGTGGCGACGGATCCCTTCAGGGTCTTCGCTCCAAACCCGACGGCCTTGATGCCGCCCGACTTGAGCGTCGTACCAATGTTGGGACCCACGCCCACTTCGTTGTCGTCGGTGTCGAACAGGTCGGTGTCGAGGCTGAACCCTAGATCCAGCCCGTCGTCGAGGTTGACCTGGCACCCGAGCTGTGCGCCCACCACCAGCTGGCCAGTGTTGATCGGGTGCTCGCCGACGCCGTCGACGGTGAGCGTGACCCTGCCGCTGAGGTAGCCCTCCTTCGACAAGAGTGCGTTGGCCATGTTCGGCACCGCGTCGTATCGCGCGTCGGTCAGGGACAGCGTCACCTGCCAGCCGTCGATCGTCGTCACCTGGCGCACGACGTCCGGCACCTTGACGGCTTCGGCGTGAGCCGCCGCGGTCGAATTGGCCAGCATGGCGACGATCACCGCCACAACGCCAGATACCTTGCAAATGAACAACTTACTCAACACCCCATGCTTGGCGAGTTCACGCGTCGGCTGTCGTCGCCAACACATTCGGTCCCGCGCAGCATGCCCGGCCAACATGGGCCGTTGCTGTGCAAAGAGTATCGAGGCGCTATCGCTCGCCGGCTGCGGCGACAGGCACGAAGCCCACGTGTGAACGAGCCGCCACGACGTCGGTGGCCGAACCCGACTCGGGCAGCGTCACGGTGAAACAGGTGCCGCTCGCACTGCTGTCGACCCCGATGGCGCCGTGGTGTGCGATCACCACGGCCCGGGTGATTGCGAGGCCGAGTCCGGTGCTGCCGGCGGCCCGGGATCTGGATCCGTCGCCCCTCGCGAAGCGCTCGAAAACGTTGGGCAGGAGGTCTTCTGGGATTCCCGGCCCGTCGTCGAGGATGGCGAGTGTGACCGTGCGGTCGACGTTCGCCGCCACCGAGGTAATGATCTTGGTGCCCGCCGGTGTGTGTACCCGCGCGTTGGACAGAAGGTTGGCCATGGCCTGGAAGAGTCGCGAGCGATCCCCGATCACGCTGACCGTGTCAGGCGGAATGTCCAAGACCCATCGGTGGTCCGGTCCCGCGATGTGGGCGTCGTGTACGGCGTTGATCAACAGGTCCGAGAGGTCGACCCGCTCGCACTCTACGGGCCTGCCGGTGTCGAGTCTTGCCAGCAACAACATGTCTTCGACGAGTTCGTTCATGCGTCGAGACTCGTCGCGAACCCTGCGGAGCGCGTGTGCGAGGTCCGATCGGTTGCGGAGGTTTCCTTGCTCGTCGGTGTCGCCGACGAGGCGCTCCGCGAACTCGGTATACCCCTGGATCGAGGCCAGCGGGGTCCGCAATTCGTGACTCGCGTCTGCCACGAATTGGCGGACCCGCGTCTCGCTGGTGTGCCGCGCCGTAAGGCCCTCTGCCACCCGGTCGACCATCGTGTTGAAGGCCGTGCCGAGCCGTCCTATTTCGGTGTGTGCCGTGGCGGGATCCACGGGCTCCAGGGGTGTCGGTAGGCGTACCTCCCCGCGATCCAACTGCAGACGGGCGACGCGCTGCGCGGCCAACGACATGCGGGACAGAGGATCCAACTGGCGGCGGATGATCACCATCACCGCGGCGACGGTCGCAAGAAGCGCCACCAGCGACGACACGGCGATGATCCATGCCGCCGACGCCAGTGTCGCTTCCACGTCGGCCATGGGGAGCCCGGAGACCACCACCACGTTGGTCTCATCGATTGGAATCGCGGTCAGGCGGTAGTCGCCGACACCGTCGAGCGCGACGCTGACCATGCCCTTCGTCGGTACCTGAGCGAGTTGGTCGACCGCCGTCGAACTCAGCGCGATCCGATTGCCGGTGGGCGTGATGACCGCCGCCTCGGCCACGGTGCCAGCCGACCTCACCGCCCCGACCGTGCCAGACGACTGCCCCGGCCCGTCGAGGAACAACGGGCCAGGTCCCGAGAAGCGGACGAACGGCAGTTTGCCCATCTCGTAGAACATCGTGGACCGTGACTGCGCCTCGAGCACCTGCGCGTCCAGTTGACCCATGAGGTAGCTCCTCATCGCCAGCAGGGTTCCCGCGCCCACTGCGACGCACAGGCACACGCCGAGACCCGTCACGACCGTGACGAGGCGGATGCGCAGGGGCCAGGTGCGCGGGGTGAACAGTCGGACGACCCGCGCGCGATCGGGGGTGCTACTGAGGTTTGATGACATATCCGACGCCTCGGACGGTGTGGATCATCGGGGTCCGATCCGCGTCGACCTTCTTGCGCAGATACGAGATGTAGAGTTCCACGACGTTCGAACGACCGTCGAAGTCGTATTCCCACACGTGGTGCAAGATTTGGGCCTTGGTGAGAACACGTCGCGGGTTGTGCATGAGCACCCGCAACACCGAGAACTCCGTGGCGGTGAGGTAGAGCTGCTCGCCGGCGCGGGTCACCTCGTGGCTGTCCTCGTCCAAGACCAGGTCGCCGACGACCAGTTGACTGGACCCGTCGACCACACCACGTCCGGACCGCTTCACCAAGGCTCGGAGCCGAAGGATCATTTCCTCCACGCTGAAGGGCTTGGTCACGTAGTCGTCTCCCCCGGCGGCCAGTCCGGCAATGCGATCCTCCATCGAATCCTTCGCCGTGAGGAGCAGCACGGGCAGCTCTGGCCGGATGCGGTGCAGTTCGTGCAACACGTCCAGCCCGCTCATGTCGGGCAGCATGAGATCCAAGACCACCACGTCCGGGCACCCGGCGGCGGCGTGGCGGATTGCCGCCGCGCCGTCGGCCGCCGTGGCCACGTTCCACCCTTCGTATCGCAGGACCATCGACACCAGATCGCTGAGCGCCGGTTCGTCGTCGACGACCAGCACTTGGATCGGGGAACCGTCGGGGTGGGTGATGCGGTCGGCGCCAGCCAATGCAGGCGATCGATGGACTACGTCACCGGTGTTGTGCACCTAGCAATTCTGTAGCAGCTCTCTAGCGATGCCCTGTGCAGAGTCTATGCACCAGCTATGCCTATCCGCGGCCGCCGGACTCCCCGGTCGGACCGCCGGGCGCGCGATTCGCCCGGCCGGACGGTACATCTCGGTGACGTCATCTGCCCGAACACATTTCGTTACCTGGCCGAACGGCCGCTCGACACAGCCCAAGCACAGAACCTTGCTACGACACCCATAACCCTTCCTGGGGTACCTCGATCCCATGACCGGCAGATCCGTGGCACCGTCGAATGCGTTGGCGCGCCATGACGCCGACAATGCCTACGACAGAAGGGAATTCATGACCTTGTCATCACGCTTCCGAAGGCACCGTCGGGTGACCGCTGCGGTGCTGTGCGCCGGATCGGTCGCTCTGGGGCCACTCTTCGCGACGGGGATCGCCGACGCGACGCCGCCACCGCCGCCGTGCGCTGCTCCACCGGGACAGCCGTGCCCCCCACCGCCACCTCCCCCGCCGCCCCCTCCGCGGTAGCCCACGACCGTACGACTGAAAGGACACTCCCCGAATGACGATGACCTTCAAGAACTCCCACCGAGCGGCACTCGGCTCGGCGGTAGTCGCGCTCGCCCTGATGGGCTCGTCGGCGGGCTTGGCCGCTGGCGTCGCGTCAGCGGCACCCCCGCCCCCGCCCTGTATGCCGGGAACGCCATGCGGCCCGGGTGGCCCAGGTCCAGGCCCAGGGATCGGCGGACCCGGTCCAGGACCGGGTCTACCGCCGGCTCCGCCTCCACCGGGGCCGGGACCCAGCGTGCCCTGCGTGCCGCTGTTGCCCTGCTGATTCCCGCCCTGCACGGTTAGGTGGCCTGGGGCGCGTTTCGCGCCCCAGGTCACGCCACGTCAGCCCTACTCACGAACACGCGTACCAGCCGAACCGCGTGGGACGGCAACGATTTGGCGACGATGGCACCGACGGTCGTAGTGCTGCCACCCGACCACAGGTCGCGTAAGGCGTAGCAGGGAGCCGACGGCAGACCTGCCGCGGCGGCCGTGGTCGTGACATCCGCCGGAGCGCTCGACGGATTGAACAGGGCCACGGCCACCGTGGAATCGGCGAGCCGCTTGGCCCAGACCCTCCCGTCGCGGCCGACCTGACGAGCCTTGGCCATCATCGGATCCTGGTCGACGGCGATGACCTCGCGGTTGGTGAGAATCTCGCGCGTGACCGGTGACATCGTGCGCAGATCGTTGCCCGCCAACAGCGGCGCGCCCAGCATCGCCCACAGCGAGAAGTGGCTGCGCTGCTCGTCGTCGGTCAAGCTGGGCCCTGCGTCGGCGATCTGCTTCACGGTTTGTTCCGGCATGGCCAACATCGGTTCGACCATGGCGCGTTGGGCGGCGGTCAGCGTCTGTGTCCGTTCGCTGTGGCGCAACAGTTCTCGGAAGTGGAGGAAGAACTGACTCCACGTCACGCCGACCACCAGCATGTCCGGGTCACTGCGATAGTCGCCTTTGGCAGTGGCGGCGGCTGCGGTGGCGAACTGTTCGGGTACGCCGTTGAACACCGCCAGCGCCAGTGGGTCCACTCCGTCCGGAACTGGAAAGGACAAGTGCCACAACGGAACGAGATCGCCAGACGTACGTACCATGTCGGCAATGCCGGACCAGTCGAAGCGCACGCCCGCGGTGGGGTCCCGAGAGCTGTTTGGGTTGATGCTGTACACGATGCGCCTGCCACTGTGCCGCAGCGCCGACCCCATCGTGCCGAAGACCTCGACCTGCTGGTCGTGACTGGCATCCGTACCGCACCAGTCGTACTTGAGGAAGTCCACGCCCCACGCTGCGAACGTGGCCGCGTCTTGGGCTTCGTGTCCGAGGCTGGCGGTGCCGACACCCTGACCGCAGGTCTGGTTGAAGGGACTCGAGTACAGGCCGAACCGCAATCCCCGTGCGTGCACGTAGTCGACCAGTGGTTTGAGCCCGAAGGGGAAGCGCAGCGGGTCGGGGACCAATTCACCGTCCGAATTACGTTCGTGCGCAGACCATCCCGCGTCCACGTTGACGTATTCGTATCCGACGCCCTTCATACCGCTGGACACCATTGCGTCGGCGGTCTCCCTGATCGACTTGTCGTCGACCTCGATTCCCGAGTTCCACGAGTTCCACCCCATCGGGGGCGGCAGCTCAGCTGGGGCGGCAATCGTGACACCGGTCGGATCCGAGCAGCCGCACACGACGGCGGCCACCCCTACCGTGCAGAGCACGCGACGCAACATCGTGACCTCCCGACGATCGACGTTCACGACGTCGCGGATGGCGGCCGTAATGCGTGGCGCCAAGCCAGCGGGTTGAGGTGCCGGAAGGGGTCTTCGGAACGAACGTCCTGCAACTCGCGCAGGACGTTCTCCAACGCCGTCTGCGTACGTGCCTTGACGGTAGCCACCCAGTCGTCGTCCGTCACCCCGGCTGGCTGCCCGGTGTCGATCGGTTGGCCGAAGCGCAGATACATCCGCTGCGGGCTGGGGATCGGGGTTGGACCGACTCCGCGCATCAAAGGCATTGCCATGTCCGTCCTTCCGGTCATCGTCTGGCTCAGCTTCTCGGTGAGTCGACCCAGCACGCTGTCTCGCTCCACGATGCTGCGGTAGATGTCGTCGCCGCCCACGTGGCCGACAGGGACGATCGGGTAGTCGTTGGCAATCGCCACCCGCGCAAAGCCAGCTCGGCCCTCCCACTTGAGCTGGTATTCCTCGCCCCTGAACTTTCCCAGCTCGCGTCCGCCCCCGGGAAACACGAGCACCGTCTCGTTGTTCTCCATGAGTTTGGTGGCATTCTCGGGTGTTCCGACGACCCCGCCACAGGCGGCCAACACGTCGCCGATGGGCCCGGGCATGGACCCCATGCCCCGTTCGGTCAGCGGCCGTACCCGGGTACCGGTGATGCGCCGGACCGACAGGCAGGTCAGCCACGCCTCGGCCATCCCGGTCTGGGTGTGGTTGCCCACCAGGATGAATCGCCCGTCGCGAGGCAGGTTTTCGGTGCCGTCAACGTACGGGCGTGCGAGGTCGACAGCCGGCCACATGCCGTCGGCGGTGGCTTCGACGAGTCGGCGGAGCGCCCGAACGCGTCTGGGCTGCTCGATGATCTGTTCGGTTTTGGCTGCGGCGTTCGTCATGTGGGCGTTCCTTCGTCGGCTGGCAAGGGGCCACCGTGAGACATCCGCGCGACCGACGGCCTGCGATGTCTGCGACGGGGTCACTGCCGCCAAAGTACCAAACGAACCGTTTCGTTTGGTTATGATCTTCCTGTGAGAAGCTCCGCTGAACTGCGCGACGTGATCCTCGACGCCGCACGCACCGAGTTCGCCCGATACGGCCTGGCCGGCGCGCGGATCGACCGAATCGCCAGTGCCGCGCACGCCAGCAAGGAGCGGCTCTATGCGCACTTCGGCGACAAAGAAACGCTGTTCCGGCAGGTGGTCGTCGCCGACAGCGCGAAGTTCTTCAGCGCGGTCGCCGTCCGAGCGGATGCCGTCGCCGAATTCGCCGGCGACCTCTACGACCTGGCACTCGACAACCCGGAGTCGTTTCGGATGATCACCTGGGCACGACTGGAGGGCATCGCGCTCGAAGAGCCCCAGCTCGACGGTCGAAGCGTGCGCGAACGCGACACCGCCGCCATCGTGGCCGCCCAGCAGGCCGGCCACGTCGACCCGCGATGGGACCCTTCGGAACTGCTGACATTGATGTTCGGCATCGGAATGGCTCGGGCAACGTGGCCGCGAGACGAGGCTGGCAGTGCCGACGCCCATGCGCCGAGCCGTGCCGCAGCAGTCGAGGCCGCCGCCCGAATTCTGGCGCCGCGACCGGGTTAGTCGACGGGGCGCGCAAACCTGGTTTACGCGCCCCGTCGGTCCGCGAAGACGTTTAGAAGCCGGGGCCAGGCAGGAACGGCGCGCCCAAGCCGAACCCGGGACCGGGTCCCATCATTGGAGCCGGCGGCGGGGGCGGACCCCCACATGGCAGGAACGGCAGGCACAGTCCGGGTCCGGGTGGCCGTGGTGGTGGGAAGGGGAACGCGTTGGCGGTCCCGGCGCCCAATCCGACGGCAGCGAACGCCATACCGCCGCACACGGCGACCGTACCGGCAGCCATGCGGACCTGAGTTCTACGAATCACTACGAATCTCCTTCGTCGACGTACGTCACGGGCAGTGCGGACTTCGACGCTACGGCCGCGGCGTGGGCGGGCCGTGTCGACACCGTGGGAATCAGATGTGAGCCGACACCACGACCGTATAGGTTTGAAACATGTACCAGCTCAGAGTGATTCGTATAGATCCTTGATCTAGGGCTGGGGCGGGAGCCCACCATCGCCGGAGTCGGCGATCCTCATAGCAGTCGCAAAGGTTCGCCCCACGGTTCCCCCATGGGGGTACCCGACGATGGGGGCATGACTCAGCAGAGCGTGATGGACGTAGTGGCTCCCTCTACGGCGTTGGCCCGGCCGAACGCCGTCGCCGAGGCCCGAGACCGCGGGGTGCCTGTCGTCGACGTGGTGGTTCCGGTGTACAACGAGCAAGCTGCCCTCGACGCCTCCATCCGGCGCCTGCACCGCTATCTAGCGGATACCCTGCCGTTCACCGCACGAATTACCATCGCGGACAACGCGAGCATCGACGAAACACCGCGCATCGCCGCCGAACTCGCCGCCGAACTCGACGGTGTGCGGGTGGTTCGGTTGGAGCAGAAGGGCCGTGGGCGCGCCCTGCACACCGTGTGGTCCTCCTCGGACGCGCCGGTGCTTGCCTACATGGACGTCGACCTGTCCACCGACCTGGCCGCGCTGCAGCCCCTGCTGGCGCCACTGATCTCAGGGCATTCGGATCTCGCGATCGGCACCCGACTGGCCCGCAGCTCGCGCGTCGTCCGCGGCGCCAAGCGGGAGGTTATCTCGAGGTGCTACAACCTGATCCTGCGCTCGACGCTGTCCGCGAAGTTCTCCGATGCACAATGCGGATTCAAGGCGGTCCGCGCCGACGTGGCCGCCCGACTGCTGCCCCACGTCGAGGACACCGGCTGGTTCTTCGACACCGAGCTGCTGGTGTTGGCCGAGCGATCCGGTCTCCGCATCCACGAGGTGCCGGTGGACTGGGTCGACGACCCAGACAGTCGCGTCGACGTCGTCGCAACCGCCACGGCGGATCTGAAGGGCATCGCGCGCATGCTGAAGGGATTGGCAAGCGGGGCGATCCCCGTTCGGGAGATCACCGCACAGCTCGGTTCGGGCCGGGCTGCCGCTCCACGCAGTCTGATGCGCCAGGGCGTCCGCTTTGCCACCATCGGAGTGGCGTCGACGCTGGCGTACCTGGTGATCTTCTCACTGCTGCACGCCACGACTGGCGCCCAGGCCGCAAATCTGATCGCACTACTGATCACCGCCATCGGCAACACCGCAGCCAATCGCCGCTTCACCTTCGGCGTGCGGGGCAGCAGTGGCCTGCTGCGCCACCATGTCGAGGGGTTCGCCGTCTTTGCCCTTGCGTTGGCACTCACCAGCGGCTCGCTTCTCGGGATTCACAGCCTGGTGTCCCCCACGCCACACTGGCTGGAACTCGGAGTGCTGATCGCTGCGAACCTCACCGCGACCGCACTTCGCTTCACGCTGATGCGCGGCTGGGTGTTCCACCCCAACCGCGGCTGATCAACCCACCACGATCTGAGACCACCCTGGACCAGCGATCACGCTGGGCGAGAGGATCACGATGCCCGTACTAACGGACACCACGCAGCAACCCGCACAGACCAATCATCCTGAGCAGACTCCGGATCCGCGCTGGGCGCGACCCGCGCTGGCGGTCCTGCTCGTGGCCACCGCGACGTTCTGGTGCATCGGGCTGAGCCGGAACGGATGGGCGAACGCCTTTTACGCCGCCGCCGTCCAGGCTGGTACCAAGAGCTGGAAGGCCTTCCTCTTCGGCTCCTCCGATGCCGCCAACGCCATCACGGTCGACAAACCGCCGGCCTCACTGTGGCCGATGGAGATCTCCGCTCGCATCTTCGGAGTCAACTCCTGGTCGATCCAGCTGCCGCAGGTCCTGCTCGGCGTGGCGTCCGTCGCGCTGCTCTACGTCATCGTCAAGAAGCAGTTCGGACCCGCGGCGGGACTGATCGCGGGCGTCACCCTGGCGCTGACACCGGTGGCCACCTTGATGTTCCGCTACGACAATCCCGACGCGCTGCTGGTCTTCCTGATGGTCGCCTCGGTGTGGGCGGTGCTGCACGCCGTATCCGACGGCCGCACCCGGTGGCTGGTGTTGTGCGGCGTCCTGCTCGGCATGGGCTTTCTGACCAAGCAACTCCAGGTTCTCCTCGTCGTGCCGGGACTGGCGCTGACCTACCTGGTCGCCGGCCCTCCCCGGCTACGCGTCCGGCTCGCACAACTCGTCGCCGGCCTTGGTGCCATGCTCGCCGCAGCGGGCTGGTGGGTGCTGCTGGTCGAACTGTGGCCCACCGACAGCCGCCCCTACATTGGCGGGTCGGAGAACAACAGCTTCCTCGACCTGACCTTTGGTTACAACGGGCTCGGCCGGCTAGTGGGCGGAGAGGGCAATTCGCCAGGCGGTGGCTCCATGCCCGCCATGCCCGGTGGGGGTGCCAGTCCGTTCGGTCACGCCGGCATCGCCCGGATGTTCACCGGCGAGTCGGGAGCTCAGATCTCCTGGCTGTTGCCCGCCGCCCTCATCGCACTGGTCGTCGGCCTCGTCGTCACCCGACGCCTCCCCCGCACCGACCGGGACCGCGCACAGTATCTGGCGTGGGGTGGCTGGTTGATCGGCACGGCGGGTGTATTCAGCGCAATGTCGGGGTTGTTCCACGATTACTACACCGTCGCACTGGCACCGGCAGTGGCCGCGCTCGTCGGAATCGGTGCGGCGGACCTGTGGCGCCGCCGCGGAAACACCTGGGCGGTCGTCGTCCTCGCCGGGACCACTGCGGTGACGGGTGGATGGGCCTGGGTCTTGCTCAGTCGCACACCGGACTTCGTCGGCTGGCTGCGCTGGGTCGTGCTGGCGACGGCAGCCGGCGCCGCCGCGGCCTTGGCGATCACCGCGTCGCCATCCCTGCAGCGCCCGCGGATTCGGCGCGTCGCCGCCGCCGTGGCGATCGCCATGGCTCTCGTCGGTCCATTGTCGTACTCGATCCAGACGGTCAGTACCGCCCACACCGGTGGCGTCGTGACGGCGGGCCCCCAGATCCCCGGTACGGGCATGGCAGCGATGGGTTCGCCCCGCGGCTCCGACTCGGGGCATGCGGCCACGGCGCCGCGCCAATCCGACAAGGACGTCTCGGCTGCGATGGTCGCCACGCTCTCAGTCGACGGCGGGAGCTACACCTGGATCGCCGCCACACCGGGTTCCACCGAAGCCGGCTACTACCAACTGGCGACCGATCTGCCGGTGATGGCACTCGGCGGGTTCGGATCCTCTGACCCCGCTCCCACACTGAAGCAGTTCCAGGACTATGTCGCCGACGGCCGCGTGCACTACTACGTCGAGTCGACGGGCCTCGGTCTACCCAAGGGCGAGAACGATTCCGGCACGCCGCTCGTCCCACCCGGAGCGAACGGCTCGACGGAGGCCGAGCACATCAAGGACTGGGTCGAGAAGAACTTCACTCCGATCACCGTCGACGGCGTCACGCTCTACGACCTGACCGCACCGCCGGAGTGAACACCCGCCGGGCAGCCGAGTTTGCTGGCATTCCACATACCCGCACGGCGGCAATCGGATCGCGAAACTCGCATGCTCGTCGATCTGCCTCAAGCTGCCGATTCACGATCACAAGTGGCTGTGGATCGTCGGAGCGGTATTCGTAGCCATATTCCGCCAATTCGGTCCCCAACACCGAATTGTCACCTCAACGCCGATCATCTCAGGCATCCTTCACGGACGCCGCCAAGGGGTCGACGACACAGCAAACCGATAGACAATCCATAACGAATCCACGCCGTCGTGTTTGCTGAACCGTGCGTTAATTATCGGACTGCCATTGCTCAATGGCGCGATGCGGTTCGGACACGGGGGAGCAAGAATGACAGGTTCGATTGGCGGGTGGAGTGGCAGGGTCGCCACCCGGGGGATCATCGCCGCAGTTCCCACCGCGATGGTCCTCGCGTATTCCGGCAACCTCTTCGTTCAGATACCGCCCCGCTCGGCGAGTTACTCCTACGTCGAGACCGCAGAGATCGTCGACGCGCCGTCGACCGTTGGGATCGCCGACTCGAACCTGTACGGCATGACCGATGCCGAAATCTCGACGGAACTCGACCGTTTGCAGTCGTTGGGGGTGACCAGCATTCGAGTATTCGTCCCCTGGGGTCTCGTCGAGTACGCCGACGACACCTACAACTGGTCCTACCTCGACGGCATCATCAACGCCGCCGAGGAACGCGACATGGGCGTCATGATGGAGGTCAACGCGACGCCGAGCTGGGCGGCCGCTGATCCTGAATCCGCCAACTACCCAGCGGGTTCGGCCACTCCCGACGTGGAGAAGTTCACCGACTTCATGGGGACGTTGGCCACCCGGTACGGCGACACCGTGTCGGCGTATGAGATTTGGAACGAACCCAACTACGCCAGCTTCTCCAACCCGATTGACCCGGCCGCGTACGCGGAACTTCTCAAATCGGTGTATCCGGTGCTCAAGGAGATTGACCCCACTGCCACGGTCGTCGCGGGAGCCCTTGGCACGGTGCAGGACTCCTCGGTGACGATGAGCGCGGTCACGTTCGTCCAGCAGATGCTCGAGGCGGGCGCCGGCGACTACTTCGACGCGATTTCGGTTCATCCCTACCAAGACACATTGCCGTTCTCGGACGGATACGACTGCAATTGCGGTGGGCAACTGACCCCGTTGCAGGAGATCGACGCGATCAAGGCACTCATCGGAACCGACAAGACCGTGTGGATCACCGAGTACGGCCTGTCCACCGTGAACGGTGCAGACGACGAAGCCAAACAGGCCCAGTACATTCAAGACCTGCTCGACTACTGGCAGACCTACTCTCAAGCCGGGCCGATCTTCATCTACACGGGCAGTGACACCGCCACCGGCAGTTCGGACCCAGAGGCGAACTACGGTTTGTTCTACGAGAACGGGGATCTGAAGCAGGCGGCCGAGATGCTTGCCGCGTGGATCGCCGAGCACACGACCGTCACCACGCCGACGGACCCGGGATCGACGACTCAGCCCACGCTGCAAGAAACCCTCCAGAGCATCGTGAACGCGGTCTCCGAGACCATCCGTCAGGCAGTGCAAAGCATTTCGGTATTTGCCCAAGCCATCGTCACGGCAATCACCAACGTGGTGACCAATTTGACGAACGCCCTTGCCTCGATTGGCGGCGCCGCGACGGTATCCGCCGCGGAGGTCACGACGTCGACGACAACCGCCACGGCGACCGCCACGGAAACGAGTGCCAGCACCAAAGCGGAAACCCCGGAACCACGAGCGGAGTCTGCCACGTCGTCGACCAAGGATGACGCCGCGCAGACTGCGGTCGCGGTCACGGCAGCCACGGCCGACGCCGTCGCCTCCTCGAGCAAGGTGGTGGACGCTGCCGTCGACTCGTCGACGACCGTCACCCCGGCAGCATCCGGTACCGCGGCTTCTGCACCCGTCGACGCGGAGGCCACGCCCAAGGCGCCCACGCAGGGTTCTGTTTCCGAGACGGGCACCACCCGCACCGACGACTCACCGCGCTCGGCGACCTCGGCCGGGCCGAAGACCAGCGAGGCCGCCACGGACCACCCGGCCAGGCGTCGCCCGCCGACGCATCCCACCAGACCGACTGTCGACCAGTCGGAGGTTGCGAAGACCATACAGTCGAAGACCGACGTCGCCACACGGTGGAAGGACCGGCACCTGGCGGGGGTCACGTCGCCCTCCTCGTCGTCGTCGGACGGCGGAGCTTCGGGTGGCGGCGACTAACCTCGCCCCGGTTTCCATCGCGTTAAACAATCCTCCAGGGGTTGTTTTATTTCGGACGCCCGCATACTTTCGTCTAAAGTACGCACCCGGACCGGGCAGCACCAGCCCTCGACATCTCCTGGAGATACGTCAATGTCATCACGCACACCGGATGTCGCCGTTGGTGAACCGACACCGCAATCCAATTCCGGCCCCACACAATTCAAGGCCAATCTCGGAACCGGAAGGGTTGCACTCCTCGTCATCGCGTGCGCCGCACCGCTGGGGTCGGTCATCGGAAACACACCCATCGGGTTTACCCTCGGCAACGGTGCGGGCCTTCCCATCGTCTTCCTGGTGGCCGGACTGGTGCTCGGTTGCTTCGCGGTGGGATACGTCGCCATCAACCGGGCCGTCCCCGGCGGCGGCGGCTTCGCGCGGTACGTCCACGCCGGTTTTGGACCCGGCGCCGGCCTCGGCGCAGCGTATGCCACCACCCTGGCCTACGGCGCGGGAACCATCGGAATTACCGCTGCTGCAGGCTATTTCGCCGACGTCATCGCTCAAGCACACGGGCTCGACCTGCCCTGGTGGATCTACTCCGTCATCGCACTGCTGATCGTCGGCACACTCGGCCGCCATGCCGCGGACCTGAGCGCGACCGTACTGCTGGTCATGATCGTCGCCGAGTTCGCCATGCTCGTCGTCCTCGACATCCTGATCCTCGCGCACAACGGCCTGTCGGCGTTGCCGCTGGACATCTTCACGCCGGGTCACGTGTTCTCGGGCAGCATCGGCCCGGCTCTGATGATTGCCTTCACGTCGTTCATCGGCATCGAATCCGCCGTCATCTACGCCAACGAGGCGCGCAATCCGGGGAAGACCGTGCCCAGGGCGATCTACCTGTGCGTCGGTGCCATCTCGGTGTTCTACTTCTTCACCATCTGGCTCATCGTGGGTTCGGTCGGTGTGAACCAGATCGTGCCGAGAGCCCAAGAGGCGCAGGGTGATCTGCTGTTCGTGCTCTCCGGCGAGCAGGGCGGGAGCCTGCTCACGGCACTCATGCAGATCTTCTTCCTCACCAGTGTGCTGGCGTCGCTGGTGGCGCTGCACAACGCGACGACGCGCTACCTCCAGACGATGGGCACGCAACACACGATGCCACGGTTCCTTGGTGCCCTTCACCCGCGCTACCAGGGACCCGCGCGCGCCAGTGAGGCCCTGTCGATCTTGACGGCAATCGTCGTCGTCGTCTTCGTCGTGGTCGGCGCCGACCCCTACCTCGGTGTCTACACGAGCCTCGGCGGGTTGTTCACCGTCGGCATCGTCGCGATGCAAGGCGCGGTAGCCGTCACGGTGGTGGTCTTCTTCCGTCGACGCCGGGACAAGCGCGTGTGGAAGACGTTGGTGGGTCCGTCCATTGGCGCGCTCGGCCTGTTGACGGCCACCGGTTTGATCATCGCCAACTACTCGCTGCTCACCGGCACCGAGGACACGATTCCGAACCTTCTGCCCTGGCTGATTCCGCTCGCCTTCGTCGTCGGATTCGTCGTCCATCGCCTCCGCCGCGACGTCGTCGTGGACTTCGATCCGGTGTCGGCGGCTCGGGAGTGACGGTGTCGTTCGGCGCACGGTTGGCGACCGTCGCGGTACTCGGGCCGCACATCGTGGACGTCCTCGGGCGGCCGGTGATCGAGATACCCGCTGGCCAGGGCAGCACGAGGCTGGACGAGATCCGCATTACGGTCGCCGGTACCGGCGGCGGCGCGGCCGTGGACCTGGCGAAGCTTGGGTGCTCGGTCGCCTCGTTCGCCGCCGTGGGCGACGACCTGCTGGGACGACTCCTGGACTCGCAGTTGCAAACCCATGGCGTGGACACCACGGGTCTGGTGTGGCGTCGCGACGCGGTGACTTCGGCGACCATCCTGCCGATCCGGCCCAACGGTGACCGCCCGGCCCTGCACGTTCCGGGTGCCACGCCCACCCTGCGGGCCTCCGACCTCGACGGTGCGGCGCTGCTTGCCGCCGATGCGGTTCTCTTCGGCGGCCCCGAAACGATGCCGCACCTCCTCGAACCGGACGGCGTCGCCCTCGTCGAGGCGGTGCACGACGCGGGCAAGCCGGTCTTCGTCGACCTCCTGCATCCGGCAACGGCCACGACGCTCGCCCTACTCACTCCCCTCCTGCCGCTGATCGACTGGTTCCTGCCCAACGAGGAGCAACTGCGTGGCCTGACCGGGATCGACGACCTCGTCGACGCGGCTGGGGCGCTGCTCGCCCGCGGGGTGGGTGCCGTGGCCGTCACGGTCGGCGATCAGGGTGCTCTGGTGCTACGCCCCGCCGTCGAACCCGTGAGAGTGCCGGCGCTGCCGACGACCGTCGTCGACACCACCGGCTGCGGTGACTCGTTCAACGCAGGCCTGATCACCGGGCTGCTGAGTGGCTGCACCGCCGAGGACGCAGCGCTCCTCGGGTGCGCCTGTGGCGCGTTGGTCGCGTCCGGGCTCGGCTCAGACGCCGGAATCACCGATCTCGCCGGAGTCCTCGCGTTGATCAACGCGTCGCATCCCGATACCGCCGACCGCATCGGCCGCACCGTCGACGATCACGTCACGCGCCGCACGAACGACGTCGTGGACGCCTGACGCCCGCGCATCACTCGAGAAGGAGAACATCATGACCACTGACTTGGGCGTGACCACCGACCGACGCCAGCGCAGCGTCGATGCCGAATTGCGCAGGCGCGCAGCAGCAGTCGTGCCAAACGGCATGTACGGCCATCTCAACATGGCTGCACTACCGGCGATTCCGCAGTTCGTCGCCCGCGCGCGCGGCGCACGTCTGTGGGACGTCGACGACAACGAGTACGTGGACCTCATGTGCAGCTGGGGCCCGGTCATCCTTGGCCATCACGACCCGGTCGTCGAGGAAGCCGCCGAGCGGCAGCGTCGGCTGGGCGACTGCCTCAACGGACCCGCCCCGGTCATGGTCGAGCTCGCCGAGGCCATGGTGGAGACGATCAGCGGTGCTGACTGGGCGATGTTCGCCAAGAACGGGACGGATGCAACCACCATGTGTTGCACCATCGCTCGCGCCGAGACCAAGCGGCCGCTGATCCTCGTCGCCACCGGGGCCTACCACGGAGCCGCCCCCTGGTGCACTCCGTTCCCGGCCGGCGTCACCGCCGCCGACCGCGCGAACCTCCTGCAGTACGACTACAACGACATCGCCTCGGTCCGCGCCGCGGTTGGAGAGCACGCCGACGACGTCGCCGCCATCATCGCCAGCCCCTTTCGGCACGACGCCGGGTTCGACCAGGAACTCGTCGACCCGACCTTTGCGCGCGAGCTCCGGGCGTACTGCGACGAGATCGGTGCGGCGTTGATCTTGGACGACGTGCGCGCCGGCTTCCGCCTGCACCACGGCGGAAGTTGGGAGCCGTTCGGCGTGGAGCCCGATTTGACGCCCTGGAGCAAGTCCATCGCCAACGGCCACGCCCTGGCGGCCGTCACCGGGACCGACCGCTACCGCGAGGCAGCCGGCAGCATCTTCGTGACCGGTTCGTTCTGGATGGGTGCCGTGGCGATGGCCGCGGGTCAGGCGACCATTCAGGAGCTCGGCCGACGCGACGCCGTGACCCGGATGCGTGACCTCGGCCGGCAGCTGCGCACGGGGGTGGCCGAGAGCGCCGCTGCGTGGGGATTCGACATCCGCTACACCGGGCCCGATCAGATGCCAAATCTGTTGTTCGCCAACGATACCGACTACGAGTTGGCGGTCGCGTTCAGTGCCGAGGCGCAAGCCCGTGGGGTCTACGTGCATCCGAAGCACAATTGGTTCGTCTCGGCCGCGATGACGTCAGACGATCTCGACATGGCGCTCACCGGGCTCGACGGTGCGTTCGCCGCGCTGCGCACCCGGTACCCGCGGTGACCCCGCTGGAGTCGCTTCGCGGCGACGTCGCGGCCAGCTGTCGCGAGCTGGCCGGGCATGGTCTGGCGTTGGCGGGAGCCGGGAACGTCAGCGTGCGCAGTGATCGGCACGTGCTCATCACCCGCGCCGGCTTGCGCTTCGAAGCCGCTGCGCCCGAGGACATCACGATTCTCAGCCTGGACGGCGACGTTCTCGACGGTGCACGGCCGTCGTCGGAGACGCGTCTGCACCTGGGCATCTACGAACGGTCGTCGGCGCAGGCGGTCGTGCACACCCACGGGAGGAGTTCGGTGGCGGTGGGTCTCGTGTGTGATCGGATGCCCTTGGTGCACTACAACCTCCTGCGATTGGGCGGTCGCATTCCCACCGTGCCGTACCACCTCTTCGGGTCTGACGAACTTGCCGGGGCAGTGGGTGCCGCCATCGCCGAGGGGTTCGGCACGGTGCTGATGCGCAACCACGGAGCGGTGAGCAGCGCGCGTTCCGTCGAGGAGGCCGTCGAGCACGCCGCCTTGCTGGAATGGCTGTGCGACGTATATCTGGCGGCGCGCACCCTCGGCACACCCGAGTTGCTCACCGACGACGACCTCGTCGCCGTGGCAGCACAATCCGCCCGCTTGTCCTACGGGCACTAGCGCAGTGCGTCCTCCGTCTAGTGGTGTCGACCGGGGCTTAGACTCGGTGCGCAGCAGCTACTCGAGGGGACCCGATGCCGAAGATCGTCGATCACGACGAACGTCGTGAAGAGATCTTGAGTGCCGCCATCCGCGTCATCGACAGCGTGGGGCTCGACAACACGACCACCCGAGCCATCGCCCTCGAGTCGGGATATTCCAACGGCGTCCTGAGCCACTACTTCCAGGACAAGGACGACATCCTGCGGTCGATCCTCGTCACCACCCACCGCCAGTTCATGGATCGGGTCGCGAACGGCATGCGCGGGAAGGACGAGTTCGGTCGGCTGTGGGCGATGCTGATGCACAACCTTCCGCTCGACGGCGAGCGCCACCTCGAGACGCTGATGGAGATCACCTTCTGGCCGCGGGCGCTCTCCAACCCTGCGCTGCGGCAGTTTCAAGCCGTGGCGGCCAGCGAATTGCTCACGCAGCTTCGTGGCCTGATCGCCGACGTGCGGGCGGCGGGCGGCCTCGACAGCGATCTGACCGACGCCGACATCGCCGAGTTGCTCATCGCCGTGATCGACGGACTGTCGGTGCACGCCGAGCTGTTCCCCACGCGGCTGCCGTCGGCTCGCCAAAAGAGGTTGATGCGCGCGCAGTTGACCTCGATCGGGTTTCGCGTCGACGAGAAGGCTACGGCCGCTTCGAAGTAGCGCGTCTCCGCGGTTCAGTCCGACTGACCGACCAGGGCGGTCACGCGGATCTCGACGCGCATGCCCGGAGCGCCAAGGGCGGCGACGCCGATCTGGGTCCAAATCGGCGCCCGGTCACCCATCCGCTTGCGGAACTGCTCGACCATCACTCGGGTGTGATCGTCACCGATCGTGTCCTCAGCGGTTGGAATGTGGTAGCTGTCGACGGCGATGACGTCGGTCCAGCTCGCGCCGACGGTGGCCAGCGTGCGCTCGACGTTCTCGAACGCCTGCACGATCTCCTCGTCGAGGGATTCGGGGAAGCTGACGGGAAAGCTGAGTTCGCGACCCCAGCCGCCTTGCCCGGAGATCTCGACTCGGTCGCCCACGCGGACCGCCTGCCGGTAGTGCAGCAGCTCGAGCATCGTGTCGCCGTACCCGGGAGTGCTGGTGAAGATGGCGCTACTCATGGTGAACCGTCCTTGTTCCTTGACTTCATGGATGAAGTCAAACTAGCACGGACTCACTTCATGCGTGAAGTGACTGCTTGGGTCGTTACGATGTCGGCATGGCGGCGGGCAGATCGGGAAACGGGGCGACCGGCCCTGAGTGGCTCGACCCGGACGAGAAGGACGCCTGGACCGGGCTGGTCTCACTCATCCTGCTGCTGCCCAGCCGACTCGAGGCGCCGTTGCAAGAGGCGGCCGGGCTGACCCTCTTCGAGTACCTCACGCTGAGTCACATGTCCGAGGCTCCAGAACGCCGCATCCGGATGAGCGAACTGGCCTACCTCGCCAACGGGTCCCTCTCGCGGCTCTCCAACGTGGTGAAGCGCTTCGAACAGCGGGGCTGGGTCGCCCGCGCGCCCGATCCCGACGACGGACGCTATACCGTCGCCTCGCTGACCGAGGCCGGGTACGCGGTGGTCGTGGCCGCGGCCCCGGTGCACGTACGCGCCGTTCGCGAGGTCTTCCTGGACCACGTGAGCGCCTCCGACGGACGGGCACTGGCCCGGGTCGCCGCCAAACTCCGCGTGCGTCCGTCCGACCTGGCCTGAGCCGCCGATCGGCCCGTCGCGGAATGGACACCGCAGACCCACTGTTGCCTCCAGAAGGTCCGGCACCACCACACGGAGGCAGCATGAAGATTGGCATCATCGGCGCGGGGCAGATCGGCGGGACGCTGACGCGGCGGCTACGCGAACTCGGACACGAGGTGCGGGTGTCGAACTCGCGGTCCCCCGAGACGCTCTCCGACCTCGAGAACGAGACCGGTGCGACGGCTGTGTGGGCGAAGGACGCCGCAGCCGACGCCGACCTCGTCATCGTGAGCATTCCGCAGAAGAACGTTCCCGATCTGGCCAAGGGCATCGTCGACGCGCGCAAGCCGGGCGCCCCGGTGATCGAGACCAACAACTACTACCCGCAGCAACGCGACGGCGAAATCGCGGCCATCGAAGACGGTCAGGTCGAAAGCGCTTGGGTCGCAGACCAAATCGGCGCGCCGGTGTACAAGGTGTTCAACGGCATTTGGTGGAAGCACCTACTCGAGAGCGGCAAGCCCAGCGGCACGCCGAGCCGCATCGCGCTGCCGATCGCCGGAGAGGACGGGCCCGGCCGGGCCCTGGTACACGACGTCGTCGACCACCTCGGGTTCGAACCGGTCGACGCCGGACCAATCTCCGAATCCTGGCGTCAGCAGCCGGGAACACCGGTGTACGGCAAGGACTTCGACGCAGACCGGACTCGTCAGGCGCTCGCCGAGGCGACGTCGGAGCGGACGTCGGAGTGGACCGCGCGCACCTCCTGACGCCGCCGGATCACTAGAGTCGGCAGCATGGCACAGCAGAGTAAACCAGGCTTCTCGGACAACGTCTTCGTCCGTACCGTCAACGCATTGGCGGTACGGGCGATGAACTTGCCCGTCGTGGGGGGTCTCGTCCGTCGTGGGCTCGTCGAGATTCGCTACGTGGGACGGAAATCCGGCAAGACATTCGAAATCCCGGTCGGCTATCGCCGCTCCGGCGATTCGGTCACCATCCCGGTCGGGATGCCCGACAAGAAGAGCTGGTGGCGCAACTTCCTCGGCACGGGCGGGCCGGTCACCCTGGTCGGGCTGGACGGGCGGGATCGCACCGGCCACGCGGTGGCGATCCGACACGAGCGCGGTGCCGTGTCGGTGCGGGTGCAGCTGGACGAGTGATCAGCCCGGCTTGACCCAACGCCACTGACGGGTGGAGCACTCCTGGGCGTCGGGCAGCCGATCCCGCACCGCCGCGACCACTCCCGGCCACCACTGCTCGTCGTAGTCGTCGCCGGACAGCCAGCCCCCCGGCGCCACCTTGGGCAGCCACCCGTCGATGTCGGCGAGCACGCTGTCGTACTCGTGACGGGCGTCGAGGTGCACCCAGGCCAACGACCCGTCGGCGAACAGCGCCGCAGCCCCCGGGGACGGGCTGACCACGAGGTGCACCTGGTCGGCGAATCCGCACGCGATGACGTTGCGATGCAACTGCCCGGCGAGGGTGCCGCCACCGTCGGCGACGGCGGCGGCATGGGAATCCTTGTCCGCGGTGCCCTCGCGACCACTACCCCGGCAATAGTCGACGCCGACCACGGTGAAGTCGCGACCCGACTCGCTCACCACCTCGGCCAACGAACACAGACTGCGGCCGAGGTAGCAGCCCACCTCGACGAACGTGCTGCCCTCGGCGAACGTCGTCACGGCCTCCTCTTGGAGATCGCGCCAGCCGAACCAGCCGTGGATCTGCGACCAGTGCGACACCGGCGCGACGGGCGAGCTCACGCCGTCGTGGTCGCCGGGAACGACGCGGGTTTCGGATGTCGAGGCGGGCACGGGAGCATTATCGCCAATCGCGCTCAGCTGCGTGGCGTCGTGGTGATGTGCACGTGGTCGTAGTGTCCGTAGCCCGACGCCTGCGGCCCGGCCGGTGTGCTGTAGGTGCCGCGCCAAATGACGTCTTGTATCCCGAAGCGGGCCGAGTTGCTCATCGCGAACGCGCGAATCTGGTCTCCGAGGGCGATCCCCTCAGGGCTTTCCGGGTTGGGAATCATGATGTCGATCGCCAGGCCGCTGGGATGCCACGGCTTCGAATCGGGCCGCACCCCGTCGATCTCGGCGATCTGGGGGAACTGGGCGCTTACGGCCCGGGCCGCCAGGATCGTGTTGGGCTGCAGGCCGGCCTCCGACGCAACACCGACGGGCAAGGACTCCGGAAGCTCTGCGATGGCGGCCTCGGGCGGCAGCGCGACGTCGCCCGGGGGCAGGCCGGGCATCGCGGCAATGGCCGGAACGGCGGCGTCGACCACCGCCTGTTGCTGCGGTGACAACGCCGCGTACTGCGCCTCCGCGGCAGTGATCTGGCGCAGCAGTTCCTTCCACTTCGCCTGCAGCTCTGCGCGCACGCGGGTGGCCGACTCCGCTGCGGAGCTCGCGTCGGCGGCCGATCTCCTCGACGCCTCGGCCGCGGCGGCCGCCCGCTCACGTGCTGCGTGAAAGGCAGCCACGTGATCGGCGATCCCCGCGGCCACCGTCCGCTGCAGCGAGAGCTGATCGATCAGCCCCTGCGGAGAGACTGCGGTCAGCACCGCCGCGAACTGGCCGTTGCTGCCGCTGGTGTAATTCATCGCCGCGATGCGGTCGAGTGCGGCCTGATGGGGCGCGAGCTCGAGGTTGGCGACCTCCAGGGCTTCCTGGTCGGCACGATGGCGGTCGACGGCCGCCGTCTGCTCGGCCAGTCTGGCGTCGGCGTCGCGCTGCGCGGCGGTGACGGCCTCACGACTCTGCACCGCCTGCTGGGACAGCTCGTCGAGCTTGGCCAACGCGTCGGCCGCCGGATCCGCCCTGCCCTCGCCCATGGCCATTCCCAGCACCAGGGCCGCCGTCACGAGTCCGCACGTTGCTCGCAGAAGGGTGTGGCGGACTCCGGTCACGCGGATTGTCACGATCCTTCGTTCGTGGACCGCTCCTGGCCCGGCTGTCGCCCCCGGGCAAGGCTACGAACTGGCGCCGACGGTGTCTACTCGGCGACGAGGTGGTCGCCGGCCGGCCTCACATGCGCCCGCCGGAGGCGTCGACGGTGGCTCCGGTGATGTAGGACGCGTCTGATGACAGCAGGAACGCTGCGATGGCGGCGATCTCGCTGGGTTCGGCTCGGCGACCCAACGCGTAGACCGCCTTCAGAATGTTCTCCGGCGCCACCCCACGCAACGACGGTGGGGTGTAGCTCGGCGCATGCCGGGCTGCCATGTCGGTCACGGTTCCGCCTGGCGCGATCGCGTTGATGGCGATGCCCCGTTCGGCCAATTCCGGTGCCAGGTTGAGCACCATCGCGGACACCGCGGCCTTGCTGGCGGCGTAGAGGGTGTGCTGGTAGACCGCAATGCGGGCGCTGACCGACGAGGTGAGCAGGATGCGTCCACCGGTACCCATCACCGCCGCAGCAGCCTGGGCCGCGAACAGCTGGCCGGCCACGTTGATGCCGAAGACCCTGGTGAAGTCGGCCGCGGTGATCGAGTCGAGGGCCCCGAAGTACTCGACGCCCGCGTTGCTTGCCAGCAGGTCCAGGCCACCGAACTCGGCGACGACGCGTCCCACCAGATCGTGGGTCTGCTCGGGGTTGGACACGTCCGCGCGGAAGGCAGCCGCACGGTGTCCCGCTTCGGTCAGTTCACCCACCAGAGCCTCGGCGGACTCGGCATCGGCGACGTAGTTGACGGCCACCTGGGCGCCGTCGGCGGCCAGTCGACGGGCGATGGCGGCGCCGATGCCCCGGCCACCTCCGGTGATCAGGGCGCGCTTGCCTGCGAGCCGTCCCGGTTCAGTCATCGTCGTTTCCTCTCGTCGGACGAAATGCATGGTCTTGATGGTGGTGTCACGCGACGAGAGACACACAGAGGGCGACGACGGCGAGCCCCTGCAGCCCTGCCCGAGCGCCGATGATCGAATCCCACTTTGCCTGAAGCGTGCGGCCGTTCGGAAGTCCCCGGCCGGCGTCGGCGGCCGCGGTCAGTTGCCGGTTGACCGGTGCGCTCACCCCCAGGTACAGCGCGAGCCAGACCAGCAGCGCAGCCAGCGCGATGCCGGCCGCGACGGCCTGTGTCCCGTGTCCGGCGACCACCGCGAGCACCGTACTCGTGGCCGTAGCCACGACGCCGAGCACTCCAGGCAGCGGCATCCGCCTGTCGCCGTAACGGTGCACGCTGCCCATGACGGCGACCATGGCGTCGTCGGAGACCGACGCGAGAGCGGGCCGCAGCACGATCGCACAGAACACGTCCGTTCCGTAGACCACTGCGGTGCCGAGCAGGGCAATCAGCGCGGCGGCCCGCGCGAAGTCGTCGACGTCCATGGTGATGGTCTCCTCGAGTCGTGAACTGCTAGCAACGCTAACCCCAAGATCGCCCGATGGTCAATAGCGTCGCTCGCACTTCTAGCTTCGATAGTTGTAGCTGACCCGTCCGCGGCAGTTGGTCGGCGTTCGGGAAGGTCTACCGTCGAGTGCATGACCGAGCCCGACGGCTTCCATCCCCACTTCCCGAACGACGCCGCAGAGCGTCCGCCCCGAAATCGAGTGCGCCACATCAAGTCAACCGAACTCGACGCGACCACCGCGCAGACGGACGGCATGCGACGCTTCGCGGCGCTGAGCGGATCCACCGTGGGCAGCGAGAAGCTGTGGATGGGGGAAACCATCGCGGCGCCGGGCACGGTCTCGGCCGACCACCATCACGGCGATTCCGAGACCATGATCTTCGTCCGCAGCGGGCATCCCGAGTTCGTGTTCCTGGATGGCGACGGTGAGGTTCGGATTCGCACCAACCCCGGCGACTACGTCTTCGTCCCGCCGCACTTGCCGCATCGCGAAGAGAACCCGGACCCAACCACTCCGGCAGAACTGGTGATCGCACGTAGCAGCCAGGAGGCGATCGTCGTGAACCTGCCCGCGTTGTACGCGCTCTGAGCCCAGCCCGGGAACGGCGCTCCCACTGCACGCCCGCATCGCACACCAATTTCATGCGCCGGAGGGGCGGTCTCACGTCACCTCGACGCACGCCGACCGTCGGCCCCGTGGACGAATCACGCTGCGTGGAAAGCCATACGGCCCACGTTCGACGCCGGGGACGACGTCCCTCGAGCCACAATTTGGGGCGTTACCTGAAGCCGTTCACTCGTCCGCGGTGCGGAACGCCTCGACGCCGTCTCGGCCGGCGAGGTCGGCGCCTGGCACGGCGTCGAGCTGGGCCAGGTGCTCGGCGCTCAACGAGAGCGTGCCGGCCGCCAGGTTGTCCTCGAGGTGGTCGACGGAGCGGGTGCCGGGGATGAGCAGGGTGTTTGGCGCGTGAGCCAGCAGCCAGGCCAGCCCGACCTGAGCCGGAGTCGCGCCGACGTCGGCTGCCACGCGTTGCACGACGGGATCGTCGGCCACCTTGGGGAAACCGGGGAACGCCGATCCGAGCGGAAAGAACGGCACCCAGGCGACGCCGTGGTTCAGGCACACCTGGAGGACGTCTTCGCGCCGCCGGTCGAGCAGGCTGTAGGCGTTCTGCACGCAGACGACGCCGGCCGGCAGCGCGCGCGTCAGGGTCGCGGCGTCCACGTTGCTGAGGCCGATTTCGCCGATCTTTCCCTCGTCGCGCAACGCGATCATCTCGGCGAGCTGGTCGTCGAGGTCCACGACCTGGTCGCCTTCTGCGATGACGCCGGGGCCGATGTCGGCGCGCCGCAGGTTCACCACCGGTACGTGCTCGATCGCCAACTGCTCGAGATCGCGCTCGACCGCCGCGCGCAGATCCTCCGGCTTCTGCGCCAGAGCCAACGGCGGTGTCCGCCCGGGTGTCGAGACGGCCCCGACCTTGCTGACGATGACGACCTCGCGCGGGTAGGAATTCAGCGCCAGCCGGATGCGGCGGTTGACTTCGCCGTCGTCGTAGAACGATGCAGTGTCGAGATGATTCACACCAAGCTCGGCCGCCCGGCGAAGCAGCTCGATCGCGCCCTCTGCCGGCCCTTGGCCCACGGACATGGCGCCGTAGCCAATCCTCGCGACGGCGTGCGCGCCGATCTGGCCCGGCCCTCCGGGTCGCCCGTCTTCAGGCATCGCTCCTCCTCGGGGGATAATGAACGCCAATACGGAGGCTCCTCCGCATTAGGCGACGGTAGCAGAAACGGAGGATCCTCCGCATGGCGGAATCGGGACGCTCCGATGCACGACGCAACCGCGAACGGCTCCTGCAGGTCGCGGCCGCGGCATACGCCGCCGGTGACGGCGTCCCCTCCCTGGAGGCGATTGCGCGCTCGGCCGGCGTGGGTATCGGCACCCTGTACCGCCACTTTCCTACGCGCGAGGCCCTCGTCGAGGCGGTCTACCGGGCCGAGCTCGCCGACGTCGTGGCCGCCGCCGCCGCATTGCTGCAACGGCACCCGCCGGCGGTCGCTCTGCGTCGATGGCTTGGCCGTTACGCCGACTTCGTCGCCGCCAAGACCGGAATGGCCGAGTCGTTACGGGCAATCGTCGACAACGGGACGGTGCAGGCGGGTGACACCCGGGCCAACCTCACCGGCGCAGTGGAGACATTGCTCCGTGCCGGCGCCGCCGACGGCAGCCTGCGCACCGACATACGCCCGGACGACGTGGTCTGCAGCATGGTGGGCATCGTGCTGGCTAGCTCGTCAACCGCTCAAGCGCGCCGAATGTTCGGCTTGCTCGTCGACGGCATCGTCACCAAGCGCGACTAAATGGATTCGGCGGAAACCGCTTTGACGATGCCGCGCGCCGAAGGCATCACCCTAGTCACCGCCGGCACGGAGCCCGACCAAGGGCAGGAACACCGCGTCCACGATCTCCTCGATGGCCTCGTCGGTCAGAGGGGCAAGCGTGAACAACACGTCGTGACGAAGCAGGTCGACGGGCAGCTGCGCGAGGCGGCCCGTGATCTGATCGGCCCGAATCTCCCCTCGGGCGATGGCGCGGGCGACGAGCTTGTCCATGGTGGCGCCACGCTCACCCTCGAGTACCGCGCGTAGTTCGGACAAGCTGATGCCGGTGTCGCGGTAGAAACCGCCGAGCCGGGTGACGACGGTGACGGCCAGGTGACCGCGTTGACTGTTTGCCTGCCGCAACAGATCGATCACGTCGGCACGAAGGCTTCCGTTGTCCGGCACCGTGATTGGAGTCTTAGTCATCGCGGCGACCAACGCGGCGTGCACCAGTTCCGGCTTCCCCGGCCAGCGCCGGTACAGCACCGCTCGACTGGTGCCCGCCCGAGCGGCGACGCCGTCGACGGTGAAGTCGTCGTAGCCGCGCTCGTCGAGTTCGTCCCAGGCCGCGGTCAACAACGCGTTCTCCAGCGCCGCGCCGCGACGACGCTGCGGAGCCGGGTCTGCGTTAAGAGACATTGCGTTTCCTAAGTTCTGTCGCTACGGTTCGTTAGATACACGGTGAATCCTATATCGGAGGAGGCTTTCTGATGCGCATTCTGGTTTGCGGCGCGGGCATGGCGGGATTGGCCGCAGGTATCACCTTGGGCAACACCGGGCACGACGTCACCATCGTCGAACGCGCGCAACATCTTCGGGTCAACGGCTCCCCGATCGACATTCGTGGTGAATCGCTGGCCGTGGCCAGAGAGATGGGCATCCTCGAAGGGATCCGCGCGCGAGAGGTCGACATGACGCAGCGAACGTGCTTCGTGGACGGCAACGGCACAAAGGTGGCCGACCTGCCGTTCGAGGCCATCAACGACTCGGCCGGCGACATCGAAATCCCGCGAGAAGACCTGGCGCACGTGCTGCGCAACGCGCTCGGACCGTCCGTGGCGTTGACGTTCGGCGAGTCGGTGGCCGACCTCCACGATGACGGTGGCGGCGTCGACGTCGTCTTGGCCTCCGGCGGGCGGGACCGCTATGACCTGGTGGTGGGCGCCGACGGCCTGCACTCTGCAACCCGCCGAATGGTTTTCGGACCCGAGCGTCAGTACGTGCGCCACCTCGGCTTCTACACCGCCCTGGCAAGTCTGCCTGGTTACCACCCGAGCGACGCCCCCAACCCGATCTACAACTACCCGGGGCACATGGCAGGGATCGTCACCTATCGCGACGTCGCGTTGGCGGTGTTGACCTTCCGATCGTCCTGGATCGACTACGACTACCACGACCTCGACGCGCAGAAGCGCATCCTCACCGAGCAATTCGGCGGGCACGGCCGGTGGCGGGTGCCCGAACTGCTCGACGCGGCATGCCGCGACTCGGAGCTGTACTTCGACTCCGTGAGCCAGGTCGACATGCCGACATGGCATCGCGGACGGGTGGTTCTCGTCGGCGACGCCGCGCATTGCGCATCTCCGCTGTCCGGGCGGGGCACCAGCCTGGCGCTCACCGGAACATGGTTGCTGGCAGGGGCTTTGACGGAGAACGCCAACGATCTGGCAGCCGCGTTCGTCCAGTACGAACACGCGCAGCGCCCGCACGTCACCTACGCGCAGGGCACGGTGGATGCCGGTGGGGACCTGCTGGTGCCCGCCACCCAGGATGCCATCGACGCCCGCAACCGCGAGTTGGCTCGAGCCAGCTGACCCGAGGGGCCGGGTCAGGGCGCGACGGGCGGCGGTTGCGGCAGGGGATGCGCGCCGTCGGGTCGCAGACCGTCGAAGATGATCGCCAGATACCGCTGCCAGAGCAGTGGTGCTGGGGCCGCGAGGTTTTCGACGATGTGAACGGGCGCGCACATCATCAGGAAGACGTCGGTCTCGGTGACGTCGGCCCGGATGGCGCCCGACGTGCGCGCTCGGTCGACCAGCGTTTCGAGGTGTACGTGCAACAAGTCGAAGACCTCGGTCACCCTGGGGTCGCCGGCGCTGGCGGACTGCAGGAACGTCAGATCGTGTCGCTGACGTTGGTCGGCGGCGATGGTGAGGAACTCCAACAGTGCCGCGCCCGCGTCCGGCGACTCGCCCCGCCGCCGTGCGGCGTCGGCGAGCACGGCAACGTGCCCGCAGACGATGGAGGCGATCAGATCCTCCTTCGTCGGGAAGTGTCGGAACACCGTGCCCTTCGCCACCCCGGCCCGCCGGGCGATGTCGGCCACCGAGGCCGACGGGCCACGCTCGGCGAACTCGTCCTCTGCGGCGGCCAACAACGCGGCGCGGTTGCGTGCCGCATCCGCGCGGACTGGTCGGTCGGTGGTGGTCACGGGACCGAGGGTACCAAGTTGACCGCTCGGTCATCTTGTGCCAGCCTGGAGTTGGAAAGATGACCGCTCGGTCATGTTCATCACGGTACGCGAGAGGTGTTGACGGACAAATGAAACTCGACGGAGCCACCGCCCTGGTCACCGGGGCGAACCGGGGAATCGGCCACCACTTCGCCATGCAGTTGCTGCAGCGTGGAGCCCAGGTCTACGCCACGGCGCGGCGTCCCGAGCTGGTGAACGTTCCCGGCGCGGAGGTGATCCGCCTCGACATCACCGATCAGGCGTCGGTCGACGCGATCGCCGCCGTGGCCGGCGACGTCGACCTGCTGGTCAACAACGCCGCCGACACCGCGGGCGGGAACCTGGTGACCGGAGACCTGGACGGAATCCGGTCGACGATGGATTCGAACTACTACGGCACCCTCGCCATGATCCGGGCGTTCGCGCCGATCCTGGCGCGCAACGGCGGCGGGGCCATCCTCAACGTGCTGTCGGCGGCGGCGTGGACCACCGTCGACGGCAATACGGCCTACGCAGCCGCGAAGTCCGCGCAGTGGGGCCTGACCAACGGCGTCCGAATCGAACTGGCGGCCCAGGGCACTCAGGTGGCGGCGCTCGTCCCCGGCCTGATCGGGACGCAGACGTTGTTCGACTTCGCCGAACGGCACGGCATCGAGTTTGCCGACGGCGCCGTGATGGACCCCGCCGATCTCGTCCGGTTGGCGCTCGACGGCCTCGAAGCCGGCGAGATCGAGATCCTCGACCCCATGGGCGTCGAGGCGAAGGCCAGTCTCGCCGGACCGCCGCGCACCTTCGCCCTCTAGGCGGGACGGATCGTCATGCCGGTCTGGGGAGCGACCTAGCTCACGATGCGGCGAGTGCGTCGACGACGGCCGCACCAAGGGCCTGGGTGGTGGCGGTGCCGCCCATGTCGGGGGTGAGGGTGGCATCGCCGCGGGCCAGCACCTTCTCGATCGCGGTGAGGACTGCGGCGGCGGCGTCGGGTTCGCCGAGATGCTCCAACATCATGGAGCCACACCAGATCTGACCGATGGGGTTGGCGACGCCCTTGCCTGCGATGTCCGGGGCGGAGCCGTGCACGGGTTCGAACAGGCTCGGGAACCGTCGTTCCGGGTTGATGTTGGCACTGGGAGCGATCCCGATCGTGCCGGTGCAGGCCGGCCCGAGGTCGGACAGGATGTCGCCGAACAGATTTGATGCGACGACGACGTCGAACCAGTCGGGATGCATGACGAAGTTCGCCGCGAGGATGTCGATGTGGTACTTGTCGACGTCGACGTCCGGATAATTGGCGGCCATCGCCTGCACGCGTTCGTCCCAGTACGGCATGGAGATGGAGATGCCGTTGCTCTTGGTTGCCGAGGTGAGGTGCTTCTTCGGTCGAGTCGCGGCGAGGTCGAAGGCGAACTTGAGGATTCTGTCGACGCCGGTGCGGGTCATGATGGTTTCCTGCATGACGATCTCGCGGTCGGTGCCTTCGAACATCTTTCCGCCGACGCTGGAGTACTCACCTTCGGTGTTCTCCCGCACGACGTAGAAGTCGACGTCGCCAGGCTGCCGACCGGCCAGCGGGCTGCGGACCCCCGGCATTAGACGGACCGGCCGGAGGTTGACGTACTGGTCGAAGGCGCGACGAAACTGCAACAGGCTGCCCCACAGGGAGACGTGGTCGGGCACCACTTCCGGCCACCCGACGGCGCCGAAGTAGATCGCGTCGAAGCCCTTGAGTTCGTCGAACCAGTTGTCGGGCAGCATCTTTCCGTGTTTGAGGTAATAGTCGGCGCTGGAGTGGTCGAAGTGCTCGAAGTCGATCTCGAAGTCGAATGCCGTCGCGGCCGCGTCGAGAACGCGCAGACCTTCGGGCACCACTTCGGTGCCGATGCCGTCGCCGGGGATGACGGCGATGCGATGGGTGTCGGTCATGACGAAGTCCCTTCAGCCGCGGGGACGGCGGCGTCGACGAGCACGACGGCGATGGCGGCGGCGGTGGCGAAGGTGTCGGCGTCGAGCACGCGGTTGCGCGCCGAGGCGCCGTCCAGGAGCAGCGCCAGTTGTTCACCGAGTTGCTCGGGGTCGGCGGCGCCGGCCTCGCGCGCGGTGTCGGTGAGCCGCGCGGCGAAGGCCGTCTTGTAGTCGCGGGCGTGGATGCGAGCCGGGTGGGCCGGGTCGTGGATCTCGACGGCCGCCGCGATGAACGGGCACAGCGGGGAGTGAATGTCGAAGGCGGCGAGGAGGCGCTCCCGCGGCGTGAGGTCGGCGCGGTCGAACACCTCCGGCAGGATGTCGGGGTCGAATCGGCGCAGGTGTTCGGCGATCAGCTCGTCCTTGCTGGCGAAGTGCTGGTAGAACGTGCGCTTGGAGACCTGGGCCACGGCGCACAGCTGATCCAGGCCGGTCGAGTTGATGCCCTGATCGCGGAACAGTTGCCGCGACGCGCCCAGAATGCGCTCGCGTGCGCCCCGGCCGCGGCGCAGGCCCCGGGGCCCCTTCTCCAACTCCGTCACCCGGCCAGCCTAGCCCAGTTCGGTACCGATCTGTGTGCATAGCTTGCGTTCCTCCGTCCCCACTCGCTACGTTAGGTACGCGGATCGGTGTACATAACATCGGCGCTGACGAACGAATGGAGTCACACGTGGGAAAGCTCGACGGCAAGGTCGCAGTAATCACCGGCGCGACGAGCGGGATGGCGCTGGCCGGTGCCAAGTTGTTCGTCGCCGAAGGCGCTCATGTCGTCATCTCGGGCCGACGGCAGGACGCGCTGGACCAGGCGGTCGAGCACATCGGCCGCAATGTGACTGGTGTGCAGGGTGATTCGGCCGACCTCGAGGGTCTGGACCGCCTTTTCGACACGGTCAAGAGGGAATGGGGCGCGATCGACGTGCTTTGGGCGAGCGCCGGCGTGGGCAAGCAGGCCAAGCTCGGCGAGATCACCGAGCAGGACTTCCACGACGCATTCTGGCTGAACGCACGCGGCACGCTGTTCACGGTGCAGAAGGCGCTGCCCTTGTTCAACGACGGCGGCTCGATCTTCATGACCGGATCGAACGCCTCACTGAGGGGCTACCCCAACTGGAGCGTGTACGCCGGCAGCAAGGCCGTTTTGCCCGCCTACGCGCGGGTGTGGGTGTCGGAGTTGAGGGACAGGAAGATTCGGGTCAACGTGCTGACGCCCGGCCAGGTGGCCACGCCGGCCTTGGAGCAGGTGATGGACGAGGAGGCCAAGGCGCAGTTCGAATCCGTGATTCCACGGCGAGAGTCGGGTCGCCCCGAGGAGATCGCCTCGGCCGCGTTGTTCCTCGCCTCGGACGACTCGAGCTACGTCAACGGCCAGGAGCTGGTGGTCGACGGCGGCACCACGGTGATCTGAGTGACCAACGACCGCAACCACGTAGGAGCCAGCATGACCGCCTACGCCCCACACCGTGACACCGTGGAGTCCTTCGTCAACTGCATGCACGACGGTGCGGACAGAAATGCCCTCTCCGAGATCCTCGCCGAGGACGTGGTGCTGTACGGCCCGCTCGGCGACGAGCCAGTCAGCGGCCGCGGGGCAGTCCTGGAAGCGATCCAAGGGATCGGCGGGTCGGCCGACCTCCAGTACACGGAAGTCCTCACCGGCCAGATCCACCACGCCGCGAACTTTCGGCTGCAGATCGACGACACCGTGGTCGACGGGATGGACAGATTCCTACTCGACGCGGACGGCAAGATCGCCGAGGTCACCATCTGGTGGCGCCCGCTGCCGTCCGGCGTCCAGATGCAGAGGCACCTCGCCGGCCTTCTTGGCATGCAGCCCTGGGAACTTCGCACGGACGGGTAGCCGCCTACGGGGATCCTCGATGCCGACTGTGTGGGTTGTCGTCGAAAACTGCGGGACCGACCGACGGAAGTCCGCACAGTCGGCGAACCCAGCGCACAGGCCGACCGATACTAGGGAGGCCCACGGTGTGCACCGTTTCGAGTGCGCATCCGCGCCGACGGCCTTAGCGTGACGTCGTGGATTGGGAGTTCGACGCCGAGGTGTTCCAGTGGCGTGGCCCTGCGCCGTATTTCTTCGTTCCTGCACCGACGCATGTCAACGACTTCCTCCATGCCCACCACGGCGAACTGACCTACGGCTGGGGCGTCATTCCCGCCCAGGTGCGCGTCGGCACCACCGTGGTGACGACGTCGCTCATACCCAGGGACGGTGTGTATTTGGTGCCGCTGAAGGTTGCGTTACGCCGCCCCGAAGGCATCGACGACGGCGACGTCGTGCGAATGGCACTGCAGGTCGGCCACGAAGACGACGGTGGTTCGAGCAACGGCACGGCCATGACCACATTCGTCGTCGACGCCGGGGTGGCCGTCGACCTCGCCACCGACGGGGCGAGCATTCCGGCCGCGCACAGTTTGACGGCTCCGACGCTCCTCCGCTCGCAGGTCCTGGCTCGGGTGTATGGATCGGTGCACCGTGGCGAGATCGACGAGCGGACGGGTCGCAAGATCCTCGACGACATCCGGGGCCTGCGAATCCGGTTCCTCGGTGACCGGTCGCTGGAGGACCACGCGTGGCGACTGGCGACCCGGCAGAACTGGCCGGACGTCCACCGGGCTCACTACATCGCACTCACCCAGCTGCAGGCCGATGCACTCGTCACCACCGACGACGAACTGGCCGCCTCAGCACGTGGATTGGTGAGGATCGCGACTCCGGGCGACATCCTGCGGTCCTAGAGCGAGCTCCGGTCGCGTGCGATACGGGCCGGGGAGGGTGGCCGGACAGGAGATTGACAGGACATCGACAGGCGTTCGGCCCCAACGGTGACAACTGCCGGACCTACCGTGCGAGCAGCGCGCGACGCGGCACGCATGAACGTAGACGGGAAGTTCGATGACGCAATCGACCACACGGCCAGGCGACGTCGGCGATCCGACGAACATCTCGGCGGACGTCGAGCACCCCGCACCGCCGACCCGCTGGCAGCGCCTCGAAGACGAATGGACGCGACGACTGCAACCCGGCGAGCGGTCCACCCTCATCGCCTGGGCCTCCTTCACGGCGACCTTCGCCGGCGTGCGCGCCCTGACGCACTGGATTCACGACGGGCACGGGCCGGCCGGTGGGGGAATGTCGGTGGGCGGTCATCACTTTCACCACTACAACCTCGGCATCGCGGGCCTGGCGGGTGTCGGCGCGGTGTCGCTGCGCGGGCGTGAGCGGCACCGCCGTCACGCGCTGACAGCGGTCACCTACGGGTCGGCGCTGGCGCTGATCGTCGACGAACTGGCCCTGCTCATCGACCTGAAGGACGTGTACTGGGCCCGTCAGGGCCGTACCAGCGTCGACGCCGCCGTCACGGTGGCCGCCGCGGGCGGCACCTTTGCCGCCGGGCTGCCGTTCTGGCCGCACGCCCGCCGCGCGCTGCGACGGCGTTGACCGGAGTGCTCACGCGCCGGTCGGCGCAAGGGACGACCGGGGCTCGGCGTCGCCGATGAGGGCCGGGGGCTTCCTCTCCTAAACCTGGATGTCGTGTGAGACAGATCATCGGCCGATGCCGTTCGCTTTCGCGCACGGCCGCCGACTACATCTCTGCCAACACAGCGGCACACCGCGTTTACAGCCCAGGAAAGAGGGACCATCATGACCAACACCACCACGGATCGCACGCGCGGCGGCTTCGCCTCGAAATTTGCGCTCGTCATCGCCGCGCTGCTCGCCATCGCCCTGGTGATCTTCGTCCTGCAGAACACCATCCACACCACGATCAACTTCATCGGCTGGAATTTTGATGTGGCGCAGGGGGTTTCGCTGCTCGGTGCAGCAGTCGTCGGCGCGATCATCGCACTCGTGGTCAGCGCCGTCATTCGCCTGCGCCGCGTGGTCCGCTGACACGGCCGTCGCGACGCACCGGGCGTAAGGGCCGTGAACCCTATTCGGTGACGGCGCTAGCCCGTGCTCGCTTCGGCGACGTGGTCGGGGTGGATCATCGATTCCGGCGGGTTGCTCGTGCGCCGGGCAAGTGGGTAGTAGATCGCGGCCGTGACGACCAAGCCCACGATCCAGGAGATGTCGGCTCCGCCAAGCATGCCGGTGACGGGTCCGGTGTACAGCGCCTGCGCGAGAAACGGAATCTGGGCCACGACGCCAATCGCGTAGCAGCCCAGTGCGGTTGCGTTCCACCGGCCGTACCGGCCGGCGGGGCTGTAGAGCGCCGGGACGTCGACGCGTTCCCGGGAGATCAGGTAGTAGTCGATGAGATTGATCGCGCTCCACGGGGTGAAGACCATCAGCAACGTGAGGACGAAGTTCTTGAAGTTGCTCAGGAAGTCGGCGCTGGCTCCGAGTGCGATCAGGACCGAGAGCGCCGTGAATCCGACGATGTAGGCGGCGCGGGCGGTCGACGAGATGCGGGTCTGACCGTTGAACGCGGTCACCGTGGTGAGGATCGACATGAAACCGCCGTAGGCATTCAGGCAGTTGATAGTCAGCTTTCCGATCACGATCACGAGGTAGATGAGCACCGCGACGACTGGCGGGCCGGCCAGACCGCCGACGAACCCGACTTGGTCGTCGAGGAATTCGTCGCCCGCGACGGCGGCTACCAGCGCGCCGAACGCCATGGACCACGAGGACCCGATGACCGAACCAGCCAGGGTGGACCAGAAGGTGGCACGACCACTGGTGGTGCGAGGCAGGTAACGGGAGTAGTCCGCGACGTAGGGCCCGAAGGTCAGCTGCCAGCCCGCCCCGAGTGAAATGGCGAGGAGGAAGGTGGCGAAGTCGAATGGCTTCACGCCGATGACCGACGCGACGTCGTAGTCGGCGAACAGCCGGATGGCCAGGTAGGTGAAGCCGATGATGCCGACGACGGAGGCCACCCGTCCAACGGTGTGAATCAGTCGGTACCCGGTCACCGCCACCAATGCGGTGAGTACACCGAACACGACGATGCCGACCGCCACGTCGTCGGAGTGCAGGATGTGTCCGATCGCCTGACCGGCCAGAACGGTGCCCGTTGCGGCGAAGCCCAGGTACATGAGGACGACGAAGAACAGCGGCACGACGGCGCCGAACACTCCGAACTGCGCGCGACTGGAGATCATTTGCGGCAGTCCCAGCCGCGGACCCTGGGCGGAGTGCAGCGCCATTACGACTCCACCCAAGACGTTGCCGATGAGCAGACCGACGATCGCCCAGATCGCGTCCGCGCCGAACACGACGGCCAGCGCCCCGTCGACGATGGCGGTGATCTGCATGTTGGCGCCGAACCACAGAGTGAACTGGTTGCGCGGCGTTCCATGGCGCTCGCCGTCGGGGATGACTTCGATCGTGCGGCGTTCGATCGCGAGTGCGGAATCCGTTGTCGTGCGGTCTTTCATGGGCGCTCCTCCTCCACGTGGCTCAGGACTCGCGCCTGACGGGTCGTGTCGTCCTGTCCGTAGGAGGTAGTCAACAACAATTCACGTCCATGCGCGCAGCACGCGCCGCGCGGTGACGAGGTCGGCCGTTCAGAGGCCGTCGTCGCGCAGGGCGACCTCGGCGGGAGTCAAGGCCCGCGCGACCGCAGACTTCCAGCCCGCGGCCTCACGCCTGCGGGTCCGGGCGTCCATGTTCGGGTACCACGCCGCCGCGATGTGCCGATTTGCCCGCAACGCAGCGCGATCGGGCCAATAGCCGACGGCGAGCCCGGCCGAGTACGCCGCACCCAACGACACCGTCTCCGAGACGAACGGGCGCACCACCGGAACGTTGAGGACGTCGGCGTTGTACTGCATCATCAGGTGGTTCGAGGTCATCCCGCCGTCGACGGCCAACCTCGCCAGGGGCACGCCGGATTCGAGCATCATGGCGTTGACCACCTCCCACGTCTGCCAGACGGTGGCCTCCAACACCGCGCGCGCGAGATGACCCTTGGTGATGTAGGACGTCAGTCCCACGACGATTCCTCGCGCCGCCGAGTCCCAGCGCGGCGCAAGCAGTCCGGAGAAGGCCGGCACGATGTAGCAGCCACCGTTGTCGTCGACGGTACGAGCCAATGTCTCGATCTGAGGCGCGGTGTCGATCACGCCCAGCTGATCACGGAACCACTGGACCAACGAGCCGGCCACCGCGATGGGCCCCTCGAGGGCGTACATCGGCTCCTCGCTCGGCGCGGCATATCCGACGGTCGACAGCAGGCCATTGGTGGACTCGACGATCGAGGTTCCGACGTTCATCAGCAGGAAGGCCCCGGTCCCGTACGTGCACTTCGCGTCGCTGGGTTCGAAGCACATTTGGCCGAAGAGCGCCGCCTGTTGGTCACCGAGCGCGGCTGCGATCGGCACGCCCGGCAAGACGACCGCGCAGTTGGCGTATACCTCGCAGTTCGTCACGATCCGCGGCATCATCGCTTCTGGAATGTCCAGTATCGACATGAGTTTCGGACTCCACTCCAGCGTGTGCAGATCCATGAGGAGGGTCCTGCTCGCGTTCGTGACGTCGGTGACGTGAATGCCCCCCTTGGGGCCGCCGGTGAGATTCCAGATGAGCCACGACTCGAGGGTGCCGAAGAGCACCTCGCCCTTGTGTGCGCGAGAATCCAGACGTCGGACGTTGTCCAACAGCCAGCGCAGACGCGGCGCGGCGAAGTAGGACGCCGGGTCGAGTCCCGCGAGTCGACGGAAGTCCTCGGCATGGGGCTCGATCTGGTCCACCACGGGACCGGTCCTGGTGTCCTGCCACGTGATTGCCGGCGCAACCGGCGCGCCCGTCCGGCGATCCCACACCACGGTGGTTTCGCGTTGGTTGGCGATCCCGAGCGCGACGACGTTGGTCGCGTCCAGCCCCGCCGCCTTGAGCGCGTCGGGTACGACCTTGCGCACGTTGCGCCACAGTTCGGCGGCGTCCTGCTCGACCCATCCGGGCTGCGGAAAGGACTGCCGCTGTTCACGCTGCGCGATGGAGAGCATCCGGCCACCGTGGTCGAACACCATGCAGCGCGCGGACGTCGTACCCAGGTCGATCGCCGCCACCACGCGCTGGTCGGTCACCGGGCGGCCTCCAGTGCGTGCATGACTGAAGCGGCGGCGAGCCGAAGTGCCGCGAGTAGCTCGGCGCGGGGTGTGCCGTCTCGGGCCAGCAACTCTTCGGGCGCACCGTGCAACGCGAGTGCCGCGACGCTGGAGCGGCTGCCACCGTGCACCGCAACGGCCACGTCGGCGAAGTCGGGATCGAGCTCGCCGTCGCCCGTCGCCACTCCGGCAATGCGAATTTGCTCGATGACACCGGCCAGCCGACCTCGATTGGTCGACGTGCGACGCGTGTAGCGGTCCAGCGGAAGATTACGCAGAAGTCGTTCGCGCAGAGGTGAATACGCCAAGAGCAGCTTGCCGCAGCCGGTGGCATGCAAAGGGAGCAGTTCTCCGACGCGCAGGGTCTGAGGCTTGTCGTCGGGCCGGAACACGTGGTGAACGACTTCCGCCTCCTGACCGTGCAGGATCGTCATCAACACTTCGAAGCCCGTGTCCGACGCCAGTCCGTCGGCCCAGGGCATCGCCGTGGCGCGTAGATCGTTGCCGTCGAGCTCCACGACCTCGTGCGAGGACATTCGTGGCCCGAGGGAGTAGGCCCCCGAGTCCGGGTCCTGGTCCAGGTACTCCAAGGCGGTCAGGGTCTGAAGGATGCCGTGGACGGTCGTCTTCGACAGGTCCACCTCCTGGGCGATGTCGCGCAGCTGCATCGACCTGTCGCTGCGCTCGACGAGGTCGAGAATCACCGTGGCGCGTTCGAGCGCCTGTATCGGGCCTGGCATGCGCAGCTCCTAACTGGCAGCCAGCTGTGACCCCGGCCGCATCGCCCTGTTCGACATTGTCGAACAACGCCGATTGATCTGCGTCACATTCCCTCCTTAGGTTCGCAGCAGGTCACGAGAGCGGCGCCACCAGACGGGGCGCAGCGACAGGCACACGGAGGTATCGGCAATGAAGAAGACCCACCCACTCATCGGCGAGTTGTCGGGTGAATTACTCGGCACCGCAATCCTCGTCATGTTCGGTTGCGGCGTCGTCGCACAGGTCGTCACGGGCGGATTCCCGAAGTCCCTCGCGTCGGGCGACCACAACTCGATCGCCTTCGGTTGGGGCCTTGGCGTCACGATGGCGGTCTTCGTCGCCGGCCGGATCAGCGGGGCTCACCTCAACCCCGCGGTGACGGTCGCGCTCGCGGCGTTCCGAGGATTCGATCGGCGCAAGATCCTGCCGTTCATCGGTGCGCAGTTCGTCGGCGCCCTCGTGGGCGCGCTCATCGTCCGGTTCGTCTACGCCGACCAGATCGCCAACGTCGACCCGACCCACACCAAGGCGACCCAGGGCATCTTCTCGACCTCACCGGGTGAAGGCGTGTCGATCGTGACCGCGTTCGCCGACCAGGTCGTGGGTACTGCACTTCTGGTGATGGTGATCTTTGCTCTCACCAGCGCCGTGAACGACCCTCCGATGGCAAACACCGCGCCATTGATCATCGGTCTGCTGGTGGTCGCCATCGGCATGGCGTGGGGCACGAACGCCGGCTATGCGATCAACCCGGCGCGCGACTTCGGTCCCCGCGTCGCGTCGTGGATCACGGGCTATCAGGACGCGATGTTCTCGGCCAACGGGCCCGAGTTGTATTTCTGGCTCCCGATCGTCGCTCCCGTCATCGGCGGACTGATCGGCGGTGCCCTCTTCGTCTTCGGCATCGAGCGATTCCTGCCCGCTGCGGAAACGCTTCCTCACGAGGTCGGCGTCGCCGAAGCCCGCTGAGCGTTGAACCTTCCCCATACCAAGGAGACTCACCATGCCCGACTTCATCGGTTCCGTCGACCAAGGAACCACCAGCACCCGCTTCATGGTCTTCGACCACGGCGGCAACGTCATCGCCCAACATCAGCTCGAACACGAACAGCTCCTGCCTCAGGCGGGCTGGGTAGAGCACAACCCAGTCGAGATCTGGGAGCGCACGTCATCGGTCATCCAGACCGCGCTCGGAAAGGCCGGTTTGGTCAGCAGCGACCTGGCCGCCATGGGCATCACCAACCAACGCGAGACGACGGTGGTCTGGAGCAGACGGACCGGGCGGCCGTACTACAACGCCATCGTCTGGCAGGACACCCGCACCGACCGGATCGCCAGCAGGCTCGAGGCAGCAGGCCACGGAGAGACACTGCGCCACAAAGCCGGTCTGCCGCCCGCGACGTACTTCTCCGGCGGCAAGATCCAGTGGATCCTGGAGAACGTGGACGGCGTGCGCGCGGCTGCCGAGAGCGGTGACGCCCTGTTCGGGAACACCGACAGCTGGCTGCTGTGGCACCTGACGGGGGGGCGTCCGCGGGGGCGTTCACGTCACCGACGTGACCAACGCCAGCCGGACCATGCTGATGAACCTGGAGACCCTGGACTGGGACGACGAGTTGTTGACCCTGTTCGACATTCCCCGTCAGATGCTGCCGACGATCGTGCCCTCGTCGTCGCCGGAGCCCTACGGACTGACGCTCGCCGATGGACCGCTCGGCGGGGAGGTGCCGCTCACCGGTGCACTCGGCGACCAGCAGGCGGCCACCGTCGGGCAAGTGTGCTTCGCTCCCGGTGAGGCCAAGAACACCTACGGCACGGGCAACTTCATGTTGCTCAACACCGGCACCGACCTCGTGCGGTCCAAGGCGGGTCTGCTCACCACCGTCGCGTACAAGTTCGGCGACGCCGACGCGGTGTACGCCCTGGAGGGCTCCATCGCCGTCACCGGGTCGGCAGTGCAGTGGCTGCGCGATCAGCTCGGAATCATCAGCGGCGCAGCGCAATCGGAGGTCTTGGCACGTCAGGTGGCGGACAACGGCGGGGTGTACTTCGTCCCGGCGTTCTCGGGTCTCTTCGCGCCGCACTGGCGGTCGGATGCGCGCGGCGCGATCGTCGGCCTGTCACGATTCAACACAAACGCCCACGTCGCCCGGGCGACGCTGGAGGCAATCTGCTACCAGAGCCGCGACGTCGTCGAGGCGATGGAAGCCGATTCCGGTGTCCATCTCGAGGTCCTCAAGGTCGACGGCGGCATCACGGCCAACGCGTTGTGCATGCAAATCCAAGCGGACGTGCTCGGCGTCGACGTGGTCAAGCCCGTGGTGGCCGAGACCACCGCGCTGGGAGCCGCTTACGCCGCCGGTCTAGCGGTCGGGTTCTGGAAGGACACCGACGAGCTACGCAAGAACTGGCTGGAGGACAAGCGCTGGCAGCCCGCCTGGACCGACGAACAGCGAGAGGCGGGCCACGCCCAGTGGCGCAAGGCAGTCCAACGCACGTTGGACTGGGTGGACGTCAGCTGATGGCCGCGCCCGCCTTATGCACCTCAATTCATCGACACAGCAATGACTTTCAACATGGAAAGGTCAGGTAGCGGCCATGGAGGCATTCCCGCTCTCACCGGTCAACCGCGGAGCCGCCTTGGAGGACATGGCGGCGCAACCCCTGGACGTCCTGATCATCGGCGGTGGCGTCGTCGGAGCCGGCGCGGCACTCGACGCGGCCACCCGCGGCCTGAGGGTCGGGCTGGTCGAAGCACGTGACCTGGCCTCGGGCACGTCGAGCCGGTCCAGCAAGCTGATTCACGGAGGCTTGCGCTACCTGGAGATGCTGGACTTCGGTCTGGTGGCCGAGGCCTTGTCCGAACGTGGACTCATGCTGGAGAAGCTGGCTCCGCACCTGGTCAAGCCGGTGAAGTTCCTCTACCCCCTCAAGCATCGAGGCTGGGAGCGGTGGTATCTCGGTGCCGGACTCGCGCTCTACGACGCGATGTCGAAGGCCTCCGGGCATGGGGCCGGAATCCCATTGCACCGCCACCTGACCCGGCGGGGCGCCCTGCGGACGGCGCCGTCGCTGAGCAAGGACTCTCTGGTGGGGGCGGTTCAGTACTACGACGCGGTGGTGGACGACGCCCGGCACACCATGACCATCGCCCGCACGGCGGCGACCTACGGCGCCCGGATCGCGACACGGACCCGTGTGGTCGACCTGATCCGCGAGGGCGAGCGAGTCACCGGTGCCCGGGTGGTCGACCTCGAAGCCGACCGCACCCACACCGTGCGAGCACGGCAGGTCGTCAACGCCACCGGAGTGTGGACCGACGACACCCAGGGCCTGGCCAACGAGCGCGGCCAGTTCCACGTGCGGTCGAGCAAGGGCATCCATCTCGTCGTACCGCGCGACCGGATCCGGTCCTCGTCGGGGATCATCCTGCGGACCGAGAAGTCGGTGTTGTTCGTCATCCCCTGGGGGCGCCACTGGATCATCGGCACCACGGACACGGACTGGTCACTCGACAAGGCGCACCCCGCGGCGAGCCAGAAGGACATCCGCTACCTGCTGGATGAGGTCAACTCCGTGCTGCGAGTTCCGCTCACCGAGGACGACGTCGAGGGGGTCTACGCCGGCCTGCGCCCGTTGCTGGCCGGCGAAAGCGCCGACACGTCTGCACTGTCCCGTGAACATGCTGTCGCACACAGTGTCCCGGGCTTGGTGGTGATCGCAGGCGGTAAGTACACGACCTATCGGGTGATGGCCAAGGACGCCGTCGACGAGGCCGTCCACGGTCTGGGCGAGAACTTCGACCGTCGAGTCCCACCGTCCATCACCGAGGACGTACCGCTGCTCGGCGCCGAGGGCTACCGAGCGATGTGGAATGCGCGCAATCAGCTCGCCGCGGAATCAGGACTCGACGAGTTCCGCATCACGCACCTGCTGAACCGGTACGGGTCGATGGTCGGAGACGTCCTCGCGCTCATCCGCGAAGATCCCGCGTTGGGCATTCCGTTGGCAGCCGCCGACGACTATCTACGCGCCGAGGTGGTGTTCGGCACCACCCACGAAGGTGCTCTGCATCTGGACGACGTGTTGTGCCGCCGAACCCGGATCTCGATCGAGACCTTCGACCGTGGCACCGACTCCTGCGAGGAAGTCGCAGATCTCATGAGACCGCTACTCGGATGGTCTCCCGAGCAACGGGAACGAGAGGTCGCGCACTACCTCGCGCGGGTCGCCGCAGAGCGAGAGAGCCAGACGATGCCCGACGACGAGACCGCCGACGGTGCACGGCTGGGCGCTGCCGACATCGTGCCGGTCAGTTGAGAGTCCGTCGGCTTCCGAGCCGCCCAAGCCGTCGATGCTTCCGGCGGTACATCGAAGTCGACGTTCACCGATAACGCCGAGGCACTGCCCACGGGCGACCGAACACCTCGTTGAACGACTCGGGGTCGAATGGGCTGTCGCCTCCTGCGGGGAAGCTGGTGAGCTCACCGAAGACGATGCGCCCGTCGACGTCGTACAGGTCGACGCGGACGAAGTCGGTGTCGGCGCCGAGCCGCTCGGCCAGGGTGATCATCTCGCCAAGGCGATCGGGCTTAGCGGGTTCCGGGTCGGCCCATGGCGGGCCGGCACTGAGCGGCAGGTGTTGCCAGTCGGGCCGAAGGAAGTCCTGCGTCCGCCGACCGAACCGTCCCGAATCCACCTGCACGAAGGCGCATTTCCCGTGGAAGACGAAGAACTTGTAGTCGTCGGGGATCGAGCCGTCGGCGGCGGCAAGCATCTCTTCGACGATGACCCGTCGAGGCACGTGGCCGTAGACCCATTCGCGGTTCGGCCCCTGGCCGTAGAGCTGGGTCACCCAGCCCCGTGCGATCCGGACGACGTCGGCCCGAGGCGCGAACTCCGGCGCGACGTGGCGGTACACCCAGCTCCCCGGTTCCGACGGTAGACGCGCCTCGAGTGGAGCGCGGTCGGAGACGACGATGGCCGCTCCGCTGCCGTGCGTCGGTTTGACCACGTAACTTTCTGGCAAGTTCACGTCGTGCAGGGCCGCGGGATCGTCGACGATTGCGTACGCCCGCGGAAGATACTGTTCTCCAACGACTTCGGCGACGTAGTCGCGGACCGCTGCCTTGTCGGCGAACGTCACGACACGGGCGCGGTGGTCTCGCAGCATCTTGTAGCGCACCTTCTCGCGAAAGGTGTGCGGGTTCCGGGTACGCCAGAGCCGCACCAATCGCACGAGGCGGCTCCGCTCGCGCCAGCGCACGCCGTCTGTCACGCGCCCAGACTAAACCGGCCACACCGGGCGTCAGCTCTCCGGCAGCGCGGCGAAGCGCTTCTTGACGTCGTTGTACCAACTCATCGACTTCACGGGGTGGCGCCAGCGGCCCTTCATGTCCTCGCGGGCGGGTACGTGGGCGTCGTCTCCGGTCTCCACCAGTTCCTTGAGGTGCCGATCCTGGGCGTTGATGATGTCGTCGGCACTGTCACCGCGGTGCTCGCGGTTGCAGGGGCCACCGAGATCTTGGCAGGTCATGGTCTTCACGAAGGTTCCTCCCGAGTCGGTCACACCGGGCGGTCCGGGTGCGTCAGAGTGGTGACGCATCCGACGACGAAAGTGTGACCGCCATGGTGAGCGACGAGCAGTTGCGCGAGGGGTTCCAGGCCGAGCGACCTCGTCTTGAGCGCATCGCCGCGCGCATCCTGGGCGACGCCCACGCAGCCCAAGACGTCGTGCAGCAGGCATGGCTGAGGCTGCACGCCACCGACGAGCCCGTCGACAACCTTCCGGGCTGGCTCACCACGGTGACCTCGCGACTGTGCCTGGACCGGCTGCGGGTACGTACCCCCGAACCAACGGAGTCGATCGAGGTCGCGGCGACCGATGCCGACCCCGCCGACGACGTGGTGCTCGCCGACACCGTCGGCATCGCGCTCCAGGTGGTGCTCGACCGGCTCACGCCCGCCGAGCGGGTGGCGTTCGTTCTGCACGACAGCTTCGCGGTCGACTTCGAGGTGATCGCCTCGATGCTCGACACGACGGCGGTCGCGGCGCGCAAGCTCGCTTCTCGGGCGCGCGCCAAGGTGCGCGCCGCCACACCCGAGGATGCGCTCGCCGACTGGGAGATCGTGGACGCGTTCATGGCCGCAGCCCGCGAAGGCGACTTCGTGCGGCTACTGGAACTGCTGGCCCCCGACGTGGTGGTGTCCGCCGACGCGGCCGCCAGCGCGCTCGGCACGCCGACGCATCTGCGTGGCTCCGACGAGGTGGCCACCTTCTTCAACGGCGCTGCCGCGGCGGCCTTTCCGGTGTTGGTCGACGATCGCCCAGGTGCGGCGTGGATTCATCGCGGCGAGGTGAAGGTCGCCTTCGACTTCACCGTCGAGCACGGGCAGGTGCGGCGGCTTCAGTTTCGCGCCGACGCCGACGTACTGGCCGGCGTGCGACGCCGCGAGGGTGGGAGTGACGTCACGACGACCCGGGCCGAACGCGGCAGGGCACCCCGTTGACGACATGGGTGCTGCTGGGAACGTCCAGGACGTCGACGGGATTGAGCAGGTTGGCGTTGACGCCCGGGTGCGCGTTGGCCACGGCGAGCATCGTTCCGGGCAGGCCGTGTCCCCAGCCGTGCGGCAGGGAAACCACGCCGGGCATCATGTCGGCGCTTACCTGCACCACCACGTCCACCGAGCCGCCGTCGGTCTCCACCGTCGCGATGCTCGCGTCGGACAGGCCCAAGGCGTCCGCGTCGTCGGGGTGCACTAGCAACGTGCATCGGTCCTTGCCGCGCATGAGAGCGGGCACGTTGTGCATCCACGAGTTGTTCGACCGCAAGTGCCGCCTACTGGTCAGCACCAGCGACGGTGACTGCCTTTCCAATCGCGCGGCAAGCCTGGGAATGTCGTCGACGATCTGCGGATGAATCAACTCGACACGACCCGACGGTGTCGTCACGGCCTCGTCGAGCCGTCCCGCCTCCAAGTCTCCCAGCCAGACACCGTCGGGATGCCGCCTGACGTCGGCGAGGGTCAGCCCGCCGGGTCGGGTTCCCAGATCGTCACCCCACGGCCCCAGTCGAATACCCAAGTCGACCAGCCGCTCCGGGCCTCGCCCGTCGAGGCTGGCGAACGCGGCCCCGGCGTCGCGACCTGTCAGTGGGGTTCCCGTGGTCGCGCAGGCGGTGGCGATCACCCCCTGGACGTACAGGTCGTCCATGGCGGCGACGTCGACGTCGGGCACCGGTGTTCCCAGCGCGGCGCCGGCCAAGCGCAGCAACAACTCCCACTCTCCCGGGCGATCTGGCACATCGGTGAACACCGGCTCGGACCACTTGATGCAGGAGGCGACCGCGTACATCCAGTACAGGTCGTCGGCATGCGCTCGTTCCAGCGGCGACAGGCCGGGGAGGATGACGTCGGCGTGCCGGGTCGTCTCGTTGAGCCAATTGTCGACGCAAATCATGGCTTCGAGTCGAGGGAGTGCCTCGTCCAAGCGCCGCGATCCCGGTGCCGAGACGACGGGATTGCCCGCTATGGAAATGAGCGCACGGATCTGCCCGTCGCCAGCCGTGTCGATCTCCTCGGCCAAACAGCCGACCGGAAACTGACCGAGCACCTCCGGCGCTCCACTCACCCGGCTGAAGAAGCGACCGAATTCCCACCGATCCGTCGTTTGGTCGGGGGGCTTCATGAACATCGGAGACCAGACGGCGGGCTTGGGAAAGAGCGCCCCTCCGAGGCGGTCTACCGAACCCAGCGCGACGTTCAAGACGAACACGAGCCACGTGGCCAAGGTCCCAAACTCCTGGGTGCACAGGCCAACTCGGCTGTACAGCACTGGCCGGTCCGCAGATGCAAGTTCTGCGGCGAGGCCACGGATGGTCTCCGCGTCGACGCCGGTTGCCGCACCGACCCGCTCCGGACTGAAGGGCTCGGCCAACGCGATGGCCTCCTCGAGCCCGATCACCTTGTCTTTCAGGTGCGGCGTCTCGGAGATCGCCCCGTCCTCGACCAGGGCCCTGAGCACCGCGAACAGCAGCAACGCGTCGGTGCCCGGACGGATCGGTACCCACGTCGACGCGCGCGCTGCCGTCTCGGTGCGCCGAGGGTCGACCACGACGACCTTGCCTCCACGACGACGGATGGCGGCCAAACTTCCCACGACGTCCGGGGCGGAAAGCATGGAACCCTGCGAAACGGCAGGGTTCGCCCCCAGGACCATCAAGTAGTCAGTCCGGCTGAGATCGGGAATCGGTGCGTTCCACATCCCGCCGAACAGCAGGGCACTCACCACGTTGAGCGGCCACTGGTCTACCGTTCCCGGCGAATAGTAGGCCGGCATACCGGCGGCCCCGGCCATGCCGACGAGTGCGCCGATGTAGGTGGCGAGGCCGAGGTTGTGCGCCACCGGGTTGCCGACGTAGACAGTCAGTACGCGAGCGCCGTGTTCTGCGAGAACCGGGCGGAGGACGCGCTCCACCTCCTCGTAGGCTTCTGGCCAGTCGATCTCGCGGAACGTTCCGTCCGCCGTCCGCACCATGGGCTTTCGCAGGCGGTCCGGATCGTCGTGCAGATGACCGAGCGTCGCACCCTTCGGGCAGATGTGCCCGCGCGACCACACGTCCTCGGCGTTTCCGCGAACGTCGATGGCGGTGCCCTCCTCTACCCGGACCCGCAGACCGCACATGGCCTCGCACAGGGGACAGGTCAGCGTGTGTTCGGAAGGTCCCACGATATTCTCACTGGACACCTGTCCAGGTTAGCCGTGAAGCGCTGGTGCAACGGGCGATTCGAGGAAACGAGCTCGCCCGTCAGGACACGGCGCGATCCGTCTCCGCCACGACGACCTTCTCCAGCCGCACCGCGACGCCGTTGAGGACCGACATTCCGGCCAGGCGTTCGAGGTCGTCGCTGCGGCTCGACGTGAGGTCGTTGACGTTCGCGCCACCGGCGGCGTTGGCGCGTGTCCATCCGCCGTCGTGACCCCAGCCGTGCGGAACGGCGATCGTGCCTGGACCTACCTCGTCGGTGACGAGGACCTCGGTCTCGATGGTCCCCGACGGCGACACGATGCGGACCTGGCCTCCGTCGACCAGTCCGGCGTCGGCCGCATCCGTCGGGTTGATCCGGGCCCGGTGGCGCCGCGGCGGGGCGCCCCTCATCAGGGTCTCGCTGTTGTGCATCCACGAGTTGTGGGATCGGAGTTCGCGCAGGCCGATCATCAGCAGGGGGAAGGCCGCGTCGTCGGGGTGCCGATCACCGACTTGACCAATTTCGGCAAGAATCTCGTTGGGTGCCAAATGAACTCGCTTGTCCGGGTGCTGAACGATCTCCTGCAACAGCCCGGTGGGTGCGTGTTCGGCCAGCACCACGCCGTGCGGCCGGGCGCGCAACCGCCGTGCGTTGAGCCCTCCGCGGCGCAACCCGAAACGGTCACCGTAGGGTCCGAGGCGCAGCAGCAGCTCGAAGATGCGCCGCGGCGTCAGGCGCGCCGGCCCGATGCGGTCGAACAACATGAAGATCGAGTTGAGCCGGGCCAGTGGTCCCTGCGCCAGCAGCGACACGCCCATCAAGCGGGCAATGTCGTCGTAGACCCGCCATTCCTCTCGCGCCTGACCATACGGTGCGACGACCGCCTCGGTGGACTGCATGTAGACCGTCGGTGAGGCCGCGGCGAATCCCCATTGCATGTCGGGCCTTTCGAGAAAGGTGGTCGCCGGCAGGACGTAGTCCGCGTGTCGATTCGTCTCGTTGACGTAGAGGTCCATGGCGACGAACAGGTCCAACGTCGGCAGCGCCGCCGCCAAGGCCCTCCCGTTGGGAACCGACAGGACGGGGTTGCCCGCGGTGCTGATCAACGCCCGGAGCTGACCGGGCCCCGCAGTGGTGATCTCCTCCGCCATGACCGTCGCGGGGAAGGTGCCCATGACGTCGGGATGACCGCCCACGCGAGAGCGCACCTCGTCGTAGCGCAGGGCTCCCGCCCGTTCGCCAAACTCCTCGAGCGGGACCACGCCTCGGGCGAACAGGGTTCCACCGGGGCGGTCGAGGTTGCCGGTGACCACCGACAGCGCGTCGAGCAGGAAGCAGACCAGGGTGGCGTGCCGACCCAGACACGCGCCGGTGCGCCCGTACGCCGATGCCGACCGCGCGGAGGCGAAGTCCCGCGCCAGGCCGCGGACCACGCCGGCCGCGACACCGGTGCGTTCCATCGTGCGCTCGGGTGGGAATTCGGCTGCTGCAGCACGCAATCGGGCCACCCCGGTGGCCTGCCGGGCGACCGCGACGTCGTCGGTCAAGCCCTCCTCGAAGACGACGTTCAACATCGACAGCAGCAGCCAGGCGTCGCCGTCGGGCCGGACCGCGAGGTGTTCGTAGCTCCGGGCGGTCTCGGTGCGCCGGGGGTCGATGACGACCACTCGTCCGCCACGCGCGACGATGCCGGCCAGATCGTCCCTGATGCGCGGGCTTCGCAACGCACTGGCGTGCGACACGAGCGGATTGGCTCCCAGCATCAGCAGGAAGTCGGTTCGCGGGAGGTCGGGGAAGGGCAGTTGGCTGATGGCACCGTAGAGCAGCTTGCTCGCGACGAACCGGCTGTTGATGTCCTGGGAGCCAGGCGAGTACATGTGCGGCGAGTTCAGCCGCTTCATGAACAGCCCGTGCCACAGGCTGGTCGCATATCCGAACGCCGCCGGATTCCCGAGATAGTGGCCGACGGCGCCGCCGCCGTGTTGGTCCACCACGCGCCGTAGCCGCCGGGCGATCTCGGTCAGCGCGGTGTCCCAACTGACGTCGTCGAACCCTCCGTCCGGGCGCCTGCGCAGCGGGGTCAGCACCCAGTCGGGGTCGTTCTGGACGTCGGCCATGGCGATGCCCTTGGGGCAAGCGCGGCCACGGGACAACGGGTTGTCGTCGTCGGGCCGCAGTTTCACCAGCCGTCCGTCCTCCACGGTCGCGACGACACCGCAGAGGGCCTCGCAGATCCGGCAGTACGTCACGTGCTGTTCTGTCGTCATCGACGTTTCCCCATCACGGTGTCCAAACGTCCATATCGACAGGAGAGCACGAGTCGGTAAGGTCGAGAAGCACTATGGCAAAGACGCGCGGCGTTCGGCGATTGGCGTTCGTGGTCATCGGTGTGGCAGCCATTGCTTCCCTCGGACCGGCTAGGGCCATGGCTGCCGAACTGAGTGACTATCGCTGGCAGAGCCGTCCTCTACTGGTGTTCGCGCCGACGGCAAGCGATCCACGGCTCCTCGAAACGCTGAACCGAGTCGACGCCACTCGATGCGACTTCACCGGTCGGGACATGGTTCTCGGAGTGGTGGTCGCCGAGGGCGACAGTACCCTCGACGGCCACGCCGTCGACGCCGACGAGGCACGGCGGCTGAGGACCCAGTTTGCGATCGGTGACGACACCTTCAGCGTCGTGTTGATCGGGAAGGACGGCGGCGAGAAGATGCGCGTCGACGAGGTTCCGGATCTTCAGGCGATCTATGCCGTAGTCGACGGCATGCCGATGAGAAGTCGCGAGATGGGTGCCGATCCGGGTCGGTGCTGACGTCGGGGACCACCACGTGGTTGACGCCAAACACGTTTACTTCTATGGGAAGTCGACGGGTACAGCCCACATCCCGTTGTCGGGCGCTGTGGTCGAGCGAATCGTCACCCAGCTCGAACCGCTGAGATACGACCGGATCTATGGAAACTTCAACAACTCCGTCAACGCCGATGCGAAGGCCCTACTCAGAGCATCTGCGGACCGACATGTCGCCTGGATTCGCGGAGACTTCGACCACTTGACCTGATCCCAATGACGACGAGCGATCCACCACCGTGGCGATCAGCACCCACCTGAGCGGTAGACGGCATGCCGTCGGAAGCGCATGGCTGCGGTATCTTTCGCGGTCCACGACCAGGGATGACTTCCAATCAGCCATTTCCGCACGAGAACCGTGAGCAGCCCGCGTCGCTCCAGGACACATCTTCTGGTCTCACGACGCGCACCATCGGATCAGTACTTGGATGCGACAGGATTCGTCTTCCGATGTGTCGAATCGTGTCGGGCAGATCTCCTCTAGCACCAGAATGAATGCGGGTTAGCTTCATCGATTGAAGGAGGACATGGTGCAGTATTTCGTCCAGTTCGACATCCACCAGCCCGTCGACATGAGCCGCGAAGAATTATTCACGATCTGGCTCGAGGAAGCCCGCGCGGCGCAGGGTGCCGTCGACGCCGGGGTGGTGACCAACCTGTGGAAAGTCGTCGGCCAGCGCAGCGTCTTCGCCGTGCTCGACGTACCCGATCACACGTCGCTCGACCAGGCGCTCGAGTCGCTGCCGATCATCCAGAAGCTCGGCAGCTCGGTGGACACCCGCGCTCACGCGATCCGGCCTTACAGCGAATTTGCCGAAGAGTTGCGCATCGCGGTTGAGGGCAAGTAGCTCACGCTAGGCGCCCCAAGCCTCGGGTCGCGCAGAAGCGGGGCATACAGCGAGATATCGTCGAGTCACGCGACGTATCCACTCGGAACTGGAGGTTGGCGGGATGCTCGGTGACCCCGCCGGGGACGACGAAAAGTCGAACGACCTTGCCGAGGAACTCTTGGCTCGCTCGTATGGCGACGGCGCCAACGTGGGCCTGTGGCCCGGCATGACGATCTACCGGTACGTCGAACCGACAGTGCCGAAATGGGATGAGATTCAATCACTCTCGGTATGCATCGTCGCCCAGGGCCGCAAGGCCGTCACCGCAGACGGCCATCACTACGTGTACGACCAATACCAATATCTGGTGCTCAGAAGCAACTTGCACTTTCAGTCGCAGATCCTGGACGCAACGCCAGACAAACCGTTCCTCGCCTTCGTGCTGCAGATAGACCCGGCGGTGGTCCGCAAGGTCTCGGCGGAGATGGTCGGTCGGCGCGGGGTCGCAGACCACCTAGCGGCGCCGACCGAGAGTCGGGACCAGAGCGTCGTGTCCGAACTCGACGAGGAGCTCATGAGCGCCGTCCTTCGCTTCACGAAGTCTCTTTCCGCGGATTCTGACCGGCGGGTACTTGCTCCGCTGTACTTGCAGGAACTGGTGTACCGCATCTTGCAGCGTGACCGGTTCTCCAAACTCCTCTTGATTGCCGGCCAGCAGGACGACGGGAATTCCATTGCAGCGGCGTTGAATTACATCCACGCGCACCTGTCCGAGCCACTGACGGTCGAGATCCTTGCCCGGCAAGTGAACCTCAGTTCGTCTGCGTTTTCGCGCCGGTTTCGCGAACTCACCGGCAGGTCGCCCTATCAGTTCGTCAAGGAGACCCGGCTGGAGCGGGCGCGCGAACTGTTACTCGAACGCCGACTGCGGGTCGGTGACGTGTCCGTCGCAGTCGGATACACCAGCATGTCGCACTTCACGAAGGAATTCCGCGCGCGCTTCGGGACGACCCCGCGCGAGTACGCCGACGCAGAGGGACTGAGCCGTGATCTGCGTGCCGCTCGCTGATCACGTCGACATGGGCGCGAGTCGAGCGGAAATGGGTTGGCAGACTCCAACGGTCGGGGTTGCCCGATCGCCGCACCTCGACCACGGCACGCCGCCAGCCCCGAGCGAGTCCTCGCCATGGTCTCGTCAATAGGATCGTGGAGTGGCCGACCCGCCACGGGTTAGGAGCCTAAGTTGATCCAGCAATTGCGGACGCCCTCGCACGTCGCCATCGATCGCATGGTGGTGACCAATCACCGCATCGAGGTACCGCTCGACTGGAGTGATCCCACGGGACCCCAGATCAGCCTGCACGCACGGGAAGTCGTCGCCGCCGAGCACGCCGGCGATGCGAGCCGGCCGGCCATCGTGTGGTTCCAAGGCGGTCCGGGTCACGAGGTCGCGTTTCCCGATCATCGCGGGAGTTGGCTCGAACAACTGCTGACGCGATACAGAGTGGTGTTGTTGGATCAACGCGGCACCGGCCTCAGCACCCCACTCGACGCGCGCGCCCTTCCCATCGCGGACGCGACGCGCCTTGCCGACTACCTTCGCCACTTTCGACAAGATTCGATCGTGCGCGACGCAGATCGTCTGCGCGCCACGCTCTACGGTCAGGACACCGACTGGTATGTCTTCGGTCAGAGCTTCGGCGGTTTCTGTTCACTGACATACCTCTCGTATCTGCCCGAGCATCTGCGCGGTGTGATCGTCACCGGCGGTTTCGCGCCCGTGCTGCACGAGACCGACGATGTCTGCGCCCGGCTCTTCAAGCAGGTGGCGAGCCGCAATGCCGACTACTACGCGCGGTTTCCCCAGGATGCGCCCCGCGTGAGACGGATCGTCGACCATCTCGAGGCGGCCGACGACGTCGACGGCCGCGGTCAGCGACTCAGTGCCCGCCGTTTCCTGATGCTCGGCAACATGCTCGGCCTGCAGCATGGAGCCGCCGAGCTGCACGGGGTCGTCGAGCGCGCCGCCAACGACCTCGAGCAGCTCGGCATGCTCAGCGGCGTCGTTCATGCGCAGGTCGCCTCGATGATGTCGCCCGCGACGAACCCCATCTACACGGTGCTTCACGAGGCCGTCTACACCAGCGGCCCGGCGACTCGGTGGGCCGCCGAGCGCGCGCGCCGCGCTGACGCACGTTTCGCGCTCGATGCGCAGCCGGCACCATATTTCACGGGAGAGGCAATATTTCCGTGGATGCTCGACGAGCTGCCCGAGCTCACCCCGCTCCGCGAAGCTGCGAATATCCTTGCAGAACAAGATAATTGGCCGGCGCTGTACGACATCGCACGACTGGAGGCGAATACCGTCCCCGTCGTCGGCACGGTGTACTGGGACGACGCGTACGTCGAGCGAACCATGGCGCTCGAAACGGTCTCGATGCTCGGAAACTGCAGCCCCTGGATTACCAACGAATTCGAGCACGGAGCCTACCGGCACGAACCAGGACGAATCGCGGACCGCTTGTTCGCGCTGCTCGACGACCTGACCGCGCGTGGGTGAATGCGGTTGGTCAGGGCTCCTCGACGATGTCGCGGCGGTACCGCCGCGCGGCAAGCGCGTAGCAACCGATCGCCACCAGCTGCATGGTCGGCACCAGGATCAGCAGTGCCCGGCCCAGCGCCTGCGGGCCCAGCTCCGCGGTCAGCGAATCGCTGATCACACCGGTCAGGAACGGCCCGACCGCGCCCAGCGTCGCGTTGAAGAACAAGAAGATGGCCGACGCCGTCGCGCGCTGCTCGGGGAGCACCAGACGCTGGATGGCCGCGATGGACGGCGCCAGATACGCGGTCCCGATGACGTAGGCCAGCGCCAGCAGCCACACGCACCACATGCGGCTCTCGACCACGAACGCCAACACCGACGCCGGCAGCAGAGCCGCAATCAGGATGACCACGATCCACAGCAACCAGCGCGGATCGCGGGTGGCCAGCCGGTCGGCGATCCGTCCGACGATCAGCAGTCCGAGGACTCCGAGCACGCCAGCGGCCACGCCGTACTCCACACCGACCTCGCCGAGCGACATACCCCGGGTGCGCATCAGGAACGCGGGCGCGAAGGTGGTCAGCGAATAGCCGGCCGCCGACACCAACGCGGTGCCGGCCACCATGGCCAGAAAGCTGTGCTTGCGCAGCAGATCCCACCAGTTCAGCGCCGCGGCGCGTTCCCGCACGGGCGGGGTGGGTAGGCGCTGGCGGCTGCCCACCACCCACAACACCAGGGGTGCCAACAGCACACTGATGCCGCCCATCACCACGAAGGCCATTCGCCAGCCCATGCTCTCGGCGAGCAGGCCCCCGCCGATGAGGCTGGCGGCACTCGCCAACGGGATCGACATGGTGATGACCGCCAGCGGCGCCGACCGTTTCTCCGGGACGAAGTTGCGCGCCACGTAGGCGTGCGCCGCCGGTGTGCTGCCCGCCTCGCCGATGGCCACTCCGACGCGGGTAAGCGCGAGCTGGACGCCGGACTGAACCGCGCCACCCAGCATCGTCATCGCACCCCACAACGTCAGGCAACCGGCGATGATCGCGCCGAAAATGCCGCGGTCGGCGAAACGTGCGATCACGATGCCCAAAACGGCATAGACGATGAGGAACCCGAACCCGTTGATGACGCCGATTGCGGTGTCGGACAACGCCAGATCCTTCTTGATGGGCTCGGCCAGCACACCCGGCAGGAAGCGGTCGACGTAGTTGAGGGTGCCGACCAGGGCGAGCACCGCGACGGCGGCCCACGCGCGAGGCGGCCCGTGGGTGGTCAGGGGTTCAAGCGAAGCGGCGTCCCGCGGTGTCGACATCGTTCTCCTCGGTGATTCGATGACGAGCAGCCTTGCAGACGGCCTGCAGCCGTGGCGGCGGCCCTACCGGCTGGGCACCCGATGGGTGGGTCAATGCGCGAGCTTGAGTCCGACCACGCCGCCGATGATCATCACCAAGAACGCCGCCTTGAGGAGCGACGCCGGTTCGTCCCCCGTCGCCATCGCGTAGACCACGGTGAGGACTGCGCCGATCCCCACCCAGACGGCGTAGGCGGTCCCGACCGGCAGGTCCCGCATCGCGTAGGCCAATCCCCCCATGCTGGCGACGAGCGCCACCAAGAACACCACGCTTGGCGACGGCTTGCTGAATCCCTCGGACTTGTCGAGGGCTGTTGCCCACACGGCTTCCAGGACACCCGATACGACCAACGCCACCCAGGACACGAGAATCTCCCCGGGCCGTCTTGTCGCACACCGGGTACGGCACCCATCGTCCGGAAGCCCGCGTCGGGGCTCTGCTACGAACATGTCACATCCGCACTCGGGTGGCAAAGTCGCTCCGGTCACCACGAGACGGTCCGCGTGGCAGGAAACGTGAAAGACACTGTGTCGCAACGCCTTCGACCTAGATGGTCTCGACTCGGCGGCATGAAATGGTCCCCCAGGCCACGGGCGACGCTAAGCCTGATCTGGCGTCGGGCTTCCGTAATCCCAAGACAACGTTCTCACGGGTGTCATGCGGATGTAGGCGGCGCCAGGTCTCGGTTCGGTGGGCCACTCGGACTCTGGAACGCCCCGCGCCCGGGCACCTTCTCTCGCGAGCTCGAGTGCTTCGCTTCGTTCGCGAACGATGCGGGCGTGACCTTGGAACATCACTCCCCGGATATCGGCCATGCTCGAGCCGTCTTCGAGCAAGACACTCACGTTCTGGTTGCCTTCGACGTTGGCAACCTTGCGCGTCCCGTCGCGCACACCCATGACGATGTCGTGGCCCAGGCGAAAGTACCCAAGGGGTACCGAGTGCGGGAATCCGTCCTCGTCGATGGTGCTCAGTATCGCCCAGCCCGGGCGGCTGTCGAGAAACGCCTCGATTTGTTCCTCACTGAGTTTGCGCGGCATGAAGAGAGGTTAACAAGGCGTGCACCTGCGACGCCCGAGCCGAGACTGCCGGCCCAGTGCCCCAGAGCCGTGGAGGTGAAGCCCCGTGCCCGCCATCGTCGTCGCGAAGCCATGGTGGTCCTCGGACGCCCGAGGGGCGAGCGGTTTTCTCTGCGGGACGATCCTCAGTCGACGACGATGGCCGTCTTGCGCGAGATGACGAGTTCTTCGTCGTCCCGCAAATGTCAGGCGCCGACACCGCCGAAGACCGCCTCGACGAGGCCGTCGACGTAGGAGTCGGACAGTTCCGCGCCGTGGTAGGGAACGAGCATCCGGTGATATATCGGCCCGTACAGCATGTCCAGGATGACGTCGGGGTCCAGCCCGCTGCGAATTTCTCTGGCCGCCATGCCCTTTTGGATGATCGCCCTGGCCGTTTCCCTCCTCGGCTCTACCCAGTGCGTGATCACCGCCGTGCGCAGTTCGTCGTCTGACTGTGCGCGTGCGATCAGCGCGCGCAACGTCTCGCCGCGCGGGCCGCGGTACAGACCAACCAACGATCTCAGCGACACGGAGAGGCTTTCGCGCGCGCTTGGCAGGTCGGCAATTGGCGAGGCCAGATCGGCTTCGGCCAAGAAGGCATCCATCACCACCGTCGAGATGTTGGGCCAACGCCGGTAGATCGTCGTCTTCGCGACGCCGGTTCGCTCGGCCAGCCGCTCCATGGTGAGTGCCTCGTAACCGACCTCGCCCCCGAGGCGCAAGGCCTCCGTCAGGATCAGGGCCGTGGTTTCGGCGCCCCTCTTTGGTGCCATCGGCCGCTCCCCGCGTCGTCGGACCGACATCGTAACCGCCCTCAGTTGCTTGGTTGACGTCTTGTTTGACACCCAACGCTACGCTACGTAGCGTTGTATTCAACCGTTTGTCGCGAATCCAACTCGAGGAGGAATCATGACCGTTGATCATCTCGGCGCGAATTTGGACGGCAAGGTCGCCCTGGTGACCGGGGCAGCCAGTGGAGTCGGTCTGGCCGTTGCTCGACTACTGCAGGAATACGGCGTAAGCGTGGTCGCCGAGGACGTCAATCCCGATGTGGTGGAGGTGTTCTCGGGCCTCGACGGCGTGGTGCCGTTCGTCGGCGACGTCACCACCGAACGCGCGGCGACCGACGCTGTCGCCTTGGCCGAGGACCGCTTCGGCGGACTCGACATCCTGATCAACAACGCTGGCGTCATCATCAACAAGCCCATCGTCGAGACGACGCTCGACGACTGGAACCGAATCCTGGGCGTCAACGTCACCGGAGCCTTCCTGCACACGCGTGAAGCCATGCGAGTCATGGCCCCTCGTCGACGTGGAGCGATCGTCAACATCGGGTCCTATGCGTGCTTTCAGAGCTTCGGCACGATCTCTGCCTATGCCGCTTCCAAGGGAGCGCTGGCACAACTGACGCGAACCGCCGCCCTGGAGGGAATCGACCACGGCATCCGAGTGAACGCCATCGGTTCCGGTGACGTCGTCACCAACATCCTCGGCGACCCCGACGACCTCGTCGAGCACGGCAAGGGCGCTCCGATCAAACGCGCGGCCGATCCCATCGAGATCGCTCACGCCGTGGCGTTCCTCGGATCCGATCTCGCAAGTTTCGCGGTTGGTGCGGTATGGATGCTGGACGGCGGAATGAGTGTCGCCATTCCGAACTGACGGCGTTGGGCTTCGATGGCGGAGCGGTCTGAAGACCCGGTCTCACCCCGAGACGACCGCGCGGCCCTTGGCGGCCCGGCCAATCCTCAGCGGACGGACGATCGCCGGCATCCCGCGCCATACGGCGTCGTCGGCCGTCACTCTGAACCCACAGACGCGCATCAGGTCTGGGGTGGGGCGATTGCACACGCAGCCGCCGGCGAACTCGCGCCATGGGCGCAAGAGCCTGTCTTGGCACGCCGCACGGAAGGGGGACTCCGCCCGGACGTGTTCGATGAACAGCAACTCGCCGTCCGGGCGCAGGACGCGGGCGATCTCGCGGAGCGCCCGTTCGGGCTCGGCGACCGTACAGAGCACCAGCGTCGACACCACGGTGTCGACGGACGAATCGGCCAACGGCAAGCTTTCGGCCGCCGCGTCGACGATCCGCGCCGGCCGAGCCAGCCCGTCGACGCGTCGTGCGAGCTTGCGACGCATCGTGGGCTCGGGCTCGGCGAGCACGAGGTCGTCGACGTCAGTGGGATAGTGGGCCACGTTCAGGCCTGTGCCAGCACCGATTTCGAGCACGTGCCCTCGGGCGCCGGCCAGCAGGGCCCTGCGCCGTCGCCGCATGCCGGAAACCTCGCCACACCACAGAAAGGGGTCGTAGACGACGGCCATCACCCGCAACCACCAGGCGGGCGCCGTCGTGACGGGCGGTTCGGTGCATCCCACGTTGGACATGCCGTGAACCTACGAAGCTCCCGCCACGGCGCGCATCCCCCAAGGGGGCCATCTTCCGGCAATGGCCGATAACGGCTACAGCAGCAGTCCCAGGCGCGCAGCCTCGGCCACTGCAGCAGTCCGCGACGGGCTGCCGAGTTTGTCGCGGATGTTGGCAACGTGGCGGTGCACGGTATGTGGGCTCAGGCCCAACTGCTCGGCGATCTCACGGTCACCCAACCCGCTCGCCACGCAGGCGAGGATCTCGCGCTCCCGACCCGACAGCAGAACCGCGTCGGCCGTCGTCCCGTCGGATGTCGTCGGTCGCGAGACCGCCAACGCCTGACGGCACGCGCGGATCACGGAGTCGACGTCACCGTGCCACGGAAAGTGCGAAGATCCCTGCAGCGGAACCAATCTGGCACCGGGAATCGCGGCTGCGACCTCCCGCCCGAACGGGAACGGCACGGCGCGGTCGTCGCGTCGATGTATGACGGTGGTGGGCTGACGCACCAGAGCCAGGTGGTCCCGGACGTCGAGGCGGTAGACCAGACGCAACATCTCGGCGGCGATGTCCGCGGTGGTGGACTCGCGCTGCAGCCGCGCGAAGCGATCCCGCTCTGCGGCGTCGGCGTCTCCGAGGAAGATGTCACCGAGCAGTCGTGACCCGAGGCCCCAATGGGCGTGCACCGCCGCCACGATCGCGTCCGCAACGCCCGGAGTGGTCAGCGCGGCGCCGTCCGGGTAGGACCCGTAGAGCACCAGGCGGTCGACCCGCTCCGGGAGCGACGCGGCGAAGCCGACGGCGGTGCAACTGCCGGAAGACCCGCCGATGAGCGAGACGCGGTCGAGCCCGAGTTCGTCGAGAAGTGCACTCAACATCGCGACTTCACCGTCGAGCGTCAGATCCGACGCGCTCAGGGTGTGATCCGACATGCCGACTCCGAGCCGGTCGTAGCGGATCAGCGTGTGGTCGCGCGCCACACCCTCCCAGAATCGCCGAACGCCGGGGCTCTGCCAGTCCAGTTCGAGGTGGCTCACCCACCACGCCGGCGCAACGAGGGGCGGACCCTCGCCACGCACCTCGTATGCCAAGCGACGGTCGCCAAGGCTCAGGAAGCGAATCTCCGACTCGTCGAACATCGCCCTCAGCGTACGACCGCCGACCGCTGCGTTGGGCTGCCTCGGGAAACGTCCGCGATCGGTCCAATTATGCCGATAAACTGCGCGCTGTTGCGACGGGCGACGCAAAGGGACGTGACATGAAGCCTGGCTGGGTGAAGCGCACGTACTTGCGAGTGTTGGCGCGGACCATCAACCCCCTGGCCCTTGCCGCGGCGCGCTCGGGCCGCGGACCCTTCGCCCTGTTGCGGCACACCGGACGGCGCAGCGGGCGAACGTATGAAACGCCGTTGATCCTGGCCCGCGTCGCCGGCGGCTTCGTGGCCGAGCTGACCTACGGCGCCGACGTCGCCTGGTGTCGCAACCTGGCCGCCAACGGTCGTGGCGAGGTCCTGGTCGGCGGAGCACTGTACCGGGTGACGGGGCTCGAACCCTACTCGACGGCGGCTGGCATGGACGCCTATCCGCAGCCGCAGCGCACCATTCTGAAACTGTTGCGAAGGAGCGAATTTCGGCTCATCACAATCGCCGGCGACCGAACCTGACCTCGGCCTGTCATACCGTCGGCGCCGCAGGCGCCTTGACCGCCTCTAGACTGACGGTGACGTCGACGGTGTCTCCGAGCATCGGGCCGCCCCCGGCCAGCAGGGGAGTGTCGGTCAGGACGCCGAAATCACTGCGCCGCAATGTGATCGCGCCGTCGAACCCGGCCACTTCACCGTGACCCATGCCAGCGCTCACGCCGAGGAATGAGAACGCCAGTGGTAGGCGTTTGGTGATTCCGCGCAAGGTGAAGTCGATCACGAGCACCCAGTCGTCCTGCCCGGTGCCGTGCATGTCGACCGAGACGAGGGTCGCGGCGGGGAACTCGTCGGCGCCGAAGACGTCGGGTGCTCGCAGGTGCTCGTCGCGGGCTGGGTTGCCGGTGTCCACCGACCCGACCGCGATGGTCGCCGTAATGCTTGGAGTTCCGTTCTCGGGCAGTGTGATCGACCCGGAGAAGTCGCCGAACCGCCCACGGACCTTGCCGACCATCAAGTGGCGAACCGAGAACGTGATGGACGAGTGGACGGGGTCGATCGTCCACGTGCCGGGGGTGAGATCCCGCCCAACCGCCGACGTCGCCTCGACGCTCTTCTCGAGTTCGGTCGGCAGCTCGTAGAGTTCGCGTAAGACCAGGGCGTTGCGGGCCTGGATCAGTACACCACCCTCGTCGAGACGTCCGAGTTCGATGGGGGCGAAGCCGAGATCGGTGCACAGCCCGGCTACGGCCGTGCTTGCCGCGGAGTCGTTGCTTGCCGCGAAGACAACGCGTTTCCCAAATTCGGGTGGGCGCTTCTCGGCGAGCTGCCTGGCGGCCGTTTGGTTGAACGACTTGACCACCGCGGCGCCCGGAAACGCCTCGGCGTTGTACTCGGTCGACAGGCGTCCGCCGAGGATTTGCTCGGAGTTGGGGACCAAGAACGCGTTCGTGGTGTCCACGACAACTTTGCCCGACCAGTCTGTGCGGCGACCACCCAGCTCACGGACCTCGAGGAACGGAATGGCCAGGACGATGACGTCTGCATCCAGGGCTGTGTCGAGGGTGGTCGGTGTGACCGATGCGGACAGTTCGGTGACGTCGATCGTCTCCGGGCCACGCGTGTTGGCCCAGAGCGTTGGGACGTGGTGGTCGGAAAACCGTTGCGCCAGAATCGTGCCGATGCTGCCGGTGCCCACGATGGCATATTGCGGAGTGCCGGTCATCGGACGAGCTCCGCAGTCCGACCAACAGCGGCGGCCACCTCGGCGAGTAATCCGGACGCGATCCATGCCGCGATGTTCACGGGGGGCTCCTCGAAGACGTAGGCGTGCGAACGGGGTTGGCCCCGAGCGGTTGCACCTGCGAGTGACGCATTCACGCGGGCACGGGCAGCGGGGGCATTGGTTGATGCTTCAATCACCCTAGACCGAATTAATGTGACGCGTCAACCAATAGCCCGCATCGCACTCGTGGCCCGGCCCGCTGGCCGCTCACGGTCGATGGTTGACGGTGGAACTATCCTTCAGGCGGATGAGGAGGTCTGGATGACAGCTGTGCGATGGGACGCCACCGGGTCGTCGCCATGACGCGACCCAAGCGTGAACCTCGTCGGCCCAAAACGGTGTGGCTCGACGACGATCAGCAGCGCGCATGGCGCCAGCTCCTGGCGTTGGTCATGGAGCTTCCGGCGGCCCTGGAAAGCGATCTCCAGCGCACCACCGGATTGACGACGTTCGAGTACCTGGTGCTGGCGAATCTGTCGGAAGCCGACGACAGGACGCTGCGGATGTCGGAGCTGGCCGCCCGTGCCAACTCGTCGTTGTCGCGGTTGTCGCACGTGGTCAGGCGCCTCTCGGACAACGGGTTGGTGATCAAGAGTGTCTGCGCCGATGACGGCAGGGTGAGCGTGGTCGAGCTCACGAAGGCGGGTATGAGGCGGGTTGCCACGGCGGCCCCGTTGCACGTCGCGAAGGTCCGTGAACTGGTGGTGGAACCGTTGACGAAGGCGGAGCTGATCGGGCTCGGCAGAGCGGCCGAGGCCATTACCGACCGGATCGCCGACTCTGGTTGATTGCACGTCTTTCTCGGCGTTCCAGCCACCGGGCGAAGCATTCACGCTACGTGGAGGGTCGAGCGAAGCCGCCTGGCCGGCGGTTGCCGAGGCCGCCCCGGCGTTCCAGTAGGCCGCCGAGGCGCAGGATGGTGGACTCGTCGAACCATCTGGACACCAGCTGGATGCCGATCGGAAGCTCTTCAGAACTGAGTCCGAATGGCACGGACAGCGCGGGCAGGCCGGTGAGATTGAACACCGAGGTGGCGTCCATGACGTGCGCCGACGGCACCTCGACGCCGTCGACCTCGAGCGTGGCCATTGCGTGCGGCGGCGCAGTGATCGGGGTGACCGGGCAGAGCAGGACGTCGAAGCGGTGGAAGTAACCGGCGAAGGCGGACCGTAGCGATTCGGTCCTCGACCGGGCGGCCAGCACGTCGCCGAACGTGGGGTCGCTCATCTGGACGATCTCGGCGCCGATGGACGACAGCAGGTCTTCCCGACCTGCCGCCAATCTCTTGATGTAAGGCGTCAATTCGCTGTTCACCAACGTCATGAGCGTCTTGAGGGGCCGGGCCTCCTCGATGAACGGCACCCGAACCTGCTCGACGTGACAGCCCAGCTCGGCCAGCTGGCCGGCAGCACGCGCGACGGCGGCGGTCACCTCGGGATCCACTGGAGCGAATGCGTCGTCCGAGACCCAGCCGACGCGGATGGTCTGGCCCGCGACGCGGGTGCTCGCGGCGGCCGTGTGCTCGTCGTGCACGGCGTAGCCGTCCCTTCCGTCGGGACCATTGAGGACGGCGTGTCCAAGGGCTACGTCACGCACGGTGCGAGCCATGGGACCGACGTGCCACCAGGCCGACGTCACCGTCGGGAAGTGCCCGGTGTAGGGGATGCGACCGTGGGTCGCCTTCAGCGCAGCGACGCCGGTCAGGGCCGCTGGGCCACGCACCGAAATGGCGACGTCACTGCCGATGCCGATCGGCGACATACCCGCGGCGAGCGCAGCAGCCTCTCCCCCGGACGAACCGCCCGGGGTTCGGTCCAGCTTCCAGGGGTTGTTCGTGCGCCCGGTGAGGAGGTTGTCGGTTTCGGTCCAGGCGGAGAACTCGGGAAGATTGGTCTTCGCGAGGGGAATGGCACCTGCGGCCTTGAATCGCGCCACGGCGGTGGCGTCCGATTCGGGAACGAAGCCCGCGAACAGCTTGGTACCGCGCTGGGTGGGTATGCCCGCGGTGTCGAGGGAATCCTTGATGGTGAACGGAACCCCATGCAGTGGGCCAAGTTGGACACCGCGCCCGACGACCTCGTCGGCAACGTCGGCCTCGCGCAGTGCAGCCTCCGCGCGCAACGTGACCATCGCGTTGATCTGCGGGTTGACCTCCGCGATGCGGTCGAGATGGGCTTGGACGACCTCGCGCGACGAGACGTGCCCACCCGCTATGCCCGCCGCGAGGCTCGTCGCGTCGCGATAGTGCAGTGGTCCCGAGCCCACGTCGTCGTCACTGGTCTCGGTCATGCGGTTTCTCGACGGACGTTGGCGGCAACGGCATCGGGAATGGGAACGTCGCCTGCGGTGAGTTCCAGGATCTGTCGACTGATCCCCGGTTGGTGGATGATCTCGGCGAGAGTGGCCGCCACGTCGGCGCGCGACACTTCGTCGTGAATCTCCGCTGGCCCCAGGGTGATCGATCCTCGCCCGGGATCGTCGAGGAGGGCGGCCGGACGCAGAATCACCCAATCCAGGTCGCTCCTCGTCAGCGCGACGTCGGCGCCCTTCTTCACCCGGATGTAATGCTCGAAACCCTCACCCTCGTCGCGGTCACGCCATGCCTCGGGGAAGACCGACACCAGGACGAAGCGCCCTACCCCAGCGATCGCGGCGGCTTCGATGGCCTTGCCGACGCCGTCACCGTCGATCGCGGTGGTCGCCTGCATGTCACCACCGCCGGACCCCGCGCTGAAGAGGGCGACGTCGACGGGACCCATCAACTCCGCCAACGCTTCTGGAGTCAGCTCGGTGAGATCGCCGACCCTGCCCTCGGCGCCGAACTCCACGAGCTCGGCCTGCTGCTCGGGCCGACGGATGAGGCCGGCAACATCGTCTCCGCGCGCCCGCAGCTGGCGCGCCGTCTGTCCGCCCACGCCGCCGGTGATGCCGATGATGAATGTCTTCATGGTCGTCAGGTCCCGTCAGCCCAAGTCTGGGTGGAGGTCGCGCACCGGGCTCACACCCTCGAGCAGGGCGCCCAGGTGCAGGATGGTCGACTCCGCTTGCCAGCTGGACACCAACTGGACGTTGATCGGCATCCCGTCCGAGCTGGTGCCGAACCTGATGGTCAGACCCGGAAGCCCCGTGATGTTCAAGGGGACGGTGGAACCCTGTAGGTACGTGGCGTCCACTGTCTGCCCGTTGATGACGAACTCCTCGACGCCATGCCGTTGCGCCGGGAGAGGCTGAACGGGGGTGATCAGGGCGTCGTACCGTTGGAAGTAGTCGGCGAAACCGTCCCGCAGCCGCTCCGCGGCCTGTTCGGCTTCGATGAAGTCCGTCATGGACGTATCCGGAAGCCCGAACATGAACCTGGCCGCCTTGTAGACCTCGCTGTCCGGACGACCCGCGACCGCCTCTTCGAAGGCCGGCTTCATCTCCATCACGTGAAGCTTGTTGTAGACGTCGAGCGCGAAGTCGCGCTCCAGCGCGGCAATGCGAACCGGCTCCACGGTGCAACCTGCGCCCCCGAGCGCGTCGGCTGCTGCCTGCACGATCGCTGCCACCTCGGGGTCGATCGGGCCGAAGCCTGGCTCGACGAGCCACCCCACCCGCAGCGGGCGGTCGGGTGAGGAGCCGACGCCGGCGTCGAAATCGACGGTGCTGGAGGCGAATCCGTCCGCCCCGTCCGGTCCGGCCATAAGCGAGTACGCCAGCGCGACGTCGCGCACGCTGCGGGCCATCGGCCCCACGTGCCAGTTGCGCCGTGGCACCCGTGGCCACACCCCCGTCATGGGAATCCGACCGTGGGTCGGCTTCATCGAAGTGATGCCGGTCTGCGCTGCCGGTCCCCGCACCGAGATGGCCAGGTCGGTCCCGAGTCCGAGCGGCGACAGACCCGCCGCGATCGCCGCCGATTCCCCGCCGCTCGACCCTCCTGACGTGCGCTCGAGATTCCAGGGGTTGCTGGTCCGCCCGGTCAGCAGGTTGTCGCTTTCGACCATGTAGGAGAACTCCGGCAGGTTCGTCTTCGCCAGCACGATTGCCCCGGCCGCCTTCATGCGTGCGACGCTGGTGGCATCGCGTTCAGGGATGCGGCCCCTGAAGATTGGCGACCCGCGTTGGGTCAAGAGCCCGGCGGTGTCGATGGAATCCTTGACGGTGAACGGAACTCCGTGCAGAGAACCGAGCTCCTCACCTGACATGACGGCCGCCTCCGCGGTCCGTGCTGCGGCGATCGCGTCCTCGGCGATGGTCACGATCGCGTTGAGCTTCGGGTTGACCGCCTCGATGCGGTCAAGGTGGGCCTGCACGACCTCGACCGGTGAAACCTCGCGGCTCCGAATCAGTTCCGCGAGCCTGGTTGCGTCGGAGTAGACGATCTCGGCGCTCATTGAGTCCCTTCGGGTTTGGCCGCTCAAGGCGCGGGGATCGGGTCTTGGTCGTCGCGTAGTTGCTCTGGGGTCATGTCGAACGATTTCTGGATGCCGTCGTTGCGGGTGCCGAGACCGTCGGTGGTCTTCTTGCTCCAGGGCGCCTCGACGAGGCTCTTGGTCTCCTCGAGCATCGACTTCGGCTCCAGGTTCCGGTAGCTGTCGATCTCCCCGGCGGCGAGGGCGCAGCGTCGCGTACACGGGTTCGGGGTTGAACTGCGCCCGGGGAAAGGCCAGCTTCGAGTAGTCGAACAACCGCTGCTGCGGGTCGTCCTCCCAGCTCTGCCATGTCTGGAAGATGCGGTCGTTGAAACCGGTGAGGAACGGACCTGGGTTCATGGTCGCGACTTCCACGCCGAACTCCTGCAACTCGTCCTTCATGCTCTCGGCGATGGCCTCCACGGCGTGCTTGGAGGCGGAGTAAAGGCCGGTAAAGGGGTTGACGTTGAGCCCCTCGCGGGAGGACACCCAGATGATGCGTCCGGATCCACGTTTGGCCATCTGCTTGGCGATGCCCTGGGTCAGCAGCAGCGGTCCCCAGATGATGCGTCCGGATCCACGTTTGGCCATCTGCTTGGCGATGCCCTGGGTCAGCAGCAGCGGTCCGGTGACGTTGACCTCGAACTGGTGACGGATGTTGTCTGCGGGAATGTCGACGGTGGAACCGCCTTCACCGACGCCGGCGTTGTTGACGAGAACCTCGATGCCCCAGTCGAGGGCCTTGCGGCGGTCGCCGTCATTGGTGACGTCGAGCTTCTCGACCTGCAGGGTTACCCCACGTACGTCGGCTTGTCGCTTCAGGGTCTGCACCTGGCCGTAGATCTCGACGGCGGCCACCACGTCGAAGCCCTTCTCGGCCAGGCGCATCGCGACTTCGTATCCGAAGCCGGTTCCGGCTCCGGTGATGAGCACCTTCTTCAACGTCGTTGCTGGGGTTGTCACGGTCGTGTCCTTTCGGGAGGAAGGGTGGCGGATTCCCGCAGCACGGGTAACGAGATTTGGCTCTTCAGCCTGGAATGGAATCGGGATCGAGCCGATCAGTCGGCACTCCGTTGACGTAGGTGGCGCGCCCCATGCCCATGGAGAAGTCAGGCGAGTCGACGGTTATGAGGTTGAAGAACACGTCCTCGGGTCGGACGTGCAGTTTGGCTTGCAAGTCGTCGACGACGGCCCGGTAGAACGCGGCCTTCTGGTCTGCGCTGGCGACGTCGAGGAAGATCAGCTGAATGAAGATGCAATTCTCGGACCGGTAATAGCTGAGGTAATCCGCGTCGAACAGGAAGTTCTCCGGCTTGTGTTCAGTGATGGTCTGGAAGCGGTCCTCCGGCACGCCGAGGCATTCGATCATCTGCTCGTAGACCACGTCGGCAATGGTTCGTCGGTACTGTGCTGACTTTCCTTCGAGCAGGTCAATGCGAGCAAGCGGCATGAGCGTCCCTTCAACTTTGGCAGCGCGTGCCCGTACGTCACGTCACCAACATCTGCCCTGATGGCAGACGACGCGAAGCGCGGGCGGCAGAACATTGGTATGAACCCAGGTGACGTTGACGCAGCGTCGGGCGAGGTCGGAGAGGGCTCAGTTATGAAGTTAGGTTCACCGACGGCGGATTCTCAAGGCCCAGATGCGCACACCGAGCCTGCAAATGTGCACCTGCCAGCGAGCCATGGAGAGAGGCGTTGAGCGACCCGCGGTCCGTACGAGCCGACGACTTGCGCTATCTCGCGGCGGTCGCCGAAACGGGTCGGCTGACCTCTGCAGCCAAGGGCTTGGGCGTCGATCGCTCGACGGTGTCGCGCCGCCTACAAGCGCTCGAACAAACCCTGGGTGCCCGCTTACTGGCCCGCGTCGACGAAGGGTGGGTTCTCACCGAGCCGGGTCGTGCGGTCGTCGAGCACGCGAGAACGATCGAGCGCGCCGTCGGGCTGGCCGCCCAGGCCGCCGGTCCGTCCGAGCCGCCAGGGCTGACGGCCACGGTTCGGATCACGGCCGCAGACGGCTTTGGCACCTTCTTCGTGACCCCCGCGATGGCGCGCGTGCGCCGGCAACACCCCCGACTTCGCATCGAGCTGGCGACCGGCGCACGGGAGCTGACCTTGCGGGACACCACCTTCGACATCGCAGTGACTCCCGGACCTCCGCCGCCCGCAACGAGGCTTCATACCGAACTGCTGTGTGAATATGACAACGGGTTCTATGCGAGTGAGAATTATCTGCGAGAGCACGGCAACCCGGACTCGACGAGCGAGCTGGCCAAGCACCCCATCATCTGGTTCGTAGAGGAATTGGAGAAGGTGCACGAAATCGATTTGTCGAGCCTCGTGCCCAATGTGTCGTTGGGGTTCAGTTCGACGAATATCTTCGCCCAGCTCGAGGCCACGCGCCGAGGTATCGGGATAGGATTCCTGAGCAAATTCGTTGCACACACGGCGCCTGAATTGAGGCCCGTCGCCGCCTACTTACCGCCTACTCGAGTAGCGGTCACTCTGGCGGCTCGCCGCGACGCGCTCAAGCGGCCGGAAGTCCAGGTCGTGCGAGAAGCGCTCCACCGAGAGGTCAGCGTAAGAGGCAATGAGCTGATCTGAAGCGCTACCATCCATCGAAACAATATCCCTGGCAGCGCCTTTCGCGACTCGGTGCTGGTCTCGCGGATAACCAGAGCCTGCACGCAAGCTCCGGACGCCTCCCCGCCGTCGATCACCAGGCGGACGCGGCAGTCTCGACCTCGACGTCGGCGGCGTGGGCCAGGGCGCGCCCCACGACGACGGCGTGACCGCCCCAAGCGTCCCGACTACTCGGGGAACACCACCAGGGTGGACACTATGACGTGGCCCTTTCTGCAACGGTGTTCAAAGTCGAACTTGGCGTCTCCGATGTCGACCACGGTTACTACGCCGATCACACGCTGACCGTGGCCCGTCATCCCAGTGAGACCGATGAGCGGATGGTGGTGCGGTTGTTGGCGTTTGGGCTGCGCGCACACCGGCTCGGCGACATCGACGGTGAGTTGACGTTCGGGGCGGGCCTGTCCACTCCCGGCGTCCCGGACCTGCGACTCGCGGACTACACGGGCCGGATCCTGGAGTGGATCAACGTCGGCCAGCCCGATGAACGCGCCCTGGGCAAGGCAGCCCGGCAGGCCGAGCAGGTGCTGTTGTTCCCGTTCGCCGCCGGCGTCGCCACTTGGTGGCGGACCGTGGGACCCAAGGTGGCGGGGCTGCCGAACCTGTCGGTGGTGCACACCGCACGCACCGGTGCAGCAACTGGCCCAGACCGTTGACCGACGGGTCTCGGCGCAGGTGATGGTGATGGAAGGTCAGGTGACGATGACCGTAGGCGGCGTCGACGTCACCTTCACGCCCGAACCGTTGGAGTGAACGTGGTCCGCAGACGCTGGGTGCGCGGCCCCGTGTGAGGCGTCGCGCCCACGACGTTCCCGCCAGGGCCTGGGTTCGGCACCGCGGTCCGCGCGATCAGGGCGGACACCGCTCCGCATGCAAGCCAATGAGGCATCCGCGGGCTAACGTCGGGATGTGTCTGAGTCCAACTCCGGTGATTTCGAATTCGAGCGGAAGTTCTACGTCCGCGAGATGCCCGCCGTCACCGCTTTCGATCCGCGGCCCTCGCTGATCTTGCAGGCCTACCTGTTCGCCGCAGACGGCTATGCGGTTCGCGTTCGCTTGCAGGGCCCCGCGCCCACCGAACTGAACACTTCACTCCCGGATCTCGTCGAGGCACTGGGCCGCGTCGACGCCGACGCGATGGGAACCATGACCGCCAAGGGGCCGGCCGTCGGCGGCACCCGCTACGAAGCCGAGCGCGAACTCGACCCGACGGTCGCCGGGCAGATCGTCTCCCGCGCCGAGCATGTCGTCATCAAGGTCCGCTACTCGGCGTGGCTGGGCGAGGACGGCTGGATCGTCGACCGGTTCCTGGGCCGCAACGCGCCCCTGCTACTGGCCGAGGTCGAGCGCAACGCCCCGGTGGTCGATCTCACGATCCCCGAGTTCTGTGCCACCGAGGTCTCCGAGGACGACCGGTTCCGCAACGAATATCTGGCCCATCGGCCATTCGGCGAGTGGGCCGATGGCTACCGCGACGAGCTGCAGAAGATCGGGCCTCGGTTCGTCGAAACCCTCGGCCACAACGACGTGGAAGGCTCCGAGAGGCAACCGTGATGCTCACCGACCGCTGTATCCGCAGCGGTTGTTCCCGACAGACGTCGTGGGCGCCGCCGGTACGTTGGGGGTCTGCTGCACGATCAGGTGAGAGTTCTGACCTCGCGAGATGTCATACACCCGACCCTTGGGAAGACAGTCGGGCCGTGGCTTGACTCGGAGGACACCCGCGCGCTGGAGTCGCACGTGTCGGCGCGCAAAATCATGATTGCGTGTCGCGGCCGCTTCGGCTACACCTTGGTTGAGCGGCGGACGGCGGCTGCTGATCGCCTTGCCGTCTTGGCTGATGACGTCCGCGCCGCCGCCCGTGGCTGGACTGGCGCTTCTGGATACTTGCGCTCGGTATCCAACGCGAGCGCCGCACCGATCAGGTCCCGGAGATCCCCATCGCTGAGCTGCGTTCCGTTGAGCACTCGCTGGATGGTCGTCCCATCCCAAATCGTCTCGAGCATGTACGCCGTGCGCTTCGACACGTAAGCCTCGATCGCGGAGCGCGCGCGGTGCGACCAGTGCTGCGCCAGAGTGCGATACGCATCCTCGCGGGCGGCCTCCGCGAGCAACTCCCAGTCGAGGATCGCATTGCCGACGTCGGTCGTGAGGATCGTCGTCACCCGAAGCATCGCGTCGATCAACTCCTCGTCGCAGGTCACCGCTGCGAAGTACTCCTCGTACTTCACGGAGACGGTATCGACGTAGTGCGCGAATGCATCCAGAATCAGAGCGTCGAGTGTCTCGTAGTGGTAGGTGCTGCTCCCCAACGCCACCCCCGCACGGCTGCACACCTTGCGGTGCGTCACGCTCTTCACACCGGATTCGCGCACGATCTCGAGGACCGCTTCGACGAGTGCCGCCGCCGTCGCCTCCGAGCGACTACCCGACCTCTTCACCGGCGAAACGATACCTCAGCCAGGTGCGGCGATTGGTCTTTGAGTCAGAGCTGAGGCGCCTTGAACGGCGCGGTCGCGCCGGCATCGACGACGTGAGTCGTGCCGGTGACGTAGCGACCCGCCTCCGACGCGAGGTAGATGATCGCGTTGCTGATGTCCACGGGTTCGACGAAGGGCACGGGAAGCCCGTTCATTCCTTGCAGCGCAGATAGCGAATCCTTCTGGGTGGCACCCTCTTTGCCCCCGGAGAAGAGATGATTGTAGGCCTCGTTGTCGATCATCGGCGTGTTGACGTTCGTCGGGTTGACGCTGTTGACCCGAATGGAGTGCGGGGCCAGTTCTGCTGCCAGCGTCCGCATCAGGCCATTCACCCCGTGCTTGGACGCCGAGTAGTGTCCGACGTTCAGTTCGGCGACGATTCCGGAGATGGAGCTGATGAGGATGATCGATCCGCCGCGCTGCTGCCGGATTAGCTGCGGCACCGTGGCCTTGATCGTCCGCCACACACCCGTGAGGTTGACGTCGAGTTGGTCGCGGAACTGCTCGTCCGACAGCTCCCACATCGGCGCGATCCCGTTGACTGTTCCCGCGTTTGCCACCACGATGTCGATGCCGCCGAACTCGCGGACTGCCTCACGCACCGCTGCATCGAGGTCCGCCGAGCTTCGCACGTCCGCCTCGAGCGTCAACACCCTTCCGCCCTGTGCCCGAACCTCTTCCGCAGTCCGGTCGAGGTCGTCGCGGGTACCCATGGCGTACGGCACGGTGTCGATCTGCCTGCAGATGTCGATGCCGATGATCGAGGCCCCGGCTTCCGCGAGTCGCAACGCGTGTGAGCGTCCCTGACCGCGAGCTGCGCCGGTGATCAGGGCGACTTTACCCTTCAGGTCAAACATCGCGCTCCCCTTGTCGGGTCGTCTCGCATTCGCGACGAACGGAATTCATCGGCCCGCCAGCAGTCCGCCGTCGATCACGACCTCGGCACCGGACATGTAGGAGGCTCGATCGGACGCCAGGAACACGACGATCTCGGACACCTCTTCCGGCCGGGCGAACCTCCGCAGTGGAATCTGTGCGATGACCGCCTCCGCCGACCCCGCGGGCAGTCCGGCGAGTTCCTCCTCGAGCATCGGCGTGTCGATGTAGCCGGGATGAATGCTGTTGCAGCGAATACCTTCAGGGCCATACGTGAAGGCAAGCGTCTTGGTCATCAGCGTCACCGCGCCCTTGGAGGCCGTGTAGGCCACGTAACCCGTTCCGCCGACCAAGCCGAATATCGAAGACACGTTCACGATCGACGGTGCTACCGCACGACGAAGTAGCGGCAGGGCGGCCCTCGCGCCGAGGAACACGCCGGTCTGGTTGACGTCGATGGTCCTGCGCCAGGATTCTTCGGTCGCATCGTCGAGGCCGGCGAGATCCAGCACCCCCGCATTGTTGACCAGGACGTCGAGCCTGCCCTCGGTCGCGGCCACGCCGTCCATCGCACAGGTCCAGCTGGCGGCGTCGGTCACGTCGAGATGGTGATAGGTGACGTTCAGCTGTTCACCGAGCAGTTCGGCGCAGTACTTCTCGCCGAGCTCGTCCGCGATGTCGCCGAAGTGGACTCGTGCGCCTTCCTCCGCCATCCTGCGGACATGCGCTGCACCCATGCCGCGTGCGCCGCCGGATACGAAGACGACCTTGCCGATCAGCAGTCGTGACTCGCTCATGCCGACAGGTGGGAGACGAGTTCGGTGACCTTGGTACCGATGAGTTCAAAGCTGCGCCGGTACACACTTGGGTCGCTTGCATAGTCGTGTCCGAACGAGATCAGCGTCCCGAAACCACCCACCTGGTCATACATCTCGGTGATCTTGTCGGCTACGGTCTGCGGTGAGCCCACGATGTGGAAGTTGTCGACCATCCACTCGGCGTTGAGGTCCTCCTTGGGGACGGTGCCGCCGGAGAGGAGATCGCCAATACCAAGTTGGATGAACGTCGGGATGTTGTAGTTGCCCCACAGATCACCCATGGCCCCATTGAGGTAGGCGTCGCGCGCCTCCTCGTCACTGTCGGCGACGAGCACGTCCCGGCAGACGCGCCACTGCGAGCGATCGGGGGTGAATCCGGCCCCTTCGGCTGCCTCGGAGTAGGCCTTCCAGTGCTCTATCAGGACGCTGTTGTGAACCTGCTGGCTCATCGGCAGGTAGCCGCGCTCCCCCGCCGTCGTCAGCGTCGGCGACGTGGCCTGCATACCGGTCATGATCACGGGGATGCGCTCCTGCCGCGGCTTCAGATGCGGTCCGTGGATGTCGTCGCTGTAGGCGGGCATGTCGACGGTCCAGAACTTTCCCTCGATGCGGAACGGCCCCGTCCTGGTCCAGATCGCCTCTACTATCTCCATCGCCTCGACCATCATCTGCGGGTTATTCCTACCGGTGTTGAAGAGCTGCGCGTCGCTCGGGAACGCGCCGGGGGCGAATCCGGCGATGTAGCGACCGCCGGTCATATGATCGAGCCACATGGTGCGGTGCGCCAGCGCGATCGGGTTGTGATAGGCCAAGAGGTGCGCCGCAGCGCCCAGACGAACGTTGCTGGTGAGCTGGGACGCGGCCGCGATCATTACCTCGGGAGCTGGGCTCGGTTCACCACCGAGTGTGTAGTGCTCCGCGAAATACACTTCTTCCCAACCGAACCCATCAGCCCACTGGGTGAGGGTGAGATCCCAGTCGATGACTTCCTTTGCCGAGCGTCGCCCGTGGGCATAGTCGCGCGAGTAGGGGATGTTGAAGAGGCCGAACTTCATTTCCGGGGGTCACCCTTTCATCAGTGGCATGCGCGCCGCGTCCATCTCCAACCGCAAGTCGGTTGAACGGCAATTGGTTTCGGTGAGTTGCCGCAGCGTTTGCGGGACGGTTTAATTTGGACGTTTGTAGAAATATGTGCGTTCGGCAACCGTAGGGCCACGACGTGGGCGTGTCAAGATGTAAAGCGGTTCGATACACCGATCCGACTCATGTTCTGCGAGAGACGGTTTGGCGCCAACTGTTGACACACTCGCCACCCAGCGTTATTTTGAGCCGGCTCGTAGTTCCTACAAATGTCCAAAGTCTCGTTCGGGACGTTCCCGACTCGACCATGAGCGCGTCATGGCCTGGCGATCACGATGGACGCAGATCCCCTCGCACCTGGCGGAAGGAAACACGTCGTATGTCAGAGTCAGTCATGCCACCCGAACGGGTGACGGTGCCGGCCGCAGAGAAAAGCGAGGACTTCAAACGCTCGATCGGGCTCGTCTCGAATTTCTCGCTCGGATTCACGTATCTGTCGCCGGGCGCGGGCGTGCTGTCCATCTTCGCCCTCGGCCTCGCGACAGCCGGCCCGCCGTCCATCTGGTGGTTTCCCATCGTCGCACTCGGGCAGCTACTCGTCGCGCTGGTCTTCGGAGAAGTGGTCTCCCAGTATCCGATTACCGGCGGCATCTACCCCTGGACGAGGCGCCTGTGGGGACGCAGGTACGCGTGGATGGCTGCATGGACCTATATAGCGGCGCTCATCGCGACGACGACAGCCGTCGTGCAGTTCGCAGTTCCCTTCTTGGCGAACCTGTTCCACGTCGTGCTCACGAGTATGACGGCTCTGATAATCGGCCTGGGTCTGCTCGCGGTGGCGTTCGTATTGAACAGCACGGGAACCAGGACTCTGGCCTTCGTGGTGCGCATCGGCTTCTATTGCGAACTCGTCGGCGTAGTGGCACTCGGTCTGTACCTTCTCCTCTTCGAGCGGCGAAACTCCTTTGGCGTCCTCTTCGACACGCTAGGTGTCGGGGCAGAGGGTTCGTATCTGGGGGCGTTCATGCTCGCTGCGCTCGTCGGTCTCTGGCAGTTCTATGGGTTCGAAGCTTGCGGTGACGTCGCCGAGGAGGTGAAGGATCCGGAGCGGAGGATTCCCGTCGCAATGATCCTCACCATCGTGATCGGACTCGTCGCGGCGTTTGTTGCCTACGCCGGCTTCGTCCTTGCTGCGCCCAACCTGCAGGAGATCGTGAACGGTGACATCGCAGATCCCATTCCGGCGATCGTCCGCGGCAGCACCGGCGAAGTCGGCATGAAATTTCTGCTCGTGGTCGCGGCGACCATCTTTCTTTCGGCGGCGCTTTCGCAACAGGCGGCCCTCAGCCGACTCCTCTACAGCTTCGCGCGAGACAACATGCTGCCGGGTAGCAAGTGGCTTTCGAAGCTGCACCAGGAAGTGGCAGGCAGCGGTGCAGTTCCGCGCAACGCAATGATCGCCGCGTGCTCGGCGCCCATGGTGATCACCGTCTGGCTGTACTTCAAACCAGACAGCGTTGTTCAGGTAACCGCCTTTGCCGTGCTCGGCATCTACGTCTGCTTCCAGATGGTCGTGCTCGCCGCGCTTCGTCAGCGGATCAAGGGCTGGCGCCCGGCGGGACCATGGACACTGGGACCGGCGGGATGGCTGGTCAACGTCCTGGCTCTTGTCTACGGAGTCTTCGCGATGGTCCTGCTCGCGTTGCCCGGCGATCCGAGCCTAGGTTTCATCGACAGGTGGATCGTCCTCATCGGCCTTGCCGTGGTGTTGGCGGTAGGCGGTCTGTACATGGTGTTCGCCCGGCCGTACGGCAACTCCGATGCACCGGAGAACGACGCAATCGAAACGGCCATGCGCATCAGGCAGCAGCGGAGCTGATGGCGTGACGACGAACTTCCGCGACGTGCTCGGGCACTTTCCCACAGGGGTGGCGATCGTCGCCGGTACCGGACCGGATGGACCGGTGGGGCTGACGATTCAGTCCTTCATGGCACTGTCGCTCGAGCCGGCGATGGTACTGGTTTCGATCGATCGGAGATCAACGAGTTGGCCTGCGATCCGGGCGTCGGGGAAGTTCGTAGTCAACATTCTGTCCAGTCGGCAGGAGGCGGTGGCGCGAACGTTTGCGAAGTCGGGCGGCCCCAAATTCGGTGATGTGCGGTGGTTTCCGGGCGCCCGCACGGGTGCGCCGGTAATCGGTGACTGCCAGGCGTGGGTGGAATGCGAGGTCGGCAAGATATACGCCGGTGGCGATCACGAGATCGTCACCGCGCACGTCCTGGCGCTCAGTTCGATCGACGACCCGCAATCGCATCCACTGGTCTACTTCCGCTCCAAGTTCCCCCGCCTCGATCGCGACCACTGGTCGGCGCTGAACGCATGATGGGCATGCTCGACGAAGTTCCTCGCGGACTTCGTGACGTGCCGTCCGTGTCGGATGCACTCACGTCGCTTCGAAACGGAACACCCGTTGTGGTCGGCGCGCTGCCGTGGGCGTTCGTTATGATCAACGGACGATCGGCGCTCGCCGCCAACGCGGCTGCTCTAATCCGACACGGCTCAGGTCTCCTTCACGTGGCATTGGAGGCCCGTCGAATTCGCGCGCTTGGCATCCCGCCCATGCCGGTCGATTCCGGCTCGCGATGTCCGCACGCTCACGTGGCCGTGGACGCCAGCGCGGGCATCACGACAGGGATCTCCGCCGCGGATCGCGCCGAAACCATTCGGCGGCTTAGTAATTCAGCCAGCAGGCCGCAAGACTTCATTAGGCCGGGCCACGTCCTGCCTGTGGTCGCAGAGTTGATCCCGTCGTCGGAGCCAGCTAACGTCGCCCTGGTGTTGTCGGCGTTAGCCGGTTCCTCGCCGCCGGCCGCGGCGTACTGCGCGTTGGTCTCACCCGTTCGGCCGACCGAGCTTGCCGACGTGAGTGAGGCGCCCCGGCTCGCTGCCACTCTCGGGTATGCCTACCTCAGCGCGGAAGAGGTGATAGCGGCGTTTTATCGGTACATGCCGACGATTCAGGAAACCAGCCGCTGCCAACCGTGAAACGTGGACCAAGCCACTGGCATTCGAGACGGCCTGCTGGTCGCGGGTTGCTGCACGTGACGAACTTGCTGACCGCTGACCGCTGACCCCGCCGCGCCAAGACCGCCCTCATGGACATGACGCACCGACTCCCAGGCGGCGGATGAACTTGCGACGGCGAACTCCAAGATTCGACCAGGCCGCGTGACCGCGGCGGATACGGGTTCTGCCATAGGTAATCATGGCGCCGCGCAACGCCAGGAAACGGTGCGCGACACAGTGCTGATCTCGCCGATTGTCCGCCTCGGGCACTGAGCCGTCACAACATCGTGAGCGCGCTCATCAAACTCGAGCTGGCCCGACCGGTTGCCACCGCTCGGGCTTTCACGTGTCGGCAACCGAAGCAGGCGCGACTGGAAACCCGGCGACGACCGGTTGGACGCCCCGAACACCGAGAGGGTGACCTACGGCGCGGAAGACCTTCGGTCGATAGCTGTCGCCATCCGTCAATGCCAGCTCGCACCGCAGCTCAATTAGCCTCATTCGCAGTGACATTCACTTGCCGTCACCCTCGCCAAATCAAGGTCGGTGCCAGGAACTTTGCCGCCGCCGAACGTGATCACACGGGGGCGGCGTACACGAAGACCAGCGCTTGGGCGAGCATCCGCCTGGTTCGGAGGTGATCTCTCGTGCTGGTGGAGCACGTTGGCTCCGATGAGTTTAGAGGCGCTGCGGAGTCTGAAGATTCATGGAGACAATGAACCATGGTGAGGCCGATGGGCTGCCCGCGATCGAGTGGTCCCAAGTGACGACGCAGCTCGTCGAACTCTTGACGCACGACGACCCGCACTCGCCGAACCGCCCGACGTTCTGGCTGACGACTTTGAACGCCGACGGAAGCCCCCACGTGACGAGCGTGGGAGCGCTCTGGCACGCGGGCTCGTGCTGGTTCCAGACTGGCGAACGCACGCGCAAGGCAAGAAACATCGCACGCGACCCACGCTGCGCGATCAGCGCCGCCACCCGTGGATTCGACGTCACGGTGTCAGGCGAAGCCCGGCGCGCGACCGATCCGATGATCGTGGCGGAGATCGCCGCACTCTGGGCCACGAGTGGATGGCCCGCGCAGCCTGACGACTCGGGAACCGGCATCACCGCACCGTTCAATGCCCCTGCTCTTGGGCCGTCGCCGTGGTTCGTCTACGAAGTCACACCGCGCACCGCGACTGCAGTCGGTACCGCCGAACAGACGCCAGGTTCAATGCGTTGGCGGTTCTGATCCCCGCATTCCCGAGGCGTGTACCGCCGTTGACACGGGCACGGCAATCGGCAATCGCCAATCGGCGATTCACCGAACCGGTGTCATCACCCCCAAGAGGAAGGTCGATGCAGATGTCGGCATCACTGGAAGGCAAGGTCGCGCTGATCACCGGCGGTAGCAGCGGCATCGGCCTCGCTACCGCTCAAACGCTTCCCTAGGGACCAATCGCGTGCGCTCCCCCACCAGCACCCCGGATCAACTCAAATCGCTTGTTGCGTAACAGATTTCGAGACCGTAGCTTGGTCTCCTTCCGTCCAGTCGACCGAGTGACGACGTTGGTGTCCGAAAACCTTCGCTTCCGAGACGATGGCGGGCCGTGAGGTCAGCGGTGATGCGGTGGTGCCAGGACGACGGCGGAGTTGTGGCCACCCATTCCGAGGGAGGTCTTGAGGGTGACGCCGTCGGTGAGTGACGTGGCGCCGTCGAGGAGTCGCCGGTGTCCGGGAGCGACTGTGGGCGGTGCGGGGATGACGCCGTGGTGATAACCCAGGGCCGTGGCGGCTACCTCGACCGCAGCGGCGGCTCCTTGGCAGTGCCCGGCCAGCGGTTTGATGGAGTAGATCGAGGGTCGGCCGGCGAACAGCTTCTCCAGAATCCTGATTTCGGCGGTGTCGCATTGTTGGGTGCCGGGGCCATGGGCGTTCATGTAGCGGATCTGCTCGGCGTCCACACCGGAGCGACGCAGCGCCTCCTGCACGCAGTCGACGACGTGAGTCAGGGAAGGGTCGACCGAGGTCAGGTGGTGGGCATCGTGGGTCATCGCTCCGCCCAGCACCGTGACGTAGGGGTTGGTCGTTCGCTGGGTGAGCACGAATCCGACCGCGGCTTCACCGACGGCGAATCCTCGGCTGCCCTGCTGGAAGGGCCGGCACGCGTCCAACGGTTCGGTGTCGACTACGCCAACCCCGAGTCGGACGAAGTGGTCGACGTTCTCCGGAGTCAAGGACAGGTCGGTCGCGAGGAATATGACGTCGTCGACGATGTCGGCGTCCAGCCACATCTTCGCGGTGAGCAGCCCGGCGTTGCCCGAGGCGCACATGGCCGAGACGTTCATGGCGGGGCCGTGGAATCCGTATTCCTGCATCAGCATCGACACCGGGGTCGACGGCATCAGGGCCAGGTAGTCACGGACCCGACGACGACCGCCGTCGGTGAGGTAGAAATGGCGCCACTCCTCCGCCTCGGGCAGCACCACGGCGTGCAGCAGGCCCACTCGACGTCCCGGGGTCCACCCGCGTGCGCGGGCGTCGGTGATGGCTTCGCGGGCGGCGGCGCGCATCGCCCGGGCGGATCGGCTGGCGCCGTCGGCGGGATCACCGCCGGGCGGGACCTGAGCTAGCCAGACGGTTTCGTCGCGGTTGTGGCCGTACCCGGACACCAGGGTGGCGGCGGGTTTGCCGCTGAGCAACCCGGCCCACAGGTGCCGGGTGCCCCAGCCGTAGCCGGTCACGGCGCCGATGCCGGTGACGGTCATTTGTCCTGTTGCCATGTCGTGCCCCTCATCATGGTGAATTGCCTGCGCGTCGGGGTGGTTCCCGCCTTCAATTAACGTCGAAGCCGCGGCTGGTGACCACCCCAAAACCGCAGGTCACACGCGCTCGACCGTGTGATTGCGATTCGGTTCACGCTGTGGTGGGCTAGGCAGCAAAGAGGAGAACCAGATGTGAACGCCGTGAGTCATCGCGCTGGCAACACCGGCGGCGACCTCGACGGGCGGGCGCCGGGGTTCGACTTCGTCGTCGAACAGCGCTACCGGCGCTTGGTCGATCACAGCCCGGATGCGATCGTCGTGCACGTCGGCGGCCGAGTGATGTACGTCAACCCGGCCGGTGTCCGCTGGATGGCTGCGGAGTCCAGCGACCAGTTGGTCGGCCATGTCATCACCGAGTTCGTCCATCCCGACTCGATCGAACCGATGCTGGCCCGCATCGGCGATCTTCGCCAGGACGGCGACGCCTCGCAGCCCTCGGAGGCTGTGATGCTGCGCTTCGACGGCACCCTCCTCGACGTGGAGGCAGTGTCAGTGCTGACCGAGTGGGGCGGTGAGCCCGCCTACCAGGTCGTCTTCCGAGATCTGACCGACCAGAAAGCCGCGCAAGCCGAGCTACGCCGCGCCGAGCAACACTTCGCGACGGTGGTGGCCTCCCTCGACCACGGGGTCGTCGTGCTGGAACGTGACGGCCGCGTCGCGTCCGTCAACCCTGCGGCCCGACGCATCGTCGGCGTCACGGCCGAGGTCGCGGCGAACCGCCGCCCCGCCCACCGGGGGCTGGACTTTCCCGTCTATCACGCCGACGGAAGGCCGGTTGCTGCTCAGGAGCACCCATTGGTCCAGGTCTTGCGCACCGGTGCCCCACTCAGCGGCTTCGTCTTCGGGGTGGACCGCGTCGACGACGGTCAACGGGTCTGGTTGTCGGGGAACTGTTGCCTGCTCGATCCCGGGGACCCGGCGCGTTCGGCGGTGCTCGTCTCGTTCGCCGACGTCACCGCGCAGCGACTGGCCACCGAACGTCTCACCCATCAGGCCACTCACGACTCGCTGACCGGGCTGCCCAATCGCGCCCACGCCCTCGCTCTGCTTACCGACGCGGTCCAGCGAGATGGCAGCGGCCCCGGGCTGGGCGCGGTGCTGTTCATCGACGTGGACAACCTCAAGCAGGTCAACGACAACCTCGGCCACGACGCCGGGGACGAGGTCCTGCGGATCACCGCGCAGTGCCTGCGACGCGCGGTCCGTTCCGGTGACCTCATCGCTCGATTCGGGGGCGACGAATTCATCGCCTTGCTCCGAGGTCCCATCAACCGACTCGAGCTCGCCGCGCTCGCCGACCGACTCCACGCGAGCCTGTCAGCGCAACCGGTCGCCATCAAGGGGGTGGGAATCACCATCGGAGCCAGCATCGGGATCGTCATCCTCGACGACGACGATCCACGCGACGCCGCGCACATTCTGCGCGACGCCGACACCGCCATGTATCAAGCCAAGACCATCGGCCGCGGCACGAGCCATTTCGTCACCACCACAGCGGAGTAGAGGCTATCCAGCACCACGACCACAACGGCTCTCATCCGGCAGGGCAAGGACCATCGGTGACCGAGCTGTCGGACTGGTTTCGAGCTGTGTACATGGGCCCCTTGCGGTTTCAGCGGGCGCGCTTGACGCGGGCCTCATCCCAGACGGGTTCGGTGGTCTCGCGGACACTGCCGTCAGCGCCGAAGACCAGGAAGCGATCGAAGGTGCGCGCAAACCATCGGTCGTGGGTGACCGCCAGCACCGTGCCCTGATACAGCTCGAGGCCTTCCTGCAAGGCCTCGGCGGACTCCAAGTCAAGGTTGTCGGTCGGCTCGTCCAGCAGCAACGCGGTCGCACCCTGTAGCTCCAGCAGCAGGATCTGGAAGCGCGCCTGCTGGCCGCCCGAGAGCTTGCCGAAGGGCTGGTCGCCCCGCTGCTCCAACTCGTAGCGCCGCAGCGCACCCATCGCCGCACCTCGGCCCTTGGCGTGCACCTCCCACAAGATGTCGACCAAGGTGCGCTTCTCCAGCTCCGGGTGGGCGTGTGTTTGGGCGAAGAAACCGGGGACGACCCGCGCGCCAAGCTTCCACGTGCCGGTGTGGGCGACGTCCTCGCCGGCCAGCAGCCGCAGGAAATGCGACTTCCCCGAGCCGTTGGAGCCGAGCACCGCGACCCGCTCACCGTAGAAGACCTCCAGGCTGAACGGCTGCATCAGCCCGGTCAATCCCAAGTCCTGGCAGGTGACGGCGCGCAGTCCGGTGCGACCGCCGCGCAGCCGCATCGTGATCTCCTGCTTGCGGGGTGGCTCCGGCGGCGGCCCGGCCTCCTCGAACATCCGCAGCCGGGTCTGGGCCGCCGCGTACCGGGACGCCATCGCATCGCTGCGCCCTGCGTACCCGCGCATGTCCAGGACGAGCTTCTTCAGCTGAGCGTGCTTTTCGTCCCAGCGCCGGCGCAGCTCGTCGAACCGCTCGAACCGTCGCTCCCGCGCCTCGTGGAAGGACCCGAATCCGCCGCCGTGCACCCACACGTCCGAACCGCTGGGCGTGGGCTCGACGCTGACGATCGCGTCGGCGGCCACCGACAGCAGCTCCCGGTCGTGCGAGACGAAGAGCACCGTCTTGGTGGTTCTCTTCAGCTCCTCCTCCAGCCAGCGCTTGCCCGGCACGTCGAGGTAGTTGTCCGGCTCGTCGAGTAGCAACACCTCGTCGGGGCCGCGAAGAAGCGCCTCCAGAACGAGGCGCTTCTGCTCGCCGCCGGACAGGGTTCCCACCTGCCGCCACTGACACTTGTCATAGGGCACGCCGAGGGCCGCCACCGTGCAGACGTCCCAAAGGTTCTCCGAGTCGTAGCCGCCGGCGTCACCCCAGTCGCTCAGCGCCCGTGCATACGCCATCTGCGCGGCCTCGTCGTCGCGTGTCATGATCGCCAACTCCGCGACGTCGACGGCCTTCGCCGCCGCCACGACGGACGGGCGAGCGACCGCGACGAGCAGGTCGCGGACCGTCCGGTCGTCACGCACCGAACCGATGAATTGGGGCATCACGCCAAGGCCACCGCTGGTGGTGATCGTGCCCTCGTCGGGCTGCAGCTCCCCGACCACCAGACGCATCAGCGTGGACTTTCCGGCCCCGTTCGGACCGACCAGGGCCATCGTCGCGCCCTGCTCGACCCGGAAACTCGCGTCCGCCAACAACAGCCGCCCATCAGGCAGGTAGTAGTCAACGTGCGCGACCTCCAGGTGACCCATCGTCCCATCGTTGCCTACGCACTGGTCCGACGACGAAGGAGACACCGCGTCGTCGGAGACGACTACCTGCGGGCCGGAGCGCGGGCCCATAGACTTGCCGATGATGTGGCAGCTGACCCGCGACGACCTCGACACGCTGGCCATCGGCGCGGCGCTGTTAGGCTCCGGCGGCGGGGGGGCAACCGTATTGGTTCAGCGCGTTGGCCGTGCACGCGTTCGGCGACCGCGCCTTATCTGGTTGACGAACTTGGTCCGTTGCAACGGATCTCGAGAATACGCCCAGTCAGCGTTGACCGGGCTTTCCCCGCTGCGCTCGGTGACGCCGTGGCGTAGCGGGCTGCGGGACGCGCACCGCCTGCCGGGAATTCCCGCAGTGTTGATCCACGGGCGACTGGACCTGTCCGGTCCGTTGCTCACCGCATGGGAACTCGCTCAAGCCTGGCCGAACGCCGACCTGCAGATCATCGAGGACACCGGCCACACCGGCCACACCGGCAGCCCCGCCATGGGCGCCGCGGTCATCGACGCCATCGCCAGGTTCCACCCGACGCGTTCTCACTTCTAGATATTCGAGGTCGATCGCTTCTCGTCTCAGCTGACGACCGTGTTCTGAGCGGTCAGTGCTGCATGGCCTTTGTGAGCATGTCGACGATGTAGTGGGCCAATTGATCGTCGGGTTGGGCTTGGGTGGGATTGAGGATGACGACGCTGGCACCAAGGACTTTGGGTGAGGCGAAGGCCATGGTCAAGACCTCGGTGAGTTGGGCGTAGTTCAGGCCGCGGGGGTCGGGGTAGTCGACGGCGGCGATGACATCACTGGAAAGCACGTCGAGGTCAGTTATGTATCTATGGCAAGCGGGCCCGACGGATGTCGGTAGGGAGGCTCCGTTCGATAGTTCTCGTACCTGACGCGAAGCCAGTCAATCCCACATGTCTCGCATCTAGGGAAACACCGTCATTCCCCTGGACATCGCAGCTAGGCGTCGTCACCAACGGCGCGCAGCGAACCGATGATGCTCTGCATAATCCGGAACGCCGCTGCACGTTCACTGTCGGACAAGCCTGCCTGCATTCTGACTTCGACCGACCGGACCGCCACGGTCGCCTTCTCCAGCTCCCGCCGTCCCCTCGGCGTGAGCCGGGTGGGAAGAACCTTCCCCACGGGTGCCTCCGTGGGCCTGGTGACGTAACCCTCGCGTTCCAGCGCTTGCAGAAGCACGTTCATCGACTGGCGTGTCACGAAGGCTCCCCGTGCCAGCTCGGAGTTCGACAAGCCCGGTCGTTGAGCCAGCAGTTCCAGGCAGGCGTAGCGCGTTACGTTCATCCCTAGCGGTCGCAGCACCTGTTCCATTCTTGCGCGCAAGGCGCTCGATGCCTCCTTCAGCGCGTATCCCAGTGACGTCTCCACGTTGACGCCCCCACCGTCTTGACTCATGTCAGCATTCTGACATATCTTTGGCGTGTCAGATAACTGACACGACGAAAGGATCCGCACCATGCCGGTCACCGGCCCCGACTTCATCTCATTGCAAGCGCACGACCTCGCCGCCTCCCAGGCGTTCTACGAGCAGTACCTCGGCCTCGTCCGCTCCCCGGCCGGACCACCGCACGCCGTCGTCTTCGAGACCTCGCCGATCACATTCGCCTTGCGCGACGTCGTCGCCGACGCGGACCTGGCAGCCGCCCCGCAGCCCGGCATCGGTGCCGCAATCTGGTTGCACGCCAACGACGTACAAGAAATCCACGACGCCCTCGTCGCCGACGGCCACGTGATCGTCTCACCGCCGGTCGACGGCCCCTTCGGCCGCACCTTCAGCTTCGCCGACCCCGACGGCTACCACATCACCCTCCACGACCGCACCGAATAGCCCGACCGACCGACGCCAAGGGGCAGCAGGTCGCCGATCGACGTGCGCCCCCGGCAACGCCCTTTCAACGATTCGGAGGACATAGCTCATGCCCACGCTCATCTTCGGCGCGACCGGAGCCCTCGGCGGCCGCGTCCTGGACGCCCTGGTCGCGCGCGGTGTCGCCGAACGCGACGTCACTGCCGCCGGACGCAACACCGAGACGCTCGCGAACTACGGCGGCCGCGGTTTCGGCACCGCCCACGTCGACGTGTCCGACCCATCACAGGTGTCCAGGGCGGTGAAAGGGCATGATGCCGTCGTGCTCATATCCGGCACTGAGCCCGACCGGGTCGCACAACACACCAGGGTGATCGAGGCCGCGCAGAAGGCGGGGGTCGCAGAGTTTTACTACACCAGTGGGGTCCGCGCTGATGATCCCCGTTCCCGCCCAGTCGGGGCAGACCACGCGGCGACCGAGGACATTCTCCGTGGCGCGGGGTGCGCCACACGATCCCGCGCAACGGGTGGTACATCGAGAACTACGTGCCGCATTTGCGCGGCGCCGAGCACACCGGCACCTTCCCCGCCGCGGTCGGTGACGCGGTCGTGGCACCGGGATCGCGTCGCGACTTCGCCGAGGCCCTCGCGGTCGTCATCACCACCGAGGGACACAAACGAAGACCTACAGTTTCACTAGCGATTTCGACTACTCCTACAACGACATCGCCGCTGCGATGGGCGAGGTGCTGGGCCGCCCTGTGCAGTACACCCCGGTCACGCCGGATGCACTCCACACAATCCTGACCGGCACCGGGGTGGACTCCCCGAACGCAGACTTCTTGGTGGCACTCGACCGGTCAATCGCCACCGGCGTGCTGTCCAAGGTCTGAGACGACCTGCGCCAGCTGACTGGTCGCCCCTCCACCAGCCTGGTCGACGCACTACGCGCCACGGACTAGTCGACGCACTACGCGCCACGGACTAAAGGGCGACGACGAACCGCCTCGCACTGGTCGTGGGCGACGAGCGTGCAAGCAGCCAGGCAGCACGCCTGCTCGATGCCCGCATGCCGTTGTCGTCGATGGGAAGGCAGTCGAGATCGCGTCGATGATCGACGAACACCCGCGATTCTCTGTTGCGAGACGGCATTGTCCGCCGCCGGCCGTACTCCGATGATGTAGCGGATGGACAAGGGCGCGGAGTTGATGTCTCAAGCGCTGCAACGGTTTATGGGGCAAGGGTCGGGATGCGCCACATCCCGACGGGTACCTCGTGGAACAACGGCTACATTGAACGACCAGATTCGGGAGGAGTGCCTCAACCGCGACCACCAGTCTCGTTTCGTGATTGTGATGCAGTTCCACGGCATCCCGCCCGCAAGGCACTAGACCGCCCCAAAGTATCTGTACTGCAGTAGTTCTTGGAGATGCCGTCCTATGCGCCGCCCCAGGGTCTGAAGCCATCAGTGGATGCGTCGCACGCGTTAACCCCGTTCGCGGTAGCCAGGCCCCCACAGCGTCCAAATACTGCCGCTCTTGACGCACTCAGGCACCGTGCCATCGATGCCCGCCCGGCGCGCGATCTCGATGAGCTGGGCATCGGTGGGAACGTCGCGCCTGTCTCGCTGAGCTGTTGGGCATATAGAGCGCCGTGGAAGCGGCGGAACGCCGGCTTGCCGGAAGTGGCGTCCGCGTCGGCCACGCAGTGAGAACCCCCTTCCAGCCGCACTGAGAACCACGGCCACACCGCTCCGGCCCCCGCAGCGCCTCGCCGCTGCCTTGGTCTCCTGCAGGCCGCACCCGCTCACTCGGCGGCTTCGGCATTCTGCAAGGTCTAGCGTGGGCGCAATGGGTTTGTTCAGCCATGAGGAGTTCCGCGACCCGGACGAGGGCGTTGCTGGCGGCGCTAGTGGTGGGGCCGTTGAGAGGGCTCGCCGTGCTGTTGTTGACGAATTCGGATCAGATCATCCGGTGGTCGTTGGTCCGGGGTTACCGCCCGAGGATGGTTCTTGCGGTCAGTTCGCCGTGCAGTTTCACGTGTCGACGTCAATGCTGGTCGGGTTGAAACGTATTGCTGATATGCGCGGGGTCAGCGTGACGGAGGTGTGCCGGCAGGTTATCGGTGTGTTTGTCGCCCAGCAGGAAGGCGAATTGGGTGCGTTGCTCGCTGCCGAGGCCGAGGCGGCGGACTACCGGCCGAGTTTGGGTGAGGCATAGGCGCACCCTGCTTGGGGTGGGTCACTCGGACAGTGTCGTCGGCCGCCACTCAGATCGGCGTCGGTCCGAAACGCCCGGCAGGCAGCTTCCGCGGGAGTGGTCCATCCCCGGGCGCTGATCAGCGGCCGGCCACCAGTGCTACCGCTGGCTCGATGGGCGGAATCTCATTCAGATAGCCAATTGGACATCAGATGGACATTTCATTTGAGAACTGGAAATCAAACCTGAGAAGTTTACGGAGACCCTAGCGCGCCATGTCCACGAACCGCGACAGGTGCAGCTGATGCGCCACGGTGACCGTCTTCGTCGGTCCCGCACGGTGTTTCGCAATGATGAGGTCCGCCTCACCGCCGCGCGGATCGTCGCGCTCGAACGCGTCCGGGCGATGGAGAAGGATGACCATGTCCGCATCCTGCTCGATCGATCCCGACTCGCGAAGGTCAGACAGCATGGGCTTCTTGTCGGTGCGCTGTTCCGGACCACGGTTCAGCTGGCTCATCGCCACCACCGGGACCTCGAGTTCCTTGGCCAATAGCTTGATCTGCCTGGAGAACTCGGAGACTTCCTGCTGCCGGGACTCGACCTTCTTGCCGGAGGTCATCAGCTGTAGGTAGTCGACCACGATGAGGCGGAGGTCCGCCTTCTGGTGCAGCCGACGCGCCTTGGCGCGAATCTCCATCATCGTCAGATTGGGCGAGTCGTCGATGTAGAGCGGCGCCTCGCTGATCTCACTCATCCGCCGCGCGAGCCGCGTCCAGTCGTCGTCGCTCATGCGCCCGGATCGCATATCGGCGAGCTTGATCTTCGCCTCCGCCGACAGCAGGCGCATGACGATCTCGGACTTGCTCATTTCCAGGGAGAAGATGACGCTCGAGTGCCGGTGCTTGATGGAGCAGGATCGCAGAAAATCTAGACCCAACGTCGAGTTGTGCGTGGGAACCATCGACCGGCTGGCCAGGTACATGTGGGTCGAGTTGCCGACCTCCACACAACGCACCGGAACGCTCTCCACGCGACGGGCCTCGACGATGAATCTGGACCCGGAGCGCGCCAGGTTGACTGGGGCGCGACGCTCCTTGTGTAGCACCGACTTTCGGTGCAGCCCAAAGACGTCGTCCTCGGTGGCAAAGGTGAGGGTGTATGCCACCGACGATGCTTCGCTCCTCCCCCTCACCCTCTTGGTCGACGTCTGGCAGCGATACCCCAGGCTGACGACGAGCTCGGCGACATCCGCTGCAAGCCGGGGATCGGTCACCGAGAACTGCACGGACCCGCCGTGCGTGACCGTTCCGTCGGTGTCGAGCAGACCGGCCAACAGCGCACGGCGTTGCGTCTCCGCGGCGCGGAGATACTCGACGGGAATGTGCTTGTTGCCAAGCACTCCGAGCGTGCGCAGCCTGGCCTGCAGCGTGCCTACCGCGTTGCGGCACGACTGGCACATCCGCAGTCCGATCGACGAACCGCCACAGCGCTCACAACGTGGGGCCGGGACGGCGTCCGACATGAACCGTGCGCGTCCGCCGCAGCTGCGTCCGCACGTCCTGACCTGGCTGGTCTGCGGCAGGAACTCCTTGCCGCACACCACACATCTGCGGACGGGAGTGGCCGGCGCTTCGGGGAGGAGCAATTGGTATCGGTAGATGGCAGACGGAGACTTGCGGGCTACCAGCCCCTCCGACTCGATGCGCATGATGATCTCCGGATCAGCGCTCGTGATCTGTGCCGCGGCCGTCGTGCCATCACCGAGCCACGCACCCAACGTGTAAGGCGGAACGAGTAATTCGCGCTCCTCGCCTCGAATCGGCGACGTATTCGTGACCGAGTGGTTCAGTCGCTGGTCGACCGTCGGGCAGCGCACCGATTCCGCAATTTCGCGGGTAGTCCGCACAGCGGCGAACGTGCGTTGGTTCCTGTATCGGTTGTAGCCGACCGCTGCCGCCTGAGCCGACTTGCGGGATGCGCGGGTATCGGTCAACCACTGGTGTTCCTCGTCCGCCACGATCACCGTGCCGTCGGAGAACTCGACCTCGTAGCAGGGCCGTCCCGTCATCACCTCGGTCGCCGCCACCACGCGCGTCGGCTCGCCATCGGGTCCGATCAACTCGTCGCCGACCGTGACGTCACCCATGGTGGTCCAGCCGCTAGGCGTGGGCAGCGGCGTGTCCAACGCCAGCGCCTTGCCCACACCGGGACGAGCCGCCACCACGATCATCTGCCCGGCATGCAGACCGTTGGTCACCTCGTCGAGTTCTGTGAAACCGGTCGGCACGCCACGCGCCACGCCACCCTGGGAGGCGATCGCGTCGATCTCGTCCATCGTCGGCTGCAGCAGGTGCTCGAGGACCACGAAGTCCTCCGTCGTGCGCCGTTCGGTGACCTCGTAGATCTCGGCCTGGGCGCGGTCCACGACGTCGGCCACATCCGCACCGTCGGCGCCGGCGTAGCCGTACTGCACCACCCGCGTTCCGGCCTCCACGAGGCGCCGCAGGAGCGACTTCTCCGCCACGATGCCCGCGTAGTACCCGGCGTTGGCCGCAGTCGGCACGGTGGAGATCAGGGTGTGCAGATACGGCGCCCCGCCGATGCGCTTCAGCAGCCCGCGGCGGTCCAGCTCGGCCGAGACGGTGATGGCGTCGGCCGGCTCGCCGCGCCCGTACAGGTCGAGGATCGCGTCGTACACGCTCTGGTGCGCGGGGCGGTAGAAGTCACCCGGGCGCAGCCGCTCCAACACGTCGGCGATGGCGTCCTTCGACAACAGCATCCCGCCGAGCACCGACTGCTCGGCGGCCATGTCCTGCGGAGGCTGGCGGCCGTACTCCTCGGCTGGCGGTCCGTCCTGCTCGGGGCGACCTCCAGAGCCGCCCGGCCGGCCCAGATCATCGACGACAGCCACGAAGCGTCCACCTCCCCCTTCACGTCACATCGGCTTCGAACACGTATTCGACCTACTCCCCCGCGAGAGTAAACGCCGACACCGACGGCTCACCGTAGAGACGTTGCTGGAATGGGCGCAAACGGCAGCTGTGGACAGACCTGTGGACGCCGTGTGCATAGATGAGGTGGGCCATGTTGAGCCCTTGGGGACAACCTGTGCACAACCGACGAGTTTTAGGCCATCGCCGCAGCTGAGGGCCCTAGCAGCCATGTGCGCGCTTGTGGATTGGATTTGCCTCGGCGTGTCGTCCGTGGTTTCCGTCTCGGGCGTGTTGTGTTGCGCTTTCGGGCCCGAGAGGTTAACAGCCGGTTAGATTCGCCGGTTCGCAACCGGCCGATTAAGTTCGCCAGCGCGCACAGCAACGCCCGGGCGAAGATCGATCAACCCTTCACCCGGGCGTTTGATGCTGTTGCAGTTACTCGGCGACGACGTTCACGGAAACGCCGACGTTGACCTCGGGGTGCAGACGCACCGCGACGGCGTACGTTCCGGTGGCCTTGATGTGGGCCTTGGGCAGGTTGACGGTGCGCCGGTCGAGGTTCGGGCCGCCCGCCTTCTTGATGGCGCCGACGATGTCTCCGGTGGTCACGGAGCCGAACAGCTTGCCTGCACCGGCGGTGCGCACCGGCAACGAGACCGGGCCAAGCGCTTCGAGCTCGGCCTTGAGCTCCTGGGCGTGGTCCAGGTCGCGGACGGTCTTGGTCTCGCGGGCCCGGCGGATTTCCTCGGCCTGGCGCTCGGCGCCACGCGACGCCACGATCGCCATGCCGCGGGGCAGCAGGTAGTTACGGCCGTAGCCGTCCTTGACCTCGACGGCGTCGCCGGCCGAACCCAGGTGGTCGACCTCAGCGGTCAGAATCAGTTTCATGTCAGTTCTCTTCGTTCGGCTTAGCGCGACGTCGCGCTGAACGGCAGCAGGGCTACCTCGCGGGCGTTCTTGACTGCGATCGCAATGTCGCGCTGATGCTGCACGCAGTTACCGGTGACCCGACGGGCGCGGATCTTTCCGCGCTCGCTGATGTAGGTCCGCAGCAACGCGGTGTCCTTGTAATCGATGATCTGGTTCTTGCCCTTCTTCGAGCAGAACGAGCACTTCCGGGCCTTGACCGGCTTTTCGGGAGCCGGGCGCCTCTTCGTGGAGGAGGACTTCGCCATGTCTATCTCTTTCTCAGTACTTGGAAATCAGTTGATCAGAAGGGGGGTTCTTCGTCGGCGCCGTTGAACGAACCGGACGCGGGAGCACTGCCCCACGGGTCGTCTCTCGGGCCATCGTTGGAACCGCTGCTGGCCGCGGGGCGTGAACCGCCACCACCGCCTCCGCCGAAGCCACCTCCGCCACCGCCGCTGCGGCTGGCCTTGTTGACCTTGGCCGTCGCGTACCTCAGGGACGGACCGATCTCGTCGACCTCGAGCTCCACGACGGTGCGCTTCTCACCCTCACGAGTCTCGTACGAGCGCTGCTTGAGGCGACCGGTCACGATCACCCGCGAACCACGGGTGAGGCTCTCGGCCACGTTCTCGGCAGCCTCGCGCCAGATGCTGCACCGCATGAAGAGCGGGTCGCCGTCTTTCCATTCGTTGGTCTGACGGTCCATCATCCGAGGCGTGGACGCCACCGTGAAGTTGGCGACGGCGGCCCCGGACGGCGTGAACCGCAGCTCGGGATCGGCGGTCAGGTTTCCGACGATGGTGAGGTTGGTGTCACCAGCAGCCACGAGGTTCCTCCTGAGATTCGGTGATGATTCGCTTTGGAGCGCAGCCTACGGTCGCGCCCCGACGTGCACGGGCTTTGAGGCCTAGTGCTTGTCGGTCCGCATCACCTTGGTCCGCAGGACGGACTCGTTGAGGCTGAGCTGGCGATCCAGCTCGGACACCGTGGCCGGCTCGGCCTTGACGTCGATGACGGCGTAGATGCCCTCGGGGTGCTTGAGGATCTCGTACGCCATGCGGCGCCGGCCCCAGATGTCGATCTTCTCGACCGATCCACCGTCCTTGCGGATGACGTTGAGGAACGTCTCCAGCGACGGGGCTACGGTTCGCTCGTCGAGCGTGGGGTCGAGGATGACCATGATTTCGTATGGACGCATGTGGAACCCATCACCTCCTATGGTCGTGTGCGGCCACGGCTTGTCCGTGACAGGAGGGTCGCCTGCGTCGGCAACTCGTCGAGGTTACAGCAGGATGGCCTGAGCTGCGAAATCGTGCTTCGCTCAGCCGCCCTCGGCAGTGCGCTTGATCGCCGCGAGGGTCACGGGGATGCCCGCCTTGGCGGCCTTGGTGCGAATGTCCACCTGCTCGTCGGCCTTCTCGCCGAAGCGTCCACGGAAGCCTTCGATGCCCGCGGGCTGGAAGGCCCACGATTCGGTGAGGCGCGTTCCGCCGTCGGCCGGCTCCAGGGTGAATCCCCACCGCACCCAACCGTCGTTGACCACCCACGCGAACTCGCGGCCGGGGTCGGCGGCCACCACGCGGCTGCGGGTCTCCCAGGTGCGCTTGCCATCGTCGTTGCGCCCGGTGAAGTACGAGCCGACGGTCGGACCGCCGCCCTCGTCCCACCAGCAGGCGCGGCACTGCGGGCTCCACTCGCCGATCCGGGTGACGTCGGACACCATCGCGTACAGGGTGTCGGCGTCGGCGTTCACCACCACCGAATCGCTGAATTCGAGATCGCTCATGCCAGCGTCAACTCCTTCTCGGGTTCAACCGTCGGGGCGGGCGGCCTCGGCCGCAGCCGCGAGGGCAACCAGGTGGGCGGGGCGTCCGCCGCGTGTTCGAACAGACCGCCCGACGGGTCGTCGACGCCGTGGCGCCGGACCACGTCGAGCTCCGGACGGTATATCTGACGAATCACCAAGGCGCACAACGCGGTCACGGCGACATCGCGCAACAGCACGGTGGTGGTGAACCACTCCTGCGGCAGGCCCATCTTCGCCTCGCCGAACAGATACAGCATCCGCGGGACCCACACAAGTGCGTCAATCGTCATCCACGCCAACAGGATTCGGCGCTGCGGCAGAGCGAGCACCGCCAGCGGCACCAGCCACAGCGAGTATTGCGGACTCCACACCTTGTTGGTCAGCAGGAAGGCCGCCACGACCAAGAAGGCCAGCTGCGCCAACCGGGGACGACGCTGAGCCGTCAGCCCTACGTAGCCGATGCCGCACAGGCACGCGGCGAACAGCACCGCCGTCACCGCGTTGGTCACCGACGGCGGCTCCCAGAACCCCAGGTTCGGGTCGAAGCCGCGCCACCCCGTGAAGGACTTCACGACGTTGTAGATCGAATCCATGTCGTCACCGCGACGGGTGTTGAGCCGGAAGAACTCCGACCACCCGCGGGGGAACATCACCATGATCGGCAGGTTGACCAGCAGCCACGTCACCACGGCGACGCCCGCGGTCTTGCCCACCTCACGCATGCGCCCCGTGCGCAGCCCGAGGATCACCAACGGCACGATCAACAGCAGCGGATAGAGCTTCAGCGCCACGCCGATCCCGATCAGGGCGCCGGCGACGGCTGGTCGGCGGCGCGACCACGCCAACATCGCGCCCGCCGCGCACGCCGTCGCCAAGGCGTCGAAGTTGGTGAAGATCTGGAAGATCACCAGCGGTGACGCCGCGACCAGCGCCGCGTCCCAGATCCGGCGCCCCGCCAACTTCGTCGTCGCCCAGACCGTCGCCAGCCACGCCAGCGCCAGACCGAATGCCGAGATGTTGAAGAACATCACCACCTCGGCGACCACCGGGATCNACACCAGCTTCGTCAGCGCCGTGTAGGTCTTCGCCAACGCCATCGACACGTACTGGTACACCCCGGTCAGGACGGGATACTCCATGTACCGCACCGCGGGCGTGCCGTCGTACTGCGTCTGCTGCGCGCCGGTGGAATCCTTCTCCGTCCACGACGACTTGTACGGAAACTTGCCTTGGCTCAACAACTCTGCGGTGTACAGCGGCACGGTGTCGGAATAGCAGAGCTCGTAGTACGCCCGTTGGTTCTCCCAGATGGCCACCCGCTGATCGGCGGTGCCGGTGCGCGTCGACTGCAGGCAAGCCGCCTTCGTCGAGTAGCCGAACGCCAGGAACAGCAGCGCGATGATCAGCATGACCCGCAGCGGGGTCATGAAGCGGGCCCGGCCGATCAGCGCGTGCTTGCCAACCGGGCCGCCGATGGCGCCCGCCAGCGCCGCACCGACGGTGTCGGTGCGGCTGGGCAGGTCGCGGTCTTCGTCGCTGCGCAAGTCGTCCGCGAGCGGAGCTGGCGAGGTGACCGACCGGTCGGGGTCGCGGCCCGTCACGGCGGAGGCGGCGGCGCGGTGACCGTGGGGGTGGCGGCCGCGGGATCACCGGGAGGCGGCGGTGCCCCTGGTGGCGGCAACGGGATCGTCGTCGGCGGACCGAACGGGATCGTGATGCCGGGTCCCAGCTCGATCGTCGGCTGAATGACCGTCTCCGACGGTGGTGGCGGAGCTGGCGGCGGAGGCGGCGGCGCGGCGGGCACGCCGGCGTACCCACCGATCTCGGTCGGCTTCGGGAACGACTCGTTGTCGGTGCCCTCCAGGGCGCCGTCCATCGTGGCCTTCCAGATGTCCGACGGCAGGCCCGAACCGTAGACCGAGCCGCCGGACTTGTTCTCCAGTGGCTTGGTGCCCTCGGTGGTGCCCACCCAGACCGCCGTCGACAGGGACGGCGTGTAGCCGACCATCCAGGCGTCGCGGTTGGCGTCGGTGTCACCCAGCTGATTGGTACCGGTCTTGGCTGCCGAGGGCCGGCCACCGGCCAGGTTGTGGCCCCTGGAGTAGCCCGCGATCGGCTGCATCGCCGAGGTGACGTTGTCGGCGACCGCCTTGTCGATCTTCTGCTCGCCGGGGTCGTCCTGCGCGGCGGCGTCGAACAACACCTGACCGTCGGATCGGACGACCTTCTGGATGAAGTGCGGCCGGTGGTAGACCCCCGAGTTCGCGAGGGTGGCGTACGCGGACGCCATGTCGATCACGCGGGACTGGTACTGGCCAAGCACGACGCCGTTGTTCGGCGGTCCGCCCTTGCCGTCCTCGGACAGCGTGTGTTCGACACCGGGGAAGCTCTCGGCGACGCCCGCCGCGTGCGCCGCGTCGGCGACGTCCTGCGGGCCGTTCTTGAGCTTGAGCATCAGACGGTAGTAGCTGGTGTTGAGGGACATCTTCAGGGCCTGGGCGATGTTGCAAGTGCCGCAACCCTCGCCCTCGACGTTGCTGATCTTGATGCCGTTGACCTCGACCGGCGAGCTGTCCACCTGGTAGCCGAGCCCGATGCCCTGCTGCAGTGCGGCGACGAGCGCGAAGACCTTGAACGACGAGCCCGTCGGCAACCCGGCCTGGGCGAAGTCGAAACCGTTGGCGTCCGAACCGCCGTAGTACGCCTTCACCCCGCCGGTGCGCGGGTCGACCGACACGACGGCCGTACGCATGTCCGGGTCCTGACCGTCCATGTACTCGGCGACCGCGTCCTCGGCCGACTTCTGCGCCTTGGGGTCGATCGTGGTGGTGACCTGCAGGCCCTCGGTGTTCAACGTCTGCTCGTCGATGTTGAACAGATCCATCAGTTCCTTGGTGACCTGACGTTCGATCAAGCCGTTCGGACCGGTGGTCTGATTCTGGGCGCCCGCCTGCTCCGGCGAGACCGTCGGCGGGAACACCTGGGTGGCGCGCTCCTGGGGGGACAGCGCGCCGACGGTGACCATGCCGTCGAGCACCCAGTTCCACCGCTCGGCGGAGCCCTCCGGGTCGACGGCCGGGTCGAGTCCCGACGGCTGCTGGATCAGCGCCGCGAGCAGGGCGCCCTCGGCCACGTTCAGCTGCTCGACGGGCTTGCCGAAGTACGCCTGCGACGCCGCGCCGATGCCGTACGCGCCGCGGCCGAAGTAGATCATGTTGAGGTAGCTCTCGAGCACCTGGTCCTTGGACCACTCGCCCGACATCTTGGTCGAGATGACGAGCTCCTTGGCCTTGCGCACCACGCCACCGATCCCGGAGCGGGCGTCGCCGACGAGGGCGTTCTTGACGTACTGCTGGGTGATCGTCGACCCGCCCTGCAGGTCGCCGCCGAAGATGTTGTTCTTGAACGCCCGGAGGAACCCCGTGAAGGAGAAGCCGGGGTTGCTGTAGAAGTCCCGGTCCTCGGCCGCCATCACCGCGTTGCGCACCTGCACGGGAATCTGGTTGATGTCGACGTCGACCCGGTTGCCCTCCGGCGGCACGATCTTGGCGAGTTCGCTGCCGTCGCTGGCCAGGATCGTCGACACCTGATTGGTCCGGATGTCGCCTGGCTTGGGGATGTCGACGATCATGTACGCCATCGCGAAGGTGACGATCGGCAGCAGGATGCACACCGCCAACGCGACCAGCGACCCGCGGCGAACCCACTTCCAGTTGACGTTGAACTGGCGTCCACCGGGACCCTTGCCCCCGGGCGGTCCACCACCGCCGGGCGGACCTGGCGGTGGCTGCTTGGGCGGCGGAGTGCCGTCCAACGCGGCCTTCACCACGTCGATGGGGTCGCGATACTGCGCCGGCCGGGCGTCACGCACCGGCGGGATGATCATCGTCTGGCGGTCGTCGGGCCGCTGCGGACCGGGCTGGCGGTCGTCGGGCCGCTGCGGACCGCGGTGGTGGGGGAACGCCCGCGTCGGACCGTCCGACGGAGACGGTGCGGAGTGCCGGGGTGGTGCGACGCCACCGTCGGCCGAGGCTCCCTTGGGGGCGTCGTCGGCCGAGCGGTCTTGTCGCCCTTCGCTATTCACTGGCCGTGCGCGCGCCCGAGCGCGCCGTCCGGGTGCCGCGCGCCTTCGGAGGACGGGGCGCGCCCAACACGTACGACTTGACCAAATGATTCCAGCTGCAAGTTCTACATACCTCCACCACGTGCACCGCGAATTCGTCGAACTTGGCTGCCAGCATCACCAGCTCCTCGGTGGAGCGGGCGGATCCGGACACGGCCCCGAGATGATCGCCGAACACCCACGACACCAGCGTGAGCTGTTCCTTGCGACAAATCGGACACATCACCTGACTGGACTTGCCGTGGAACTTCGCGGCGCGCAGCAGATACGGATTGGCGTCACACACCTCGGAGACGCCGGTGCGGCCCGAGTACACCTCGGCCAGCAGGGACCGCCGCTTGAGCGCGTAGTCCACCACCTGTCGCTGCAATCGCACGGTGACCAGAGTACGTCGGCCCCCCTTTGGCGCAGCCTCGGCTCCGCCCCCTTGACCCCCGTTTCGTGATCTGGTCTGCGGCGATGGCGCGTGAACTTCTACGATCCGTCCATGGCGACGCGGCAGACGGCAGGGACACGAGCCAAGGACAGCGACCGCAACAACACCTGCCAGGTACTCGACAGCGCGCTCAGCGACGGCCAGTTGTCCATGGAGGAACACCGCACCCGAGTCGCGGCCGCCACCACCGCGACGACCCTCGGCGACCTGCAGCAACTCGTCGACGACCTGCAGAACGACAACGCACCGGTGCAGATGCCCGACCTGAAGCAGCCGTCGCCGGTGGCCAGCCGCGGTGGGGCCGGCTGGGGCATCCGCGTCGCCGTGGCGGGCGTCCTGGTGGTCCTCGGCATCGCAATCGGCTGGGGGCTCTACGGCAACACCCCCTCACCGCTGAGCTTCACCTCCGACCCCGGCGCCAAGTCCGACGGCATCCCGGCCAAGGTGTTGACTCCGCCACGGCAGTTGATGTCGCTCGGCGGTCTCAACGGGTTGTTCGAGCAGATGCGGCAGAAGTTCGGCGACACGAAGGGTTTCGACCTGACGATCTTCGACGACTACGCGTCGTTGGAGCGTCAGGATCCCGCCGAGCCGAGACGGGTGTTGCGCTACTCCTACCGCGGTGGCTGGGCCGACCCCTCCGAGACCAACGTGACCTCGGACGCCCGCGTCGTCGACCTCGGGGCCATCGACGTACCGACGATCGTCGGGCTGATCCGGGGCGCACCCGAGACCCTGGGCATCAACCCCAACGAGGTCAAGGACACGCACGTGTCGATCTCGCACGACGATGACTCCGACGCCGCGCCAGAAGCACTCTCCATCGAGATCTTCGTGTCGCCCAACTTCGGCAACAGCGGGTATTTCGAGGTCGACGGCGCCGGAAACATCAAGGCCGTGCGCCAACCGGCACGCTGAACTGGCGAACTTTCCAAAGTGTTGTGTATGTTCGGTTCACGTGCCGTCGTATATCGGCGCGATATAGTTCTACGACGTGTCGCCGCGTCGTAGCGGCCAGGCAAGGGAGGTGATTCGGTGTTGGAGCTCGCCATCCTGGGACTGCTCATCGAGTCGCCGATGCACGGCTACGAGCTGCGCAAGCGGCTGACCGGCCTACTCGGCGCCTTCCGGGCGTTCTCCTACGGGTCGCTGTACCCGGCCCTGCGCCGCATGCAGACCGACGGGCTCATCGACGAGGAGTCGGCACCCGTGGGCGCCGTCAAGGTACGTCGGGCCCGCCGGGTCTACGTCCTCACCGACGCCGGCAAGGCGCGCTTCACCGAGCTCGTCGCCGACACCGGACCGCAGAACTACACCGACGACGGATTCGGCGTTCACCTGGCCTTCTTCAACCGCACGCCGGCCGAGGCCAGGATGCGCATCCTGGAGGGCCGCCGCCGCCAGGTGGAGGAACGCCGCGAAGGCCTGCGTGAAGCCATCGCGCGCGCCAGTAATTCACTCGACCGCTACACCCGCCAGCTTCACCAACTCGGGCTCGAGTCCAGCGAGCGCGAAGTCAAGTGGCTCAACGACCTGATCGCGGCCGAACGCGTCGCCGCCCCGGGACGCCCCGAGACCACTCCCGAACAACAGCCCTAACCACACCCGCACCGCAGTCGTCGGTATTAGAAGGAGATCGCCATGTCCGAGTCGAATGAAATCCGGGTCGCCATCGTCGGCGTCGGCAACTGCGCCTCGTCGCTGGTGCAGGGCGTGCAGTACTACCTCGACGCCGACGAGAACTCGACCGTCCCCGGTCTGATGCACGTCAAGCTCGGCAAGTACCACGTCCGCGACGTGCAGTTCGTCGCCGCGTTCGACGTCGACGCCAAGAAGGTCGGCTTCGACCTCTCCGAGGCCATCTTCGCCTCCGAGAACAACACCATCAAGATCGCCGACGTGCCGCCCACCAACGTGACGGTGCAGCGCGGCCCGACGCTCGACGGCATCGGCAAGTACTACTCCGAGACCATCGAGGTGTCCGACACCGAAGCGGTCGACGTCGTCAAGGCCCTCAAGGACGCCCGCGTCGACGTGATGGTTTCCTACCTGCCGGTCGGATCCGAAGAGGCCGACAAGTTCTACGCCCAGTGCGCCATCGACGCCGGCGTGGCGTTCGTCAACGCGCTGCCCGTCTTCATCGCCAGTGACCCCGTGTGGGCCGAGAAGTTCCGCGCCGCAGGCGTTCCCATCGTCGGCGACGACATCAAGAGCCAGGTCGGCGCCACGATCACCCACCGCGTGATGGCCAAGCTGTTCGAGGACCGCGGCGTGCAGCTCGACCGCACCATGCAGCTCAACGTCGGCGGCAACATGGACTTCCTCAACATGCTCGAGCGGTCGCGTCTGGAGTCGAAGAAGATCTCCAAGACCCAGGCCGTGACGTCGAACCTGCAGCGCGAGTTCAACGCCAAGGACGTCCACATTGGCCCGTCCGACCACGTCGGCTGGCTCGACGACCGCAAGTGGGCCTACGTCCGCCTCGAGGGCCGCGCCTTCGGCGACGTGCCGCTGAACCTGGAGTACAAGCTCGAGGTGTGGGACTCGCCCAACTCCGCGGGCGTCATCATCGACGCGGTCCGCGCGGCGAAGATCGCCCTGGACCGTGGCATCGGCGGACCGGTCGAGGCCGCGTCGGCATACCTGATGAAGAGCCCGCCCAAGCAGCTGGCCGACGACATCGCCCGCGCGCAGCTGGAAGCGTTCATCGAGGGCTAGGTCCTTTCGCGCGATTTGTGTGCGTCGGGGAGCGGTGAGCGCTCCTGAACGCACACAAATCGCGTTGGTGGGGTTGGTTAGAAGCCGAAGCCGAGCTGGGCGGGCACGTCGGACGCGAACGCGGCGTCCAGCGTGGAAATGACGCGAGAGTCCTTGCCGCGCAACCGGTTCGCGGCAGCGAACGTCGAGGCGCGGTGCTCACCTAGATAGAGGCTGCCGAGCACCGACAGGCTCAGCCACGCGTCGGGTTCGGCGTCGCTCGGCACGCAGCGCGCCCGACCGTCGCGAATCTCCACGGCGAACCGGCCGCCGCCACCGAGGGCCCCGTCCGTGACGTCGAGCACCAGGCTGGCGTCGGTCGCGTAGGTCCTGGCCGCCAGCACCGTCGGCACGTCGAGGATCCGCAGCCACAGCCCGTCCTCGCGACCGGTGACCCGCACCCCGCGCGCGTCGGTCAGCAGGTACGGCAACAGCTCACCGGGCGGCGCCCCGATCGTCACGGTGTCCATCAGATCCATGCCGAGCAGCGTCCGCCACAACGCGACGTAGGCGTCGGCGGTGACGGCGGCCAGCTTGAGGATCGCGACCGACTTTCGCTCACTGTCGCCGTGGACGCGATAGAGGGCGAAGCCGTCGGCGTGCAACAGCACCATCAAGGGGCTGCCACCGCGTCGCGACACCTCATGGTCGACGAACACCTCGTCCCACATCCGTGGTGGCGTGACCAATCCGCCGGGCGTCCGCAGCCGCCAGCGTTCGTAGATCTCCTCGATGCGGTCCCGCTGCTCGGCCGGCCTGACGATTCGCACCCCGCCCGGATCCGGGACCTCGGCGAGGAAGCCGGCACCCCGACGGTCGACGCTCAGCGTCTCGACGACACTGGCCGGGCCGTAGCCGAACCGGCCGTAGATACCGCCCTCCGACGCCTCGAGCCCGGCCACTGGATATGACGACATCCGGCCGTGCAGCTCGCCGAACATCTCCCGCAGCACGCCCCGCCTGCGGTGCGTCGGCGCCACGCACACCCAGGAGACCCCGGCCATCGGCAGCACGGCACCCCCCGGCACGGTCAGCCGAAGATCGAGGTAGAAGGCCATCCCGACCACGTCATCGCCGTCGCAGGCGACCACGGCACCGTCGGACGGAATCAGCGTCCGCCACATGTCGGTGGCCTCGCGCGGCCGGAACGACCCGAACGAGCTGGCCGCCAGCAGTGCCATGGCCGGCCAGTCGGCGTCCTCGGCGGTACGGATGAGCACTCCAGTCGGTGACGGCATGAATCAGACGGTGGCACAACGGCACCGCAGTCGCACGCGTTTATCGCCCGGTTTAGTGTCGAGCGATGGCGGACATCACCGACGACGACCTGCTGGGCCTCGACGAATTCGCGCTGCTGCCGGAGAACGCCGAGCAGATCGGTGCCACCGGTCCCCTGCCCCCCGTCGAGCGGGTGGAGTCCGGCCCCGTCAGCGCGCTGAGGTGGGGTACGGCCGATCCCGAGGTCGTCTTCCTGCACGGCGGCGGGCAGAACGCGCACACCTGGGACACCGTCATCCTCGGCCTCGGCGTGCCTGCCCTGGCGGTCGACCTGCCCGGCCACGGCCGCTCCGCGTGGCGCGAGGACGGTGACTACGGACCCAAGCTCAACGCCGAGACCCTGGCGCCGGTGCTGCGCGAATGGGCGCCCGCGCCACGCCTGATCGTCGGCATGTCCCTCGGCGGGCTGACCGCGCTACGCCTGGCCGCGACCCAGCCCGCGCTGGTTCCAGAGCTGGTGCTCGTCGACGTCACCCCGTCCGCGCCCGAACGGCACGAGCAGATGACCAAGGCGCAGATGGGCACCGTCGCGCTGGTGCGTGGTGACCGCACCTTCCCCACCTTTACCGCGATGCTCGATGCAACCGTGGCGTTGGCACCCAACCGGGACCGAAAGTCGTTGCGGCGCGGCGTCTTCCACAACGCCAAGCGGCTCGACGACGGCACCTGGACGTGGCGCTACGACTCGTTCCGCAAGGGCGAGGGCTTCGAGGGTCTCTGGGACGACGTCCCGTCGATCACGATGCCGACCACCCTGGTGCGGGGCGCCAACTCGCACTTCGTCGACGACGAGGACGCCGAGGCGTTCGCCACCGCCGCCCCGGGCTTTCTGCGCACGCACGTCGTCGCGGACTCCGGACATTCCGTGCAAGGCGACCAGCCGGCGGCGCTGGTGCAGATCCTCCGCGGGGTCCTCGAACGCTGAAGCCACCTCGCGAGTGGCCAGTTACGACACGCTTCCGGCTCGGTGGCGTGTGACAAGTGGCCACTCGCGGGGTGATCGCGTAAGACTCCGTTCACCCAATGCTTCACAGCTGATCAACAGCAACCCGTAAGTTTCCGACGAACTGGCCACAGCCCGGCCGGTGGAATCGTCGGAAGGCCTCCCTTCGCATGTCGCTGGTCCCGTTGAACTTCTTCGTCCAACACGACGGCCGCTCGGCGCGCCAGCACGTGACCTGCCGGTACAAGTGCGGCGACGCGTGCTCACGACCCGTGCCCAACGACAGCACCAACGAGTACTTCGGCGACGTCGTCCAGCGGGTCTCGCGGCGAACTCTGCTGCGCACCACCGGCGTCACCGTGCTGGCCGTCGGTGCCGGCACGGCGCTGGCCGCGTGCAGCACCGACGCACCTCCGACGTCGAGTCCCGAGCCCGAACCCGTAACGCCCTCGGCGGGAATGAACTTCGCCTCGGTGGCGCCCAACAGCGAGGACGCCGTCGTCATCCCCGACGGCTACCGGCAAGCCGTGGTCATCAGCTGGGGCGACCCCGTCGTGCCCGGAGCCCCGGCGTTCGACGTGACCAAGCAGACCGCCGCCGCGCAACGCGGGCAGTTCGGGTTCAACAACGACTTCGCAGGCCTACTCCCGATCCCCGGCAGCGCCGATCGATTCCTGCTGGTGACCAACCACGAGTACACCACCGAGCAGTTCATGCACCCCGGGTACGACGCCGAGCGACCGCTGCCGACCCCACCGGACGCACCGTCCTGGGCACCTTCGCCAACTGTGCGGGCGGCGTGACCCCCTGGGGCACGGTGCTCTCGGGCGAGGAGAACTTCCACGGCTACTTCGGCGCTCCTGAGGGAGCGTCGGTCAGCCCGGTGCGTTCCGACCAGTTCAAACGCTACGGCGTCAAACCCGAAGCGACCGAACGCAAGTGGGAGACCTTCGATCCACGCTTCGACGTCATCGCGACGCCCAACGAGGTCAACCGCTTCGGCTACGTCGTCGAGGTCAACCCGTGGGACGTGGCGTCCCAGCCGGTCAAGCACACCGCGATGGGGCGCCTCAAGCACGAGGGCGCCACCGTCTACGTCACCGCCGACGGCACCGTCGTCTCCTACACCGGAGACGACGAACGCTTCGACTACATGTACAAGTTCGTCTCCAGCAAGAAGATCCAGCCGGGCACCTCGCCGGAGGCCATGGCGCACAACATGACCATCCTCGACGAGGGCACGCTGTACGTCGCGAAGCTCTCCAGCGACATCCCGGCCGATCAGATCGACGGCTCCGGCGCCCTGCCCGCGAAGGGTTCCTTCAGCGGCACCGGCACATGGCTGCCGCTGCTGCGCTCCGGTGCGAACGGCCAGGCCGAGTCGCTGGTCGGCGGGGTCAGCGCGCAAGAGGCGGCGGTGTTCACCCGCATGGCCGCCGACAAGGCGGGGGCCACCAAGATGGACCGGCCCGAGGACTTCGAGGCCAACCCCAAGACCGGCAAGGTGTACGTCGCCCTGACCAACAACGACGAACGCGGTACGCCCGGCGAGGCCGCGCCCGACGCCGCCAATCCCCGCAACGACAACAAGAGCGGGCAGATCCTCGAGATCACCGACGACCACGCCGGCACCACCTTCACTTGGGAGCTGCTGCTGGTGTGCGGCGACCCGGCCGCCGCCGACACCTACTTCGGCGGTTTCGACAAGAGCCGCGTCAGCCCCATCTCGTGCCCGGACAACCTGGCCTTCGACAGCCACGGCAACCTGTGGATCTCCACCGACGGCAACGCGCTCGACTCCAACGACGGCCTGTTCGCCGTCGCCCTCGACGGACCGAATCGCGGTGAGACCAAACAGTTCCTGACCGTTCCCCTCGGCGCCGAGACGTGCGGGCCCGTCGTCACCGACGAGCTGGTGACCGTCTGCGTGCAGCACCCCGGCGAGAGCGACGACAACAGCGTCGACGATCCCCTGTCCCGCTGGCCCGAGGGCGGCAACGGCACCGCCCGCCCGTCGGTGGTCGTCGTCTGGCGGGACGCCGGGAACATCGGCGTGTAGATCCCCCTGGGAGAACTCGCGCAAGAAGGGGTAAGCAGTGTTCATGAGCTTCCCCACCCGCATCGGTGTCCAACTCCAGCCCCAGCATTCCCCAAACTACGGCCATCTCCGCGACGCGGTCCGACGCTGCGAGGACATGGGCGTCGACGTCGCCTTCAACTGGGATCACTTCTACCCGCTCTACGGTGACCCCGACGGTGCCCACTACGAATGTTGGACGATGCTCGGCGCGTGGGCCGAGCAGACCTCGCGCATCGAGATCGGCGCGCTGGTGACCTGCAACTCCTACCGCAATCCCGAGCTGCTGGCCGACATGGCGCGCACCGTCGACCACATCAGCGACGGCCGGCTGATCCTCGGCATCGGCTCAGGCTGGAAGCAGAAGGACTACGACGAATACGGCTACGACTTCGGCACCGTGGGCAGTCGACTCGACGACCTCGCCGAGGCCATGCCGCGCATCACCTCACGGCTCGGCAAGCTCAATCCCGCACCGGTGCGTGACATTCCGATCCTCATCGGCGGTCAAGGCGAGAAGAAGACGCTGCGCCTGGTGGCGCAGTACGCACACCTGTGGCACGGCTTCACCACCACCGAGACCTATCCCGACAAGGCCGCCGTGCTCGACCGGCACTGCGCCGACGTCGGCCGCGACCCGTCGACCATCGAACGGTCGGCCGGCGTGGAGACCGGTAAGGGCGAAGACGCGCTGCTGGCCGACGCCGAGGCACTCGTCGGGTTGGGTGTGAGCCTGTTGACCATCGGCGTCAACGGCCCTGACTACGACCTCACTGCCGCCGAGGCGCTGTGCCGTTGGCGCGACAACCGCTGACCCGGACTACTTGACGTAGGGCGTCAGCAGGGTGCTCCACGCCCGGTCGAGTTTGCGATATTCGTCCTCGCAGAGGTCGGCACGCGCCGCGGGCAGCAGGCCCGCGGCCACGACGTCACCGGTGTCGTCCGGATCGGCGCCGTACGCCCAGCAGACCATGTTGAACATTCGGGCCCGGTCCGGTGAGTGCACGTCGGCCAGCTGGTCGTCGTCGATCTCACCGCCGGCGCCCGAACTCATCGCGCCGAACCAGCGGCCCGAATCCATGATGGCCTGCACGCTTTCGGGGTCGAAGCGGCCGTCGTCGTCGCGCTGCAGCAGCAGATACGCCGACGCCTGGTCGGCCGCATCCTCTTCGCGTCCGGTGGCGGGCAGCTCGTAGAGGTCGATCACCATGTGACCGGTCTCGTGATAGAACGACGCCAACGCCTCGTGGAACGCGCTGGCCTCGGGGTCCTCGTCACCGAGCTTGGTGAACAGGTCCAGGCTGTTGGCGACGTCCTCGTAACAGAGGGTCATCTCCTTGTCGGCCGGGCTCCAGAAGTCGTTCGGCTCGTCGCACTGCGAGCCCTTCAATGGAATGTCGTAGGGCAGCTTCAAGGAGCCGGTGATGTCCTCGGCCAGCTGCGGCAGCAGCTTGGTGTCCTCCATGAACCTGCGGCCGCGGACGGCGTCCGGCGTGGTGGCGTCCTCGTAGACCACGGTCATCTTGCCCGGCCAGTCCTCGTCGGACGGGTCGGCGTCGGGTACGCCGTTGCGGTTGACGTCGGTCTGGGTGGGCGTCGGCGCGGCGACCCCCGCCGTCTTGCCACTCGCCGGCGACGTCGCCGCCGGGTGCTGCTCCCCACAACCGCTCACCACGGCCACGAGCGCAGCGACGACCATCCCGGTACGAAAGCCGATCTCCACGTGTTGATCCCCCAAGTCACCACCGAACCCTCCGCCGGGCACCCGCACTTTAACGGGATTGGGTTGCGCACGCGTCAATTTCTGCGCTGGTGTCCGCCGAATGGAACTCGTCACGAGTACAAGGCGTGCCGCGGGCCGCTTCCCAAGTACCTTGCTAGAGGTGAACCACCACTCGGGCCACCGCCGACTCCGGGTTGCCGCGCTGCTCGCCATCGTGATGATGATGATCGGCCTGGCCCCGCCGGCTGCCGCAGACTCAGACCAGTGCGCACCACCGGGAGTCGAGAGCGCCAGCGCACTGCCGACCAACCTCGCGTCGGCGGCGAAGGGCCCCGAGACCGACAAGTACTCGACCCCCAGCGTCGAGCCACTCCCGGTGAACGTGAACGCCCTCGGTCTCGGAACCCCCGGCACGTTGACCGTCGGCACGCTGTCGGACGCACCCCCGAGCATCTGCATCGACTCGAAGGGCCAGTTCACCGGATTCGACAACGAACTGCTGCGCGCCGTCGCCGACAAGCTGGGGCTGAAGGTCAACTTCGTCGGCACCGACTTCTCCGGGCTGCTGGCCCAAGTGGCGGCGCGACGCTTCGACGTCGGCTCGTCGTCGATCACCACCACCGATGCGCGGCGTCAGACCGTCGGCTTCACCAACGGCTACGACTTCGGCTACTTCTCGTTGGTGGTGCCGCCGGGATCGCCGATCAAGGGCTTCTCGCAATTGGCTGCCGGACAACGCATCGGCGTGGTCCAGGGCACCGTGCAGGAGGCCTACGTCGTCGACACCCTCGGGCTGGATCCGGTGAAGTTCCCCGACTACAACACCGTGTACGCCAGCCTCAAGACCCGCCAGATCGACGCGTGGGTCGCGCCGTCCCAACAGGCGGTGGGCACGGTGCAGGCGGGAGACCCCGCCCAGATCGTCGAGAACACGTTCAGCCTCGACAACTTCGTCGCCTACGCGGTGGCCAAGGAGAACAAGCCGCTGATCGACGCCCTCAACGCCGGGCTGGACGCGGTGATCGCCGACGGCACGTGGTCGAAGTTGTACGCCGACTGGGTGCCCCGCGCCCTGCCCCCGGGGTGGAAACCCGGCTCCAAGGCGGCGCCCACGCCTCAGCTCCCCGACTTCAACGCCATCGCCGCCAAGCAGACGCCGGCCGCCGACAACTCCGGCGTCGCACCGAAATCGGTTGTGCAGCAGCTGAAGGACTCCTTCCTCGACTGGGAACTGTACAAACGGGCGATCCCCGACCTGTTCAAGACGGGCCTGCCCAACACGCTGATCCTGACGGTCAGCGCCAGCATCATCGGCCTGGTTCTCGGCATGGGGCTCGCCGTCGCCGGCATCTCCAAGACACGGTGGTTGAGATGGCCCGCGCGGATCTACACCGACGTGTTCCGCGGCCTGCCCGAAGTGGTGATCATCCTGATCATCGGCTTGGGCGTCGGCCCCATCGTGGGCGAGCTGACCGGCAACAACCCCTACCCGCTGGGCATCGCCGCCCTCGGGTTGATGGCCGCGGCCTACGTCGGCGAGATCCTCCGCTCGGGCATCCAGAGCGTGGAGGCCGGACAGCTGGAAGCCTCACGGGCGCTTGGCTTCAGCTACTCGTCGTCGATGCGGCTGGTCATCGTGCCCCAGGGCGTTCGACGGGTGCTGCCCGCCCTGGTAAACCAGTTCATCTCGCTGCTGAAGGCCTCGTCGCTGGTGTACTTCCTCGGCCTGATCGCCAGCCAGCGCGAGCTGTTCCAGGTGGGCCGCGATCTCAACGCCCAAACGGGCAACCTGTCCCCCCTGGTCGCGGCCGGCATCTTCTACCTCGCGTTGACGATTCCGTTGACCCACCTGGTCAACTACATCGACGCCCGGTTGCGACGCGGCAAGCTCGTCGCCGACTCCGAAGACCCGGCCAGTCCCGGCAACCCCGCCTCGACCCAGGAGATGGTGTGAGCGCCACCGTGAAGTTTGAACCAGTATCGCTGGAAGCCAAGGACATTCACCTGTCCTTCGGCGCCAACGCCGTCCTGCGCGGCGTCGACGTCGACGTGCCGGCCGGCACCACGACCGCGGTGATCGGGCCCTCGGGCTCGGGCAAGTCGACTCTCCTGCGCGCGTTGAACCGGCTGCACGAACCCGACCGCGGCGACATCTTGCTCGACGGCCGCTCGGTGCTCAAGGACAATCCCGACGAGCTGCGCCAGCGCATCGGCATGGTGTTCCAGCAGTTCAACCTGTTCCCCCACCGCACCGTGCTCGACAACGTGACCCTCGCGCCCCGACGTCTCAAGCGGCTCGACGCCGACGCCGCCCGCGAGCTCGGGCTGGCCCAGCTGGAGCGAGTCGGGTTGCGGCACAAGGCCGAAGTGCGACCCGCCACCCTCTCGGGTGGACAGCAGCAACGCGTCGCCATCGCCCGCGCCCTGGCCATGGCGCCCCAGGTGATGTTCTTCGACGAGGCGACGTCGGCGTTGGATCCCGAGTTGGTCAAGGGCGTCCTCGCGCTGATCGCCGAGCTCGGCGAGGACGGCATGACGATGGTCGTCGTCACCCACGAGATGGGGTTCGCCCGGTCCGCTGCCGACGCGGTGCTCTTCATGGATCACGGCAAGGTGGTCGAGACCGGCACGCCCGAGCAGATCTTCTCCGACGCCGCGACCGATCGACTGCGTCAATTCCTGTCACAGGTGCTGTAGCCCCTTCTACGGGGACCAATCGACGCATGTCGAGCTTCTGATGGGCGCGACAGGTTAGACTAGCGAATTATGGTAGAGACCGAACCGCAGGTCACTGAGCTGGCCGGAGAGCTGCAGCAGGTGCTCTCCAAGCTCTTCTCCGTCCTGCGCCGGGGCGACTCCAATCGAAACATGCCCGAGGGTGGTGCCGACCTCACCCTGGCGCAGCTGTCGATCCTGCTGACCCTGCTCGATCTGGGCCCGATCCGCATGACCGAGCTCGCGGCGCACGAGCGCGTACGCACGCCGACGACCACGGTTGCCATCCGCCGGCTGGAGAAGCTCGGGCTGGTCAAGCGCTCCCGCGACCCGTCCGATCTGCGGGCCGTCCTGGTCGACGTCACCCCGCGCGGTCTGGTTCAGCACCGCGAGGCGTTAGCGACGCGTCGCGCCCAGATCGCCGCCATGCTGACCCGGCTGAGCGTCGAGGAACGTGAGACCCTCACCAAAGCCCTTGCGCCCCTTGCTCGATTGGCGGAGCAGAGCGACTAGCCGGCCCTCGTCACCCGAGCCAGTCCAGAACCGCCGCTGCGGTCCACGACTGTTGCATGCTGCCCAGTGGCTCGCCGGTGAACGGCTCGTAGTACTCGGCGAACGTACCGTCGCTGGCCTGCCGCAGTCCCTCGCGCCGCAAGTTCGCCGAGCGCTCGGCCCAACCTCGACGGGCGAAGCACCAGGAGAACAACCACGTCAGGACCGGCCAGACCGGGCCACGCCAGTACTCGCGCGCTCGGAAGTCCCGCGACACCGGCGACGTCGACGGGATCAGGGCGTACTTCAGGTCCGGATGCCCGCAGAAGCGTGGTCCCTCGAACCGCTTCAGCAGGGCACGCTCGCGCTCGTGGGAGAGACCGCCGCACAGCAGCGGTGAGAACTGCGCCACCGTCTCGGTGGCGATCCACTTCTCCGACCGGAGGTCGTAATCCCTTGCCGCACCGGTCCGTTCGTCGGCCGAGTCGACGACGCCGCGGCGGAAGCGCTCGGCCCAGGCGTACAGGTCGCGCACGTCGGAGTGCGGGCGCTTGTAGTCCTCGCCGATCTCGGCGAGCACCGTGCACGCGACCGACAGGATCGCCGAGACGAAGACGTCCTCGACGGCGAAGCTCATCACCTTGGGCAACAGCAGGTCGTCGTAGTTGACCGACTTCATCTGCTCCACCAACCACATGTAGCGGTCGTACTCGAGGTCCGACGGTCGCTGCGTCGCGTCGGTCACGATCGCGTTGTCCTCACGCTTGTACGGCGGCATCGGACCGGGAGTCACGTTGGCGTACGCCGCATCCCACCGCGGCGAGTTGTCCATCCCCGACTCCCACCCGTGATACACCGTCACCCGGCCCCTGGCCTCCGGATCGCGGGCCTCGGCCAGCCACCGGTGCCACTGCACCAGATCGCTCCACCGGCGGTCGAGGAAGGCCTCCGCGACGGCGCGCGTGGAACGGCCGCGGGTCTTGGCGTTGTCGAGGATGCGCTGCACGGCGATCGCGTGCACCGGCGGCTGCGTGATGCCCGAGGTGAGCCGGCCCACGGGCGCGTTGGCCGACAGGGTCGACGTGGCCCACCGCGCCGGGCCCGGGAAGTAGCCGTCGACCCCGTTGGCGAACACGATGTGCGGGATCATGCCGTTCTTCCACTGCGCCGACAGCAACGTGTCCAGCTCGACGACGGCGCGCTCGACGCTCAGCGGGGCCAGGCCGATCGACACGAACGCCGCGTCCCAGCTCCACATGTGCGGGTACAGCAGCGGCGCGGCGGTGGTCATCACGCCGAGGTCATTGCCACGCAGCAGATAGGCGGCGCGGGCCGCGAGCTGGGTGGGCGCAAAGGTCGAGTCCGGTGGCATCGGGTCAATCATGCGACGCCGACGTCGCGAGCGCAGGTCGGTAGGGTTGCCGCCGTGGTTACCACTGACGGCTCAGACCAGCCCAAGACCAGGTCTGCCCTGATCACGGGCGCAGCGGGCGGGTTGGGCACGGCCATCGCCGACGCGTTGGCCCCCACCCACACGCTGCTCCTGGCGGGCCGCCCGTCCGACCGCCTCGACGCACTCGCCGCGCGGCTCGGCGCGCCGACCTGGCCACTGGACCTCGCCGACCCCGACTCCATAGAGTCCGCCGCCGAGGTCCTGACCGACCTCGACGTGCTGATCCACAACGCCGGGGTCGCCTACCCCGGCCGGGTGGCCGAATCCAGCGCCGAGGAGTGGCGGGCGACCTTCGAGGTCAACGTCGTCGGTGCCGTCGCGCTGACGCTCGCGCTGCTACCCGCTCTGCGCAGCGCGCGCGGGCAGGTGGTCTTCGTCAACTCGGGCGCCGGGATCAAGGCCTCGGCCGGGTTGGCGTCGTACTCGGCGAGCAAGTTCGCGCTGCGGTCGTTCGCGGATTCACTGCGGGCCGACGAGCCGGATCTTCGCGTCACCTCGGTGCACCCCGGCCGGATCGACACCGAGATGCAGCGCGACCTCATCGCCTACGAGGAACGGGACTACGTGCCCGAGCAGTTCCTCTCGCCCGCGACGGTGGCCGCGATGGTCGCCAACGCGGTCAACGCACCGGCCGACGCCCACGTCCACGAGATCGTGGTCCGCCCACGATGACCGGGCCGTTCGAGGTTCACGAGGCCTCCATCGCCGAGCTGCGCGCCGCCATGGACGACGGCCGGGTGACGGCGGTCGGGCTGCTCGACGCCTACCTGGCCCGCCTCGCGGCGTTCGACGGTGAGCTCAACGCCGTCGTCGTGCGCAACCCGCAGGCCCGCGCCGAGGCGCAGGCGTCCGACGCCAGGCGGCGCGACGGCCGCACCTACGGTCCGCTGGACGGCATCCCGTACACGGTCAAGGACAGCTACCAGGCCCACGGCTTGACCGTGGCGGCGGGCAGCCCGGCGTTCGCGGAGTTGGTCGCCCAGCGCGACTCGTTCGTCGTCGAGCGCCTGCGCGGAGCGGGCGCCGTACTCATCGGGCTGACCAACATGCCGCCGATGGCCAACGGCGGCATGCAGCGTGGGTTGTACGGGCGGGCCGAAAGCCCGTACAACGCCGACTATCTCACCGCCCCCTTCGCCTCCGGTTCGTCCAACGGCTCGGGCACCGCGACCGCGGCGTCGTTGTGCGCCTTCGGCATTGGCGAGGAGACCTGGTCCTCGGGACGCGGGCCGGCCTCGAACAACGCGCTGTGCGCCTACACCCCGTCGCGCGGCGTGATCTCGACCCGCGGTGGCTGGCCGCTGGTGCCGACCATGGACGTCGTGGTGCCCCACACCCGGTCGATGGCCGACCTGCTCGAGGTGCTCGACGTGCTCGTCGCCGAGGATCCCGACGCGCGCGGCGACTTCTGGCGCTTGCAGCCGTGGGTGACGCTGCCACGGGTCGACGAGGTGCGGCCGCCCTCCTACCGGTCGCTGCTCGGCGTCTCGAACGCGTTGGCGGGCAAGCGCTTCGGTGTACCGCGGACGTACGTCAACGCCGACCCGGACGCCGGCGTCGGCGCCACCGGCATCGGCGGGCCCACCGGTCGGCGCGTCGACGCCCGGCCGTCGGTGCTCGAACTGTTCGACGCGATCAGAGGCGACCTGCTGGCCGCCGGCGCCGACGTCGTCGACGTGGACTTCCCGGTCGTCACCAACTACGAGGGTGACCGGGCCGGCGCCCCCACCATCGCCACCCGCGGCTTCGTCGACCCCGAGTACCTGCGCCGCGAGATCGTCGACCTGTCGGCCTGGGCGTGGGACGACTTCCTGGCCGCCAACGGCGATCCAGCGCTCAACCGGCTCGCAGACGTGGACGGCAGCCGAATCTTCCCGGCCCCGCCGGGCGCCCTGCCCGACCGGTACGACGGCTTCGACGACGACATCGCCGAATATCCGGCCTTCCTACGCGACAACCCGGTTGCCTCGTTCCTCGGCATTCCGACCATCCCCGAGGGCGTGCACGCGTTGGAACGCACCCGCCGCGTCGACCTCGAGGAGTGGATGGACGGCCTGGGTCTGGACGCGGTGATCTTCCCCGCCGTCGCCGACGTCGGGCCCGCCGACATGGACGTCAACCCGGCGTCGGCCGACCTCGGCTGGCGCAATGGCGTCTGGGTGGCCAACGGCAACTTGGCAATTCGACATCTCGGCATCCCGACGGTGACCGTGCCGATGGGCACGATGGCCGACATTGGCATGCCGGTGGGCCTTACGCTCGCGGGCCGGGCCCATGACGACGTCGCGCTGCTCCGGTACGCCGCGGCGGTGGAGGCGACGGGCGCCCGCCGCACCCCGCCGCCGCGCACTCCCCCGATTTCGGCGTGATCGGTAGCGGTGAGCGCGACGGATCACGCCCAAATCGCCGCTAGATGACGACGTTGACCAGCTTGCCCGCCACCACGATGACCTTCTTCGGCGTGGCGCCTGCCATGAAGGCGACGACCTTCTCGTCGGCCAGTGCGGCCGTCTCCACGGCGTCGGCGGCGGCGTCCGCGGCCACCGTGATGCGCCCGCGGACCTTCCCGTTGACCTGCACCGGGTATTCGACGGTGTCCTCCACAAGGTAGGCCGGGTCGGCCTGCGGGAAGGGACCGTGAGCCAGCGACGAATCGTGCCCCAGTCGGCGCCATAGCTCCTCGGCCAGGTGCGGCGCCAGGGGCGCGACCATCAGCACCAGGGGTTCGACCGCGGCGCGGGCCGTGACGTCCTCCTTGGTGAGGTGGTTGGTGTACTCGATGAGCTTGGCCGCGGCGGTGTTGTTACGAAGGGCCGCATAGTCTTCGGCGACCCCGGCGATGGTCTTGTTCAGCAGGCGCAGCGTCGGCTCGGCCAGCTTCTCGTGGTCGGCGACGCGCTCGGCGCCGGTGGTCTCGTCGACCACTACCCGCCACACCCTCTGCAGGAACCGGTAGGCGCCGACGACGTCCTTGGTCGCCCAGGGGCGCGACGCCTCCAGCGGTCCCATCGACATCTCGTACACGCGCAGGGTGTCGGCCCCGTACTCCTCGCAGATCTCGTCGGGCGAGACAGAGTTCTTCAGGCTCTTGCCAATCTTGCCGAACTCGCGGTTGACCTCGATCTCACCGTCCGGGCCGGGCCACCAGAACGTGCCGTCGCGCTCCACCACCTCGGCGGCGGGCACGTAGGACCCACGCGAGTCGGTGTAGGCAAACGCCTGGATGTAGCCCTGGTTGACGAGCCGGCGGTAGGGCTCGCGGGAGCTGACGTGGCCGAGGTCGTAGAGCACCTTGTGCCAGAACCGGGAGTACAGCAGGTGCAGCACCGCGTGCTCCACGCCGCCCACGTAGAGGTCGACGCCACCGGGGTCCCTCGGGCCGTGCTCGGCCGGTCGCGGACCCATCCAGTAGGCCTCGTTCCCCTTGGCGCAGAACGTTTCCGAGTTGTGCGGGTCGGCGTAGCGAAGCTCGTACCACGAGCTGCCCGCCCACTGCGGCATGACGTTGGTGTCGCGGGTGTACGGCTGCAGCCCGTCACCGAGGTCCAGGTCGACGTGCACCCACTCGGTGGCCTTGCCCAGAGGTGGCGACGGTTCGCTGTCGGCGTCGTCCGGGTCGAATTGCACCGGCGCGTAGTTCGGGATGTCGGGCAGTTCGACCGGCAGGGCCGATTCCGGCAGCCCGTGGGCGCGACCGTCGGCGTCGTACACGACGGGAAACGGTTCGCCCCAATACCGTTGGCGGGCGAACAGCCAGTCCCTCAGCTTGTATTCGGTGCGGGCCAGACCGCGGCCGTCGGCCTCGAGGCGTGCCAGCACCGCCTCCTTGGCCGACGTGACGCTCAGCCCGTCGAGGTAGTCGGAGTTCACCAGCACGCCGTCACCGTTGTATGCGGCCTGGCTGACGTCACCGCCGTCGATGACCTCCTTCACCGGGAGGCCGAACGCGGTCGCGAACTCCCAGTCTCGCTGATCGTGGCCGGGCACCGCCATGATCGCTCCGGTACCGTAGCCGGCCAGCACGTAGTCGGCGATGAAGATCGGAACTCGTTGTCCGTCCACCGGATTGGTGGCGTAGGACCCGGTGAACACACCGGTCTTGGACTTGTTCTCCTGGCGCTCCAGGTCGGACTTCGCGGCCACGGTCGCCCGGTAGGAGGCCACCGCCTCGGCGGGTGACGGCGCCCCGAACGTCCAGCGGTCGTCGGTGCCCTCGGGCCAGGCGTCGGGTACGAGCGCGTCGACCAACGCATGCTCGGGCGCCAACACCATGTAGGTCGCCCCGAACAACGTGTCGGGTCGGGTGGTGAACACCTCGATGTCACCGGCGTCGGTCGCGAAGCGCACCTCCGCACCGGTGGACCGGCCAATCCAGTTGCGCTGCATGGCCTTGACCTTGTCCGGCCAGTCGAGGTCGTCGAGGTCGTCGAGCAGCCGGTCCGAATAGGCGGTGATGCGCATCATCCACTGGCGCAACCGCTTTCGGAACACTGGGAAGTTGCCGCGGTCGCTGCGCCCGTCGGAGGTGACCTCTTCGTTGGCCAGCACGGTGCCCAGCCCCGGGCACCAGTTCACCACCGAGTCGGCCCGGTAGACCAACCGGTGCGCGTCGACCAGATCGGCGCGGTCCGCGCTGGACATCGTCGACCACTCCCCGCCGTCGGGGGTACGGGCGCCCGATTCGAACTCGGCGATCAGTTCGCTGATCGGTCGGGCCTTGTTGGCCTCCGTGTCGAACCAGGAGTTGAAGATCTGCAGGAAGATCCACTGCGTCCACTTGTAGAAGTCGGTGTCGGTGGTGGAGAAGCTCCGTCGCGCGTCGTGACCGAGTCCGAGCCGACCCAGCTGACGTCGGAAGTTGACGATGTTGGCCTCGGTGCGGGTCCGCGGATGGGTTCCCGTCTGGACGGCGTACTGCTCGGCAGGCAACCCGAACGCGTCGAAACCCAACGCGTGCAACACGTTACGACCGGTCATCCGAAAGTATCGGGCGTAGACGTCGGTGGCGATGTAGCCCAGCGGGTGCCCGACGTGCAGGCCCTCCCCCGACGGGTACGGGAACATGTCCTGGACGAACATCTTGTCCGCGGGCACGGGCGACCCGTCGGCGGGCGCGAGGGACCCCACCGGGTTGGGGACGTGGAACGTACCCAGCCGAGCCCAGGTCTCCTGCCACGTACATTCGATGTTCCCGGCCAGCGTCGCGTCGTAGCGGTGCTGCGGGGTGCTCGAGGCGTCCAAGCCGCCTTCCCCTTCATTCACGTGAACAGGGTAGTCAACGGCGTGCTCGGAGCCCCAATCACCGGTCTTGGCCGCCGCGTCTAGGTATCGGTTCCGTTGCAGAGGGGTCTTCGCATGGTTGCAGGTCCGTCCCAGCCCTGGTGACCGACGTCGGGGCGTGGATACAGTCGGCGCCTGGCCGGGGCTCACCTGGTCGGGAAGCTCGTGTGATCCGGAAGGACCGACGTTAGATGTTCGAAAATGCCCGTCGTTGGGGACTTCTGGTAGGCGGCTTCGCCGCCGGCACGGCATGCGTCCTCGGGCTCGCCGGTCCCGTCGCCTCGGCCGAGCCCACCCTTCCACTGCCCGCGGTGCCCGCACCCGCGACCGTCACGCAGACCGTCACCGTCCAGGCCGGCGCTCCCGCCGCTGCCGTCGCCGGTTCCAACCAACTGATCGGCTCACCGGTCGCACCCGCAGCTCCCGTCGCCCCGGCCGTGCCTGCCGTCGTCCCCGCCACCTCGGGAACCCTCGCCGACTTCTTCAAGGAGAAGAACGTCGCGATGGAGCCGCAGAAGGCCACCGACTTCAAGGCGCTCACCATCGTGCTGCCGATGCCGACCGGTTGGAGCCAGGTGCCCGACCCCAACGTCCCCGACGCCTTCGCCGTGATCGCCGACCGCGTCGGCGGGGACGGGCTGTACACGTCCAACGCCGCGGTACAGGTCTACAAGTTGGTCGGCGACTTCGATCCGCGGGAGGCCATCAGCCACGGCCTCGTCGACACCCAGCAGCTCCCGGCCTTCCGTGCCACCAACGGCTCGCTCGCGGAGTTCGGCGGGATGCCGTCGGCCCTCATCGAGGGCACGTACCGGCAGAACAACCTGACGCTGAACACCTCGCGACGCCACGTCATCGCGACCTCGGGTCCCGACAAGTACCTGGTGTCGCTCTCGGTGACCACCAGCGCCCAGGTCTCGGTCGCGGCCGGATCGGCCACCGACGCCATCGTCAACGGCTACCGGGTCGGTTCGCCGGACACGCCACCGCCAGCTCCGGCCGCGCCAGTCGCCGCTCCCGCGGCCCCCGCGGCGCCGGCAGTGGTCCCCGCCGCCGCCCAACCGCTCGGGCTGCCGCGCTAGCGGTTGGCTCTCCGGCTGCCAGGCCTCGTATTGTGGGGCCCATGCTGATCGCCGCCGTGCTGTGCCTCTGCGCCGCCGTGGCGACCGCGGCCATGGGCCTATGGTCGGCGGCCCGGCCCTACGCCACCGACCAGGTCGCCCAAGTCCTGCGGGCCGTGGTGCCCACCCAGTTCGCCGCCGCCGTGATGCTGGGCGCCGGTGGCGTCGTCGCCCTGGCGGCCCCGCCCCACGCCGGCTTGCTGGCACTGGTGGTCTGCGTAATCGGTGCGGTGGGCACCGTCGCGGCGGGCTGCTACCAGAGCGCCAAGGCGGTGGCGCTGCGGGAGGCCCTGCAGAAGAGCGCCGCCGACGAGGCCAGCTGTGCGGGCGCCTGCGCGTCGTGCACCCTGTCGTGCCGCTGACCGGTCAGTTGCGGCTGACGTCGATCGGGTGCGTCGCCAGCAGCGACAACGGCATCGGCTGACGCCGCAGGACCCGCGACCACAGGTCGACCCTCGGCTCGACGAGCACGTCGGACGGCAAGGCCGACAGCACGATCCAGTCGTCGCGTTCGATCTCGCCTTCGAGTTGGCCGATCGTCCAGCCCGAGTAGCCGGCGTAGATCCGCACGCCTTCGACCGCGGGGGCGATGGTGTCGGGGTCGGCGTCGAGGTCGACCATCACGATGCGACCCTGCACGTGCCGCAGACCCGGGACGTCATTGGGTTGCAGGCCCGCGCGCAACGTCGCCAGACACAGCGCGGCGTCGCGCTTGACCGGGCCGCCGACGAACATCGTCTTCGGCTTGGCGGCCAGCTTGGTCCACTGCGGCAGCACGTTGAACACGGCCGTCTCGCTGGGCCGGTTGAGCACCACACCGAGCGTGCCGCCGTCGTTGTGCTCGACGACGTAGATCACGCTGCGACGGAACGTCGGCTCCATGAGATCGGTGTTCGCGATCAGCAGCGTTCCCGCACGGACCCGGTGCGTCGCCGGAGCGAAGTGGTCCTCCGGGTCCTCTGACTGCGCCACCCGACCATCATGTCACCAGCGTGCGCTCCCGGTGGCGATCGGGCGCGGCCATGCCGGGTTGTTTCGCGAATCTTTGTAGGGTGGTTTGGTCGCCACTCGGCACACCGAACATCCCACCGACATCGGACGGCAATTGACCACGCCCCACGACCGCTTCGCCCTGTGGCGGGCGGTGCGGAAGCTGCCCGAGTTCCGCAGGCTGCTGGAACTGCGGGCGGTCAGCTCGTTCGGCGACGGGCTGTTCCAGGGCGGCCTGGTGGGCGCGCTGCTGTTCGACCCCGAGCGGGCGGCCAATCCGTGGCAGATCGCGGGCTCCTTCGCGGCCCTGTTCCTGCCCTATTCGCTACTCGGCCCGTTCGCCGGCGCCCTGCTCGACCGGTGGGACCGCCGCAGCGTGCTGATCGGCGCGAACCTCGCGCGAGTGCTGTTCATCCTGGCGGTGGCATTCCTGCTGGCCTTCCACGCCGGCGCGCCGTGGATCCTGCTGGGCGCCCTGGTCGTCAACGGGTTCACCCGGTTCGTCACCTCCGGGCTGTCCGCCGCCCTGCCGCACGTGGTCCCGCGGGACCAGGTGCTCACCATGAACTCGATCGCCACCGCGGTCAGCGCGGCGACGTTGTTCTTCGGCGCGATCTTCATGTTGGTGCCGCGGTGGCTGTTCGGCGTGGGTGACGGCGGTTCCTCGGCCGCGCTGTTCATGGCCTCGGTGCCCGTCGCCCTGGCGTGGGTCCTGTCGGTGCGGTTCGCCCCCCACGTGCTCGGACCCGACGACTCGGCTCGCGCGGTGCACGGTTCGGTGGCCTACGCGGTGGCCACCGGGTGGGGTTACGGCCTGCGGACGGCGTTCACCGTGCCCAGCGTGGCGGGCACGCTGTCCGGGGTGGTCGCGCACCGGATGGTGTTCGGCGTCAACACGCTGCTGGTGTTGGTCACCGTGAGGCACACCGGCTCCGCGAACGTGGCGGGCCTCGGCGTCGCCGTGCTGTTCGCGGCCACCACCGGGCTGGGGTCGTTCCTCGCGAACTTCCTCACCCCCGTGGTCGTGCGCCGCTGGAGCAGGTACCGGACCGTCAACCTGGCGCTGCTGGCGGCGGCGGCGATCCAGCTCGCGGCGGTCGGCCTGGACCTGCCGGTCATGATGGCGTGCGGCTTCCTGCTCGGTGCGGCCGGTCAGGTGGTCAAGCTGTGCGCCGACTCGGCGATGCAACTCGACGTCGACGACGCCCTGCGCGGTCACGTCTTCACCGTGCAGGACGCGCTGTTCTGGGTCGCCTTCGTCGCCTCCATCACGCTCTCGGCCGCAGTGATCCCCGCCGACGGGCACTCCCCCGCCCTGGTGGTCGCCGGCACGGTGCTCTACCTGCTCGGGTTGACCGCGCACGCCGTGATCCGCAGAGGCCCGACCCCGTCCGGCTAGGCTGACGCCATGGCTGGGGCCGAGGGCGTGGTGGCGGACCTTCGAGCCGAGAGCGACGCGCTCGACGAGCTGGTCGCCGTCCTCGACGACGAGGGTTGGCACCTGGCCACCCCCGCGCCGGGATGGACCATCGCCCACCAGATTGCCCACCTGTGGTGGACCGACCGCGTGTCGCTGATCGCCGTCACCGACGAAGCGGCCTTCGCCGACGTCCTCGCCGACGCCGCGACCAATCCGACCGGTTTCGTCGACGCGGGTGCCGAGCAGCTGGCGACCACCCCGCCCGCCGAGATGCTCGCCGACTGGCGCCACACCCGGACCCGCCTGCACGACGAACTGGGCCGGGTGGTCGACGGCAGGAAGCTGCCGTGGTTCGGTCCGCCGATGAGTGCGGCGTCGATGGCCACGGCCCGGTTGATGGAGACCTGGGCGCACGGCCTCGACGTCGCCGACGCACTCGGCGTGACGCGGCCTCCGACCTCCCGGCTGCGGTCCATCGCCCACATCGGGGTGCGGACCAGGGACTTCGCCTTCTCCGTGCACCGCTTGCCCGTCCCGGCCGAGCCATTCCTGGTCGAACTGGCCGCACCCGACGGGTCGACGTGGTCGTGGGGCCCGGCCGACGCCGCGCAGCGCGTGACAGGGTCGGCCGAGGACTTCTGCCTGCTGGTGACGCAACGCCGCCCCCGCGGGGACCTCGACGTGGTCGCGACCGGCGAGGACGCGGCCACCTGGCTGACGATTGCGCAGGCGTTCGCGGGGCCGCCGGGGCCCGGGCGATGAACGAAGAGAAGAGCCCCATCCAACCCGGGCGAGGTTGAATCCCGCGAGTGGGAATCCGACGACGCGTCACCCACGTGTCCCGCCGCGAGATTCACACTCGGGCGACGGCTACAGCTGGCTGGCCGCGTCGGCGGCGCCGTCGGAGTCCGAATCGGTCAGCTTGACGTCCCACCGCCCGTCCGCGTCGACGTCGACGTACGCCTCGTCGCCAACCAGCACCCGATCGGCCAAACCGTCGCGGTCCGCGTCGACCACCCGGTCGTCGACCTGGCCGTCACCGTCGAAGTCCACCAGCGGGCCGCCCGTCAGCTCGACGCCGTCGAGCCCCAACCAGCGGATCTGCGCACCGGCGGCCCAGGTGCCGGTCCCGTCGTCGGTGAACGACGCCTCCGGCTGACCGTCGTCGTCGAGATCCAACAGCAGGTGGTCGGCGGTGCCGTCCCCGTCGGAATCGGTCAGCGCGTCGTCGAAGCGGCCGTCGCCGTCGAAGTCGAGGCCGATCGCGTCGAACACCCCGTCGTCGTCGGCGTCGACGTTCAGCTCGGCCGACCACATCGTCGCCGACCCGTCACCATCCCCCAGGCAGTAGTCCACAACCATTCAGACGCGGGCCTACCCCTGCGCGTTCCACCACTTCTGAAGTTCGTCGACCGCCTCGTCGTGCTCGAGCGGCCCGCGGTCGAGCCGCAGCTCCTTGAGGTACTGCCACGCCTTGCCCACCTGCGGCCCGGCCGGGATGTCGAGGATGCGCATGATTTCGTTGCCGTCGAGATCGGGCCGGACCCGCTGCAGGTCCTCCTTCGCCGCCAGCTCGGTGATGCGGTGCTCCAGGTCGTCGTAGCTGGCCCGCAGCCGCGCGGCGCGGCGCTTGTTGCGGGTGGTGCAATCGGCGCGCACCAGCTTGTGCAGCCGTTCGAGCAGGGGCCCGGCGTCGGTCACGTAGCGGCGCACCGCGGAGTCGGTCCACTTCCCGTCGCCGTATCCGTGGAATCGCAGGTGCAGGTACACCAGCTGCGACACGTCGTCGACCATCTGCTTGGAGTACTTCAGTGCCCGCATGCGCTTGCGGGTCATCTTCGCGCCGACCACCTCGTGGTGGTGGAAGCTGACGCCGCCGTCGCTCTCGTGCTTTCGGGTGGCCGGCTTGCCGACGTCGTGCAGCAGCGCCGCCCACCGCAGCACCAGGTCCCGCTCTCCGGCACCCTCCAAGTCGATGGCCTGCTGCAGCACCGTCAGCGAATGTTGGTAGACGTCCTTGTGCTGGTGGTGCTCGTCGATGGCCATCCGCATACCGCCCACCTCGGGCAGCACCACCTCGCCGAGCCCGGTCTGCACCATCAGGTCCACCCCGGCCACCGGGTCCGCGCCCAGCATCATCTTGTCCAGCTCGGCCGCCACCCGTTCGACGGTGATGCGTCCCAGCTCGTCGGCCATCCGCGTCATCGCCTCGCGCACCCGCGGCGCCACGCCAAACCCGAGTTGAGAGACGAAGCGCGCCGCCCGCAACATCCGCAACGGGTCGTCGCCGAAGGACACCTCCGGCGTGGACGGCGTGTCGAGCACTCGATCGCGAATGGCGGCCAATCCGCCTAGCGGGTCGTGGAATTCGCCAAGCCCGGCCGGGGTGATGCGCACCGCCATCGCGTTGACGGTGAAGTCGCGGCGCACCAGGTCGTCGTCGAGACTGTCACCGAACTGGACCTCCGGGTTGCGCGTCACCCGGTCGTAGGCGTCGGCGCGGAACGTGGTGATCTCGAGGCGCTCGGTGCCCTTGCCGACGCCCACGGTGCCGAACTCGATGCCGGTGTCCCACAGACCGTCGGCCCAGCGCTTCACCACCTGCTGGACGCGGTCGGGGCGGGCGTCGGTGGTGAAGTCGAGGTCGGTCAGCGGACGCTCCAGGAGCGCGTCCCGCACGCTGCCGCCGACGAGGTACAGCTCGTGGCCGGCGTCAGCGAACAACTGACCCAGCTCTCGGAGCACCGGTGTGTGCCGCTGCAGCGCCTTGGCCGCGGTCAACAATTCGTCGGTCGGGGAGGGATCGTTCGGCACGTTCGATGAGCCTAGTGGTCGTGACGGGCGCATAACGACCCGGCGACAAGCCGACCACGACGGCGAGTGATAGGGGACGGAAACCAAGTGGCAGCTACTATCGCTTGGGTGTCGGAGGGCGAACGAGCCAAACCACGACGGCGCCGAGGACGGCGCCGCGGCCGACGCTCTGCAAGCCCGTCGGAGACCGCCAATTCCGACCCCGCGAACCCGTCGTCCGCACCGCTGCCCGGCCCCGTCCCCGGCCACCAGGTCGACGCAGGAGCGAAGACTTCCCCGAGCAGATCCGGCCGACGCACCCCCGAGCGCCTGCGCACCGTGCACGAGACCTCGGCGGGCGGACTCGTCATCGACGGCATCGACGGTCCCGCCGACGGCCAGGTCGCCGCTCTCATCGGTCGGGTCGACCGGCGCGGACGCATGCTGTGGTCGTTGCCCAAGGGGCACATCGAGCAGGGCGAGACCGCAGAACAAACCGCCATCCGCGAGGTCGCCGAGGAGACCGGCATCCAGGGCAGCGTGCTGGCCGCACTGGGCAGCATCGACTACTGGTTCGTGACCGAGGGCAGGCGCGTCCACAAGACCGTGCACCATTACCTCATGCGATTCCTCGACGGCGAGCTCTCCGACGAGGACGTCGAAGTGACCGAAGTCGCGTGGGTGCCCCTGACGGACCTGCCGTCGAGACTGGCCTACGCCGACGAACGCAAACTCGCCGAGGTCGCCGGCCAGCTGATCGCCAAGCTGCAGGCCGACGGCCCCGGCTCCCTGCCCCCCTTGCCCCCCAGCTCGCCGCGCCGTCGCCCGCAGACGCACTCCCACACCCGACGTCGGCCCGACGACTCCCCGCAACCGCAACCCGGCCGGCGGGCGAACGGCTGCGGCCAAGGCCCATGACGCGCGCGGCGGCTTGGATCGCCGGGTCGCGCTTGCTGACCGTCGTCGCCCTGGTGACGTTGATCGTCGTACCCGCCGGGGTGCCACGTGCCGCAGCAGGCGAGCCCGGAGATCGGCCCTTCCTCCAGTTGCACATCGACACCATCACCCCGGACTCGGTGACCACCACCAGCGACCCGGTCGTCACCGTGACCGGCACCGTGACCAACGTCGGTGACCGACCCGTGCGCGACATCATGGTGCGCCTCGAACACGCGGCCGCCGTCACGTCGTCGGACGCCCTGCGCACCGACCTGACCGGAGGCGTCGACCAGTACCAGGCGGTAGCCGACTTCGTCACCGTCGCACCGGAACTCGCGCAGGGTCAGCACGTGCCGTTCACGCTCTCCTATCCGGTCCGCTCCGCCGAACTGCCCTCCCTGCAGATCGACCAGCCCGGCGTCTACCCCGCCCTGGTCAACGTGAACGGAACGCCGGATTACGGCGCACCCGCCCGCCTCGACGACGCCCGGTTCCTTCTGCCCGTGCTCGGTGTGCCCGCCGACCCGTCACAGCAGGACGAATCCCCGTCGGCCGTCGTCCCCCCGGACACCTCGCGACCGGTGCGCGTCACGATGCTGTGGCCACTGGCCGACAGGCCCCGGCTGGCCGCGGGCGTACCGGGTGGCAGCACGCCGGTCCGGCTGGTCGACGACGAGCTCGCGACGTCGCTGGCCGCGGGGGGTCGCCTCGACACCCTGCTGTCCGCCGCCGACTTCGCCACCAGCCCACCCGTCGACCCGGGCGGGCAGACCCGCAGCGCCCTGTGCCTCGCCGTGGACCCCGACCTATTGGTCACCGTCAACGCGATGACCCTGGGCTACGTCGTCAACGACGACCCGGTCGGCGGCGTCAACTCGCCGACGCATCCCGGCACCGGCCAGGAGGCGGCGATGAACTGGCTCGGCAGGCTGCGGGCGCTGGCCCAACGGTCGTGCGTGACCCCGACGGTGTACGCGCAAGCCGACCTCGACGCGCTGGCCCGCGTGGGCAACCCCGAACTGTCCACAATCGCCGTGAAGGGCGCCGGCGACATCGTCGACCAGATCCTCGGCGTGGTCTCGACCCGCGGGGCGACCCTCGTCGGCGACGGTCCGCTGACCGGAGCGGCCGTCCGCATGCTGTCCGCGCAGGGGCCGACCGTTGCCATCGCGGCCGGCGACGCCGCCCCGCGCCGATATGACGCGAACGTGGTGGCGGCGCCCGTCGACGCCGCCGTCGGCGCCGCTCTCGCCGGAGCGGGCACCATGCCGGTGACACCCTCCTACCTGGACCCCGCGCTCGGGGTGCCGCTGGCGCACGACTCCCCCGTCGCCCGCCGTGAGGACGCCATCGCCGCCGTGCTGTGGCGCGCGCTGCGACCGCAGAGCGAGCCCCGCACCGAGATCCTCGTCCCGCCGATGGCGTGGAACCTGCCCCCCGAGGAAGCGCAGTCGATCCTCACCACGCTCGCCTCGTCGATCCGGTCCGGGTTGGCCGTCCCGCGGTCGCTGGCCACCGTCGTCGCCGAGACCAACGTCCTGCCGCCATCCGACGCCGCACCGCTGCCGCCGGACGTCCTCGGCAATCCGCGGGCCCGCATCGACTCCGGCGTCACGGACGGCATCGCCACCACGGCGTTGCGGCTCGGCGGACTCACCGCCGCCCTGACCGTCGACCCACGGACCGGGCTGACCGGTCCGCAGTACACCGCACCGCTGCGCGAGGACCTGCTGCGCGCGCTCAGTCAGTCCGTGCCTCCGGATTCGCGCAACGGGCTCGCCTCCCAACGCGTCGGCGTGGTCGACGACACCGTCGGGGACCTGCTGCGTGCCGTCACCATCGTCAACCCCGGCGGCTCCTACACTCTTGCGACCGAACGCAGCCCGCTGCCCCTGGCCCTGCGCAACGACCTGCCCGTCCCGATCAGGGTCCGGCTCGAGGTCGACGCCCCGCCGGGGATGACGGTCGACGACATGGGGGAAATCGAATTGCCGCCGGGCTTCCTGCCGCTGCGCGTACCCATCGAGGTGCACTTCACCCAGCGCGTCGCCGTCGACGTCTCCCTGCAGACGGCCGACGGCCTGCCGCTGGGCGAACCGGTGCGACTCTCGGTGCATTCCAACGCCTACGGCAAGGTGCTGTTCTTCATCACCCTGTCCGCAGGGGCGATCCTGGTCCTGCTGGCCGGCCGACGCCTCTGGCACCGGTTCCGGGGGCAGCCCGACCGGGCCGACCTCGACCGCCCCAAGCGTCGCGACGGCGAGGGCAAGCCGGATCCGCTCGACGTGGCGTTGGCGCACGCCCCGGACGAAGACCACCGATGACTCCGACCAGGCCGCCGGGGCCCGCACCGCGACCACCGCAGGCGCCCCGGCGCATCCCCCAGGGACCGGCCCCGCGCCGACGCGCCGGCAGGCCCGAGCTGACCGACGCCGCCGTCGTCTCGCGGTCGTGGGGCATGGCACTGGCCACGCTGATCAGCCGCATCACCGGCTTCATCCGCATCCAGTTGCTGGCCCTGCTGTTGGGCGGGGCCATCCTGAGCGCCTTCTCGGTGTCCAACCAGCTGCCCAACTTGATTGCCGCGCTGGTGCTCGAGGCGACGTTCACCGCGATCTTCGTCCCGGTGCTGGCGCGCGCCGAGCGTGACGACCCCGACGGCGGCACGGCGTTCGTCCGGCGCCTCCTGACGCTGGCGACCACCTTGCTGTTGGTGGCCACGCTGGTCTCGGTGGTGGCCGCCCCGCTGCTGGTCCGGCTGATGCTCGGCGGCGACCCCAAGGTGGACCGCCCGCTGACCACCGCGTTGGCCTACCTGCTGCTGCCGCAGATCATCTTCTACGGTCTGTCTTCGGTGTTCATGGCAATCCTGAACACCCGCAACGTCTTCGGGCCGCCGGCGTGGGCGCCGGTGTTGAACAACGTGGTGGCGATCGGCACGCTGGGCGTGTTCGTCGTGGTGCCCGGCGAGCTGTCGTTCGACCCCGTCGCGATGGGCACCGCCAAGCTTCTGGTGTTGGGCATCGGCACCACCCTCGGCGTCGTCTCGCAGACCGCGGTGCTGTTCGTCGCGATCCGTCGGGAACGGGTCAGCCTGCGACCGCTGTGGGGTCTCGACGACCGGCTCAAGAAGTTCGGCGGCATGGCCGCCGCCATGGTCCTCTACGTGCTGATCAGTCAGGCCGGCCTGGTCGTGGGCAACCAGATTGCCAGCACCGCAGCGGCTTCCGGGCCCGCCGTCTACAACTACGCGTGGCTCGTCCTGCAACTCCCGTTCGGCATGATCGGCGTGACGGTGCTGACCGTCGTGATGCCGCGGCTGTCCCGCAACGCCGCCGCCGACAATCAGCCGGCCGTGCTGGCCGACATCAACTTCGCGACGCGCCTCACCATGCTGACGCTCATCCCCGTCGTCACCTTCATGACGGTGGCCGGTCCCGCCATCGGCAGCGCGTTGTTCGCCTACGGCAGGTTCACCGACGCCGACGCCGGCAGCATGGGCCATGCCATCGCGCTGTCGGCGTTCACCCTGCTCCCCTACGCGATGCTGCTGCTGCAGACGCGCGTCTTCTACGCCAGGGAACAGCCGTGGACCCCGATCGTGCTGATCGTCGTGATCACCGCGGTCAAGATCATCGCCTCGCTGGCGGCACCGCATCTCACCGACGACCCCGAGCTGGTCGCCGGCTACCTCGGGTTCGCGAACGGCCTGGGCTTCCTCGCGGGCGCCGTCGTCGGCCACGTCATGTTGCGGGCGAACCTCAAGCCGCCGGGCGGCAGGATGATCAGCCTCGACGTGGTACGGACCGTCCTGGTCACCCTGGCGGGGTCCCTGCTGGCCGGTCTGATCGGTCACCTCGTCGACCGCCTGTTCGGTCTCGGGTCGCTCACCGAGGACCACGGCGGCGGCGGCTCGATCGTGCGGCTGCTCATCCTCTCCGTGATCATGCTGCCGATCATCGTCACGGTGTTGCTGACGGCCAAGGTTCCCGACGCGCAGGCCGCGGCCAACGCGGTCCGACGGCGGTTCGGTCGGGGTACGTCCACGACTCCGGCGACACCGTCCACGAGGGTTCCCGTCCCACCGCGTCCGGGTACGCCCCTCCCGTACGCTAATCAGAGCAGTTCACCTCCGTTGCGGTCGCGTCAATATGGTCCGACGGGGAGGTGGGTCGGCGAACCTCCGGCAGGCGTTGTCGGAGACGGGCTTCGGAGAGGACCAGCGGTGAGCGACGATCCGGCGGGCAGTTCGCCGCCCGACGCAGGCGCGACCACCCGCATCCCCCGGCCGAGTGCCGACGACTTCCAACCGGACGTCCCGTCGGAGTCGCATCTGCCGCCCTCGGGCCGCCCGCCCGCCGATTACGGCGGCGACCCGACCAGAGAGCCGGTGTCGGCAGGCATGCCGAACGAGCCGGCCATCGAGGCCGCCACCGCCGACGACGACGTCCACCTCATCCCTGGCGCCACGATCGCCGGGGGGCGCTACCGCCTGCTGGTGTTCCACGGCGGCCCGCCGCATCTGCAGTTCTGGCACGCCATGGACACCGTCCTGGACCGCCAGGTGGCGTTGACGTTCGTCGACCCCGACGCCGTCCTGCCCGACGACGAGCTCTCGGAGATCCTGTCCCGCACGATGAAACTCGGTGCGATCAACGTTCCCGGCATCGCCCGCGTCCTCGACGTCACCAGGACCGGATCCGGCGGACTGGTCGTCTCGGAGTGGATTCGCGGTGGGTCGCTCGCCGAGGTCGCCGAGACCGCCCCGTCCGCGATCGGCGGGGCCCGCGCCGTCCAGTCCCTGGCCGCGGCCGCCGAGGCTGCGCACCGGGCCGGCGTCGCCCTGTCGATCGACCACCCCGGCCGGGTCCGGGTCAGCATCGACGGCGACGTGGCCCTGGCCTTCCCCGCCACGCTGCCGTCGGCGACGCCCGAGGACGACATCCGCGGCATCGGCGCCGCGCTGTACGCGCTGCTGGTCAACCGGTGGCCGCTGCCCGACGCCGGGACGCGCGGAGGCATGGAGCCCGCCGACCTCGACCCCGCAGGCGAGCCGGTCGAACCCACGACGGTGGACCGCGCCATCCCGTTCCAAATTTCCGCCGCGGCCGTGCGCGCCGTGCAGGAGAACGGCGGCATTCGCTCTGCACCGACGTTGCTCAACCTGTTGCAGCAGGCCACCGCTGTCGCCGACCGCACCGAGTTGATCGCGCCGATCGACGAACCGGAAGCCCCCGGCACCCGGTATCGCGAGAGCGTCTCCGACGATCCCGACGCCAAGGCCCGCCGCAAGAAGGGCGTGTTGATCGGCGCCGCCGTGGCGGGCTCGATCCTGGTGGTGGCCCTCATCGTGCTGGCGACCGTGTTGCGCGGCGTGTTCAGCGACGTCGGCGGTTCGTTGGACAAGGACGAACTCGGGCTCAACGCCCCGTCGAGCAGCACCACCAGCCAGCCGAGCTCCGGAACCGTGAAACCCGTTCGGGCGACGGTGTTCTCGCCCGGCGGCGAGGCCGACAATCCGGCCGATGCCGGCAATGCGATCGACGGCAGCACCACCACGGCATGGCAGACCGACACCTACAGCGACGCGGTGCCGTTCCCCAACTTCAAGAGCGGCGTCGGGCTGATCCTGCAGCTGCCGCAGCCCACCGCGATCGCGTCGGTGTCGATCGACCTGAACAGCACCGGCACGTCGATTCAGATCCGGTCCGCCCAGTCGGCCACGCCCGCGTCGCTCGACGAGACCACCGAGCTGACCCCGCCGACGCCGATGAAGGCCGGGTCCAACACCATCACCATCAACAATCCTCAGCCCGTGTCGAATGTGCTGGTGTGGATCACCACGCTCGGCACGGTGAACGGCAAGAGCGAGTCCGCGCTGTCGAACATCACGCTCAAATCCGCCTCCTGAGGAGTTGTCCCCAGGTCGAGCCGGCGGGAGCCGATCCCCGTTGTTGCAGTTGAGAGGGCTGACGTCCGCCCGCTGGTGCGTCCCGCCAGAAGAGGTGCGGGGACGGGCGTCCGGCGTTGATTAGTGTTCGCATGTGGGGAGATTCGGGGACATCACCGGCGGCGCGCGGACGGACGCGGAGTTGCTCGTCGCGCACGTCGGCGGCGACCGGTATGCCTTCGAGGAGCTCTTCCACCGCCACCACCGACAGCTCTACCGGTTGGCTCTCATCACCAGCCGCAACCACGAAGACGCCGCCGATGCGCTACAGGACGCCATGCTCAAGGCCCACCGGAAGGCACCGACGTTCCGCCACGATGCCTCGGTGAGCAGCTGGCTGTACCGCATCGTGGTCAACGCCTGTCTCGATCGCTTGCGCCGCAACAAGATTCATCCGGCCACCGCGCTCGACGACGACGTCTGTCACCTGGGCGATCCGACCTCCCGCGTCGACACGATGCTCGTCGTGGAACGAGCACTGCTGCGGCTGCCGCTCGAGCAGCGGGCCGTCGTCGTCGCGGTCGACATGCAGGGGTACTCGGTGGCCGAGACCGCCCGGCTGCTGGGCGTGCCGGAGGGCACCGTCAAGAGCCGCTGTTCACGGGCCAGAGCCAAGCTCGCCAAGACGCTGGAGTACTTCGAAGATCCCGCGCCCGTCGTCCGCCCGTAGCGGCTACCGCGATTGGCGAACCCTGGTGTCGGGTTGCGGAACCGCTACGAACTGCGGCCCGTTGACCGCCTGCGACAGGCAGCCGGGGATGTTGCGGCACGCGATGATCGCGCCCGCCCCCGGCGCCTGGCCCGGTGCGGTCGGAATCTGGTTCGGGATGCCACAGGTCTGGTGGTACGGGTCGTACGGGACGATGTTCATGTCGCAGGCCAGCGGGTCCGACGGCGGCGTGGTGGCCACGCCGACGGCGATCAGCCCCGATGCCGCCACCAGTCCGAAGACTCCGGTCGCCAGTAGTCGACGGAGATTGCCCATGTCGCCTCTTCATGCTGTCGTGCCGCCAGATCCTGGCCGCACTTCCCAGCATCCTCTTGTCCACAGAGTAGCGAAAGGACGCTCCCAGCCACCGACGTCGCAGGCCGGTGCGACACTGGTCCCGTGCACGGCGAAGCTGACGATCGCGGCGAGCGCCCCGTCACGGTCGACCTCCTCGCCGACCTGCAGGCCGGGTTGCTCGACGACTCGACGGCGGCGCGGCTGCGCCGGCGGGCGCGCACCGAACCCGACGTCAAGGCCACGCTCGCCGCGCTGGAACGCGCGCGACGGGACGTGTCCGCCCTCGGCGTCGACCCGGCCTCGGCGCCCGAGGTGCCAGCCCACGTGACGGCGTCGATCGACGCAGCGTTGCGCACGGCCTCCCGGTCCACCCGCAGGCGATGGCCTTGGCGTCGGCGCAAGTCACGCCCGGACTGACGCGTCCCGGAGTCGCGACTGGAACATGCGGGCTTACGCTGGTGTTATAGGCGTACGCAGAAAGGCGGAAATGACTTCCTCGAACACCGTTCACGACGTGATCATCATCGGCTCGGGCCCTGCTGGTTACACAGCGGCCGTCTACGCCGCGCGTGCGCAGCTGCATCCCCTGGTCTTCGAAGGCGTGCAGTTCGGCGGCGCCTTGATGACCACCACCGAGGTGGAGAACTACCCCGGCTTCCGCGAGGGCATCACCGGCCCGGCGTTGATGGAGGAGATGCGCGAGCAGGCGCTGCGGTTCGGCGCCGACCTGCGCATGGAGGACGTCGACGACGTCGACCTGGACGGCCCCGTGAAGACCGTCACCGTGGGCGACGAGACCTTCCAGGCGAAGTCGGTCATCCTCGCGATGGGTGCAGCGGCCCGCCAGCTGGGCGTACCCGGTGAGATGGAACGCATCGGCACCGGTGTCAGCACCTGCGCGACGTGTGACGGCTTCTTCTTCCGCGACCAGGACATCGCCGTGGTCGGCGGTGGTGACTCGGCGATGGAGGAGGCGATCTTCCTCACCAAGTTCGCCAACCACGTCACGCTGATCCACCGCCGCGACGAATTCCGCGCGTCGAAGATCATGCTCGACCGCGCCAAGGCCAACCCGAAGATCACGTTCATGACCAATACCGCGGTCACCCAGGTCGAGGGCGAGCCCAAGGTGACGGGTCTTCGCCTGGCCGACACCAAGACCGGCGAAGAGTCGAAGCTGGCCGTGACGGGCGTCTTCGTCGCGGTGGGCCACGATCCCCGCTCGGGTCTGGTCAGCGGCAAGGTCGACCTTGACGACGAGGGTTACGTCAAGGTCGAGGGACGCTCCACCAGCACCTCCGTCGACGGCGTGTTCGCCTGCGGCGACCTGGTCGACCACACCTACCGTCAGGCCATCACCGCCGCCGGCAGCGGCTGTTCGGCGGCGATCGACGTCGAGCGGTGGCTCACCGGCCACCAAATCGCCGACAACTGGTGACGTTCCACCCCTCCGCCCACCCCTCTTCGACAGGAGCACCACATGAGTGACAAGACCAGCGCAACCGTTGCCGTGACCGACGACTCGTTCTCCGACGACGTCCTCTCCAGCAGCACCCCGGTCCTGGTGGACTTCTGGGCGTCCTGGTGCGGCCCGTGCAAGATGATTGCACCGGTACTGGAGGAGATCGCCACCGAAAAGGCCGGCGCGCTGACCATCGCCAAGCTCGACGTCGACGCCAATCCCGGCACCGCGCGCGACTTCCAGGTGGTCTCGATCCCCACGTTGATCCTGTTCAAGGACGGCGAGCCGGTGAAGCGCATCGTGGGTAGCAAGGGCAAGGCGGCGCTGCTCCGCGAGCTGTCTGACGTGGTCTGATCGGGGTCCGGCGCACCCGGCCGGATTGGACACACCCGGCTTCCGACTGGCCTGGAGGTTTCAGCATTAGCGCTTCAGTCTGCGACAATTCTGGTCATGTCTAGTCTGCGCCGCGGCGATCGGGGAGCCCCGGTGGTCGAGATTCGGTCGGCGCTGGCGGCGTTGGGGCTGATCGACGGCCCAGATGACGACCTCGTGACGGGCAAACACGTCGCGTTCGACGTCTTCGACGAGGACCTCGACCACTCCGTCCGCGCCTTCCAGCAGCACCGTGGGCTGCTCGTCGACGGCGTCGTGGGCGAGGCCACCTATCGGGCGTTGAAGGAGGCGTCGTACCGCCTGGGCGCCAGGACACTGGCTCATCAGTTCGGTGCCCCGATGTACGGTGACGACGTCGCGACGCTGCAGGCCCGGTTGCAAGACCTCGGTTTCTACACCGACCTGGTCGACGGGCACTTCGGGCTGCAGACACACAACGGTCTGATGTCCTATCAACGGGAGTACGGTCTGTACCCCGACGGCATCTGTGGGCCAGAGACGTTGCGCTCCTTGTACTTTCTGGGTTCCCGGGTCACCGGCGGCTCGTTGCACGCGATTCGCGAGGAGGAGCTGGTCCGCCGCTCCGGCCCGCGGTTGTCCGGCAAGCGCATCATCATCGATCCGGGCCGTGGCGGCGACGACCACGGACCCATCATGAACGGCCCGGACGGACCGATCAGCGAAGCAGACATCCTGTGGGACTTGGCAAGTCGGCTCGAAGGCCGGATGGCGGCCATCGGCATGGAGACGTTCCTGTCCCGGCCGGTGGGTCGCAGCCTCTCCGATGCCGAGCGCGCCGCGACTGCCAACACGGTCGGTGCCGACCTGATGATCAGCCTGCGCTGCGCGTCGCTCCCCAACTCCCCCGCCAACGGCGTGGCGTCGTTCCACTTCGGCAACTCCCACGGGTCGGTGTCGACGATTGGGCGCAACCTTGCCGACTTCGTGCAGCGGGAACTGGTGGCGCGCACGGGTTTACGCGATTGCCGCACGCATGGGCGCACGTGGGACCTGCTTCGCCTGACCCGGATGCCCACCGTGCAGATCGACGTCGGCTACATCACCAATCCGCACGACCGCGAGCTGCTGGTGTCGTCGCAGGCCAGGGATTCCCTGTCCGAGGGCATCCTCGCCGCCGTCAAGCGTCTCTACCTACTCGGCAAGGACGACCGTCCGACGGGCACGTTCACCTTCGCCGAACTGCTGGCGCACGAACGGTCGGTCGAACAGTCCGCCGGCCGCGCCGCCCAAGCCTGAGGTTCTCTCACAGGCAGGGGCTGGCGCCAGCCCCCACCGGCTGCTGCATCTGGGCACTCACCAGCAGTCGTTCCAGCGCGGCCTCCACGTCGGCCTTCCAACCGAGACCTTGCTCGAGCTCGAGTCGCATCCGCGGGAAGTAAGGATGCGGGGCGACGATCTCGAAGCCGACGTCACCGAGGAAGTCCGCGTCGATGATGCACTGCTCGGCCGAGCAGTCGCCGAGTGACTGAATCGCCGAGCGTAGGTTTGGCGCCATCAGGTGCGGCTCGGTGAGTTCGGCCGCTGCGGCCGTCCGGCCGAACGCCTCCAAGGCTCGTACCCCTCGGCGCACCAAGTCTCCGACGACGGCGGCCATCAACGCGCGCGTGAGGCCGTCCCCCTCGTCGCCCGCTTCCACGCCGACCGTCGTCAGCAATACGGCGTCGGCACTGACGGGTCCGGTCGGGAAGAGCGCGGCGCGCGGCACGGCACGCGGTGGCGCGTAGAACGCAAATCCCAGACAGGGCTCGTCACCGCTTGAGGACGGCGCGACGAAGTCCGCTTGGTCCGGTCCGCACGCCACGGCCATCTGCCCGCACGACCCCCACTCCAGCATGACCATGGAGAGCCAGGCTTCCTTCTCGAACTCGGGGTCGGCGAGGTGATCCTCGACCGGCAGTGTCGTCGGGTCGACCTCCCAGAAGACACAGCGTCGCGCGTGCTTGGGCAATTGCTCGAACGCTTCGAGCCGCAGCGGCGTTATTCGTGCTGACACTAGACACCCCGCGTTTCAGATCGGCCAGCCGGACGTGACTGCCACTCCAGGATAGAAGGGCGCGGCGAGTGCGGCCCGGGGTAATTCCGAAACGGGACGTCCGGGACGGTTGCGAGACGAATCATGTTGCTGCGCAAGGAATTTGCTCCTTCAGGCCACGACGAGCCTCGTCTTGATTCGCCGCTTTGTCACAGTGACGTAATTACCGCTTGTGGTGGGTCACGGCTTCGCCGCGTTCATAAGGTCAACTATGCGTTGTAGATCGTCGACCGACCCGAACTCGACCACGATCTTGCCCTTGCGTTTGCCAAGGCTCACCGAGACCCGTGTGTCGAAGGCAGATGACAGCCTTTCCGCAACGTCTTGCAGTCCCGGCATCTGAATCGGCTTGCGGCGCTGGGGTGGGGTGGAGTCTGGCACCCCGTCCCGGTTGGCCAGGGTGACGGCCTCTTCGGTGGCGCGCACGGAGAGGCCCTCCGCGACGATGCGAGCGGCCAATTCCTCCTGCTTCTCCGCACCACTCTCCAGCGCCAGCAGTGCCCGAGCGTGGCCCGCCGACAGCACGCCCGCCGCGACCCTCCGCTGCACCGCGACCGGCAAGCGCATCAACCGAATCATGTTGGTGATCACCGGACGCGAGCGACCGATCCGCACGGCGAGTTCCTCGTGGGTGACGCCGAACTCCTCCAGCAGTTGTTGGTATGCCGCGGCCTCTTCCAACGGGTTCAACTGCGCGCGGTGGATGTTCTCCAGCAGCGCGTCGCGGAGCATGCTGTCGTCCGCGGTCTCCCGGACGATCGCGGGAATCGCGGTCATCCCCGCCTCCTGGGCAGCCCGCCACCGCCGCTCCCCCATGACCAACTGGTAGCGAGGACTCCCCTCCACCGGGGTCAGCGCCCGCACCACGATGGGCTGCATCAGACCGAATTCACGGATCGAGTGGACCAGCTCGGCGAGCGCCTCACCGTCGAAGACCTGCCGCGGCTGCTTGGGGTTCGGCTCGATGGACGCCGGATCGATCTCGCGATACACCGCTCCGACGTCACCCACCGGCTCGACCGACGGCGCGGTCGCAGTGGGCGCTCCCCCGTACATCACGTCAGCCGCCGCGGCGCCCATAGCCGGCCCCATGCTGCCCTTCTCGTCACTCGGGCCGGTCGGGATCAAGGATGCGAGGCCGCGACCGAGTCCGGTTCGCTTGGGTGGCGGGGTCATGCTCTTCTCCTCTTCGTACGGGCGATCACTGGCCAGCCTGGGGACTCGCCGAACCGTGCGCGCGTTCCGCGATCTCGCGGCTGGCGTCGAGGTAACTCATCGCGCCCCGCGAACCGGGATCGTATTCCAGGATGGTCATGCCGTATCCGGGAGCCTCGGACACCTTCACGCTGCGCGGGATGACGGTGCGGAGCACCTTTGCGCCGAAGTGCGCCCGGACGTCGTCGGCGACTTGGTCTGCCAGCTTCGTGCGGCCGTCGTACATCGTGAGGACAACGGTCGTGACGTCCAGCAGAGGATTCAAGTGCGCCTTCACCATCTCGATGTTGCGCAGCAGCTGACCCACGCCCTCCAGGGCGTAGTACTCGCACTGGATCGGAATTAGCACCTCCGGTGCGGCCACGAGCGCGTTGATCGTCAGCAGGCCCAGCGACGGAGGGCAGTCGATGAACACGTAGTCGAAGTCGTACTCCTGCAGCGTCGCGAGCGCGTTCCGCAGGCGGCCTTCACGCGCCACCATGCTGACGAGTTCGATCTCGGCGCCGGCGAGATCGATCGTCGCCGGCACGCAGTACAGCCGCTCGTTGTACGGGCTCTGCTGCAGCGCCGACTCGAGGGTGATCTCGCCGATCAGCACCTCATAGGACGACGGCGTGCCCGGGCGATGTTCGATGCCCAGCGCGGTACTGGCGTTGCCCTGCGGATCGAGGTCGATGACGAGTGTCTTCAAGCCCTGCAGCGCGAGCGCGGCGGCGACGTTGACAGCGGTGGTCGTCTTTCCGACGCCGCCCTTCTGGTTGGCGATGGTGAACACTCGCTGCCGTGGGGGGCGCCTCAGCTGCTGCCCCTTGGCGTTGTGCAGGATGCGCACTGCGCGCTCCGCCTCGGCGCCGATCGGGGTGTCGGCGGTAGTCGGTTCCTTCCACGCCTCCTCTGCCGGAGGTAGCCATGTTTCACGTGAAACATTGCGCGTGGGGGTCGCCGCCACCGCCTCGGGAACGTTTGCGTCGCGGGTCTGCCGTGGCTTCACTTGCTTCTCCTCGTCGGCCCGTCCGGCCGTGCTGTTCGTCGATCCTGGGCTCTTGCTGGCTTCCGCTGCGGGCCGCCGCTGCGGCCGCCCGTTCCCACTGGTCGACTCGCCTTCACCGCCACGACCACGGTTACGGGCGGAGTCAAGTAGGTCACGCCACATTCCATCACCCTTACGTCGACGGCACCCAACGAACTCATGGCCCGCCGGTGTTCGTTAATCTCGTCGGCGGCCCGTTCGCCCTTCATGGCCAGCATGCGCCCGTCCGTCCTCAGAAGCGGCAGACACCATCGCGTCAGCTTGTCGAGCGCCGCAACGGCGCGCGACGTGACGACGTCGATCTCCCCCGCCGCCTCTCGCACGGACCTCTCCTCCGCCCGTCCCCGGATGACGGTAACGGGAAGGCCAAGCAGTTCCACGGCCTCCGAGAGAAAGTCCGCGCGGCGCAACAGCGGCTCGACGAGAACCACTTCGGTGTCCGGCCGCGCCAGAGCAAGGGGAATCCCCGGCAGGCCGGCTCCGCTGCCGACGTCGGCGATCCGATCGCCGGCGCTCATGAGCTCCCCAATGGCAGCGCTATTCAGAATGTGGCGATCCCACAATCGGTCGACCTCGCCGGGTCCGATCAGACCGCGCTCGATACCGGCGCCCGCGAGGATGGCCGCGTATTCGACGGCGACGCTCAACCGCTCGCCAAAGACTGCAGCCGCCGCATCCGGCGCCGGCGGCGCTTCACCATGTTTCACGTGAAACATCCTCCGCTCCCGCCGCCACGGCATCGCGACCGAACTACATGGGTGTAACTCGGAGGGTCAGGCAGGAAGGACGACGACGCGACGCGACGGCTCCGCGCCTTCGCTCTCGCTCCGCACACCGTCGACCGCCGAGACTGCATCGTGAACGATCTTCCGCTCGAAGGGAGTCATCGGCGCCAGCTCCTCGCGCTCGCCACTTGCCAGCACACGCTTGGCGACCTTGTCCCCCAGCGCCGCCAACTCGTCACGGCGACCACGACGCCAGTGCGCCACGTCCAGCATGAGACGGCTGCGCTCACCGGTCTTCTGGTGCACCGCCAACCGCGTCAGCTCCTGGAGAGCGTCGAGCACCTCACCCTTGCGCCCCACCAGCTTGGCGAGATCGCCGCCGCCGTCGATGCTGACGATCGCGCGATCGCCTTCCACGTCGAGGTCGATGTCACCGTCGAAGTCGAGCAGGTCGAGAAGTTCCTCGAGGTAGTCGCCGGCGATCTCGCCTTCGTTGACCAAGCGGTCTTCCAGATTCTCCGACTTGGGCGCCTCGTCTGCGACGTCGGTGCGTTCGGTTGTATCAGCGTCGGTCATGTTCGTCCTTACCTCCGTGCGTAGACATCCATCAGCGGCCACGACGGGCCGGACTGATTCGGGTACTTGTCAGGGCCTGCGCTTCTTGGGCCGATTGTTGGTGCGCTTCGGCGCACGATTGGCCGCGTTGCCAGCCTTGGGAGCGACGGGCTTGCCGTTGGACGCGGCCGTCGAACCGGCCGGTCGCGTATTCGCGCCGTCCTCGACCAAGTCGATCTCGTCGGCGGTGGAGTCCGTGAGTTCGCGCTCGGCGGCGGCCTTCGCGGCGTTGTCGGCGGCGGCCGTCTGCGGACGCTTGCGCTTGACCTTCGGCTTGGAACCTGGTACGGGAGCATTCGACGCTCGTCGCGCCAGATCCTCTTCCTTCTTGAGCTCTTCTTCCTTCTCGATCTTGCCGAACACGTAGTGCTGCTGACCGTAGGTCCAGATGTTGTTGGCCACCCAGTAGAGGATCACTGCGAGCGGAAGGAACGGACCACCGACGACGACGCCGAGCGGGAACACGTACAGCGCGAGCTTGTTCATCATCGCGGTCTGCGGATTGGCGGCAGCCTCGATGCTCTGTCGGGCCACCGACGCACGGCTGTTGAAGTGGGTGGCGACGCCAGCCAAGATCATCAGCGGAACGCCGACCGCGATGACGGCCGCGCGGTTGAAGTCGTCGAAGGCGCCAAGCCCGACGGTCTGAATCATCGACGCACCCAACGGGGCGCCGAACAGGTTGGCGTCCAGGAAGTGCCCGACGTCGGTGGCACTGAAGATGTAGTTGCCCAGTTCGCGGTTCTGCTCGACCGACAGGCCCAGTCTGCCGAAGCCCGTCTGCGTCCGGTTGAACGAGTTCAGCACGTGGTACAGCCCGATGAACACCGGAATCTGGGCGAGCATCGGCAGACAGCCGAGGATCGGATTGAACCCGTGTTCCTTCTGCAGCTTCTGCATCTCCAGCGCCATCCGCTGGCGGTCCTTGCCGTACTTCTTCTGCAGCGCCTTGATCTGCGGCTGCAGTTCCTGCATCTGACGCGTGGTGCGGATCTGCCGAACGAACGGCTTGTAGAGGATCGCGCGCAGCGTGAAGACGAGGAACATCACGGCCAGCGCCCACGCGAAGAAGTTGTCCGGCCCCAGGATGAAGGCGAACGCCTTGTACCAGACCCACATGATCGCGGAGACCGGGTAGTAGATGACGTCGAGACTGAACCAATTAAACAAACGAATCGCTCCTCAGCGTCGTGGCATCGGATGCCACCTCACGTCGCTCCGGGATCGGATCCCATCCACCTGGGTGCCACGGGCCGCACTTGGCCAGCCGGACCAGAGACAACCAACTCCCCCGCATGAAGCCGTACTCGCGGAGGGCGTCGACGGCGTACTGACTGCACGTCGGGGTGAACCGGCACGAAGGCGGCCGGTAGGGGGAAATCATATTGCGGTAGAGCTCGACGACGGCGATCGCGGCGCGCGCGATTGGGGCGCGGCTCACCGTCGCCCTCCAGCCGAGCCGTTCAATCGGCGCAAGGCGGCTCGCAGCTGTTCTTCGAGCCGGACCGACTTCGCCCGACTGCTACTGGGTAGAGCGCGGATCACCACTTTGTCACCTGGACCCAACTCGTCGAGGACGCCGCGAGCCACGTGCCGCAACATCCGCGAGACCCGATGACGCTGAACCGCCGACCCAACGGACTTCGAGACGACCAGCCCGACCTTGGGAGTGTCGGCCAGCTCGTCGGACGCCTTCAGCGCGTGCACGACGATGTCGGGCTGCGCTGCTCGTACGCCACGACGGACCGTCATGCCAAAGTCAGTCGATCTCGTCATCCGGTACTGGGCCGGAAGCACCTGTCTACACCCTGCTACGGATTAGAGCAGGATCACGCAGTGAGTGAGCGACGGCCCTTGCTACGCCGGCCCGACACGATGGCGCGACCAGCGCGCGTGCGCATGCGCAACCGGAAACCATGCACCTTGGCACGGCGCCGGTTGTTCGGCTGAAACGTCCGCTTGCCCTTGGCCACGGCTATATCTCCTCTATGTGTGCGACAACTCGCCTCGCGCACATGCGAACATGTCCGTCTGGAAGCAGTCGCGGTACGTACGCTTCGTTGGTCCCGCTTGCTAGCTCCGGCGCGTTAACCCGACGATCCGAGTCGCAGCCGTATCGCCACGTTCGGGCGACTGTTCGAGGGTACTGACGAGATTTCCCTAGGTCAAACCTGCTTCTCCTGGTGCGACCGACACCCCGATTTCGTCACAGCGTTCACACCTGTCACCATTCAATACACTGCCCACCAGACGGTCCCCGCAATGTTGCAGAACTGTTGGCACCCGGCAATAAACCTGTTAGCTTCTGCCAAGGCCATCTCAGACCGAGACGGCGCTGGACGAAGAAGTTAGGACGGCCGCCCACCCGCGAGCCCATGGTGTACTCGAGCACCGTGACGAGCCCCGGCAACGCAGCCTCCGAGCAAGAAAGCAACGACACAACGACCGGTGTTGGTTATCCACAAACTGTGGATAACCATGTGGACACTCGGTCATTGTCTATTCGGCCAACCCTGTCTGGCCACGAGGGGGAACTTCTCCGTTGACAGCAGACCCCGACCCCCCGTTCGTCGCAATTTGGAACGACGTCGTGGCGGAACTCAACGGTGACGTGCCCTCCGACACCACGGCGGGTTTCACTTCGCCGAACCTGACTGCCCAGCAACGAGCCTGGCTCAAGCTGGTCAAACCCCTCGTCATCGCCGAAGGGTTTGCTCTGTTGTCGGTGCCGACTCCGTTCGTGCAGAACGAGATCGAACGTCACCTCCGCGAACCGATCATCGCCAGCCTGAGCCGGCATCTGGGCGGGCAGCGCATCGAGCTCGGCGTCCGGGTGGAAACCCCGGAACCCGATTCCGACCGCGACGACGAGATTCGCGCCGACGCCCTTCCCGACGCCGACGAAGTGGACGAGGACGAAGAAGCACTGGCCAGCGCCGAGGCCAGCTGGCCGGCCTACTTCACCAACCGGGCGCAGAACGCCTCGACCAACGACGTGAGTCTCAACCGTCGCTACACGTTCGACACGTTCGTCATAGGTTCGTCGAACCGCTTCGCCCATGCCGCCACCCTGGCGATCGCCGAAGCCCCGGCCCGCGCCTACAACCCCCTCTTCATCTGGGGTGAGTCCGGCCTCGGCAAGACCCATCTCCTTCATGCCGCCGGCAACTACGCGCAGCGCCTCTTTCCCGGCATGCGGGTGAAGTACGTCTCGACCGAAGAGTTCACCAACGACTTCATCAACTCCCTGCGCGACGACCGCAAGGCGTCGTTCAAGCGCAGCTACCGCGACATCGACGTGCTGCTGGTCGACGACATTCAGTTCATCGAGGGCAAGGAAGGAATCCAGGAGGAGTTCTTCCACACGTTCAACACCCTGCACAACGCGAACAAGCAGATCGTCATCTCCTCGGACCGCCCGCCCAAGCAGCTCGCGACCCTGGAAGACCGGTTGCGCACGCGGTTCGAATGGGGCCTGATCACCGACGTCCAGCCCCCGGAACTCGAGACCCGCATCGCCATCCTGCGCAAGAAGGCGCAGATGGACCGGCTCGACGTCCCGGACGACGTCTTGGAACTCATCGCCAGCAGCATCGAGCGCAACATCCGCGAGCTCGAGGGCGCGCTCATCCGCGTCACCGCCTTCGCCTCGCTCAACAAGGCGGCGATCGACAAGACGCTCGCCGAGATCGTGCTTCGCGACCTCATCTCCGACGCGAACTCGATGCAGATCAGCATCGCCACGATCATGGCCGCCACCGCGGAGTACTTCGAGATCACCATCGAGGAGCTTCGTGGGCCGGGCAAGACCCGGGCGCTGGCGCAGTCGCGTCAGATCGCGATGTACCTGTGCCGCGAGCTGACCGACCTGTCTCTTCCGAAGATCGGTCATTCGTTCGGCCGGGACCACACCACCGTCATGTACGCCGAGCGCAAGATCCGCGGCGAGATGGCACAAAAGCGCGAGATCTTCGACCACGTCAAGGAACTCACGACGCGCATCCGTCAGCGCTCCAAGCGCTGACCGGTACTCAGCGCCGCGTAATTCACTCCCGTCGACCGACTCTTCGTGCCGTCATGCGCCCACGTCGTCTCGTCGTGCGCTTATGTTTCGAGAATCTTCTGACCCAATTGCACCACGAGTCACATGAATTCCTCGTGGACTACTCGTGCACAGGCCGTGGACGAATACGGGGGCACCGCCCACGTCGTCCACACCTCGACGCGGGAGTCCACAGCACGCCGAATTTCACGAGTTGGTAGTCCACGAGTGGCCCACGAGCGCGCACCGCGTCCGACCTGCCAACCAAGCCGTCGATCCACAGCTTGCACAGCACCTATTACTGTTACTCATCTATCAATCAATGTTCTTCTCTAAAAGAAGCACCTGGGGAACGCACCCTGTGAAGCGTCCGAACGCGGCCCCTCCCGGGGCATTTGTCACTCCGATGGATTAGCTTTCAACTTGAGGCCGGAGGCTCTACGGTGGGTCTTCGACAACCGGAACGGTCGTCGAACCGCAGCGTGGTGAAATGTCCGTAAGACACCCGTAGATCCGCTGCTCGTGCAAGTGGTGGGTTTTACCGAAGGGGACGCTATGGACGCGGCGACGACGACAATTGGCACCGATCTGAAGTTCAGGCTGGTTCGTGAGGACTTCGCGGACGCCGTGGCCTGGGTGGCGCGCATACTTCCGACGCGACCCACCGTGCCGGTGCTCTCCGGTGTGCTGCTGACCGGCTCCGAGGACGGTTTGACCATCTCCGGCTACGACTACGAGGTGTCGGCCGAGGTGCGCGTTGCGGCCGAGATTGCTTCTCCGGGAAGCGTTCTGGTGTCTGGCCGGCTGTTGTCCGACATCACCAAGTCGCTGCCGGCCAAGCCGGTCGACGTCACCGTCGAGGGCACCAGGGTTTCGCTGAGTTGCGGTAGCGCACGGTTCTCGCTTCCCACGATGGCCGTCGAGGACTACCCGACGCTGCCGTCGCTGCCCGAGGACACCGGCGTGGTGCCGTCCGATCTGTTCGCCCAAGCCATCAGCCAGGTCGCCGTCGCGGCCGGACGCGACGACACGCTGCCGATGCTGACCGGCATTCGGGTGGAGATCTCCGGTGAGAAGGTCGTGCTGGCCGCCACGGACCGGTTCCGTCTCGCCGTGCGCGAGCTCACGTGGACGACGAACGCCGCCGACATCGAAGCCGCGGTTCTGGTGCCGGCGAAGACCCTCGCCGAGGCGGCCAGGGCCGGCAGCGACGGCGCCGACGTCCACCTGTCGCTCGGCGCGGGCGCCGCGGTCGGCAAGGAGGGCCTGCTGGGCATTCGCAGCAACGGCAAGCGCACCACCAGCCGACTGCTCGACGCCGAATTCCCCAAGTTCCGCCAGCTTCTGCCCGCCGAACACACCGCCGTCGCGACGGTCGGGGTCGCCGAGTTGACCGAGGCCATCAAGCGCGTCGCGCTGGTCGCCGACCGTGGAGCTCAGGTGCGGATGGAGTTCACCGAGGATTCGTTGCGGCTGTCCGCCGGCGGCGAGGACGCCGTGGGTCGGGCCGAGGAAGACCTGCCGGTGGAATTCTCTGGCGAGCCGTTGACCATTGCGTTCAACCCGACATACCTCACCGACGGACTCGGGTCGTTGCACACTCCGAAGGTGACGTTCGGCTTCACGACATCTAGTCGTCCCGCGGTGTTGCGGCCGGCGGGAGAAGATGATGATTCGTACGTCGGTGCGACCGGTCCTTTCCCGGCCGCCCAGACCGACTACGTGTATCTGTTGATGCCGGTACGTCTTCCAGGCTGACCGGCCCTAGCGCCACGAAAGAGGAGCACATGCAACTCGGCCTGGTCGGTCTCGGCAAAATGGGCTTCAACATGCGTGAACGCCTGCGCAAGGGCGATCACGAGGTGATCGGTTACGACCCGCGTCCCGAGGTCACCGACGTCCCCGATCTCGCCGGACTCGCAGCCGCGCTGACGGCGCCGCGGGTGGTGTGGGTGATGGTTCCCTCCGGTGACGTCACCAGCGGAACCATTTCCGGACTCGCGGACGTGCTCAGCCCCGGCGACTTGGTCATCGACGGCGGCAACTCGCGCTACACCGAAGACGGTCCGCACGCGGCATTGTTGGCGGAGAAGGGAATCGGCTTCATCGACGCCGGCGTCTCCGGCGGAATTTGGGGTCTCAGCGAGGGTTACGGTCTGATGGTCGGCGGCAGTGACGCCGACGTGGAGAAGGTCATGCCGATCTTCGACACGCTGCGCCCGCCGGGACCGCGCGAAGACGGCTTCGTGCACGCCGGACCCGTCGGCGCCGGCCACTTCGCCAAGATGGTGCACAACGGCGTCGAGTACGCCATGATGACCGCCTACGGCGAGGGTTACGAAATGCTCGCCGCCGAAGACCTGATCAAGAGTCCCCAGGCGGTGTACCAGGCCTGGTCCAACGGCACGGTGGTCAGGTCCTGGCTGCAGCAGCTGCTCGCGAAGGCGCTCAAGGAAGATCCGCATCTGGCCGAGATCCGGGGTTACACCGACGACTCGGGTGAGGGTCGTTGGACTGTCGAGGAGGCCATTCGGTTGCGTGTTCCGGTCCCGGCCATCGCTGCGTCTCTGTTCGCGAGATTCCTTTCGCGTCAGGATGATTCGCCGACCATGAAGGCCGTCGCGGCGTTGCGCAACCAGTTCGGCGGGCATGCGGTCCAGCGGATTCACGAGTCGGGCTGATTCCGGGTTCGACGATGAAGTGGTGCGAGGCGGCTAGGTGTACGTACGTCAACTGGGTTTGACCGACTTCCGGTCGTGGTCACGACTCGAGTTGCAGCTGGAGCCGGGTCGCACGGTGTTCGTGGGTCCCAACGGCTTCGGAAAGACGAACATCGTTGAGGCGCTGTGGTATTCGTCCACCTTGGGCTCGCATCGCGTCGGCGCCGACGCGCCGCTGATCCGGGCCGGCGCCGAGCGCGCCATCGTGTCGTCGATCATCGTCAACGAAGGACGGGAGCTGGCGGTCGACCTCGAGATCACCGCCGGCCGGGCGAACAAGGCACGGCTGAACCGCTCCCCCGTGCGCAGTGCCCGGGAGATTCTCGGGGCGATTCGCGCGGTGCTCTTCGCCCCGGAGGACTTGGCGTTGGTCCGTGGCGACCCAGGTGAACGCCGCCGGTACCTCGACGAGCTGGCCACCACCAGACGTCCGTCGGTGGCGGGTCTGCGGGCGGATTACGACAAGGTGCTCAAGCAGCGGACAGCGCTTCTGAAATCAGCTGCGGGAGCACGCTTTCGGGGTGACTCCAGTGCGCTCGAGACCCTCGACGTCTGGGACGGCCATCTTGCGGCGACCGGTGCGAAGCTCATCGCGGCGCGGGTGGCGTTGGTCGACCTCCTGGCCCCCGAGGTGGAGAAGGCCTATCAACTCCTCGCGCCCGCGTCGCGGCCGGCGTCGATCCGATACCGCAGTTCGGTGGAGGCCGTCGAGGCCGAGGCGGCCTCCGGGGCCGCCAGCGTCGAGGTGTTCGAGGTCGGGTTGCTGGACGAACTGGCGCGCAAGAGGTCCGCGGAGTTGGAGCGCGGGGTGTGCCTGGTGGGTCCTCATCGAGACGACCTGGAGCTGCGTCTGGGTGATCAGCCCGCCAAGGGTTTCGCCAGCCACGGTGAGTCGTGGTCGACCGCGCTGTCGTTGAGATTGGCGGCCTATGAACTCTTGCGCTCCGAGGGATCCGATCCGGTGCTGTTGCTCGACGACGTGTTCGCCGAACTCGACAACGCGCGCCGGCGGGCGCTCGTCGAAGTGGCGTCCTCTGCCGAGCAGGTCTTGGTGACCGCCGCGGTCGCCGAGGACATTCCCCAGGACTGGGATGCCCGCCGCGTCGTGGTCGGCATGAGGGACGACGACTCGGGTCGGCTGTCGGAGGTGGTCGAATGACCGACGACACGGACGACGAACCCCAGGGTCCGCCGCCGGAGCTCGCGCACATCCGGGGGATGGACCTGGTGCGGCGCACGCTCGAGGAAGCTCGGGGTGCGGCCCGCAGTCAAGGAAAGGACGTCGGTCACGGTCGCACGTCGGCCCCGAAGCGGATTCCGAATCGGGGTGGGCGCAAGCGGTGGTCGGGGCCCGGCCCGGACTCCCGGGATCCGCAGACCCTCGGAGCGTTGACCTCTCAGCTCGCCAAGAGCCGGGGGTGGACCCCCAAGGTCGCCGAGGGCTCGGTGTTCGGCCAGTGGGCGACCGTCGTCGGAGAGCAGATTGCCGAGCATGCCACCCCCACCACGTTGCGCGACGGCATCCTGACCGTCGAGGCCGAGTCGACGGCGTGGGCGACGCAGCTGCGGATGGTTCAGCCGCAACTGCTGGCCAAGATTGCGGCGGCCGTCGGCGACGGGGTCGTCACCAGCCTGAAGATCGTCGGTCCCGCCGCCCCGACGTGGCGCAAGGGCAAGTTCAACGTGCCGGGCCGAGGTCCGCGCGACACCTACGGCTGAGCTGTTTCGGCGCGCTACCTGAGAGCGCCGACAACGCGCGCAATCGGGCCTTCGGCCGTCGGGACGCGACGTTGGCCGAGAAATTCCGTGCACGGGTCTTTTAGGTACACAGAAACGCAGCCTCAGAGTCAGTGCTGACGGTAGGTAAAGGTAGACTGGACGCAGACTCGCGAGGAGCGCTTCGCTCTTCCGCTCGTGCACAATCCCAAGGAGACGCGCTCACTGTGGCTGCCCCGAAGAACAATGCCCCAACCGCCTACGGCGCGGAGTCGATCAAGGTTCTCGAGGGCCTGGAGGCGGTGCGCAAGCGTCCAGGCATGTACATCGGGTCCACCGGTGAGCGGGGCCTGCACCACCTGGTGTGGGAAGTCGTCGACAACGCGGTGGACGAGGCGATGGCCGGCTTCGCCACCAAGGTCGACGTCCGCATCCTCGAAGACGGTGGCGTCGAGGTCACCGACGACGGCCGCGGCATCCCGGTGGCGATGCACAGCACCGGCATCCCCACCGTCGACGTCGTCATGACGGTCCTCCATGCCGGCGGCAAGTTCGAAGAAGGCGCCTACCAGGTGTCCGGTGGTCTGCACGGCGTCGGTGTCTCGGTGGTGAACGCGCTGTCCACGCGGCTCGAGGCCGACATCCGCACGGATGGCTACGAGTGGTTCCAGACCTACGAGAACTCGGTGCCCGGCACGCTGCGGCAGGGCGAGAAGACCACCAAGAAGGGCACGACGATCCGCTTTTGGGCGGATCCCAACATCTTCGAGACCACCAACTACGACTTCGAGACGATCGCCCGTCGCCTGCAGGAGATGGCGTTCCTGAACAAGGGACTGACGATCGACCTGGTCGACGAGCGGGTCACCGCCGACGAGGTGGTCGACGAGGTGGTCAGCGACACCGCGGACGCCCCCAAGACGGCTGACGAGAAGGAAGCAGAGGCCAAGGCGCCGCACAAGGTCAAGCACCGTAGCTACCACTACCCCGGCGGTTTGGTCGACTTCGTCAAGCACATCAACCGGACGAAGACCCCCATCCAGCAGAGCATCATCGACTTCGAGGGCAAGGGCCCCGGCCACGAGGTCGAAATCGCAATGCAGTGGAACGCAGGCTATTCCGAGTCCGTGCACACCTTCGCCAACACCATCAACACCCACGAGGGCGGCACGCACGAAGAGGGCTTCCGCAGCGCGCTGACCACGGTCGTCAACAAGTGGGCCAGGGACAAGAAGCTTCTCAAGGAGAAGGACCCCAACCTCACCGGTGACGACATTCGTGAGGGTCTGGCCGCCGTCATCTCGGTCAAGGTCAGCGATCCGCAGTTCGAGGGTCAAACCAAGACCAAGCTCGGCAACACCGAGGTGAAGTCGTTCGTGCAGAAGATCTGCAACGAGCAGCTCAGCCACTGGTTCGAGTCCAACCCGGCCGAGGCGAAGACGGTGCTCAACAAGGCCGTTCAGTCCGCGCAGGCGCGCATGGCCGCGCGCAAGGCGCGAGAATTGGTGCGCCGCAAGAGTGCCACCGACATCGGCGGCCTGCCGGGCAAGCTCGCCGACTGCCGCTCCACCGACCCGCGGTTGTCGGAAGTGTATGTGGTGGAGGGCGATTCGGCCGGCGGCTCGGCCAAGAGTGGTCGCGACTCGATGTATCAGGCGATCCTTCCGTTGCGCGGCAAGATCATCAACGTCGAGAAGGCCCGCATCGACCGGGTGCTGAAGAACACCGAAGTCCAGGCCATCATCACCGCCCTGGGCACCGGCATCCACGACGAGTTCGACATCGCCAAGCTGCGCTATCACAAGATCGTGCTGATGGCCGACGCCGACGTCGACGGTCAGCACATCTCTACCCTGCTGCTCACCCTGTTGTTCCGATTCATGAAGCCGCTCATCGAGAACGGGCACGTCTTCCTCGCGCAGCCGCCGCTGTACAAGCTGAAGTGGCAGCGCAGCGAGCCCGAGTTCGCCTACTCCGACCGTGAGCGCGACGGACTCCTCGAAGCGGGTCGGGCGGCCGGCCGAAAGATCAACGCCGAGGACGGAATTCAGCGGTACAAGGGTCTCGGCGAGATGGACGCCAAGGAACTGTGGGAGACCACGATGGATCCGAGTGCCCGGGTGCTGCGTCGAATCACGTTGGACGACGCGGCCGCCGCCGACGAACTGTTCTCGATCCTGATGGGCGAGGACGTCGAGGCCCGGCGCAGCTTCATCACGCGCAATGCCAGAGACGTTCGCTTCCTTGACGTTTAACGCCGTTCTCCAAAGACGAAGGCTGACACACGATGACTGATACCACCCTGCCCCCGGGCGACGACGGCCCCACCACCGACCGCATCGAGCCGGTGGACATTCAGCAGGAGATGCAGCGCAGCTACATCGACTACGCGATGAGCGTCATCGTCGGTCGCGCTCTTCCCGAGGTGCGAGACGGCCTCAAGCCCGTGCACCGTCGCGTGCTGTACGCGATGTACGACTCGGGCTTCCGGCCGGACCGCGGGCATGCGAAATCCGCACGGTCGGTTGCCGAGACGATGGGCAACTACCATCCGCACGGCGACTCGTCGATCTACGACACCCTGGTCCGGATGGCCCAGCCGTGGTCGTTGCGCTATCCCCTCGTCGACGGGCAGGGCAACTTCGGTTCGCCGGGCAACGACCCGCCAGCCGCCATGCGGTACACGGAGGCGCGTCTCACGCCGCTGGCGATGGAGATGCTGCGTGAAATCGACGAGGAGACAGTCGATTTCATTCCGAACTACGACGGCCGGGTGCAAGAGCCCACCGTCCTGCCCAGCCGTTTCCCCAACCTGTTGGCCAACGGCTCGGGCGGCATCGCGGTCGGCATGGCCACCAACATGCCGCCACACAACCTGCGTGAGCTCGCCGAAGCCGTGTTCTGGTGCCTGGACAACTTCGAGGCCGACGAAGAGGCGACGCTCGCCGCGGTGACCGAACGCGTCAAGGGTCCGGACTTCCCCACCTACGGGCTGATCGTCGGCTCGCAGGGCATCCACGACGCGTACACGACCGGCCGCGGTTCCATACGCATGCGCGGCGTGGTCGAGGTGGAGGAGGATTCGCGGGGCCGCACCTTGCTGGTCATCACCGAGCTGCCGTATCAGGTCAACCACGACAACTTCATCACCTCGATCGCCGATCAGGTGCGCGACGGCAAGCTCGCCGGTATCTCCAACATCGAGGACCAGAGCAGCGACCGCGTGGGTCTGCGCATCGTCGTCGAGGTCAAGCGTGACGCCGTGGCGAAGGTGGTGCTGAACAACCTCTACAAGCACACCCAGCTGCAGACCAGCTTCGGCGCGAACATGCTGTCGATCGTCGACGGCGTGCCCCGCACCCTGCGGATCGACCAGCTGATCCGGCTGTACGTGGCCCATCAGCTCGAGGTCATCATCCGGCGCACCCGTTATCGCCTGCGCAAGGCCAACGAGCGCGCTCACATCTTGCGCGGCTTGGTCAAGGCGCTCGACGCCCTCGACGAGGTAATCGCCCTGATCCGGGCGTCGGCGAACGTCGACGTCGCGCGGGCCGGCCTGATCGAGCTGCTCGACGTCGACGAGATCCAGGCCCAGGCCATCCTCGACATGCAGTTGCGGCGTCTCGCCGCCCTGGAACGTCAACGCATCGTCGACGACCTGGCCAAGATCGAGGCGGAGATCGCCGACCTCGAGGACATCCTGGCCAAGCCGGAACGTCAGCGGGCGATCGTGCACGACGAGCTCGCGGAATTGACCGAGAAGTACGGCGACGACCGGCGCACGCGGATCATCCCGGCCGACGGCGACGTCGCCGACGAGGACCTCATCGCACGCGAAGAGGTGGTCGTCACGATCACCGAGACGGGCTACGCCAAGAGGACGAAGTCCGACCTCTATCGCAGCCAGAAGCGCGGCGGCAAGGGCGTGCAGGGTGCCGGCCTCAAGCAGGACGACATCGTGCGGCACTTCTTCGTCGGCTCCACCCACGACTGGATCCTGTTCTTCACCACGCAGGGGCGGGTGTATCGAGCCAAGGCGTACGAACTGCCGGAGGCGTCCCGGACGGCCCGCGGTCAGCACGTCGCGAACCTGCTGGCTTTCCAGCCGGAGGAGCGCATCGCGCAGGTCATCCAGATCAAGTCCTACGAGGACGCGCCGTACCTGGTACTTGCCACCAAGAACGGCCTGGTGAAGAAGTCCAAGTTGACCGACTTCGACTCGAACCGCTCCGGCGGCATCGTCGCGGTCAACCTCCGGGAAGGCGACGAACTCGTCGGTGCCGTGCTGTGCTCGGCCGAAGAGGATCTGCTGCTGGTGTCGGCGAAGGGTCAGTCGATCCGCTTCTCGGCGACCGACGAGGCGCTACGCCCGATGGGCCGTGCCACGTCCGGTGTGCAGGGCATGCGGTTCAACGAGGAAGACCAGCTGCTCTCGCTCAACGTCGTCCGCGACAACACGTATCTGCTGGTGGCGACGTCGGGCGGGTACGCCAAGCGCACGGCCATCGACGAATACACCCCGCAGGGTCGTGGCGGCAAGGGGATCCTGACGATCCAGTACGACCGCAGGCGTGGCACTCTGGTCGGAGCGTTGATCGTCGACGACGACACCGAGCTGTACGCCATCACCTCGGGTGGGGGCGTCATCCGGACCGTGGCACGTCAAGTGCGCAAGGCCGGGCGGCAAACCAAGGGCGTGCGCTTGATGAACCTCGGTGAGGGCGACACACTGATTGCCGTCGCCCGCAACGCGGACGAGGACGCCAGCGACGGCGAGACCGACACCGTGGCTGACGTCGACGTCGAGTCTGACGCCGGCGACACCGAGACTGACCCGAGCTAAGGAGCCGTAGGTGGGTTCACCGAACGAACCTGGACCACCGCGCACCGGCGATGGGACGGGAACAGCGAACGGCTCGAACGGCGGTCGCGACGCGGGTCAAGGCAACGGGGCCGCGTCCAGCGGCGACGTGCCGCCGTGGCAGCGCGGCGCCGCCACCCGGCCCCGGCAGCCCGAGGGACCGCGCGCAGGCGCGGCCGCCGGGCACTCGGCGGGCAACTCCCCCAATGCCGACGCTCGGCTCAACCGGTTCATCTCCGGTGGGCCGGTGTCGGGTCCTCCCTCACGTGACACGGCACCGCCACGGGAAGCCCCACCGGCGCGCGAGTCGGCTCCCCCACGGGACTCGGCTCCGACGCGTGACGTGACGCCGACCCGTGAGTTGACTCCGACACGGGAGCGGGAGGCCGACGCCGCCCCGCCCAGCCGGTCCGAGCGTGGTGAGTCGGCCCGTTCCGAGACCGCCTACGCCAGCGAGCTCCCCGACCTGTCCGGTGCCGCTCCCCGCGGACCGCGCAAGCCGGCGGCCGAGCGCACCTCGGGCGAACCGTCGTCCCGTCCGTCGGCCACCACACGGGCGTCGGCGGCCAGCCGGTCCCAGGGGCCGGTGCGGGCGAGCATGCAGATTCGACGCTTCGACCCCTGGAGCGTGTTGAAGGTCTCCCTGGTGCTCAGCGTCGCGTTGTTCTTCGTCTGGATGATCGCGATCGCGTTCCTGTACCTGGTGCTCGGTGGCATGGGCGTGTGGACGAAGCTGAACAGCAACGTCGGCGACCTGCTCACCAGTGCCAGCGGCAGTGGCGGCGAATTGGTTTCCAGCGGAACGATTTTCGGCGGCGCAGCCCTCATCGGTCTGGTCAACATCGTGCTGCTCACGGCGATGGCGACGTGCGGCGCGTTCATCTACAACCTGACCACCGACCTCGTCGGCGGCATCGAGGTGACCCTCGCCGACCGGGACTGACGACCGGCGGTTTGGGGCGACGGCAGTGGTTGCGGTAACCTCGTCCCTCGGCCGTCGTATGTGAATACGGGCCTGTAGCTCAGGTGGTTAGAGCGCTTCGCTGATAACGAAGAGGTCGGAGGTTCGAGTCCTCCCAGGCCCACGGTTTGCCTTACCGGAGGGGTGCGCTGTGAGAGCTTTCGTAGTGCTCACCCTTCTCGTCGCCGCGGTGGTGGTCGTCAGATCCCGCAATCGCGTCGAGGTGTGGCATGTGGCCGCCGATCAGCCGAGCTGATCACCAAGAGGGGCCTTAGCTCAGTTGGTAGAGCGCTGCCTTTGCAAGGCAGATGTCAGGAGTTCGAATCTCCTAGGCTCCACAAAGGGAACTCCGCCGCCTCCACGGGCCATGTCGGCCGCCGTCCCGTCAACAACTGATGACGACGCGCATCTACCGTGGAACCACCCCCGTGGCGCCTACACGAGACCAGCCGCTCGCGCAGCGAGGTAAACCGGGATCAGGATGACGACGGCTGCGACGAAGACAGACGCGCCGTATCGTCCATCAGAGAAGCCATAAGGCATACGTCAGCGCTCCGATCAGGACGACGACAGCACGCAGCGTCGCCTACAAGTGACCATCGGTCCAGCAGCCACGTCGAGACGCGTCACAGGCCGAGAATCACCTGGATGACAACCGGCGTGGACGGGTCGCTACGGTCCACGTGCGATCGTCGAAACTCCTTGGCACAGAACCCCTAACGCTCCAAGCCCTCGATGAGGGCGAAGCGAACGCGAGCCACGATGGCGTTGCTGGCCCGGCAGACTCCGGGTTGTTCCGAGCTGGCGTAGACGATCGGGCCCTCCTCCCCCAGCGTCCACCCGCCGGAGGGGTCGACCGTCATGAAGGGGCCACGACGGGCGTCGAAGAGGTAGACCGTCCACGGCGAGTCGAGGAGTCCTTGCTGGCGCGCCTGGACGGTGACGTCGACGACGCTGCGCGCGAGTGCGTCCCAGTTGGCCCGCTCGCGGATGAGGTTCGCCGCCGCGAAGGCCCGGTCGTCTCGCGACCCAGGCCGGGGACTCAGGGCCGCGGCGTCGCGTCGACGCTCGGGGGCAGGGGTGAGGGCTCGGGCTGGGTGGAGCGCCGAATGATCGAGAACGACACGGCCCCGACGGCGAGGACGGCCACGCCGATCCCGACCACGACGATCGGCTTGGGGCGACGACGGCCCCGGCGGGCTGCCTTGAGGGTGTCCGGAAGGCTGGTGACGGCCTCCTGGGCCGAGGCGAACTCGTTGGCGATGGCCTCCTGCGCGGCCGCGAGATCCTTCGTCAGCTGGCTCTTGAGCCGGTCGCGCCGGTACCGGTTGGCCGCCCACGCGACTGACGACCGCGTCGAGTTCAGCGCGACGCCGACCGCTCCCCTGGTCACGTCGACGGGACCCACCGTCGAGTACTTCAGTCCGCGGGCGATGCGTGCCGTCGGAGTCAATCGGGCGGCACTGATGGTGGAGCTCATGGCTCAGCCTCTCTGCGTGGGAACGTCGGCGACCACCCTATTGCGTGCCCCCTAGGAGGGGGCCGGAACTCGCAGGCGAAACCCGAAATGGCACACTGGCATCCCGTGACGAGTCCCATACAGACAGCAACCGCGACCCTGCACACCAACCGCGGTGACATCAAGATCGCGCTCTTCGGAAATCACGCCCCCAAGACCGTCGCGAACTTCGTCGGTTTGGCCCAGGGCACCAAGGATTACAGCACCGAGAACGCGTCGGGCGGCACCGAGGGTCCGTTCTACGACGGCGCGGTGTTCCACCGCGTCATTTCCGGTTTCATGCTCCAGGGCGGTGACCCCACGGGCACCGGACGCGGCGGCCCCGGTTACCAGTTCGCCGACGAATTCCACCCCGAGCTTGTCTTCGACAAGCCGTACCTGCTGGCCATGGCCAACGCCGGACCGGGCACCAACGGCTCGCAGTTCTTCATCACCGTGGGCAAGACGCCGCACCTGAACCGCAAGCACACCATCTTCGGCGAGGTCGTCGACCCCGAGTCGCAGGCCGTCGTCGACGCCATCGGCAACACGCCGACGGGTCCCGGCGACCGCCCGACCGAGCCGGTCGTCATCGACTCGATCACCATTTCCTGACCCAGTTCGAACCGATGCGCCCCGCGGGTGAATCCGCGGGGCGTCGTCGTGTGCGGGGCTACCGGCCTGCGTAGCCAGCGGCGGTCAACGCGTCGAGCACGTCGAGTGGGTCGGTCCCGAGATCCCACCGGGTGAACACCAGCAGCCGGTCGTCGGCGACCGTGTCGATCTCGAGCAGACGGACCTTGCGACCGATGCGACGGAACTCCGTAATGCGGATCTTCGCGACGTCGTGGCGGCCGACGACGTGGGTGCCAAACCAGCCGCGGACCGCGAGTCCCGCGTCGGTGATTGCCAGCTTTGGCCGAGCTCGCCACGACAGCCCGGCAAACGCCAGTAGTCCGGCCGCGGCAACGCTGGCGAGAACACGTCCCGGCACGTCTGTGACCAGCGTCACAGCCGCAAATGCCATCCCGAGGCCGAAAACGCCAGCGGCCACGATTCCCCCGGTCCTGGGGCTCCACTCAGTTTGCTGCATGGGGTGTGACCAGCCTGTATGTGTGCTTGATCATGTTATCCACAACTGCTATCCCCAATGGGGATGAATCACAACCGTGTGATTGCGTGACGGGCAGGTGGCCGCCAGGAGAACGCGAGTTGACGACGACGGATCGGTCCTGGTCGGGGTATCGCTCAACGCCAGCGCATCGTGAGCAACAGTCCCGTGATCATGAAGGCAAACGCGATGGCGTAGTTCCACTGCGCCAGATTCGCCATCCACGACAGGAAGCTGGGGGCGTCGACGGGGTTGGTCGCGGCGAGTTGGAACACCAACAACCACACCAGGCCGAGCAGCATCAGGCCGACGAACAACACCACGAACCAGACGCTCGACGGGCCAACCTTGACCTTGACCGGCGTCCGACTGACGGGGCTGATCGTGAAGTCGTTCTTCTTGCGAACCTTGGACTTGGGCATGGTTACCTTCGGGCGGTTGGCGCCACGCGAGCTAAGCGGTGCGACGATGGAGCGGATGCAACCCAGAGCGTAACGCAGCACGGCGCGAGGAGGAGAAACGATGGCTTGTGCGGGCCGATCCCCCTGGCGATTCGGCGTGCCGGTGGTCTGCCTGTGCGCCGGCCTGCTGCTGGCCACCACCCACACCGTGTCCGGCGGCAGCGAGATCCGCCGCAGTGACGCCCCTCGGCTGGTCGACCTCGTGCGCGACGCGCAGGCGTCGGTCGACGGATTGTCCGGGCAGCGCGAACGGCTCGTCGACGAGGTCGACAACCATCACGGCGGCAGCCCGTCGGCCTCGGCCGCGCTGACCGCGATCACCCAGCGCGCCGGCGCGCTGTCGGCCGCCGCCGGCTTGGAGGCCGAGCACGGTCCCGGCCTGGTGGTAACGCTGAACGACGCGCAGCGCGACGCGGAGGGCAGGTTCCCCGGCGACGCCTCGGCCGACGACCTCGTGGTGCACCAGCAGGACATCGAGGCGGTGCTGAACGCGATGTGGAGCGCCGGCGCGGAGGCCATCCAGATGCAGGATCAGCGGATCATCGCCACCTCCGCTCCCCTGTGCGTCGGCAACACGCTCCTGCTGAACGGGCGCACCTACAGCCCGCCGTACGTGGTCACCGCGATCGGTGACGCCTCCGCGATGCAGGCGGCGCTGGCCGCGTCACCGATGATCGAGCTCTACAAGCGGTACGTGCTGCGCTTCGGGCTCGGCTACGCCGAGGAACGCCAGTCGGACGCGAAGGTCGTCGCCCATCCCCCGGCGGTGCGCATGCGCTACGCGAAGCCGGCCGGTCCCCTCGGCTACTGAGCCCAGTAACCTGGGCTGATGCGCGTCCTCGTCGTCGACAACTACGACAGCTTCGTCTTCAACCTGGTCCAGTACCTCGGACAGTTGGGCGTGCACGCCGACGTGTGGCGCAACGACGACCCGCGACTCGCTTCCGACGCCGACGTCGCCAAGGCTGCCGAGGACTTCGACGGCATCCTGCTGAGCCCCGGACCGGGCACCCCGGAGCGGGCGGGAGCGTCGATTCCGCTCGTCCACGCCTCGGCGGCCGCGGCGACGCCACTGCTCGGGGTGTGCCTCGGGCATCAGGCCATCGGGGTCGCCTTCGGTGGCACCGTCGACCGCGCTCCGGAACTTCTGCACGGCAAGACCAGCAGCGTCAATCACGCGGATGTTGGTGTGCTGAAAGGACTTCCGGATCCGTTCACCGCGACGCGGTATCACTCGCTGACCATCCTGCCCGACACGATGCCCGACGAGCTCGAGGTGACGGCACGGACGTCGGGTGGCGTGGTGATGGGCGTGCAGCACGTGGAACTACCGATTCACGGCGTGCAGTTCCACCCCGAGTCGATCCTCACCGAGGGCGGGCACCGGATGCTCGCCAACTGGCTGGCGGCGTGCGGTCAACCGCTCGACGAGCCGCTGGTGAGCACGCTCGAGCGCGAGGTCGCCGATACGGTGCGGACGGCTACTGCGCGAAGCTGATCGTGATCGTGTCGCCGAACTTCAACGGCGTTCCCGCCGACGGGCTCATCGTGGCGACCGAATTGGTCGGGAAGCCGCTGTTCTGCGCATTGGGGAGCTTGTTCAGGTCACCGGTCCACCCCATCGACCGCAGCAGCGGTTCGGCGTCGACCCAGAACTGCCCCAGCAGGTTTGGCATCGTGAACTGGTTGCCGCGTGACACCTGCAACTGGATCGGCGTGTTCACCGGGACGTCGGGGGTGTTCGCCGGCGGCAAGGTGCCCATCACCTGACCCTTGGTGTTGGCGAGCCCGTCAACCTCGACGGGGATGGGCGGTGCGGTGAACTCGTTGGCGACGAGGATCTGAGTGGCCACGTCGACGGTTTGGCCTGCGACCGAGGGCACCGTCTTCTTGTTCGGCCCGCTGCCCACGACGATGGTGATGACGTTGGTGATCGCCGACGACGAGTTGGCCAGGGGGTTGGTCGCCAGCACCCGGTCCTTTTGTTCCGGGGTCGACGCCGACGCTGACTGGGTGATCTTCTCGAATCCCGCGCTCTTGAGTTTGGTGGCGCATTCGGAGTAGGTCAGGTTGGCGCAGTCCGGCACCTCGGCCTGCTGCGGGCCGGTCGAGACGTTGATGGTGATCTGGTCGTCACGGGCTGCGGCGGTGTTGGCCGCGGGGTCGGTGCTGATCACGTCGCCGACGGGGACCTCGGAATCCGGCTGCTGGCTGCGGACGGTCTTGAAGCCGAGGTTCTGCAGGGAGACGACGGCCTCGTCGTACTTCTGGCCGCGCAGGTCCGGGATCTGCACGTCGCGGGGGTTGCCGCCGACGAAGTTCAGCAGCACCGTCACGACGACGGTCAGCACCGCCAGCACCGCGACGATGGCGAACCACCGGCCGATGGCCGGGTTGCGCTCCTTTGGCACGTATCGCGGCTGATGGGCCGCCGGGATGTTCTCGGTCGGCTGCTGGTGGCGCCCGAGCGCGGGACCGGCCGACAGCAGGGAGGTGCGCTCGGCGTCGGTGAACACCTTCGGCGCCTCGGGGGCCTCGCCACTGTGCACGCGAATCAGGTCGGTGCGCATCTCCGCGGCGGTCTGATACCGGTTGTCGGGGTTCTTGGCCAGGGCCTTGAGCACGACGGCGTCCAGCTCCGGCGACAACGCCGGGTTGCGCTCCGACGGCGGGACCGGATCTTCGCGCACGTGCTGATAGGCCACTGCGACGGGGGAGTCACCCACGAAAGGTGGCTCGCCCGTGAGCAATTCGTAGAGCACGCAGCCCAGCGAGTACACGTCGGAGCGGGCGTCGACCGTCTCGCCACGGGCCTGCTCGGGCGACAGGTACTGGGCGGTGCCGATGACAGCGGCGGTCTGGGTGACGCTGACGCCGCCGTCGTGCAGCGCCCGGGCGATGCCGAAGTCCATCACCTTCACGGCGCCGGACTTGCTCATCATGATGTTGGCGGGCTTGACGTCGCGGTGGATGATGCCGTGCTGATGGCTGAAGTTCAGCGCCTGGCAGGCGTCGGCGATGATCTCGATGGCCCGGCGCGGTTCGATCGGTCCGTCGTTGTGGACGATGTCGCGCAGCGTGACGCCCTCGACGTACTCCATGACGATGTACGGCAGCGGCCCGGTGGCGGTCTCGGCCTCGCCGGTGTCGTACACCGCGACGATGGCCGGATGGTTCAGTGCGGCGGCGTTCTGTGCCTCGCGGCGGAAGCGGAGGTAGAAGCTCGGGTCCCTGGCCAGGTCGGCGCGCAGCACCTTCACCGCGACGTCGCGGTGCAGCCGGACGTCGCGGGCGAGGTGGACTTCGGACATGCCGCCGAAGCCGAGGATTTCTCCAAGTTCATAGCGGTCGGACAGGTGTTGAGGGGTGGTCATCGAGACATCTGTTCTGCGAGTGAAGGCCCGCTGAGGCCGGGCATGGCGCCCGGCGTGGGCGGAGGAACCGACACCACCGTGGTGCTGGTCTCCGTAGACGGGGCCGTCTTCTTGTCGTTGCGGTCCTGGACGTTCAAGACCATGAGGATCGCGATGATGATCGCGAGCGCACCCAGCACGCCGGCCGCCCACAGCAGCGCCCGCTGACCGGGGGAGAACGTGCGCTTCGGGGGAGGCGTCCGGTGGCTACCGGTCGGAGGCCGGGTGCGGACGTTGGCCGTCGGAGGCCGGCCGTAGTCCGGAACCGCGCGGGTCTGGGCGGTCGACGGGATGGCGGCGGGCGTGGCCCGGCCGATCGTGGGGGCGTGGTTGGGCCGCGGGGGCCTGCGCCCGGCGCGAACCGCCGCGACCGCGTCGGCGAACGTGCCGCCGGTGCGGTACCGCTGGCCAGGCTCCTTGAGCAGGCTGATCTCGATCAGCTCGCGGACGTTCGGGGGGATGTCCGCGGGCAGCGGCGCCGGCTGCTCCTTGATGTGCTTCATCGCGACGGTCAGCGCGCCCTCGCCGATGAACGGCCGCCGCCCGGCGACGGATTCGTAGCCGACGACGCCCAATGAGTAGACGTCGCTGGCGGGGGTGGCGTCGCGGCCCAGCGCCTGCTCGGGGGCGATGTACTGCGCGGTGCCCATCACCATGCCGGTCTGCGTCACCGGCGCGGCGTCGACGGCCTTGGCGATGCCGAAGTCGGTGAGCTTCACCTGGCCCGTCGGGGTGATCAGGATGTTGCCGGGCTTGACGTCGCGGTGGACCAGTCCGGCGGTGTGCGCGACCTGCAGCGCCCGTCCGGTCTGCTCCAGCATGTCCAGGGAGTGGCGCAGCGACAGTCGCCCGGTGCGCTTGAGCACCGAGTTCAACGGTTCGCCGGTCACCATTTCCATGACGAGATAGGCCGTGCGGCCGGCGTCGTCGAGTTCGGTCTCGCCGTAGTCGTAGACGCTGGCGATGCCGGGGTGGTTCAGCATGGCCACGATCCGGGCCTCGGCGCGGAACCGCTCGACGAACTCGGGGTCGGTCGAGAATTCGGCCTTGAGCACCTTGATCGCAACCTGGCGTCCCAGCCGGGTGTCCAGGGCTTCCCACACCTGGCCCATGCCGCCCGTCGCGATGAGTCGCTGAAGACGGTAGCGGTCGGACAGCGTCACTCCGACGCGCGCGGTCATGATCCCTCCCGCAGGGCCGCGGCAATGGTTGCCCGGCCGATCGGCGCAGCGAGGGCGCCACCGGTCGCGGACAATCGGTCCCCGCCATTCTCCACTAGCACCGCGATTGCGACCTTCGGCGCCTTGGCCGGGGCGAACGCGATGTACCACGCGTGGGGCGGCGTGTTCCGCGGATCCGAGCCGTGCTCGGCCGTCCCGGTCTTGGAGGCGATCTGGACGCCTGCGATGGACCCCGTCTGCTGGGTGTCCTGTTCGGCGCCGATCATCAGGTCAGTAAGTGTAGTGGCGACCTGCGGGGACACCGCGCGCCGAAGTTCCTGCGGGCTGGTCGAGCTGAGGCTGCCGAGGTCGGGTCCCTTGAGGTCCTCCACCAGATACGGCTGCATGGTCACCCCGCCGTTGGCGACGGTCGCGGCGATCATCGCGTTCTGCAGGGGCGTGAGGGCGACGTCCTTCTGCCCGATGCTGGACATGCCCAGCGCGGCGTCGTCACCGATGGGGCCGACGGTCGACGCGGCCACCTGAAGCGGGATGGGCGGGGGAGCCGTGTCCAACCCGAACGCCTGGGCGGTGCGGCGCAGCGCGTCGGCGCCGGTGCGGATTCCGAGGTCGACGAAGGCGGTGTTGCACGACTTCGCGAACGCGATGCGCAGAGTGGTGGTCGGGTCGTTGCCGCACGTCGAACCGCCGTAGTTCTCCAGCGTTGCAGTGCTGTCGGGCAACGGGATTCGAGCCGCCGCGGTGACCTGGGTGTCCGGGTTGGCGCCGTTGGCGAGCGCCGCCGCGGTGGTGACGACCTTGAACGTCGAACCAGGGGGGTAGGTCTCGGAGATGGCACGGTTGACCAGCGGCGAGTCGGGGTCGTCCCGCAGCTGCTGCCAGGTCTGGGACTGAACGTTGCCGTCATGAGACGCCAACAGGTTTGGGTCGTACGACGGTGACGAGACCATCCCGAGGATCTTTCCGGTGGACGGCTCCAATGCCACGACCGAACCCTTGCATGGGCCGCCGTTGCACCCCTTTTGCATGGCATCCCAGGCGGCTTGCTGTACCTGCGGATTGATGGTGGTGGCGACGTTCCCGCCGCGGGGGTCGCGGCCGGTGAAGAAGTCGGCGAGCCGACGGCCGAACAGGCGCTCGTCGGATCCGTTGAGCACGGTGTCCTCGGCGCGCTCGAGCCCGGTGCTGGAGTACAGCAGCGAGTAGAAGCCGGTCACCGGGGCGTAGGCCTGCGGGTTCGGGTACACCCGCAGGAAGCGGAAGTGTCCGTCGGTCGAGGTCGAGTAGGCAAGCAGCTGGCCGCCCGCCGAGATCTGCCCGCGCTGACGGGAGTACTCGTCGAGGAGCACCCGCTGGTTGCGCGGGTCCGAGCGTAATCCGTCGGCCCGAAACACCTGCGTCAGTGTGGCGTTAGCCAGCAGCAGCACGATCAGGCCCATGATTGCGATCGACACGCGTCGCAGTGAGGTGTTCATACGCGCCCGATCACCTCCGTGCGCGCCGCGGCGATCGGCGTGGCGTTCGGCGCCTTGCCGTCCAACGGGCGGCGAGCCGAGTGGGAGATGCAGATCAGGATGGCCAAGAGCACGTAGTTGGCGATGAGCGAGGATCCGCCGTACGACAACCACGGGGTGGTGAGCCCGGTCAGGGGAATCAGCTTGGTGACGCCGCCGACGACGATGAACAACTGGATCGCCAGGGTGGAGGCCAACCCGGCGGCGAGCAGCTTGCCAAAGCTGTCCCGCACGGCGACCGCCGTGCGCAGGCCGCGGATGACCAGGATCGTGTAGAGCATCAGGACGCCGGCGAAGCCGACGAGGCCGAGCTCTTCGCCGATGGCGGCGATGATGAAGTCGGTCGACGCGGCGGGCACGGTGCCGGGCTGGCCGTTGCCGAGACCGGTGCCGAAGATGCCGCCGGTGGCAAAGCTGAACAGTGACTGCACCATTTGGTAGCCGGCGCCGTCCGGATCGGCGAAGGGATCCAGCCAGGTCTCGACGCGCACCCGGACGTGGGCGAACGCGTGGTAGGCGACGACGCTGCCGGCCGCAAAGAGCAAGAGCCCCAACAGAACCCAGCTGATCCGGTCGGTGGCGATGTAGACGATCACCAGAAACGACGCGTACAGCAGCAGCGACGTGCCGAGGTCCTTCTCGAAGACCATGACGCCGATCGACGCGATCCAGGCGGCGAGCAGCGGCGCCAGGTCGCGCGGCCGGGGCAGGTTCATCCCCAGGATGTGCTTGCCGGCGCTGGTGAACAGGCTGCGCTTGGACACCAGGACGGACGCGAAGAAGATCAGCAGCAGGATCTTGGAGATTTCGGCGGGCTGAATCGAGAAGCCCTGGAACCGAATCCAGATCTTGGCGCCGTTCTCCTCCGACATCGAACTGGGCAGGATGGCGGGGATGACGAGCAGGACCAGACCGACCAGTCCGCACACGTAGCCGTACCGGGCGAGCATGCGATGGTCGGTCAGGAATGCCACGACGAGGCAGAACGCGATCACCCCGACCAAGGTCCACAGCATCTGCTGGTTGGCGCTCGGACCACGGGCACCGCCGGCTGCCCCCTCGGCGAGGTCCAGACGGTGAATCATCACCAGTCCCAACCCATTTAGCAGGGCCACCACCGGAAGGAGCAGGGGATCGGCATAGGGCGCAAACCTGCGGACGGCGACGTGGGCGGCGGCGAACAGGGCGAGGTATCCGAGGGTGTACTGGGCCAGATCCCAGTTGAGGCCCTGCTCCTGGTTGGCTTCGACGATGAGCAGCGCGACGGTGGTGATCAGCGCCGCGAACCCGAGTAGCAGTAGTTCGGAGTTGCGCCGGTTGGGCAACGGTGGCACGACGGTCACCGGGGCCTGCGGCTGCGTGCTCATGACGCGGTCCGGCAGTCGGTGCCCGGCTTCTGTGGCGGAGGCGGAAGGGCGGTGCCGGTGGGCGTGGGTGTGGTTGCGGGTGGCGGTGCCGTCACCGTGGGGGTGGTCTCGAGCGCGGGACTGCCTGCGGCGGTGCTCGGCGGCGGGGCGGTCGACGTCGTCGTCGTCGGTGACGCGGACGTACTGGGCGGGGGAGGGGTCGGGCTGGGCGGCGGGGTGGACGTCGTCGTGCGAGCCGACGCGGGCACGCAGACCGGCAGGACCGACGACTGGGCCAGCTCGCGGAGCTGGCGGATCGCCTCGTCGAGGGTGCCCCCGGGCAGCCCGGCGGTCACCTGGGCGCGCTCGGACTCGCGAAGGTCGGCGACCTGGAGGGGCTTGCACCCGCCACGGGCGTCGTCGACGCCGATGTTGGTGATCGAGTTGCGCGAGTCCAGGCACGCGATCTGGAAGGTCTCCTGCAGCGACATCCCGGCGACGCTGCCCTGCACCCCACGCATGATGTAGACCGAGCCGTCGCGCTCGGCGACGTAGTAGTTGTTCTGAATCACCGTGCGGCCCACCGCAAGTCCGGCAAGGACCAGCACCAGCAGCAGCAGCGCGACGAAGATCATGGTGCGGCGCGAGCGTGGCTTCTTCGCGGGGGCGGCGGGTTCGACGGCGGGACGGTTGGCCGCCGCCGCGACGCGCTTGGGGTTGAAGGCCGACGCCCGTCCGGCCGCGGTGTTGGGGGGTGCGCTCTGGTCGTCTTGACCGGAGACCGCACCGGCGAGAATCGGTTGGGTCTGGCCGTATTCGTAGTCGACGACGTCCGCGACCACCACGGTCACGTTGTCCGGACCGCCGCCGCGCAGAGCCATCTCGATGAGCCGGTCGGCACTCTCGGTGACGTCGGGGATCTGCAGGGCGTCGAGGATCGTGTCGTGGCTGACGGGGTCGGACAGGCCGTCGGAGCACAGCAGGTAGCGGTCGCCGGCGTGGGCTTCGCGCACCGTAAGCGTGGGCTCGACCTCGTGGCCGGTCAGCGCCCGCATGATCAGCGACCGTTGTGGGTGGCTGTGCGCCTCCTCGGCGGTGATGCGACCCTCGTCGACCAGGGTCTGGACGAAGGTGTCGTCCTTGGTGATCTGGGTCAGCTCGCCGTCTCGAAGCAGGTATCCCCGCGAGTCGCCGACGTGCACCAGGCCAAGTCTGTTTCCCGCGAACAGGATTGCGGTGAGGGTGGTGCCCATGCCCTCGAGGTCGGGGTCGGACTCGACGTGCGCGGCGATGGCCGAGTTGCCTTCGTGGACTGCGGAGTTGAGCTGGCTGAGCAGGTCCCCGCCGGGCTCGTCGTCGTCGAGGTGGGCCAGCGCGGCGATCACCAGCTGGGAGGCGACCTCACCGGCGGCGTGCCCGCCCATGCCGTCGGCGAGTGCCAGCAGGCGCGCACCGGCGTACACCGAGTCTTCGTTGTTGGCGCGCACCAGGCCGCGGTCGCTGCGGGCGGCGTACCGGAGGACGAGACTCATGGGCGCAACTCGATCACGGTCTTGCCGATCCGCACCGGCGTGCCCATCGGAACCCTTACCGCCGTCGTCACCTTCGCCCTGTCAAGGTATGTACCGTTGGTCGATCCTAGGTCCTCGACGTACCATTCGGACCCTCGTGGCGACAGCCGCGCATGCCGTGTCGACGAATAGTCGTCGGTCAGCACCAGCGTGGAGTCGTCGGCGCGACCGATGAGGACGGGCTGGGCACCCAACTGAATGCGCGTGCCCGCCAACGCGCCTTCGGTGACCACCAGCTGGCGGGGGGTGTTGCGGCGCTGACCGCGGCTGGGCAGCAACGTGCCGCGCAGCGCGAGCCCCCGCTTGACCATCACCGCACCGGTGGGCGCGTAGATGTCGGTACGCAGAATCCGCAGCACGGACCAGATGAACAGCCACAGCAGCAACAGGAAACCGACGCGCGTCAGCTGCAGCACTATCCCCTGCATCTGACGTCCTCTCCGTCACCGTCCCGATGTCGCCGCCTCGGCGTCACCGCACCGGGCTCAGCCGTCGTCGGCAACGTCACGATACTTGGGCCGGTGACGGGTTCGAGGCACGAGTATGGCCCAGCCCTACAGCCGTCGCCAGCCTGAGCGCTCAGTGAACGCGGACGATGATCTCGGAATGACCCAGACGGATGGTGTCACCGTCGGCCAACTGCCACTCCTGAACGGGAGCGTTGTTGACCGTGGTGCCGTTGGTGGAGTTCAGGTCGGAGAGCAGTGCGATCTGGCCGTCCCAGCGGATTTCCAGGTGGCGCCGCGAGACGCCGGTGTCCGGAAGGCGGAACTGAGCGTCCTGGCCGCGTCCGATGACGTTGGCGCCCTCACGAAGCTGATAGGTGCGACCGCTGCCGTCGTCGAGCTGAAGCGTCACCGTGGCACCGGCTGAGCCGTACCCGCCACCCGCGCCGTACCCGGCCACCGGTGCGGCGGCAGGCGGCTGCCCGTAGTCGTAGCCGGCCTGGCCGTACCCACCGTCGGCGGGCTGGCCGTAGCCGGGGTCGGCGTAGCCCTGGGGTGAGCCCTGGTCGCCGTAGCGGCCATAGTCGGCCTGGGTGCCGTAGCCGCCCGGTTCCGGTCGCCCGTAGCCCTGGGCGCCGTAGCCCTGGTCGGGGTAACCGCCCTGGTCCGGGTAGCCACCCTGGTCGCCGTACCCACCCTGATCCGGGTAGCCGCCCTGATCGGGGTAGGACGGACGCGGCGGCTCGGCCGGACGGCCGTAGTCCTCACCGCGAGGCGGGGCCGGGGGACGGCCGTAGTCGTAGCCGCCGGCGTCGCCGTACCCGCCCGGAGCACCGGCTGGGGGGCCGTATCCGGGAGGCGGCTGACGGTACCCCTGGTCGGGGTACCCGGCGGGCGGGCTGGCGGGTGGGCCGTACCCGGCGGGCGACCTCTGGTCATAGGTCGGCGGCGGGTAGCCCTGGTCCGGGTAACCACCGCGGTCGTAGCCACCCTGCTCCGGGTAGCCGCCTGCGGGCTGACCCGCTGCGGGGGGAGGCGGGTAGCCGCCCTCGGGGGCCGGCGGATACGGGGCGCGGGGTTCCTCGCCCTGACGGTTGTACTCGTAGTAATCGTCGCCAGGCTGCGCTGGTCCCTGGCCGCCGCCGCGGTAACTCGGGTTGTCGGTCATGGGTGGAACTCCTGGTTCTGCGGTGAGAGCACGGGCAGGGTCTGGGGGTGCAGAGGCGCTTCCGCCGCTGGTCGAGTCTGGGTTGACCGTTCCACGGGTGCGAAACTGGCCGGTGTGCAACTGCGGTGACGCCTCGAATCCAACGACCACATCACCATACGTTTGCCACCCTTGGTCACGGATGTATCCCTCCAGGTATCGGGCGAATGTCGTCGGTGTGAGGTCGGGGTCGGCGCGGACCTTGTGAAAGTCGGATGCACTGAGGGTAATGACGTAGTCGTTTGGGGCCAAAATTCGGCGGCCGCCGACTTCGCGCGCACCGGCGTCGGCTTCGCGCTGGAGGATGGCCTCGACCTCCTGCGGAACGATGCTCCCGCCGAAGACGCGCGCGAAGGTGTCACCGACGGTTGCCTCGAGCTTGCGCTCGAAGCGGTCGACGAGTCCCATGTCACCGCCTGCCTCGCTGTTCGTCGTGGTGGCCGCGTTCGACGCAGTACGGAACCTGCGTGTCGCGGGTGTCGATTCCTCTTGGCATGGTATCGGCCATCGGCGTCAGAACGTCACCGACCGGCACCGGTTATCAGATCGAGGCTGGTCAGAGACGTCCACGACGGCATACATGGGCCAAGCTGCGCGGTTGGGAGAGCGGCCCGAGAGCGTGATAGTCTCACCCGGTTGTTGGGGCGAGTGGCGGAATGGCAGACGCGCTGGCTTCAGGTGCCAGTGTCCTTCGGGACGTGGGGGTTCAAGTCCCCCTTCGCCCACAATGAGCGGTTCCACGAACTGCGACGCCAAAGGTCACGATCTCGAAAGAGGTCGTGACCTTTGTGTTTTGGGGTCACATCTGGGCCACGGTTGCGACGTCAAGCGCCGTGGGGATCTTGTCGCAAAGGATCCCGTATTCGTGGAAGCGGACCACTCGCATGCAAGGTAGGTGGGGCCAGGTTGATGGAGCTGTGTGAAGGCTGTTCCGGACACGAGGGTGCCAGGAACATGATCGTCCGGCGACGATGTCTCGTAAGTAGAAACGAGGTCGATCAGTCCTCTCAGTTGGTGGGGAGAAATCGACCCCGGCGCTACGCTCAGGTGCGTGCTGTCGGCAGCCGATCCCGTCACCTGGCGACCTCAGCGCATCGCTATTGCTGGCGTGACGGGATCTGGCAAGTCGACGTTGGCCAAGCGACTTTCGAGCCGGTTGAGTCTCACTTATGTTGAAATCGACGGCCTGTTCCACGGCCCCAACTGGGAACCGCGACCCGACTTCGTCCGTGACGTGGAGGCAGTCATCTCCGGAGATTCGTGGGTGGTCGAGTGGCAGTACTCAGCGGTCCGCGCGAAGATCCTCGAACGCGCCGACACGCTGATTTGGCTCGACCTTTCGACGCCACTGACCCTGTACCAGCTGACTCGCCGCACAGTTCGCCGGCGGCTGCGGAGAGTGGAGCTCTGGAACGGCAACTATGAAGGGCCACTGCTTAGCTTCTTCACTGACTCTGACCACATCGTGCGCTGGGGAATCCGCACCCGGAACAAGCTCCGAGGCCGAATCCCAGCCGTTGCGGCGTCGAATCCGAATGTGCGTGTGGTGAGACTTGCTTCCCGGCGCGATATCGAACTGTGGATGAGTCACGTTGCCGCCAAGCCCGAACAGAATTCATAGGCTTACTCGGGTAGGACCGGAGATGCTGATCCGGTGGGTTCGAGATGTTGGGTGTCAGCGAGTGCAGCCACCTGCCGATTGTGAAAGTAGCCATCCTGGCGCAGGGTGATGATGCGGCCGGGGATCGATCGAAAGTTCGCGTAGCAACCCCCGCCAAACGTCTGTATGAGCGCAAGGGCTTTCACGGCGTCGGCCAGGGCAACGGACCGCTGGGATTGGCGCTGATCAAAGATCTCCGATGACGACGGAGGAGTACTGGCGGTGCACGGCCGGGTTAGTGTGACCGTCCCAGCCACGTGGATCGAACGGACGTGAGTGGGCGTCGATGGTGGTGACGACCAGCCCGACCTCGTGGGGATTGGCCGCGGAGAGCAGTGCGCCGTCGGGGTCGACGATTCGGCTGCTGCCCAACGCGGCGCGTCCGTGCTGTCGTCCGGCAATATCGGCGATGACCACAGACACCGTGTTGTCGACCGCCCGTGCTATGGGAAGAGTTTCACTTCTGGTGCGTAACCGGTTGTCCAGCGGTGCGTTTCGAAGATGGCCGCTGTTGGTGGGAACGAAAATGACCGTCGCTCCCTTGCTGGCAAGGATCCGCGCCGGCTCGACGTACCAGAGATCGTTGCAGATCATGACGCCCACGACGGTGCCACGGAAGGCGATGACCGGCAGTTCCGTGCCGGCGCGGATGACGGTCCGGTAGCCCGGATAGACCTTGCGGTAGACGGCCTGCACGGCTCCATCAGCGAGGAAGGCTGCCGAGTTGTACAGCTGGCCGTCGTCGGCGCGTTCGGTGAAGCCAACGACGCTGGCGACCGGCGAGGACGTCAACGGCGTGAGCAGTCGGCGAAGTTCTTTCACACTGACTGCGACATCGTGGGGACTTTGACCGTCCGCCTCGTGGGCCAGTCCGCCCAGAATTGCCTCTGGGCAACACATGAGGTCAACGCCAAGGCGCTCGCACTGGGTGAGTTGCTCCCTGATCAGCTCCACGGCGTCCATTGAGCCGAACGGCAGATACGGGCCCTGGTACGCCGCGACCTTCACCCGTTGCAGTGTTCCACCCGATGGGGCGGGGCTGGGTCCGATGGCGGCGTCAGCGTCGGCGCACGCAGTGGGCATTTGTTCAATTTCTATAATTCGTCCGTGCGTCTCGTTTGGTAGAGAATCGAGGTCGATCAGTTCCTGTCTCGATTCTTCGCGGCGCTGGGGACATGGGCCGTCGGTAGCGTGGTCGGTTGTGTCTGAACGCCGACCGTTTCCCGAGCCGCAGGTATACGACCACGGGCTGCTCGACGTCGGTGAGGGCAACCTCGTGTACTGGGAGGCCAGGGGCAAACCTCGTGGTCGGCCGGTCCTGGTCGTGCACGGTGGACCTGGATCCGGCAGACCACGGCGCGGCCACAAGGGGTTCGACCCGGAGGCATTTCAGGTCGTGCTGTTCGACCAACGTGGCTGCGGGAGCAGCACGCCTCACGCCAGTGACCCGGCAACGGTCATGGCGCACAACACCACCGAGCACCTGCTCGCCGACATCGAAGCATTACGCGAGCACCTGGGCGTCGACCGATGGCTGCTCTACGGCGGCTCCTGGGCGTCGACGCTGATCCTGGCCTACGCCCAACGCCACCCCGACCGGGTCCTCGGCATCATCCTCATTGGGGTCACCATGACCCGGCCCCGAGAGATCGACTGGCTCTACGGTGGGGTGCGTCTTCTGTTCCCGGCCGAATGGGAACGCTTCCGCGCTGGGGTACCCGAGCCTCACCGCGACGGGAACCTCGTCGAGGCCTACCGACAGCTGATGGAGAACCCCGACATCGCCGTGCGGCAACAGGCTGCCCACGATTGGTGCACGTGGGAAGACGCCGTCATTTCCCACGAAACCTTGGGCAGCCCGGGTCAGTACGGTGCCAAGCCCGACGCCGCGAAACTGGCGTTCGTGCGGATCTGCACGCACTACTTCGCCCACCACGCGTGGCTCCAGGACGGTCAGTTGCTGCGGGACGTGCACCGCCTGAGGGGAATCCCCGCAGTGTTGATCCACGGGCGACTGGACCTGTCCGGTCCGCTGCTCACCGCATGGGAACTGGCTCAAGCCTGGCCGGACGCCGAGTTGCGAATCATTGAGGACACCGGCCACACCGGCAGCCCCGCCATGGGCGCCGCGGTCATCGACGCCATCGCCAGGTTCCACCCGACGCGTTCTCACTACTAGCCGGGTGTGGTCGAGCACCGCAAGCCTTTCGACGATGCCGCTGATGAGAACTCGGCGACGCCGCGTTCGTTTCATGACTTGACGGGGGGCGCTGGTAGCCCGTGCTCGAGCAGATCGAAGATCGCATGCAAGGCTGTACGCGGATCGGGTTCGTCACCGACGAATTGAGGGATCTCCAGCACGTAACGGGCGGCGGCGCGCGCCGTCACATCGCTTGGCGGAAGCGCCAATTCGGCCGCAATGGCTTCAGCGAGAGGCGCCTCGCAACGGATCCAGAGCTTTCGCGAGTACTCCCTCAAGGCGGGCGTTCCCATGATCAGTTCAGTGCGCCGTCGGAACAGCTTGGACGGATGCTGCTCGAATGGTCCCCGCCCAGCCATGAAGTCCCGCAGCGCAGCGATCACCGAGACGCCCTCCGGTCGGTCGTGGACGGCGCCGAGCAGGCTCTCTCGTCGCTCCACACCGTCGTCGAACATCACCGCCGGCTTCCCGTCGGGAACGTGCTTGAACAGGGTGGGCACCGAGACGTCGACCTCGTCGGCAATGTCCTTGACCGCCACGGCGTCATAACCTCGGGCCAAGAACAACCGCTCGGCGGCCTCGGAGAGAGCACGACGCGTCTGGGCGTTCTTTCGCTCACGACGCCCGAGCGGCTCGGTGGTCATCGCCTCACCATACCGCTCCATGCAACTTGCTCATTAACATTAGTGGATATATAACGTTAGTGGATTAAGGTATCGAAGGGACACACATGGTTGACACATCCGCTGAAGAAACAGCCGTTCTCGTCGTCGGTGGCAGCCTGGTGGGGCTGACAGCGGCGGTCTTCCTTGCATCGCAGGGGGTTTCGACGGTCCTCGTCGAGCGGCACTCAGGCAGCGCTCTGCATCCGCGCGCCATTGGCTACACCACCCGGACGATGGAGCTGTTTCGCAGCGTGGGGATCGAGCTACCACCAAGCACGCAGGGTGGCCCCCCACGGCGCGCTCGAGTCGAGAGTCTCACGGGTTCTTGGTTCGAGGAATACCCCTGGTCGCCAACAGAATTCAGCGCCTCGAACGCAAGCGACCACTCACCGGCCCACGCCAGTGCGATCGCCCAGGACGCCTTGGAGCCCATCCTGCGGCATCGCGCCGTAGAACTCGGCGCAGACCTCCGGCTGGGTACTGAACTCGTGTCCTTCCAAGACGACGAAGGTGGAGTCACCGTCACGCTGCGCAGGCGGGCCGACGGCAGCGAATATCACGTCAAGGCCGATTATCTGATTGCAGCAGATGGGGCCAAAAGCTCTGTCCGGGACGCGTTGCGCATCGGCCGCACCGGCCGGGGACAGTTGTCGGTGCGGCGCAGCATCCTGTTTAGCGCGCCGGAACTCGAACAGCATCTGCGTCACGGCATCGTGCAATTCGAGATCGAGCAAGACGGATTCGACGCCTTTCTGACGACCTACTCCGACGGTCGCTGGGTGCTGATGCTCAACGATGACCGCGACCGCAGCGAAGACGAACAATGCGACGCGATCCGCCGCGCCACCGGAATGGACGACCTGGTGATCGACCTGATCACCACGGGGCGCTGGGAGTTGTCGGCGCTCATCGCCGATCACTTCAGTTGCGGGCGGGTGTTTCTCGTCGGCGACGCCGCACATCAGCTCCCTCCCAACCGCGGCGGATACGGTGCGAACACCGGGATAGGTGATGCGCACAATCTGGCCTGGAAAATCGCTGCGGTTCTCGAAGGCCGCAGCGAGGCGCGTCTCCTGGACACCTATGACGCAGAGCGACGGCCCGTCGCGTGGCTGCGTCACAACCAGATCTTCGCCCACGACGACTACAAGGCGTACGGCGACGCGTCTGCGCCAGCAGAAGAGATCATCGACGACGTCGCGATGGAACTCGGCCAGCTCTACCGTTCTGCGGCACTCCCCGATGTCGGCCCGGAGCTGCCCGCAGCCCGGACACCAGACGAGTGGACCGGGCAACCCGGCACGCGGGCGCCGCACGTGTGGATCGACCGGCACCGCTCGACGCTCGACGCATTCGGGTCCCGCTGGACATTGGTGACCGGTTCCGAGACGTGGCGCAGCGCCACCGACGACGTCACACGCAATCTCGGCATCCAGGTTGAGATCCTTTGTGTGGCAACTGAATCGGAGGTGTCTCGGACTGTGGCCGCCGCGTACGGGCTAGGCGCCGGCGGCGCGGCCCTGGTCCGACCCGACGGCTACGTCGCCTGGCGTGCCGTGACGGCGCCGACCAGTCGCACAGCAGCGCTCACGGCCGCGTTGACGGCCGCCGCGATGGCCGTTCCCCGACCGTCCGCTTGGGACGACCACGCTGCCATCGTCGACCTCACCGCCCGCTACGCCGACGCCATCAACCGTGGCTGGAAGGACAAGACCGTTCAACCCGAGCTGATCCCACAGATCTTCACCACCGACGGCACGTTCCTTCACCCGGGTACGCCGCCGACAAAGGGGGCAGCCGCGATCGCGGCCGCCCTGCCAGAAGCCACGGCGCACGTGCCCTTCGCGATGCACGCATTCCTCAACCCCGTGCTCGTCATCGACGGTGACACCGCTGCCGGCGAGTGGTTGATGTGGCTCGCCGCCAGCGGCGACGACGACCCCCGCGCCGCGTACCTCGGCGCCGACATCGGCTACGCACGTACCGCCGAGGGGTGGCGCATCCAATCGATCTCCATCACACCGGGAATTCGCCTACCGGCATGAGCTAGCCGCGACCGCGAATCCTCACGCCCACGGTGAGGATCGACATGCGCGTAATGCGACCTTGCGTGGCGCGCACGGAGGCCGCCGCCGCCGAGAAGACCCAGCTGGGACGTGATCGGCGCGCGACTCTAGGGTCGTCGGCGTGGAGAACACGCAATCCCTGAACCGTCTCGACCGCTTCTTCGAGATCACCGCGCGGCAGTCGACCGTCGGCACCGAGATCCGCGGCGGCTTGGTCACCTTCATCGCGATGGCCTACATCATCGTGTTGAACCCGATCATCCTGTCCAGCTCGGCGGACGTGGCAGGCAACCGACTGGACTTCGCGCAGGTGTCGGCCACCACGTCGCTGGCGGCGGGCGTCATGACGATCCTGTTCGGCGTCATCGCGCGGCTGCCCTTCGCATTCGCAGCGGGCCTCGGCATCAACTCGTTCCTCGCGACGACGGTGGTCGGCTCGGTCACCTGGCCCGAGGCCATGGGTCTGGTCGTGATCAACGGCGTCATCATCGTGATCCTGGCGGCGACCGGACTGCGCAGGCTGGTCTTCGACGCCGTGCCGATGGAACTCAAGCTCGCGATCACGGCGGGCATCGGGTTGTTCATCCTGTTCATCGGTCTGGTCGACGCGGGCTTCGTCGGAGCCACCGGCGTGCCGTCCCCACCGGTCGGGCTGGGCAGCCGTGGCGCCGGATCGATCAGCACCGTGCCCGTCCTGGTGTTCGTTTTCACCCTGCTGCTGACCGGCGTGCTGGTGGTCCGGAAGGTCCGCGGCGGCATCCTGATCGGCCTCGTCACGGGTACGCTGCTCGCCGTCGTCATCGAGGCCATCTGGCACTTGGGCTCGGCGGTCGACAAGCCCGGCGGGTGGAGCCTGTCGGTGCCGACGCTGTCGGGGTCGCCGTTCGCGTTACCAGACCTGTCGCTGGTCGGCGCGTTCACGCTGAACAGCTTCGGCCGCATCGGCGTGCTGGCGGCCGTGATGCTGGTGTTCACGTTGGTGTTCGCGAACTTCTTCGACGCCATGGGCACGCTCACCGGGCTGTCGCGCGAGGCCGGGCTGTCCGACGAGAAGGGCAACTTCCCCCGGCTGAAGGCGTCGCTGATCGTCGAGGGCGCCGGTGCGGCCGTCGGCGGCGCGACGTCGGCGTCGTCGAACACCGTCTTCATCGAGTCCGGCGCGGGCGTCGAGGAGGGCGCGCGCACCGGCCTGGCCAACGTGGTCACCGGCGTGCTGTTCCTGGCCGCGATGTTCATTTCGCCGCTCGCGTCGATCGTGCCGACGGAGGTGGCCGCCGCGGCGCTGGTCGTCGTCGGCGTGATGATGGTGTCGCAGCTGCGTCACATCGACGTCTCCGAGTTCTCGGTCGCCATGCCGGTAGTGCTCACCGTCGCCGCGATGCCGTTCACCTACTCGATCGCCAACGGCATCGGGATCGGATTCATCGCGTGGGTGGTGACGCGGTCCGCGACCGGCAAGGTCCGCGAGATCAGCCCGCTGCTGTGGATCGTGACGGCCGGGTTCGTCGTCTACTTCGCCCGCGGCTGGCTCGAGACGCTGATCGGGCTCTGAGACGTTCGCGGTTCCCCGCTGACCGCCTCGACGACGCCACCGGTCGAGCGCGCGGTCAGCGCGCAGCGAATCCTGTTGGCCAGCCGGCAGATCGTGTCTCACTCGTGCGAGCTGTGCGTCGCACTGCTCTGGGGCACGGAGCTCTTCGGCATCGGCTCAGTATCGAGCGCACTGCCCTTCGTCGTCCGGTGTCGTCACAGGCCTGAAGGGCCGACACCACGAGTCGACCGGACATGCCCCTGGGATGCGTCGGTTCCTCGACGGTCGAGTTAGCATCCGCCCATGGCGATCGACGTGTCGTTGCGTTCGGCGACCGACGACCAGGTGCGGACGGCTACCCGGTGGTCTGGCGGACTGTGGCTGGCGGCAACAGTGGGGATGCTCTGTCTGGAGCGCGCTATGCACGCGACGGGCGGTCCGGGGATCATCGCGTTCGAGTTGGCCGGCAGCGAGCGCCGCGTGACCTACATCCTCGACAGCTGGGGCCCAAAGGGTGTCGCGGCTGCACGTGCGTCACTGCGGCTCGACTTCGGTTACATGTGCACCTACGGCGTGTTCGCGGCGCTGCTCGCAGAAGGTGCCGAACGTCGGCTCGCACGCCGTCGGTCGAAGGTCCGACTAGCCCGGTGGGCGCAGGTTGCGTGCTTGGCGGCGGTGGCCGCCGATGCACGCGAAGGCGTGGCGCTGTTGAACATCCTGCACGGCCGGGACCGGCAGGCGCACGCAACCCGGGCCCGCCGGGCGGCGCTGACGAAGTTCGGACTGCTGTCTGCCGTCCTTCTGTATTGGGCGATCTCGCATGCCCCCGAACGGCACTCGGGGTCCTGACCGATGGGCTCTGACATCTCCATCGCGGCCGTCGGCGACGCGACCGTCCTGCGTCGGCCAGGAAAGGAGTCGGTCCAGATCCTCTGGCCCGAGAACGCGCCGGACGCACAGATGACGATCACCCGCGTCACGATGCAGCCGGGCGCCGTGTCGCCACCTCACGTCCACCAGCACTCCGAACAGGTCTGGATCGTCGAGAAGGGCTCGGCGACAATGCTGTTCGCCGACGGATCCACCACGGCGATCGGGGCTGGCCAGGTCGTGAGGACGCCCGCGGGTGTGTCGCATGGAGTCGAGAACAGCAGCTCCGCGGAGTTCTGCTATCTGAGCGTCACCAGTCCACCGGAGGACTTCACCAGGCACTACGACCAGCCCGTGCCGCCGCCGTCGACGATCACACCAGCATGCCGGTGAGCCCAAGCTCGTCCAGCGCGGTGCCAATCGTCGCCCGTAGCCATTCCTTGGTGTTGGGTGCGCCGGGTTGGTATCCCACGACGGTCATGCTGACCTTCCCGGCGAGCCGGCCACTTACGACGGTGAGAACCCCGCGGCGCTCCTCGAGCACACGGCGGGTGACGTGTTGGTCGACCCCGCGCATGATCACCACGTCAGCCGGCGTTCCGTCGAGGCGGGTCACGTCATCGGGGAGGTCGCCGACGTTCGAGCACGACACGGGCTCAGACGTGAACCCGAACGCCAGATCGGCGGTGCGCCTCACGGCGGCCTTGGGGATGAAGGGCGTCAGTGGCAAGAGGGCAAGAGCCTCGTCGGGTCTTTCGCGCACCACCTTCAGCGCTTCTCGAATTGCCGTGCGCGTGTCACCCAGATCGGTCGTGACGTTCGCGGGGTCGATGCGCAGGTAGGCCAATTTCACCGCGTTGGCCCGGGTGTCGTCCAACGTGCGGTCGTTGATGGGAACGATGAGTCCGACCGTTCCGTCGTCGGCCAGTCCGCGTCCCTGGTGCACGGCCAGCCTGGCGCACAGCGCTGCGAGCAGCGCATGGCTGTTGCCACCAAGGGCGGCCGCCCGTGCGTCCCACTGCTCGATCGGAATGATCACCGCGACGGCAGGAGCGGTCACTGCGGCATCTGCCTGAGCGCCCTCGAACACCCTCGGCGCGGTCGTGCCCGCCGCCGACGAATTCTTCCGATGGCGCCAGAGGAAGCGAGCGGCGGCGGCCACGGTGCGCACGAGTTCGGGAACGTCGTGCACGGTCTGGCGCAGATCTGCGGCGACCGCCCGGAACCAGGTCCGCGCGCGCGGCGGGGGATAGCCCAGGTTGCGGCGGGTCCCCAGCACGGCCTCGTAGACGGTCAGCAGGGCCCCGCCACCGTCGGCCACGCAGTGTGACCCCACCAAACTCACGGCTGTCGCGCCGTCGGTCATCGGCAGCACGCTCATGTGCCAGGACGGTCCGAACTGGGGATCAATCGGCAGCTGTGCGCATTCGTCGATCCAGTCGCTGAGCTCGGTTCGGGAACGCGATTGCGGTGCGATGCGCAAGGGTGCGGCCGGGCCCACCGAGGTGATCCAGCGGTGACGGCCGAAGGGTATGACGGACGGCTCGATGAGCCGGCCCGCCATGCCGTACCCCATGTCCCGGTGAAAGCGCCGCACCCCGTCTAGGCCAATCTCGTGTTCGTACACCCAGACGATTTGCGTCACCGCGGAATGACCGGTTGCGCGCAGCCCCAGGAACAAGGCTTGGTCGACGAAGTCGAGCAGATTGTCGGGCTTGGCGCCCGCCTGCGTCCGGGTGTTGAACATGCGACGCCACCTCCCGACAGCCAGGCCGACGCGGCGGAGCGTTGCCAGACGTCCGTTTGCGCGTCGATTTACCTTACGGAACGTAACGGCGTCACCTGTGTGGTTTCTTGACGTCAACCGGTCAAAACACCGGACGTTCTCGGGTCGAACGTCGACGACCGTGGCGCGAGAGGCACCTGGCGGCCGAGGATGGTTCGCCGGCGTCCGAGCCGTGGTTCACTATTTGCCACCGTCAAATCGCTTGTCCTGTCGGGTAATTCGGCGACGAGCCCGGTGGCGGCGGGCAGACGTGATCATCGGCCGTCGAGATGTGAGACGAGCCGTACGGTCGAGGGGATCACTTCGGTCGTCCGTCGACCGTGGAGTCGAAGAGGACGTCCCCGCCGTTCTGCACGCGGGTAACCGTCACCGTTTCGCCATAAGTCTGGCCCCGATCAACAAGGGCCGCGGCCTTCCGCCGTCGGTGGACTTACGATCGCCGCATGGGCGCGATTACCGAGGGAGAGCACGCGTGACCGGCCCCGATGACGACACCGTGATCGCCGTCTACCAGCGTTACGGCTCTGTGTGGGCCAAGCTTCGCGACGAACACCTGGTGGAGCGTTCTTGGCTCGACCGGTTTTGCGATGTCCTTCCCGTCGGGGGGACGGTGCTGGACATCGGCTGCGGTTCCGGCATACCCATTGCCCGCGAGCTGATCCGGCGCGGCGTGAACGTGACGGGGTTCGACGGCTCCTCGACGATGCTCGCGCTGTTCGAGCGCAATGTGCCAGCCACGCCCGTGCATCTCGGGGACATGCGTGAGCTGAGCCTCGGTCGGCGGTTCGACGGTCTGCTCGCGTGGGACAGCTTGTTTCACCTCTCGCCGAGTGATCAGCGTGCGATGTTCCCGCGCTTCGCCGCCCATGCCGCTCCGGGTGCGGCGCTGATGTTCACCAGTGGGAATTCCGAAGGAGCCGCGATCGGCCACTTGGACGGCGTTCCGCTGTACCACGGCAGCCTCGACCCCGACGGATATCTGGAGTCGTTGGATGCCAACGGCTTCGACGTCGTCGACCACGTCAGCAAGGACCCGTCGTGCGGCTCGCGAACCGTCTGGCTGGCGCGGCGGCGCGGCTGATTGGCCGGTCGCCGATGGCCGGCTCGGGTCAGCTGCGAGACCGCTCCAGCTCGATGACGGGAATCACCCGTGACGTGCGCCGCTGGTAGTCGCCAAACTGGGGTTGCACCGCGACCTGCTTGGCGTAGACGTCGTCGCGCTCTTGGCCCTGCAGCACGCGCGCAGTCACCGGGAACGTCTCCGTGCCCCACTCCGCGACCGTCTCGGGATGGGCAACCAGGTTGTGGTACCAGTCGGGATTGGTGTCGGAGCCGCCCTTGCTCGCGATGACGTAGATCCGGTCGTCGTCGAGGAACGGCACCAGGGGAGCGATCCTCTCCTTGCCGGACTTGGCGCCGACGTGGTGCACGAGCACGACCGGAATGCCTTCGAACTGGCCGCCCGGACGACCCCCGGTCGCGCGGAAGTCCGCGATGACTTGCCGATTCATCTCGGCCAGCTCCTCGGCAGTGATGCCGATGTCTTCGGACATGCCCAGCGTCCCTTCGGTAATATGTGGAGACAGTCTCCGGTAATTATTACGGAGACATTCTCCGTTTGTCGAGGGGGTGGACGATGACACGACCGCTGCGCGCGGACGCGCAACGCAATCGGCGACGCGTGCTCGACGCCGCGCGCATCGCCTTCGGTCGCGACGGGGTGACCGCCTCCCTGGATGACATCGCCCGTGCCGCGGGCGTGGGTCCGGGCACCCTCTACCGACACTTCCCCACTCGAGATCGGTTGGTGCGCGCGGTGATCGACCATGGTCTGAACGGCATTCACGACATGGGGGTGGCGCTGTTGACGGAGCCCGACCCGGCCCATGCGCTGGAGGCGTGGCTCAACGCCTACGTCGAGCAGGGCAGCATGTTCAAGGGGCTGGCCGAGACCTTGGTCAACCCGGTCGCCGAGTCAGACGAGTTGGATTCCTGCCGCCAGGCGCGGGAGGCCGGCACCGCGTTGATCGCTCGGGCCGTGCGAGAGGGCGCCTTCCGTCCGGATGTCCGCGCCGAGGACGTGCTGGACATGGTGGCCGCCGTGACGTGGGTGGGTGAACAACCCAATCGCCAAGCGGGACAACGTGAACGGCTTCTCAGCCTCTTGGTCGCCGGAATGCGTGCAACCCCTGTGAGTCACGGATCCTGATCCGTGTCGAGGCCGGAGTCCAGGAGCGTTCGATATGGTGGAGCCGTGGTCACGGCTCGCGACGCCGGTCAAGCGGCCCACATCCGTTGGTTGGGAGCCGCTCAACTGATCGCCGTCGTGCGGGCCGAGCCGGGCATCACCCGCGCTACGGCGGCCCAACGTCTGGGCATCGGAAGTGGCGGGGCCGCCGAGTTGATGGCCCGCATGCGCAGCGCCGGACTGCTGAGCGAATCTCCGGCACCGGTGCAGGGCCGAGGTCGGCCGACGACGGTGCTGGGTCCCCACGAAGAGGGCCCGTTGGTGCTCGCCGTCGATGTGCGATCCGGTGACTGGAGATTGGCGTTGGCAGGCGTCGACGGCCAACCCGTGGTGGTCGACGAGGCCACCGGCGGCGACCAAGACCGCGTCCGAGCTCAGCTGACCGAGGCCATCGGTGCGGCGTACCGTCGAAATTCCACGCGGATCAGAGCAATAGCGGTCGCCGCGCCTGGCCCGGTCAGCAGTTCCCATGTGGGTCAGGTGCCCTCGCGTGGATGGCGCGACGTCGACATGTCGGGATTGGCCGCCCGAATTCCGGACGACGCCGGCGTTCGGCTCATCATCGGCAACGACGCGACCCTGGCCGGGTTGGCGGAGTCGCGCACCGGGGTGGCCCATTCGGCCGCCACGGCCCTGCACCTGATCGTCGCGCACGGTCTCGGAGGCACGCTGGTGGTCGACGGGGAGCCAGTTGGGGGCGCGCACGGCGCGGCAGGGGAGTACGGACACATCCCGTTCGCCGACGCGGCCCTGGTGTGCCCCTGCGGTGCGTTCGGGTGTTGGGATCTCACCGTCGACGGGCGAGCGCTGGCTCGGCACCGGGGAGAGGCACCGCCGGAGGACCCGGTCGGCTACGTGCGGAGTCTCGTGGCACGCGACGATCGAGACGAGCTGACCCGCAATGCCTTTGAGAAGGTGGCGACGTCGTTGGGTCGGGGGATCGGTGGCTTGGTGAACCTCCACGATCCCGACGTCGTCACGATCGGCGGCGTGGCCCCCCTGCTGCGGGCGGCCGCACCCGACGCGTTCGACGCTGCCTACCGGGACGGGTTGATGGCCTTCCGCAAGGAATCGCCGCCGCCGGTGCTCGACGGCATGCATGGCGACGACGGTCCACTCGTCGGCGCCGTCACGCTGGCGCTGGACACCGTCACCGGTGCCGAGGCGCTCGCGGAGTGGGCGGAACGGCAACGCCCGTAACGCCCTTGAATATGCTCGCCTGGCGAGTATATTGTGGGAACGTGACGTCTGTCGACCCTGGATTGAGCGTCCGATCCAACATCGGCGGTCTCCTCGCGCTGGCAGCCGCGTCGTGCCTCGCCGTCACCACCGAGATGTTGCCCGTCGGGCTGCTACCAGCCATTGGTTCGACCTTCGACGTCGACACCTCCACGACCGGCCTGCTGGTCAGCCTCTACGCCGTCATGGTCGCCACCCTTGCCGTCCCCCTGACGGTGGTCACCGCTCGGTTGCCACGCAAACCACTGCTGCTGACGACCTTGCTGCTCTACGTGGTCAGCAACGCAGTGGTCGCCGTGGCACCGAACTTCGCCGCAGTCGCGGCTGGCCGCACCGTCGGCGGCCTGACTCACGCGTTGTTCTTCTCGCTGTGCATCGGATACGCCCCGCGGCTGGTCGAACGTGCTCGGGTCGGCCGCGCGCTAGCCATCGCCACCGCCGGCGTGTCGGTGGGTTTCGTTCTGGGCGTACCCCTTTCGACGTCGCTCGGTACCGCGTTCGGGTGGCGGGTGTCGTTTGGCGTGCTCGCGGTCCTGGCGGCCGCGACCTTGGCGTTCGTCGCCTGGCTCCTGCCCGCCGTGCCGCAAGACGGCCCCGCCCTCGAGGCAAGGGCCGCGGGGAGCAGGCGGCAACTGGTAGCCGTCGTCGCGTCCAACGCGCTGACCTTCGTCGGTCAGTTCACGCTCTACACCTACATCAGTGCCGCGTTGTTGGCTGCCGGTGCGACGCCCGCACTCGTCGGCCCCGTTCTATTGCTCTGCGGCGCAAGCGGTCTGGTGGGCCTGACCTTCTCGGCCCGCACGCTCGACCGCAGCCCGCGGCGCACCGTCTTCGTGGTGCTCGCGGTGGTGATCGTCGCGATCGCCGCGGCCGGTGTGGCGGACGAAGCACTGCTGCCCTTGGTGATCGCCGCACTCGTCTGGAACGGCGCCTTCGGCGGGGTGCCACCCATCTACCAGGCGTGTGCCGTTCGAACCGGTGCCACCTCGCCCGAGCTGGCCGGGGCCTGGGTGAACGCATCGGCGAATGTGGGCATCGGCGCGGGCGCGGCCATTGGTGCCGGCCTCCTCCCGGTGATCGGCGTGGGCGGCCTTCCGCTGGTGAGCGCGGCGTTCGTCGCGCTCGGGCTCGTGGTGGCGATGGCGGCTCGACGGTCGTTCCCGGCGAGCGGATCGCCGATCGGCGAATGCTCGGGCTGATCGCCGGCCTTAGTGCCCGAGGTGCGGCGCTGATTGCCGTCCCGAGCCACAGCGGACACGTGATCGGCGTGCGTCCAACGCTCGGCTGCAGCCGAATCGTGGATCCCGATGGCGGGGTCTTGGCCCAGGCGCGGCCCGACGAGACCGCGTGATTGGTCGCCGACGTCCAGCCCCGACGCCGTGCACACGATCCGCGCGGCTAGGACGGCTGCCTCAACCCCGAAATGAGCGACGAGTACGCCGCGCTCCTGGGGCGACCTTGACGTATGCCGTGGACCTCGCGCGGCGCTAGCTTTGGCCACATGCCGACCGAGATCACCGTCAGTGGTTCCTTCTCCGCGTTTCAGCCTCCCGAGCGTGGCACCGTGCACGCATCCATCGGCTATGAGGGCCCCGAGATGCGGGCGGTGTACGACCGGGTTGCGCGGGACCTCGAGACCGTCAAGGAGTCGGTCAGCCACCTCGAGGGCGACGGCCAAGGCGCGGTGACGTGGTGGTCTGCCCAACAGCTTCGGACGTGGTCGACTCGCCCCTGGAACAAGGACGGCAAGCGGCTTCCACTCGTTCATCACGCGTCTGTCAGCGTCGAAGTGAAGTTCCGTGATTTCGCCGCGCTGTCGCAGTGGGTAGGGGAACACGTCAGCAATACCGACGGATTCAATCTCTCCCGAGTGGACTGGGCGCTGACGGACAAACGCCGAGATGAACTCGTCGAGGAAGTGCGCACCAAGGCCGTTCGGGACGCGGCGACCCGCGCCCAGCTCTATGCCGACGCCCTCGGCCTCGGAGCGGTGAGCCCCGTCGCCATTGCCGACGCTGGAATGCTCGGCACCCACGCGCTCAACGAAGAGGGTGGGGGATACCTTCGGGCCGCACGGGCCTCGGCCGGGAGCGGTCCGGACGTCGAACTCGTCCCGGAGGACGTCCGGATTTCGGCGACGGTCGACGGGCGGTTCGTGGCAGGCGCCTCCTAGTCCGGATACTCGGTCAGTGCCGCTGGGCAATGCATGGTGCACCATCGATGGTCATGTCGCAGTTTCTCTGGGATCAGCACGCCTGTCTGCCGTTGCAGGTGAGTGCCGCGGTCGACCCCCTGACCCGCTTCCAGCGCCAGGGCGGCGCCTTCGTCTCCGTCAACGCCGGGTATTCGCCGCACTCGTTCGACGACACCGTCGCGTTGCTCGAGCACTTTCGCGCGGCCGTGGACGCGCATCCGGATCTGGAACTGGCCGCCCACGTCGACGACGTCGAACGCATCACCGCCGACGACCGGATCGCCGTGGCGTTCGACCTGGAGGACTCCGGTCCCGTCGGCGACGACCTCGACAACCTCGCCACACTGGCCGGCCTCGGCGTTCGCACGTTGCTACCCACCTACAACCACGCCAACCGGGCCGGCAGCGGATGCCTGGACGCCGTGGACACGGGTCTGACGGCGTGGGGCGCGGAGATCGTCGCCGAGATGAACGCGGTCGGCATCGTGCCCGACGGGTCACACTGCAGTACCCGGACGGGGCTGGACCTGTGCGAGGTCTCCAACGGCCCTGTGGTGTACAGCCATTCGTGCATAAAGGCGGTCTGGGACCACCCGCGCAACATCACCGACGACCAGGCCCGCGCCTGCGCCGCGACGGGCGGCGTCGTCGGCATCACCGGTGTCGGCATCTTCCTGGGGCCCAACACCCCGACACTCGACGCGATGACGCGCCACCTCGAGTACGCCGTGGACCTGGTCGGGGTCGACCACGTCGGCATCAGCAGCGACTTCTCCTTCGACCACGCCGACTTCAACGACGAGCTCCTTCGCAACCCCCATCTATTCGACGACAGTTACACCGCGTGGGGGCCCATCCAGTGGATGCCGCCGGAGACCGTGTTGGCCCTGGGTCATCATCTCGGCGGACGGGGCTGGAGCGACGGTGCCATTCACGCCGTCCTCGGCGGCAACTTCCACCGGGTGGCCAAGCATGCGTGGGCCAACGCCACGTAGGGCGTTACCAACGCATCGCCGTCGTGACGAGGTCGACCACCGCGTCGAGGTCGTGCTCCGCCCCGATCCTCTCTTCGGCGCAACCGGAGAGCGCGTCGTCGTCGCGCCACCACTGCCGAAGCTCGCGCTCCCCGAAGTCCCGGCAGCCGCGCGCCGCGTGCCGTCGTAGCGTTTCGTCGAACGGCAGGTCGAATCGGAAGAACCGCGTGGTTCCCACGTGGTCGGCCGCGAGCGAGGCCAACGTCGACCCGTAGACGTCGCCGAGCAGGATGCCCTCGACGACGACGTGCATGCCGCGGTCGAGGGGCGAAGCGAGCCACCAGGTCGATCAGCTCGACGGCGGGATTGGCCGGTTGATCGGGGACGCGCAGCACGTCTCGTCGCAGGACGTCTTGGCTGACCACCGCCAGTCGGCGCACCTGGCGATCCTGCAGTCGACGGGCAACGGTCGACTTGCCCGAGCCGCTGTTTCCCCGCAGAACCACCAGCCCGGTGCTCGTCGAGCCCACGCCAACCACTCGACCATCAAACCAGCACGTGGGCCCACGGTTGACGCCCCGCACGGACCCAGGCAAGTTAACGGCCATGTTCCGCCTGCGCTCGCTCGCCACCGCCGATGGGCGGGTGCTCGGCAAGCAAACGGTGCGACTTCTGCGAATCTACTTGGGCGCGACCACGTTTCTCTACGCATACGGGGTGACGTTCACGCTCTTTCCGGTGCGCACCGACATCGCCTACGGGAACCCGATCGGCGGGATCGTCGCCATCGTCCTCGGGCTGTCGGCGCTGGCCTACCTCGCGGTCAGGCCCGACCGCCCGATGCCGGCCACCGTGGCCGCGATGGCCGCCACCCCCATCGTGATGGCCTTCCACGTCACCCTGACCGCCGAATACGTTTGCCTGATCGCCCCGATGTACCTGGCGATGTACCTCCGGGCGTTCCACCCGCCCCGTCAGGCTCTCCTCCTGATCGCCGCGCTCACCGCGGCGTGTGCGGTCGCCGTCGTGGTCGCTCCCGCGCCTCATGTCGGCGTCATCACCGTCCTGATCTTCGTGGTCGCCATCGTGGGCGCCGCAGAGTCCTTCGGCCTGCTCGTGCGGGCGATGTTCACGGCGGCGTGCACCGACCCGCTGACCGGGCTGCTCAACCGGGCCGGGTGGGAGATCGGCACCGCCGACGTGCTCGCTCGCGCCCGGACCGCGTCGTCCCCCGTCACCGTTGTCGCCATCGACATCGACGGGCTCAAGGCACTGAACGACTCCTACGGACATCAGGCGGGGGATCGCCGCATCGTCGAATACGCCCACAGCTGGCGCCGCTCCGCGCCGCGGCGGGCGGTGCTGGCTCGCATGGGTGGTGACGAATTCGCGGCGTGCCTCGCCGGTGATGGACCCGACGTCGTCGAGGAGTTCCTGCACGCCATCCGGCGAGACACGCCGGGGGTCAGTGTCGGCGTGGCCACCGACGTCTCGTCCCGTCCCGACGTCGTCGAACTGTACGCACGGGCCGACGCCGCGCTGTACGAGAGCCGGGGGATGTCCCTGCGCGACGATTCCCAACCGGCTTGCGACTGATGCGCCGTCAATCGAGCACAATCCAGGTATGCCGAACACCACGGAGGCGCTGCGCCGCCGGATGCTGATCGGCTACCTCGGCATTCTCGTCACGCTCTACGCCGCGGCGGTGGTGTCGTCGCCCGACTACGCCTCCAGCCGGGGCGAGGTGGGGGCGGTTGCGCTCTGCGTGGTGGGCCTGGCACTTGCCGTCCCCGGCTCGCTGCGAGGGTGGCGCTACGTCTGCGCCGCCGCGTGCGTGGGTGCGGCACCGATGGTGGCGTCGTTGTTTCACGAGCAACCGGTGGCACAGGTCTGGGCCGTGGTCCCGCTGATGTTCGTCACCATCTATCTGCGTACCTGGCACCCACTTCCGGCCGCGCGGGCACTGGCCGTTCTCGTCGCGGCGTGCGCGTCGGCGACGCTGGAGATCGCGCCGGCCGAGGTCCCTGGATTGTGGCTGGTGGTGTACGCGGTCTGCATCATCGGCGCCCCGGAGGTCTTCGGACTGCTCAACGCCTCCCTGGTCGACGCCGCCCTGCGCGACCCCCTGACGTCGGTCTGGAACCGCGCCGGGGTGGACCGGCAGGCCGGGGTGCTCATCGTTCGTGCGCAACGACGGGCAGAACCGATCGCCGTCATCGTGCTCGACGTCGACCACTTCAAGTCGATCAACGACCGCTACGGACACGCCGTCGGTGATCGCGTCCTCGGCGACCTCGCCAGCCGCTGGACCAGCCAGCTCCCCAGCTCGGCCGTGATCGGACGAATGGGCGGCGACGAATTCGTGGTCGTCGTCGGCGGCTACGACGAGGATCGCGCACGGGCGCTCGCCGACGCCCTCGGTAACGAGCATGAGGTCGGCGTCACCACCGGAGTCGCCGTCGGCCGGTCCTTCGACGACGCCACCTTGGCCGACCTCATCTCCGCTGCCGACGAGGACCTGTATCGCCGCAAGCGCAGTCGCGACGCCACCACCGCCCCCATTCTGGAAGCGGAGACGGGCCAGGGAGGGCGCGATGGCGATCGTGGGTGACCGCGCCGTGGTTTGCGGCGCAAGCATGGCCGGCCTGTTGACCGCCCGGGTGCTGTCCGACTTCTACGGGTCCGTCACGCTCGTGGAGCGTGACGCGCTGCCCGCAGCCATTGCGCAACGGCGCGGGGTGCCGCAGGGGCGCCACCTGCATCAGCTGCTTCGGCCCGGCGCGACGGTGCTGGAGGAGTTCTTCCCCGGTGTCTTCGACGAGCTCCTCACCGCCGGCGCCAACGTCATAGACGATCCGTCTCTCGGCTACGTCGGCGTGGGCCACCACGTGCTGACCCAGAACGGGCCGTTCGCCAATCCCGGCGAGCTGCTGGCCTATTCGGTAAGCCGGCCACTTCTGGAAGCCCTTGTGCGACAGCGCGTCCGAGCGCTGCCGAACGTCACGATCACGCAGGAATGCGACGTCGTCGAGCCGGTGCTGGGGCCGTCGAACCGCGTCACCGCCGTTAGGGTGGCGGATCGACGGGACGGGCACGAGCGCGAGTTGCCCGCGGACCTGGTCGTCGACGCCACGGGTCGCTCAGCTCCCCCCCGGCGTTCCTTCGCGCCCACGGTTACGACGTCCCGAGCGAACAGCGCTACGCGGTCGACCTGACCTACGCGAGCCAATGGTTGCGGATACCCGACGACGCCCTCGACGAGATCGTCGTCGCCGTTGCACCGACACTCGAAAGGACAACGGGTGCAGGACTGTTGACCTATGAGGACGGCGCCACGGTGCTCACCTTGATCGGCGTCGCCGGGACGCGTTTGCCGGCCGAACTTCCCGGTCTGCTGCGGTCGGCCGCCGAGTTCCTTCCGGCCCGCATCATGGACGCGCTACTTGCTGCTGAGCCGCTGGGTGAGGTGGTGGTGCAGCACTACCCCGCCAGCGTGTGGCGCCGCTACGACAAACTTCGCCGTCTTCCGCGTGGGCTGGTGGTCCTTGGCGACGCCGTGTGCAGCCTCAACCCGGTGTACGGCCAGGGCGTGTCGTCGGCCGCGCTACAGGCCAAGGCGTTGCGCCGAAGCCTCGCCGAAGCGGACGGGGACGATATGAGCCGCTGCTACTTCAGCGACGCCGCCAAGAAGCTCGCGCCGCTGTGGCAAGCCAATCGGCTCAACGACTTTGCGGTGGCGCCCACGAACGGCTGGCGAACCGTCCCGCAGCGGCTGCTCAACTGGTATACGGACAAGTTGGCGGCTGCCGCGGCAGACGACATCGTGTTGGCCGAGGCGTTCATGCGGATGGTCAACCTCATCGACCCACCCGCCAAATTTCTGACGCCCTCGATGACGCGTCGCGTGGTCCGCGGGAACCGCCGACGCGGCTAATCCAGATCGACTCGGCGGCGATGCACGCCCACGTCGAATCGCTTTGGTCCCCAAGGTGTCTCGAGCGCGAAGTGAATCGTCTTGGGCTTGCCCGTCAACGTCGTCGCCACGACGGTGCCCACCGCGCCCGCGGGCACGTCCGGCACGTTGATGCCGCCGATGTCGCTTCGGGCGGTCACCTGGTCACCTGTCTTGTAACGCCGCACGATCCCTTCCTCCCCTCATTGCCGACTCCATGGTCGACCCGGGGCGACACCGATCGCAACTGGTTTTAGCGGTGCCCGTCCCACCAGTCGAGGACGCGGATGCCGAACAGAGTCAACCACTTTGACGGCTCACCTGCGGCGACGTCGACGGGGAACCACTGGCGGCCGGGTAGCGTCGGGCCCTGAATCCACGTGCCGTCCGGTTGGCGGGCGGCGCGGATCATGGCGATCGCGTCGGCCATCCGGGGGTCCGGTGCGCTGCCGTCGAACAGGGATCGCCGACGGAAGTAGTCGACGGAGTTGAGGACGCTGTAGCGCCACCGCGTCGGATGCGTGAAGACGTCGACCCACGGGCCCACGGCTTGCCCGTCCGACAGTCGGCGGAACAGACCGCGGGTCAACAGGTACTCCTCCCCGGAGTGCCTCGCCGCTCGAGTCGCGTCGGTCCCGCCCATGGCGACGTCGTAGTCCAGTAAGCCCTTGAGCGCGTTGATCGTCGAGTGAAACGAGGACCGCGTCGAACCGTCGACCCACTCGCAGTTCCAGCCACCGTCGGGCAGCCGGTGCTCGACTAACCAGTCGACGACGCCGGTGACGTCGGCGCCGAGCCACACACCGTTGGACACCGTCCACGAGTTGATGCAGCAGTCGACCTCGCCGCCCCAGTACGGCAGGTCGTCGTACTCCCAGCGGCTGTTGGCGGCCAGCAAGTCGGCCGTCCCGCGGAGCGCCTCCGCGTCGAGGCCCCACTCCCGCAACGAGTTCAGCGTCCAGGTGGTCGCCGTCCACGGCTGCCCGGCGCCCTCGGCTGCCTCCGGGCCCTCGAAGTCGAAGTCGCCGGGGAAGAAGGCCCCACCGGCCCATTGGCCGTCGGGATCCTGCAGTGCGAGCAGCCGCGCGGCGAAGCCCTCGGTCGCGACGCGGGCGCGGGTGTCCTGCCACACCTCGGGAGGCTCCCGGGCGACGTCACGTTCGACCTGCCAGCGCAGGGCGGGGTCGGAGTCGAGTAGCCAAGCCGTCAGGGGCGCCGCCGCCATTGCCCGAGTGTAGGTGGCACCATCGACGAGATGACGGAACCACCGAACGGATTGCCGAGGTACCGCCTGCTGACCGGACCGGACGACGAAGCGTTCTGCCGCCGCGTCAGCGAAGCGCTGGACCTGGGTTACGAGCTGTACGGGGACCCGGCCATCAGCCTCGACGGCGGCCGGGCCGTCGTGGCCCAAGCGGTCGTCTGGCAGCGCGTGGTGCGCTACGTCTGACGGTCAGTCGTCGCCGGCGGCGACGAGCGACTGCAGCTTCACCGACGGGTTGTCGCGCTGGAAACCCTCGAGCCGCCACTTGGTGGAGAACAGCACCAGGATGACGCCGTCGGTCCGCGTGAAGACCTCGACCGACGGTTGCCGCTGCAGGAAGTCGACGTCACCGGGGTCGGCGGCACGTGCCACGGTGTACGGCAGCGACTCCAGCGAGATCGGCGCGCTGAGCTCGGTCGCCATCCGATGGGTCGCCACCTCGAATTGCATCGGACCCACGGCGGCGAACACGGGAGCCTGATCGCCGCGGCGGTCCGACCGGAGCACCTGGACGACGCCCTCCTGCTCGAGCTGTTCGATCCCCTTGCGGAACTGCTTGTGCTTGCTGGGATCGGTGCCCCGGGCGACGGCGAAGAACTCGGGGGAGAAGCTGGGGATCGGCGGGTACTGCACCGGGACGTCGCGGTAGAGCGTGTCGCCGGGGCGCAGTACGTTGGCGTTGGCCAGGCCGATGACGTCACCCGGCCACGCCGTGTCCAACGTCGTGCGCTGCTGGCCGAACACCGACTGCGCGTACTTGGTGACGAACGGCTTGCCGGTGGTGGCGTGGGTCAGCACCTCACCGCGTTCGAACGTGCCCGAACAGACCCGCGCATAGGCGATGCGGTCGCGATGGGCGGAGTCCATGCCGGCCTGGACCTTGAACACGAATGCGCTGAAGGGCGCCTCGGCGGGACGGCGGTGGCCGTCGACGTCGAGCTGGCCGTGCGGCGGCGGGGCGAGCTGGACGAGCACGTCCAACAGCTGGTTGACGCCGAAGTTCAACGCCGCCGAGGTGAACAGCAGCGGGGTGGTCTCGCAGCCGAGGAACGTGTCCCGGTCGTATTCCGACCCGTCGGCGGCCAGCAGCTCGGACTCCTCCACGGCGTTGTCCCAGTCGACGCCGGCCGCGTCGTGGGCATCGGCCGGGGCGATGTGCTCCTCCGGTGCGGCCTTGGCGCCACCCGCGGTGCGGGTGTACCTGATGAAGTTGCCGGTGCGTCGGTCGAGCACGCCCTTGAAGTCACCGGCGATCCCCACCGGCCACGTGAGCGGGGTGGGCCGCAGACCGATCCTGGCCTGGATTTCGTCGAGCAGCTCCAGGGCGTCGCGCCCGGGCCGGTCCCACTTGTTGATGACGGTGATGATCGGGATGCGCCGCAGCCGGCAGACCTCGAAGAGTTTGAGTGTCTGAGGCTCGAGGCCCTTCGCCGCGTCGATGAGCATCACCGCGCAGTCCACGGCGGTCAGGACGCGGTAGGTGTCCTCGGAGAAGTCGGCGTGGCCGGGGGTGTCGAGCAGGTTGATGACGCAGTCCTGCCCACTCGGAGCACGGTAGGGAAATTGCAGGGCCGTGGAGGTGATGGAGATGCCACGGGCCTTCTCCATGTCCATCCAGTCCGACACGGTCGCGCGGCGGCCGGACTTGCCGTGAATCGCGCCGGCTTCGCTGATCCGGTTCGCGTGCAGCACCAGGGCCTCGGTCAACGTCGACTTGCCGGCGTCGGGGTGACTGATCACGGCGAAGGTCCGTCGACGCTGCGCTTCGGCGGTGATGCGGTCCGCGGCACGCCCTTCGGCGGCCGTCAACGTGCCGGGGGCCTGAGTCTGATTGTCGGTCATTGCACTACCAATGGTATTGGCTCGGCGCCGAATCAATAAATCGATCGCGGGCCGGGCTGGCGCGGACCTGCACGTCAGACGGGGTGCGCCCTGCTCGGATGGCTATCGCAGCACCCGCGGGGAGTCGAAGTCGGCGTTGTCGACGAGGACGTCGGCACGTCGCCGAGGATCGCACGCCGCGAAGTAGAGCCGCTGCCCCTCGACGTAGCGGCGGGTTCGCGGATCGGCCAGGTCGGGGCTCGTGCCGTCGCGTGCGGCCATCCGTCGCGCCGTCTCGGTGAAGGGCACGTCGAGGAAGATCGACAGGTGCCAGGCGTCGGCGAGTTCGGCGCGCTGAAGGAAGATGCCGTCGACGACGAGCACCGAGCTTGGCGCGGCGACCGCGGTGTCCACGGCCAGCGCGGTGTCACTGGCGACATCGTGCGCGGCGGCCCGATAGCGTCGAGACCCATTGTGGGCGAACGCATTCAGCACGTCGGCCGTGAAGCGGTCGTAGTCGTAGGAATCCAGCCAAAACCCCTCCGGAGAATCACGCCCCCGCCGATACCTCGTCGCCCGCGGGTGGTGAAAACCGTCGACGGACACCCGCACCACCGGCCGGCCAGCCTCCCGCAGGGTTGCCGCGAGGCCGTCGGCGAACCGGGTCTTGCCCGCGCCGTCGGGGCCGTCGACGGCCACCCGCACGCAGTCGTCGCCGGGCAGGCTGGGCACGCGGGCGGCCACTGACTGCAACACGGCTTCCCTTGCCATCACGTTGCGAATCGTCAGTTCACGCAGGGGGTCTCGCCGCCGCTGATGGGCAGTCCCTGATCGGGTGCGGGATCGTCGGAGCTGCCGACGTCGATGCCCAGCGCTTCGCCACCCGACGGTGCGGTGGCCAGGCTGGCGACGTCGGTCGGCAGTGAGTAGCCATCGCCGAGCACCACCCGAATGCGTCCGGGGGGCAGGTCGGAGGCCGGCTTCGGCGGGACGGCGATGTCGAGGACGGTCGCGACCGCCTGCGCGGCGGAGTCGCCTCCGGTGCCGTATTCGACGGCAGTCGCCGGTGCGTCACCGTGGGCGCCGAGGCTCAGATCACCTTCGTGATAACCCTTGTGGGTCAGGATGTTCGACGTCTCGGTGGCCAGGCCACGGACGCCGCTGGCGTTGACCACGTCCACGATGACGTCGCCCGGCGCCACCACCGGGGCCGGCACGGCCGACGGGTCGTCGAACGTCGTCGTGACCAGTGCGCGGATGGCGGCGGGGTCGACGATGTTGACGTCCTGGCCGTAGACCGTGTCGTACCGCACCACCGGCAGGGTTTGGTAGTGCACCTGCTCGCCCGAGAGCTCGCCGATGCGGCGGAACAGGCTCTGGTCCCATCCGCTGGACAACACGAGGTCCTTGCGGGCGACGCCCATGAGCGAGTTGAGCTTGCCCATGTCGCTGAACGACCCGGAATCCTGCAGCTGGTGGATGACGGAGATCAGGAAGGCCTGCTGGCGGTGCGTGCGGTCCAGGTCCCCGTTGTCGAGGCCGTGCCGCTGTCTGACGAAGGCGAGTGCCTGCCGCGCGTCCAGCGTCTGGCGCCCGGCGGGGAAGTCGGCACCGGAGTAGTCGTCGTGCACGGCGTGGTTGAGGCAGACCTCGACGCCACCGAGGCTCGCCGCCACGTCGTAGAACCCGGCGAGGTTCACCTCGGCGAAGTAGTCGATCGGCACACCGGTGAGGGCGCGCACGACGGCCAGCGTCGCCTTGCGACCAGCCTCTCGCCCCTCCTTCTCCAGGGTTGCCTGATCGGTCTCGCCGTCGTCGACGAGCTTCTGCGCCTCGTCGGCCTTGGTCAGCCCGTAGGCCTCCTTGATCTTGATGTGGTCGTAGCCCGGCACGATGCCCTTGACGCTGACGTAGTCGTCGCGCGGGATGGAGAACGCCTGAACGCTGCCGTCCTCCGCGAGGTGGACCAGGATCAGCGTGTTGGTGTTGTACCCGCCGGACGTCGAGTCGCCGGCGTGCAACTGGTCCAGCACGTCCTGGGGCAGGTCGTCGCCGTTCTGGTCCTTGCGCGAGTCCAGGCCGATCAGCAGGATGTTGACCGCCGAGCCGGTGGAGTGCGGTGCGTCGGCCCCGAGCGCTTGGGACACCGTGATGCCGCTCAGCATGCCGTGCAGCGTCCACCAGCCGAAGCCGGTCGTCGCCAGCACCGCGGCGGTCACCATCGCCAGCCCGCCGCGAACGAGCCGCCCCGCCGTGATTCGGGACTGTCGGGCAGACGGCATCAGGTGACGCGCACGCTCACCCATCACCGCCGCCTTCGATCGATCGCCACCCCCCACCATGCGGGAGGAAGCTCGTGACGCGGCTGTGAAGGTGGTGGAAGTCACCCCCGGCGCATGGCGCGCCTTGCCGACCGTTCGGGTCAGGATACGTGGACCGGGCTGGCCGTCGCCAGTCGACGAGACGGCCGTGAACGTCAGCGCAGGGTGAGCCAGAGCAAACTGCCGGTGCCGGCGACGACGCAGTAGATCGCGAACGGCGTCAGCGTCCGCGTGTGGAAGTACGTGGTCAGGAATCTGACGGCGAGGTAGGCGCTGACGAATGACGCAACGCTGCCGGCCAGAACCTGGCCACCGATCCCAGAACCCAACGGGCCGAACAGGTCTGGGAGCTTCAGCACACCCGCCGCCAGAATGACCGGCGTCGCCAGCAGGAACGAGAATCGCGCGGCCTCGTCGTGGGTGAGTCCCCGAAGCAGCCCTGCCGTCATCGTGACGCCCGACCGGCTGATGCCGGGCAGCAGGGCCAGTGTCTGGGCGGCCCCGATGAGCGCACCTTGGGGCAGCGAGGTTCGAGCGAGTCGCTCGTCGACGCCGGTCGCGACGTCACCGGCCGTCATGGGGTTGGCACCTGCCACCACGATGCCGTCGTCACGCCGTCGGCGAAGCCGCTCGCCGGCGTAGAGGAGGGCGCCGTTGAGGACGAGGAAGGCGGCCGCGGGAATGGGCTTGCCCAACGTGGTGCGGAACGTGTGCTCCAGCGCGAGGCCACACACCCCGACGGGAATGGTGCCGGCGATCATCAACCAGGCCAGCCGTTCGCCGGTGGTCTCGATTCTGCGGTGCCGCAGCGACGTCCAGAAACCGGTGACGATCTGCACCCAGTCACGCCAGAAGAACAAGAGCAGCGCCGCCGCGGTCGCCACGTGGAGACCGACGATGAACGCGAGGTACGGCGACTCCGGTAACGAGACGTTCAGATCGGCGGCCCACCGACCCCCGATCAGGGCGGGCACCAAGACCGAGTGTCCGAGGCTGGAGACGGGAAACAACTCCGTCACTCCCTGGAACAGACCGACGACGATCGCTTCGAGATAGCTCAGACTGCTCACCGGGAGATGATGCAGCGCCGCCCTGGGAGTGTGCTGCGGGTCCGACTCAGAACGGGATCGCCGCGGCCACCACCGACCGAAGGATCACCACGGCGACGAACACCACGGTGAACGCCAGGTCGATCGACACCGACCCCACGCGGACCGGCCTCAGCACGCGCCGTACCGGTCCGAGTACGGGCTCGGTGATCCCGTGAGTCACCCTGCGCGCCTGATACATACCGCTACTGCCGCCGGTGTCCGGGGACAGCATCCCGGCCCAGTCGACGACCATTCTCGCGATCAGCACGATCTCGAAGAGCAACAGGGCGAAACTCAGCAGGCTGGCGATCATCGCACTCTCCTTTTCCCAGCCCCCATTGTCTGCCCGATGCGTGAGAGCCGGCTGACGTCAGGCTGAGACGAGACCGAGAAACACCGCGCTCACACCTTGATCTCGCCCATCTCCGACCAACCGGTCGCGTCGATCGAGTGGCTGATGATCAGGGGCGTCGACGCCAGGATGTCGGGTGCCTTGGCGACGAAAGTCTTGAAGTGCTCGCTGTTGACGTGCTCGCCGCCGGCGTCACCGTCGCGGAACCCCTCCACCAACACGTATTCGGACGGGTTCTCGAGGCTGCGAGACCACTCGAAGAACATGTTGCCCGGCTCGGCCCGGGTGGCGTTGGTGAAGTCGGCCACCAGGCTCGGGAAGTCCTCGACGTGCTCGGGCTTCGGGGTCCACTTGACCACGATGAAGATCACGGTTGTTCACTACTCCTTACGGGATGAGGATGGCGCGGCCGCGGACGTTGCCGTTGTCGAGATCGCTGATGGCGGTCTGGTAGTCGTCGAGGGCGTACTTCTGCGTGTGGAGGTTGACCGATCCGCGGGCGGCGAGCGCCATCAGGTCGCACAGGTCGTTGTACGAGCCGACCAGGTTGCCGATGAAGTTGATCTCGCTGGAGACGATGTCGATGGTGGGCACGTCGATGTTCTCGCCATATCCCACGACGTAGTAATCACCGGCTCCGCGCAGCATGGCGACGCCCTCCTTGGTGGCCCCACCCTCACCGACGAAGTCGACGATCGCCTCGGCGCCCTTGCCGCCGGTGAGGTCGAGCACCTGCTCCACCTGCGTGCCGTCGGCGACGACACCGCGGTCCGCGCCGATTGCCTCGGCGAGCTTGAGCGCCTCGGGATTGCGGTCGACGACGATGAGCTCCGCCGGGGTGAGCGCCTTGAGCACCTGAATTCCGATGTGCCCCAACCCGCCAGCGCCGATGATCACGCACTTGTCGCGCGGGGTGAGGCGCCTGGCCGCCTTGGCTGCCGCGTGGTAGGCGGTCAGGCCGGCGTCGGCGAGGGCGGCGACGTCGGACGGTTCCAACGCGTCGTCGATCTTCACCACGCTGCGGGCCGAGGTCTTGAGGTAGTCCGCGTAGCCACCGTTGGTGTCGATGCCGGGGAACGCGTTGGCCTCGCAGTGCACGTCGTCTCCGGACCGGCACGCCCGGCAGAACCCGCAGGTGATCAGCGGGTGCACGATCACCTTGTCGCCCTCGGCGACGTTGGTGACGGCCGATCCGACGGCGTGCACCCAGCCCGCGTTCTCGTGGCCGATCGTGTAGGGCAGCTGCACCTGCGACTTCTCTGCCCACTGCCCCTCGAGGATGTGCAGATCGGTGCGGCAGACGCCGGCTCCGCCAATCCTGACCACCACGTCGAACGGTCCGGACGGCGTGGGAATCGGCACCTCCGCCATCTCGAGGTTTTGGTGGTAACCGACGACTTGAACGGCTCTCATCGTGCTCACGAGCTGATGGTCCTTCCTGCGAGGGTGAGTTCTTGGGTGGTCTCGGGATAGCGCGTCCGGAGCAGTCCCCGGCAGAAGTGCGCGTTCCCGTCGATCGAGATCCGGGTGGACCTGGCCCGGCGGAGCATCAGCGGAACGGTGTCGGGTGGGTACCCGTTGCCGTCGTGGTCGACCATCACCAGATCGTCTGGTGCACAGGACAACCCGATACTCGCGCGACGGCGGCGCAGCGACGCGGTCGCGTCGTCGTCGGGCAGGTCCCGAAGCCGGACGGTGCCGGCGTCGGCGACCGGGCGCTGCGGATCGGCCTTCAGCCACGCGGTAAGGCACCGCTCCGTCGCGGCGGTGTGGGCCTTGCGTTGGAACGTCAGCCGCAGCTCGTCGAGATCCCCGTCCGCCTCGTGCTTGAACGTGCCGCGGTAGCCGGCGTCGACGGCCAAACCGGCGTTGATGATCTCGGAGTCGTGGTGGTCGTCCAGCTCGACGGTGACGTCGCGGGTCCAATCCAGTGCCACCAGAACGTCCTTCGCGTCAGACGCCATCAGGTAGGCGAAGTTCGGCGCGCAGAACGACGTGGGCAGCCGCAGGTGCACCTCGAGATCGCCGTCGGGCGACACGTCGACGGTGTGGACGAACCCGAGGTCGGTGATCGGCTCGTCGAGCTCGGGGTCGATGACGACGTCCAGCGCCCGAAGAATCGCCTGACGCAACAGGTCCCGATCCACCTCAGGCCTCCACCAGATCGTCGGCGCCGCGCGGCCCGACGGCCGTCTCGTCGGCGTCGGCCAGTTGCAGCTCCGCGGGTACCGGGATGTCGTACATCTTCGCGGCGTTGAGGCCCAAGATCTTTCGCTTCTGATCGGTGGTGATCGGCGCGTACTCCGACAGCTCGGCGGGGATCTGGAAGTCCACGAATGCCTCGACCAGCCAGCGCGGCGTCCAGATCGCGTAATCCGAGGAGAACTGGATGCGGTCTTCGCCAATCCAGTAGAGCAGTTCACCCATGATCTGCCCGAAGTACTTCGGCCGGGTGTGGATGAACGGCATGGCGACCGCCAGCCCCGCGTGCACGTTGGGCTCTTGGGTGGCGATCCAGCAGAAGTCCTCCAGCCGCGGCAGCCCGCAGTGCTCGACGATGAAGTTCAGATCGGTGAAGTCCGAGGCGACGTGGTCCACGTCGGCCACGTCGAACGCATCGCGGTCCAACGGGCGGATGGTGGGGCCCTTGTGCACGTGGATGTTGCGGATCCCGAGTTCGCGGCACGCCTCGAAGTACCTGTAGGCCCACGGGTCGTCCAGGCGCCAGCCGCGCGAGTCGCCGTGCCACTCGGCGGTGTAGAGCTTCACGCCCTTGAGGTTGAAGCGCCGCGCGTCGTCGCGCAGCTGGTCCAGTCCGGCCTCCCCGTTGCGGGGGTCGAAGTTGTGGTTGTAGGTCAGCTTGTCGGGGTGGGCCTTGGCCAGCTCAGACGCCTCGTCGGTCTGCCCGAACCCCTTGTAGTAGAACTCGCCGAGCTGGGCGGGCTGGAAGATCGCGTGGTCGACGTATCCGTCCTCGAAGAGGTCCTTCATCAGCCGCTGACCGCCCTGGTAGAGGTAGTCCTCGTAGCTCCACACCTCGGACTCGGGCGAGAGATTGCGGTGATAGTCGTAGAAGCAGTCGATGAACTGCTTGCCGTGGACGTTGCGCTGGTTCTCCGGTCGGGCGTCCCACAGGGCAACGTGGGCGTCGACGATGAAGTAGCTGTTGCCGTCCTTGCGATACACGAGGTCTCCCTTGGGTCATGGCGGTGTGAGGGCTGTCACACCGAATGATCGGAGCCTAAGTTCGGTTCTCCGGCCTGCCGAGACAATCGGCGTCTCAATCTGAGACTGCCGACGCGGGCTCGGGTGGGGAGGCCGCGCCCGGCTGCTTGTAACCTGGATCACAGCGTGACTGACGGCTTACCGGATCGAGTGAAGCTGCACCAACTGCAGCACCGCGAGGCACCCGAGGTGCCCCGGCGACTGTTGGCGTCCTGGCAGCGCAGCGAGGGATACGGGGTGCCGGCGGACAGCGTCGAACCCGTCTTCACCGGCACCGACAACCTGGAGTCGCTCTTCGCCGAGTGTGGCAACGAGGTGCTCCTCGACCTGCATCGGACCCTCGACGGTGAACCGGTCAGCATGATGCTGACCGACCCGGACGGGGTGGTGCTCAGCCGGATGAGCGGTGACCACAGCCTGCTTCGCGCGCTGGACGACGTGCACCTCGCGCCCGGCTTCGCCTACGCCGAGCGCGACGTCGGCACCAACGGACTGGGCCTCGCGCTGGCCGACCGGGCGCCGACGCTGGTGCGTGCCGACCAGCACTACGCGATGAGCCTCTGCACGTTCACCTGCGCGGCGGTCCCGGTCCTCGACGCCTCCACCGGCCGGTTGGAGGGGTGCGTCAACCTGACCACCTGGTCGCAGTCCTCGAGCGAGCTCCTGCTGGCGCTGGCACGGTCGGCGGCGAGCAACACCGCGGCGCTGATGCTCGCCCGGTCCAACGGTCGCCGCCCGCGCCAGACACCGCGGGGTCAGGTGTTCCGCGTCGAGGTGCCGCGGCTGGAACCGGGCTCGGGCAGCCTGCACGACCTGTCGGAGTCGTGGAACGCCGCGGTGTCGATCGCCGAGCGGGCCATGGCCGCAGGCAACGTCGTCGCCGCCATCGGTGAACCCGGGGCGGGTCGGGCGACCCTGCTCGCCCAGGCGGCCCGGCACACCTACCCGCGGGACCGGATCCTGTCGGCCAGCGCACCGGCGTCCGCGGACCTGCAGACCTGGCTCGGCCTGTGGACTCCGGAGCTGGGGAAGGAGCACACCGCCGTCGTCGTGCGCGACGTCGACCTGCTGCCGACGTGGGTGGCCGATCAGCTCCGGGACCTGGTGGTGCGATCCAGTCGCGACGCGACGGTGCCGTTCGCCGTCACGGCGGAACGCTTCGAGGACATCCCGTCCGGGCTGGCCGGCCTGGTCGACACCGTCGTCGAGGTCCCGCCGCTACGCGACCGGCCCGAGGACGTGCTTCCGCTCGCCGCTCAGATCGCCAAGCGTGCGCGTGGCCGCGACGTCGTGTTCAGCCCCGCGGCGTCGCGTGCGCTGCAGAGCCACGGGTGGCCGGGCAACGTCGACCAGCTGGCCCGCGTCGTCGCGCACGCCGCGAACCGCCACGACGTCGTCGACGTGGGCAGCCTGCCTCCGGAGGTTCTCGCCGGCCCGTCGCGGCACCTGTCCCGCATCGAGGCCTTCGAACGTGGGGAGATCATCCGGGTGCTCTCGGCCGGAGACGCTCCGACCATGGCCGAGGCCGCCCGCGCGCTCGGGATGAGTCGAGCCACGTTGTACCGCAAGATAAGTCAGTACGGCATCCGCGTGCCACGCGAGACGTAGGCGTCGGCTGTCCCGACGCTAACTGCGGTAGGACTGCCCGTGCGGCTCGACACAGTGTTCGTCGGGGTCGTCGGCGCACACGTGGTCGACCTGCAGGGTGGTGTGGTCGATGTGGTGCCGCTCGTGCAGGATCCGTTCGAGTTCACCGCGAATCGCGTGGCAATCGGCACCGTCGCCGACGATCACGTGGGCGGACAGGGCCGCTTCCCCCGAGGTGATCTGCCAGATGTGCAGGTCGTGGACCTCAACGACGGCGCCGACTGCGACGAGTTCGGCGCCGACGGCGGCGGGGTCGACGCTCTCGGGCGCGGCCTCGAGGAAGATGCGCCCGCTGGCGCGGACCAGTCCCCAGCCCGCCTTGACCATGAGTGCCGCGACGATCAGCGCGGCGATCGCGTCGGCGCGGGCGAAGCCGGTCAGCCAGACGACGGCGCCGGCGATCGCGGTGGCGATGAAGGCGTACAGGTCGTTGAGGATGTGCTGGTAGGCGCCCTCGACGTTGAGGCTCGACCGGTTGGCGCGGCTGATGCACCAGGTGGCGGCCACGTTGACGACGATGCCGACCAACGCGGTGACGAAGACCAGCAGGCCCTCCACCTCGCCGGGGTCGACGAGGCGGCGGATGCCCTCGAAGACGAAGTAGGCGGCCAGCAACAACAGGGTGATGCCGTTGGCCTGGGCGGAGAGGATCTCGGCGCGCTTGAGACCGTAGGTGTAGCCGCCGCGCGCCGGCCGGGCGGCGAGGCGGATGGCGATCAGTGCCAAGACGATCGACACCGCGTCGGTCAGCATGTGCCCGGCGTCGGAGATCAAGGCGAGCGAACCGGCGATGACGCCGACGACGACCTCGGCGGCCATGAACCCGACGATCAGGATCAGCGCCAGGGTCAACCACTTTCGGTCAGCGTCGGCCGACACTCCGTGCGAGTGCCCGCCGGGGCCATGGTCGTGTGCTGTCTCTCCCATGGCAGGCAGCATACATCCACACATGCGAATATTGGAATGTGTCAACTGACGCCATCTACTATGCTGCTACGTAGATGCTGTGCCGACCGGAGACGTGCCCGTGACCCCCCTACGCCAACGCCGCGCCGCGTTGCTCACCGTGATCGCGGTCGTGGCGGTCCTCGTCTCGACGACGGCCGACGTCCGTCGTCCCGATTCCCCCGAACCCACCGCCGAGCCCGTGGACCAGATCGTCGCTGCGGAACCGCCCCGCCTGGCGTTGTTTCCGCCGACGGGCGCGCGCGACGTGCTTCCCACCGATACGGCGTGGGTCGCCGCGCGCTCCGGCACGTTGACCGACGTTCGCCTGGTCAACGAAGAGGGCAAGATCATCGCGGGGGCGATGACCCCCGACGCCACCGCCTGGCGGCCCGCCGTCCCCCTCGGATACGGGCGCACCTACACGCTGACGGCGACCGGCCGTGGCACCGACGCCACCGTTACGACGAAGACGACGCGATTCTCGACGGTGGTGCCGCAGAAGCAGGCCGGGGTCACGTTGACCACGACCGCGGGGACCGAATTGCGTGACGGCGCAACGTATGGCGTCGGAACGGTGATCGTGGAGCGCTTCGACGCCCCCATCGTCGACAGGGCCGCCGCGGAGCGTCGGATGCACGTCACCACCACCCCGCCCGTGGTCGGGGCCTGGTCCTGGATCGACGACCGCAAGGCGCACTGGCGACCACGGGACTACTTTCCGCCCACCACCGCGGTCCGCGTCTCGGCGGGCATCTACGGTGCCCCGCTCGGCGACGGTCTCTACGGTCAAGAGGACAGAAGCGTCGGCTTCACCATCGGGCCGTCCCACGTGACCATTGCCGACGACGTGACCAAGCAGGTCAGCGTGTACGACGACGGCAAGCTCGTCAGGACCATGCCGACGTCGATGGGCCGGGGCGGCACCGAAACGGTGGGAGGCAAGACGATTCACTTCTGGACCCAGTCGGGCGTCTACACCGTGATGGACAAGGCAAACCCCGTGATGATGGACTCGTCGACCTACGGGTTGCCGGTGAACTCCGCGTCGGGCTACCGGATCAGCGTGCCGTACGCCACGCGCATCAGCCCCGACGGCATTTATCTCCACGAACGGGAGGCGACGGTCTGGGCCCAGGGCAACACCAACGTCTCGGCGGGTTGTCTCAACCTCAGCGCGGAGGACGCCCGCTGGTTCTACGAATTCTCGCAGCCGGGTGACGTCGTCGAGGTGCGCAACACCGGCGGCGCGCCCCTGGAGCAGTGGCAGAACGGCGACTGGAGCGTGCCGTGGCGAGAGTGGTTGGAGGGCAGCACACTTCGCGGTTGACGCGCCTGCGCTACTTCGCGTCGGTGGACCGCGTCCGGTAGGCGTCGATGACCTCGGATCGGAGACGGCCACGGGGGCCCACGTCTAAACCGTTGTCCATGGCCCACTTTCGCGCCTTGGTCGACTCTGAGGAGTCGCTCTTGGGCTGCTGTGTGCTGCGCGTCCGGCGATTCGACGAGCGCCGGCTGGCCTCGATCCAACCGGCCATGGTCTTGCGCAGTTTCGCGGCGTTCTTCTCGGACAGGTCGATCTCGTAGCGGGATCCGTCGATGGTGAACGTCACCGTCTCCGACGCAGCGGTCCCGTCGATGTCGTCGACCCACTCGACGACGGTCTTCTTTGCCACTGGCCGCCAACCCTCCTCGCACTCATCGTGTTACCGGAGACTTCATCTTAGCGACCGAGGCTGCGGCGCAACGACACTACCTACGGGCGAGCTACTTGAAGCGGTTGTAGCAAAGATTCGCATCGCCGCCGAGACCGGACCGGTACGCCACGATTCGGGTGAACCCGGCGGGCACCGTCTCACCGTTGACGTTGCTCGCCACCATGCCGTTGGTCAGCAGTCCCGCCACCGCCTCGTCGAGGTCGCCGGCGGTCAACGTCAACGCCAAGCCCTGATTCTCGGACATGGCGCTCTGCGCGACCCCCGTCAGGCACGCGGTACGCAAGGCGGCCGCGGCGGTGTCGAGCGGCTCGCCGCGCTCGTGTTGGATCGCCAGCGCGTAGCGCGACGTCACGACGGACAGCGCAGTGTTGTCGCCCTGTAGCAAGGTGTAGTCCTCGCGGTCCGACGGCCTGCCCATCTCCGCGAGGGCCGCGACGTCGGCGAAGATGGTGTTGCTCCCCGGGCAGTACGACGCCGCCGGGCCGGCCTTGGCGTCGGAACACTGGGGAGCTCCGAACGACAGCTTGGGGGCGTTGGCGGGCTGGAAGACCGTGCCAAGCACGTCGACCAGGGAGGTGACGACGTCCTCGGTGACCTCGACGTCGCCGGAGGTCGGGTCATTGCCACTCTTCTCGGGAAGCGTCAACGGCAAATCGCCACGCCGCTGGGTGATCTCGTCCAAGTCGATCTTGCCGCACTCCGCCGCCCCAGAGGTGAAGCCCATCTGGAAGGCACTGATGCGGTCGAGCGCCGTGCCGTGGCCCTGCTCGAGATACGGTGCGTCGTCGGCGACGTAGGTGGGGTCGCGAAGCGTGAGTACGCCCGCCAGAACGTGATTGAGGCCGTCGCCGGTGCTGAGCTGGAAGCGTGGTGACTTTCCCTCGGCCACCCACCGAATGTAGGTGCCGGCCAGACAATCCGCCTGCTGCTCGCTGACCAGCGTGCTGGTGTCGTCGTCGACGAGGTGGGCCATGTCCTGAACCGCGTGCCCGTATTCGTGTGCGAGCAGGGCGGCGATCGACGTGTCGCCGAAGAACTGCTGCCCTAGGGGCACCAGCACGCCGCGGTCCCAGGCGATGAGATGGTCTGGCGGACAGAACAATGCGTTCGGGTTGTCGTAGGTCTCCCCGTCGCAGATCTCCGGGCTGGATGGGCTCTCCGAGTTGTAGGACTCGAGATCGCCGATGGCGGAGAAGGATCCGTCGAACGAGTCGGAGTAGTTCTGCTTCCAGAATTCTGCGACGTCGTTGACGCCGAGAGTCGCGAGCTTGTCGGCGTCGCCGCCGTCGGTACCCTTCACGTCGCCCTCGGGGGCGGGAGCGTCCTCCCGGATGCCGCTGGGGCCGTCCTCCGCGGGCAGGCCCCCGGCGCGGAACGGATCGTAGAGGGGCGAGACCGCCACGCCTGGCGTGGTCGTCGCGCACCCGGCGACCAGCAGCGCCACGGCCGCGGCGATCAGCGCCGCCTTCACTCCGCCCATGGACACACATCCTGCTTCGTCGATCACACGAAATGCGAGGGTATACCGCCGAGCGCAATCGCAGCCCGGTGACGATCGACCTCGCGGACCCTGATAGGGATACGAGATGGGCAAGAACGAACGGTCGAAGATCGTGATGAGCGACGACGAAATCGTCGAGTTCGTCGAGCGCAGCCGCACCGCGACCATGGCGACGCTGGCGGCTGACGGCAGACCGCATCTGGTCGCCATGTGGTACGCCGTGGTGGACGGCGACATTTGGTTCGAAACCAAGGCCAAGTCGCAGAAGGCGGTGAACCTGCGCCGAGACCCACGCCTGACCGTGATGATCGAAGACGGCGACACCTACGACACCCTGCGCGGGGTGTCGTTCGACGGCGACGCCCACATCGTCGACGACGACCCGGATCTGCTTCTGCGCGTGGGCATCAGCGTCTGGGAGCGCTACACCGGTCCCTACACCGAGGACATGAGGCCGTTCGTCGACCAGATGATGAACAACCGGATCGCCGTGCGGCTGGTGCCCACCAGGACGCGCAGTTGGGACCACCGCAAGCTGGGCATGGGCGAGATGCCCGTGGCGGGGTCCACCGCGCAGTACCTGAGCTGACGCGCCCCCTCTAGCCCGGGCGACTGGGCGCGAACCCCGGGTTCGCCAGGGTGGTCGCGCTCGCAGTCCCGATCTGCCCCCGCGCGTCGAACAGCGCCGCCGTGCCGGTCGCAATGCCGTCGTGGCCGGTGAACGACATGGCGGCGAGGCCGACGTCCGAGCCCTCCGGGAGTCGGCTCAACGTCAGGGTGTAGTCCGCGTTGATGTAGTTCAACCCGGTTGTGCCGTAATGAGTCAACGAACTGGCCACGTCGCCGGCCATCGAGGCACGGACGAACGGCGTGGTTGGCACGCCGTCTATCAGCGGTGCCAGGTCACGGACCCAGACGAACTTCGGGCCGTCGTGCTGCCACTGCGTCAGATCGAAGGGTGCGCCTGCGATCTCGGGGTTCCTGCCGTACGCCCAGACGAGCATCGGTGCGCCGGTGTCGGCCAGTGCGGCCTCCGGTGGCAATGGCGGCATCGTCGTCGGCGCCGACCACACCTCTCCCAACGGCTCGTCACCCTTCCTCAAGAACAACGCCGTCGCACGGGCGACGACCGTGTCCTGCTGCACCAATTCGGCGTCTACCAGGGTCAGCCGCCTGCCACTTCGCACGATCCGGGTGCGACCGCACAGCGGCGCCACGGCAGCGGGCCGCAGCAGGTCGACGGTAAGGCGGGCCGGCCGCAGTTCGTCGTCGTCGACGGCCATCTCCGCCACGTGCCCGACGACGCCTCCGACGAAGTTGCCGCTGATCGTGGGACCCCACGGCCCCTTGGCCATGGCGGTGGGGACGAAGGCGTCGCCGTCGGTGGTGAAGAACGCCGGCGGCACCTGTGTCGTCATGGGAGGCGACGATAGCCGCGCCAGGGTGGGGCGCCCTCGACCGGTGAGGATCGGTCAGGTTGCGTCGGTGATGTCCGCGAACTCGGGGTGCTTGTCGATGTAGTCGGCGACCATCGAGCACGCCGGCACCACCCGCAGCCCCGCCTCCCGGGTGGCCTTCAACGCCTCGGCCACGAGGATCGTGGCCAGCCCGCGGCCCTGAAACTTCGGATCCACCTCGGTGTGCGGGAAGGTGCGTCGCCCATTGCCGTCGGAGAACTCCGCCAAACCGACGTTCCGACCCTCGACGGCGATGACGAAGCGGTCGGCCTCGGCGGTGACGGTGGTCTCCGCGCCGGTCTTGTCAGTGGTCTTCACGGTGGTCATCGAGCTCCTCGGGTCAGCGGTTGGGGCGGGGAAGCAGGGTCGAGTTGGGCAGGGGCGGGGCGGCCAATCGTCTACCCGGGTAACCGTCGACCGAACCGAATCGCTCGGCGTGCTGCTCCCACTCGCGACGGTATTCGACGATCTCGTCGTGGCTGCGGCCGACGAAGTTCCACCACATGACCAGCTCCTCGGGGAACGGGGTGCCGCCGAGCACCAGCATCCGCGCCGGTGCGCCGCCACCGTTGGTCAGTCGGACTACGTCGTGGCCGGGTGACTGGTACCAGAGGTCGGCCACGCCGAGAGTCGTGCCGCCGGCGTGCACCTCGCCCTGGTCGAGGAGGACGCCGTGCTCGAAGGCCGGGTCGACGGCGAGCTCGACGACACCGCCCGGTGCGAGGTCGACCTGGGCACCCAGCAGCGGGGTGAAGGTGTGCACCGGCGACCGGACGCCACCAAGTTCGCCAAGGAAGACCCGGATGTCGGCGTCACCCACGGTCTTCACCGACGGCGCGAAGTGGGCGAAGTCGCGGCCGGTGTTCCGGTGGGCGTCGGGCAGGGCGACCCACAGCTGCACCCCGTGCAGGATGCGGGCGGTGGGAACCGACACCTCGGAATGGCAGATGCCCGCCCCCGCCGTCATCAAATTGAGCTCGCCGGGGCGCACCATCGCGTGCACTCCTGCGCTGTCCCGGTGTTCGATCTCGCCGCTGAACAGCCAGCTGACGGTTTGGAGCCCGGAGTGCGGATGCGGCGGCACGTCCATGCCGGTGCCCGATGCGACGTCGTGCGGACCGTAGTGGTCGGCGAAGCACCACGCTCCGATGAGCGACCGTTGCCGCTGCGGCAGGGTACGGCGGACCCGGATGGCTCTGGGACCGCCGAGGGGCACCTCACGCGGGTGCAACACACCGGTGAATCGCGAAGCACCGCAGGCGACTTGGTCGGGCGCCAGCTCGGTGTTGCTCACCCCGTCAGAGTAGCTCCGGCTGGCGCCGTCACCCCGTCATCGCGGCCCGGATCACCTCGAAGTCGCGAGCGTCGATCTTGAATACTCCGAACCGGAAACGGTATCCCCACTGCGTCTTGTTCTCGATGAAGTCCAGCTGGTCGATGAGCGGCCGAATCGGGGTCTCGGTGCAGGGCAGGAACTCGACCCGGCGACGCCACGGTTGGAACTGCGGGTCGAAGTCCTCCTGGTAGACCTCGTCGTCGGCCACCCGCCCGATGGCGGTGAAGGCCTGAAGCGGGTCGCCCTCGGGATAGTCGGTCTTCGGCGAATAGAAGACGATCCGGTCGTCGCGGGCCATTCGCCGAAGCATGTGCGGCTTGCCGTGGTTGGCCTGGGTGAAGCCGCCCGCCACGCCTCGCGTGACGTGGCCCCGGCTGACGGTGTTGATCCAATGGGTGGTCATGCCGGCCAAGCTACGAGTGGCCCCCGACAGAACGCCGATGCGCGGCGAAAGTTGTCCACAGGCTCGAAACCACCCCGGAAAGCCCAAAGCCGCCGATGCGAGTGCATCGGCGGCTCAGGCGACGGTACCGCCATGGCGCCTCACGGCAGGTGGTCGCTCTAGGCGACGAATTTAGTTGGTACCCGGGGCATGAGCGGCACCGTCACGGAGAGTCTAACCGCTCGTGCACCGTTGGGTATTCCGAACCGGCGACCCCTCGACGCCGATTCACCGCGACCCCGGCATTGATCAGGCAGATTCCAAATACTGCTCGACGAAGATTCGCCGAGCGCGAACGGGATAGCCGTGGCGTTCGGCCAGTTCGCGCAATTGGCGGAGGGCGTGACCGCGACCGCGGCCGGCGTCCGGGACCACGATGCCCGCCCACAGGCCCTCCGCCTTGGGCAATTCGACGGCCTCGCGGGCGCACGCCCACCGGCGGGGGCACATCCGGCAGATCGCCTTGGCGTCCTCGTCCGCGACGGTCGTCCATCGCTCGGGATCCTTGGTGCACTCACCGAGTGGTAGCCCGTCCAGTCCGACGGGATTCGTCGTAGCCAATCCGATCCCGGAAGCCTTCATCTCGTACTCCTTGTCGTGAGCGACGCAGTCGGGTGCGTCGCGATGTCGCAAATGTATAGCAGCAACCGTAGCGTTGCAACATTTTGAACCGAAGCGCCCTGGGTTGGAATCCGTGCGGCGCGGCGTCTGCGGGCCCCGGGCGACCGGGAGTCGATCGCCAAGCCGCAGCTCACGACCACTTCTGACGTGTCCCGTCGGCATCGCCCAGCCGTCCGGAGGCTTGACCACCAGCCGTAGCGATGAGACAGTTCAAGGGGATCGACCGGAGCAGCCGAACGCCGACTGCTACGGTCAGCGGGGCCGTCAAACCATCGCAGCGCATCGAGGACGAGCAAGAGATGACCATCCCGGCGGAGGCGGACGACGACGCCACGATCGTGGATCCAGGCATGGCGCGGGCGGGTGCGGCCGCCGCCGCACGCCGGCGCGAGCTGGACATCTCACAGCGCAGCCTGGCTGCCGACGGGATCATCAACGCCGGCGCCCTGATCTCCTTCGAGAAGGGGCGCAGTTGGCCGCGCGACAAGACGCGGGCGAAGCTCGAGGAAGTGTTGAAGTGGCCACCCGGCACGATCAACCGCCTCCGGACGGGCGCACCCGCCGCCGACGCCTCCACGCCGGCCGTCAGCCGAGACGACGCCGCGGGCGACGAGGGCTCGCTCATCGCCGAAGCGGTGGTGGCCGCCGCCAACGCGCTCGGGTCCACCATCGAGGCCCTACCGCCCGTCGACGACCCGGAGTTCACCACCCGGATATCGGCGATCCTGGCCGATCTGCGGCAGCTCGAGGCGGTGGCGGCGCGGGCGACGCGAATTGGCAGGGTCACGCCCGCACTGATCCGGGCGCTCAGCGCCGTTCGGCGGCGAATGGACGAATTGACGATGCGGGCTGCCACGGCCAAGGACGCCACCCTCGGTCAGCGGCTCTACGCCGCCCGTCGGACCGCGAATCTCACCATCGGCGAAACCGCTCAGGCCGCGGGCGTCGAGGAGGACGTCATCGCCAGAGTCGAGGCGGAACGAGAGGTGCCAGCGTCGGCGGCCGACGCCGTCGAGGTGTTGATCGGCCAGCTCGACTGGGGCTGACTCAGCGGCGGTCCCGGCCGCGATCCTCGTTGGCGGGGAAGTGCTCGGCGAGTGCGGCCGCGACCTCGACGAACTTGCGTCGCGTCGGCGCCGACATCAGGGCCGTGCCGTCGATGACCCCGCCGGGGCGAAGATGCGGGTCGAACGGAACCTCGACCACCACCTGCCCCTGCCCGGCGAACTGCTGGGCCAGAATCGCCCGCGTTCGCTTGTCGGCGTGGCCGTCCGAGTCGTTGAGGACCACCACGGTCCGCCGCAGCAGACTGGTCAATCCGCGATTGGCCAGCCAGTCCATCGTCTGCCCGGCGGCCGCGGCGCCGTCCACCCACGGTGACGAGACGACCACCAACGCGTCGAGGTCGCGAAGCACCTCCTGGGTGACGGGGGTGTCCATCGTCGAACTGCAGTCGACGATGGTGATGGAGAAGTAGCGGTCCAGCCGTGCGGTGGCCTCGCGATAGATGGCGGGGTCGAGCACGCGTCGGCGGGCCGGGCTCGCCTCGCCGGCCAGGACGAACAGTCCGGCCGAGTTGTTGCCCACCCGGCTGCGCACGTCGGCGAACGTCTCGAGGTTCTGATCGGCGGCCAGCTCCCAGTAAGAGCCCATGGCCTTCGGGTCCACGCGGCTGCCGAGCTTTCCGAACGCGGTGTCGGCGTCGATCGCCACGACGCGGTCCTCTTGACGCAGTTCGGCGAACACCGATCCGATGCTCGCCGACACGGTGGTCTTGCCGACGCCGCCCTTGCCCATCACGCCGACCTTGTAGTGCCCGCGCATGACGACCTTGACGCGGGCTTCCAGCTCCGCCTGACGGAGCTCCTCCGGCGACGGGCCGGGGTTGACCAGTCCGAACGTCATCTTGTAGATCGCGCGGCGCCATCCGGAGGCCGCGACGGGGCGTCGGGCCGGGACCAGGTCGTCGGCCCTGATCCGGTCGGCGTAAGACCCGGTGGGGGCGGGTGCGAGGCGGGGATCCGGTCCGTAGGGCTGGCCCTGCCAGGTCCCGTACTGAGGCGGACCGGGCGGCGGTCCCGGTGGCGGCGGGCCGGGTCGCTGTGGCGGCCCCTGCTGCCAGCCCGGGTGCTGTTGATTCGGGTTTTGTTGACCAGGCGGCGGTCCCCACTGCGGAGGTGGGCCCTGGGGCGGTCCGAATCGTTGCGGCTCACGCGGCGGAGGTGGGGGAGGCGGCGGCGCCGAGGGCTCGGGCTCCCGCGCGTCGACCGGGGGCGGGTAGTCGACCGGCGGCCTCGGCGGCAGCGGGGCCGTGGCAGGGGTGAACGTCGGCGGGTTGGGGGCGGGCTCGTAGTCCGATTCCTCGGGCCCAGTCCAGCCCAGCTCCTTGCGCAGGGCGTCGTCGCGATCACTCACGGCACCATGGCTCCTTCCCGTGTCTCACACGACGCGACATCCGGCGTTGCGCTCCAGTATCAACCACCGGGCTCCGGCGTAACCCTGGCAGCGGTCGCGGGGTGTCGTCGCGCGGGGTGCAGCAAACCGGTGAGTCGACGGTGCCGGCCGTGCCGCACCCCGCCGACGGAGGACCTCAACCGACCGACCCCGGCGGTGTCCGGCCCGGACGCCGGCGGCGCCGTCGTGCCATCGTCGCCGGCGATCGGTCACGACTCACGGCATTCACACTGCTCAACAGCAATGTTCATCGCGATCGGCAGGACCGGACGACGCGTCAAATGGTGCACGAGGTGCCCTGAAACCGCTGGTACCCTCATATTTACTACGGGGTTGGGATGGGACCAACCCGCCGGCGGTCCGAAGATCGTCGGCAAATCTCGGCGGGGCGCAGGGCGAGGCGTTGCCCACGTCGAGATGGACACCGGTCCCGACCCCGTCCGAGACGCCTGCGGCCGGGTCGAGAAGAAGGCCCGTCGGGGGCGTTGGCGTCATAGGAAGATGGGGAGGAGGGGGTATCGACATGTCCGGCGAATTGCGTGCCTACGAGTCGCTCCTGCGGAGGCCGCGACTCGGCCAGCGGGGAGCGGGCCAGCCATGACGATGCCCAGCGGCGGCCGCGGCACCCACGTCGACGACGTCGTCGCGGTCGAACTCACCATCGACGGCATGCTCGTCGTCGCCGACCGGCTGCACATGATGGAATTCCCGCCGGCGCTCGGGATCCGTCCGAACATTCCGCAGCTCGAACTCCGCGACATCGTGTGGGACCAGGTGGCCCGCGACCTCACCACCCAGGGTGTGCTCGACGTGTTCGGGGCGCCCCACCCCGAGGTGGCCGCCATGGTCGACACGTTGAGCCGGGCCGACCGGACTCTCGAATGCCGTTGGTGGCGTAGGGACGTCGGCGGCAAGATGGTGCGCTTCGCCATCTGCCGCAAGGAGGACCGCCACGTCATCGCCGCGCGCGACGGCGACATGATCGTGCTGCAGCGCATCGCGCCGCAGGTCGGGCTGGCGGGCATGGTGACCGCCGTCCTGGGAGCCGCCACCCCGGCCGACGTCGAACCGCTTACCGGCGTGGCGAGCAAGCTCGGCCAGTCGACGACGGCGAACCAGCTGGCACAGTTCGGCGTCGACCCGCCGTCGGCCAGGTTGTACGCCGACATCACCGCCGCACCGAGCAGCTGGGTGGAGATCACGGCCAACGAGCGTCACCCCGGAGGCACCTACACCCAGTCCGACGTGGCGGCCGGCGTCCTGGATTCCCGCCAAGGCCGGATCGTGTCGCTGCCCCGCCGCGTCAACGGCGAGCTGTACGGCAGTCTTCCACTCCTCGGAGGCGGCACAGCCGGAAGAGGAGACCGTGAGCGTCGATCGGGAAGCGGCGGCCCCGGCGGCTGCGAGCCCGAACCCCGCCACCCCGGGCCGGGCGGACTCACCCTCAGGTCCGATGCCGGTCGCCCCTACCGCGACGCAGTCCGCGTCCACGGCGGCGACCGCGCCACCAGCGCGACCCACCGAGGTCACCATGCAGATGCCGCCGACGAAGGCGGGTGCTCCCCGGGTGCAGAACGGGATGATGCGGGCCCCGCAGTCGGGCACGCAGACCGGTGCGCGCTTCGAGCAGCGGACCGCCGCCCCCGCCACGTCGGCGCGGCCAACGTCCGCCCCGACACCGTCGCAGCACTACGCCGAAGCGGAGAACAGGGCCGCGTGGGGCGCCGCCCAGCAGGTCGGCGCTCAGCCGACCCCGACCTCCGCCGCGACGATGGGCAACCACCGCGCCATCGACGCGCTCTCGCACGTCGGCGTGCGGTCCGCGGTCAAGATGCCGTCGCAGCGCGGTTGGCGCCACATCGTCTACATGCTGACCCGGATCAACCTGGGCCTGTCGCCCGACGAGATGTACGAGATGGATCTGCACGCCCGGATCCGACGCAACGCACGCGACTCTTACCAGATCGGTATCTTCGGATTGAAGGGCGGCGTCGGCAAGACGGCCGTCACCGTGGCGCTGGGGTCCTCGTTGAGCAAGATCCGCGGCGACCGCATCTTGGCCGTCGACGCCGATCCCGACGGCGGCAACCTCGCGGACCGGGCCGGACGCCAGTCCGCCGCCACGGTCGCAGACCTGTTGTCGGACAAGGAATTATCGCGGTACAACGACATCCGGGCCTACACCAGCATGAACGGCTCCAACCTCGAGGTGCTCTCCTCCGAGGAGTACAGCGGGGCCCGGCGAGAGTTCAACGACGAGGACTGGAAGGGCGCCGTCGGCATCGTCTCGCGGTACTACAACCTCGTCCTCGCCGACTGCGGCGCCGGACTGTTCCAGCCCGCGTCACGGGGCGTGCTCTCCACGGTGTCGGGTCTGGTGATCGTCGCCAGTGCCTCGATCGACGGTGCCCGGCAAGCAGCGGTCACGATGGACTGGCTGCGCCAGAACGGATATCAGGATCTGCTCGGGCGCTCCTGCGTCGTGATCAATCACGTCACGCCGGGCAAGCCGAACATCGACGTCGAGGACCTCGTGCAGCAGTTCGAGCGCCACGTGCCGGCGGGCCGCGTCGTCGTCCTGCCCTGGGACAAGCACATCGCCGCGGGTACGGAAATCCAACTGGACTTGTTGTCGCCCGAATTCCGCAGACGCGTCACCGAACTCGCGGCTGCGCTGTCCGACGACTTCGATCGGCTCGAACGTCGTTGACCACCACGGCCGCCGCACCCACCTCGTCGAGCGTCACGCCCGGTAGGCCCTCGACGACCCGCGTCACGATCCTCACCGGCCGGCGCATGACCGATCTGGTGTTGCCCGCGGCTGCGCCGGTCGAGACCTACATCGACGAGACCGTCACGGTGCTCGCCGAAATGCTCGAGGACACGCCTGCCGACGTGTTGGCGGGCTTCGACTTCAAGGCGCAAGGCGAGTGGGCGTTCGCCCGTCCGGGTGCCCCGCCACTGAAGGCGGCCGAATCGCTCGACGATGCGGGCGTGGTCGACGGCGCGTTGTTGACCCTGGTGTCGGTGAGTCGCACGGAGCGCTACCGGCCACTGGTCGAGGACGTCATCGACGCGATCGCGGTGCTCGACGAGTCGCCCGAGTTCGACCGCGGGGCACTGAACCGCTTCGTCGGTCTCGCCATCCCGATCGTCGCGGCGGTGCTGTCGGTCCTGGTGTTGTTGAGCTGGGCCAAGACTGGACACAGTTGGTGGTGGACGCTGGCGCTGGGGCTGCTCGGGGTCGGCCTGCTGGTCGGCAGCATCGTGGCGCGCAACCGGTACCAGAACGACAGCACCTCCGAGAGCCTGCTGATCGCCTCGCTCGCACCCCTCGCGGGTGCCGCCGCGCTGGCCGTTCCGTTGCCGATCGGTGTCGACGGGCTGGGCGCACCCAACGTCGCCGGGGCGGCCGCTGTGGTGCTGTTGGTGGTCCTCGCCACGCGGGGTGGGCCGCGCAAGCGCGCTGAGGCGGCGTCGTTCATGGCGGTCGGGGCGGTCGCGGTGACCGCCGCCGCCGTGGCGTACGGCTACGGCTGGCAAGAATGGGTGCCCGCCGGCGCCATCGCCTTCGGCATGATCGTCGTCACCAATGCCGCCAAGCTGACGGTCGCCGTCGCCCGAATCGCATTGCCGCCCATCCCGGCCCCCGGCGAGACCGTCGCCAACGAAGAGCTGCTGGACCCGGTGTCGACCCACGAGGCCAGCGACGAGGAATCCCCCACGTGGCAGGCGATCATCGCCTCGGTGCCCGAATCCGCGGCCCGGCTGACCGAACGCAGTCATCTGGCGAAGCAGCTCCTGGTTGGGTTCCTGTCCGCGGGCGTGGTGGTGTTGGCCGCCGGCGCGATCACCGTCGTGGTACAGGGGCACTTCTTCATCCACAGCTTGATCGTGGCGGGACTCGTCACGACGGTGTGTGCCTTCCGGTCGCGGCTCTACGCCGAGAGGTGGTGCGCATGGGCGCTTCTCGCCGCCAGCGTGGCGATCCCCACCGGTGTGGTGATCAGGCTGGCGCTTTGGGATCCGGAGAGCGCGTGGTTGGTGCTGAGCATCTACACCGCAGCTGTCCTCGTTGCGCTGATCATGGTCGGGGCCACCGAAGGCGTGCGTCGCGTGTCGCCGGTGACCAAGCGGATTCTCGAATTGCTCGACGGTGCGGCGATTGCCGCGGTGATCCCGCTGCTGCTGTGGATCGCGGGCGTCTACGACCTGCTGCGTAACATCCGATTCTGAGCGGAGTGGTGTGAATGACGGGCCCCGGTAGTCAGCCACCGCTGAAGGTCGACCCAGACCTGTTGAGCAAGTACGGCAATCAGCTCCTGACGGCGGCCGGCGACCTGCCGGAAGCGCCGCCGCCCTTCACCGTGTCGGGCGAGGACGCCATCAGCCAGGCCATCGCGGAGAAGCTTCCCAGCCTGGAGGGCGCGATCCAGGATGCGTTGCCGCAGTTGAAGGGCGAGGCGTCCACCACCGCCAACAACGTGGTGACCGCCGCCAGCCGCTATGCGGCCACCGACGCCCAACTCGCCGCGAATTACGAGAAGCACCAATTCGATTCATCGGGATCCCCCGGTGGCGGTGGAGGTGCAGCCAGCGCGGGTGGTGGTGGCGGCGCGATGGGTCAAATGGGCCAGATGATGGGCATGCCCATGCAGATGGCGAGCCAGGCCGCGCAGATGCCCATGCAAGCGATGAGCGCGCTGGGCCAAGTTCCCCAGGGCGTCATGCAGAGCGTCCAGCAGATCGGTCAGATGGCCGGCGGACTAGGCGGCGGGGCGACGGGGTCACCCGAGGGCGGCGCGGAGAAGGCTGCCGACGAGACGCCGCCACAGGACGACCGCCGAGACGAGGACGACAAGGCCAAGCACGAAGCCGCCGCGGGCGACAAGGCCGCGGAACGCGCGCCCGAACCGGCGCCGAAGGACGCTCCGGCCACCACTACGCCGGTGCCGCAACGGAGTTCGCCGCGACACGCAGCGCCGGACCCGACGATCAACCTGTGACGCGCTGACTTAGACGGTGACCTCGGCGCTGAGTGCGTCCGACATCAGCACGCCGAGATGCTGCCAGTAGACCCAGTCGGCGATCGCGGCCCGCTGGACGGCGGCGTCAAGGGCGTTGTGCGCCTTGTGAAGTGCCAACTCTTGCGCGTGGTCGGCGTAGGTCACGAAGGCCTCGAGGTGCGTGACGCCACGGTCGGGCGAGGTGCTCATCAGCGGCTTGATCAAGCCAAACCACAGCGCCGCGGACTTGTCCTCGGGTGCGGTGGAATCGGCCGGCGCGATCGGCAGCAGGTCCTGTAGGGCACCATCGCCGACCGAGGCGAGTCGTTTCGCGGCGCTGGGGGCGATCACCTCGAGGCGGCTGCGGCCCTGCATCTTTCCCGTCTCGGGGATGTCGTCGCGCTGCAGCACGACCTTGGGAACGCCAGGGTCAAAGCTCGCGAACTGCTCCTTGGTGGCGATGACGGCCCGCAACTTCTGATCGTGCGCTTGCGCCCAACCCTGGATGGCGAGAATCGGGTAGGTGGCCCACTTGCCGCGGTCGGTCGGCGAGATCGATTCGTCGGCCGACGCCAACGTGACCTGTTCGGGGAGCTCGACACCCTCGGGGATGTAGGCGAGTCCGAAGCTGTTAGCCACCACGATCGAGCCGTCGGCGGCGAGGCCGGTCACCCAGTAGAAGCCGTATTGCGGGGCGCCCATGTTGAGTGCCGCGGCGATGCGGCGGGCCTGGATGAGTGCGGCGTTGGCATTCCCACGTTGGCGCTGCATCGCGCCGGCGGTCGACGCGGACAGGATGGCGTCGCGTTCCATCCTCGCGGCCGACACCGGCATGGGAGCCATGCCTGCAAGGGCGGGATCGGTCTTGCCCGTCGACGCGGGGTTGACCCCGGGTCCGGTGCCCCCCGCCGTCGCGGCGGGCTGCGCGGGCGTGCCGGCCGCAGGCGGCGGACCTGCCGGTGGCGGCGTGGTCGGGGGACCGAGTGGCATCGGTGGCGGTGCGGGAGAGCTGCCGCCTGGCGAGCCGAATGACCCGCCGCCGCTGGGCATTCCACCACCCGCACCGCCGCCGCCTGTACCGCCTCCGCCGCCGGTCGTACCGGCGGTGTGCTGGACGGGAGCGGCCGCGGCCGGATCGGTCGGCGGTGCCAGCGGTGTCGAGGGTGGGGCGGTGGCGGCCGCGGGGGACATGGTGGGCTGTTGGGTCGCCGCGGTGTTGAGGCCCTTGGCGAACTGGTCGGCCGGGGCCTTCTCGCCACCGGACCCGCCGGGGCCGCCCGCCGCCCCACCCTTGGCTTCCGCGTTCTTGGCGTCGGTCGCCGCGTCGGCCTTGGCCTGGAACTCAGAGGAACCGGACTTGGTGCTCGAGGGCGAATTGCTCATCGACTGCGAGGGCGAGGAGGTGGACCCACCGGACGGTGCGCTGGTGGACGGGCTTGATGGTGAGCTGCCACCTCCGCCTCCGAGGCTGGGGGCGCTCGGGGCGCTCGGGGCGCTTGGGGCGGATGGGCGTGGGGTGCTTGGGGCGGACGGCTGGGGCGAGTAGCCAGCATTTTGGACGTTCTGAGGTGCGCCTTGGCTATCTACGTTGGTCTGGGGTGCCGTCGTGGAGCCAGGATTTGTTGCTTGTTTGACGCCCCTAGACGACTGGCCCGAATCCTGGTTGAGCGGCCTCGCCGCCGACGGTGCAGGGGCCTGGTTCTTAGCTGCGTCTGGGTTTGACGTTCCAGAATCACCCGAATTGAGGTTAGGGGCGCTGCTACCTCTGGCTGGCATACCGTTACCGACGGGCCCCTGGGCGACCGCAAATTGTGGCACATTTCTATGAAAGTCGGGGATATCACGATCAGCCGCCGGCGGATAAATTCTTCCGCTTGCGATTGCGTCGCCCGCCGCCGACACGACGGTCGTATTAGCCTCTAATGCTTGTGCAACAATTGCGTCGATCGCGTCTGCGCGTTTCTGCTGATCATCCTTATTCGACAGCGACAACGACTTCAAGTTGTCGATCACCTTTTGGGCAGCATCGCAATTTGCAATGATGTGGTTCTTGGCGTTCATGATGGACTCGGCGGCGTGTCGGTGGAATGCAGCACCGTCCGTGATCATCCTCCCGACATGCTGCGTCGAGTCCGAGATGCTCTGCACTCTCGCTTTTCCGGCGTCAGACGCCTGTCCAGACCAGGTATTGCCTTCGAATATTGAGGTAAGAGTGCGTAGCCACGAAGCACCAGCTTTGTCGAGGCGTAGGCCGACATTTAAAAGGTCGCCAGCCCTTTGGCCGTGGGCATCTTCATCGGCCATTGGCCACGCCTCGGGAGGCACCGTCATCCGGCTTGTGTACTCGCCCGTCGGCCGTTGGATTGTCATCTGATAATTACCCCGCCGTGGCCCGGCATGCCCCGAGTATGACTTGATTCAACTTCACCGACACGTAGGACAACCAGCTATCGGTGCCGACGTATTTGTCGCCTACCGCCACGTAGGCGCGCAGGTAGACAGCTGCCGTAGCGCTGAAGTCCTCTAGCACGGCGTTCCCACTGCCTCTTCCTACGCGTTCCATGTCATTCGCCCAAGACGTGATGAACGGAAGCGCAGCCATTTGTATTGTGCGCTGTTCGGGGGTCCACTGTTCTGCGGCTACGCTCGAATCGAGCTGTTGCCAGTCGGCAGTGTCGGCGTTGAATTTGTCAGACATTTGCTGAAATGAGGTGCATGCCGGCTCATTTGTGGTGATGAATCGCTGGGGCTCAGCAGCTATCCCCGGATCCGCGCGATTCACGGGCGGGGCCATCGGGTCCAAGGCCACTGACCGAGCGGCGGAACCATACGTGATGGCGTTGCATATCCCTACAAGCGCTGAACTTGCGTTTACGTTGGCCGACGCCAGCCCGTTGTTGGCTGGCACATAGGTGGAAATGCTATCTGCGTAGGCTCGGCCGAAGGCAATAAACTGTTGATATAGTTCCCGTACGACGCGATGCGGCGTTTGCTTTGCAAGTGGGGCAATCTGGTCGGCGGCGTTGCGGGTCGCTTTGCTCACCGCTTCAACTTGTGCCCGCTGTTCAGGCGTCCATTCCTGGACCGGACCAAGTGCACTTCGCTGAGCTCCCCAGCCATTCGCTTGAATATCGGCAAGGCTGTTATTTATATCAACGAACGAATTGCAAGTCGGGTCGCTTGTGATGACCTGTACAGCCCCGGAGTCCTGCGCGCTCGCGAAGTCACTGGGCGCACCGGACGTGGATGGCGTCGTGTTAACGTCCCCGGAATCGCGAGTAAAGATCAGGGTGACTCCCACCGTTATACCGATCACCAAGAGAACTGCTACGCCGATCAGTAGCCACTTAAGGCTGTTGCCCTTTGGCGGAGGCGGCCCAGGCTGCTGCGGCCAGGATGCTTGCTGCCAACCGGGTGGCGCCTGATGGGGGTCGTAGCCAGGCCCGCCAAACGGCTGCCCTGGTTGATTCGGGGGGCCCGATTGCTGGGGCGGCGGCCATCCACCGGGAGGCAAGCTCATGCGCGTCTACCCGTAGTCGGCAGTACCATCCTCACGCTCCCGAGCGGTCTAATGATCACGCTCCGGAGTTTACCGAGGCGCTCGTCATCAGCGTAGGACAGGAATCTACGCGGCAATGCACCAATTCCGTCTCTCCGGGTGTGGACAATGATGCGCCAGTTCAAAGTTGCCGATGTTCGCCGTTCCGTCATCGCCGCGAAGCGGCGGGCGCAGCCCGTGTGTTAGCCGGACGGGTGTCTAGCGCCCGCTGCACGGCTCGGATTACGACTTGTTTGGCTTGATCGAGGCTCCGGCAGCAGTTGTCGGTGCCGGCGTCGCCGTCTACCACGTCCGCTCGCAAACAGACCGCCGCAGTTGCACTGAAGTCCTCTAGCACGGCATTCCCGCGTCGCCTCGTCTATTACGCTCTATATTTTTGAATCAATACGAGAGGTAGGGAAGCGCCGTCCACTCCTGAGCGATTCCGAGTGAGTTGCGTTGGCTCCCTCATCTACTGGCTTGAATGTCGGCAAGATTGTTGTTGATTGCGATGAATGCGCCTCACGTCGGCTCATCCGTGACCACCGAGACGGGCCCCGTGTCATCCGCGCTGGCAATTTCACCCGTTACCGCCGTTGCCGACGGAGAGGCTTCTGACTCGCGGTGGCGCGTCAGCACGATCACCGTGACGCCCACGGCTATGGCGATCACCAACAGCACCGCGACTGCGCCGAGGAGCCACTTCAGCCCGTTGCCGGTCGGGGGTGGGGGTCCAGGCGGATGTACAAACGGGCCCTGCTGCCAGGGCGGCCCCGATCCGTGCGGCTCGCCCGGCTGCCATCCAGCACCCTTCGGCGGCGTGCTCATCCGCGAGTCCTAGAAGACCAGCAACGCGACGGCGACCGCGACGATGAGGACCACCAACACCCCGATGGCGAACAGCAGCCACCGGCCGTTGCCGTCGGTGGCCTTCGAGCCACCGTGCTGGGTCCACGTTCCCTGTTCCCACCCGGGCGGCGGGGGTTGCTGCTTGGGGCTGGACACGGTCGGGTCGAACGGCTGACCGTACGGCTGCCCTTGATCGGCGGGCGTCGACTCCCACGGCTGCGGCGACGACCACCCGTCGTGAGAAGGCGTGCTCATCCGCGCGTTCCTTCGACTACCCCGTACATGCCCGCACCCCCGCTGCACTCGCCGGTCACGCCTCGCCCCAGCGACGCGCACACGCCTTCACCGTAAGCCGAAAACCCCACTGCCCCGTGCACCAAATTTCCCCCCGAAATCCCCTCTCGGTTGCCAGGCACGCCAAGTCGACTGCCCCTGTGACGTCGGATGCCGCACGCGTCAGGGCCCCGTCCGCGGCCACGTAGGTCGAACGTTGCGAAGTCCTGGAACGCCCCGTTCGACGTCCCCTGGCCGAGTGCCTCGACGTCGCCCGCGAAGGCGGCCATCACCGGCCCCAGGTCGGCGGCCCTGCGGGATTCGACGGCTCGTTCACGAGGTCCGTCGCGGCAGGGTGCGGTTCATCGCTTGAACTCCCGGTGCTAGTCGTTGGCGTCGTTGAGGTCGGACGTGATCTCGGCGACGACGGAATCTATACGCTCGCGGTCGGCCTCGATCGACGCCGACGCAGTCGCCCCCGCGTTCTGCAACGCTTCGTTGACCCGCGCAGCGACCGTATCGGCTCCGAGCCGCAACAACCCCTCTTCGATGAAGACGTCAGTCAGCCAGTGGTGGCCGTTGAGCGTGACCTCGACGGTCTTCGCCTCGTCGGTCGCGGTGAACGTCTCGCCCGCCATCTTGCTCAGCTGGTCGTCCATCAGCGACTGCAGACGCTGCGCCTGCTTCAGCACCGCCGCCACCTGCGGGTGCATGTCCTCGGTCACTTGGAGTCCTTCGGATCCTGAACGGTCCTGCGCTTCCGGTCACCGATGACGCCCTGCGTGTACTCGCGATCCTCGACGTAGAGGTCTTCGTCGGGGGAGAGGCTGGGGGTGCGTCGCTTTTCCTTGCCGCCCTGGGCCTGGCCGCCATGGCCACCACCCATTCCGCCACCCATTCCGCCGCCCATCGCGCCACCACCTGCGTCGGCTGCGGCGGGGTGCAGGCTGGGATCGTCGGGCAGGAACGGGGTGTCCCCCGGTTCGCCACCGGGCAGGCTCGGCATGCCGCCGCCGGGCGATCCGCCCGAGGGTGAGCCGCCGCCGGACGGTGATCCGCCCCCGGCGCCCGAGCCTTGACCGGCCGAGGGTTCACCCGACTTCTGTTCGGCCGACATGGGTGACACCCCCTGCGACGGGGTCTGCGGCATCGACGGCGAACCGCCGGGTTGTCCTCCGCCGCCACCTCCACCGCCACCGCCGGTCGACGGCGATCCGGGGCCCTGTCCCGACTGCGTCTGCTGCCAGTCGGACGGCAGCTTCCTCGGGTCCCCATTCTCGGTCACGGGTGCCGAAGGCGTCCCGACGGGCGGCGGCGGATTGTCGACCGTCACGCGTTCGACAGCGGCCGCCGTCGTGTACTCGTCCTGAATGTCCTCGGACTGCTTGACCAGCTTCTCCATCGCGACCAAGCTCGCATGCTGGTTGGCGGTGGTCATGTTCTCTTCCAACGACTTGTACTGCTGGTACACCGGGTTGTGCTTGACCACGGCGGCGAGGTGGGCGTCCCACACCTTCTGCGCTTCGCGCGCCAGCTCCTGCCATTTTTGGCCGAGCTGGGTGATCCAGTTGCCGTAGTTGAAGAACTTGCCGTACGCCTCGTCGGCCGCTTCGCCCTCCCAGTTGACGATGGGCGCGATGAACGTGGCCCCAGCCTCTTGCAGCGCGACGCCGTTGGCGTCCCACTTGTTGCGGGCCGCTTCGAGCGACGCACCGTGGTCACCGCTGACGAGTGCGTTTTGAGCGAGGTCGATGAAGACGTTGCCGCCACTGCTCGTTCGAGACGGTGCCGCCAACGATCCTGGGGCCTTCGGCTCGGGCGTGCCGCTACCTGCCGGGACGACGGGCGCCGGTGCTGGCCCGCCGCTGTCGATGCTGCGCCGCGCGGCCTCGTCGAAGTCGTCGTAGGCCTTGGCGACCGATCTGAGCGTCTCGGCCAGTCGCTGCTGCTCGGTCTTCGCGAAGGCTTGGTTCTTGGCCAAATAGTCCGCATTGGCTTGAAGGTGCTCTATGGTTCGCTGCGTGTGGGGCAAGCTATCCGGTGCTTGAAGCCCCGACGAGAGCCCCTCGGGGTCGGCGAACTCGACGTTCGCGACCTGGTTTGCCTTAGTGCGCAAGTCCCCCGTGTCGACCTTGATGCCGTCGCCCATCAGTCCTCCTCACACCCTGCCCACACGTGCCCCCGCAATTGACGTGTCATGGCTCCAGCGCCATCTGGTAGCGGCTTTCCTCGCGCGGGTTGATCAGCCGGATGGGCAGCTGGCGGTGGCGTGGCGTGTCGATGAAGTTGTGCCGCAACACGACTCGTCCTACCCCGGGATGCGGCCCCAGGTAGGTCGTCGAGTTGGGCCAGACGATCTTGGCGACGGTGCCCACGCGTGCGTTGATGAGCCCCGCGAACTCGCGAAACTGCGGCCCCAAGGTGATGACGGCGCCGGCGGCGGCCGACCGAATCACGAACTGGGTGAACAGCCGCGCGTCACCCAGGTTGATGCTGACGTCGACGTCGTCGAACGGCATGTACACCGGGTACCGGTCGGCCGTCTCGCCGACCAACACCCCGGCCGAACCGATCGGCAGTTCGTAGTGCCGGTCGGTGGTCGGGCTCTCGCCGTGCAGGGCCGCACGCTGGCCGCCGAAGAGGCACGAAAACCCGCGTGGCGTAGCGGGTTCGGCCAACGTCGTCAGCAGGACCGTCGTCGTCGGGGCCGTGCCTGGCCGCACCCGCACCCGGGTGATGGTGTGATCTGCCCGCGCCGACCACCACACGTCCGGGCCGCCGGGTGCGGTGTACGCGGCGGTGAAGGTGCTGCGCCCCTTGATAAGCGACCACGCCTCGCGTTCGAAGCTGATCTCGGTGGCGCGATCGAAGTCGTCGAAGCTGCGTCCGCACCGGGCGTCGATTCCGTTGCTGGCCAGGTGATCTGCGATGCGGGTGGCCGAGGCCACCAGATACCGGGCCAGCCCGGCGACGCCGGCGTCGCGGCGCAGCGCAGACTTGCGGGTCTCCTCGGGCAAGGCGCGCAACACGATCCAGGTCCGCCGGTTGGCCGGCGCCGGATACGGCCCCACCACCTGGTCGTAGAGCGCGACGAGGCTTGCCGGCGCCGTCCGCCCGACCCGGTATCCGGCCGAGACGACGTCGGCCTCCAGGTCGGGGCAGTAGGTGGAGATGAGTTGCTCGACGAGTTGGGTGTCCAGCACGTCGTCGGTGAAGGCCTCGCCGGACACGATGACCGTCGGCGTGAACGGGCGCGGGACGAGTTCGACGATCGCGATGAGGTGGTCGCCCTGCCAGCGCACCGCGACGTGGTCACCCGGAATGACCGTCGCACCGACGGCCGCCGCCGACGGCGCCTTGGGCGGCACCACGTGCCGACGCCGCCACGCGAACACCGCGGCGATCCAGCCGGTCACGCGACGGCCGCGCACGGTCAGCATCGCCGCGATCGCGATGAGCACGGCCAGAGTGATCGCCAACCACGTCAGGTGGATGTGGACGAAGAACACCACGCACGCGGGGATCAGAACGGCGGCCCACAGCAGGTGTCCCGTCGTGATGCGCAGACCGAATACCGAGAGGAGGTCTTTCATCGGCGCCTCAGTGCGCGCCTGGCGAGAGCGAGGATGCCGAGGGCCACTGCCAGACTCACGCCGGTCACCACCACGATCGTGATGGGCCCGCGGTCGGGCGGCGGGACGTACACCGGCGCCGGAATCTGCTGCACCTTGTACGGCACCGTCTTCGGACCGGACGGCACGTCCCACGTCAACGCCGCCACCGGATCGATGACGCCGGCCCCGACGTAGTTGTCGACGCCGCCGCCGGGATGCCGTGAGGTGGCGGTGATCCGGTAGATGATCTGCGCGGGGGTCAGGTCGGGGAACCGCTGCCGGAGCATGGCGGCCAGCCCGGACACGTAGGCGGCGGCGAACGACGTTCCGTTGATGGGGATCGGACCGTCCTGACCCTGCAGGGCGTTGACCGGGTTGCCGTCGTACCCCAGCGCGACGATGTTCTCCGCGGGTGCGGCCGCACCGAGCCATGGACCGGACATCGAGAACGTGCTGGGCTGGCCGGTTTGGCCGATGCCGCCGACGGTGAGGACCAGTGGCGAGTACCACGCCGGCGAGACGATGGTTTGAACTTGCTTCCAGCCGCGGGGATCCGCCGGGGTCGACGCGTCGGGCGGCGGGTTCTGCGTGCAGTCCTGGCCGGTGTTGCCCGCCGCGACGATGATGACGGCGCCCTTGGCGTTGACCGCGTATTCGATGGCGGCGCCGAGGCTCTTCTCGTCGATGGGCCGGGTGATCTTGTAGCAGGCCGCTTCGCTGATGTTGATCACCTGGGCGCCGAGGTTCGCGGCGTGCACGATCGAGCGGGCGAGGCTGCGCAACGAGCCCGCGGTCTGCGTGGTGTTGGGGTCGTTGGGATCGGTGCGCGCGCCGACGGGTTGGTAGTTGTCCGACGTCTGCCGCAGCGACAGGAGCCGGGCGTCGGGCGCGACGCCGACGAATCCGTCGGTGGGCGACGGGCGGCCGGCGATGATCGACGCGGTCAGGGTGCCGTGGGAGTCGCAGTCGTTCATCCCGTCGCCGGCCTTGTCGACGAAGTCGCCGCCGGGCAGGGCGGGCACGCGTGCCGAGCCGTTCACGCCGGTGTCGATGACGGCGACGGTGACGCCGGCGCCGGTGGCGAACTTCTGCGCGTCGGCGATCCGGAGGTAGTCGTTGGGCCAGGGCTTGTCCGCGAAGTTGGCGCCGGGGAAGACGGTCGGGCTCGAGCAGACGCGACGTAGCTCGGTCGGGGTGTCGGGGCCCGTCTCGTCGGGCGGCAGGGCGGTCGGGTCGATGGCGGGCGGCTCGATCGCGACCGCCGGGGGCGCGGTGAACACCGTCAGGAACAGGACGGCGACGAGCATGACGATGCGACGCGTCACGAGTCACCCCTTCGTTCCCCGACCAGGCCCAGCTGCCGCCGCGACCTCCATAGCAAAGCGGTCACCGCCCCGTGGACGGCGCATTCCCTCACGTCAAGCCCTACGAGCACGTGCACTTCGCAATCCTACGATGCGGTGGAAGCGCCCCATGCACCATTATTGACGGCTCAGGGGGAGGCGCTGGTGGCGCTTCCCCCTGAGCCGGTCTTCTGGTGCGCCGACGCGTCTACCTAGGCGTCGAGGTCCTTCTGGATGAGCTCCGCGACGGTGCTCAGCGCGGCCTCGTCGTCGGAGGCGACCGTGACCTGGGCGCCGTTGCCGGCCCCGAGGGTCATGATCATCAGCGCCGAACCGGCGTCGACCGGTTCACCGCCGTCCACGGACAGGGTGACGGGAACGCCGGCGTTGACGACGGCTTCGGCGATGATCGCCGCGGGGCGGGCGTGCAGGCCGATCGACGAACCGACGATGACGGTCTTGGCGGGCATGGTGAATCTCCTTCGGTGATGGGTTCGAGAATGTCAGGCGGCGACGAGTTCGGGGGAGGTATCGGCGTCCACCTTCTTCTTGGCGAACTGCTTGGCCGCGACCACCGCGGCGGCGGCGACGACGGTGCCCAGTGCCAGGGCGACCAGGAACCAGAGGAGGTTGCCGATGGCGAAGAACACGAAGATGCCGCCGTGGGGTGCCTTGAGCGTGACGTCGAAGGCCATGATGAGCGCACCGGTGACCGCGCCGCCGGCCATCATCGACGGGATGACGCGAAGCGGGTCGGCCGCGGCGAACGGGATGGCGCCCTCGGAGATGAACGAGGCACCGAGAAGCCATGCGGCGCGGCCGTTCTCGCGCTCCGGCTCGGTGAACAGCTTCGGACGCACGGTCGAGGCGAGCGCCATCGCCAGCGGCGGCACCATGCCGGCGGCCATGACCGCGGCCATGATGCGCAGTGACGACGGATCGGCGACGTTGAGCCCGGCGGTGGCGAAGGCGTAGGCCGCCTTGTTGACCGGGCCGCCGAGGTCGAAGCACATCATCAGGCCCAGTATGACGCCGAGCAGGATCACCGAACTGCCGGACAGACCACCGAGCCAGCTCGTCAGGCCCGAGGTGATGGCGGCCAGTGGGCGGCCGAGGAGCAGGAACATCAGCAGACCGACGATCAGGGAGGCGCCCAGCGGGATGATCACGACCGGCATGAGGCCGCGCATGGCCTTCGGGACGGTGATCTTGCTGATCCACAGCGCGGTGAAGCCGGCGATCAGGCCGCCGACGATGCCTCCGATGAAACCGCCGCCGACGAAGACCGCCACCGCGCCTGCGGTGAAACCCGGTGCGATGCCGGGTCGGTCGGCGATGGCGAAGGATATGTAGCCGGCCAGGGCGGGCACCAGGAAGCCGAAGGCCAGCCCGCCGAGGGTGAACAGCACGGCCCCGAGGTACTGGACGAATCCGCCGTCGGGCAGGTTGGTCAGCGAGTTGGTGCTGGCGATGATGTTGCCCAGTGACTGCGTCGCACCCGTGGGCTTGTTCGCGATGTCGTATCCGGCGAACAGGAAACCCAGGGCGATCAGCAGACCGCCTGCGGCGACGAACGGAATCATGTAGCTGACGCCGGTGAGCAGGATCTGCCGGGTGCGAGTGCCCCAGCCGACCCCGCCTGCTGCCGAGGGGGCGGACGACGACGCGCCCCCACCGGCCGTGCCCTCCACGCGGGCGGCGTTGGGATCGCTTGCGGCGGCGACTGCTTCGGCCACCATCTTGGCGGGCTCGTTGATGGCCCGCTTGACGCCGGAGGCGATGACGGGCTTGCCGGCGAACCGGCCGCGGTCCTTGACGCCGACGTCGGTGGCGAAGATGACGGCGTCGGCGGCGGCGATGACCTCCGGTGCCACCGGGGTGCTGCCCGAGGAGCCCTGCGTCTCGACGTGCATCGTCACGCCGGCTTCCTTGGCGGCCAACGCCAGCGAGTCGGCGGCCATGTACGTGTGCGCGATGCCGGTGGGGCAGGCGGTGATGGCGATCAGCGTCGTGGTCTTCGTCGACTCGGCGGGTGCGGCCGGCGCCGCGGCGGGAGTGGTTGCCGGGGCGGGGTTCACCACCTGCTCGACGAGTGCGACGACCTCTTCGGCCGAGGACGCGGCTCGCAGCGAAGCGACGAACTCCTTGCGCACCAACGCCCTTGCGAGGCTCGACAGCAGCTTCATGTGCTCGGCGCCACCGGAGTCCGGCGCGGCGATGAGGAAGGCGAGGTCGGCGGGACCGTCGGGGGCGCCGAAGTCGACGGCGGGCGAGAGCCGCGCGAATCCGATCGTGGCCTCGTCGACGTAGGGGGAGCGGCAGTGGGGGATCGCGATGCCGCCCGGCAGGCCGGTGGCGGACTGGGCTTCGCGTGCCATCGCGGCGGCGACCAGGCCCGCGCCGTCGGAGGAGCGTCCGGCATCGGCGAGACGCGCGGCGAGCAGGCCGATGACGGCCTCCTTGTCGCCGCCTGCGTCGACGTCGATGGCGACGAGGTCAGTGGTGATGATGGACATGGCTCTCTTTCCTCTGGTGTGAGTCGGGTTGGTTAGGGGCGGATGGCGGCGGGTGTAATGGCAAAGACGCGAACGGCATTCAGGTCGACCTGTGACGGAGCGGGGAGGGCCGAACCGGGGAGCGCCGCTGCCGCGCTGCCGTAGGCCACCGCCATCTGGAGGCGACGAGGGGGCTCGGCGCCACCGACCGCGGCGCGGACGTAGCCGGCGAGTGACGAGTCGCCTGCGCCGACGGTGCTGCGTGGGGTGATGGGTGGCGGGGCGGCCATCCAGCTGCCGGTCGGGTCGACCAGGACGGCGCCGGCTGCCCCCAGAGTGACCAGGATCGTCTTGGCGCCGCGTTCGATGAGCTGGTTGGCGGCGATGATCACGGGGTTCGGATCACCCTGGGCTACTGCGCTTTCCAGGTCATCAGGCGATGCGCCGACCAGCCCGGCGAGCTCTTCGGCGTTGGGCTTGATGAGGTCCGGTGCGGCCGTGCCGAAGCCGGCGGCGAGCGCGTCGAGCGGACGCTCGGAGGTGTCGACGGCCAGCTGGCAGGGCGCCGACGCGAGCCGTGCGACCACCTCGGCGTACCACTCGTCGGGTACGCCCGGGGGCAGTGAGCCGGAAAGCACGATCCACGAGGCGGTTTCGGCGTATGACAGGACGGTGCGGGTCAGCGCCTCCAGCGTCGCGGCGTCCAGTTGCGCTCCGGGCTCGTTGAGCTTGGTCGTGGTGCCGTCGGCCTCGGTGATGGCCAGGTTGGTTCGCACGACACCACCGACGGGCACGCTGCGGAAGTTCACCCCGGCGGCGCGTAGGGCGGTCACCATGGGGTCGTCGTCGGAGGTGGGTAGGACGGCGACGGTGTCGAGTCCGGCCATTCCCAGCGCCCGGGCGACGTTGACGCCCTTGCCGCCAGGCTCGCTGGTGGCCGAGGTGACGCGGTGCACGGCGCCGCGGGTCAGCGGGGCGCTCAGCGACACCGTGCGGTCGATGCTCGGATTGGGGGTGACGGTGACGATCATTCGGGGGCTCCCGTCGCGATGACTTCGACGCCTTCGTCGGTGAGGATTCGGCGGTCGGCCTCGGAGATCTCGGTGTCGGTGATGAGGACGTCGACGCTGGAGATCGGCGCGAAGCTCACGAAGTCCTCGCGGCCCACCTTGGACGAATCCGCGGCGACGACGACGTAGTTGGCGCACGCGACCATGGCGCGTTTCACCGCGGCCTCCTCGCTGTCGGGGGTGGAAAGGCCATGCCTGGCGCTGATGCCGTTGGTGCCGATGAACGCGATGTCGACGCGAAGGTTGTCGAGCACCCTCAGTGCCTGCTCGCCGACCGCGGCCTGCGTGACGCCCCTGACCCGTCCGCCGAGCAGTTGGAGGGACACCGTCGACACCGACGCGAGCCGCGCGGCGATGGGCACCGAGTTCGTCACGACCAACAGCTGGCGGTCGGTGGGCAGTTGGTTGGCGATGCGCGCGGTCGTGGTGCCGGCGTCGAGCAAGACGCTGGCACCGTTGAGGGGGAAGAACTCCGCGGCGGCCTCGGCGATCGCGTCCTTGTAGTCGGCGCGGGTGGTCTCCCGCTCGCCGACGCCGGGTTCGACGAGGTGAAGCGCCCGGGTGGGAACGGCGCCACCGTGGACGCGACGCAGCACGCCGGCCCGGTCGAGGGCGGCCAGATCCCGACGGACGGTCTCGGTGGTGACGTCGTAGGTTTGCGCGAGCTCGGCGACGGAGGCGCGGCCCTGGCTGATCACCAAGGCGGCGATCGCTTGTTGGCGCTCTTCGGCGTACATGACTCTCCGTTTTTGTGGTTTATGAGGCTTTGCAATGTTGATATAGTTGGTTTTACCCCTGAATGTGTTGACTTGTCAACGGTTTGTTGTAATCTGGTTCACATGAGCGCCACTTCGTCTCCTGTATCACTGCACCCCGCGGACGTCTCCCAGCCGTCCGCCGGCACCGTCCTTCACGGCATCCCAGCGGTGGGCGGCGTGCAGTACGCACCGGTGATCAGGCCGGGTTCACGGCCCACGGTCGACGCCGCGTCGACTCCCCCCGATCTCGAGGAGTCCCGGCGTCCCGGCGAGGTCGCGCGCTTCACCGCGGCCGCCGCGGCGGTGGCCGACCGGCTGCGCGAACGCGCGGCGAACGCCTCGGGTGCCGCCTCGGAGGTGCTGGCGACGACGGCCCAGCTGGCGCAGGACCGGGCCTGGATCGCCGCGACCGAGAAGCGCATCGGGCAGGGCAACCAGGCCGTCGGCGCGGTGACCGGCGCCGTCGACCAGTTCGTCGCCATGTTCACCCAGCTGGGCGGGCTGATGGCCGAGCGGGTGACCGATCTGCGCGACATCCGCGACCGCGTCATCGCCGAGCTGAACGGACTGCCCGAACCCGGCGTCCCGGTCCCCGAGGTGCCGTCGATCCTGTGCGCCGAGGACCTGGCTCCCGTCGACACCGCGGGGTTGGACGCCTCACTGGTCGTCGCGCTCGCCACCACGCTGGGCGGCCCCACCAGCCACACCGCGATCATCGCCCGCCAACTCGGCATCCCCTGCGTGGTCGCCGTCGACGGACTGGACTCGGTTGCCGCGGGCACGATGGTGATGGTCGACGGCACGGTCGGCACCGTCACCGTCGCCCCGGACGAAGAGGAGGCGGCCCGGGCGGTCGCCGTGGCCCGGGGTGAAGCCGATCTCGCCAAGAGCTGGAATGGGCCCGGAGCCACCGCCGACGGGCACGTCGTCGCCATCCTCGCCAACGTTCAGGACGGTGCGGCGGCGCGGTCGGCGCGGGAGACGCCGGCCGAGGGCGTCGGCCTGTTTCGTACCGAGTTGTGCTTCCTCAACCGCTCGACCGAACCGTCCGTGGACGAGCAGGCGCAGATCTACGGCGAGGTGCTCGACGCGTTCGCCGGGCAGAAGGTCGTCATCCGCACCCTCGACGCCGGTTCGGACAAGCCGTTGAAGTTCGTCGGTCACCCGGACGAGGCCAACCCCGCGCTGGGCGTGCGCGGCATCCGCATCGCCGACGGCAATCCCGGCATTCTGACCCGCCAACTCGAGGGCATCGCCGCGGCGGCCAAGAACACCGGCAGCGCGCCGTGGGTGATGGCCCCGATGATCGCCACCCCGGCCGAGGCCAAGGCCTTCGCCGACGAGACGCGCGCCCACGGCCTGGTGCCGGGCGTGATGATCGAGGTGCCCGCCGCGGCGCTGCTCGCCGACCGCATCCTCGAACACGTCGACTTCCTGTCGATCGGGACCAACGACCTCACCCAGTACACGATGGCCGCCGACCGGATGTCGGCCGAACTGGCGACGCTGACCGACCCATGGCAGCCCGCCGTGCTGGCGCTGGTCGCCATGGCGGCCAAGGCCGGGGTCGCGGTCGGCAAGCCGGTCGGCGTCTGTGGTGAGGCCGCCGCCGATCCGCAACTGGCGTGCGTGCTGGTGGGCCTGGGCGTCTCGTCCCTGTCGGCGGCCGCCGCCGCCGTCAGCGCCGTCGGCGCGAAGCTCGCCCAGGTCACCCTTGCGCAATGCCAAGAAGCTGCGGCCGCCGCGCTGGACACGGCCACCGCCGCGGAGGCGCGGGCGGCCGCCGCGGCCGTGCTCGCCTGACCTGCCGACCAGCGGCGACGGAATAATCGGACCGCGGTCCGGTTATATTGGGTACATTTCCACCAAGGAGGTACCAGTGCCCGCCATCACCGCCGACACCTTGACCCTGCCCCGCGTCGCGGGGCCCGCCGCATCCGACACCGAGCGTCCCGTGCGGTCCGTCACCACCGGACCGAAGGGTTACGAGGGCGAGGGATTCCCCGTCGTCCGCGCGTTCGCCGGCGTGAGCGCCGCGGCCCTGGACCCGTTCGTGCACATGGACCAGATGGGTGAGGTCGAATACGAGCCCGGAGAGCCCAAGGGCACCGACTGGCACCCGCACCGCGGCTTCGAAACCGTCACGTACATCATCGACGGGCGTTTCGCCCATCAGGATTCACACGGCGGCGGTGGCCTCATCACCGACGGCGCCACTCAGTGGATGACCGCCGGAGCGGGCGTCCTCCACATCGAGACGCCACCTGCCGAGCTGGTCGAGAGCGGTGGCACGTTCCACGGGATCCAGCTGTGGGTCAACCTGCCCCGCAAGGACAAGTTCGCCGCACCGCGGTACCAGTCCATCGAAGGCGGAGAGGTCAAACTGCTGTCCTCCGAGGACGGTGGCGCGCTCTTGCGGATCATCGCCGGTGAGGTCGACGCTCAGCACGGGCCGGGGTCGACGTACACGCCAATCACGTTGGCGCACGCCACCATTGCGCCTGGCGCTCGCCTCGACGTGCCGTGGAACCGGGACTTCAACGCCCTGGTCTACGTATTGGCGGGAGAGGGTGCCGTCGGCCCGGTCGGAACGCCGATCCGCCAGGGTCAGCTCGCGGTCATGGGTCCCGGCGACCGGATCTCCGTCTCGGCGCGCTCCAGCCAGGACGCGCGCAATCCTGCGATGGAAGTTCTCCTGTTGGGCGGCAAGCCCATTCGCGAGCCGGTCTTCCACTATGGTCCCTTCGTGATGAACTCCAAGGCCGAGGTGATCGAGGCGCTCGAGGACTTCAACGCGGGCAAGTTCGGCGCCATCCCGCCGAACGCCCTGATGCCGCACCGGGGCGGGCGCTAACGGCTCCGCAGGGCCTCGGGATGCACCGGCTCCGGGTACAACAGCTCCAACTCGCCGAGGTTCGCCGCGACGGTGACCAACGGCAGCGCCGCCCTGATCGACAGGTCGTCGCTGCCGGCCTCGGCGCGTAGGGCGAGGACGAAGTCGTCGCTGATCGGACCGAGATCGTGCACCGGGCGCCGACCGTGCAGGCGCTCCCGGATCACCGAGGTGTGTAACTCGAGCACCTCGCGCACTCGCGGATAGGTGGTCAGCGGCGGGGGCACCACGTCGGCGATCAGTTCGGCGGCGGTGCGCACCCGGACCGTCCTGTTGACGGCGCGGATCACCGGAGCGCGATGGTCGGTAGACCCGCCGCTCTCCGAAAGGTAGTGCCGCACTGCGTCGTCCAGCGTGCGCGACGCCGTCATGGCGGCGTGGCCCAGGGCGAACACTTGGTCGTCGGCGGATTCCGACGCACCCCGGGTCACCCGCTTGACGGCGACGGTGAGGAACGTCGCGCCGGCCGAGATGGACCCGTCGACCGCGCGGGACACCCTTGACGCCGCACCGCGCGGCCACAACAGCAGGGACACCACCGCACCCACCATGGCGCCGACCACGACGTCCTCGACCCGCAGCAGACCCACCTGCCAACCACTGGGGCTGATGACGTTGAAGATGATCAGCACCATCATCGTGAACATCGCTTGGCCCGCCACGAAGGACGCGACCTCCGGTACGTATGCCGAGCCGAAGGCGACGACGGGCAGCGCCATCCAGAGCACGATCGGGTCGACGCCCATCAGCTCGATGAACACCACCCCCAGCAGGAAGCCGATCGTGGTCCCGACGACGGCGCGGACCACCCGCGTGCCCGTCGTCAGCGCGCTGCTGCGCAGCACGGACATGGCGCCGAGCACCACCCAGAAGCCGTGCTGGACGGGAAACACGTGGGTGACGGCCACTGCGAGGGCGAGCCCCAGTCCGGTGCGAATGCTGTTGCGGACCACGACTGCCCGCGTGGCCAGGAAGCCGCCGGGCAGCGACGTCAGCGCCTGGGACTCGGACAGCAGTCGCTCGGCGTTCCCGGCCTCGGGCAGTCTGCGGCCGAGCACGCGGGCCCACACCGGACGGGCGTCGGCCGCCGCTGCGATGCCGATGACCCGGCCGGTGGTGCCGACGCAGCCCGAAACGGTTCTGCGCGTAAGCAACTTTCGGCCCACGCCGATCGCGGTGGCGTCATGTGGTTCGGCGAGGATCTCGAGGATGTCGTCGCGGTAGCGGCTCTGGGCGATCAACCGCTGGATGGCCAACGCCTCGGCGAGGTTGGCCCGGTGGGCGTCGCGGTCGGCGACCGCCGTGCTGAGTACCAGCGCGCTTTCTCGCAACACCCGGACGACGGGGTCCTTCATCTCGGCCAGCAGTTCGCCGCTGCTGTCGGTGATGCGGTCGGACAGCCACTGTAGGTCGTCGACCACCCGCACCAGCGCTCGGCTGCCGGCGGTCAGCCCGACCGGCCGGAAGTCGGCACCCAGGAAGTTGGACCGCAACGCGCCCATCGCCGTCGCGACGTCGTCGTCCGTGGCGTCGCCGTCGAGCCGGTCGGCCAGCGTCCGGCACACCAGGGCGGCGTGCCGCCGGAGGTCGCCGTGATGGCGGGGTGGGAGCAGGAACAGCGCGGCGGGGATGGCGAGCGAGAGCGCGATGAACCAGCCGAGGAGGCGTTCGGGGACGGGGCCGACGGGTGTGCACGCGGGCAGCACGAAGAGCATCAACGTCGAGCGTTGGCCCGCGGCGAAGGTCTCGCTGAGCACGCCCGAGAAGGTCACGACCACGGCCAGGACGAACATCGTCAGCACCGCCAACCACGGAATGGGCGCTACCAGCGTGCCGAGCACGATGAGGATGGCGCCGTTCACGCCGAGGCCGCCGTACGCCAACGCCCGCGCGGGCCGGTTGCCGGGGAAGTCCACCGTGATCAGGAGGGCGACCGAACCGAAGATCGCGAACAGCGGTGTCTGCGAACCGCTTCCGATCGCAAAGCCCGTGGCCGCGGCCAGTGGCAGCACCAGCGCTGCACGGACGGCCCGGCGGGCTGCGTCTTTCTCCGGGTCCCGCCGCCTGACGCGGTCGACCGCCCGGCGCCAGAGAACGGCCGGGCTCAGCATGTTCCCAAGGTAGACCGGCGCCTCAACCCACGTCCGGCACGGAGGAGAACCGACCGGTGTCCAACGCGTCGAGCATCTGCTCGGCGACCCATCGCAGGCCGACGGCGTCGCGGGGCAGCGTGGCCTGTTCGTATCCGATCAGCAGATACATGCTCCAGGAGGCGAAGACCTGCGCCTGGTTCGCGTGTCCGAGGATCTCGAACGCCGCGTCGAACATCACGTCGAACCGCCGCTGGTCGACCTCGGTCTGCACCGCGAGGACGTCCGGGTCCAGCGAACTCCAGACGCGGATCGCCGCTTCGGCGCCGTGGGGCAGCGACAGGGCGTGCTTGATGATCGTGTCGATGCGTCGGCGCGGATTGGGCTCGGTGTGGGCCACGACCATGCCGTCGATGCGGCGCTGCAGCCAGTGGCCGATGAGTTCCCGGGTGTAGGCCGACCAGCTGGGGAAGTAGTGGTAGAACGAGCCGGTCGTCACGCCGAGACGGTTGCAGACTTCTGCCAGTTTGAGGCCGCCGTACCCGACGTCGGCGAGCACGTCGAGACCAGTCTCGAAGTACGACTCCCGAGACAACCCTCCCACCATGGGTGTGAACACTAGTTGCAGGTGGGTCGGGTCAGCGCCCTGGCTGGGACCGCTCAGCTATGTAGGACTTTTGTAAGAATTGGCCGCCGCACCCCGATTGACGGCGACGACGGTTTGCTGTGAGCCGAGTTCTCACGGTTCCGCAACCAACTGGCGCGGACTCGACATGACGCGTGTGGCACAATTTGACCGTGCCGTATACCGCGACCCGAGGTCCTGGCCGCCCGCCCGCAGCGAAGGCGGCGGAGACGCGCAAGCGGATCATTCGAGCCGCCCGCGAAGTTTTCAGCGAACTTGGCTATGACGCGGCGACTTTTCAGGCGATCGCCATACGTGCGGATCTGACCCGACCGGCGATCAATCACTACTTCGCCAGCAAGCGCGTGCTCTATGCCGAGGTGGTGGAGAAGACCAACGAGATGGTCGTCGCCGCCGGCATGGCCAAGGCGGACGGACAGACGTCTCTCTTGAAGCGGTTGTCGGCGTTCTTCTCGGCGGCGATGCAGGCCGACTCCCGAGACCGCTCGGCGGCTGCCTTCCTGGTGACGTCGGTGCTGGAGTCTCAGCGGCATCCCGAGTTGAGCCGCGACGAGCACAACTCGCTGAAGACCTCCAGGGCGTTCGTGACCTGGGCCGTTACCGAAGCGCTCCAGAGCGGCGAGCTCACCACGGACACCGACGTCTCGACTCTGGTCGAGATGCTCGTGGCGGTGATGTGGGGCATGGGTTTCTATGCCGGATACGTCGGCGGGCACGACGAGCTCGGCAACATCGTCGACAAACTGGAGTTACTGCTGGCGAACAAACTCTGGAAGCTCGCCGAGTAACTCGGTGCAGATCTAGCAAGGCCCGCCCCCAATCGGCGCCGCGTCGCCCGGTAGCACGACTAACTTCCTCGGTAGCATTGCGCGATGAGCTCACTGCGCGCAGACGACGACACCTGGGACATCGCCACCAGCGTGGGTTCCACCGCGGTAATGGTGGCCGCGGCACGGGCCGCCGAGACCGAACGCGAGGCGGCCTTGATCCGGGACCCGTACGCCAAGATCCTGGTGGCCGGGGCGGGGACGGGCGTCTGGGAGTTCATGCTCGACGACTCCTTCGCCGAGAAGGTGGCGGTCGCCGATCCCGAGTCGGCCACCATTCTCGAGCACATGGGCAACTACCAGGCGGTGCGGACGCACTTCTTCGACGCGTTCTACGCCGACGCCGCGGCCGCCGGCATCCGGCAGGTCGTCATCCTGGCCTCCGGCCTCGACTCGCGCGCCTACCGGCTCGAGTGGCCGGACGGCACGACCGTGTTCGAGATCGACCAGCCCAAGGTGCTCGAATACAAGGCCGCCACCCTGGCGGCGCACGGCGTGCAACCGTCGGCGGTGCGCCACGAGGTGCCGGTCGACCTGCGACACGACTGGCCCGCCGCGCTGGCCGACGCGGGATTCGACGCGTCGGCCCCGACGGCGTGGTTGGCCGAAGGGCTGCTGATGTACCTGCCCGCCGAGGCCCAGGACCGACTGTTCACTCAGGTCACCGCGCTGAGCGCACCGGGAAGCCGGGTGGCGGTGGAGACGGTCGGGGTGCAGGCCCAGGATCGGCGGGAACTGATGCGCGAACGGTTCCAGAAGATCGCCGCCCAGTTCGGCATCGAGGACGCCATGGACGTCGGCGACCTGATGTATCACGACGAGGATCGGGCCGACGTCACCGAGTGGCTCAACGGGCACGGGTGGACCGCTTCGGCGGTGACCTCGCGCGACGAGATGCAACGGCTGGACCGCTGGGTTCTGCCCGACGACGCCGACCGGACGGCGTTCTCCGACTTCGTCGTGGGTGAACGGGGCTGACCCGAAGGCTGTTCGCCAACCACCTGGTTGGTTAGGATCGGCCGGGTGACTACCGAAGCGTCGGCCCCGCCCAGCTCACGCACCGATTCCGGCGACATTGCAGCTACCGTCGCCCGGCTGCGCACCACGTTCGCCAGCGGCCGCACGCGCGACGTCGCGTGGCGCAAGCGGCAGCTGGAGGGCCTCGAACGGCTGCTGACCGACAACGAATCCGCCATTGCCGCTGCCCTCGGACAAGACCTGGGCCGCAAGCCCTTCGAGGCGTGGCTGGCCGACATCGCGAGCACCGTCGGGGAAGCCAAGGACGCGGCCAAGAACGTCGGCAAGTGGACCAAGCGCAAGCAGCGGCTGCTGGAGTTCGCGCAGCTGCCCGGCCGCGGCTGGGTGGAGTACGAGCCCTACGGCACGGTGCTGGTCATCGGGGCGTGGAACTTTCCGTTCGCCTTGACCCTGGGGCCCGCCATCGGGGCCATCGCCGCCGGCAACGCCGTCGTGCTGAAGCCCTCGGAGGTGGCGCCCGCGTGCTCGGCGTTGATGGCCGAGCTGGTCCCGCGCTACCTGGATCCGGACGCGGTCGCCGTGGTCGAGGGTGACGGCGCGGTGAGCCAGGAGCTCATCGCCCAGGGCTTCGACAAGCTGTGCTTCACCGGAGGCACCGAGATCGGCCGCCGGGTCTACGAGGGTGCGGCCAAACACCTGACCCCGGTCACCCTGGAACTCGGGGGCAAGAGCCCGGTGATCGTCGCCGCCGACGCCGACATCGCCGTCGCCGCCAAGCGGATCGCCTGGACCAAGCTGATCAACTCCGGTCAGATCTGCATCGCACCGGACTACGTGCTGGCCGACGCCACGATCCGCGACGAGCTGGTCGCCAAGATCGGCGAGGCCGTCGCCACCTTCGAGGCGGGCAGCTCGGGCAAGCGCATCGTCAACGGGCGGCACTTCGACAGGTTGACCACCGCGCTGGCCGCCACCAAGGGCAGAGTCGTGATCGGTGGCGGCTCGGACGAGGCGGCCGTCGAGATTCAGCCGACCGTCGTCGTCGACCCCGCGTTGGACGAGCCATTGATGACCGACGAGATCTTCGGGCCCATCCTGCCGATCGTCACCGTCCAATCACTGGACGAGGCAATCGCATTCGTCAAGGCCCGGCCCAAGCCGCTGGCGGCGTACCTGTTCACCAGGTCGAAGGTCGTGCGGGAGCGGGTCGTCAAGGAGGTGTCCGCGGGCGGCATGTTGGTCAACCACCTGTTGTTCCAGTTCACCACCGCCAAGCTGCCGTTCGGCGGTGTCGGGCCGTCGGGCATGGGTGCCTATCACGGCAAGTTCGGCTTCGAGGAGTTCAGCCATCGCAAGTCGGTGCTGACCAAACCGACCCGACCCGACTTAACCGCCATCATCTACCCGCCGTATACAGAGAAGGCGTGGAAGCTCGCGCGCAGGCTCTTCTGACCCAGCTCTAGTTCACCGAAGATCAAGAGATAGGAACGCAATGCCCGGAGTGCAGGATCGCGTCATCGTCGTCACCGGAGCCGGTGGTGGTCTCGGACGTGAATACGCCCTGACCCTTGCCCGCGAGGGCGCCAGCGTCGTGGTCAACGACCTTGGTGGATCCCGCGACGGATCCGGCGCCGGGTCGGCCATGGCCGATCAAGTGGTCGCCGAGATCAAGGAGGCCGGTGGCCGGGCGGTCGCGAACTACGACTCCGTCGCCGAAGCCGAGGGCGCCGAGAACATCATCAAGACGGCGATCGACGAGTTCGGCGCCGTGCACGGAGTGGTCAGCAACGCGGGCATCCTGCGCGACGGCACGTTCCACAAGATGACCTTCGAGAACTGGGACGCCGTCCTCAAGGTGCACCTCTACGGCGGATACAACGTGCTGCGCGCGGCGTGGCCGCACTTCCGGGAGCAGAGCTTCGGCCGCGTCGTGGTCGCCACCTCGACCAGCGGGCTGTTCGGCAACTTCGGCCAGGCCAACTACGGCGCCGCGAAGCTGGGCCTCGTCGGCCTGATCAACACGCTGGCCCAGGAGGGCGCGAAGTACGACATCAAGGCCAACGCCGTCGCGCCCATCGCCGCCACCCGGATGACGCAGGACATCCTGCCGCCCGAGGTCTTCGAGAAGTTGACGCCCGAGTACGTCGCGCCGGTGGTGGCCTACCTGTGCACCGAGGAGGTGCCCGACACCGACTCGATCTTCATCGTCGGCGGCGGCAAGGTGCAGCGCACCGCGCTGTTCCAGAACGACGGCGTCACCTTCGGTAGCGTGCCGTCGGTCGACGACGTGGCCGACAGGTGGGGCGAGATCACCGACCTCTCAGCGGCGCAGTCGGCCAGCTTCAAGCTCGGCTGACCCTGTGAAAGCGCTCGTCGCACGGGAACTTTCGGGTCCATCGGGGCTGGCCTACGTCGACGTCGACGAGCCCGCCGGTGACGGCAACGTCGTCGTCGACGTCGGAGCTGCCGGCGTCAGCTTCCCCGACCTGCTCCTGATCAAGGGGGAGTACCAGCTCAAGCTGGACCCGCCGTTCGTGCCGGGCACCGAGGTGGCGGGAGTCGTCCGCTCGGCGCCCGCCGACTCGGGTTTCACGGCGGGACAACGGGTTACCGGGTTGAGCATGCTCGGCGCCTGGGCCGAGCGGGTGGCGCTGCCGCCGGCGAGCGTCTTGCCCACCCCCGACGGTCTCGACGACGGCGCGGCGGTGTGTCTGCTGGGCAACTACTACACGATGTACTTCGGGCTGGTTCGCCGCGGCGGGCTGCTGGCCGGTGAGACCGTGCTGGTGCTCGGCTCGGCGGGTGGCGTCGGTACGGCGGCCATTCAAATCGCAAAGGCGTTGGGCGCCAGGGTGATCGCGATGGTGCACCGGCCGGGTGCCACCGAGTTCGTCGAGTCGCTGGGCGCCGACGTGGTGCTGCCGCTGACCGACGGGTGGGCGCAAGCGGTGCGCGAGCACACCGACGGCCGCGGGGTCGACCTCGTCGTCGACCCGGTGGGCGGTGACGCGTTCGACGACGCGATCCGCGTGCTGGCCACCGAGGGCAGGCTGCTGGTGCTGGGCTTCGCGTCCGGCGGCGGGATTCCGACGGTGAAGGTGAACCGGCTGCTGCTGCGCAACGTCAGCGTCGTGGGAGTCGGCTTGGGCGAGTTCATCAACCGCACTCCGGGTGCGCAAGCGGAGATCGGCGCCGGGCTCGGACGGCTGGTCGAGGCCGGGCTGCGGCCACCGCCACCGGTGCGGTACCCACTGTCCGAGGGCCGGGCGGCGTTGGAGAGCCTGGCGTCCGGCGGGATCAGGGGCAAGGTCGTGCTGGTTCCGTGAGGTTGCCAAGGGCCTTGGCCTTCGACGTCTTCGGCACTGTCGTCGACTGGCGTGGCAGCGTCATCGGCGAATTGGAGATGTTCGGCGAACGGCATGGCGTAGCTCAGGACTGGGCGGCGTTCGCCGACGCCTGGCGGGCCGGTTATCCGAAGGCGATGGACAAGGTCCGCAAGGGCGAATTGTCGTGGCTGAGGATCGACGCGCTGCACCGGCTGATCCTCGACGACCTGCTCGACGGTGCCGGCATCGGCGAGGTGCCCGACGCCGACGTCGCCGAGCTGAACCTGGCATGGCACCGACTCGACCCGTGGCCGGACTCGGTGGCGGGGCTGACGCGGCTGAAGCAGAACTTCGTCATCACCACGCTCTCGAACGGCAACCTCTCGCTGCTGACGAACATGGCCAAGCGGGCGGGGCTGCCCTGGGACTGCGTGATCTCCGCGGAGCTGTTCCGCCACTACAAGCCCGATCGCGAGGCCTATCTCGGCTGCGCCGACCTACTGGACGTGGCGCCGGGTGAGCTGATGCTGGTGGCGGCCCATCCCAGCGATCTGCGGGCGGCCCGGGACGCCGGCCTGATGACGGGTTACGTGGCCCGGCCGCTGGAGCGGGGTCCGGGACGCCCGCCGCCCAGGGTGGAAGAGGGCGAGTTCGACGTCGTCGCGGACGACTTCGTGGACCTTGCTGCCAGACTCGTCCCGTGAACGGCGTCGAAACCCTGCTCGTGGCGGTGGCGATCGCCGTCGGTCTGGTGGGCATCCTGGTGCCGTTGATACCGGGGAGCATTCTGATCTTCGCGGCCGTCGGGGTGTGGGCCTACGTCGAGGGGACGACGATTGCGTGGGTGACGTTCGGCGTCGCCGCGGCGATTCTGGCCTCGGCCTTGTTGGTGAAGTACCTGTGGCCGATGAAGCGGATGCGCCGGGCCGACGTCGGCACGTGGAGCCTGTTCGCGGGCGCCGTTCTCGGCATCGTCGGGTTCTTCGTGATCCCGGTGGTCGGGTTGGTCGTCGGCTTCGTGCTCGGGGTGTTCCTCGCCGAGTTGACGCTGCGGGGCAATTCGCGGCTGGCGTGGGCGTCGACGGTGCATGCGATGAAGGGTGTCGCGCTGTCGGTGGGCGTCGAGTTGGCGGGCGCGCTGCTCGCGACGATGGTCTGGGTGGTCGGGGTGTTGTTGGTCTGAGCCGGCCCGCACCGGTCCACATCGTGGGACCATGCGCAGGTGACGTCGTCGGAGGACCCCGAGCAGCGCATCGCCGACCTTGAGAAGCAGGTCGCCGACGCCCGTCGCATCGCCGACCTCGAAGCGCAGTTGGCCGAGGCGCGGGGGCGGCAGAGCACCGGACCGTCGCCGGGCCAGATGTCCGACGTGTTCTCGGCACTTCGGAACTTCCAGACCGACGTCGGCCGTCCGCCCGCGCCACCGGTGGACACCCGGCTGGCCGACGCGCCTCGCCCGGTGCCCCTGCGATTCGTGCTCGCCGAAGTGCTGCCGTTCCGTTGGTGGTACGTGTTCACGCTCTTCATGGTGGCGATCCCGCCGATCATCGTGTGGATCACGAGTCCACGACTGTTGGCTCCGGCGGCCCTCGCGGCGGTGATCCTGATCTACGGTCTGCAGTTCCGCACTGCGCGGAAGCGCCTGGCGCTGCTTCGGTGGGGCCGGGTCGCACAGGTCATCGGTTCGGAAATCAGTTCGCGCGCAACCTATTACGGCGGCACTACGTATTCCAACGTGTGGCTCCCGCAGGCCCACGGTTGGACGGTGACGCGGCAATTGTGGAGCGGTCCCAGCACCACCACGGTGGTCCGGTACGCACTCGACGGCTACCAGGGCGAGATCAAGGTGAGGGGCCGCGCGTACGACGACGGCGTCATTCTGGCCGATTCGCGGCATCCCGACCGCGCGCTGTGCGTGAGCTCGTTCCCCTACGACCTCGACCGTGACGAGTCAGGCAACTGGATCGGCAGACTGCGGGTCCGCCTGGTGGTGGGCATGGTGTTCTGGGTGCTGATCGTCGTCGGCTGGCTGGGCGGTGCCCTCTGGATCAGCACGGGGTCCGCGGCCCGAATGATGGCCGAGCAGAGCGTCATCCGACTAGATCCCGGCAGTACGTTCAGGTTGAGCGACAGTGGTCCGCAGACGGTGTCCTGCAACGACGGCCACCTCGTCGTGAGCGGCGGTGCCACCCCGGTCACGGTCCGGGGCCACTGCGCCAGCCTCGAAGTCACCGGGATCGACGCCGTCGTCACCGTCGACTCGGCCGACGTCGTCACCCTCAACGGCATCGACAACCACGTCACGTATCACTCCGGGAGCCCTAAGATCGTCTCGGGCGGGATCGACAACACCGCCATTCGCGGCTGAGACGAAGGATTGCCATGTCCGAAACGAAGATCACGGTCATCTACGACAACCCGACCGACCCCGAGGCATTCGAATCGGCTTACCAGGCCGACCAATTGGAGGCCGCGAGGAAGGTTCCCGGATACGTCCGGCTGGAGGCGTCCAAGGTGTGGCCCAAGGAGGACGGCTCACCCACCCCGGCGTACCGGATGATCGACTGGTACTTCACGGACTACGACGCCGCCAGCGCTGCCGTCACCACGGAGGAGTTCGGCGCCTTCGCCCAGTCACTCTTCCAGCTGGCCACCGGCGGCGTCCGCATCCTCTTCTCCGACGTCGAGATACCCCAGAGCTAGGTGACCAGCTCCTTGCGGAGCCGCGTCACCTGCTCGGACGTGACGCCGAGCGACTCGAGATAGCCTGCCGTCGAACCGTACTCGGCGTCGATGGCGCGCTTGGCCGCATCGAGGTACTCCTCACGCACCCCGAGGACTTCCTCGTTGAGCCTCGCCTCGGCGAACGTGACGATCTCCGGCGTCGTCGTCTCCTCGGCGCGGTTGCGCACCGACTCCAGGATGCGCTCACGGAGCTCCGGCACGGCGGCGTTGCTGCGCAGGAAGTCCGCGACGATCGCATCGCGTTGCACGCCCACGGTTTCCAGCACGAGTGCCACGGTGAAGCCGGTGCGGTCCTTGCCGGCGAAGCAGTGCGCGATGACGGGGCGCTGATCGGCGAGCATCGAGATGACCTGACGCACGGCGGTCCGGGCGCCGGGCAACGACGGAAACCGCTCATACTCCTCGGTCATGAACCGCGCCGCGGCCACCGAGACGTCCTCGTCGTCGGGCTTGGCCGTCATCATCTTCTCGAAGGCACTCTCGTGCGGCGCGTCGGCCTGGTCGGCGGCCAGCTCGTGGAACGGCAGCAGGTGCACGGCCACGCCGTCGGGCACCAGGCCGGGCCCGCGGCGCTCGACCTCGCGTTGCGATCGCAGGTCGGCGACGTCGCCGACGCCCAAACACGCCAAGGCGGCACGGCCCGCGTCGTCGAGACGGCTCAACTCGCTGGAACGAAACAGGCGACCGGGCCGGATCCCGGTTTCCTCCGCGACGTCGCGGAAGTTCCAGGCGCCGGAGAGCTCGGTTCCGCTGGAGACCACTACGAGGTCACCGCCGCTGCGAGCGCGCTCTTCTCTCGGCCCAGTTCGGCCCGGGCGATGGTGCGCATGTGCACCTCGTCGGGCCCGTCGAACAGCCGCATCGCGCGGTGCCAGCCGTACAGTCGCGCCAGCGGGAAGTCGTCGCTGATGCCGGCGGCGCCGTGCACCTGGATGGCGCGGTCCAAGACGTTGCACGCCATCTGCGGGGCAACGGCCTTGATCATCGCGACCTGGTTGCGCGCCTCCTTGTTGCCGTGCTTGTCGATCGTCCACGCGGCCTTCTCGCACAGCAGCCGCGCCTGGTCGATCTCGTTGCGCGACAAGGCAACCTGCTGCTGCACCACGCCCTGCTCGGCCAGCGGCTTGCCGAACGCGATGCGCGTGTTCACCCGGTCGACCATCAGCGCCAGCGCGCGTTCGGCCACCCCGATCGCCCGCATGCAGTGGTGGATCCGGCCGGGGCCGAGGCGGGCCTGGGCGATTGCGAAGCCGCCGCCCTCTTCGCCGAGGAGGTTCGACGCGGGTACCCGCACGTTGTCGAAGACGACCTCGGCGTGCCCGTGCTGGTCCTGCCAGCCGAACACCGGCAGGGATCGCACGATGGTGACCCCGGGGGTGTCGACGGGCACCAGGATCATCGACTGCTGCTGGTGCGAGGCAGCGTCGGGATTGGTGCGGCCCATCACGATCAGGATCTTGCAGCGCGGGTCGTTGGCGCCCGAGGTCCACCACTTGCGGCCGTTGATGACGTAGTCGCCGCCGTCGCGCAGCATCGTGGTCTCGATGTTGCGGGCGTCGCTGGAGGCCACCGCGGGCTCGGTCATCGCAAACGCGCTGCGGATCTCGCCGTTGAGCAGCGGTTCGAGCCACTGCTTGGTCTGCTCCGGGGTCGCGAACAGGTGCAGCGTCTCCATGTTGCCGGTGTCGGGCGCCGCGCAGTTCAACGCCTCGGGCGCCAGCTCCATGCTCCAGCCGGACAGCTCCGCCAGCGGCGAGTACTCGAGGTTGGTCAGCCCCGACTCCGACGGGAGGAACAGGTTCCACAGCCCGCGGTCGCGGGCGAGCTTCTTGAGCTCCTCGACCACGGGAGGCACGGTGTGGTCGTCGCGGCCTGCCTCGAGGCGGTACTGGTCGTAGGAGTGCTCGGCGGGGAACACGAACTCCACCATGAAGTCGGTGAGCCGTTGGTGATAATCCTGCGCTTTAGCCGACATCGCGAAGTCCATGACCGCCACGATATGACACCCGTCGAGTCAGGCTCCGAGCACGGTGACCTCGCCCGTCGCACCGTCCACTTCGACGACGGTCCCGGTGACGAGCCGGGCGGTCGCACCGCGCGCGTTGACCACGCAGGGCACCCCGAATTCGCGCGCCACGATCGCGGCGTGCGACGTCGGGCCGCCGAGTTCGGTGACGACGGCCGCCGCGTACGCGAACGCCGGCGTGTAGCCGACGTCGGTGACCTTGGCGACGAGGATCTCACCCGGCTGCAGGTCGTCGATGGTCTCGGCGTGCACGACGCGGACCCGCCCGCGGGCGTTGCCCCCGGAGACGCCGATGCCGTGCAGCACCTCCCCGCCCTCGAACGCGGTGGTCGGGGCCTCCGTCGGGGTCCAATGACCGCTGAACGCCTCGGGCGGCACCAGCCCCTGCAACGTGGCCTGCTCGGCACGTCGGCGGGCGACGACGGCGGCCAGGTCCGGAGGTGGAGCGTCGACCTCGTCGACCAGCAGGTAGAACACGTCGTCGACGTCGCCGAGCGCACCGGCATCGACCAGGCGTCGACCCTGCTCCCGCAGCAGCCGCCTGAGCACCCAGATGGCGCGCACCATGCGGTCGCGGCGCACCTCCCGTTCCCGGAGCTGGCTGGCCGCGGCCACCGCCACCGCCCGCGCGCGCAGCGGGACCTGGGGCAGCCGGGGCAGCTCGCGGGGCAGCGCCGTCAACGCCTTGGTCACCATCCGGACCAGCAGGCCGGGATCGTCGGCGTAGGTCGCCGAACGCATCTCAACTTCACCGGGACCACGGTGCCCGATGAGGGCCAGCTCGCGGGCGAGGGCCGCCGAGAACGCGGGCGCCTGCGCGCGAAGCACCGCGGCGTCGGTCGCCGGTTCGGACAGCAGCCGGGCGGCGACGGGGTCGCGTCGCGCGGCCGCGGCGAGGCGGTGCACCGCGCCGAGCGCCTGGGCGCTGACCAGTTCGTCTCCTGCCGCGGGCATCACGTCGCGTCCGCAGAGCAGGCGCATCACCACGCCGTAGCCGGCGCACAGCAGGATCGACGCCGACGAGAGCACCCAGCCGTGCACCACGTGGTCGCGTCCCAGCAGGATCAGCTCCCGCAGCCGCTGGTCGTCGAGGGCAGCCGGGTCCGTCGCCGCCGTCTCGAGGCGTTCGACGTCGTCGACGAAGTCCTTGGTGTCGCCGTGCGAGCCGGCGGACAGGCCGACGAGGCAGTTGGCGAAGGTCAGCCCGCCGCGGAGCTGGCGGACCAGGCCGCGGGGTTCGACGGGCGGCAGGTGTTCCCCGAACAGCTCGAGGCCGTCCTCGGTGTGGCCGAAGAACCCGGAGAGCACCAGCGCGGGGTCGATGAACGGCACGGTGTGCGCCATGAAGTGACCGGTCGTGATGCCGGCGTACAGGCGGTGGCCGAAGACCCCGGTGGTGCGCACCGACATCTCGCGTTGGACGGCGCCACCCGGGCGCAGCCGCTCGGAGATCACCAGACCGGCCGCGCGCGTGCCCAGCACCGTCACCGACGCCGACGACGGGGAGAACGGTCCGGCCAGCGCCTCGGACAGGTTGGTGGCGATGAACGCGGGGAAGCGCGGATCGATGGGGGTGTCGAACTCCCCGGTGACGTCGCCCGGCCCGGCGGGCACCGGCTCGACACCGTCGGCGGCCGGGGCGTCGACGGCCGGGATCGCCAGCACGCGCGGTAGCCGCCACGGAATGTCGTGCACCGCGTGGCCCAACGTGATTCGGCCCCGGCACGCGAGCGCAAAGTCCTCCACGGCCTGCGCGACGTCGAAGGTGGGGGTGAAGCCCCAGCCGTCGCGCAGTGCGGTGGTGTCCAGAGTCGCCACGGTCAACCGTGGTCCGGCGACGCGGCGGGCGAGCGGGCCGGGGATCTTGACGACGGGCCTGCCGACGGCCGCGGCGATCGCCCGCTTCGTGGTGGTCCCGTCGGCGGCGACGTCCACCCGACCGGCGGGCAGGTCGGAGTCGAGCAGCGTCCGCACCAGCACCCGCTCGACGTCGTGGGCGTGCACCACCTGCAGGGGCCGGTCGAAGGTGCCGTCGTCGACGAGCACCGGTGCGGTGAACGTCGTCAGCACGGCGCCGTCGACGTGGCGGCCCAGCACGAGCGCGGTCCTGACGACGATCGCACCGTCGGGAGCAGCAGCGGTGTCGTCGGTCAGGACGACCACTCGGTCGACCTCGGCGGCGACCGCGTCGAGGTCACGGGTGCCACCGCAGTGCAGCACCGCGTCGGCACCCTTGACGACGTCGGCGGCGTACCCGGTCGACGTCACGAACTCGACTGCGCCTGGCCAACTCTCGGGCCGCTGGGCGCCGACGCCGACGACCTCGTGGCCGAGTGTCACCAGCCGTGCGGCGACCCCACGTCCGATCGCGCCGTCGGCGCCCCCGACGACGATCCTCATCGAGGCCTAGCTCGCATCGTCGTCGCTGAACGCCGCCAGCAGATCCTGGAGGTCCATGTCGGCGATGTCCTGCGTGCGATCCGGTTCGTTCGACGCCGCGGCCTCGGCGGTGTCGGCGCCGCTGCCCTGTGCGGCCAGGTTGAGCAGCATGTCGAGCACGCCCGCCTGCCGCAGCCGCTTGATCGGGATGGTGGCCACGACGCGCTGCAGTTCCTCGTCGACCGAGTTGGTCGCGGGGCCCTGCTGCTCCTCGCCGACCAGCTGGGTGCGGAAGTACTCCGCGATCGCCGACGGGTTCGGGTAATCGAAGATCAGCGTCGGCGACAGCGTCAGCCCCGTCGCCGCCTTCAACCGGTTGCGCAGCTCCACCGCGGTGAGCGAGTCGAAGCCATGGTCCTGGAACGCCAGGTCCGGCGCGATCGACTGCGGGTTGGGCAGCCCCAGCACGGTGGCCATGTGCGACCGCACCAGGTCGAGCAGCAGGTCGTACTGCTCGTCGGCGGGCAGGCCCGAAAGGCGTTGCGACAGTGCCGAACGCGACTGCGCCGCGGCAAGTGAGTCGCCGACCTGACGGCGGGCCGGGCCCGAGATCAGCTCGACGAACATCGGCGGCAACGTGCCCGCCGACGACTTGGTCCGCAGCGCCACCCGGTCGATCCTTGCGGGCACCAGGAACGGCTCGTCGACGGTCAGCGCCTCGTCGAACAGCGCCAGCGCGTCGTCGAGGGCCAGCGCCAGGATGCCGTCGCGGTTCAGGCGCGCCAGGTCGACGTCCTGAAGGTGGCCCGTCATGCCGCTGGCCTGCTCCCACAGGCCCCAGCCCAGCGACATCGCAGGCAGGCCGTTGGCGCGCCGATGGGCGGCCAGGGCGTCGAGGTAGGCGTTGGCTGCCGAGTAGTTCGCCTGCCCGGACGCACCGACCAGACCGGCCATCGACGAGAACATCACGAACGCCGACAGGTCGTGGTCGCGGGTGAGCTCGTGCAGGTTCCACGCCGCGTCGACCTTGGCCCGCAGCACCGCGTCGACCCGTTCCGGCGTCAGCGACGTCAGCACCGCGTCGTCGATGACGCCCGCGGTGTGGATGACCGCCGACAGCGCGTGCTGGTGGTCGATGCCGGCCAACGCCTTGGCCAGGGCGTCCCGGTCGGCGGCGTCCGCGGCGACCACCTGGACGTGGGCACCCGCGTCGGTCAGTTCGGACACCAACTCGGCGGCGCCAGGAGCGTCCGGTCCGCGACGCGAGAGCAGCACCAGATGGCGTACGCCGTGGGTGGCGACGACGTGGCGGGCCACCGAGGCGCCCGCCATGCCGGTGCCGCCGGTGATCAGCACGGTGCCGCTCGCCCAGGCGTCCGGCATGGTCAGCACGACCTTGCCGATGTGGCGGGCCTGGCTGAGGTGCCGCAGCGCCGCCGGTGCCCGTCGCACGTCCCACGTCGAGATCGGCAGCGGGCGAAGCACTCCCGCGTCGCTCAGCTCGGCCACACCCGTGAGGATCTTGCCGACGCCGTCGGCGCCGGCCTCGAAGAGGTCGAACGCGCGGTACCGCACGCCGGGGTGGGCGGCGGCGACGGTGTCCGCGTCGCGGATGTCGGTCTTGCCCATCTCCAGGAAGGACCCGCCGCGCGGCAGCAGTCGCAGCGACGCGTCGACGAAGTCACCCGACAGGGAGTCGAGCACCACGTCGACCCCTCGGCCGCCGGTGACGGCGAGGAACTTCTGCTCGAAGTCCAACGTGCGGGAGTCGCCGATGTGGTCGTCGTCGAAGCCCATGGCCCGCAACGTGTCCCACTTCGGGCGGCTCGCGGTGGCGAACACCTCGAGGCCCCAGTGCCGGGCCAGCTGGACCGCGGCCATGCCGACGCCGCCGGTGCCCGCGTGGATCAGCACCGATTGCCCCGGCTGCACGTCGGCCAGCCCGCGCAGCGCGAAGAACGCCGTCGCGAACCCGACGGTGAAGCCGGCGCCCTGCGCGTAGCCCCAGTCCGCGGGGATGGGCAGCACGACGCGGGCGTCGGTGGTGGCCATCGTGCCGGTGCCCTCGGGGAACAGGCCCATCACGCGGTCGCCGACGGACACCTCGGTCACGCCAGGGGCGACCTCGACGACGATGCCCGCCGCCTCGATGCCCATGGAACCGCCGCCTGGGTACAGGCCGAGGGCGATCATGACGTCGCGGAAGTTGGCGCCGATGGCGCGCACGGCCACCCGGATGCGGCCCGCCTCGAGCGGCTGGTCCGCATCGGGGATCGCCTGCAGCGTCAGGTCGTCGAACGTGCCCGACTCGGCGACCGTCAGCCGCCACGGCGCATTGTCGGCAGGCGGGATCAGTAGCGACTCCGCGGCGCGGCTCGGCAGCACCCGCGCGGTGTGCAGGACACCGTCGCGGATGACCACCTGCGGTTCGCCGAGCGCCACGACGGGCGCCGGGTCGACCTGATCGGAGTCGGTGTCGACCAGGACGACGCGACCCGGGTGCTCCGTCTGCGCGGCGCGCACCAGACCCCAGACCGCGGCACCGGCCAGGTCGGTGACGTCCTCACCGGGCAGGGCGACGGCCCCGCGGGTCGTCACCACCAGGGTCGACGGCAGGCTGGCCTGATGATCCTGTGCAGAGCTCTCGGCGAGCCAGGACTGCAGCCGCTCGAGCGCGACGTGCGTCGCGCCGTACACGCCGGCCAGCTCGTCGGATTCGCTTGTCGCGGGCGCTGATTCGAACACCACGACCTCGGCGTCGGAGGTCACCTGTTCGGCGGGGGTGGCCGCCGACCACACCACCTCGAACAGCTCGCCGCCGCCGGTGCCGCCCACCGCGGCCGCCAACTGCTGGGCCGTCACCGGCCGGGCCACCATCGCCTCGACGGAGAGCACCGGCAGGCCGAGCCCGTCGGCGAGGTCGATCGACATCGAGCTGGTTCCGTTGGGCGCGAGGCGGGCGCGGACCGCCGACGCCCCGGACGCGTGCAGCGACACCTTTTGCCAGGAGAACGGCAGGGCCATCTCGCCCTCGTTGTCCTCACGGCTCATCACCACCGCGTGCAGCGCGCCGTCGAGCAGCACCGGGTGCACGCCAAAGCCTCCTGCCTGCAACTCCTGCGGGATGGCCACCTCGGCGAACACCTCGTCGCCCCTGCGCCACATCGCCTTCAGGCCGCGGAACGCGGGACCGTATTCGTAACCCCGGGCCGACAGCTCGGCGTAGGCGTCGGCCACGTCGACCTCGCGGGCGCCGACCGGCGGCCAGATCGACAGGTCCGAACCGGGGGCCGACGACGCGACGCCCAGCTCGCCCTCGGCGTGCAGGATCCACTGTGCCGAATCCTGTTGCGCGCGGGAGAAGATCGACACGACGCGGCCGCCGGCCTCGTCGGCCTGGCTGACCACGACCTGCACCGCGACGCCCTCGGCGGGCAGCACCAGCGGTGCGTGCAGCATCAGCTCGTCGACGACATTGCAGCCCACCTCGTCGCCCGCCCGGATGGCCAGCTCGACGAAGCCGGCACCGGGGAACAGCACGACCCCGGCGACCGCATGGTCGGAAAGCCACGGCTGGGTCGAGGTGGACAGACGACCGGTCAGCACCACGCCGCCGGTCTCGGGGGACTCGACGACCGCGCCGAGCAGGGCGTGGTCGGTGCGGCCGAGGCCCAGACCGGTGGCGTCGGTCGAACCGGATCCGCCGCTGGTCAGCCAGAAGCGCCGCCGCTGGAAGGCATAGGTCGGCAGGTCGAGCAGTCGACCGCCGACGCACGCCGCCTGCCAGTCCACCTCGACGCCGGACACCGACAGCTCGGCCAGCGCGGTGACCAGCGACCTCGGTTCGGGCGCGTCCTTCTTCAGCGTCGAGACCGTGACCGGCTCGGACTCGGCCAGCGACATCGCGATCGTGGCCGTCAGGCCGCTCGCCGGACCCACCTCGACGAAGCGGGTGACCCCCGCCGCGGCGAGGAAGCGGGCGCTGTCGTCGAACCGGACCGCCTCGAGGATGTGCCTGGCCCAGTACGGCGCGGTCGCGAAGTCCTGACCCGCCAGCTCGCCGGTGACGTTGGAGACCACCGGAATCCTGGGCTCCGCCAACGACATTCCGCCGGCGACGGTGCTGAACTCCAGCAGCATCGGTTCCATCAGCGAGGAGTGGAACGCATGCGAGACGGTCAGCTGGTGCACCCGGCGGCCCGTGGCCCGGGCTTCCTCGGCGATCTCCAGGACGGCGTCCTCGGGACCGGAGATGACGACGGAGTCGGGGCCGTTGACCGCCGCGATGCCGACGCCGTCGCGCAGCAGCGGTCGCATCTCGGCCTCGCTCGAGCTCACCGCCACCATCGCGCCGCCCTCGGGCAGCCGCTGCATGAGCCTGCCGCGCGCGGCCACCAGGGCGGCCGCGTTCTCCAGCGACAGCACGCCTGCGACGTGCGCCGCGGTGAGTTCGCCGATCGAGTGGCCCAGCACGTAGTCGGGCTCGATGCCCCACGATTCGAGCAACCGGAACATCGCCACCTCGACGGTGAACAGCGCGGGCTGCGCGTACTCCGTCGAATCCAGCACGGCCGCATTGCTTCCCCACATGACGTCGCGGATGGGCCGCAGCAAGTGGCGGTCCAGTTCCGTGGTCACCGCGTCGAATGCGGCGGCGAAGACTGGGAATTCGGCGTGTAGCTCGCGACCCATGCCGAGCGCCTGGGCACCCTGGCCGGGGAACACGAAAGCGGTCTTGCCGGAGCCGGTCGCGCGGCCGCGAACGGTGCCCGCACCCGGCTGGTCGTCGGCGAGCCCCCGCAGTTCGGTCAGCAACTCGTCGCCGTCGGCACCGAGCATGATCGCGCGGTGGGCGAACGACGACCGCCCGCCCAACGTCCAGCCGACGTCGACGGGGTCGAGGTCCGGATGGGCGCCGAGGTGGTCGGCGAGGCGGCGGGCCTGGTCGGCAAGGGCTTCCGGCGTCTTCGCCGACAGCGCCCACGGCACGACGGCCGGCCGGCGCCGTTCGACGACGGGTGCGGCCGACGGCGGCGCCTGCTCGATGATGACGTGCGCGTTGGTGCCGCTGATGCCGAACGACGACACGCCGGCCCGGCGCGGCGTGCCGTTCTCGGGCCACGGCTGCGCCTCGGTGAGCAGTGCGACCGAGCCCATGGTCCAGTCGACGTGCGGCGTCGGCTCGTCGACGTGCAGGGTGGCGGGCAGCTGCTCGTGGCGCATCGACTGCACCATCTTGATGATGCCGGCGACACCCGCGGCGGCCTGGGAGTGACCCATGTTCGACTTGACCGAGCCGATCCACAGCGGGGTGGTGCGGTCCTGGCCGTAGGTGGCCAGCAGCGCCTGTGCCTCGATCGGGTCACCGAGCGTGGTGCCGGTGCCGTGGGCCTCGACGACGTCGACGTCGGCCGCACTCAGCCCGGCGTTGGCCAGCGCCGAACGCAGAACCCGCTGCTGCGACGGTCCGTTCGGCGCGGTGAGGCCGTTGGACGCACCGTCCTGGTTGACCGCCGAACCGCGGACCAGTGCCAGCACCTGATGGCCGTTGCGCTGAGCGTCCGACAGTCGCTCGACGACGAGAATGCCGCCGCCGTCGGCGAATCCGGTGCCGTCCGCCGCGCCGGCGAACGACTTGCACCGACCGTCGGACGACAAGCCACGCTGCCTGCTGAACTCGACGAAGATGTCCGGCGCCGCGTTGACGGTGACGCCGCCGGCAAGCGCGAGGTCGCACTCACCGGTACGCAGGGCCTGCACGGCCATGTGCAAGGCCACCAGCGACGACGAGCACGCGGTGTCGATCGACACGGCCGGGCCCTCGAGGCCGAGCACGTAGGACACCCGGCCCGACGCGACGCTGGAGGCCTGACCCGTCAGACGGAAGCCCTCCGCACCCTCGGCACCCACGCCGTAGCCCTGGGCGTACACGCCGGCGAAGACGCCGGTGGCGCTGCCGCGCAACGACGCCGGGTCGATGCCGCCGCGCTCCAGCCCCTCCCACGCCAGCTCGAGGAACAGCCGCTGCTGCGGGTCCATGGCCAGCGCCTCGGTCGGGGACACCCCGAAGAAGCCGGGATCGAAGTCGGCGGCGTTGTCGATGAAGCCGCCGGTACGGGCGTAGGACTTGCCGGGGGCGTCGGGATCGGGGCTGAACAGTCCCGCCAGGTCCCAGCCGCGGTCGGTCGGGAAGTCGGTGAGCACGTCACGCCCGTCGGCGACCATGTCCCACAACGCCTCTGGCGAGTCAACCCCACCGGGGTAGCGGCAGGACATGCCGACGATCGCGATCGGCTCGTCGTCGACCACCGCCGTCGACGTGGTCCTGACGACCTCCTGGGGCGCACCCGCCAGTTCCTGGCGGATGTAGCCGGCCAGCGCCAACGGGGTCGGGTAGTCGAAGATCAGCGTCGGCGACAGCGCAAGTCCCGTCGCCGTCTTCAGCCGGTTGCGCAACTCGACGGCGGTCAGCGAGTCGAAGCCGTGATCGGAGAAGGCCAGCTCGGCGGTGATGGCCTCGGGCTCGGTGTTGCCGAGCACGGCGGACATGTGCGACCGCAGCAGGTCGAGGATCAGCGCCTGCTGAGCCTGTTCGGTCAACCCGTGCAGGCGTTGGGCCAGAACGGACTTCGACTTCGCGGCGACCAGGGAGTCGTCGACCCGCCGCCGTGCCGAGGTGTTGGCCAGCTGGGCGAACATCGGCGGCAGAAGACCCTCGGCCGACCTGGCCCGCAGCGCCGCGCGGTCGATGCGGACGGGGGCGAGCAGCGGCTCACCCACCACAAGCGCCGAGTCGAACAGCGTCATCGCGTCGCCGGTGGACATCGCGAGGATGCCGTCGCGGCCCAGCCTGCTCAGGTCGGCGTCGGCGAGGTGCCCGGTCATGTCACTGGCCTGGTCCCACAGACCCCACGCCAGCGAGGTGGCCGGCAGTCCGTGAACGCGTCGGTGGGCCGACAGGGCGTCGAGGAACGTGTTGGCGGCGCAATAGTTGGCCTGGCCGGCCGAACCCACGACGCCGGCCATCGACGAGAACATCACGAAGGCCGCGACATTCGTCTCGCGGCTCAGCTCATGCAGGTTCCACGCCGCGTCGACCTTCGCGCGCAGCACCGGGTCGACGCGCTCGGGCGTCAACGACCCGACCACTGCGTCGTCGAGGACACCAGCGGCGTGCACGATCCCCGACAGCGGCTGGTCGACGGCGTCGAGCACCGTGCGCAGTTCGGCGCGGTCCGCGGCGTCCGCGGCAAGCACCCGGACGTTCGCACCCGATGCGGTCAGGTCGGCGACCAACTGGGCCGCGCCGGGGGCGTCGGTCCCGCGCCGCGACAGCAGAATCAGTTCGCGTACGCCGTGGTTGGCGACTACGTGGCGGGCCACCGCGGAACCGGCCATGCCGGTGCCGCCGGTGATCAGCACGGTACCGCGGGTCCACGCCGCGGGCATGGTCATCACGATCTTGCCGACGTGGCGGGCCTGGCTGAGGTGCCGCAGCGCGGCCGGGGCACGGCGAATGTCCCACGTGGTCACCGGAAGTGGCGTCAGGATGCCCTCTTCGAACATCCGCGACAGCTCGACGATGTACTCGTGCATCCGGGGACGGCCCGGTTCGAACAGGTCGAAGGCGCGGTAGCGGACGCCGGGATGGGCCGCGGCGACGGTGTCGGCGTCGCGGATGTCGGTCTTGCCCATCTCCAGGAACGAGCCGCCGCGGGGGAGCAGGCGCAGCGAGGCGTCGACGAAGTCGCCGGCCAGCGAGTCGAGCACCACGTCGAATCCGCGGCCGCCGGTGACCTCGGCGAACTTCTGCTCGAAGTCCAGCGAGCGGGAGTCCCCGATGTGGTCCTCGTCGAAGCCCAACGCCCGCAACGTGTTCCACTTGGGCCTGCTGGCGGTGGTGAAGACGTCCAGCCCCCAGTGCCTGGCCAGCTGGACGGCGGCCAGGCCGACGCCACCGGTGGCGGCGTGGATCAGGATCGACTGGCCGGGCTGCACGTCGGCCAGCTCGCGCAAGCCGTAGTACGCCGTGGTGAAGACCACCAGGGTGGCCGCGGCCTCGGCGTCGGTCCACCCGGTCGGAATGGGTGCGACCAGCCGGGCGTCGGCCTGCACCAGCGTGCCGGTGCCCTCGGGGAACAGGCCCATGACGCGGTCGCCGACGGCGAAGTCGCCGACGCCCTCGCCGACGCCGACCACCACGCCGGCGCCCTCACTGCCGAGCAGCGCGTCGTGGGTGAACATGCCGAGGGTGATCATCACGTCGCGGAAGTTGGCCGCGACGGCGTTCATCTCGACTCGAATGTGCCCGGCGCGCAACGGTTCGTCGGAGTTCGGCACCTCTTCCAGCGCGAGGTTGTCGAACGTGCCTGCGGTGGCGATGCCGAGCCGCCACGGCTTGCCGGAGGTCGGCGGTCGAAGCACCGCGTCGACGCCACGGCTGCGCACGACGCGGGCGACGTGGGGCACGCCGGCCCGCACGACGACCTGCGGCTCACCGACGGCGAGCACGGTCGCAACGTCGACCGTGACGTCCGGGTTGCCGGTCGCGTCGACGAGCACGATGCGGCCGGGGTTCTCGGTCTGGGCGGCGCGGACCAGGCCCCAGACCGCGGAGCCGGCCAGATCGGCGACGTCCTCCCCTGGCAGGGCGATGGCCCCGTGCGTGACGACGACCAACGTGGCGGCAGACGGCTCGGCCAGCCACGATTGCAGGTACGCCAGGGCGTCGTTGACCGCGGTGTGGGCCACGGCCGCGGTATCGGAATCGGTTGCTGCCGAGGCGTATTCGTAGACGGTGTAGTCACCGGTCGGCGCGGCGGCCTCCGGCACGGCGACTGCCGACCACTCCACCTCGAAGAGTTCACCGTCGGCGCTGGCCTGGCCGACCAGCGCGAGCTGCTCGGCGTTGACCGGTCGGGTGGTCATCGAGCCCACCGACAGCACGGGCAGCCCCAGCCCGTCGGCCAGGTCGATGGACACCGAATTCGGGCCCACCGGGGCGATTCTCGCGCGCACCGAGGACGCCCCGGCGGCGTGCAGGGCGACCTGCTGCCAGGAGAACGGCAGGGCGAGTTCGTGATCCTCGACGGCGAGGGCGATGGCGTGCATGCTGGCGTCCAGGAGCACCGGGTGCACGCCGAACTCGCCGGACTGCACGTCCTGCGGAATGGTGACCTCGGCGAACACCTCGTCGCCGCGGCGCCACATGGCGGTCAGGGCGCGGAAGGCCGGCCCGTACTCGTAGCCGCGGGCGGCCAGCGTCTGGTAGGCGTCGGTGACGTCGGTCGCCACGGCGCCGGCGGGCGGCCAGACCGACAGGTCGGCCGTCGGCGGGTTCTCGGCGGAGCCCACGATCGCCTCGGCGTGCAGCACCCAGGGCGCTTCGGGATCGTCGGGGTGGGAGAAGACCGACACCGTGCGGGACCCGGACTCCTCGGCGGCGCCGACGACCACCCGGATCGGGACGCCGGACGGCGCGACCACCAGCGGCGCCTGCAGGGTCAGTTCCTCGACGACGCTGCAGCCCACCTCGTCGCCGGCGCGGATGACGAGTTCCACGAATCCCGCACCGGGGAACAGGATTACGCCGCCGACGGCATGGTCGGACAGCCACGGTTGCGTCGCCGCCGAGAGTCGGCCGGTCAGCACGACCTGGCCGGTCTCCGGCACCTCGACGACGGCACCCAGGAGCGCGTGCGCAGCCCCGTTGATGCCGAAGCCGGAGGCGTCGTTGGCTCCGGTGCCGCCGCCGGACAGCCAGAAGCGGCGTCGGTCGAAGGCATAGGTGGGCACCTCGACGAGGTGGCCGCCGGCGCACGTCGCGCGCCAGTCGACGGCGATGCCCGAGGTGAAGGCCTGTGCGGCGGAGGCGAGGAAGCGGTCCCAGCCGCCCTCGTCGCGGCCGAGGGTCGGCACGACGACGGGCTCGGTGGCGGCGTCGGTGCAGTCGCGGACGGTGTCCTCGATGCCAGCGATGAGCGCCGGGTGCGGGCTGGTCTCGACGAAGGCGCGGTAGCCATGGGCTGCCGCGGCCCGGACGGCCTGGTCGAACTGCACGGTCTGGCGGATGTTGCGGTACCAGTAGTCGGCGCCGAGGGTCGCGGTGTCGACCAGATCGCCGGTGACGGTGGAGAAGAAGGCGGTGCGCGTCGAGCGCGGCTCCAGCCCGGCGAGGGCTTCCTGCAGGCGGCCGTCGATCGCCTCGACCTGGGCCGAATGCGACGCGTAGTCCACGTCGATGCGGCGGGCGCGGATCTCCAACGCCTCGCACTGCGCCACGAGGGCGTCCAGTGCGGACGTCTCACCCGAGACCACGACGGCGGAGCGGCCGTTGATCACGGCAATGCCGGCGCGTTGGGGCTGAATGTCCAACCCCGACAACAGTTCTCTGGCCCGCTCGACACCACACGCCAGTGACACCATGCCGGCCGAGCCGGACAGTTCGACCAGCAGCTTGCTGCGCAGCGCGACCACCTTGGCCGCGTCGCGCAGGGACAGCGCCCCCGCGACGTGGGCGGCGGCGATCTCACCCTGGGAGTGGCCGATGACGGCGTCGGGCGTGACCCCGACCGAACGCCACAGCTCCGCCAGGGACACCATGACGGCGAACAGCGCCGGCTGCACCACGTCGACGCGGTCCAGCCCGGGCGCACCGGACTCGCCGCGCAGCACGTCGAGCAGCGACCAGTCGACGAACTCCGACAGCGCCTCCGAGCACGCGGTCAGCTTGTCCGCGAATACCGTTGAGGTCGACATCAATTCGATGCCCATGCCGATCCACTGGCTGCCCTGCCCAGGGAACACGAAGGCAACCTTGCCGACGGGGTTGGCCGTGCCGCGGATCACCCGTGTGACGTCGGCGTCGGAGGACACCTCCGACAGGCCGGCGAGCAGCTGCTCGCGATCGGTGCCGAGGACGACGGCGCGGTGCTCGAAGGACGTGCGTCCCGCCAGCGTCCAGGCCACGTCCCGATCGTCGAGGTCGGGGTGGGTCGCGAGGTGGTCGGTCAGGCGCGCGGCCTGGTTGCGCAGGGCCGTCGCCGACTTCGCGGACAGCACCCACGGGAGCACGCCGGCGGGCGGCGCAGCGGGCTCGGTGGCAGCCTCCACGGGCGGCGCCGACTCGACGATGACGTGGGCGTTGGTTCCGCTGATGCCGAACGACGAGATGCCGGCGCGGCGCGGCGTGGTGCTGGCGGGCCACGGCTGCGCCTCGGTCAGCAGTGAGACCGCACCCATGGTCCAGTCGACGTGCGGGCTGGGCTCGTCGACGTGCAGGGTCACGGGCAGCGTCTCGTGCTGCATCGACATGATCATCTTGATCACGCCCGCGACGCCCGCCGCGGCCTGGGTGTGGCCCATGTTGGACTTGACCGAGCCGAGCCACAGCGGCTGGGTGCGGTCCTGGCCGTAGGTGCCCAGCAGCGCCTGCGCCTCGATGGGGTCGCCGAGCGGCGTGCCGGTGCCGTGGCCCTCGACCACGTCGACCTGGGCGGCCGTCAGGCCGGAGTTGGCGAGTGCGGCGCGCACGACGCGCTGCTGAGACGGTCCGTTCGGCGCCGTCAGACCGTTGGACGCGCCGTCCTGGTTGACCGCCGAGCCGCGCACCACGGCGAGCACGGGGTGACCGAGCCGCTGGGCGTCGGAGAGCCGTTCGACGACGAGCACGCCACCGCCCTCGGCCCAGCCGACGCCGTCGGCCGCTCCGGCGTAGGGCTTGCAGCGTCCGTCGGCGGCCAGCCCGCGGTGGCGGCTGAACTCCACGAAGATCGTCGGGGTGGCGTTGACGGTGACGCCGCCGGCGAGCGCCATGTCGCACTCGCCGAGGCGCAGCGCCTGGACCGCCATGTGCAACGCGACCAGCGACGACGAGCACGCGGTGTCGATCGACACCGCGGGGCCTTCGAGGCCGAGCACGTAGGCCACCCGGCCGGAGGTGACGCTCGAGGTCATGCCGGTCAGCCGGTAGCCCTCGATGGCGTCGGCGGACATGCCGTAGCCGCCGGCGATGACGCCCGCGAACACGCCCGTCGCACTGCCCCGCAGGGACGTCGGGTCGACGCCGGCGCGTTCCAGTGCCTCCCACGACAGCTCCAGCAGCATGCGCTGCTGGGGGTCCATGGCCAGGGCCTCACTCGGCGCGATGCCGAAGAAGCCCGCGTCGAAGTCGGCGACGTCGTCGACGAAGCTGCCCGCGCGCGCGTAGGACTTGCCCGGTGCGTCTGGATCGGGGTCGTACAGGCCGGCGACGTCCCACCCGCGGTCCTCGGGCAGCGCGGAGGCCACGTCGCGGCCCTCGGCCACCATCTCCCACAGGTCCTCGGGGGAGTTGACGCCGCCGGGGAACCGACACGACATGCCGACCACGGCGATCGGTTCGCCAGAACGCTCGAGAAGGGCCCGGTTCTGGGTCTTCAACCGGTCGTTCTGGACGAGTGCCCGACGGAGCGCCTCAGTGGCATTGGCGAGTTGATCGGCCATACGGTGTGAAACCCCTGTCTGGGCCACTGCGCGTGCAGCAACCCACAAGTATTCGGTACGACGTGTTCGTTGGATGAGCCTAGAAGCCTCTGGCGGTGCACGGCGAACCGTGACCGTTCATTGTGTTCCTTCCGATGACGTCGGGTACCCCGCACGTGCATACACTCGGGCGTTCCCTCCGACATGACTAGGCGAGATGAGTGGTCACGCGATGACGATCGGTGCAGGTAGCCGACACGCGGTCCCGTTGGACGACGCGCTCGACGACGCCGAGCGACGGGCGGTTGGCGGCAAGGGCCGCGCAGTCTCGGAGATGGTGGCGCTCGGGCTGCCCGTGCCGCCGGCGTTCTGCGTGACCTCCGAGTGGAGCGACGAGACGCCCTCGGAACTGGTCGACCGCCTGTGGCAGGACGTGCTCGGCGGGCTGAAGTTACTGGAGGAGCGCACGGGGCGCACGTTCGGTGGCGGCCCGAGGCCGCTGCTGCTCTCGGTCCGCAGCAGCGGGGTCACGTCGATGCCAGGCATGCTCGAAACGCTGCTCAACGTGGGCGTCGACGATGCGGTGACCGCCGCGCTCGGCGAGGAGTACTCCGCGCGGTTCGCCGAGGACACCCGGGAGCGCTTCCGGCGCGGCTATCGACGCGCCGTGGGCGGGGAGGCGCCCGACCAACCGCTCGCCCAGCTGCGCGGCGCCGTCGACGCGGTCGCGTCCTCCTGGTCGTCGAGCCGGGTCGACGCCTATCGCGCGCACCGTGGGATAGAACGCGGTGGCATCGCAATCCTGTTGCAGGCCATGGTCTTCGGCAACCTCGACGTCCGATCGGGCACCGGCGTGCTGTTCACGCGCGACCCGACGACCGGTGCGTCGACCCCGTTCGGCGAGTGGCTGCCCGCCGCCCAGGGGGACGACGTGGTGTCGGGCACCAGCGACTGCGAGCCCCTGTCGGGGATGCGGGAGAGCCTGCCCGCCGCCTACGACGAGTTGATCGACGCCGGCGTGCGTCTGGAGCGACTCGGCGGCGACGTCCAGGACGTCGAGTTCACCGTCGAGGCGGGCAAGCTGTGGCTGCTGCAGTCCCGGGTGGCGCAGCGCTCGCCGCACGCGGCGCTGCGGTTGGCGCTGGCGTTCCGCGACGAGGGCCTCGTCGACGACGCCGGGGTGATCGAGCGGGTCACCCCCGAGCAGCTGGCGACGATCCTGGCGGTGCGAACGGCGCCGGCCGGGCCGCCGTTGGCCACCGGCGCCGCCGCCTGCCCGGGAATCGCCTCGGGCCTGGCCTGCACCACCAGCGACGACGCCATCGCCGCGGCCGACGAGGGTCGTGACGTCATCCTGGTGCGACCGACGACCAGCCCGGACGACGTCGCCGGCATCATGGCGGCCAACGGTGTCGTCACGGAGGTGGGCGGCGCCAGCAGCCACGCCGCCATCGTCGCGCGTGAACTGGGCATTCCGGCAGTCGTCGGCTGCGGGGTCGGGTTGACCGCGGCGCTGGCGGGGCTGGTGATCACCGTCGACGGCGACGCGGGCGAGGTGCGGGTCGGAGAATCCGCGTCGACGGAGGCGGTGCTCAGCCCGGATTTGTCGAGGTTCGCCGACATCGTGCGCGCGGCGGTCCCGGACGCCGTCGGCGACCTGCCGGCGCTGCATCTCGCCGCCCGCGCGGCACGCCCATGAGCGACCTCGCCCTGCTGCAGACGGTTCGGCTGAAGGGTCGGGTCGCCCGCGCTGAGCTGACGGGTCCCGTCGACGACTGCGTTGCGACCGGACTGCTGGTCGACGCGCCGATGGTCCGGCTGACCGACGCGGGCCGAACCAGGTTGGCCGAACTGCTGGCCGACGAGCGCGCCACCGTCGACCGTGCCGCCGCCGACCGGGTGTACGAACGGTTCTTGGTGGTCAACGGCGGCGTCAAGCCTCTGATCTCGCAGTGGCAGCTGACGAGGGATTCGGCGGGGCCCGACGAGGTGACCGCCGTCCTGGACCGGCTCGAGGACCTGCACCGCCAGGCAGTGCCGGTGATCGCGGCGGCCAGTGACCTCGTCGCGCGGCTCGGGAGTTATGCGGATCGCCTCGACGCCGCCCTGCGCCGGGCGCGTGACGGTGACATGTCCTGGCTCACCCGCCCGATGGTCGACTCGTATCACACGGTGTGGTTCGAGCTGCACGAAGAGCTGATCGGCTTGGCCGGGCGGACGCGCGCCACCGAGGCCGAATCCGGAAGCGGCGGCTGAGTCTTCGTGCGAAGCTGGCGGCGTGACGGCTGAGAAGGTGCGCGTGGTGGTGGGTGACGACCACCCACTGTTCCGCGACGGCGTGGTACGCGCCCTGAGTTCGAGTGGTTCGATCGACGTGGTCGCCGAGGCCGAGGACGGCGTGGCCGCCCTGGCGCTGATCCGGGAGCACGGTCCCCAGGTGGCGCTGCTGGACTACCGGATGCCCGGTCTGGACGGCGCCCAGGTGGCCGCAGCGGTGCGCCGCGACGAGTTGCCGACCCGGGTGCTGCTGATCTCCGCCCACGACGAGTCGGCGATCGTGTACAGCGCGTTGCAGGAGGGTGCGGCGGGATTCATCTCCAAGGACTCCAGCCGCTCCGAACTGGTCGACGCGGTGTTGAGCTGCGCGAAGGGCCGCGACGTCGTCGCCCCCAATCTCGCGGCCGGGCTGGTCGGCGAGATCCAGCGGCGCAACGAGTCCGATGCCCCCACGCTCAGCGCCCGGGAGCGCGAGGTGCTCAGCTACATCGCCGGCGGACAGACGATCCCCGCAATGGCCAAGAAGATGTTCCTCGCCCCGTCGACGGTGAAGACCCACGTGCAACGGCTCTACGAGAAGCTCGGCGTGGGCGATCGGGGCTCGGCGGTCGCCGAAGCGATGCGCCGCGGGCTGCTGGAGTAGCCGTGGACCGCGCGTCCCGGCAGCTCGTCGACTACTTCGCCGCCGAACCCGTCCGCGTCTCTGCGCTGCTGCGGCTCCCGCTGATCGGCCTGATCGGCTTCCTGGTCTGGATCTGGGAGGTGGACAGCTGGCTGCCCGAGGTCTACGCGGCCATCCTCGGGGCGTACTCGATCGCGGCGGTGCTGTGGGCGGTGGCGGTGTTCCGCGGGCCGGTGCCGACGTGGGGTGGTCGGCTCTCCACCGGCGTCGACGTGCTCGCGGTAGTGGCGCTGTGCGTGGTGTCCGGCGGGGCGACGGCGGCGCTGCTCCCGGTGTTCTTCCTGCTTCCGCTGTCGGTGGCGTTCGGGGACCGGCCGGTGTTCACCGGGGTTCTCGGCATCAGCACCGCGGCGTGCTATCTCGGGGCGTGGATCGTCTACTCCAAGCGCGACGATCACGTGGGATTGCCCGACGTCGTCTACCTGCAGGTCGGCTTCCTGATCTGGTTGGCGGTGGCGACGACCGCCCTGTGCTTCGTGCTGACCCGGCGGGCGGCGAGGGTGGCCGCGCTGCTGGACGTGCGCCGCAGGTTGGTGGCCGAGTCGATGCAAGCCGACGAGCGGACCAATCGGGAGCTCGCCGAGCATCTGCACGACGGGCCGCTGCAGACCCTGCTGGCCGCCCGCCTGGAGCTCGACGAGGTGCGCGACCGGATGCCCGACCCCGCGCTGGACATGGTGTACGCGGCGCTCAACGAGACCGCGGTCGGTCTCCGGTCGACGGTGACGGCGCTGCATCCGCAGGTGCTGGCCCAGCTCGGGTTGACGCCCGGAGTGCGAGAGCTGGTTCGCCAGAACGAGAGTCGCGGCGACGTGAACATCACCGCCGAGTTGGAGGACGTCGGCAAGCCCGTGTCCCAACCGCTGCTGTACCGGGCGGCGCGCGAACTGCTGGTGAACGTGCACAAGCATGCGGGCGCACGCAACGTCACCATCCGCATGTTCCGCAAGGGCGATCGCGTGGTGCTTACCGTGGCCGACGACGGCGCGGGTTTCGAGCCGTCGATCGTTGATCAGCGAGTGGCCGAGGGGCACATCGGGCTGGCGTCGCTGCAGGCCCGGTTCGACGCGATGGGTGGTGCCATGTCCATCGACTCGGGTGTCGGCCGCGGAACCGTGGTGACGGTGACGTCCCCACCGGAGGTCCTAGAACTCGTGTGAGTCCTTGTCGTTCAACGGGATTGGAATGCCCCGGCGGTGGCGAGTGCCACCCGGGCGCGGGCGCGCTGCGGGTCGTCGCCGAAGCGGTCGATGGCCCACGAGATGGCCGTGACCAGTTCGAAGAGTTCGTCGGCGGTGACGGAGTCCGAGGCCGACCCGTCGGCCTTGGCGCGGTCGAGGAAGTGGCGCGTGCGAGTGGTCAGGCGGGTGGCGACGTCCTGCACCGGCGACGTGGCGTCCTCGATCGAGGTGGCGATGCAGGTGGGCAGGTCGTTCCAGATGCGCAGTTGCCATGCGACGCGTTGAAGCCACTCGCGCAACGCGTCGTCGGCGGACATCTCCTGTTCCAATTCTGCTGAGCCGTCGATGATTTCGACGATGCTCTTCTCGATCACCGCGGCCAGCAGGTCGTTGCGGGTGGGAAAGTTCCGATAGAGGGTGGCGTTGCCCACGCCGGCGGCGGTCGCGATCCCGTCGATGGGCGCGAAGATTCCCTCTGCGTCGAAGATCGCGAGCGCGGCGCTGAGGATCGCGTCGCGATTGCGCTGAGCGTCTGCGCGTAACGGCCGAGAAGTTTGTGTGGCCACGGACACACCATCCTCCCCATTGCACAAGTGGGGACCGTCCCCACATAATCGAAGTGGGGAGCTACCCCACTTGAGGCACGACTTTACCGCAGGAGTGACGATGGCAGAGCGACTGGACGGGCGAACGGTGTTGGTGACCGGCGCGAATGGCGGGCTCGGTGAGCATTTCGTGCGACAGGCCCTCGAGCGCGGCGCGACGAAGGTGTACGCCACGGCCCGCACGCCGAGGAATTGGGGGGACGAGCGCATCGTCGGGTTGGCACTCGATCTGACCGACCCGGCGTCGTTGTCCAGTGCGGCCGACGCCGCGTCGGACGTCGACCTCGTGGTGAACAACGCGGCCATCGCACCGGCCGACGACGTGTCCGTCGCGACCGGTGACGAGGAAGTCACGCGTCGCATCTTCGAGACCAATTACTACGGAAACCTGCGCGTCGCCAAGGCGTTTGCGCCGGTGCTGGCTGCCAACGGCGGCGGTGCGCTGCTCAACGTGTTGTCGCTGGCGGCATGGCTTCCGCTGCCCACGGCGTACGCGGCCTCGAAGGCGGCCATGTGGTCGGCGACGAATGCGCTGCGCGGCGAGCTCGCCCCCGCCAACACCACCGTCACGGGAGTCATCGTCGGAATGGTGGACACGGCCATGTCGGCACGGTTCGACATGCCGAAGGTGAGCGCCGCAAGCGTGGTGGACCAGGCCTACGACGGCGTGGTGAAGGGCGCGTTCGAGGTGCTCGCCGACGACGACTCCCGGGACGTGAAGACCCGGATGAGCGACTCCGCCGAGGATCTCAGCGCCTACCTCGTCGCGAAGCTCGAATCCTTCTACGCCGACCTCGGCGGGGCGCCGGCCGGCGCGGTGTAGGTCTGGGCGTCGTCTGCCGCCTGGTTGAGTTCGCGTTCGCGTTGGATGCGGCTGGCGCGGTCCTGGGCGCGGGTGGTCGTGCGGCGCGGCATGGTCAGCCCCGACGCGGGACGTCCTGGAACGCCGCTCGCCTCAACGCTTCTGGTGGGTTCGGATAGTTCGGGGAACAGTAGTCGGCTGCCCGGGGTCGTGGTGTGGGTGCGGTCGTCGGGTGCGGTCCACACGATGGTGCCGTCGTCGAGTTGTTGATCCCGCCAACCACTCTCACCGGCCCAGAACGTCTTCAGCAAGTGGTGTCGACGGCACAGGCATTTCAGGTTGGACGCCGCCGTCGGCCCGCAGGGCCACGGGATGCTGTGGTCGACGTCGCAGTGGGTGGCGGCCACACGGCAGCCCGGGAAGCGGCACGTCAGGTCGCGGCAGCGCACGAAGTCGGCCAACTTCTTCGACGGTCGGTAGCGGGGTTCCGGTGGGGCTTGCCCGGGGTGCACGATCGGGGTGATGGTGGCTCCGAGCGTGGCCCGGCACGCGATCGCCCCGGGCAGGAACTGCCCACCCATCATCGCCGCCGGCCGAATGGTGGCCAGCCGTCCCGGGGTGGGGGTGAGGGCCTCGGTCAGGGTCAGCTCGCGCAGCGGCTTGCCGAACATCGCCGGCGGTTCGCCGTCGAGGGCGGTGCGTTCGTCGGCGGGAGCCGGGGTGGCCGGGGTGTCGGCCGACTCCTGTGCCGCGGCAGCCTGGTTGGCTGTCGCAGCGTCGTCGGTGGAGTCGCTGTCGTCGGTGGGGGTATCGTCCGACCCCTCGAACCCATCGGACCCATCAGGCGCCGGCGCAGGCGGCGGTGGTGGTGCAGGTGGCGCTGGCGGCCGCTCGTCGAGGGTGTCCGCGCTGGCGATGACGTAGACCACCACCCCCGTCGAGGGCGGGTTGTGCGCGGCGGGGCAGTCCTCGGTCCCACAGAGGCAGGCCAGGCGGTCCGCCCCGTGGGACAGCGCACCCATCGCATCGGAGCGACGCTGATCCAGGGTGCGGGGGTCGGCCGGGCAGACGGTGCGGGCCAACGCGTCGACCCGGGCGTCGAACGCCTTCGCGTCGTGAGCGAACAACGTCGCAAAGACCGTCGCCATCCCGCTGCCGTCCTCGTCCCCGATCTCCACCGACCGGCCCCGGGCCCGGGTCTCGGTGCGGATCACCGCCTGCGGGTCGACCTGGGCGACGAACCCGTCGATCGTCTTCTCCAGCGTCGCCACCGACATGGGTTCCCGGGCGCTCAACGCCGCCGCCAGCATGGCGTCGAGAGCGTGGAGGGCGTCGGGGTCGACGACCAGCGCACCGCGCTGCACCACCGTCCGCACCAACTGATAAGTGATGAGCCCCTCGGCGAACACCGCGGCAACCTTGGGGAACCGCTCGTGCAAAGCCACGGCGACCAACAACTGGTTGGACGCGGCCCCGGTGGTGATCCGCAGGACCGCCCCTATGTGGGCGGCGACGAAGTCCCAGGTGTCGGTGCACCACAGGTCCCGCTCCTCGGACCCCTCGGCGGCGGAAGCCTCGTCGAACATGGCGGCCATCACGGCGACCTTGCGGGCACACGCGGCCGACTCCGCCCGCGACCACGCCTCCACCGCACCGGCACCCGAAGTGTCGGTAGCGATGGACAATGACTCGAACATGCATTCGAATCTACTCGTGAACTACGACACGCAACAGGTGTCAAGCGCAGCCTGTGGATAACTCCGAAAGCGTCAGTGGCGCTAGATGTTTGGGTGATTCAAGCGACGAAGCGCGCGCGCACTTCGGGCGCTGGCAGCGCGCACGAATCCACCCTGCCGAACACCCGGTAGCGGATGGCTGCGAAGCGGTCGTACAGCCCGTCCCGGACCGGCGCCGGGATCACCCGGGCCGCCGCCCCGAGCGCCTGCCACGGGCCACCGAGATACCGGGCCACCCGGAGGGCCGCCTCCGAGCGCACGGACACGTGCTCGTCGGCACTCTCCGGGTTCTCGACGTAGACGACCGAGTCCACGCCCGCCAACTCCGGATGGCGTTGCAGCACAGCGGCACCGAAGTCGCTGTCGAGCGCGGCGAACCGCATCTCGCCTCGCCGGTCCACGCGCAGGACGAACTGCACGGCGCCGTCACAGAAGCCGCACGTGCCGTCGTAGAGCAGGATGGCCGGGTTGTTCGTCATACTTCAGGTCTACCCCCTTTCGGCGGGACCTACGTTGTGAGACTGCGCGCAATCACCAGACGCTGAATCTGGTTGGTGCCCTCGAAGATTTGCGTGATCTTGGCCTCGCGCATGTAGCGCTCCACGCGGTAGTCGCGCGTGTAGCCGGCGCCGCCGAAGACCTGTACGGCGTCGGTCGTGACCTTCATCGCCGCGTCGGTGGCCACCAACTTCGCCACGCTCGCCTGCGTCGAGTACGTCTGGCCGAGGTCGCGGCGCCGCGCCGCGTCCAGGTAGGTGGCCCTGGCGCTGCCCACGGCAGCGGCCATGTCGGCGAGCAGGAAGCCCAGGCCCTGGTGGTCGACGATCTTGCGGCCGAACGTCGTTCGCTCGTTGGCGTACCGGCATGCGTCGTCCAACGCGGCCTGCGCGATGCCCGTGGCCACCGCCGCGATGCCCAGTCGGCCGGCGTCGAGCGCGCTGAAGGCGATCTGCAACCCCTGGCCCTCGGCGCCGATGCGGCGGTCGGCGTCGACCACGGCGTCGTCGTAGAACGCCGTCGTCGTCGGGATGGCGGCCAGGCCCATCTTCTCCTCGGGCTTGCCGAAGCTCAGCCCGGGCAGGTCGCCTGGCACCAGGAAGCACGAAATGCCCCGCGATCCCTCACCCGTGCGAGCGAACAGCGTGTAGAAGTCCGCGACGCCGCCGTGGGTGATCCACGACTTGGTCCCGTTCAACGCGTATCCGCCGTCGGTGGGCACCGCCGCGCACCGTAGCGCGGCGGCATCGGATCCGGCCTGTGGTTCCGACAGGCTGTAGGCACCGATTCGGTTGCCCGACAGCATGTCTGGGAGCCAGCGCCGCTTTTGCTCGTCGGTGCCGAACGCCAACAACGGGTGCGACGACAGGCTGTGCACGCTGACCGCGACGGCCACGGCGGCCCAACGGGCGGCGATCTCCTCGAGCACCTGGAGGTAGACCTCGTAGGGCTGCCCGCCGCCACCCCACTCCTCGGGCTGCGGCAGGCTGAGCAGCCCCGCGGCGCCCAGTTGGGCGAACACTCCGTCGGGATAGGTCTCGGTGCGCTCGTGCTCGTCGACGATTGGATCCAGGAGCTTGTCGGCGACGTCGCGGGTCAGGGCGATCAGTTCGGCGGCCTCGTCGGAGGGGAGTAGGCGGTCGACCGACATGGTTGCATCTCCTAGTTTCGCGTTTCGCCAACTGTATCGCCGCGTTCCGCGCTGACCACGAGCGCAGCCATCACCAGCGCGATCCCGGCAACTTCGGCAATCGTCGGCCGCTGCGCCAGCGCGACGGCACCGACGACGGCGGCCGTCGCCGGCAGCAGTGCCAGCAGCAGCGCGAATCGGGCGCGGCCCATCCGCCGCAGCACCACCTGGTCGAGTCCGTACGGCACGGCCGTCGACAGCACGCCGACCGCGGCGCCCAGCGCCCAGGTGCGTGGGTTGGCGAACACCGAGGCGTCGTCGGTCAGTTGGCCGATCAACATGGGCGCGGCGAGCACCACGGCGGCGACGGTCATCCCGACGGCCAGCGAGTCCAGCCCCGAACCCGCGTCGGCGACCCGCTTGCCGATGAGCACGTACCCGGCCCACAGCGCCGCGGCCAGCAGCGCGAAGCCCACGCCAGCCGGGTCGACGCCCAGTTGCACCCCGGCCACCAGGACGACGCCGACGACCGCAAGGAGGACGGCGACCAGGTCCCGGCCGCGTCGCGACCCCAGCACGGCCACCGCCACCGGGCCGAGGAACTCGACCGCCACTGCGGTGCCGAGGGGGATGCGGGCGATCGCCTCGAAGAACGTCACGTTCATGGCGACCGTGACGACGCCGAAGCCGGCCGCCGCGACCAACGAGCGACGGGTCCAGCGCGTCCGCCACGGCCGCCGCCAGGCGAGCAGCGCCACGGCGGCCGCCGCCGCCCGAAGCCACGCCACCGCCGCCGGATCGGTGGTCTCGAACAGGAACACCGCGACGGCGGCCCCGACGTACTGCGACACGGCACCGACGACGAAGAACAGCGGCATCGACCACGCGGGCACGCGGGTCACGACGACGAGCTACAGCGCGGCGTTGATGGCGTCGACGCGGTCCTTGGCGTCGCCGAAGAGCATCTGGGTGTTCTCGCGGAAGAACAGGGGGTTCTGCACGCCGGCGTAACCCGATGCCATGGAGCGTTTGAACACGATCACGTTGTCGGCGTTCCACACCGTGAGGACCGGCATGCCGGCGATCGGGCTGGAGGGGTCTTCGGAGGCCGCCGGGTTGACGGTGTCGTTGGCCCCGATGACCAGGACGACGGAGGTGTCGTCGAAGTCGTCGTTGATCTCGTCCATCTCCAGCACGATGTCGTAGGGCACCTTCGCCTCGGCCAGCAGCACGTTCATGTGCCCGGGCAGGCGGCCGGCGACGGGGTGGATGCCGAAGCGGACGTTGACCCCGCGCTCGCGGAGCTTGCGGGTCAGGTCGGCGACGCCGTACTGGGCTTGGGCGACGGCCATGCCGTAGCCGGGGGTGATGATCACCGAGCTGGCCGAGTTGAGCAGTTCGGCGGCGCCGTCGGCGGTGATCTCGCGGTGCTCGCCGTAGTCCTTGTCCTCGGCGGGCCCGGCCTCGATGCCGAAGCCGCCGGCGATGACGGAGATGAAGGACCGGTTCATCGCCTTGCACATGATGTAGGACAGGTAGGCACCGGAGGAGCCGACGAGCGCGCCGGTGACGATCAGCAGGTCGTTGGACAGCAGGAAGCCCGAGGCTGCGGCGGCCCAGCCGGAGTAGCTGTTGAGCATCGAGACCACCACGGGCATGTCGCCGCCGCCGATGGAGGCGACCAGGTGCCAGCCCAGCAGCAGGGCCAGCACGGTGACGACGATCAGCAGCCACAGCGCCGGGCTGATGACGAACCACACGGTGAGCGCGACGAACACCACCAGCGCGCCGACGTTGAGGAAGTTCTTGCCGGGCAACATCAACGGGGTCGACTTGATCCGCGCCGAGAGCTTGAGGTTGGCCACGATCGACCCGGTGAAGGTGACCGCACCGATGAACACCCCGATGAAGACTTCGGCGGAGTGGATGCCGAGCAGGTTCTGCCCGTCCAGGACGGCGGCCTCGGCGCCGGCGAGGTCGCCCTCGACGTGCAGGTAGCCGTTCCAGCCGACCAGCACCGCGGCCAGGCCGACGAAGCTGTGCAGCAGCGCGATCAGTTCGGGCATCCCGGTCATCTCGACCACGCGGGCGCGCCACAGACCGATCGCGGCACCGATGGCCATGGCGCCGACCAGCAGGGCGATGCCCAGGGGCTCGATGTGGCGGCTGATCGCCAGGGCGATGGTGGCGACCAGCGCCACCGCCATCCCGGCCATGCCGAAGGTGTTTCCGGCCCTCGACGTTTCGTGCTTGGACAGCCCGGCCAGGGCCATGATGAACAGCAGGGCCGCGACGACGTAGGCCGCGGTGGCAGTGGTCTCCAGGGTGAACATGGCTTAGCTCCTCGAGAACATGGCGAGCATGCGACGCGTCACCGCGAAGCCGCCGAAGACGTTGATGCTGGCCAGCAGGATCGCGACGGCAGCGAGGGACGTCACCACGGGGTCGCCATGGCCGATCTGCAGCAGGGCACCGACGACGATGATCCCGGAGATCGCGTTGGTCACCGACATCAGCGGGGTGTGCAGCGCGTGGTGCACGTGCCCGATGACGTAGTAGCCGATCACGATCGCCAGCGCGAAGACCGTCAGGTGCACCTGCAGTGCGGCCGGGGACAGTGCGATGAGCACGAACAGCACCGCGGCGGCGGCGAAGGTGATGCCCAGCCGGCGACCCGCGGTCATCGGCTCCTTGACGGGCTTGGGCTCGACCGGGGCGGTGACGGCGGCGGCGGGGGCCGCCGAGACTTGCACCGGGGGTGGCGGCCAGGTGATCTCGCCGTCGCGCACCACGGTCACCGACCGCTGCACGACGTCCTCGAAGTCCAGTCGAAGTTCGCCGTCCTTCTCCGGGGTGAGCAGCTTGAGCAGGTTGACCAGGTTGGTGCCGTAGAGCTGGGACGCCGTCGCGGGCAGTCGCCCGGCGAGGTCGGTGTAGCCGATGATCGTCACGCCGTTGTCGGTGACGACGGCCTGGTCCTTCACGGTGCCCTCGACGTTGCCGCCGTTGGCCGCGGCCATGTCGACGATCACGCTGCCGGGCTTCATCGAGGCGACCATCTCGGCGGTGATGATGCGCGGCGCGGGGCGGCCGGGGATCAGCGCGGTGGTGATGATGATGTCGACGTCGCCGGCCTGCTCGGCGTACAGCGCCGCCTCGCGGGCCTTGTAGTCCTCGCCCATCTCCTTGGCGTAGCCGGTGGCCGAGACCTCCGCGGCCTCCTTGTCCACGTAGAGGTACTCCCCGCCGAGGGACTTGACCTGGTCGGCGACCTCGGGTCGCGGGTCGGTGGCCCGCACGACGGCGCCCATGCTGCCCGCCGCGCCGATGGCGGCCAGCCCGGCCACGCCGGCGCCGACGACGAGCACCTTCGCCGGGGGGACCTTGCCCGCCGCGGTGACCTGTCCGGTGAAGAACCGGCCGAAGGCGTGCGCGGACTCCACGACGGCGCGGTACCCGGCGATGTTGGCCATCGAGGACAGCACGTCCAGTGACTGCGCCCGGGAGATGCGGGGGACGGCGTCCATCGCCAACACCGTGATGGGCCGGGTGGCCAGCGCCTCGAGCAGTTCGGGCTTGAGCGCCGGGGAGATCAGGCCGACCAGGGTCGCCCCGTCGCGCAGGGCGGCGATCTCGTCGTCGTTGGGTGCGTTGACCTTGAGGACTACCTGGGCTCCCCAGGGATCCCCGATACCGGCGCCTGCCTCGACGTACGCGGCGTCGGAGAAGCTGGACGCGGCGCCCGCACCGGACTCCACGACCACGGAGTAGCCCAGTTTGAGGAGTTGGCCGACGGTCTGCGGTGTGGCGGCGACACGCGTCTCACCCGCGTGAGACTCGCGCGGAATCCCGATCTGCATCCGAAGAGTCTCGCATTTGCTCACCGTGCAGTTGCGCACACCTCGTCCGTGGCGATGCGGTCCAGCGCCCAGCGCTGCTGAGCCGCGACGGCCCGCTTCGCCGCTCGGCCGCCCGTCCGACGGGCCTGTTTGCGCAGCGCGCGTCGTCGGCGGCCGGTGGGCAGTGAGTCCAGCACGGCCGCGTCCACCTCGGCCAGCGGCACCGCGTCGCGTCGCGTCGCGATGCACTCGACGACCCGTCGGCGCTCGTAGCGGAGCAGCACGAGCACCGCGGTGACGAACACGGCGATGTTCACGGCGAACTTCCATAACACGCTGAGAACCGGACCGTCCCAGACGAAGTGCATGAAGGACGCGCTGGCCAGCAACACGACGGCGACGGCGACGCGACGCAGCCGAGACCAGCCGACGTCGTTGCGGAACGTCGGAAGCAACAGCAGGACGCCGACGGCCGCCAGCCCGGTGTAGGCCCAATGCGCGGGCACCGACGTCAGCGCGCGCACCAGCAGGCTGCCACCGGCACCGCTGGTGTCGGAGTCCAGGCTGCCGATCGCATCGTTGGTGGCGTACGTGAGGTCTTCGGCGATGTCGAAGCCGAAGCCGACGAACATGCCGACCAGGAGGGCGTGCGAGATCCGGTTGAACACCGAGGCGCAGAGCACCAGGACGACCGCGGCGCACATCGCCTTCGCGGCTTCCTCGACGAATGGCGCCGTCAACGCCGCCGACCAATCGGCGTAGGTGTCGGGTTCCAGATAGCGGGCCAGGATCTGCCCCATCTCGTCGTTGCCCTGCAGGGCCATGGCGAGCGCGGTGCTGGCGCCCAGCGCCGAACCGGCCACCAGCCCCTGCTTGTACTGGCGGACGCTGCGGAAGGGGTCGCAGGCGAACATCAACCACACCAGGAAGGCCATCAGCGCCAACCACGCGGGGGCCAGGACCAGCTGCGCGGAGAACGTCTCGTGGAACGCCTGACCGTAGTGGGTCAGCACGAACAGAATTCCGACGAGCAGGGTGACTGCGTACAGCCAGAAGACAGCCGACTCGGGGCGGTAGACGACGGCCGGTCGCAACCTCGTGCCCTGGGGCGTGTCCAGGAGGTCGGCGGTCATGACTGCTCCCTGGTGAACGGTGCGACGACGTCGGCGATGGTGGGGGTCGACTCCCGGTTGCCGCCGAGGGCGATCACCGACACCATGACGTCGTCGTCGGACAGATAGGCGCAGGAACCCGTGGCCTGGTCGGTGAGGGCGACGCACGTGTCACCGGACAGCGAGCCGTCGGCGGTCGCGATCCTTCCCCCGTCGAGGGTGGTGTGGACGTCGTCCACCCGGTTGGACCGCATCAGCCGCTTGGCAACGGCTTGGGGATCCCGGCCGTCGAGGTCGTAGAGCTGGACGAACACGGCCCCACCGTCACCGCGGAGGATGGCCTGGTCACCGAGATTCTGGACCTGCCAACCGTCGGGTGCGGCGATGGCGACCGCCGCTCCCTCGACACTCGTCAGGGTCATGACATCGGCGGATTCGGCAGTCTCCCAGACCGTTTCCGGCAACCACGAGTTGACCAGCGTCGGCACGCCGGGCACGGCGATCAGGCCGACGGCCAGGGCCAGGGCCGGTCCGCGCTCCTTCAGTTTCGTCCTCACCACGATCGGTCAATGTAGTGCGGGCGAGCCGAGTTTGCTCGCAAATGTGACGGTCACGTCAAATAAAGTTCATAGCCAGTCTCGCTTGCGGAACATGACGTACAGGATGACCACCAGGAGCACGATCACCGCGGAGCTGGCGACGAAGCCCGCGACGGTGTTGATGCCGGGGTATTCGACGTTCTGGCCGTAGAAGCCGGTGACGGCCGTGGGAACGGCGATGATCGCCGCCCACCCGGTCAGCTTCTTCATCACCGTGTTCAACCGGGCGTCCTGCAGTGACAGGTTCGTCTCGAACACGGTGGTGACCATGTCGCGCAGCGACTCCGTCCACTCCGAGGCGCGCAGCACGTGGTCGTACAGGTCGTCGTATAGCGGATTGAGCTCGGGCGAGGTCTTCGAGTCCAGCCGCCGGCTCTTGATGGCGCTGACGACTTCCCGCATCGGCAGCACCACCCGGCGCAGCTCGACGAGGTCCTTGCGGTAGCGGAAGGTGCGTCGCTGCAACCCCCGCCTGGGACCGCTCTCGTCGAACAACTCGTCCTCGAGCGACTCGATGCCGTCGTCGAGGCTCTGCACGGCGTCGAAGTGTCCGTCCACCACGACGTCGAGCAGGCCGTGCACCAGCGCCCCGACGCCGTACTGCTGCCCGCCGAGCTCGTCGAACCGTTGGGAGACGTCGTCCATGGCGAAGCCGGGGTCGTCGCCCGCCAACGGTGGCAGGCGCACCGTGATGAGGCCGCGGGGCAGTACGAATGCCGAAATGCGGTGCTTCACCAGCGTCGAGGTCGAGTCGTCGACCGCGTCGATCATCTGAATCGCGTAGACGGTGAAGAACGTGTGCGTGCGGTAGACGGTCGCCTTGGTGCGCTCGTTGGGTGCGGTCGAGTCCTCGACCGCCCACATGTTGAGCGTGAGCTCCTCGGCCAGGGCGGCGAGCGTCTCGTGGTCGGGGTCGTAGATGTCGGCCCAGACCAGAGTGTCCTCGGAGCCGAGGCAGTCCGAAATGGCCGAGAACGTGAAGCCCTCCACCGGTTCTCCCCGAACCCACATCCGTCCGCGCACTTCGGTCATGGCGCCATCATCCCGCAGCGGCCTGGCATCTCGGTTGGGCACCGATCCCGCATCGACATCCACGGGCCTGGTGCAATCGCGGCGACGTGGCCCCACGATGGCGAGCAGTGAATTGACGTGCTCGACGAAGGGAGGGCTGCTGCGATGAGCGTGGTGGTCGAACGTGGACTCGCACGATGCCCACGGTGTGTGGCCGTTGCCGATTACACCTTCATCGAGTCGGGTCCCAATTCGTTGCGCTACGAGGTGGATTGCGGCAAGTGCGGTGAGGCCTACCGCGAAGTGCACAACCCCGTGGCGCCCGCCTTCACGGCGGCCGTCGACGCGTTGGTCGTGCTCCCGCCGCCGGTCCTGCCGTCGGCCTTCGAGATGCGCAAGCGGCAGGCCGTGGCCTGGCTTGCCGGCCTGCGGACCAAGGCGCTCGCGCGCGCCGGTCGGGGCACCTAGCGCAGAGCGAGGCCCCTCCCCGGATACCAGGAAGGGGCCTCATCGAAGCGGGTCTACAACTGGTTGCGCAGCTCCCGCAGGGTCTTCTCCAGAATTCTGGACACGTGCATCTGGGACACTCCGATGCGCTCGGCGATCTGACTCTGCGTCATCGACTCGAAGAAGCGCAGGTAGAGCACGGTGCGCTCGCGCTCGGGCAGGGCCGCGAGCAGCGGTCGGACCGTCTCCTGGTCGGTGATGCGGTCGAAGGAGAAGTCGACCTCGCCAACGGTGTCCGACACCATCCGCGGTGCCGAATCGCCGCTGGAGACGGGCGCGTCGATGGAGTGCACGCGGTACGCCTCGGCGGCCAACAGGCTGTCGACGATGTCCTCGCGGCTCATGTCGAGCAGGTCGGCCAACTGACCCGCGGTCGGTGCCCTACCCAGGGTTTGCGTCAATTCCATTGTGGCCCTGGTGATGTGACCGTGCCGATCCTTGAGCCGACGCGGCACGTGCATCGACCAACCATGATCGCGGAAGTGCCTACGCACCTCGCCCATCATCGTCGGTACCGCGAAGGCCACGAAGTGAGAGCCCTTGGTCGGGTCGAACCGGTTGACGGCCTTCACCAGGCCCAACCTGGCAACCTGGGTCAGGTCCTCGATGTCCTCGCCGCGGCCACCGTAGTGGCGGGCGATGCGATCGGCCAGGGGGAGACACCGGTTGAAGATCGCCTCGCGCCGACGGTCGACGTCGACTGCGCCGCCCAGGGTGTGGAACATCTCCATCACGTCGGCGTATTCGTCGACTTCCGGTGCGTTGGCTACCGGGCGTTCGAGTTGTACGGTCACGCGAACATCACCCCGACAAAGTCACTGGCGGTAGTTTCCGTTGTGCAGCAATGGTTTCCCACAGTTGGACCCCCTAACAGGCGTCCATGGGCGCAGCGCGAACACGAAGAAGACGTCTAAGTGCAGCGTCGAGCCCGATCCGTCTACGACGGAACCGGCAATTTGCCGTAGCCTCGCGGGGAAGAGTTGGGCGCAACGTCTCGCAGGTTTTCTCAACGAGATCGGCGCTACCCAATGGCGTCGCGGGGCTTCGTGCCCGCTTTGCACTAAACGGGGATGTCCTTAGTGGACTGGTTCCACCCTACGCCCTACGGCTACTAACCGGTAGGCCGGTGACTAAAACTCTTCACGAGCGAAGCTGTGTACCTGCTGGGTGTGAACAGGTAGAAACGGCGGATGGCTACGGCACCTTCTGTTGATACCTGCTGTCGCTGAACGCGTTCCGTCCAGCCCAGCCTCGCAGAAAGTCGTAGGAATCGTGTCGGTCTTCGTAGACGTCGCGCAGGAGGAGTCGCACGCCGAATCCCCGCGTGGGCGCACCTCCGCAAACCCCTGGCGCCGCCGGCTGACCAGGGCCGCGCTGCCCGTGCTGTCGGTCGTCGTCTTCGGGATCGGGTGGCAGCTCGTCGCGGCCGCCGGACTGTGGAACCAGACGTTCGTGCCCTATCCCAGCACCGTCTGGAAGGCGTTCGTCGACGTCTCGACCACCCACGACGGCACCCGGGGTTACGCGGGCTACCTGCTGTGGGAGCACCTGTACATGACCCTGCGGCGGGTTCTGGTCGGGGTGGTGATCGGCGTCGGACTCGGCGTCGCGCTCGGACTGGTCATGGGTTCCGTCGGTTGGGTGCGCAGCGTCCTCGAGCCGTGGCTGACGTTCCTGCGGGCACTGCCGCCGCTGGCCTACTTCTTTCTGCTGGTCATCTGGCTGGGCATCGACGAAGCACCGAAGATCACGCTGCTCGCGCTCGCCGCATTGCCGCCCGCCGCCGTCGCCACCACGGCCGCGGTGGTCGCGGCCCCGGTTGGGTTGACCGAGGCGGCGCGGGCGCTCGGGGCGACGCGGCTGCAGGTGATCCGTGACGTGGTGGTGCCGTCGGCCCTGCCCGAAACGTTCACCGGCATCCGGCTGGCGGTCGGCATGGCCTACTCGTCGGTGGTCGCCGCCGAGCTCTTCAACGGCATCCCCGGCATCGGCGGACTCGTCAAGGACGCAAGCAACTACAACAACACCCCCGTGGTGCTGGTCGGCATCTTCGCCATCGGTTTCTCGGGCCTGATCATCGACGGTCTACTTCGCGCCGTAGAGCGGCGCGCCGTCCCATGGAGAGGAAAGATATGAAGCTGAGGGCACTCGTCACCGCGGCGGTGGTCGCCACCTTGGCGCTCGCCGGCTGCTCGGTGGACCACTCCGGGCAGGATGCCAGCAAGCCGACGATTCGCATTGGCTACCAGTCCTTTCCGAGTGGTGACCTGATCGTCAAGAACAACAAGTGGCTCGAGCAGGCGCTGCCCGACTACAACATCAAGTGGACGAAGTTCGACTCGGGGGCCGACGTCAACACCGCGTTCATCGCCAAGGAACTCGACTTCGGCGCACTCGGGTCGAGCCCCGTCGCCCGTGGCCTGTCGGCACCGCTGAACATTCCGTACAAGATCGCCTTCGTGCTCGACGTCGCCGGCGACAACGAAGCGCTGGTGGCCCGCAACGGCAGCGGCGTCAACACCATCGCCGATCTCAAGGGCAAGCGCGTCGGCACCCCCTTCGCGTCCACCGCGCACTACAGCCTGCTGGCGGCGTTGGCGCAAAACAACCTGTCCGCCAACGACGTTCAGCTCGTCGACCTCCAGCCCCAGGCAATTCTCGCGGCCTGGGATCGCGGAGACGTCGACGCCGCCTACACCTGGCTGCCCACCCTCGACGACCTGCGCAAGACCGGCAAGGACCTGATCACCAGCCGCCAGCTGGCCAAGGACGGCAAGCCGACGCTCGATCTCTCGGCGGTGGCCGACGACTTCGCCAGCGCACACCCCGACGTCGTCGACGTCTGGCGCAAGCAGGAAGCCCGCGCCCTGACGACCATCAAGGACGACCCGGCCGCGGCGGCCAAGGCCATCGCCGCCGAGATCGGACTGGATCCCAAAGACGTTGAGGGACAACTGAAGCAAGGCGTGTACCTGACCCCCGATCAGGTGTCCTCCGCCGAGTGGCTCGGTTCCGACGGCAAGCCGGGCAACATCGCAGCCAACCTGGAGAGTGCCTCGCAGTTCCTGGCCGAGCAGAAGCAGATTCCGGCCGCGGCGCCGTTGAAGACGTTCCAGGACGCGATCTACACCAAGGGACTGCCCGGTGCCCTCGGCGAGTGACGTCCGCGGCGGCGTGCGGATCGAAGACCTCGCGCATCGCTACGGCGACGTCACCGCCCTCGGTCCGGTGAACCTCGACGTCGAACCCGGTGCGTTCCTGGTCTTGGTCGGCGCGTCGGGATGCGGCAAGAGCACCCTGCTGCGCCTCATCGCCGGTTTCGAGGAACCGACCGCCGGCCGGGTGCAGGTCTCCGGCGACGCCCCCACTCCCGGCGTGAGTGCGGGCGTGGTGTTCCAACAGCCGCGGCTGTTTCCGTGGCGCACCGTGGCCGGCAACGTCGACCTGGCCCTGAAGTACGCCAAGGTGCCGCGGGAGCGACGGGCCGAACGGCGCGATCAGCTGCTGCAGCGCGTTGGTCTGGAGGGCACCGGCGATCGGAAGATCTGGGAGATCAGCGGCGGCCAGCAGCAGCGGGTCGCGATCGCGAGGGCACTGGCGGCCGAGACGCCGCTCTTCCTGCTGGACGAGCCGTTCGCCGCGCTTGACGCCCTGACCAGGGAGCGGTTGCAGGAGGACGTCCGCCAGGTCAGCGCCGAGACCGGTAGGACCACGGTGTTCGTCACGCACAGCGCCGACGAGGCTGCGTTTCTGGGGTCTCGGATCGTCGTGCTGACGCGTCGTCCGGGTCAGGTCGCCTTGGACTTGCCCGTCGACCTTCCACGTTCGGGCGTCGACCCCGACGAACTGAGGCGCTCGCCCGAATACACTCGGCTGCGCGCCGAAGTCGGCCGCGCCGTGAAGGCTGCGGCCGCTTAGCTGGCTGAGTTAGACCGGCGGGTAGGCCGGCGGCGGGTACACGCCGCGCAGGCCCCACGGGATGAAGTTGAAGAAGTACTCGGCTTCGTCGCTGATGTCGTAGTCAGGATTCGGATCCATCATTACCTCCATGCGGGCCGACTTTGAGCAGAGTCTAGCCCGGATTGAGCCGCGCCGACCAGTGGACGCGGGGGATTGCCTAGACTGGCCAACCAGTTGATTGGTACCCGGGTGGAGCCCCGGCCTACATATAGTGAGTCGCCATGTCCACCACCGAGCCAGACTCTCTTCGCGCAAGCGGCTCATCGCCAACCCCGCCCAACGGCCCGACCCGTCGTGAGGAGCTGCTTGCCGTCGCGACCAAGCTGTTCGCGGCGCGGGGCTACCACGGCACCCGGATGGACGACGTCGCCGACGCGGTCGGTCTGAACAAGGCGACGGTGTACCACTACTACGCCAGCAAGTCGCTGATCCTGTTCGACATCTGCAAGAGCGCCGCCGACTTCACCGTCGGCGCCCTGCACGACGACCCCTCGGCGTCGGCGCGCGAGATGATCTACCACTTCACCCGCAGGCTGTTGGTCGGCATCGCCAGCGACATCGAGCGCGGGGCGGTCTACTTCCAAGAGGCGCCGTACATCACCGAGTGGTTCACCGAGGAACAGGTGGCCTACATCCGCAAGGCCGAGACCTCGGTGTACGAGCACGTCCGCGACGTCATCGACCGCGGCATCGCCAGCGGAGAGTTCTACGACTGCGACTCCCACGTGCTGGCCCTCGGCTACATCGGGATGACGCTCGGGTCCTATCGCTGGCTGCGGCCACAGGGCCGCCGCACCGCACAGGAGATTGCCGTCGAGTTCAGCACCGCCCTGCTTCGCGGCCTGATCCGCGACGACGCGGTCCGCACCGAGGCGCCGCTCGGCATCGACGTTCCGGAGGCCCAGTGAAGTCCACCCTGCTGTCGCGGCGCGACCTCGACTTCCTGCTCTACGAGTGGTTGCGGGTCGAGGAGCTGACCAAGCGGCAACGCTTCGCCGAGCACTCCCGCGACACGTTCGACGGCGTGCTGGACCTCAGCGAGGAACTGGCCGAGAAGTACTTCGCCCCGCACAACAAGAAGAGCGACGCCAACGAGCCGACCTTCGACGGCCAGCGCGTCACCGTCATCGACGAGGTCAGGGAGGCCCTGGGCGCCTTCGCGCAGGCCGATCTGATCGGCGCCGGCATGGACGAATCCGTCGGCGGCGCACAGCTTCCCGTGTGCGTGGCCCAGGCGGGGTTCGCCTACGTCTCGGCGGCCAACGTCAGCACGTCCGGCTACCTGATGCTGACGGTCGCCAATGCGAACCTCATTGCGAAGTTCGGCGACGACCAACAGGTCGAGGCGTTCGTCAAGCCGATGCTCGCCGGCCGGTTCACGGGCACGATGGCGCTCTCGGAGACACAGGCGGGATCGTCGCTGGCCGACATCTCGACCCGCGCGGAGCCTCGGGGCGACGGCACCTACCGGCTGTTCGGTTCGAAGATGTGGATATCGGGGGCCGAGCACGAACTCAACGAGAACATCGTCAACCTGGTGCTGGCGAAGATCCCCGGCGGGCCGGCCGGCACCAAGGGCATTTCGCTGTTCGTCGTGCCGAAGTACCTCGTCGGCGCCGACGGCTCGGTTGGGGAGCGCAACGACGTCACCGTGGCCGGGCTGAATCACAAGATGGGACAACGCGGTCTGAGCAACACTGTGCTCAACTTCGGCGAGGGCGTGCACACGCCCGACGGTGACGCCGGTGCCGTGGGCTACCTCGTCGGCGAACCCCACCGCGGCCTCGCGTACATGTTCCACATGATGAACGAGGCCCGCCTGGCCGTCGGGATGGGCGCGGTGTCGCTGGGCTACACCGGCTACCTCAAGTCCGTCGAGTACGCCCGCGAACGAACGCAGGGCCGGGTGGTCAAGGACCCCGCCACGCCGCAGGTGCCGATCGTCGAGCACGCCGACGTCAAGCGAATGCTGTTGGCGCAGAAAGCCTACGTCGAGGGTGGGCTGGCGCTGGGGCTGTACTGCACCAAGCTGATCGACCTGCAGCGCACCGCGGAGTCAGCCGAGGAGGCCGAGCACGTGACCGACCTTCTCGACATCCTGGTGCCGGTCGCCAAGAGCTGGCCGTCGCAGTGGTGTCTGGAGGCGAACAGCCTGGCCATCCAGGTGCACGGGGGCTACGGCTACACCCGTGAGTACGACGTCGAACAGCACTACCGGGACAACCGGCTGAACCCGATTCACGAGGGTACCCACGGCATCCAGAGTCTGGATCTGTTGGGCCGCAAGGTGACTCAGCGCGACGGTGCCAGCCTGGCCGAGCTGGGCAAGGCGGTGACGGCGACCGTCGAACAGGCCACCGCCGCGGGCGGGGAGGCCGCCGACCTCGCCGCGCTGCTGCGTTCGTCGTGGCAGCGGATCGTCGAGGTCACGGCCGCGATGTACGCCGTCGACGACGCCGAGGCGACGCTGGCCAACAGTGCGATCTACCTGGAGGCGTTCGGGCACGTCGTGATGGCGTGGATCTGGCTGGAGCAGTTCGTCGTGGCCGACGGGCAGGCGGGCGACTTCTATGACGGCAAGCGCCAGGCGGCCAGGTACTTCTTCCGCTACGAATTACCTAGGACCGCACCGCAACTCGACCTGCTGGAGACGCTGGACCGCACCACGTTGGACATGCGCGACGGCTGGTTCTGACGGCTCAGGCGAACTCGATGATCTGGCGCACCGCCCGGCCGTCGGCCAGTTCGTCCATGCCCTCGTTGATCCGGTCGAGTTCGATGGTCGAGGACACCAGCGACTCAATGGGAAGCCGCCCCTCCCGCCACAGTGCCACGAAGCGGGGGATGTCCCGTGCGGGGACCGCGGAGCCCAGGTAGCTGCCGATCAGCGAACGGCCCTCGGCGACGAATCCCAACGGTGCCACGCTGATCCGGGCGTCCGGATGGGGGAGCCCCACCGTCACGGTGCGCCCACCGGGGCCGGTCAGGGCGATCGCCGTCTCCAGGGCGGCGGGATGACCGGCCGCCTCGATGACGATGCGGGCCTTGAGGTCACCGGCGTCCTCGGGCGTGACGACGGTGTGGGCACCCATCTCGGCAGCCCTGGCCAGTTTGTCCGGCACCTGGTCGACGGCGATGACCTCGACGTCGTCGTGGGCGAGCGCGGTCAGGAGCGCCGCCATGCCGACCCCGCCCATGCCGACGATCGCGACCGTGTCTCCCGGTCGCGGCTGACCCGCGTTGAGCACCGCACCGCCTCCGGTGAGCACCGCACAGCCCAGCAGTGACGCCACCACCGGCGGGACGTCGTCGTCGACCGGCACCACGGAACGGCGGTCGACCACGGCATGGGTCGCGAAGGCCGAGACGCCGAGGTGGTGCAGCACCGGCCCGCCGTCGGCGGCCAGTCGCGTCCCGCCGGCCAGCAGCACGCCCGCGCCGTTTGCGGCGCTGCCGGGGATGCACGGCGCCAATCCGTCGGTGTCACACGCCGCGCACTCGCCGCATCGCGGCAGGAACGTCATCACCACGCGCTGCCCCACCGCGACGTCGGCCACCCCGGCGCCGACCTGCTCGACGACGCCCGACGCCTCGTGGCCCAGCAGCATCGGCACCGGCCGCACGCGGGAGCCGTTGACCACCGACAGGTCGGAGTGGCACAGCCCGGCGGCTTCGATCCGGACCAACAGCTCGGTGTCACCGGGCGGAGCGAGTTCGAGGTCGGTAATCGTCAACGGCTTGGACTCGGCGTAGCGCTGGGGCGCTCCGATGCGGTCGAGCACGGCTCCACGGATCTTCACACCCGACAGCTTGCCCGCACTGACAGACTCGTGGGGTGAGCTCGAGCGAACGGGACCTGACGTCACGCGACTTTCCGGTGCACTGGCCGGTGCTGACCCGGTGGACCGACAACGACATGTTCGGCCATCTCAACAACGCGGTGTACTACCAACTGTTCGACACCGCCATCAACGCGTGGCTCAACACGACCACGGGTCACGATCCGCTGGCCGCGCCGGCGCTGGGGGTCGTCGCCGAATCCGGCTGCCGCTACTTCGCCGAACTCCAGTTCCCCGACCCACTCGTCGTCGGGTTGGCCGTCACCCGGCTCGGCACCAGCAGCGTCACCTACCGCTTGGCGGTGTTCGCTCCGCCCGAGACGCCCGACGACGCGAAACCCGTTGCCGCGGTGGGCCATTGGGTGCACGTCTACGTCGACCGTGACAGTCGCCGGCCCGTCGCGGTCCCCGAGACGCTGCGCGCCCTGCTGGAGACCGCGGTCACCACCTGATCCAATCGCGGGGCGCCGCTGCCGATATGCTCGCCCGATGCCGCTCGTGAGCAAGACCGTCGAGGTCGAGGCCCCCGCCGAAACGATCATGGCGATCGTCGCGGACTTCGAGTCCTACCCCCAGTGGAACGAGGAGATCAAGGGCTGCTGGATCCTGGCCCGTTACGACGACCAGCGGCCCAGCCAGTTGCGCCTGGACACGTCCGTGCAGGGCATGGACGGCACCTATATACAGGCCGTCTACTACCCCGGCGAGAATCAGATCCAGACGGTCATGCAGCAGGGTGACCTCTTCTCCAAGCAGGAGCAGATGTTCTCCGTGGTCGCCATGGGTCCGACGAGCCTGCTGACCGTCGACCTGGACGTCGAGGTCTCGATGCCGGTACCGGCCATGATGGTCAAGAAGGTGGTCAACGACGCCCTCGAGCATCTGGCCGACAACCTGAAGAAGCGCGCGGAGTCGCTCTCCTAGGTCCAGAGACCCAGCTCGTCGAGCCGTGCGGTGAGCCGTCGGGCGCCGTCGGTGAACTGGGCGTCGGTCACCTGCACGACGACGTCGACGTCGCGGCGGCGTAGCGCGGCGATCAGTGCGCGACGGTTGGCCACCGCATGGTGGCCCCATTGCGGATCGTTGGCATAGATGTGGGGCGGCAGGTATCGGGCCGCGTGGAGCATGAACCACGCCAGCTTGATCCGCCCCGACGCCCGGTTGAACGTCCGGTGGAAGGCGAACTCCGCTTCGACGACCTCGGCGGTGTCCTGCCGGCCGATGGCGTCGGCCACGGTCTCGGCGAGCCGTTCGAGCTCGTCGATCTCCTCGTCGGTGATGCGTTCGGCGGCCGACCGGGCAAGCTGGCCGGCGATCACGGCCTGCAACCAGAAGATGTCCTCGATGTCGTCACGGGTGAACGGGGAGACCACGTGCCCGCGGTGCGGTTCGAGCTGCACCATGCCCTCGCCGCGCAGCGTCCGCAGGGCTTCGCGGACGGGTGTGATGCTGACGCCCAGCTCGGCGGCCGTCTCGTCGAGGCGGATGAACGAACCCGGCCGCAGCGCGCCGGACATGATGCGGACCCGCAGATGCCCGGCGACCTCGTCGGAGAGTTGTTCGCGTCGCGGCCTCACCGGTGCGCTCACGGTACTCGTGCCTTCATCGATCCCCCGCCGTCGGTGCCCGTTGCCCGGGCTTGTCCACGAGCGACCTAGGCCATAGTGTGACCGGGGCAACACCATGTTTGATCAAATATCAACGCCGCGCAACTCGCGCACACACCCCAGGGAGCCTCGACGTTGACCGCCATGCCAGCCTCGGACCGGCTGCTCGTCCAGCAGCCCTACCTGGCGCGTCGGCAGAACTGGACTACCCAGCTCGCGCGTCACGCCCTGATGCAACCGGATGCGACGGCGCTGCGGTTCCTCGGGCAGACGACGACCTGGGGCGAGCTCGACCGGCGGGTCACCGCCCTCGCCGGGGCGCTGAGCAGACGTGGCGTCGGCTTCGGTGACCGCGTCCTGATCCTGATGCTCAACCGCACCGAGTTCATCGAATCGGTGCTGGCGACCAATCTCCTCGGCGCCATCGCCGTGCCCGTGAACTTCCGCATGACCCCGCCGGAGATCGCGTTCCTGGTCGGTGACTGCGAGGCGCGCGTGGTCGTCACGGAGCCGGTCCTGGCGTCGGTCGCCACGGCGGTCCGCGAACTCGACCCCATGCTCGCCGAGATCGTCGTGGCCGGCGGCCCCACCGAGGACGGGCTGCTCGGGTATGACGACCTGCTGGCCGAAGAGGGCGCGGCCCCCGAACCGGTCGACATCCCGAACGATTCACCCGCCCTGATCATGTACACCTCGGGCACCACGGGACGGCCCAAGGGCGCGGTGCTCACCCACGTCAACCTGTCCGGCCAGGCGATGACGCACCTGTTCACCAGTGGCGCGGACGTGAACCACGACGTCGGCTTCGTCGGCGTTCCGCTGTTCCACATCGCCGGCGTCGGAAGCCTCGTCACCGGCCTGCTGCTCGGACGGCCCACGGTGATCTACCCGCTCGGCGCCTTCGACCCCGGCGCGCTCCTCGACGTCCTGGAGGCCGAACTCGTCACGGGCATCTTCCTGGTACCTGCGCAGTGGCAGGTGGTGTGCGCCGCCCAGCGCGCCCGGCCCCGGAACGTCGTGCTGCGCACATTGTCGTGGGGGGCCGCCCCGGCGTCGGACACGCTGCTGCGCGACATGGCCGAGACCTTCCCCGGCGCACAGATCCTGGCCGCCTTCGGGCAGACCGAGATGTCGCCGGTGACGTGCATGCTGCTCGGTGCGGACGCCGTCCGGAAACTGGGCTCGGTCGGCAAGGTCATCCCGACCGTGTCGGCTCGCGTCGTCGACGAGGACATGAACGACGTGCCGGTCGGCCAGGTGGGAGAGATCGTGTACCGGGCGCCGACGCTGATGGCGGGCTACTGGAACAACCCCAACGCCACCGCGGAGGCCTTTGCGGGCGGGTGGTTCCACTCGGGTGATCTCGTTCGCCAGGACGACGAGGGTTACGTCTGGGTCGTCGACCGCAAGAAGGACATGATCATCTCCGGTGGCGAGAACATCTACTGCGCCGAGGTGGAGAACGCCCTGGCCGCCCACCCCTCGATCGGGGAGGCCGCGGTGATCGGCCGCCCGCACCCGAAGTGGGGCGAGGTCCCGGTGGCGATCCTGGCGGTCAGCTCGGCCGCGGCGACCGACGAACTCACGCTCGAGAATCTCCAGGAATTCCTCGGGGAACGGCTCGCCCGCTACAAGCATCCACGGGCCCTCGAAGTCGTCGACGCACTGCCGCGCAACCCGGCCGGTAAGGTCCTCAAGACGGAACTGAGGGCACGGTTCGGCAAGGGAGACCTGATTGACGCTGGCGAAAGTTCTTCTGCCTCAACGGTTTCAGTCGACGCGGTGGAACGCTGACCCGAGATGACGAGTTTGCCAGCCAGCTCGGTGACAATCCGGCCGATGCGGTGCACCCTGCCGAATCCATCGGGTACTCTCCTGTGGTCCGCCTTACTACCCACGAGTAGGGAGACTGTGATCACAGACACGAAACTTGGGCAAGGAGGCGGCGTGCGACACCTTCTGCCGTTGCGTCACGAGTGCCGTGGCCAGATCACGCTCGAGACGGCGAGACCCACCCGGTGACATCACAGAACCCGGGATTGTTCGACTACGTCCGCGACCAGGTCCGTCCAGGCCTGGTGGCTGTCGGCGGCTTCGTGAAGATGTGCGTGCTCACCGGCAAGGCACTGTTCCGCAGCCCGTTCCAGTGGCGCGAGTTCATCCTCCAGGGCTGGTTCCTCATGAGGGTCGCATTCCTGCCCACCATCGCGGTCGCCATCCCGCTGACGGTCCTCATCATCTTCACCCTCAACATCCTTCTCGCCGAGTTCGGCGCAGCCGACATCTCCGGTGCCGGTGCCGCGCTGGGCGCGGTGACGCAGCTGGGTCCGCTGGTAACCGTGCTCGTCGTTGCCGGCGCCGGGTCCACCGCGATTTGCGCCGACATCGGCGCCCGCACCATCCGCGAGGAGATCGACGCACTCGAGGTGCTCGGCATCGACCCGATCCACCGCCTCGTCGTCCCCCGCGTGATCGCCTCCACGTTCGTGGCCTTCCTGCTCAACGGCGCCGTGATCACCATCGGCCTCGTCGGCGGCTTCGTCTTCGGCGTCTACATCCAGAACATCTCCGCGGGCGCCTATGTCTCGACCCTCACGCTGGTCACCGGCCTCCCCGAGGTGCTCATCTCGGTGATCAAGGCCCTGATCTTCGGCATGATCGCCGGGCTGGTCGGCTGCTACCGCGGCCTCACCGTCTCCGGTGGCGCCAAGGGCGTCGGCACCGCGGTCAACGAGACCCTGGTGCTCTGCGTCATCGCGCTCTTCGCGGTCAACGTCATCATGACCACCATCGGCGTTCGATTCGGAACGGGGCGCTGACATGTCAACGGCTGCAGTCCTTCGGTCGCGCTTTCCGCGTGCCATCGCGGGCGGCGAACGGCTGGCCAAGTCGCCGGCGCGGTTCCTCGACAGCGTCGGCCACATCGCCTGGTTCGTCGTCACCGCGGTCGGCTCCATCGGCCACGCCTTCCGGTACTACCGCAAGGAGATGCTGCGGCTCGTCGCCGAGATCGGCATGGGCACCGGCGCCATGGCCGTCATCGGCGGCACGGTCGCCATCGTCGGCTTCGTCACCCTGTCCGGCGGCTCGCTGATCGCGATCCAGGGCTTCGCCTCGCTCGGCAACATCGGCGTCGAGGCCTTCACCGGCTTCTTCGCGGCGCTGGTGAACGTCCGCATCGCCGCCCCGGTCGTCGCCGGCCAGGCCCTGGCCGCCACGGTCGGCGCCGGCGCCACCGCCGAGCTGGGCGCCATGCGCATCAGCGAGGAGATCGACGCCCTCGAGGTCATGGGCATCAAGTCGATCTCGTACCTCGTCTCGACGCGCATCATGGCCGGCTTCGTCGTGATCATCCCGCTGTACGCCATGGCGATCATCATGTCGTTCCTGTCGGCTCAGGTGACGACGACGCTGTTCTACGGCCAGTCGACCGGCACCTACGAGCACTACTTCCGAACGTTCCTGCGGCCCGACGACGTGGCCTGGTCGTTCGTCCAGGCGATCATCATCTCGATCATCGTGATGCTCAACCACTGCTACTACGGCTTCTACGCCAGCGGCGGCCCGGTCGGCGTCGGCGAGGCCGTCGGCCGCTCGATGCGTGCCTCGCTCATCGCGATCGTGCTCGTCGTCCTGTTCGCTTCGTTGGCGCTCTACGGCACCAACGCCAACTTCAACCTGACGGTGTAGCCGATGACCGCACCAGGCCAGACCAAGTTGCCGGTCAACAAGCCGAGGACACCTCCGTACAAGGTGGCCGGCGTGGTCCTGCTGATCATCGTCGCCATCGTGGTGGCGCTGATCTGGAAGCAGTTCCGCGGCGGGTGGAGCGTGCCCGAGAGGCTGCAGCTGATCTCGTCGCGGTCCGGTCTGTCCATGGACCCGGGCTCGAAGGTCACGTTCAACGGTGTCGAGATCGGTCGGGTGGCCAGCGTCGACGCGATCAGCCAGAACGGCGAGCCGATGGCCGCCGTCAACCTCGACGTCAACAAGCAGTTCTCCGACTTGATCCCGTCGAACGTGGACGCCCAGATCAAGGCGACCACGGTGTTCGGCAACAAGTACATCGCCTTCTCGTCGCCGTCGAAGCCGTCGGCGGAGCGGGCCAGCTCGGCCAAGCCGATCGAGGTCTCCGCCGTCACCACCGAGTTCAACACGCTGTTCGAGACGGTCGTGCAGGTGACCCAAAAGGTCGACCCCATCAAGCTCAACCAGACGCTGACGGCGACCGCCCAGGCGCTCGACGGGTTGGGCCAGCGTTTCGGCCAGTCGATCGAGAACGGCAACACGATCCTCGCCGACGTCAACCCGCTGATGCCGCGGATCCGTCAAGACAACCAGCGCCTTGCCGACCTTGCCGACATCTTCAGTAACGCGGCGCCCGATCTCTTCGACGGCCTGAAGAACGCGGTCACCACCGCGAAGACACTCAACGAACTGCAGGGCACCGTCGACCAGACCCTGATGGCCGCGGTCGGGTTCGGCAACACCGCCGGTGAGGTGTTCGAGAAGGCCGGGCCCTATCTGGTGCGCAGCTCGGCGGACCTGGTGCCCACCAGCGCCCTACTCGACGAGTACAGCCCGATGCTCTTCTGCACGATTCGCAACTACCACGACGTCGAGCCGAAGATCGCCTCGTCGCTCGGCGGCAACGGCTACTCGCTGAACACCCACTCCGAGATCCTCTTCCCCGGCAATCCGTACGTGTACCCCGACAACCTGCCCCGGGTGAACGCCCACGGTGGCCCCGAGGGACGGCCCGGCTGCTGGCAGCCCGTCACCCGTGACCTGTGGCCCATGCCGTACCTGGTGATGGACACCGGAGCCAGCATCGCCCCGTACAACCACATCGGACTCGGTCAGCCCATCGCCAACGAGTACGTCTGGGGACGCCAAATCGGGGAGAACACGATCAACCCATGAGAATCACCGGTACCGCGATCAAGCTCGGCGCACTCTCCCTGGTGCTGCTGCTGTTCACTGCGCTCATCATCGTGGTGTTCGGTCAGTTGCGATTCGACCGCACGACCGGATACACGGCGATCTTCAAGAACGCCAGCGGCCTGCGCGCCGGGCAGTTCGTCCGCGCCTCGGGAGTCGAGGTCGGCAAGGTCTCCGACGTTCAGCTGATCAACGGCGGCACCGAGGTCGAGGTCCACTTCGACGTCGACCGGTCCCTGCAGTTGTTCCAGGGGTCGACGGCCTCGATCCGCTACCTGAACCTGATCGGCGATCGGTACCTCGAACTGAAGCGGGGCGACGACAACACCAAGCTGCCCGCCGGCGCCACCATCCCGGACACCCGGACCGAGCCAGCCCTCGACCTGGACGCGCTGATCGGCGGGTTCCGGCCGCTGTTCCGCGCGTTGGATCCCGACAAGGTGAACAACATCGCCCAGTCGATCATCACGATCTTCCAGGGCCAGGGCGGCACCATCAACGACATCCTCGACCAGACCGCGTCCCTGACGTCGGCCCTGGCCGACCGCGACCAGGCGATCGGCGAGGTGGTCAAGAACCTCAACACCGTGCTCGCCACCACGGTCAAGCACCAGCAGCAGTTCGACGAGACGGTCAAGAACTTCGAGACCCTGGTCACCGGGCTGAAGAACCGTGCCGATCCGATCGCCGCGTCGGTCGCCGACATCAGCGACGCGGCCGGCTCGGTCGCCGATCTGCTCGGCGACAACCGGCCGCTGCTGCAGAAGACGGTGACGAACCTCGAAATCCTTCAGCAGCCGCTTGTCGACCAGAAGGAACAGTTGAACGACACGCTGATCAAGATTCCCGCCGCCCTCAAGATCATCGGCCGCGCGGGTGGCATCTACGGCGACTTCTTCAACTTCTACGCCTGCGACGTCACCCTCAAGTTGAACGGTCTCCAGCCGGGTGGCCCGGTCCGTACGGTCAAGGTCTGGTCTCAGCCATCGGGTAGGTGCACGCCGCAATGAGGTCAATCGAAGGCAACAACCGGATCCGCAACGGGATAGTCGGCATCATCATCCTGGTGCTCGTCATCGGCGTCGGGCAGAGCTTCGCCAGCGTCCCGATGATCTTCGCGCAGCCGAACTACTACGCGCAGTTCACAGACACCGGCGGCCTGAACCCCGGTGACAAGGTTCGCATCGCCGGAGTCGACGTCGGCCAGGTGCAGTCGATGAAGATCGAGGGCGACAAGGTCCTCATCGGATTCACCCTGGACGGCACGAAGGTCGGCACCGACTCCCGCGCCAACATCCGCACCGACACCATCCTCGGTCGCAAGAACCTCGAGCTCCAGCCCAAGGGTTCGACGACGCTCGGCGCCAACGGCGTTCTGCCGCTTGGCCAGACCACCACCCCGTACCAGATCTACGACGCGTTCTTCGACGTCACCAAGGCGGCGTCGGGCTGGGACACCGAGTCGGTCAAGAAGTCGCTGAACGTGCTGTCGGAGACCATCGACCAGACCTACCCACACCTCAGCGCGGCGTTGGACGGCGTGTCCCGATTCTCGGACACGATCGGCAAGCGCGACGAGGACATCAAGACGCTTCTCGCCAACGCCAACAAGATCGCAGGCGTGCTCGGCAGCCGCAGCGGCCAGATCAACAACCTGTTGGTGAACGCCAAGACCCTGCTCGCCGCCATCAACGAGCGGTCCTACGCGGTCAGCATGTTGCTCGAGCGGGTCAGTGAATTCTCCACGCAGGTCAAGGGTTTCATCGACGACAACCCCAACCTGAACAAGGTGCTCACCCAGCTGCAGACCATCAGCGACGTGCTGGTGGCCAGGAAGTTCGACCTCGCGGACACGCTGACCTCGCTCAGCAAGTTCACCGCATCACTGGGCGAGGCCCTCGCCTCCGGCCCGTACTTCAAGGTGATGCTCGTCAACCTGCTGCCGTACTGGATCCTGCAGCCGTGGGTCGACGCCGCCTTCAAGAAGCGCGGCATCGCCCCCGAGGAGTTCTGGGGCAACGCGGGTCTGCCGTCGTTCCGGTACCCCGACCCGAACGGCCAGCGCCAGGCCAACGGCGCCCCGCCGCCCGCGCCGACCCCGCTGGAGGGCACGCCGGAGCACCCGGGTCCCGCCGTCATCGCCGGCTCCCCGTGCTCCTACGCGCCGGCCCCCGGCAACTACCCGACGCCGGGCAACCCGCTCCCGTGCGCCTCGGCCGAGAACGGGCCGTTTGGCCCGAACCCGTACGGCGCCAACAACTATGGACCGCCCGACGTGCTCGGTGCTCCGCCGAACCCGAATGCTCCCCCGCCGGCGCCCGGCGTCCCGAGCGCGGCGTTCCCCGGTGAGTTCTCCCCGCCGGTTCAGGGCACCCCCGCGCCCGAGTTCGCGCCGGGTCCGCCAGGAGCGCGGACCGTTCCGGTCACCCCGGGACAACCGTCGGATCCGTACATCGCGCCCGGATCGCTTCAGGGTGACGGCACCTCGCCGCCTCCGCCCGCGCTGGTTGGTCCGATCCCGCCGCCGGGGCCGGGTCCGCAGGTGGGCAGCGGAGGCGAACCGCTGCCTGGCAACCCGCCGTTCCTTCCGCCCGGATCCCAAGGTTAGGGGGCACGAGAGATGTCGACGATCTTCAACGTCCGGAACATGAAACTGCCCGCGCTGACCAAGACGACCCTGATCGTGGGCACCGTGGTGCTCATCGCGGTCATCGTCGCCGCGTTCCTTGGCTACAACCTGTACAAGAAGCTGACCTACAACACCGTGGTCGCCGAGTTCCCGCAGACGTTGGCGCTGTACCCCGGTGACAAGGTCCAGATCATGGGCGTCCGGGTCGGCACCATCGAGAAGATCGAGCCGGCCGGCGACAAGATGCGGGTCACCTTCGACTACGAGTCGAAGTACAAGGTCCCGGCGAACGCCACCGCGTCCATCCTGAACCCGAGCCTGGTGGCGTCGCGCACTATTCAGCTGGCACCGCCGTACACCGGTGGCCCGGTGATGGAGAGTGGCGCGCTGATTCCGCAGGACCGCACCCAGGTGCCGGTCGAGTACGACGAACTCCGCGACTCGATCAACCGCATCCTCACCGACCTGGGGCCGACGAAGGAGCAGCCCAAGGGCCCGTTCGGCGACGTCGTCGAGTCTTTCTCCGACGGTCTCGCAGGCAAGGGCGAGCAGATCAACACGACGCTGAACAACCTGTCCGAGGCGCTGACCACGTTGAATCAGGGCCGTGGCGACTTCTTCGGCGTGATCAAGAGCCTGGCGCTGTTCGTCAACGCGCTCTACAAGAGCGACCAGCAGTTCGTCGAACTGAACGACAACCTGGCGCAGTTCACGAACTCCTTCACCAACACCGACCGCGAAGTGGCGACGGCCGTGCAGGACCTCAACCAACTGCTGAGCACCACCCGCGGCTTCCTCGACCAGAACGCGACCGTGCTGACCAAGGACGTCAACAACCTCGCCGACGTCACCAACGCGATCCTGCAGCCCGAGCCCCGCAAGGGCCTGGAAACCGGTCTGCACGTGTACCCGAACCTGGCGGCCAACATCGTCAACATCGCCTCGCCGAACGCCGGCGGCCTCGTGAACCTCCCGGTCATCAACAACTACGCGAATCCGATGCAGTTCCTCTGCAGCGCAATCCAAGCGGGCAGCCGGTTGGGGTATCAGGATTCGGCCGAGCTGTGTGCGCAGTACCTGGCGCCGATCCTGGATGCGACGAAGTTCAACTACCCGCCGTTCGGGTTGAACCAGATCAACGCGGCGATGACGTTGCCGAAGCAGATCGCGTACTCCGAACAGCGGCTGCAGCCGCCCCCGGGCTACAAGGACACCACGGTGCCCGGCGTCTTCTCCCGCGACACGTTGTTCTCCCACGGCAACCACGAGCCGGGGTGGACCGTCGCACCGGGCATGCAGGGCGTCGAGGTGCAGCCGTTCACGCAGAACATGCTGACCCCCGAGTCACTCGGCGAGCTCATGGGCGGACCGGACATCGTCGCACCGCCTGCGCCGCCGGCATTCGGCGTCAACAACGGCCGTCTGCCCGGACCGCCAAATGCCTACGGCGAGAACAGCCCTCTGCCCCCGCCGTGGTATCCGCAGCCCGGGCCGCCGCCGGCGCCCGCACCGGGCGTGATCCCCGGTGATCCGGTCGGCCCCGTCACCCCGGCGGCCGGGCCGGCGCCAGCCGCCGCGCCCGCGCCGGCTGGACCACCGCTGCCCGCTGAAGCAGGAGCTGGTTGATGAGCCGCTTGCGCGAAGAAAAGACAAGGCCGTTGCGCATCTCGCCGAGGACCGTCGTCAAGCGCGGCGGAGCCCTGCTCGCCGCGGGTCTGATCCTGACGTCGTGCGGGTGGAAGGGCATCGCGAACGTGCCCGTGCCGGGTGGCGCGGGTACCGGCTCGAACGCGATGACCATCTACGTGCAGATGCCAGACACGTTGGCGCTCAACGTGAACAGCCGCGTGCGCGTCGCCGACGTCTTCGTCGGCAGCGTGCGGGCCATCGAGCTGAAGAACTGGGTCGCGACCCTGACGCTGGACGTGGAGCCGGGGCTCAAGCTGCCCGCCGACACCACGGCCGCGATCGGTCAGACGTCACTGCTCGGCTCGCAGCACGTCGAACTGGACGCGCCGACGACGAAGTCGGACGGTCCGTTGCTGAAGAGCGGCGACACCATTCCGCTGTCCAGGGCGAGCGCGTTCCCCACCACGGAGCGGACGCTGGCCAGCATCGGCACCATCCTCACCGGCGGCGGCATCCCGAACCTCGAGGTCATCCAGACCGAGGTCGCCAACATCCTGACCGGTCGCGGTGACCAAATCCGCGAGTTCCTCGGACGTCTGGACACCTTCACCGCCGAGCTGAACAACCAGCGCGAAGACATCACCCGCGCGATCGACTCGACGAACCGGTTGCTCGCCATCGTGGCGCAGCGCAACGACACCCTCGACCGCGTCCTCACCGAGTTCCCCCCGCTGATCAAGCACTTCGCCGACACCAGGGACCTGTTCGCCGACGCGGTCACGGCCCTCGGTCGGGTCAGCAAGGCCACCGACGACGCGCTGTCGCAGGCCAACCCGGACATCACGACCAACCTGAAGAATCTTCAGCGGCCGCTCGTCCAGTTGGGCAAGGCGTCCCCGTACCTGCTCGGAGCGCTGAAGGTGATCGGAACGGCGCCATTCAGCATCGAAAACGTGCCGAAGGCGATCCGCGGTGACTACATCAACGTGTCGCTCAACGTGGACCTCACGCTGTCGGCAATCGACAACGGTGTGCTCTCCGGCACCGGTGTGTCGGGCATGCTGCGGGCTCTGGAACAGTCGTGGGGCCGCGATCCGGCGACGATGATCCCGGACGTGCGGTTCACCCCGAACCCGCACGATGCGCCGGGCGGACCGCTGGTCGAGAGAGGTGAGTGAGCGATGCTGACCCGCTTCATCAAGATTCAGTTGGTTATCTTCACCATCCTGACGATCATCGCGTTAGTGGTCCTCGGCTGGTACTACCTGCGGCTGCCCAGCGTGGCCGGCATCGGGCAGTACGAGCTGAAGGCTCAACTGCCCAGGTCCGGCGGCCTCTACTCGACGGCCAACGTGACGTACCTTGGCACGCAGATCGGCAAGGTCACCGACGTCAAGCCCACCCCGACGGGCGTCGAGGCCACCATGAGCATCGACAGCAAGTACAAGATCCCGGCCGACGCGACGGCGAACGTGCACTCCGTCTCGGCGATCGGCGAGCAGTACTTGGACCTGGTGTCGACTGCCGACCAGCCGGGCAAGTATTTGGCCGCCGGGTCGACGATCATGAACGGCACAGTGCCCAGCGAGGTCGGACCGGCGCTCGACGCCGCGAACGAGGGCCTCGCAGTGCTGCCGAAGGAGAAGATCGACTCACTGCTGACCGAGACGTCTCAGGCCGTCGGTGGGCTTGGTCCCGCGCTGCAACGGTTGGTCGACTCGACAACCGCCATCGCCAGTGACTTCAAGGACAACCTTGGCCCGGTCAACGACATCATCAACAACTCGACGCCGATCCTGGACAGCCAGGTCAACTCGGGTGACGCGATCTCGCAGTGGGCCAGGAACCTGAACACCATCACGTCGCAGACCGCCGAGCAGGATCAGGCGCTGCGCAGCGGTCTGCAGCAGGCGGCCCCGACGGCCGACCAGCTCAACGCGGTGTTCGGCGACGTACGTGAGGCGTTGCCGCAGACCCTGGCGAACCTCGCGATCGTCACGGACATGCTGAAGCGCTATCACGCGGGCCTCGAACAGGCGTTGGTGATCCTGCCCCAGGGCGCCACGGTCGCCCAGGCGGGCACCATCTTCCCGGGCGAGGGTCTGCTGCACTTCGGTCTGTCGATCAACCAGCCGCCGCCGTGTCTGACGGGCTTCCTCCCTGCCGCGGAATGGCGTTCCCCGGCCGACACGTCGACCAAGCCGCTGCCCGACGGGCTGTACTGCAAGATCCCGAAGGACTTCCAGGGCAACGTCGTCCGTGGTGCTCGCAACTACCCGTGTGCTGACGTGCCCGGCAAGCGCGCGGCGACGCCGGACGAGTGCCACAGCAACACGCCGTACGAGCCGATGGGCACCAACCCCTGGTACGGCGATCCGAACCAGATCCTGACGTGCCCGGCGGCAGGCGCGCGCTGCGACCAGCCGGTCAAGCCCGGTTACGTGGTGCCTGCACCGACGATCAACAACGGGCTCAACCCGTTGCCCGCCGATCAGTTGCCGCCGAAGCCACCGTCACCGCTGAGCGACCCGCTTACGGCCCCTGGCCAGGGCACGGTCGCCTGCAGTGGCCAGCAGCCCAACCCATGTGTCTACACTCCGGCAGCAGGGCCGACCGCGATCTACACGCCGTCCAACGGTCAGGTCGTCGGACCCGACGGAGTCACGTACTCCGTCACCAACTCAAGTGATCCAGGAGAAAACGGATGGAAGGAGATGCTGGCACCAGCCGGCTGAACCCCCAAGACATCCCTAGCGAATACGACGCGTCGGTGGAGTCCGACGCACAATCCGATCTTCAGCAGGACCTGGTGACCCGTCGGCCCGAGCGGTTCGGCCGCGGGTGGCTCGTCGCAATCTGTCTGGCTCTGCTCGTCCTCACCGCGGGCGTGGGAGCCGGTGGCTATCTCGCTCTCAAGTCGCACGACCAGAGCGAAGCCATCGCCCGCGAGGACGCGATGGCGCTGCAGCGGGCCAAGGAGTGCGTCGAGGCAACCCAAGCCCCCGACATCGCGGCGATGACGGCCAGCCAGACCAAGGTCATCGAATGCGCCACCGGTGACTTCGGCGTGCAGGCCAACCTGTTCGCCAGCATGCTCGTCGAGGCCTATCAGGCGGCCAACGTCAAGGTTCAGGTGTCCGACATGCGCGGCGCCGTCGAGAAGCACAACGACGACGGTTCGGTGGACGTGCTGGTGGCGGTCCGGGTGAAGGTGACCAACTCCCAAGCCGCCGACCAGGAACAGGGATACCGCCTGCGCGTGAACATGGCGCCCGCCGACGGCACCTACAAGATCAATCGCCTGGACCAGGTCACCTCGTGACGGCCGTTCTCGACGACACCACCGAGACGACGACGGCGCCGGACGACATCGTCCGCTTCGCGTCGTGGCCGGCACGGGCGGCCGCGCTGCTGCTCGACGTGCTGCCCGGCGTCGCCGTGGTCACGACGATGGCGCTGCTGGCGTACACCACACCCGTCGGGGGCTGGCTCTGGTGGGTGTTCATGGCAGCGATGGCGGTCGGCGTCCTGGCCACGCTGGTGAACCGGTGGCTGCTGCCGTCGGTGGTCGGCGCGACGATGGGTCGCGCGGTTGCGGGCATCCGCGTCACGACGCCGACTGGGATGCCGGTGGGCAGCGTCCGCCTGTTGGCGCGAGACTTCGCTCACCTCCTCGACACCGCGGCGCTGTTCGTCGGCTGGCTGTGGCCGCTTGGTGACAAGCGGCATCGGACGTTCGCGGATCTGTTGCTGCGCACCGAGGTTCGGGTCGTCGACGACGGTGCCGAGTCATCGGGCCGCGACGTGCGCCGGATCGCCGGTTCCGTGCTGCTTGCCGCGGCCGTGTTGTGCGCGGCCGGTGGCGGGTTGGGCTATGTCCAGGTGTTCCGTCAGGACCGGGCGCTCGAACACGCGCGCACCGAGATCGCCGAGCAGGGTCCACGGATCGTCGAGCAGTTGCTGAGCTACGGCACCAAGTCCGTGGTCGACGACTTCGCACGTGCGCAGGGGCTCGCCACCGACGGATATCGGCCCCAACTCGTCGCGCAGCAGCAGGCAGTCCAGAAGGCGGGTGTCACCGACAACGAGTACTGGGCGGTGAGCAGCGCGGTGCTGTCGGTGACGCAGGATCGGGCGGCGATGCTGCTGGCGCTGCAGGGTCAACGCGGATCGGATCCGGCGAAGCTCAAGTTCATCACCGCGACGGTGCGGGCCGACTTCGAGAAGTCGAACGGGAAGTGGCAGGTCGCGGTGCTGACCGTGCTCAAGAAGCCGTTGACGGGCCAGGGCGCGCCGCCTGCTCCTGCTCCGGCGCCTGCGCCTGCGCCTGCGCCGCCGAAGGGACGAGGCCGATGAGCCCGCGGCGCAAGGTCACCGACACGGAGCGCGACTTCTTCGCGGCGGGCGCGGCCAAGCCCAAGGCCCCGCTGCGGTGGGGTCTTCCGTTGACGGCGATCCTGGCGTTCGTGCTGGCGGCCGCCGCGATCGCGGGCAGCATCTTCGTGTTGGTCGGTCACGAGAGTTTGAAGCGGACCGAGGACCGGGACGCCTCGGCGTTGTTCTACGTCCGCGGCTTCATGACGGAGTACACCTCACTGGATCCCTTCCACGCCAACGACTATGCGGATCGCATCCTTGCCCAGGGCACCGGTGACTTCGCGAAGTCGTTCAAGGAGAAGCTGAACGACATCGTCATCCAGGTGGCGCGGGCCGAGCCGACCACCGGTGTCGTGCAAGAGGCCGGCGTGCAGCGATGGAACGACAACGGCAGCGCAGACATCCTGGTGGCGACGAACGTGAAGTCCACCGGACCCGACGGCAAGACTCCGATTGAGAGTGGAACCCGTTGGGTCGTAACGACTATCGAGGAGGGACAGCAGTGGAAGATCAGTCAGCTGATTCAAGTGATCTGACCGCCGACGCTGCCGCCGCCTCAGTCCCGCAGGGGAAGGCGGCGCGCAACCGCCACCGGTTGCCGCGGCAGAAGGCGCCACAGGTCGAACAAGCCGACGAGGCCACGGAGGTCCCAGAGCCTGCGGAGGTCACGGAGCCTGCAGAGGTTGCGGAGCCTGCGGAGGGTGCGGCCGAGGAGGCGGTGGAGGCCGACGCGGTCGTCCCCGCCGAACCGCCGCGTCGTCGTCGCTCGCTGTGGAAGCGCGGCAAGACCGACCCCGTGGTCGAGCCGGCGCCCGAGGCGCCCGAGGCGCCCGAGGCGCCCGACGCGCCCGAGGCGCCCGAGGCCGTCGAAACCTCGGAACCCGCGAACCTCGAAGACGAGGGCGCAGAGGCACCCGTCGAGCAGCCCGAGGAGCCCAAAGAGGTCGTCCTCGTTCCGCATCGCACGGCGGGGCGGGCACTCAAGCTCGTCGCGGTGGCCGCCGGTGTGTTGTTCATCGCCGCATGTGCCTTCGCGGGCGCCACGATTCAGCCCTACCTCGCCGATCGGGCGGCGGTCCACACGAAGTTCGTCATCGCCGAAACCGCGGCCAACGCCATCACCACGCTGTGGACCTACACGCCCGACGACATGGACAAGCTTCCCGATCGCTCCGCGAGGTACCTCGGCGGCGACTTCGCGGCCGACTACAAGCGCTACATCGACGCGATCGTCGAGCCGAACAAGCAGGCGCAGGTCACCAACAACACCCAGGTCCTCGGCGCCGCGGTCGAGTCGCTGACGCCGACCGAGGCCACCGCCATCGTGTACACCAACTCCGTCGCGACGAGCCCGGTCACCAAGGGCATTCCGTCGCTGCGCTACCTGTCCTATCGGCTCACCATGAAGCCGCAGGACAACAAGTGGCTGATCACCCAGATGGTCGCCGTCACGAAGCTGGACCTGACGCCACGGCTCTAGCCACGGCGACCCAACGGAAATGAAATCCCCCGTCTCCCAACGGTTGACGGTCACCGCCCTGCTGTTGTTGACGTTCGCCACCGGGTTGGTGGACGCCGTCAGCGTGCTGATCCTCGGGCACGTGTTCGTGGCCAACATGACCGGGAACGTCATCTTCCTGGGCTTCTGGTTGGTGCCGCACTCCGGCGTCGACATGCTGGCCGCGGTGACGGCGGTCCTGGGTTTCATCGCCGGAGCGATCATCGGCGGTCGGCTGGCTCGGCATCTCGACGCGAAGGTTCGCCGGTGGCTCGTCGTCGCCCTGGGGCTGGAGGTCGTCGTGCTGGTGACACTGTCCGTGCTGGCCGGTACCGGGGTGCTGCATTACACCGGCGGCGGGCGGCTGATCCTCATCTCCGGGCTCGCCGTCGTGTTCGGCACCCAGAACGCGACGGCACGTCAGTTCGGGGTACAGGAGCTGAGCACGACGGTGCTGACGCAGACCATCGTCGGCATCGGGTTCGACAGCAGGCTCGCCGGAGGGACCGGTCAGCGAGAGAAGCTGAGATACGGCGTCGTCCTCACCATGTGCAGCGGTGCGGTGCTCGGAGCAACCTTGACGCTGTGGACCGTTGCGCCCGTCATCGCCCTCGCCGCAGCCGTGGTCGCCACCAGCGCGGCCATCTTCGCCTTCGGGCCCGGCACTGGGTGCCCATGACGTCGGTGGGGTAGCTAGCCCACCTCAGTTGCCCGTCGGCCACGTGATCGGCGGTCCGTCGATCGTCGAAGGCGCAGTTGACACCGCGAAAACCTCCGATGGATTCGCGTGTCTGGCCAATCGACACCCCGTCATGAATTCGTCATTTTGCCACGCGCGTAAGTGTTAACGTGCGGTGGCGCACGACACACGGGCCGTCGAAGGGGACAGGTCGGATGGCAGGTACTCACCGCAGGAGAAGTCGGCGACGCTTCAGCGTGGCGCTCGTCAGCGCCGCCACGGCGACCGCCACGGCCCTGACTGTCGGCGTCGAACCGCCACCCGATCCAGTCAAGCGCGTCAGTGCCGAGACCGTCGACCTGGCCGCTGCGATTCAGTTGCTGCCCACGCACGACAAGGTGCCCGACATCACCGGCGGTCTTGGCACGACGATCTACGACGGCGGTCAGGCGATCTCCGACGTGATCATCCGGGCGGTGGTCAACGGCGTCAACCTGGCGGCGTTCGCGCGGGCCGCCGGCGTGGACCCGCAGAGCCTGATCACGGGTCTGCTCGCCGACCTGCCGGCGAATCTGCTGCCCGGCATTCTGGCCAGCCTGTCGTTCGACATCCCCCTGCTGGGCCCGGTCCTGCAACAGTTGACCGGCGGCGACCTCGCGCTGCTGACGACCATCCTGGACACGTTGCACATCGACGAAGTCACCGGAGCCACCCTGACCGGAGTGCTCGCGCTGCTTGGCCTCAACCTCGCCGATCCGCTGAATCTCTCCAACCTCGCCGTCCCCGGTCTCAACGTCGTCACGTCGGGACCGGCCTTCGCCGCGCTGAAGATGCTCGGCATCGACCTGGGTTGGGTGCCGGCGCTGCCGAATTCGGTGGCCAACGAGATCAACGGAACCCCGTACGCCCGACTGGGCGTCGACGGCGTGCTGGATCTTCTACTGAGCGAGCTGAAGAAGAGTCCGCTCGGCGGGGCGGCAGACCTCATCACCCCGCTGACCAACTTGATCAAAGCGCTCCAGCTGCCCGACGTGATCGACGTCCGCGTCGTCCCCACCGTCGGAATCGGGTTCGGCGCGTTCGCCGCGGCCATGGCCTACGAGAAGGTGCTCGACGACCTCTCCCTGCAACCCGGTGGGCTCAACCACGTCTTCGGCAGCGATCCCATCCTCGGCAGCCTCACCGTCCTGCCGCTGATCCTGATCAACAACCCGGCCCGCCCCGACGGCGGTGCGCTCGCCCGATTCGGACCGTTGGCCGCGCTCTTCGGCATCGACACCGTGAACCCCACGACCAAGTTCACCAGCAGCGGCGACGGCTCCGGGGTGAACATTCCCGTTCTGGGAACCGGTGTCGCACTGGGCAATGCGAACCTGCTGCCGATCCTGGTCGACGCCACCTACGAGTACCAGCCGCTGTCGGACCTGGCCTCGTGGCCCAATCCGTTCACCCTGGTCAACAACCTGGCGGCCGGCCTGTCGCCGACGTACATGCTGCGGGGGCTGAACCTGGACCTCGGCGGCCTCACCAAGGAGATCCTGGATGGAGTGGCCGGCGCCGTCGGCGGCGTCAACCCGCTCGATCCCCAATCGGGTCTGGCGCTGAACCTGTATCTCACGCTGCACTCGGCGACGTTGCCGATGCTGGAGCCGCTGTACCTGGCGTCGGACGTCCTCAACGTCGTGGGGCTCAGCCCGTTGGCGCAGGTCCCGATGCGGGTGGCGAATGCGCTTGCACCCGCGCTGCGTATCCTCACCGACGTCGGGTACGCCGACACCGTTCGCAATCCCGACGGCACCTACACCCGGGACACGTCGCAGGCGGGTAGCGAGGTCCCCTTCCTGTCCTTCCCGAACCTGAACCCCGGCCTGGTGCTGAGCGACGCCTTCAACGCGTTGGTGGCCGGAATCCAGAAGGAACTCGGACCCAACCCCACCCCGAATACGCCCAACGTCCTCGCCAACATCCTCGACGCGCTGCTCAAGGGCAACCTGCTCAACGGACTGGGCGCCCTCACCGCACCACTGAACGTGCCGGACGCCACCGCGGCTCCGTCGACGACGGCGAAGCTGCTCAGCGTCGCAGACACGACGAAGCACGTTGCGGCCGCAAAGGATTCGACGTCGGACGAGGCGACGTCCGTCCGCGCGGGGACCACCCCCGCGGCAGGCGAGAAGACTCCGGTCGCCGGCGAGGAGACCTCCGGCCAACGAGGCGACACGACACCGGACGCGACAGAGGCCACGGGGGACAAGACTGCCGAGGCGGGCGACAAGACTCCCGCGGGCGACACGACCGAAGATGAGGGCGACAAGACTCCGACGGCGAACGAGGATCCCAAGCCGGCGGCGGGCCCCAAACACGCGAAGCCAGAGGGAGATTCGACGCCGACGCTCGGTGTCGTGACCGGCAAGACGAACGGGCCGAAGCACGCCAAGCCCACCGTCAACGAGACTCGCGACACCGCGAACGACTTCTCGCCCAATCGGGGAGACGAGTCGGGGACCACCAAGCCGACGGGTGCCGGCGGATCGGGCGGCACGACCACCGCTGCGCCGTCGGACACGACGCAGTCGGAGAGCGCGCCGGCCGACAAGGCGGCCTGAGGGTCGTCGATCGGCACCCGCGCGTCCTCGCGGCCCCAAATTTACGAAAACGTTTACGTAAACGTTTTCATGCTTTAGCGTCAACCTCACAGCCCCCGGGGCGTCACTTCGACGATGAGGATGACCAGTGAGCAGTACCTCTCGTGCCCACGAAACGGGTGGCGGGGCGACCGTGGACGATCGAGGTGGGATCAGGGCCGAGCTCGTCGGCGCTTCCAAGCGCTTCGAGAGCGTCTACGCCGTTCGGGACGTGTCGCTTCACATCAGGTCCGGCGAAGTGCTGGCCCTGGTCGGCGAGAACGGCGCAGGAAAGAGCACGTGCGTCAAGATGCTCGGAGGGGTATACCACCCCACCGACGGCGTGGTTCGGGTCGGCGGCGTGGACGTGGACCTACGCACCCCGCTCGACGCGCAACACCTCGGCATTGCCGTCGTCCACCAGCACCCGGGCTTGTTCCCCGACCTGCCGATCTACGAAAACGTATACGCCGGAAGGCCTCTCACCAATCGCTTTGGTCTCCTGGACCACGCCCGGATGAGCCGCGAGGCGCGACAGTGGCTGGAGGTGCTCGGTCTGCGGGTGGACCCGGCGATGACCACCGGCGAGCTGAACACCTCCGAACAGCAGCTGGTCGAGATTGCGAAGGCGTTGGCCTTCGACGCCACCATCCTGATCCTCGACGAACCCACCGCGTCGTTGACCATCGGTGAGACGCAACGGCTGTTCTCGGTCATCGACGACTTGAAGGCCCGCGGGGTGGCCATGCTCTTCGTGGGTCACCGCCTCGAAGAGATCGTGGCGATCTCCGATCGCATCACGGTGATGCGGGACGGACGGTGGGTCGCCGACCTCGTCACCGCCGAGACCGACCAGCACCAGATCGTCGAGCTCATGGTCGGCCGCGAGCTGACCGACATCTATCCGCCCAAGTCCGCGACCGTCGGTGACGTCGTGCTCCGACTGCGCAATCTAGGTGTAACAGGCCACTTCTCGGACGTAAACCTCGACGTTCGCGCCGGCGAGATCGTCGGCTTGGCCGGCCTCGTCGGCGCGGGACGCACGGAAGTCGCCAGGGCCGTCTTCGGCATCGACAAGCCCGCCACCGGCGACATCGAGCTGGGAGGGCACGCGGTGCGGATCGGATCGCCCGCGGCCGCGCTGGCGCACGGCATCGCCTACGTCTCGGAGGACCGACGCGGGCAGAGCATCGTCGAGGACTTCTCGATACTCGACAACGCCACCCTGCCCGTCATCGACCAGGCGTCGCGCCTTGGTCTGATCCGGCACCGCGCCGAGTTCGCCCTCGTGGACGGCCCGTTGCAGCGGATGCAGCTCAAGTTCAGAAGCTACGCCCAGCCCATCGGCAACCTCTCCGGCGGCAATCAGCAGAAGGTGGTGCTGGCCAAGTGGCTGGCGACCAACCCGCGGTTGCTGATCCTCGACGAGCCCACCCAGGGCGTCGACATTCAGGCCAAGGCCGAGGTCCACCACATCATCGCCGAGCTGGCGCAGCAGGGTCTGGCCATCCTGATGATCTCGTCGGACATGCCCGAGCTGCTGGGCACCTGCGACCGGATCTACGTGATGCATCAGGGCACGATCACCGCGGAGTTCGACGCCGAACACGCCAACCAGATCGACATCGGGCTGGCTGCTACCGGTCTGCTCGACTCCGGGCGGGAGGTCGGCGCCACCTCGACCGCCGACCTGGACGCCATCAAGGCCCGCGAGGAGACCGAGGTGGTCAGCGTCGGCGTGGGCCGACGGTCGGGGTGGCGCAAGGTCGTCGCCCGGCGCGAGGTCGGACTGCTGGTCGCGGTGATCGCGATACTCGTGCCGCTCGGGATCATCAATCCAAACCTGGTCAGCCCGTCGAACATCGGTGACCTCGGGGTGACGACGGCCCTGTACGGAGTCGCGTGCCTCGGCCAGATGGTGGTGATGCTGACCCGCAACATCGACCTCTCCCAAGGGTCGGTCATCGGGTTGTCGGCCTACGTCGCGGCCTGGTTCACGAGCTCGCACCCAGGGGCACCCGTCGTCGTCGGGATCCTGATCGCCGTGGCGGTCGGGGTCGCGTGCGGAGCGTTCAACGGCGTGATCGTCGCCTACGGCCGCGTGCCGTCGATCGTGGTGACGCTCGGAACGCTGGCGATCTTCCGGGGGATCGACGCCATCCTGTCCAACGGCCGACAGATCTCGTCGGGCATGGTCCCGCCTGGCTGGCTGGCCTGGACGGCGGGACGGCTCTTCGGCGTCTCACTCCTGGTGTACATCGGGCTTGCTCTGTTCGTCGTGTTCGCGATCTTCCTGCGCACCACGCGCTTTGGCCGCGACATCTACGCCACCGGCTCGAATCCGGCCGGAGCCGACCTGATCGGCATCAAGACCCAGGCGCGCACGTTCGCCGCCTTCGTCATCTCCGGCACGCTGGCCGGATTCGCGGGGGCGATGTGGGCGTCCCACTTCGCCACCGTCGACGGTCAGCTCGCCTATGGGTTGGAGCTCACCCTCGTCGCCTCGGTCGTGGTCGGCGGGGTCTCCCTGCGTGGCGGCGCCGGATCCGTCCTCGGCGTCCTGCTCGGCACCGTCACGTTGATCATCATCCAGAACGCCATCACGGTGGCACGGATCAATCCGTCCTACCTGCAGGCCTTCTTCGGCGGCGCCATCCTTCTCACCGTCCTGATCGACACGCTGTTGTCGCGACGCGGCACCCGAGGAGCCCGCTGATGTGGGGCACCGTGACGGCCAAGCTCCGGTCCTGGGAGTTCATCCTCTTCATCTTGGTCATCGTGGTCCTCCTGGTCGCGGCGGCGACGGTGCCGGGCTTCACCAGACCCTTCAGCATCTCCACCGGCTTGGCGACCTTCGCGCCCGCGGCGCTGATGGCTCTGCCGCTCGCCCTTCTGGTGATCGTTCGGGACATCGACATCTCCGTGGCGAGCATCGCCGGACTCTCCTCCGTCGCCGCCGGCCTCGCCATCGAGGCCGGGCAGTCGGTGCCGGTCGCCGTCGTCGCGGCCCTCGGGACGGGCGCGCTCTGCGGTGCGGTCAACGGCTTCTTCGTCGCGGTGATGGGGCTGCCGGCCCTGCTGGTGACCCTCGGGACCCTGGCCTTGTTCCGCGGGCTGTGTTACGTCCTCCTCGGGGGGACGCCGATCTCGCCGCTCCCGGAGTTCTTCACCGTGCTCGGCAACGACAACATCCCCGGCCTGGTGGTCCCGTGGGCGATCGCGCCCTTCCTGGTGCTCGCCGTCGTCTTCGGGATCGTCCTGCACCGCAGCACCGTCGGACGGCGGATCTACGCCATCGGCGGGAACCCGGAAACCGCCCGCTACAGCGGCATTCGCGTCGCGCGCATCAGGTTCGTCTTGTTCGTCGTCTCCGGCGTGGTCTCCGGCCTGGCCGGGATGATCTACATGGGGATCACCAGCCAGGTCGCGCCGGACGGCGCCCAGGGCCTCGAGCTCGACGTGATCACGGTCGTGTTCCTGGCCGGGGTCAGCGTGCTCGGCGGCAAGGGCCGGATCACCGGTGTGGTGCTCGCCAGCATCCTGATCCTGGCGCTCCGCAAGTCGCTGCAGTTGATGAACGTCAGCGGCTACACCCAGGGGATCGCGGTCGGCGGCGTGCTGATCGCGTCGCTGCTGGTCACCAACCTCTCGCAACGCTTCATCGGGTCCGTCCGCGAACGCCGCCGCCCCGCCTCGCAGCTGGGGGCCGACACCACGTGACCCCGCGCCCACCCCGCACACCTCGACAGCCGGTTGCCCCGACCCGTGGCCGCCGTACCCACCCATGAAAGGACTCCCCATGAATCGATCGGCCCTCACCCTGGCGGTGGGAGCGACAGCAATGCTGACGCTCTCGCTGACCTCCTGTGCCTCGGACGGCGGCGGATCCGGCGCTAGCGGTTCGAACAGCGCCGCAGGCAAATGCGTCGAGGGTCCGATCAAGATCGGCCTCATTCCCAAGCTGGGCACCGACCCCTACATGGTGACGGTGCAGAAGGCCGTCGAGGCCGCCGCCGCCAAGGACGGGTCGACGGTGATCTACACCTCGCCCAGCGACGCCACCGGCGCGGCGCAGATCCCCTTCGTCAACCAGTTGATCTCCCAGGGGGTCGACGTCATCGCGATCTCCGGCAGCGACCTGAACAGCGCGTCGGCCGCGTTGGCCAAGGCCAAGCAGGCGGGCATCAAGGTCATTTCCTGGGACTCCGACGTCGCGACCGACTCCCGCGCGTTCTTCCTGAACCAGGCAGACACCGGGAAGATCGGCGACCAGATGTTGGCGTCGTTGTCCGACATGATCGGCGGGGAGGGCGAGTTCGCGATCCTGTCGTCCACCCAGACGGCGGTCAACCAGAACGCGTGGATTGCCAGCATCAAGGACAAGCTGGCCAACGACGCCAAGTACTCCAAGATGAAGCTCGTCACCGTGGCCTACGGCGAGGAGAAGGCCGACGTCAACGCGCAGAAGGCCAAGGAACTGGTCCAGGCGTATCCGAACCTCAAGGGCATCATCGTTCCCGCGGGGATCGGTCTGCCCGCCGCGGCCGAGGCGCTGTCGCAGAGTGGGGATCTGGGCCGGGTGAAGATCTCCGGCCTGGGACCGGTGACGCTGGTCAAGCAGTACATCGACACGGGCAACGTGCAGGACGTGTGGTGGAACGTGCAGAATCTAGGGACGCTGACCTTCGCCACTGCGGAGCAGTACGCGCAGTGCAAGATCGAGCCCAAGGAGGGAACGTCCTACGACGTCGACGGTCTTGGCAAGTTCACCGTCGGGGAGAACGGCACGGTGTTGTTGGGCGAGCCGACCATCGTCACGCCCGCCAACGTGAAGGACTTCCCGTTCTGATCGGACCGAGCAGCGGCTAACGGGTCGAGTCGGGGGACGTCGCGCGATGTCGCGCGGCGTCCCCCACTCCGCGCTGATGGGAGAAGATCGCCTGTCCACCATCAAGGACGTCGCACGTCTCGCCGGGGTGTCGGTCGCCACGGTGTCGCACGTGTTGAACGGCACCCGCTTCGTCAGTGACCCCACCCGTGAACGCGTGCAGCACGCGGTCGCCGAATTGGGCTACGTGAGCAATTCGGCTGCGGCGTCACTGCGGTCCGGGCGCACCCAGACCTTCGGACTCGTCATGTCGGCAGTCATGAACCCGTACTTCAACGACGTCGTCACCGGCATCGAGAAATCCACGGTCGCAAGCGGATACAGCTTGCTGCTGGCCGACCACCGCGACGAAGCGGAGCTGGAGTACCGGTCGGTGCTCAACCTGGGAACCCACAAGGTGGACGGCCTGTTGTTGCAACCGTCAGCAGATCCGAGCCGGGCCGTCGAGTTCCTGCGGGAGCGATCCGTGCCCACCGTCTTCGTCGACCGCTTCGACACGAGCGGTGGGGCGGACGGCTACGACTTCGCCGGAACCGAAAACCACGACGCCACGGTCGAGGTCGTCCGGCACCTCATCGAGCATGGCCATCGTCGGGTCGGGATGGTGTCCGGTCAAGCCGGGAGCTCGACTACCGAGGAACGGATCTCGGGGTACCGAACCGCGCTCGACGCCGCAGGCCTGCCCCTGGACCCCGCGTTGATCGAGCCCGGACACTCCGACGAGAAGCTGGCCGAGCGGGCCACCCACACCCTGCTGGATCTCGAAGATCCGCCCACCGCCTTGTTCTCCGGCAACAACCGGATGACGATCGGAATCATGCAGGCGCTGCGCACCCGTGGAATCGTTCCGCCGGAGGGAATCGCGCTCGGCGTGTTCGACGACTTTCCGTGGGCCGACCTGTTCATCCCCCGCTTGACCTGCGCCGCCCAACGCGGCGAGGAGATCGGCGCGGCCAGCGTCGAGTTGCTCCTGCGTCGGATCGCCGACCCCGATCGACCCGCCGAGACGGCAAGATTCGCCACGGAATTTCGGCGCCGCAATTCCTGCGGTTGCCACTGATCAGCTAAAGGCGAGCCAACTCGGCAGGGCGCGCTCGCGGGAGTCGCACAGCACGGCCGTCGTGTCGCAGGAGCCCTTGGGCACTCCTGCGCCCGCCCACATGCCGCCGGTGTCACGGCGCAGCACGATCGCCGACGAACCACCGCCGTCGAGCAGGATGGCGGTGTCGCTGCCCAGCCCGCGGAACAAGTCCTGGATCTGGTCGGGCGTGTAGCTGCCACCCTGGAAGACGTACATCTCGTCGCGGTCCCTCGCGTAGGCGATGGCCGTGCGGGCAGCGCTGGGACCGCCGTCGTTCATCTGGCCGGTGGCGCCCGGTGCCAACAATCCCAGCCCGCTGACCGCGACGAAGCGGGTGCCCTTGTCCGCCAGTCCCTGGATCACCGGAGTGGCGGCGTCGTAGTCGTCGGGGGCGCGGGGCGACACGACGAAGGGGGCGCCCCCCACGGGCAGGATCATCGTCGTCAACGCGGTCCAGACCTCGTCGCCGCCGGAGAGCGCCTGCTTGCCCGCATAGGCGAGGGTTCCGGTCACCGCGGCGTTGGCCGGCCCGCCACCGCGGGTGTTGTCGAAGTACGCCCCCAGCGGCGAGCTGCAGCCGGTCGACTTCCAGGAGCCGCCCTTCTGGCTCCGTACGTCGAAGAAGTTGGCGTTGATCGCGATCGTGGGTTTGCCGAGGGCCTGCCAGGCCTGGATGGGGGTGAAGGTCTCCGACGCTTGCAGCAGCCCTTCGCCGGTGCGGGCGCCGGGCGTCCGTTCGCAGCGGGCCTGATAGCCGCGGTGGGAGTCGACCAACAGCCGTGGCGTGAGCCGCTGGGACGCCGACTTGATGATCATCAAGTGTCCGCCGCTGCCCATTTCATACCGGGTGCCGTTGGCGTCGAGCATCGGCGCAGGGTTGTTGCCACCGAAGTTGTAGACGAGGTAGGAACCGCGGGTGTTCGCGATGGCGGCGGCGAGCAGTTCACGGCCGTCGGCGGCGTGTGCGGTGGGGGCCACGGCCATCGTCGCCAACACGGCACCGAGCGCCACGGCGGTCGCCGAGGCGGCGAGACGCCGGAGGTTCACTGCGGTACCAGGCACGGAGGGCCCCCATCGGATGATTGCCACGAACTGTTCGAGAGCACGTTCTAGCAATCACAGCCGACGCACAGTTGGCTTTGGTCACGTCACCGACACGATTCGGCCACGACCGGCGGCGAGCGCCTCGACCATCGGTTTGCGGGGCGCCCACGGGGCAACGTCGGTCAGCGTCCGGGCGGTGCCACCCGGTAGATGGCGTCGGCCGCGTCGTCGGTGACGTACACGGCGCCGTCCGGCCCAACCACTGCGGCGACCGGTCGGCCCCACCTCGTCCCGTCCGCGGCCTGGAATCCGCCGACGAGCGTCTGCTGGTTGCCGAGGTTGCCGTTCTGCCAGGGGAAGAAGGACACCTCGGGTGCGCGGGGCGGTTGCCGGTTCCACGAGCCGTGCACCCCGACCAGCGCCCCCTTGTCATACGGCGCGGGGAGCGCACCGTCGACGAAGACCATCCCGAGCGGCGCGGAATGTGCGCCCATGCTCTGCTCGATCGGCGGCAGCGTCGCGCAGTCGAGCTTCGAACCGTCGGCGTTGGTCTGAACGTCGCGGATGAGGCGAAGATTCGCCGGGCCGCCGTCGGGATTGCAGTACGGCCACCCCAGTTCGCGACCCGGCGTCAGCTTGGCGACGGACTCCGGGGGGTGGTCGCCGACGTAGTCGGGCACCACCTGTCCGTAGGACGGCCCTTGATCGGGCACTTGGACGTTGTCGCGGTTGTTGACGGCGGTCCACACCGCGCCGTCGGGCGCGACCGCCAGGCCCGTGCCGTTGCGGACCCCGGTGGCGAACGGCGTGTAGGGCCCTCCGCCGGGCGGAACCCGCATCACGGTGGCTCGCTGCGGGTTGGCGGTACGGTCCTGGGCGGAGATGTTGCCCGTCGACCCGATCGAGAAGTACACGGCCCCATCGGGTCCCACGGCGACGCTCTTCAGCGCGTGGGCATAGGCGCCGCCAAGGTCGGCGCTTCGCGCGTCGGGAAGGTTCGCGGCGACAGTACGCAACGGGGTGGCCTTGCCGTCGGCATAGGTGAACGCGTCGACTTGATCGCTCTCGGCTACGTAGAGCGTGGAACCCTGAAACGCCAGACCGTGCGGTTGGTTCATGCCGTTGACGAGGAGCTGCATCTGCGGGCCCAAGCCCGAGGGCTCTATCCGGATCACCTGCCCGGCCCCGGGCAGCGAGACCAGCAGGGCACCGTCCGGTGCCCACGTCGCGAGCCGCGGTTTGGGCACCCTGGCCCAGACCGACATCGTCCACCCCTTGGGCACCAACGCCTTTCGCGGTTCGTCGAACGGCTCGGCGGCGAGGTCGCCGGGGACCTGAACCGTCACCTCGGCCAGGCCGGCTGCGCTGGGCGCCTGGCTCTCGGTGGTGGTCTCAGACGCCGGCGGGGTGCTCGTGGAGCACCCCGCCAGCAGGACGACGCCGATGACGGCAAAGGCCTTACGCCGCAGACAAACTCGCATGCATCTCCCAGACCAGGATTTCCGACGGTTCGGTCGCGGTGATCCGCTGCCCGCCCGATGCCGTGAAGCGCACGGCGTCGCCTTCGTGCAGTGGGCCGGCGCCTTCGAGCACGACCTCACCCCGAGGCACGAACAGGTGCAGGTACGGTGCCTGCGGCAGCTCGACGGTGTCACCGGGCTCCAGCCGCGCGCCGCGAAGGGCTGCGTACTTGTTGCTGATGGTGATGGCGGCGTCGTCGGCGTGCTCGGGCATGCCGGAGGCGATGGTCACCAGCGTGCCGCGCAGCGCCTCGTCGTCGATCTCGAGCTGCTGGTAGCCGGGCGTGATGCCGGCCTCGTCGGGGACCACCCACATCTGGACGAAGTGGACGGGGTCGGCATGCGTGGAATCGCCGGTGAGCGTCCAGGAGTCGTTCTTCTCGGAGTGCAGGATGCCCCGGCCCGCCGACATCCGTTGCGCCAGACCGGGATAGATCACGCCCGAGTGGCCCGTCGAGTCCTGGTGCACTAGGGAGCCGCGCAGCACCCAGGTGACGATCTCCATGTCGCGGTGGGGGTGGGTGTCAAAGCCCTTGCCTGGCTTGACCACGTCGTCGTTGTTGACCAGCAGCAGGCCGTGGTGGGTGTTGTTCGGGTCGTAGTTCCCGCCGAACGAGAAGGAGTGCTTGGAGTCCAGCCAGGAGATCTTGGTGGCGGACCGGTCCTGTGCGCGTCGGACGTCGACGATGTCGGTCGTGGTCATGAAGTGCTCCTCGGGCGTCGTCGCCAGCCTAGGTGGCCGGCACTGGACACGACAACTTAGATGATGTGTCATATATTCCATGTGGCTTTCCGAGGAGCAGCAGCGGGTGTGGCGCAGATACCTGACGATGACCGCCGAACTGCAGGTCGAGATGAACCGGCAGCTGCAGCGCGACTGTGGGCTCTCGCTCGCCGACTACGACGTACTGGTCGCGCTCGACGAGCTCGCCGCGTGCCGGGTCAACGAACTCGGCGAGCGGCTGGGCTGGGAGCAGAGCCGGCTGTCACACCAGCTCAGGCGGATGCGGACCCGCGGGCTCGTCGACCGTCGCGGTGCCGACGACGACCGACGGGGCGCCACCGTAGAGCTGACCGACGCCGGCCGCGCCGCGCTCGAGGCGGCCGCGCCGGGGCACGTCGAGCTGGTCCGCACCCTGGCCTTCGACGGGATCGGTGCGGGGGAGCTGCGGGCACTGGACCGTTGGACCTCGCAGGTCCTGTCACGGCTGGGGCGGGGTTCTGCCTAATCTGTCCACGTGGACATCAACGGAGCTAGCGCAATCGTCACAGGTGGGGCATCCGGCATCGGAGCGGCCTCGGCACGCCAGTTGGCAGACAGGGGCGCACGCGTCGTCGTCGCCGACCTGCAGGCCGACCGCGGTGAGGCACTCGCCAAGGAGATCGGCGGCGTGTTCGTCACCGTCGACGTGACCAACACCGAGCAAATCGAGGACGCCGTCAACACCGCCGCGGACCTCGGCCCGCTGCGTGCCCTGGTGAACTCGGCCGGCATCGGCTGGGCCCAGCGCACCATCGGCAAGGACGGCGAGTTCGCCTCGGCGCACAACCTCGACGCCTACAAGAAGGTGCTCGCGATCAACCTGGTCGGCACCTTCGACTGCATTCGACTCGCCGCCACCGCGATGAGCCGCAACGAGCCCACCGAGACAGGCGAGCGCGGCGCGATCGTGAACATGACCAGCGTCGCGGCCTTCGACGGCCAGATCGGTCAGGCCGCCTACTCGTCGTCCAAGGGTGGCGTCGTCGGCCTGACCCTGCCGGTGGCCCGCGACCTGTCGGCCGTCGGCATCCGCGTCAACACCGTCGCCCCCGGCCTGATCGACACCCCGATCTACGGTGAGGGCGAGGCCTCGGAGGCGTTCAAGGCCAAGCTCGGCCAGTCGGTGCTCTTCCCGCACCGCCTCGGCAAGCCCGACGAATTGGCGTCGATGGTGCTCGAGTTGATCACCAACTCCTACATGAACGCCGAAGTGGTCCGCGTCGACGGCGGCATCAGGATGCCCCCGAAGTAACCGCGGGTGGTTCCAGGATTCGGGGCTAGTGGTGTGTCCTGGATTTAGCTGACTTTTTCGAGAGCGATGCGTCCGCGTGCGACCTTGGCGAGGATGGATTCGGCGGTCGCTGTCCACTGGTAGGGCCGCGGGTCGTCGTTGTGTGAGTCGATGTAGTCCTGGATCGAGGCGATCAGGTCGGGTACGGAGTGAAATACCCCGCGCCGCAATGCTTTGTCGGTGAGCTCGCGGAACCAGCGTTCGACCAGGTTGAGCCACGACGAGGATGTCGGGGTGAAGTGCATGTGAAACCGCGGATGCTTGTCCAGCCAGGCGCGGACGTCTTCATGTTTGTGGGTGGCGTAGTTGTCCAGGATTAGGTGGATCGCTAAATCTTTGGGGACCTCGCGGTCGATCGTCTTGAGGAATGTCAACCACTCCTGATGGCGGTGCCTGGGCATGCACTGGCTGATCACGTTGCCGGTCAGGACGTTCAGCGCGGCGAACAGAGTGGTGGTGCCGTTGCGCTTGTAGTCATGGGTCATCGTCTCGCCTCGCCCCTTGACCATCGGCAACGACGCCTGGGTGCGGTCCAATGCCTGAACCGAGGACTTCTCGTCGGCGCACAAGACGATCGCCTTCTCGGGCGGATTCAGGTACAGCCCGACTACATCGACCAGCTTCTCCTCGAACTTGGGATCGTTGGACAACTTGAACGTCTCGACCCTGTGCGGCTTGAGACCCCGGGCCGACCACACCTGCTGCACAGTCGATTTCGAGACTCCGCTCGCTGCGGCCATGGTCCGGCAGCTCCAATGGGTTTCACCCGCGGGACGGTAGTTCATCGTCAGATTCACGATCTCGTCGATCTTCTCTTGCGGGATGGTCTTCTTTCGGCCCCGGCCCTCGCGTACCCGACCCAGCTTCGCCAAGCCCTCTTCGGCGAACCGGTCACGCCAGGCCTTCACCGAGGCGGGCGACACCGACAACGACGCGGCGATCGCGGTGTTGGCCATGCCATCGGCCGCCATCAACAACGCCTTGGCTCGCACCACTTCCCGATGCGCACCCGACTGCGACCGAGCCAACGACTCAAGCACGTTGCGTTGTCCTGCAGACATTTCCAGCGCGGGAACGGGTTGCCTCATAGTACGTATCATATCCAACAAAACAACAATTATATACAGGACACACCACTAGCGTGATCACGTGACCTCCGTCGCGGTTCGCCTGGCCGCCGTCGCCACGGCCGTGACCCTGGTCGTCGGCGGCTGCTCGCATGGCGCGAGCACGACCGCCGGCCCGTGGCCCCCGGATCCCGGGCGCGGGCCGTGCGCCGTGGCCAAGCAGACCGACGTGCCCGCGACCATGCGGGACGGCACCGTCCTGCGCGCCGACGTCTACCGCCCGAGCACGTCGGAGAGCGTGCCGGTGATTCTGATGCGCACCCAGTACGGCAAGGACGGCGCGCAGGCCGGCACCCGCTACCAGCCCCCGGACTGGTTCGCGTCGCACTGCTACCTCGTCGTCGTGCAGGACATCCGCGGCCAGGGCGCCTCCGGCGGCACGTTCAGCGAGTTCACCCACGACCAGGCCGACGGCTACGACTCCGTCGAATGGGCGGCGGCGCTGCCGGGGTCGAACGGCAAGGTCGGCATGTACGGCTCGTCCTACGTCGGCGCGACGCAGTGGCTGGCCGCCGTGACCGCGCCGCCGCACCTCGTCACGATCGTGCCGGCGAACACCGCGTCGGACTACTACGACGGCTGGACCTACGAGGGCGGCGAGTTCCGGCTCGCCTTCGTGCTGCCGTGGGCCATGGAATCGATCGCCACCACCGCCGCTCAGAACCGCGGCGACCAGGCGACCGTCCACGAACTTGCTTCTGCGGTAAGGGATCCCACCCGGTGGTTGGACTTCCGACCGTTCAAGGACCTGCCGCCGATGCAGCCCGACAACCCCGCGGTGGCGCCCTGGTACTTCGACTGGATCCGGCATTCGACGAGGGACGACTTCTGGAAGCAGGTCAGCATCCGCGACCGCTACCCGTCGGTGCGCGTGCCGGTGATGCACTTCGAGGGCTGGTATGACGCCTTCCTCGCCGGCGGCGTGGAGAACTTCGCCGGAATGGTGGCCCACGGCGCGACCGCCGACGCCCGGGCGAACCAGCGGCTGATCATCGGCCCGTGGGATCACGTCGACTGGGGCCGACCCGACTCGGAGCCCGCTCCGATGCTGAAGTCGATCGGCGCGGTCGCCAACAGCCCGGTCAACGAGCTGATGCTCGACTGGTACGACCACTTCCTCAAGGGCAAGGACAACGCAGTCGGGGGCACGCCCCGAGTGGACTACTTCCTGATGGGCGCCAACGTCTGGAAGACCGCGACGAATTGGCCACTGCCGCAAACCCGTCCGACGACGTACTACCTGTCCGGGGCGGGAGGCTCGGACCGCACGGGGGAGTTGCGTGACGCCGCCCCCGGCGCCGAGGCTCCCGACGTCTACACCTACGACCCGCGCTTCCCTGCGCCCAGTCTGGGTGGGCACTCCTGCTGTGGAGCGCAATCCGGACCGCAGGGACCCTACGACCAAACCCCGGTCGAACAGCGATCCGACGTGCTGGTCTACAGCAGCCCGCCGTTGTCGCGCGACGTCGAGGTGACGGGAGCGGCGACGGTCGACCTGTGGGCCCAATCATCGGTTGCCGACACCGATTTCACCGCCAAGCTGACGGTGGTCAAGCCCGACGGCACGGTCGTCAACCTCAACGACGGGATTCTGCGGACGTCCTTCCGCGACTCGTTGTCGAACCCGACTCCGGTGCCGCCGAACCAGCCGACGAGGTACCGGATCCAGATCTGGCCCACCAGTTACCAATACCGCGCCGGGGACCGGATCAGGGTGGAGATCTCCAGCAGCGACTATCCCCAATTCGCACCCAACCCCAACACCGGTGAGCCGTTCGGCCAGAGTGCCGCCACGGTGGTGGCCACGCAGACGATCCTGCACGACGCCGCCCATCCGTCGAGCATCACGCTGCCGGTGATCCCGGCGGGCTGATCGCCTACAGCGTGGGCGCCAGCCCGAACTTCTCGAACAGCAGGCCGTCCTGCGCGTGGAACGCCACCACGTGCGACACCCTGCCGGCCCGAACGCTCAGCACGTGCAGCTGAAATGCCTCGTGGGCGCCGGTCTCGCGGTTGAGCATGTACAGCGCGGCCGCGGGCTGGCCGTTGGCGGTGGTGGCGACGAACCGCATGTCGCCGGCGCCCTGCGCGGGACAGTGCACCGTCGACAGCGTGACGATGTCGGCCGGACCCCGATACCAGCCGTCGAAGGGGGGCATCTCGAAGATCGCGTCCTCGGTGAACAGCTGCACCAGCTGATCCATGTCGTAGGTCTCGAAGGCGTTGACGTACTTGGCCAGCATCTCCCGAGCCTCCGGCGACTCCGGCGGGGCGATGTCGTCGTCCTGGCTCGGTGAAATCTCGTCGAGCTGCGCGCGGGCCCGTTGCAGCAGGCTGTTGACCGCCGCGGTGGAGGCGCCGATGGCCTCGCCGACCTCGGCGGCCTTCCACTGCAGCACCTCGCGCAGCAGCAGGACCGCACGCTGGCGGGCCGAGAGGTGTTGCAGCGCAGCGATGAACGCCAACCTCACCGAGTCGCGGGAGGCCACGATGACCGACGGGTCCGACGGATGCTCGTCCGGGGCATCCGGCAGCGGTTGCAGCCAGGTGACCTCGGGATGTTCGGCGATGTCGGCCGTGGGATCGGCGTTGGGGGCGCCCAGACCGCTGGGCAGCGGGCGACGCTGCCGTCCGTCGAGCGCGGTCAGGCACGTGTTGGTGGCGATGCGGTAGAGCCACGTGCGGATCGACGAGCGGCCCTCGAACCCGTCGTAGGACTTCCACGCGCGCAGGTAGGTCTCCTGCACCAGGTCCTCGGAGTCGTGAAGAGACCCGGTCATGCGGTAGCAGTGCGCAAGAAGCTCCCGCCGGTACCGCTGGGCGTCGGCGAGGAAGGCGTCCTTGGAATCAAATGTCTCGGCGACCACACTCACGAACCAGAGCCTACCGAGGGGGTGTGACGAGCGACACCGTCGTCGTCTGAACCGTTCAGCGGGGCCCGCTAGTCTCCCCTGATGGCCACAACCCGCAGCGAACGCAGCTTCGACGGTGTCGGCGGCATTCGGATCGTCTACGACGTGTGGACGCCCAACACCGAGCCGCTCGGCGTGGTGATCCTGTGCCACGGTTTCGGCGAACACGCCCGGCGCTACGACCACGTCGCGCAGCGATTCGGCGAGGGCGGTCTGATCACCTACGCCCTCGACCAGCGCGGACACGGTCGCTCCGGCGGCAAGCGCGTCTTCCTCAAGAACATCTCCGAGTACACCGACGACTTCCACCATCTGGTGGGCATCGCCACCGCGGCTCATCCCGAGCTCAAGCGCGTGGTCCTCGGCCACAGCATGGGCGGCGGTGTCGTGTTCACCTACGGCGTCGAGCATCCCGACGACTACGCCGCGATGGTGCTCTCGGGGCCCGCCGTGTACGCCCAGGACGGAGTGTCCCCGGTGATGACCATCCTGGCGAAGGTGGTCGGCAGCGTCCTGCCCGGACTGCCGGTGGAGGAGCTCCCCGCCGACGCGGTGTCCCGCGACCCCGACGTCGTCGCCGCCTACGAGGCCGATCCGTTGGTGCACCACGGCAAGCTCCCGGCGGGCATCGCCAAGGCGCTGATCGGCGTCGGCGAGACCATGCCGCAGCGCGCGGCGTCGCTGACCGCACCGCTGCTGGTGGTGCACGGCGGGCAGGACAAGCTGGTCTCGGTCGGCGGCAGCCGTCGACTGGTCGAGTGCGTCGGCTCGACCGACGTGAACTTGAAGGTGTACCCCGAGCTCTACCACGAAGTCTTCAACGAGCCGGAGCGTGCGGTGGTGCTCGACGACGTGGTGTCCTGGATCGAGGTCCACCTGTGAGAGCGCTCCTCGGCGTGCTGGCCGCACTGTTCCTCGTCGTGGGGTGCTCCTCCTCCTCCGGCGGCGACGGCGCAGCGCCGGCGCCGCGACAGGGCTGGGTCGAGGACGACGTCGACTTCACCGCCGACGGGCTGACCGTCTACGGCACCTACCGTCACCTCGCGGACGCTCCGCCCGGGCCGGCGGCGCTGCTGATCTCGGAGAGCGGAAACACCGACCGCAACGGCGACAACGCGGTGGCCGGACCGGTCGGCAACATGCGACAGTTGGCGGAATACCTGTCCGGCAAGGGAATCAGCACGCTTCGGTACGACAAGGTGGGCACCGGCAAGACGGGGCTCGGGCCGTACGCGGCACGCCCGGCCGACGTCGGCAGCGCGGTCTACGACCTGGGTGCCAAGGCCGCCGTCCGCTACCTCGCGGGCCAACCGGGCACCGACAAGGCGCACCTGTCGGTGTACGCCCTCGGCGAGGGCACGGTCCACGCCATGTCGCTGGCGAACGACGCGGCTCCGGACGCCCCGAAGATCCACTCGCTCGGTCTGTTTCAACCGTTGGCGGGCCGTTACCTCGACATCATCACCGGACGCGTCCGCACCGGGCTCGACGCCGACGTCGCGGCCGGAGCCAAGACGCGCCAGCAGGCCGACGCGGTGCTCGCGACGTGGGACGCCGCCGTGGTCGAGGCGCGCACCAAGCGCACCGCGCCCGCGCAGATGCCCGAGGGGCTCGGTGCCGTGCTGAATCCCTCCAACGTCGGAGCGGTCGTCGAAGCCGACCTGATCGATCCGCTGGTGTCGGCCGCCGCCCTGCCCGCGGGCATGCCGGTGCTGGCCACCTGCTCGGACTCCGACAGCCAGGCCACCTGCGCCGCCGAGCAGCCGCTGTTCGACGCGCTCGCCCACACCGCGCTGACCGCGGTGCGGCTCACCGGTGTGAACCACGTGCTGCGCGACGACCCAAGCGACAACGTCGGGAACTACTCCAAGAAGGACCCGCTCTCGCCTCAGCTGGTGACCGCCCTGGACGGCTTCGTCGGCAAGTAGTGACTAGACTTCGGCCATGACCAGAACCGTGGTTGCCCAGGCGTACGGCGGGCCCGAAGTCCTTGCGCTGCAAGACATCGAGCTGCCCGACCTGACCGAGGGGCAGGTGCTCGTCGACGTCCGGGCGGCGGGTACCAACCCGTTCGACGTCAAGTCCTACAGCGGCGACATGGGCGACGACCCCGCGAGGTTGCCCCTGCCGGTCGGCCTGGAGGTGGCGGGTGTCGTCGCTGCGACCACGCCGGGCGCCGCCGGATACACCGGACCACTGACAGTCGGCGACGAGGTGATCGTCACCAACATCAACGGCGGATACGCCGACCAGGTCGTCGCGAACGCCGCTGACGTGGGCCACAAGCCCGACAACCTCGCCTTCGAGCAGGCGGCGGGGCTGCTCCTGGCCGGCGAGACGGCGTGGCACCTGTTGACCAACACCCGGGTGGGGACGGGCGACACCGTGCTCGTCCACGGCGCCAGCGGTGGCGTCGGGCTGATGGCGGTGCAGCTCGCGGTCGCCCGCGGCGCGCGGGTGATCGCCACCGCCAGCCCCGGCAAGCACGATCAGCTGCGGGAACACGGCGCGGAACCGGTCGCCTACGGCGACGGGTTGGCCGACCGCGTCCGGGCGATCGGGCCGGTCGACGCCGCGCTCGACCTGGTCGGCACCGACGAGGCCCTCGACACGTCGGTGGAGCTCGTCGCCGACCGCTCCCGGATCGCGACGATCGCCGGTTTCGCCCGGGCGGGGGAACTCGGAATCGCGGTGCTGACCGGTGCCGACGGTGGTCAGGCGATCCGCGACGCCGCCAGGCCCGAACTAATCGAGCTGGCGGCGTCGGGGCGGCTTCGGGTCACCGTCGACCGGGTGTATCCGCTCGCCGAGGCGGCGGAGGCGCACCGGTATCTGCTGGCCGGCCACGCCCGCGGAAAAGTCGTACTGGTCCCCTAGCGTGACCTTCCATGAGTGACGACAAGATGCTGGCGCGCATCGCAGCCCTTCTGCGCCAAGCCGAGAACACCGACAACCCGCACGAAGCCGAAGCCTTCATGTCGGCCGCGCAGCGGCTCGCGACCACCACGTCGATCGACCTGGCGGTGGCCAGGGCGCACTCGGCGACGCGCACCGCCGCACAGACGCCCGTCCAGCGCACCATCACCATCGGCGAGGCCGGCAGCAAGGGCTTGCGCACCTACGTCCAGCTGTTCGTCGCGATCGCGATGGCCAACGACGTGAAGTGCGACGTCGCGTCCAACTCGACGTTCGTCTACGCCTACGGCTTCGCCGAGGACATCGACGCCACCCACGCGCTCTACGCCAGCCTGGTGGTGCAGATGGTGAAGGCGTCGGACGCCTACATCGCCACCGGTGACCACAAGCCCACCCCGACCATCACCGCCCGGTTGAACTTTCACCTGGCGTTCGGCGGGCGCGTCGGACAGCGGCTGGCCGAAGCCCGCGAGGAGGCCAGGCAGGCGGCCACCACCGGTCGCGACCAGCAGCCGGGAACCGCGGTAGCCTTGCGCAACAAGGACATCGAACTGAAGAGCTTCTACCGCTCGGCGTCGAAGGCGCGGGGTACCTGGCGTGCCACCAGTGCCTCGGCGGGTTATTCGTCGGCGGCCCGGCGGGCCGGGGACCGGGCGGGTCGACGGGCCCGGCTGGGCCCGAGCACCGAGCTCGCCGGGGCGCGAAAGCCCTTGGACCGGTAGGGGATCGGTGCCGCGCGACTCTCAGCGCTCCAAGGTCTACGCCGCCGAGCAGTTCGTGCGGACCCTCTTCGACCGCGCTGCCGAGCGGGGCGTCCGGGCCGTCGACTTCTTCGGCGCCCAGCTGACTCTGCCGCCGGAGGCGCGGTTCGCCTCGACGGACTCGGTGCGGGACTACGTCGACGAGGTGATGGCCCTGCCGTCGGTGCGGTCGCGGTGGCCCGCCGCCGAACCGCTGACGGTCCGTGCGCGCCGCGGAGTGACCGCCGCGCACTACGAGTACGACGGCGGTGTCGCGACCATCGCGGTCCCCGACCGGCAGAGCACGTGGGCGCTGCGGGAACTGGTGGTCCTGCACGAGGTGGCCCACCACCTGTGTCGATGCGAACCGCCGCACGGCCCCGACTTCGTCGCCGCGCTCTGTGACCTGACGGAGACGGTGATGGGCCCGGAGGTCGGGCACGTGCTGAGGGTGACGTACGCCAAGGAAGGCGTACGGTAGCCAGCCATGACCGAACCCGACCCGCGCGCCCTCGACGCGATGTACGGCGAGTTGTTGCACACCGAGGACGCCGCGCTGGCCGCCGCGCGCGAGAGTGCCGTCGCCGCAGGCATGCCCGCGATCGAAGTGTCCGCCCAGCACGCCAAGCTGTTGACCCTGCTGGCGACCGTCTCCCGCGCCACCCGGGTGCTCGAGATCGGCACCCTCGCCGGCTACAGCACGATCGCCCTGGCGCGCGGCGTCGGGCCGGCCGGGCGCGTCGTCACGTTGGAGTACGAGCCCCGGCACGCCGAGGTGGCCAGGGGCAACCTGGCCGCCGCGGGCGTCGACGACCGGGTGGAGATCGTCGTCGGTGCCGCGCTGGACACGCTGCCGACGCTCGCCGAGCGGGGTGAGCGCTTCGACATGTTCTTCGTCGACGCCGACAAGGAGAACAACGTGGCGTACGTGAACTGGGCGGTCGAGTTGGCCACCCCCGGCGCGGTGCTCGTCGTCGACAACATCGCCCGCTTCGGCCGGGTGCTCGACCCTGCGCCCGACGACCGTCAGGCGCAGACCGTGCGCGACATGTTCGCGATGATGGGCGAGCACCCCCGACTGGACACCGCCGCCATCCAGACGGTGGGTACCAAGGGTTGGGACGGGTTCGCCGTCGCCGTCATCCGACCCTGAGCCCGGTTTGAGTCGGGCGTCTGACGTTCTTCCCGCAACGCCGCGCGCACCGGCGGGGTTCTTGTAGCGTCGAAACGTGCCGCCTCGGAGGAGGACACGCAGCATCGCGCCCGTGACCGTCCTGGTCACGCTCCTCTTCGTGGCCGCGGCCGCCCTGCGGGGATACGTGCCAGGGGCCGACGTCGGTCCCCGCCGGCCGTCGGGCGACAACCCGGTCACCTCTGCCGTCGTCGTCGGACTGCTGATGGCCTCGGTGGCCGTCGTCGCGGTTGCGGTCGTCGCCCAGTTGCGCAACCGCGGCATCACCCCGACCCGGGTGGCGAGCCGACCGGACTGGCTGCGCGGTGACCGGCGGCGCCCGTCGTGGCGGGTGGCGCTGATTGCGGTCGGGGTGATCGTCGGCTGGCTCCTGCTGTCGACTCTGTTGGGCCGGCTGGGCCCGGGTCTGGGGGACGACGCCGACGGTGCGGGTGCGGCGCCGACCGCGACCGACGCCGCGCAGCACGCCACGGATGCGGGCGGGGCCACGCCGGCCACGCCACTGCCCCCTGACCCGGGGACGGGCCTGTTGGGCTACTTCTACGCCGCGACTGCCGTCTTCGTCGTCGTGCTGGTGATCGGAACGATCGTCGCGGCGCGCCGGCGTGGTCCGCTGCCGCCGAGCGCCGCCGACGTCGTCCGCCCCGACGGTGGCGTCGACGCCGGCTCTCAATCCCTCGCTCTCGCAGCCGAAGTCGGGCTCGCCGAAGTCGAGGACCTCAGCCGGGAACCGCGCAAGGCGATCATCGCCTGTTACGCCGCGATGGAACGCCAGCTGTCGCTGCTGCCCGACGCCGCGCCGCGTGACTTCGACACCGCATCGGAGGTGCTGGCCCGCGCCGTCGACCATCACGCCCTGGCCCCAGACAGCGCCACCCAGCTGGTCGACCTCTTCGAGGAGGCCCGCTTCAGCCCGCACGTCATGAACGAGGGCCACCGCGACGCGGCGGTCGCGGTCCTCACCCAGGTGTTGGACGAGCTTCGGAGCCGGGTGTGACCAGGATCGGCGTGGTGGCGATCGTGGTGGTGCTCGGCGTCCAAGTGCTGGCATTGGCCCATCCCGACCGGCACGTCGCGCTGTGGATGGGCGCGGCCGCCGCCACGGTCGCGCTGCTGACGGTGCGCTGGTTGGCGGTGCGCGACGGTGGGTCGGCGGTCGACGACTCCCGGGCCCGCGACCCGGCCGAGACGTTGCGTCGCTGGCGGTCGAAGACCGAGATCATGATCGCCCGGGCCGACTCCACCCGTTCGGACTGGGACAAGTATTTGCGGCCCATGCTCGCGCGGCAGTTCGAGCTGGCCACCGGGGCGCGAAAGGGCAAGGACCCGAGGATCTTTCGCGCGACGGCCATTGCGCTGTTTGGCGAGCAGCTGTGGGTGTGGGTGGATCCCGACAACGTGTCCCGCACCGGCGTGGAGGAACCGGGGCCCGGCCGCGCGGTCCTCGACGACGTGCTTCGGCGACTGGAGGGAATGTGAGCCTGCCGGTGACCACCACCGCCGCCCGCTGCGAGGCGGTGCTCGACGAGATCCAGCGCGTCGTCGTGGGCCGACGACCCGCGCTGACACTGATCCAGACGGCGCTGCTGGCGCGTGGGCACGTCCTCATCGAAGACCTTCCCGGCCTTGGCAAGACGCTCATCGCGCGGTGCTTCGCCGCGGCGCTCGGGCTGGAGTTCACCCGGGTGCAGTTCACGCCAGACCTGCTGCCCGCCGACCTGCTGGGGTCGACGATCTACGACATGCAGTCGGGGCGGTTCGAGTTCCGCCCCGGCCCGATCTTCAGCAACCTCCTGCTGGCCGACGAGATCAACCGGACGCCGCCCAAGACGCAGGCCGCGCTGCTGGAGGCGATGGCCGAACGTCAGGTGAGCGTCGACGGGATCACCCACCACCTGCCGGATCCCTTCATCGTGCTGGCCACCGACAACCCCATCGAATACGAGGGCACCTACCCGCTGCCGGAGGCGCAGCTCGACCGGTTCACCATCAGGCTGGAGCTGCGCTACCTGACCGAGCGGGACGAGGCCGCGATGCTGCGGCGCCGGCTGGACCGTGGGTCGGCCGAACCCGCCGTCGCCCAGATCGTCGACGCGGCAGACCTTCTCGCCATGCGGGAGTCGGTCGAACAGGTCACCGTGCACGACGACGTACTGCAGTACGTGGTGTCGCTGGCGACGGCCAGCCGCCAGCACCCCCAGGTGGCGGTCGGTGCGAGCCCGCGCGCCGAACTGGACCTCGTTCAGCTGGCCCGCGCCCGGGCGTTGCTCCTGGGCCGCGACTACGTGATCCCCGAGGACGTCAAGGCGTTGGCCGTGCCCGCCATGGCGCACCGGATCAGCCTGCGTCCCGAGATGTGGGTTCGGCAGGTGCGTACTTCGGACGTCGTGGAGGAACTGCTGCGTCGGCTGCCGGTGCCGAGGACCCGCGGGGCGACGTGATCGAGACGCGCTCGCTTGACGTCGAATTGCGTTGGCGGGCATCGTCGCTCGCGCTGTCGCTGGCGTCGTGCGCGGCAGTGGCGCTGGCGGTGGCCCTGATCGGGTCGCGGTGGCAGCTCGTGGTGTTCGCCGCCCCCCTGATCGGTGTACTGGTGTCACTGCGGTGGCAGCGACCGGTGCCGACGGTTCGGGTGCACGCCGAACCAGGCCTGCTGCGCTGCTTCGAGAACGAGGAGGTCCGCCTCGAACTGTGGGCGAGCGCCGACGACGGGTCGCCGGTGCACCTGACCGTCGACGCGGCCGCGGGTGCGGCGCTCGAGGTGACCCGCCGACCGACGGGCCGGTTCGAGATCGTGACCTCGGCGCCGCGGTGGGGCCGGTACCCGGTGACCGTTCGGGTGCACGTCGCCGGCCGGGGCGGCCTGCTCGCCGGATCCCCCACGGCCGGGCGCGTGGCGGTCGCGGAGGTGTTCGTATTTCCCGTCGCCCCAGCACAATCCACCGCACTGCCCCGGACCGAACTGCTGGACCGCCTCGGCACCCATCTGACCCGGCACGTCGGCAGAGGTGTCGAATACGGCGGCATTCGGGCCTACGTCCCCGGCGACCAACTGCGCACCGTCAACTGGCCGGTCAGCGCTCGCCGCGGCAGTCTGCACGTCACCGAGCGGCTGAGCGAGCGCGCCACCGACGTCGTCGTGCTCGTCGACGGCTACGACCAGCCGCCGGGACCCGCCACCGAGGCGACCGAGCGCACGATGCGCGGCGCCGTGCAGGTGGTGCAGAGCGCGCTGCGCAACGGGGACCGGGCGGGCGTCGTCGCACTGGGCGGGCGGACCCGGTGGCTGAGCGCCGACATCGGCCGTCGCCAGTTCTACCGCGTCCTCGACGCGATCCTCGGAGCGGGCGCCGGCCATGAGACCACCCCCGGCACGCTGGCGCCGCGGGCCGCGATGCCGCCGGGTGCCGTCGTCGTGGCGTTCTCGACCCTGCTCGACACCGACTTCGCCCTTGCGCTGATCGACCTGTGCCGCCGGGGCCACGTCGTGGTGGCCGTCGACGTGCTCGACGGCGCGCCCTTCGAAGATCTCGACGACCCGCTGATCGCCCGAATGTGGTCGATGCAACGGGCTTTCATGTACCGGGACATGCGGACCATCGGCGTCGACGTCGTCGGATGGTCGACGGACGGCACCCTCGACCAAGTGATGGGCCTGGTGCCGAGGCGCCGCAAGCGCGCGGCGGCGAGGAGATGACGTGACGCGCCTGCTGTCCCTGGCCTTCGGTCTGCTGATGGTGGCCGCAGGCACCGTCGAGAGTGCCGGGCCCGCACTCGTCCTGGCGGCGGTGGCCGTCGTCGCGCTGGTGGTGGGTCTGTTGATCCGGCTCGCGGCGACGCTTGCGGTAGTGGCCGTCGCCGGGGCGCTGGCCCTCTCGGAGCCGTCCCCGGTGGTGGCGGCGATCGCAGGCCTGGCGGCGAGCGCGTACCTCGTGGTCCGGCACGCGGAGGGGACCGGCGCCGCGTGGGTCCTGACCGCGCCGACGGTGTTGGGCGCGCTCGGCCTGACCGCGGTGACGGTGCTCGGCGCGACCGTTCCGTTCGCTCTGCCGTGGGTGCCGCTGGTCGCACCGCTGGCCGTGGTCGCCGCGTACGTGATCGTGCTCGACCGGTACGCCGGGGATCCGGGACGGGGTAGCCCGCTACGCTGACCAACCCATGACAGGTGTCAAGCCCGACCGACCCAGCTGGATGGCCCGCCTCCTGGACTTCGAACGCGACGGCGACGTGTTCGTCGCCCCGCAGCCGCCGGCCGGGCCGGGCACCCGACTCTTCGGCGGGCTGATCGCCGCCCAGTCGCTGGCCGCCGCGGGGGCGACCGTCGAGCCGGACAAGCATCCGCAGTCGCTGCACCTGTACTTCGTGCGCGGCGGCGAATACGGCGTCGACGTCGAACTGAACGTCGTCCGCACCCGGGACGGGCGATCGTTCGACACCCGGCAGGTCACCGCCGTGCAGCACGGCAAGACCATCCTCGAGATGATCGCGTCGTTCCACCGGCCCGAGGACGGTGCGGACTGGCATCCGACGCCGCCGTCCGGTCTGGACTTCGAGGCGGCCGTCCCCAAGACGCCGGACCTGGGGTTCGCGGGTCGATTCGAGATGCGGGTGCGGCCCGACGACGACTCGCCGTTCGCGGTGCCGCCGTTCTGGATCCGCACCAAGGCCCGCATCGACGACTCGCCGCTGGTCCAGGCGTGCGCGCTGACGTTCATGTCCGACTTCGGCCCGGTTCCGGTGGCGCGGCCCCCTGGCGCACCGATCGGCGCCGACGTCGGCTACGCCGCGAGCCTGGACCACGCGGTGTGGTTCCACCGCCCGTTCCTGCCGCACGAGTGGCACCGCTACGAGGTCCGGTCGCTCAACAACAGTGACTCCCGCGGCCTGGTCGTCGGCTCGATGTACGACGGTGCCGGCGCGCTGGTCGCGAGCACCACGCAGGAGGCGTTGTGGCGCCTCTGAGGGCGCGATCGGCCGGGCTGGGACACTGTGGGGTGTGACCACACCAGGCCCTCCCGGCACACCGAGCGCGCCGGCGGCACCCCCGACCTGTTACCGCCACCCCGACCGGTCGACCTACGTCAGCTGCGCGCGGTGCCAGCGCTACATCTGCCCTGACTGCATGGGGTCGGCGGCGGTCGGGCACCAGTGCCCCAACTGCGTCGACGACGGTGCCAAGTCGGTGCGCAAGCCCAGGGGCAACCTCGGCGTCAAGCCCGTCGTGACCTACGCGCTGATCGCCGCCAACGTGGTGATGTTCGTCCTGCAGATGGCGGTGCCGGGGCTGCAGCAGGCGTTGTTCCTCTGGCCCGGGGGAGTGGTGGCCTACGACGAGTACTACCGGCTGCTGACCTCGGCGTTCCTGCACGACGGACCCACGCACATCCTGTTCAACATGTGGGCCCTGTGGGTCATCGGCCCCGCGCTCGAGCGGTGGCTGGGGCGCACCAGCTTCGTCGCCCTGTACTTCTTGAGCGCGCTGGGCGGATCGGTTCTGGTGTTCCTGCTGACGCCGGTCAACGTGCCGACGCTGGGCGCCTCCGGCGCGATCTTCGGCCTGTTCGGCGCCACGTTGGCGCTGTCGCGGAAGCTGAACTTCGACATGCGCTGGATCGCCGGGCTGATCGTCGTCAACCTGGTCATCACGTTCGTCGTGCCGGGGATCAGCTGGCAGGGACACGTCGGCGGCCTGCTGACCGGCGCGGCGCTGGGCGCGGTGTACGCCTACGCGCCGCGCCAGAACCGCATGCTGATCGAGACGGCGGTGTCGGTGGCGCTGCTCGCGGTGTTCGCCGCGCTGGTGTGGTGGCGGGCGTCGAGCCTCTTGGCTGGCGTCGGATAGTTAGGGCGTGCCGCCGCAGCGGTTCTTGAGGTCGACCAGGGGCTGACGGATCCCGGTGATGTCGTTCTTGGTGTCCGGGTGGGCGTTCAGGTAGTCCTGCATCTGCGTGTGCACCTGGTCCTTCGACAGCCCCTCGAGGCTGGTGACGAACCAGTTGTAGTCGGGGTGGGTGAACAGATATGCCGAGGTCGACGCGTCGACGCCGGCGCGGACGCCCTCGAGGTCGGCGGCGCTGCAGTTGGGCGGGTTCAAGGCGGGGTCCTCGTTGGCGAACGCGGACGGCAGCGTCCCGAGCAACGTGGTGCCGATCAGCCCGCCGGCGAGGAGTGCTCCGCCGGTGAGGCGACGCGCGAGGCGTCCGGAGGACGACGGGGCGGGGGAACCGGTAACGGACATGATCATGCTCCTTATGTGTGTGCGCACTGAGTTTGCCGTGGCGTAAGCCACCTTGCATGTCTTACGAGTCAATTCACAGGCTATTCGCTCATCCCCCACAGCCCCCAAGCGGGTGGTTCACATGTCCCCATGCGTCACCGTTCCCGGAACCCGTTGATAACGAGCCGATTACACCGCGCGTGGGCGGCGCGGCGTGGCGTTTTCGCGCTGCTAGCTTGCGCTGAACGGGTAACTCGAACAGATGGGATCCAGCCGTGTTGGCGACGATCGTTGGTGGGCTACGACGCCGATGGGCGCGGCGACTGGCCGTGTCCGCATTCCTCGTCGCGATGATGCCGGGCGTGGTGGGCCCGGTGGGACTGGTGCCGACGGCGTCGGCGTTCTCCCGTGAGGGACTTCCGGTGGAGGGACTTCAGGTGCCGTCGGCGGCGATGGGCCGCAACATCCTGGTCCAGTTCCAGGGCGGCGGCCCGCACGCCGTCTACCTCCTCGACGGTCTGCGCGCTCAGGACGACTTCAGCGGCTGGGACATCAACACCCCCGCGTTCGAGTGGTTCTACCAATCCGGGCTGTCGGTCGTCATGCCCGTCGGCGGGCAGTCCAGCTTCTACAGCGACTGGTACCAGCCGGCCAAGGGCAGCAACGGCACGTCGACCTACAAGTGGGAGACGTTCCTGACCCAGGAGCTGCCGGCGTACCTGGCTGCCAACAAGGGCATCTCGCCGACGGGCAACGCGGTGGTCGGGCTGTCGATGTCGGGTGGTGCTGCGCTGAACCTGGCGGCGTTCTACCCGACGCAGTTCATCTTCGCCGCGTCGCTGTCGGGCTTCTTGAACCCGTCGGCGGGTCTGTGGCCGACCATGATCGGCTTCGCCATGAAGGACGCGGGCGGATACAACGCCACCGACATGTGGGGCGTGTCCAGCGATCCGGCCTGGCGGCGCAACGATCCGATGGTGAACCTGCCGACGCTGGTGGCCAACAACACCGCCATCTGGATCTACTGCGGCAACGGCCGGACCTCCGATCTGGACTCCGCGGGCGACTTCGGCGTGCAGTACAGCGCACAGTTCCTGGAGAACATCACCATCAACACCAACAAGGACTTCCAGAAGCAGTACCTGGCCCTCGGCGGCCGCAACGCCGTGTTCAACTTCCCCAACGACGGCACCCACAGCTGGGGTTACTGGGGCGCTCAACTGCAGGCCATGAAGCCCGACCTGCTCAGGGTGCTCGGCGTCGGCGTGGCGCCCCCGCCGCCGCCTCCGGCCCCGCCTGCCGGGTAGAACCCGTCCGGGTCGGGTAGAAGTGACGCATGGCCAGCGTCGACGTATCGGTTAAGTCCCAGCTCGCACCCGACAAGGCGTGGAAGTTGGCGTCCGATCTCGGCCGCTTCGACGAGTGGCTGACGATCTTCGGCGGGTGGCGCAGTCCCGTGCCGGAGGTGATCGAGAAGGGCACCACGGTGTCCTCGCTGATCAAGGTGAAGGGCTTCCGCAACACCATCCACTGGGAGGTGACCAACTACGACGAGCCCCACCGCATCGAGATGTGCGGCCGCGGGTTCGGCGGCGTCCAGATCTCCCTGCGCACCGACATCAGTGACAACCAGCCCGGCACGACGTTCCACCTCGTTGCCGACCTGAGCGGCGCGGTACTCAACGGTCCGGTCGGCGCACTGGTCGCGCGGGTGATCAAGGGAGACGTCAAGCGGTCGGTGGAGAACTTGGCGAGCCTGCAGTAGCGGTCAGTCCTCGCGGAAGGTGACGTTGTCGGACAGTGGGCTGCGCGGCACGTCGAGCGTGTTGGCCGGGAAGTCCGGGTCCGGGTAGCCGATCGACATCCCGCACAGGATCCGCATGTCCTCGGCGATGCCGAGTTGATCGCGGATCACCTCCGGATAGCCCGCGATCGACACCTGCACGCAACTGCCGATGCCTCGCGCGGTCAGTGCCAGCATGAAGTTCTGCAGGAACATGCCGACCCCGAGGGCGTCGGCGTACCCCAGGTCGTGGTGCATGCAGACGACGGCCCCGAGCGGCGCCCGGAAGAACTCCCAATTCCTCAGCACCGCAACCCTTCTGGCGGCGGCGTCGTGCCGGGCGACGCCCATCGTGCCGTACAGGATGGCGCCGAGGTCGCGCCGGAAGTGGCTGAACTCCTCCGGCAGCGGCGGCACCTTGGGGTCACCCTTGGCCGCCTCGTCGAGAAGGGCCTCGACCAGCCGGTCGCGGGCAGGCCCGGAGTTGAACACCACGCGCCACGGCTGGATGTTCGAGTTGGAGGGGGCCCGCACGGCGAGTTCGAGCGCTTCGATCACCAGGTCCCTTGGTACGGGCTCGTCCCGCAGGAACAGTCGGGTCGAGCGACGGGCGCGAATGGTGTCTTCGAGGTCGTACATCGGTCTCCCTAGATCGTGGCGACGCCAAGTCCATGGTCGACATGGTGCGCCACGAAGTCCGTCCCGGCCGGAGGATCGGCGATGTGACGCGCCAGTCCGGGCCCGGCGGGTGGCGACGGACGTCACGTTGTGAAGTGCGCCACCGTCGATAGCCTGGTGGCAAGGACATCGTCGAGGCATCCACCAGGGAGCAGGACATGGCAATTCGGGTACTGCCCTACGTCACCGTCGAGGTCGACGACCACCTCCGCCGCCGGGTGCGATACGCCGCCGAGCGATTGCGGATCAACGTCCGGTCCCATCTGCTGAGCGCGGCCGACGACGTCGACGCCGCGGGCGACAAGGTCCGGGGTTTGTGCGACGCGGCGGTCAGTCGCGTCGACGAGGTCGTGGCGAGGGTCGGCGACAGAATCGATCCCGCTGCACGTCAGAGCGCTGACGAGGGCTCTCGGGTCGAAGCGGGTTAGCGACACCTCTACGGTGTAGTGACGGGGTAGGTCACATCGCCAAAGAAGGGTGTCGAGGACGTTGTTGGGCCATGGGCTGGTCGTCCTCTTCGCGCTGTGCTCGGCCGTGTGCATGGCCGTCGGCATCGTGGTGCGCCAGCGTGCCACCATGGACCTGCCCGCCGATCAGAGCGTCAGCACGCGCATGTTTGCCACCCTGCTTCGACGACCGCTGTGGTGGGTGGGCACCGGGGTGGCGGTCGCCGGCTACGTGTTCCAGGCGCTCGCACTGGTCAAGGGTTCGCTGATCGTCGTCCAACCGCTTCTGGTGTCGGCCTTGCTGTTTGCCCTGCCGCTGAGCGCACGGCTGGCCGGCCGCCGCGTCACCCGTCGGGAATGGCTGTGGGCGGCGCTGCTGACGGTGTCGCTGGCCTTCTTCGTCCTGCTCGCCCGCCCCGGACCGCCGGACCGGCCGGCACCGCTGGTGATCTCGGCCGCGGTGTCCCTCGGCTGCGTCGTGCTGATCGCCGCCTGCATCCTGATTGCCCGGCGGATGGAGGGCGCGCGCCGGGCGGTGCTGTTCGCCGTGGGCGTCGGCGTGCTGTTCGGGGCGGTCGCCGTCGTCACCAAGTACGTGATGCACCTGCTCGACGAGCGGGGGGCCGCCGGATTGCTGGCCACCCCTGCGCCGTACGCGTTGGTCGCGCTCGGCATCATCGCGACCCTGTTGCAGCAGTCCGCCTTCCACGCCGGCGCGCTCCAGACGTCGGTGCCCGCGATGCTCGTGCTCGAGCCCATCGTGGCCGTGGCTCTCGGCGCGGTGCTGCTCGGTGAGGAACTCGACGTGAGCGGCTATCAGCTCATCGCGTTGGCCCTCGCCGTCGGCGCCATGACCGCGGCGACCTTCTCACTGGGGCGCGGTGAGGGCGCCTACGCCGCCGAACTGGAGATCGAGGCCGCCCGCGCGGGGCCCGAGCAGGTCAGGCCCGCGTCGAGGTGATGTAGGTGACGCCGTTCATGGTGGGGCCGTCGTCGTCGCTCTCCGGGATCGCGTCGAAACCGTGCGTCGCCAACAGCTGACCCATCGGCGTGCCCACCGACGTCCAGCCGCGGGCGTCGAGGTAGTCGCCCACGTCGTTGCGCTCGCCGACGAAGGTGAGGTCGCTGAAGTCGAGGTCGAAGCCGTGCTCACGCCACTTGGCCGTGGACTCGCGCATCCGCTCGCGCGCCTCCTCGGAGTCGAACGCGGCGGTGTCCGGCACGGCCTCGCTGCCCAGCCGGCTGCCCGGCGCGCTGAGTGAGGTGACGGCGTCGAGCAGACGGTCCTGCGCCTCGGGGGGCAGGTAGCCGTAGAGCCCCTCGGCGATCCACGCCGAGGGCTGGCTGGCGTCGAAGCCGGCCGCCTGCAGCGCGGCGGGCCAGTCGTCACGCAGGTCGACGGCCACCGTGCGAAGGTCGGCCTTGGGCGCCGCGCCGAGCCCGGCCAGCGTCGTCGTCTTGAACTCGATGACGGCCGGCTGGTCGATCTCGTAGACGGTCATCCCCGCGGGCCAGTCCAGCCGGTACGCGCGGGCGTCCAGGCCGGAGGCCAGGATCACGGCCTGCCGGATGCCGGCGGCGGCGGCGTCGGCGAAGAACCCGTCGAAGTACCGCGTGCGGGCAGCCATCGCGGCGGGCATCTGTGCCAAGCCCCAACTCGTGCCGCCCGTGTCCACGTCGGTGGAGGACAGCTCGCCGCTGGCCCAGCGGGTGAGGAAGTCGACGCCGACCGCGCGCACCAACGGCTCAGCGAACGGGTCGTCGATCGCGCCGTCGCGGGCGGCAATTGCCCTGGCCGCGGCCACCATCGTCGCGGTGGTACCCACGCTGGTGGCCAGGTCCCAGGTGTCGTCTTCGGTGCGAGTCATCGCCAACCTCTCGAATTGATTATTTAGTCAGTGTAACGACTAGCCCCAAACATGGTCTTCCTCACAGGAAACTGCCAGGTCAGGCATTTGGGGCATATCTTTAGTTTTGCTAACGTTGTACGCATCGAGTCAGGCAACGGAGCCTGCCGAATCAGGTACTTCAACCGTACGTAGTCATTTCTAGGGGTCTTCCATGTCGAACAACAGCCGCGAAGCGCGCCTCGAGCGCCGCATCGCCGACCTGTACGCCGACGACGAGCAGTTCGCCGCCGCAAAGCCAGATAGCGCCGTCAGCGAGGCCGCCGGTCGACCCGACCTCCGCCTCTCCGACGTCGTCCGCACCGTGATGGAGGGCTACGCCGACCGGCCTGCGCTGGGCCAGCGCGCCGTCGAGTACGTCACCGAGGCCGGCCGCACCACCGCGACGCTGGCGCCGCACTTCGAGACCGTCAGCTACGGCCAGCTCTGGGAGCGCGTCCAGGCGTTCGGCGCCGCGCTGCAGCACCAGCCCGTCGAACCCGGCGACCGGATCGCCATCCTCGGCTTCACCAGCGTCGACTACACCGTCGTCGACACCGGCGCCTCGCAGCTGGGCGCGGTCTCCGTGCCGCTGCAGACCAGCGCGCCGCAGACCCAGCTGCAGCCGATCGTCGCGGAGACCGAACCCGTCGTGATCGCCTCCAGCGTCGACTACCTCGACGACGCGGTGGAGCTCGTCCTCACCGCCCCGACCCCGCCCGCCCGCCTGGTCGTGTTCGACTTCCAGCCGCAGGTCGACGACCAGCGCGAGGCGCTCGACGCGGCCAAGGCCCGCCTGCAGGACACCTCCGTGGTCGTCGAGACCATGGCCGAGCTGCTGAGCCGCGGTCAGACGCTGCCGGCACCCCGCTCGGTCGTCGGCGAGGGCGACGACCCGCTCGCGCTGCTCGTCTACACCTCCGGCAGCACCGGCGCCCCCAAGGGCGCGATGTACCCGGAGAGCAAGGTCGCCAACATGTGGCGCGCCGCCGCCAACGCCCACTGGGACGAGAACCAGGGCGTCCTCCCCGCGATCACGCTGGCCTTCCTGCCGATGAGCCACGTCATGGGCCGCGGCATCCTCTACGGCACCATCGCCAGCGGCGGCACCGTCTACTTCGCCGCCCGCAGTGACCTGTCGACCCTGCTGCAGGACCTCGCCCTGGTTCGGCCCACGCAGCTGAACTTCGTCCCGCGGATCTGGGACATGCTCTACCAGGAGTACGTCAGCCAGGCCGATCGCGGCGCCGACATGGCGGAACTGCGCCAAAGCCTGCTCGGCGGGCGGTACGTCAGCGCCATCACCGGCTCGGCGCCCATCTCGCCCGAGCTGAGGGCATGGGTCGAGGAGTTCCTCGACATGCACCTCGTGGAGGGCTACGGCTCGACCGAGGCCGGCGCCGTCTTCGTCGACGGCGTGATCCGGCGCCCACCGGTGGTCGACTACAAGCTGGTCGACGTTCCCGAGCTGGGCTACTACGGCACCGACGTGCCGCACCCGCGCGGTGAGCTGCTGGTCAAGTCCGACCAGCTCTTCCCCGGTTACTACAAGCGCCCCGAGGTCACGGCCGAGGTGTTCGACGCCGACGGCTACTACCGGACCGGTGACATCGTCGCCGACCTGGGCCCCGACCAGGTGCAGTACCTGGACCGCCGCAACAACGTGATCAAGCTGGCCCAGGGCGAGTTCGTCACCGTGTCCAAGCTCGAGGCCGCGTACACCGACAGCCCCCTGGTGCGCCAGATCTACATCTACGGCAACAGCGCCCGGCCCTACCTGCTGGCCGTGGTCGTGCCCACCGAAGACGCTCAATCTCGTTACGATGCAGACGAACTGAAGTCCGCCATCAGTGCCTCGCTCAAGGAGGCCGCGCGCACGGCGGGCCTGCAGTCCTACGAGGTTCCTCGCGACTTCCTCGTCGAGACCACCCCCTTCACCCTGGAGAACGGCCTGCTGACCGGCATTCGCAAGCTGGCCTGGCCGCGGTTGAAGGAGCGCTACGGTGCCGAGCTCGAGCAGCTGTACGCCGACCTGGCCGACGGGCAGGAAGGCGAGCTGAGGGCGCTGCGGCAGAGCGGCGCCGACCGGCCCGTCCTCGAGACCGTCAGCCGGGCCGCGAGCGCGCTGCTCGGTGCGGCCGCCGCCGACGTTCAGGCCGACGCGCAGTTCACCGATCTCGGTGGAGACTCGTTGTCCGCCTTGACCTTCGCGAACCTGCTGCACGACATCTTCGGCGTCGACGTGCCCGTCGGCGTGATCGTCAGCCCGGCCAGCGACCTCGCGTCCATCGCCGCCTACATAGAGGCGCAGCGCGCGGGCGGGTCCAAGCGGCCCACCTACGACGCGATCCACGGTCGTGACGCCACCGTGGTGCGCGCCGCCGACCTGACGCTGGACAAGTTCGTCGACGCCGAGACACTGGCCGCCGCCACGTCGTTGCCCGGCCCCAGTTCCGAGGTGCGCACCGTGTTGCTCACGGGCGCAACGGGATTCCTGGGCCGCTACCTCGCCTTGGAGTGGCTGGAGCGGATGGACCTGGTCGACGGCAAGGTCATCTGCCTCGTCCGCGCCAAGGACGACGCCGCCGCACGCGCCCGGCTCGACGCGACGTTCGACAGCGGTGATCCGAAGCTGCTGGAGCACTACCGCACGATGGCCGCCGACCACCTCGAGGTGCTCGCCGGTGACAAGGGCGAAGCCAACCTCGGCCTCGACGACGCCACCTGGCAGCGGCTGGCCGACACCGTCGACCTGATCGTCGACCCGGCGGCACTGGTCAACCACGTCCTGCCGTACAGCCAGCTGTTCGCGCCGAACGTGCTTGGCACCGCGGAACTCATCCGCATCGCGCTCACCACGAAGATCAAGCCGTTCGTCTACGTGTCCACGATCGCGGTGGGTGCGGGCATCAACCCGGCCGACAACAACGAGGACGCCGACGTCCGCGTCGTCAGCGCCACCCGCGCGGTCGACGACGGCTACGCCAACGGGTACGGCAACAGCAAGTGGGGCGGCGAAGTGCTGCTCCGCGAGGCCAACGAGCACTACGGCCTGCCCGCGTCGGTGTTCCGCTGCGACATGATCCTGGCCGACACCACCTACACCGGTCAGCTCAACCTGCCGGACATGTTCACCCGCATGATGCTGAGCCTGGTGGCGACGGGCGTTGCGCCGCAGTCGTTCTACCAGCTGGGCGCCGACGGTGGTCGCCAGCGGGCGCACTACGACGGGTTGCCGGTCGAGTTCATCGCCGAGGCGATCTCGACGATCGGTGCGAACGTCACCACCGGGTTCGAGACCTTCCACGTGATGAACCCGTACGACGACGGCATCGGCATGGACGAGTTCGTCGACTGGCTGATCGAGGCCGGGTACCCGATCCGTCGCATCGAGGACTACGGCGACTGGCTGCAGCGCTTCGAGACCACGCTGCGGAGCCTGCCCGAGAAGCAGCGCAACGCGTCACTGCTGCCGCTGCTGCACAACTACCAGTCTCCGGAACATCCGGTCAACGGTTCGATCGCCCCGACCGACAGGTTCCGGGCGGCGGTGCAAGAGGCAAAGATCGGACCCGACAAGGACATTCCGCACATCTCGGCGCCGGTGATCGTCAAGTACGTCACGGACCTGAAGTCACTGGGCCTGCTCTGAGTTCGAGTTCCTCCCCCGTCGAGTGTGCCGTGGGATCGCGATTCGACGACGAATCCCGATCCCACGGCACTTTCGACGTCGTGGGAGGGGTGGGGCTCAGGGGTTGATGGTGTTCTCGCCGACCTGGCGTCCCCAGACGTAGTCGACGGCCAGCGGCTGACCCAACTCGAGGTGGTTGTACGGCGCGATCGACGCGCCGGTGTCCATCACCAGATACGGCATCGGCCACAGGTCCCTGGTCACCGGTTGCCAGCATCCCGGCCGACCCTCGGGACCGCCGCGGGCGTTCACCCGCGGCAGGTTGTCGGGGTAGACGTAGGGATTGCCGGGGCCGACGAGCTCGTCGCGCAGCTTCAGTGAGAAGCCGTTGCCGCCGCCGAACTCCGAGAACGCCGGCTCGACGTCGTGATAATTGCGGATGGTGCAGAACAATTCGGGGCTGTACTCGTCGAGCAGCGCGCTGGTGGGCACCAGGTCGGCGACCCCGCGAACCAGATACGGGGCGCCCTTCTCGACGACGTCGGCGGCGGTGTTGCCGAAGCCGACCGCCGCCATCAAGGCCGCGTCGAGGTCGTCGCGGCGCTCGTTGAGCGTGCGCGCGGTGGTGACCGCACCCGCCAGGCTGTCGAATAGGTCTGGCGCGCTGGCGGAGTAGACGTCGGCGAGGTCGGCCAGATTCCGGGTGTCCTCGTGCACGCGTGGCAGCAGCGGGTTGACGTCGGCCAGGATCACGTTGCCGTTCTCGACGGACTCGCCGAAGCGGGTCCCCAGCCCGCTCAACGCCTGCGCGGTGGCGGTGAGCGTCTGGTTCAGCTTCACCGGGTCGACGTGCTGGGTCACCGCCACCACCGTCTCGAACAGGGTGTTGAACTCGGTGCTCGTATTCGTCGAGCGGATCGGCGTGCCCGCGCTCACTCGCTCGGCCACGGGCGTGGCGGGTGAGGACAGCGCAATGTACTTGTTGCCGAACACCGTCGACGCCTTGATCTCCGCGTCCACGTTGGCCGGCAGCAGCTCGACGTCGCCGGGGGCGACGTCGAGGGCGATGCTGGCCATCGTCGCCCCGTCGACGGTCACCGCGTCGACCGTCCCGACGCGACCGATCTCGACGCCGTTGAAGGTCACCTTCGACCCCGGATCCATCGACAGACCCGAACGCGGAGAGAGCAGCGTCAGCTGGGTGGTGTCGGAGAAGACGCCGCGGAATTGGCACCACACCAAGACGAGTACGACGCCGACGACGAGGAAGAGCACGGCCGCCGACGTCTTGACCGGAGGGTCGTGGCGCCAATGCCGGAAGCGGGGCTCCAGTGCGGCCACGGGCGAGCGCATCCCCAGCTCCCTTCGGACCGTCGGCTCCCGGACGGTGCGACGGCAGAAGTGTCCCAACCGGTTGGTGGGGGTGCAAGCATTGCGCCGTAAATGCGGCGCTGATCACGTCACGCGCCAGATCATGGCCTAGGACACAGTGTTCGGCGGTTCCCCGTTAGAAGTTGCCGAAGCCGATCAGGCTGTGCACCTGCGGAAGGGTCGCGATGGTCGCGAAACCCGGTGCGGCCGCGCAGACCGCGGGAATCGCATTGAGCACCTGCATCGCGGTGGCGACGTTCGCCGAGTTGACGTGCTCGATCATCGAGGCGTCCCGTTCGAAGCTCGCCAGGGACAGGAAGTGCGCCCGCATCGAGGGTTCGCCCTCGATGGTGAGCGTCCACCCGTGTTGCGGCTTTGGCCAGTGCCCGGGGTACTCGTTGCCGACGGTCCACAGCGTCTCGATCTCGACCAGTGGCCGACCCTCGCGGCGGCCCACCCAGTTCCACCGCTGACCCCCGGTGGTGCCTGCCCGCAACACGTGGTCGAAGATCTCGTGGTCGCGCTTGGCGGCGACGGCGTCGACGGTCGCCGTCACCTCGTCGATTCCGGCATGCAGTGCGTCGGCCAGCAGCCACACCTGTTCGGTGAAGATCGAACTGTTGAACGCCAGGAAGTCGTTTGCCGTCGCGGAGATTTCGTCGACCGGATGGCCGAAGCGCATGTTGTCGAACGTGATCGCCGTGCTGTCGTACCCCGACCAGTCGGCCCGCTCCTGCAGCTTGATCTTCTCGATCGTCCGGCTCATGCCCGACAGCGCCAACGGCAGAGCGCCCGAGAGGTTGCCGGGGTTGAGGCCGCACCCGTGCACACTGGTGCCACCCTGCAAGCAGGCGGCCAGGACGCGGTCGCGGTCCCGGAGGCGAATGCGGTTGGGGTGGAACAGAAACGCCGTCGTCACGACGTTCTTGCCACTCGCCAGGATCGAGCACACCTCGGCGATCGAGGTCAGCCTCGGGGTGTACACCACGCAGTCCGCCTCGATGGCCAGGGCGCGGTCGTGATCCCGCGTGGCGACCACTCCGACGGGCTCGCGACCAATCAGGGTGCCGGCGTCGACGCCGTCCTTGTCCTCGGAATGAACCTTGACGCCCACCAATTCGAGGCCGGTGCGAGGATCGAGGATCGTCGCCAGCGCCTCCTTGCCGACCGCGCCGGTGCCCCATTGGATGATGCGTAGTGCCATCCGATCACAGTGGCACGTCGGCCCGGGGCACGTCGAGGTTTCGACGACCGGCCGCAGGTCGTTCAGGCATGCCACGACGACCAGCGCGTCACCGTCACGGTGACCACCGGACCGTCGAGCGCGACCCGTTCGTACTGGGCGTACTTCCGACGCAGCGCGGCATAGCCGACGGCCATCTGCTCGCCGCTCTCGTGCACCGTCGCCAGCCCGTCGGCCCGGACCCACCACAGCTGCGCCCAGTCGTCGTCGTAGTGCTCGACCAGCAGGCTCACCCGGGGATTGGCGGCGATGTTCGCCAGCCGGCGCAGGCGCTGCGTCGACTTCCGCTTCGCGTCCACGGCGGTGTACAGCGTCGTCTCGTCTCCGGCGGTCCGCACCGTGAACACGATGGGCACCAGGTGCGGCGCACCGTCCTCGCCGACCGTGGCGAGCACCGCCACCGGCGCGCTCGCAAACCGTGTGACGGCGTCGAAGTCGCTCACCGCGAGGGCATTTGGGGTCTCACGCTCATCGGCGAGCGGGTGACGTTGATCTCGGGCTTCTTGGGCGGCCGGGTCGGCTGACGCGCGATCACCGGCGCCCGCTCGATCTCCGAGGCCGACGGTGGTGGCGGGGGCGGTGGTGGTGGCGGTGGGGGAGGGGGCACCTCGGCCTCGCTGGTGGCGGTCGGGGTGCTCGACGTCGTCGGTGCGACCGAGGTCTGCTCGACGGGCGCGGTGTTCTCGCCAACGGACCCTTGAAAGGCCAGCAGGACCACCGAGACCACCAGGGCGACGGCCGCCACGGACACCGCGGCGACGACGACGGCCGTGTGCCCGGTGCGGTACCACGGCGCCGGGGCGGGCTTGAAGTTCCAGGTGCTCGCGTCGAACGCGTTGAACGTCTGTTCCTCCGCCGCGGTCGGCGGAGGGGGTTCGACCCACTCGACCCGGGGCTCGGGATCCTCGACGTAGTCCTCGGCCGGCTGGTCGAAGAGGTATCCGAATCCGGGATCCTCCGGTACGTCCGGCTCGGCGGCTTCGGACGGCGGGTAGGCCAAGCGATCCGTGTCGACTGCCTCGTCGACCGGATCGTCCAACCTGGCCTCCCCCGAGGCCTCGCCGTCCGCCACCCCACGATGTTAGGCGGCGACCAGCAGTTATGGATGACCGGATGCCAAATTGGTCCGGCGCGTCGAAGATCCCTCCACGACGGGAGAGAGACGGCCGAGAACGGCTGCCGACCTGCGGGCCCAACGGTAAGGTCCCCCCTGATCGATAGTTCGACGTGGTTCGTTCACCGTCGCGACCAGGCGTGGTCACCTCAACGCCACCGTCGCGCATCCCGCCCATAAGAAGGTTCGCGAATGAAGAAAATGCGGCTCGCCGCCAGCGCCCTGGTCCTCGTCGTCGCGGGCGGCCTCGTCGCGTGCGCACCACCGGAGTCAAAGGACAAGGGCGAGAAGACCTCCTCCGGCGTCAACTCGAGTGAGGCGACCTCGGCCGCCGACTTCGGTGGCGAGAACATGTCGGGACTGATCGACGCCGCGAAGAAGGAAGGCGAGCTCAACGTCATCGCCCTGCCGCCGGATTGGGCGAACTACGGCGCCATCATCAAGGCGTTCGGTGACAAGTACGGCATCAAGGTCAACTCCGCCCAGCCCGACGCCGCCAGCCAGGACGAGATCAACGCCGCGACCCAGCAGAAGGGCAAGTCGACCGCCCCGGACGTCTTCGACCTCGGACAAGCCGTCGCGTTGGCCAACACCGCGATGTTCGCGCCGTACAAGGTGGCGAAGTTCGACGAGATCGGTGCGGAGATGAAGGCGCCCGACGGCACCTGGGTCAACGACTACGGCGGCTACGTGTCCATCGGCTACGACTCGGCCAAGGTGCCGGAGATCAAGAACGTCGACGACCTTCTCGGCCCCGACTTCAAGGGCAAGGTCGCGCTCAACGGCGATCCGACGCAGGCCGGCGCGGCGTTCTCCGGCGTCATGATGGTTGCGCTGAGCCAGGGTGGGTCGCCCGACGACGTCGCCCCCGGCGTGACGTTCTTCGGCAAGCTCAAGCAGGCAGGCAACTTCCTGCCCGTCGACCCGACGCCCGCCACCATCGAGTCCGGCCAGACGCCGGTTGTCATCGACTGGGACTACCTCAACGTCGCGGAGACCAAGAAGCTGCCGTCGTGGAAGGTGATCGTCCCGCCCAACGCCGCGCTCGCGGGCTACTACTACCAGGCGATCAACAAGGACGCTCCGCATCCCGCGGCGGCCCGGCTGTGGCAGGAGTTCCTCTACAGCGACGAAGGGCAGAACCTCTATCTGCAGGGCAGTGCGCGTCCGGTGCGGGCCGACAGCATGGTCACCGCGGGCACGATCGACCTGACCGCCTACCGGGCGCTGCCGCCGGTCGACGGATCGGCGGTCTTCGTGACGCAGCAGCAGAGTGACGCCGCGAAGAAGTACCTGGAAGCCAACTGGGCCAAGGCGATCGGCTGATCGCCCTGGCCAAGATCCGCAGTCGCCTCGTCGACTCCCTGCCACTGCTGCCGTTCTTCGCGGTGGTGGGGATCTTCCTCATCGTCCCGACGGTCACCGTCATCACCAGCGCGGTGATCGACGACGGCAGGTTCTCGCTCGCCCGGCTGAGCGCGCTGTTCTCCGAGACGGCGCTGACCGCGCTCGGCAGAAGCGTGTTCCTCTCGGGCAGCACCGCGGTGCTCGGCGCCGTGTTCGGTGCGCTGCTCGCGTGGCTGATCGTGTCGCGGCCCGCCTCGTCGATGATCCGCCGCGGTGTCATCTCGCTGTGCAGCGTGCTGGCCCAATTCGGCGGTGTGGCACTGGCATTCGCGTTCCTCGCGACGATCGGGCTGAACGGCGTTCTCACGCTGTGGGTTCAGCAGCACTTCGGCTGGAACCTGGCCGGCTCCGGATGGCTGTACGGGCTTCCGGGGCTGGTGCTGGTGTACACCTACTTTCAGATTCCGTTGATGGTCATCGTGTTCCTGCCCGCCCTCGAGGGCCTGCGGGAACAGTGGCGGGAAGCCGCCGTCAGCCTTGGTGCGTCGACCTGGCAGTACTGGCGGCAGGTCGCCGTGCCGCTGCTGACCCCGGCGTTCCTCGGTGCGGTGCTTCTGTTGTTCGCCAACGCCTTTGCCGCCTACGCGACGGCCGCGGCGCTCGTCAGCCAGGGCAGTCCGATCGTGCCGCTGCTGATCCGCGCCGCGCTCACCAGCGAGGTGGTGCTTGGTCAGTCGGGCTTCGCCTACGCGTTGGCTCTGGAGATGATCGTCGTCGTGGCCCTGGTGATGGGGGCCTACAGCCTGCTGGTCCGGCGCACGTCGAGGTGGCTGCGATGAGGTGGCTGCGATGAGCACCCGCGTGGCCAAGGGTGCGCTGTGGGTGGCGTTCGGGTTGTTCTTCCTCTTCCCGCTGTACGCGATGGCCGACTTCTCCACGCGCAATCTGCTCAAGGGTGGGCGCACGATGGCGGCCTGGGCCAACCTCGTCACCGACGAGGCGCTCTACCAGTCGATCATCACGTCGCTTCTGCTCGCGGTGCTGACCGTGGTGGTGATGCTGATCCTGTTGGTGCCCACCATGATCTGGGTCCGGCTGCGCACGCCGTGGGCCAAGGGCGTCGTCGAATTCCTGTGCCTGCTGCCGCTCACCATCCCGGCGCTGGTGGTCGTCGTCGGCCTGAAGAACGTCTACCTGTGGGTGACGTACTTCTTCGGCGAGTCCGCGTTGACCCTGACCTTCGTCTACGTCGTGGTGGTGCTGCCGTTCTCCTACCGGTCGATCGACGCCGCGCTGTCGGCGATCGACCTCGGCACGCTGTCGGAGGCCGCGCGGTCGCTGGGGGCGGGGTGGACGACCACCATCGCGCGCGTCGTCGTCCCCAACATCTGGTCGGGTGTGCTGTCCGCGGCGTTCATCTCGGTGGCCGTGGTGCTCGGCGAGTACACCATCGCGTCACTGTCGGGCTATCAGACCCTGCCCATCCAGATCGTCGCGCTCGGCAAGACCGACGGCCCCACCTCGGTGGCGGCGTCGTTGGCCACGTTGCTGTTCGGTTTCGTTCTGCTTCTTGCACTTTCACTGGTCACCCGACGGAGGCGTCACGCATGAGCACCACTGGCGGCGGGGTGGCGGTCGAGCTGACCGACCTCACCCGAACCTACGGCAGCGTGAAGGCGCTCGACGGTCTGAACCTGAAGATGGAGCCCGGCGAGTTCGTCGCGCTGCTCGGCCCCTCGGGATGCGGCAAGACCACTGCGCTGCGCATCCTCGCCGGGCTCGACAAGGCCACCTCCGGCACGGTCACCGTCGACGGCCGCGACCTGACCTCGGTGCCCGCCAACAAGCGGGACATGGGGATGGTGTTTCAGGCCTACAGCCTGTTCCCGCACCTCACCGCGGCGGAGAACGTCGAGTTCGGGCTCAAGATGCGAGGCAGTGCGAAGGGCGAAAGAGCCACGCGCGCAGCGGAGATGCTCGAGCTCGTCGGCCTGTCGGAGCACACCCACAAGTACGCCTCGGAGATGTCGGGCGGTCAGCAGCAACGGGTCGCGTTGGCGCGTGCGCTGGCGATCCGCCCGCGGGTCCTGCTGCTCGACGAGCCGCTGTCCGCGCTCGACGCGAAGGTGCGCACTCAGCTCCGCGACGAGATCCGCCGGGTGCAACTGGAGGTCGGGACGACGACGCTGTTCGTCACCCACGACCAGGAGGAAGCCCTCGCCGTCGCCGACCGCGTTGGTGTGATGAGCAAGGGCCGCCTCGAGCAGCTCGCGCCACCCGCGGAGGTGTACGCGAACCCCGCCACGCCGTTCGTCGCGGAGTTCGTCGGCCTGAACAACCGCGTGCCCGCCCGGGTTTCGGATGGCCGAGCCAGCGTCTTCGGCGCCGAGCTGCCCACGCTGACGGGCTCGATCACCTCCGGGGCGGGGACGGCGATGGTGCGGCCGGAGTCGGTCACGGTCACCGCCGACGAGTCCGGAGCGGAGACGGTGCGGTCGGTGGCGTTCCTCGGTCCGATCTCACGCGTGTACGTCGAGCTGGCCGACGGCGCCGTCGTGCACGCTCAGCTGAGCAGCTCACAGGCGAGGGAGTTCAGCCCCGGGCAGCGGGTCGCCGTGGGGGTTGCGCCCACCGACGTGCTGGTCGTGCCCGCTGCGGGCTAGACGTCCCCTCGAGTGTGGGTGTCGTGCACGCAATTTCGAGACTTCGCGTACGCGACCCCCACAGTCGCCCGTGACTCAGACGTCCTTGACCGGCTCGATGCCCAGGTCGCGATAGGTGACCAGCGCCGCGAACGGCACGTTGCGACGGGCGAATCTGCCCGCCGCCACGTCGCCACGGTCGACCATCGGGATGACGCCGCTGACGACGGCGCCCGCCGCGACGACCCGGTCGAACGCGATCTCGGTGGAGCCGCCGGTGCTGATGACGTCGTCGACCAGCAGGACGCGCATGCCCGGCTCGATGCGGGTGCCCTCGATCCACTGTTCGCGGCCGCGCTGCTTCTGCTCCTTGCGGACCGAGAACCAGGCCTTGCCGGTCACCATCGCGATGCCGTGCGCGAGGGGATCGGCGCCCATGGTCAGCCCGCCGACGGCGTCGTACTCGATGCCGGTCTGCGTGGCGAGGTCGGCGACCGCGCGGCTGACGACGGTGAGTCGCTCACCGGTGTCGATCGCGAACTTGCCGTCGATGTAGTCGTGGCTCAGCTGGCCGCTGGCCAGCTTGAAGGGTTCGTCGCGACGTTCGTAGCCGCGGGTGCGGATGAGGTCGAAGGCGGCTTGCCAGGTCTCGGGGCGGTCGGACACGCACCGATCGTAGGGCAGGTCAGCCTTCTCGCGCCCGCCGCGTCAGTTCCACCGTGGCCGCCCGCAACTGGTCGGGGGAGTCGAGGCGTTCGGCGAAGCCGACGCGCGGGTACGCCACGCCGCGGTCGGTGGTCACCTTGAGGTCGAGCCCGTAGCGGTCGACGCCCGTGCAGGTGGCCGCCGTGGTGTCCGGGTAGCCGCCGAGCGTCCTGGCCATGGCGGCCAGGGCTTCGGCGTGGTCGGCGTTGAGGTGTTCGACGGCGCCCGCGGCGATCGCCTGCACCGGGTCGGGTTCGGCCGTCGCGTAGTCGGGCCCGGCGGCGGAGTCCATGCGCCCGTACCCGCCGACCCAGCGCACCCGGTCGACCCGCAGCACCCACAGCGTGAAGTCGCTGTAGTCGACGTAATACTTCGCCGCGGGAACGGCGTCGAGGTGGGCCTGGCGGGCGGCTGCCTGTTCGTCCCCGACTGGCCGCTCGACGACGCCGGCCAGGGTGATGCGGGAGTTGGCGAGCGGATCGGTGTCGGTGGCGGCGGCGACGATCGCGATGCTGGCCCGCGGATCGCCGGCGAGGTTGCGGCCGTGCTCGGCGAGGTTGGAGACGCACAGCACGGGCGCTCCGCCGAGCAGTCCGTAGGTGACGAACGACGCCCACGGGTCACCCGTGGCCGTCAGCGAGGCCAGGGTGCCGGTGTTGGTCGACGCCGCGATCGTGCGGGCCTCCTCGGCGGCCGACGGTCGGGTGGTGTGCACCGCCGCGGCCAAGGGGGGCGGAATCGACGGGGCGTCGCCAGGATCGCCGTGGTCGCGCAAGGTATCACCGGATGCCACGTCCGCACCCTACCGTCGCGCGGGCCGGGGTTTGCCGACGACGGGGTGCCTGCTGGTTCGCTGGCCGGGGCCGGCCGTCCAAAGATCGACGTCACAGGGGTCTCGTGTGCAACAATCAGGTGGTGGTATTTCACCAGCTCAGACGTTAAATTTAGCTGAAAAGAGAGCGTTGTGCCGAACGCTGTGCTCCGAGTGTCGCGAGCCGTCGCCGCGCTGATTGCAGCGTTGCTGATGAGCTCTATCGGCATGGGTGTGGCGGGCGCGGATCCCGACGACGGCGGCACCCCCACCGACCCCGGCACGGGCGGCGAGACTCCTCCTTCGAGCGAACCCGAGCCGACCACGGGCATTCCGCCGGCCGGGACCCCCGCGACCCGGCCGCCAAGCATCTTCGACATCCCGCAGACGATTGCCACGCAGCTGCGCGACATGTTCGGCAAACCACTAAGCATCTTCGGCAACGGCCGGGTTCCCGGGACCCTGACGGTGCCCGACACCGCGGCCGGTGGTGCGTCCACCGGGCGCAAGCGCGACAAGCCGACGACCGGTGAGCTTGACTCACGGCCGGACCCGGCGCCGCCCGACGTCGTCTCGCCGGCGACCCGCCGCAGCGGGAGCACGGTCGAGGTGGCGCTTCCGTTGACGCCGCCGATCACCGTCCCGGTGCCGTCCGTCCCCGTGCCCGGCTACGAGAACGTGCGGTGGTCGCTCAACCTGACCGACCCGTACGCGGCCTTCACGTCGGTCGGGCAGACGTTGAACACGGTGAACTCGTTGCTGAAGGACGCCTACGCGCCGTACGACCCGTTCCGCCCGCCGCCACCGGCCCCGACGCCGGCCCCGACGTTCCGCATCATGCAGGAGGAGCCGTCCGTCGTCGACGCCGGCGACGGGACCGGTGCCACGGTCCCGCTGTCGACCGGGTCCTCCGGTCTGCCGGTGCTGCAGGCGCCGGTGGTGGTGCCGCAGATCCGGGTCCCGACGCCACGGCCGATCAGCGGGTCGGCGCCCGCGGGCGTCCGGGTGCTCGCGGTCGGCTCGGCTGGCGTGCGGGCGCCCGCGGTCAAGGGTTCGGTGGCGCAGACGGGATCGATCCCGACCGACCGGTTGCCGCCGGCATCCGCCTCGTCGGCGACGGGCGCCCCCGCCCCACGGCAGGGCTACCCGCGCTACCTGCGCACGGCCCGCGCCAACGAGCTGGCGATGGTCGCGATCCCGGGGCTCGCCGGCCTGCTGGCCCTCACGTTCGGTGGCGGAGTGATCGGATACCGCCAGGCCAATTCCGGGCGCTACCTGCGCACCGACGCCGCCCGCTTCCTGACTTGAGCTTCCGGGCTGATTCAAGCGCACCGGCCGTGGGTAGCTTTGAAGACTGATGACTGAGGCGATGAACCTTCCGTTCGACCAGTGGCTCCCAACCCAGCGGTGGTACGCCGGGCGTGGCCGCCAACTCTCCGAGGTGCGGACGGGCGAGGTGGTCCCGCTGCGGGGCGATCTCGACCTCGTGCTCCTCGACGTCGAGTTCACCGACGGCACGTCGCACCGCTACCAGCAGCTGGTGCGCTGGGACGGCGGAGCGGACGGGCCGGGCGCCGCGACCATCGGCACGTCGGGCGTGCACACCGGTTACGACGCGCTCTACGACCCCGACGCGGCCAAGTTCCTGCTGACGCTGGTCGACGAGTCCGCCACCGTCGGCCCGCTGCGCTTCGTGAAGGAGCCGGACGTCGAGCTGCCGTTGCACCTCGACGGCCGCGTCATCGGTGCCGAGCAGAGCAACACCAGCGTGGTCTTCGGCGACGCCGCGATGTTCAAGGTGTTCCGTCGCGTCACCCCCGGCGTCAACCCGGACATCGAGCTGAACCGCGAGCTGGCCCGCGCGGGCAATCCGCACGTCGCGCGGCTGCTCGGGTCGTTCGAGACGACCTTCGACGGGGAGTCGTACTCGCTGGGCATGGTCACCGAGTTCGCCGCCAACTCCTCGGAGGGCTGGGACATGGCCACCGCCAGCACCCGAGACCTGGCCTCCGGGGGAGCCGACTTCGCCGAGGAGTCCTATCGCCTGGGGGAGGCCGTCGCCTCCGTGCACCGGACGCTGGCCATGACGCTGGGGACCGAGCAGCAGCCGTTTCCCGTCGAGGCCCTGCTGGAGCGCCTGAACTCCGTTGCCGCGATGGTGCCCGCCGTCGAGCAGTACCGGGACGCGGTCGAGGAGCGGTATCGGAAACTCGCCGGGGAGTCGCAGACCGTGCAACGCGTGCACGGCGACCTGCACCTCGGGCAGGTGCTGCGCACGCCGGAGCGCTGGTTGGTGATCGACTTCGAGGGTGAGCCGGGGCAACCGCTCGAGGAACGCCGCCGGCCGGATTCGGCGTTGCGGGACGTCGCCGGCGTGCTGCGGTCCTATGAGTACGCGGCCTACCAGCGGCTGGTCGACGGGTCCGCGAAGAACGACGAACTGGCCGCGCGGGCCACCGCATGGGTGGATCGCAACTGCGCGTCGTTCTGCGACGGGTACGCCGCCGCGGCGGGTACCGACCCGCGGGACTCCGGCGGAACGCTTGCCGCCTACGAACTCGACAAGGCGGTCTACGAGGCCGGCTACGAGGCCAGGTACCGCCCGGACTGGCTGCCCATCCCGATGGCGTCGATCGCCCGGTTGGTGGGCAGCGGGTAGCCGTTAGGCCAGGGCCGCGACGGCTGCCTGCGCAGGCTTCGGCGACCAGTCCGTCCGGTACAGCCCGAAGGTGTCGTCGGGGTTGCCGCTGCCGGTGTTGCGGTCGCGGGTCGTGTAGACGTAGGCCGGTCCGGCATACGGGAGGGTGCGCCACTTGGCGAGGAAGTCCGTGAGGTACGCCGCCTGGGTCGCCTCGTCCACGCTGGAGGTCGGCTCACCGTATTCGGTGGCCCAGATCTTCTTGCCACCGTCGCCGTTGGACGCCATCCGGTCGTGGATCGCGCCGACCTGCAGGAGCGGGGAGTTGGGCAGGTCGCCGCCGGCGGAGAACATCGTCGTGTACTGGTACGGGTGGAAGGACAGCGCGTCGAAGGAGCCCTTCGCGCCGGCGGCGTACATCTGGTCGACGAACGTCACCGGGTCCATCGTCAGGGCGAAGAACGACACCACGGAGCCGACGACGCCGCCGACGACGAGCGCCGACGGGTCGGCGCCCTTGATCTTCGGGTACGCCGCCTTGAGCAGGTCGGCGTAGACGGCCGGTTCGGGTCCCTGGGGGCCGGACGTCCACGACATCGCCGCGTTCGGCTCGTTCCAGATCTCGTAGGCGCCGACGCGGCCGCGGAAGTGGCTGGCCGCCGCGGCGGCGAAGTCGCCGTAGGTACCGACAGACGCCGGGGGGCTGGAGACGGCGGCCAGCCCGGGTGCGACGGCCCACCCCGGCGACGACACCAGCGTGCCGAGCACCGACATCCCGCGGGCGTTGGCGGCGTTCACGATCAGGTCGGTCTGGCCGAAGTCGAACTGCCCGGGGTTGGGCTCCATGCCCGCCCACGGCATCATCACGCGCACGTTGCGGACGCCGGTGGCCGTCATGAGGTCGAAGGTCCGGTTCACGTCGTCGGGTGACATGCCGTAGATGTCGGAGTCGGAGATGCCGACGGTGCGCGACGAGGTGTTGATGGACGCCGTCTCGACGAACGGAATGGTTCGCGACGTGGGTTGCCACGCCGTCGCGGCAGTCGCCGACACTGCGGCGACGGTCGCCATCGCAGCGACGATCTTCAAGACGTTGCGCACACTGTCCCCCATCTCAGGCCGAGGCTCGGCGAGTCGAACCTAGCAAGAAGCTCCGTACGAGGAGTTTCGTCCGTCACCGGTGGCCGCGTTACCGGGTGTTTCCCGGCGACGTTCGGCAGCAGTCTCACCGCTGCTTCACAGGTTGGCCGAATGTCGGAATGCCTCACTGTCAGGTGTGACGTTCGCGCCGGGGACCGTGGTCGACCCCCCGACCCGCCCCATCCCCGAGCGGGAGCCAGACCGGGTTCGGCTCGTCACCGGGGAGCGGGTCCGCCTCGGCCTCCTCCTGGCCGGCACCGCCGTCCTCTACCTGTGGAACGTCACGATCAACGGGATGGCCAACCAGTACTACGCCGCGGCCGCGCAGGCCGGCTCCGGAAACTGGGAGGCGTTGCTGTTCGGCTCGCTGGACGCCCACAACTTCATCACCGTCGACAAGCCGCCGCTGTCGCAGTGGGTAATGGGACTCTCGGGTCAGGTGTTCGGCTTCAGCAGTGCCAGCATGCTGGTCCCGCAGGCGCTGATGGCGGTCGGCGCCGTCGCCCTGCTGTACGGCGCGGTCCGCCGGCTCGGCGGACCGGGCGCGGGCCTGCTCGCCGGTGCGGCGCTCGCGGTGACGCCGGTGGCGGTGCTCATGTTCCGCTTCAACGACCCCGACGCCGCGATGGTCCTTCTGATGACGGCAGCGGCCTACTGCACCGTGCGCGCGCTGGAGCGCGGGTCGGCCGGATGGTTGGCCGGCGCGGGGGTGGCTCTGGGCTTCGCGTTCCTGGCCAAGATGCTCGAGGGTGCCATGGTGATGCCGGCGCTGGTCGCCGCCTACCTGGTCGCCGCGCCGATTCGCCTGCGCGCCCGACTGCTGCACCTGCTGGGCTCGGCCGCGGCGTTCCTGCTCTCGGCCGGCTGGTTCGTGGTGCTGACGATGCTGTGGCCCGCGTCGTCGCGGCCCTACATCGCCGGGTCGACGGACAACGACTTCATGAACCTGGTGCTCGGATACAACGGTCTGGCAAGGGTTTTGGGGCGTGATCGCCAGGGCGGGAGCATGTTCGACGGCGGGCACGTCGGGGTCGCCGTCCTGGGCGGCGTTGGCGGTCACCCGCAGGGCCTCGGGCGGCTGGTGTCCGGTGAGTTCGGCTTCGAGATCGGTTGGCTGGTGCCCGGTGCGGTGCTGGCAACGGTGCTGACGGTGGTACTGCGGGGCAGGGCGCCGAGGACCGATCCGGTGCGCGCCGGCGCGGTGCTGTTCGGTGGGTGGTTCTTGGTCGACGGCCTGGTGCTCAGCTTCATGCACGGCACCGTCCACCCGTACTACAGCCTTTCGATCGCGCCGCCCGTCGCGGCGATCTTCGCGATCGGGGTGTGCCAGGCCTGGTCGCGACGCGAAATGCCATGGAGCCGAGCCGCACTCGCTGCACTGCTGCTGGCGGCCGGGCTCTGGGGCTGGTGGCGGCTCGGCGGGGGAGCGGTGTCGTCGTCGGCGTTGCGGTGGGCCGTCCTGGGCGCGACGACGCTCGCGTCGACGGCCCTGCTGTGGTCGTGGACCTCCGGTGGTCGGATCGGTCGGCGGTACGTCGCGCCCGCTCTGCTGACCGTGGCGTTGACCGCGGCGCTCGGCGGGCCCGCCGCCTACGCGGTCGCGACAGTCGCCGCGCCCCATCAGGGCATCGGGCCGTCGGTCGGCCGCCCGGGGACGGGGTTCGGCGGCGGCCGCACGATGGGCAACCCGCGCCTCGACGCGCTTCTCGAGGAGACCGACACACCGTGGTCGGCGGCGGTGGACCGGTCGACGTCGGCCGCCGGGCTGGAATTGGCAACGGGGACGGCGGTAATGGCGATCGGCGGCTTCTCGGGCACCGACCCCACTCCGACGTTGCAGCAATTCCAGGACGACGTGGCCAACCACCGGGTGGCGTATTACCTCGCGCCGCCGGGTTCGGGCCGCATGCCCTCCGCCGTCACGAACGGCAAGCGGGATCACGGGGCCGCGGACGTCGGCTCACGGGCGCACTCCGACATCCTGCAGTGGGTCCGCGACCACTTCCCCGCCACCACCGTCGGCGGGGTCACGGCCTACGACCTGCTGGCGCGGCGGCCGGGCCCTACCTGACCAGGCGCCGCAACAGCGACGACGCGGTGAACACCCCCAGCGCCGCGGCGACCAGAAGAACGCCGACGTCGAGCAGGGTGTTGCCGGGCATGCCGATGAGCAGCGCCCGCAGCGCGTTGACCTCGTAGCTCAGCGGATTCACCGCCGAGAGCCAGCGCAGCCACTGGGGCATCACCTCGACCGGGTACAGCGCGTTGGACGCGAAGAACAACGGCATCGTGATGGCCTGGCCGATGCCCATCAGCCGGTCTCGGTTGCGCACCAGGCCCGCCAGCGTCATCGACAGACACGCGAAGAACGCCGACCCGAGCACCACCACGGCCATCGCCCCGAGGATGCGAATGGGATTGGCGGTCAGGTGAATTCCCATCAGATAGGCGATCACCATGACGCCGACCACCTGCGCGACCGACCGCACGCCCGCCGCGAACGCCTTGCCGGTGATGAGGGCCGACGCGGGCGCGGGGGTGACCATCAGCTTCGCAAGGATGCCGGCGTCGCGGTCCCACACGATCTGAATGCCGTAGAAGATGGAGATGAACAGCGCCGACTGGGCGATGATGCCGGGGGCCAGGAAGGCCAGGTACGGTACGCCCCCGGTGTCGATGACGTGCAGCCTCGAGAACGTCTGCCCGAAGATCAGCAGCCACAGGGCGGGCTGCACCATGCGGGTCACCAGTTCGCTGCGGTCGTGGCTGAGCTTCTGCAACTCGACGAGTGCGAAGGCTCCCATGCGGCGCAGCAGTCCGCCCGCCCGTCGCACGCCGCGCGGCGCCCTGATCAGCTCAACTGGCACGGCGCGCAGCCCTTCTGCTGGAGCGGATTTCGTTCAAGCCGCGCTTGGCGGCATCCTCGGTCAAGTCGGATCCGGCGTAGTGACGGAACACGTCTTCGAGCGTCGGGTCGGGGGACGCGTCGGAGCTCAGCGCGGACTTGAGGTCGTGTGGCGACCCGACGGCCTGCAGCACGCCGTGGTGCATGAGCGCGACGCGGTCGCACAGCGCGTCGGCCTCCTCCATGTAGTGGGTGGTCAGCAGCACCGTCATGCCGTACTCCTCCTGCATGTCGGCCACCTGCGACCAAACGCCGTCGCGCGCAATGGGATCCAGTCCGACCGTCGGCTCGTCGAGGATCAGCAGCGACGGCCGGTTCACCAGTGCCTGGGCGAGTTCCAGTCGGCGCACCATGCCCCCGGAGTACGTGCCGGCGAGATTCTCGGCGACGTCCAGCAGCTGCATGGCCGCCAGCGCCTCGTCGACGCGGGCTCGGCGCTGTCTGCGGGGGACGTCGTAGAGCCGGGCGAACAGGTCGACGTTCTGTCGACCTGTCAGGGCGGATTCGATCGAGAGTTGTTGCGGCACATAGCCGAGGTTGTGTCGGATGTCCATGGTGTCGCGGCGGGCGTCGAGCCCGAAGATGCGTACCTCACCCTGCTGGACGGGGGTGAGCGTGGTGAGCACCCGCACCACCGATGTCTTGCCGGCGCCGTTGGGGCCCAGCAGGCCCAGCGTCTCGCCGGCGTGGACCTCGAGGGTCACGTCGTCGACCGCGGTGAAGTCGCCGTAGCGGTGGGTCAGATTTCGGCACTCGACGGCCGGTGTGGTGGTCATGCTTCCTCCTCGTGCAGCAGACGGGTGACCTCGGCCAGTACCGCCAGGCCGTCCTGAAGACGGTCGCGCTGACCGGCGTCCAAGCGCGCCAGCACGGCGCCGAGGGCGGCCCGCCGGCCGGCGCGGGATTCGTCGGCGACCCGTTGGGCCGACTCGGTGAGGCGCAGGCGGCCGACGCGCCTGTCGTCGGGGTCGACGGTGCGCACGAGCAATCCGTCGGCGCAGAGCCGCGAGACCAGGGTGGACGCGGTGTTGGGGGCGAGCCCGAGCTCGGTGGCGGCGTGCCGCACGGAGATGTCGGGCTGGCGACCGACCAGCCGGAGTAATTCGGCCTGCGACTCGGGGAGTCCGGATCCGATCCGCGGTCCCCCGCCGGAGCGGCGGACCTGGCGACGAAAGCGGCCCGCGGTCGAGAGCAGTTCGGCCGCGAGGTCGGTGCTGGTGCGCATCCCGCCACAATACCTCTGTCGCAGAGGTAACTACCGACGGGAGGGTTTACCCGCATCGGACGTCGGGAAGAATGGCGGCATGTCCACATCCGATTTCGACGACTTCCCGCTGTCGCAGTCCGAAGAACTCGACTCCGACGAGATCCGCAACGACGACGGCGACGAGGTCGCCGATCCACCCGAGCGGTGGATCGAGGCCAAGGACGACGAGACCCTCGACGAGCGGTTGTCCGACGAGGTGCCCGACGTGACGGCCGAACTCGACGACGAGGACGACGACGACGCGACGGACGCCCACGACTCCGACGCCGGCGGCGGGCTCGAGCTGGTCGCCGACGACGAACTCGACCGGCTCGACACGCAGCGGCACGGCAGCGAGCAGGGTCAGATCGACGGCACGCCCGAGGACGGCACCTCCTTCTTCGACATCGTCGAGTAGGGGGCGAGTAGCCGCGTCCCCCGATGGCCCGCGTCACGGCGGGCCATCGGGGATGCGTCTAGTCCGAGTCCTCGGAGCGTTCCTCCGCGGCTTGCAGCACCATCACCGAGCGGGCCTCCACGCTCACCGAGGCGGCCGCCGACACCGGCCTCGACCCCTCCATGACGGCGCCCTCGACCGTGTAGATCACCGGCTGCCACGCGGTGCCGAATTCGCTTGGCGGAAGGGTGAAGTCGATGGGCTCGTGGTGGGCGTTGAAGCACATCACGAACGAATCGTCGGTCACCCGCTGGCCACGCGGATCGAGGTCGGGAATGCCCTGCCCGTTCAGGTAGACGGTGATGGACTTGCCGAAGCCGGAATCCCAGTCCTCGTCACTCATCTCCGACCCGTCGGGTGCGAACCACGAGATGTCCGGCAGGCGCTCGGACCCGCGCACGCGGACCGGACGCCCGTCGAAGAACCGCCGCCTGCGGAAGATCGGATGCGCCGCCCGAAGTGCGGCCACCGACTGGGTGAACTCGATCAAGCTCTGATCGGCCGTGCTCCAGTCGATCCAGGTGATCTCGTTGTCCTGGCAGTACCCGTTGTTGTTGCCGCCCTGTGTGCGGCCCAACTCGTCGCCGTGACAGATCATCGGAACGCCCTGGGACAGGATGTTCGTCGTCAGGAAGTTGCGCACCTGTTGGGCCCGCAACGCGAGGATCTCCGGGTCGTCGGTCTCACCCTCGACGCCGCAGTTCCAGGAACTGTTGTTGCTCTCGCCGTCGTTGTTGCCCTCGCCGTTGGCCTCGTTGTGCTTTTCGTTGTAGGACACCAGGTCCCGCAGCGTGAACCCGTCGTGGGCGGTGACGAAGTTGATCGACGCGACCGGCCGGCGGGCGGTGTGCTCGTAGAGGTCGGCAGACCCGGTGAGCCGCGACGCGAACTCGCCGAGGCTGGCGTCCTCCCCGCGCCAGAAGTCGCGGACGGTGTCGCGGTACTTGCCGTTCCACTCGGTCCACTGCGGAGGGAAGTTGCCCACCTGGTAACCGCCGGGGCCGACGTCCCATGGCTCGGCGATGAGCTTCACCTGGCTGACCGTCGGGTCCTGCTGGACGAGTTCGAAGAACGTCGAGAGCTTGTCGACGTCGTAGAACTCGCGGGCCAGCGTGGAGGCGAGGTCGAAACGGAAGCCGTCGACGTGCATCTCGGTCACCCAGTACCGCAGCGAGTCCATGATCAGCTGCAGGGCGTGCGGATGCCCGGCGTTGAGGCTGTTGCCGGTGCCGGTGTAATCCATGTAGTAGCGCTTGTCGTCGTCGACGAGCCGGTAGTACGCCGCGTTGTCGATGCCACGCATCGACAGGGTGGGCCCCATGTGGTTGCCCTCGGCGGTGTGGTTGTAGACCACGTCGAGGATGACCTCGATGTTCGCCTCGTGCAGGGCGCGCACCATGGCCTTGAACTCCTGGACCTGACCGCCGGGCGTCGCGCTGGCGCCGTACTTGGAATCCGGTGCGAAGAAGCCGATGGTGTTGTAGCCCCAGTAGTTGCTCAAGCCCTTGTCGATGAGGGTGGAGTCGTTGGCGAAGTGATGCACCGGCATCAGCTCGATCGCCGTGATCCCCAGCTCCTTGAGGTGGTCGATGATCGCCGGGTGGGCGATCGCGGCGTACGTGCCGCGGCTGCGCTCCGGGATGTCGGGATGCGTCTCGGTCAGGCCCTTGACGTGGGCCTCGTAGATGATCGAGTCGGCGTACTCGTGCTGCGGCGGCCGGTCGGTGCCCCAGTCGAAGAATGGGTTGATCACGACGGACTTGGGCATGCTGGCCGCCGAGTCGTCGTCGTTGCGGCTGTCGGGGTCGCCGAAGTCGTAGGAGAACAGCGACTGATCCCACTGGAAGGTGCCGTCGATGGCCTTCGCGTACGGGTCGAGCAGCAGCTTGTTCGGGTTGCAGCGCTGCCCGGACGGCGGATCGTACGGGCCGTGCACGCGGTAGCCGTAGCGCTGGCCTGGCTCGACGTCGGGCACGAAGCCGTGCCAGATGTAGCCGTCGACCTCGGGCAGCTTCAGCCGGGTCTCGACGCCGTCGGCGTCGAACAAGCACAGCTCGACGAACTCCGCGGCCTCGCTGAAGACGGCGAAGTTGCTGCCGGAGCCGTCGTAGCTGGCGCCCAGGGGATAGGCCTTTCCTGGCCACATCTCCCACTGCATCTGGTCCTTGGAAGGGGAGTCGGGCTGGGACGCCGGAATGACGGCGGGCGTCGCGGTGTCCTTGGAACTGGTGGCGGGCGAGCTGGGTGAGGCCAAAGTGCACACTCCGTGTCGGGTGAAGATTGAACAAGGCGACGATACGGTGCGATCGGCCGCGGGAGCATGGCGGGCGAGACGCACGGATGTGAGGTATGCCGGTTGGCTACCGGGGGATGATCTGCCCGTTTACCGGGGTGGGCAAACCGACGGTGGGCGCCCGTGTGGTCACGGTCACCCGGGATCGGTCACGCGATGACGACGCCGGCGGACCGCAGCGACTCGACGGCCGCCGCGGTCGTCGTCGGCGACACCCCCGCGGTGAGGTCGACCAGAACCCGGGTGCTGAACCCGGCCGCGACCGCGTCGGCGGCGGTGGCCTTGACGCAGTAGTCGGTGGCGATCCCGACCACGTCCACGGCGTCGACGTCGTGGTCGCGCAGCCAGTCGGCGAGCGAGGTGCCGTGGTCGCAGTGGAACCCCTCGAAGCCGCTGTACGCCGCCGAGTAGTGACCCTTGTGGAAGACGTCCTCGAACGCCGACGGGTCGAGCCCGTCGTGGAACTCGGCACCGGGCGAGCCCGCGACGCAGTGCGGTGGCCAGGTGTCGCGGAAGTCGGGGTCCTCGGAGAAGTGCGCGCCGGGGTCGACGTGGTAGTCCATCGTGGCGACGACGTGGTCGTAGTCGTGCCCGGCCAGCAGCTCGGTGATCCGCCGCGCCACCTCGGCCCCGCCCTCGACGGCCAGCGAACCGCCCTCGCAGAAGTCCTTCTGTACGTCCACGACGATCAGCGCGCGCATGGCCCCAGTATCCCCGATCAGCCGCCGAACAGCAGGTACAGCCCGGTGAACGTGTAGCCGACCATCACCAGCATCATGGCGAGCTGTCCCGTCACCTGGTGCCGCTTGGGCAGCAGGCGCAAGGCGCGGTCGTGCGCGGCGATCACGCCCGCGACGTGTCCGCCGACCACGAAGGCGACCTTCAGCGTCGCCAGCACCGATGGGTGCGCCGAGAGGAAGTAGTACGGCTGGACGTCGGGGAGTCCGATGAGCCGCAGCACCGTCTGCTGGCCTCGTTCGACGAGGTAGGTCAGATAGTGCGCGAACACGTACCCGATGACGATCGGGATCAGCGAGTGCGCCATCAGCCCGGGCAGTTCGCGTCGGCGCTGGGCGTCCACGCCGCCGGTCGCGCGGGCCGCCAACCAGAACGTGGTCGCCACCACCCCGGCGAAGAGCAGGAGGCCTGCGGTGCGGACGAGGACGGCGACCGCGGGCGTGCTGCCCGACGCGTCGTCGACGAGGTTGCGCCACTGCGGCATCGCCGAGAAGCTGTCGAACGCCGTCGACCCCAGCAGAATGGCCAGCACCGCGACCGTGCCCGGCCGCACCGGCATCGACGGCAGATGGTCGAAGGGGTTGCCGATCGCGATGCGCCCGTCGGCGTTGCGCCGCACCGGTGACAGGCGCGAGGCCACCACGCCGTACACCTCGAACGGGTCGGCGCGCGCGTTCCACCTGGTGCCGAACGCGCACGCACCCGCGAACGTCACCACCACGTAGACCAGCAGCCACACCTTCACCGCCACGAGTGATCCCGGGTCCGGGCTGGCGAGTTCGAGCCACACGAAGGCGAACAGCCCGACGGCGCCCGGCCAGTAGCCCAACCACTCCGGGTACGTCAGCGGCGGGGGGCGGCGCGCCGGCGGCAGCAGGCGGTAGAGGGTGCGCACCGGCGACAGCGCCCGCCACACCGGGCCGATCGTCAGCGACACCGCCACCAACCCGACCCACATCAGCACGTAGAAGACGCCGGGCAGCGCGTTGTCACCGTCCTGCGGGCCGACCACCGCGGCCGCCGTCACCCACGCCGCCAGCAGCAGCCCCACGATCGCCACGGTCCGGCGCGTCGCCGATGCGTCGCCGACCGTCGTCACCCACTGCGGAAGCGGGCGGCCGGGGGTGGCGGCGTCGAATCGCGGCTTCTTCCATGCCAACACCACCACGGCGAAGGTGAAGGTCAGTGCCCACGCCGCGCCGATCAACGCATAGGTGTAGGGGATCGGCAGATCGTTGGAGCCGCCCAGGCCGTGCGCGAGGATCACTGCACGGCGATGGAGGCGATCGTGCGATTCAGCTCGTGCAGTTCGACGTCGACCTTGCCCGGCACGGTGACGGTGAACTGGAACGACTGACCGGACTTCGGCTCGACGGCGAAGGTGTGCTCCGGGTTCGAGTGGACGTGCAGTTGGTCGGCTGCGTCGCTGTCGACCCGCACCACGATGGGGTCGCCCACCTTGGCCTGAAGCTGTTCGTTGGTGGGGGTTACCTTGCCGTCCTTGATGGTCACGTCGACCACCACCTGCTCCGGCGGTGCCTGCTGGTCCGACATCTGCGGGGCGGCACCCGAATTCGAGCTGACGGGCGCGTTGCTCGCGGTGTCACCTGATTCGTTGGATCCGCCACATCCGGCAAGCAAGAGCGCGGTGGTGGCGGCCAGGGCGGCGAGTGTCGTCTGCGTGTTCACGGTGTCCCATCCTGGTCGGCGGTGGCTGAAGGTCCGCTGTGGGTGGCTTCCTCGTCCTCCTCGTCGGCCAGGCGACGGTCTCGCCGCGCCACCCAGATGACCACGGCGACCACCAGGATCGCCGGCGCGAACGCCGGAATGGCAAGCAGCGCAGAGTGATCGGCAAGGATCACCACGTCGGGCGATCGGCTCATGCCTGCGCTGACGGCTCGAACTCGGCCTTGCTCTCGGTCGGCTCGTTCTTGTTGAGTCTGCCTGCGCCCCAAGTGAGTCCGGCGATCATCATCAGGGTGCCGACGAGCACGACCAGGCAGCCGATCAGCCAGAGCGCCTGCGGCGTATCGGGGTTGCGCTCCCGCTGCAGGATGGTGATCTCCGAGACGAACGGCCGCGTCATCTGCGCCTCGGCGGGCACCTCGGGCGCTCCGATGCCGGGATCGCCGTGCAGGTAGATGGGCACCGCGGTCATCGTGCGACCGTCGTGGACGCGCAGCAGCGTCTTCCACTGGCCGGAGACCGGCATCGGCGCGGTCGAGCGGTAGTGCCCCGGGCCGACCTTCTCGAGGTGGTCGACGAAGATGCCCCGCTGGTTGGCGAGACCGCCCTGCCAGCCCAGCACCGACACCCAGTTGGGGTCCTCGCTGATCAGGTCCGGCGGGTTGATCCGGATGTCGGCGGTGGCCATGCGCTGATCGCCGATGCTGGGCGCCTCGGTCATGGTGAAGGAGGCGGTCGCGTTCTGCGGGACGTCGTATCGCAGACCGTTCGCGGTGGCACCTGCGATGGCGATGACCGCCAGCGTGACGACGCCGATGCCGATCGCGCGGCTGGGCAGCTTCTGGTTGGTCAGCACCATGCCGACCATCGCGCCGCACACGCCGACCAGCGCGGCCACCGGCACGGCCATGGCCAGCGCCTCGGGCCACATGCTGGTCGGCCAGGAGTACCGGTAGACGGCGTCGATCCAGAACGACTCCAGCCACAGCCCGACGGTCGCGACGCCGATGCCGGCGACGAGACCGAACAGCATGGGCTTCCTGATCAGCGGGGTCAGCGCGATCACCTCGACCACCACGGCAGCGCCCAGGTAGAGGGCGAACCAGTTGATCGGGGCGCCGAGGACGGGCCCGACGATGAGCGCGACCAGTCCGCGCAGTGCGACCGCCAGGATCGCCGCGACGACGGCCGCCCCACGGCCGAGCATGATCCTGGCGGACACCAGGGCGAAGGCGCCTGCGGCGGCGATGAGCATCGGCTCGAACACCTGACGGAACTGCATGACGCCGAAGTCGAACTCGATCTGGTACACCGACAGGCCGATGACGATGCCGCCGAATGCCAGGTACTGGATGAACTTGATGCCGGGACCGTCCTTCGGCTTGTCCTCTCCGACGGCGCGGCGGCCCTCGTGCTCGAGGAACAGTGCGGTCAACGTGGAGAAGCCGGCGCCGCCGATCAGCATGAGGTGAGTGGGCCCCCAGAGCGTGACGTCCTGGCCGAAGATGCGGTGCCAGACGTCGTCGAGCGGGAACCCGATCAGCGCATACAGGCCACAGCCGGCCATCAGGATGCCGCCGACCGGGGCGTACCAGTGCCGGGTGATGCGGACGGCGGACGGTCCTGGCTTGTCGTAGGGCAGCACGCAGGCCAGGCAGCCGGCCACGAAGAGGATGAACAGCCCGAACAGGATGAAGTAGTGCGCGGGATTCGCCAGGGGGCCGGGGTCACGTCCCTTTCCGATGTGGAGGCTGACGTCCCAGATGAAGCCGAAGAGCGCCGTGATGATGGTCGTGATGAACAACGCGATGGGCAGCGCCACCCACGCCGGCCGGTTGAACTTGCGGCCCGCCCATTCGCCGAGATCGTGCAGCCAGGTGATCTTGCGCATCCGGTGCTGGTAGCCGATCCAGAGCAGCGCGGCGCCGACGACGACGCTGGCCACCGACAGGCCGATGACCTCGTTGAGGGCGGCGCCGCCGCCCTCGGTTCCCTGCGCGAGATACGAGAACGACTGCACTGTCATCTCCCCCTGTCGAGTGGTACGGACGACGGAACCCTACCCATCGGTAATGTTGCCAGACCCGCCGAGGCGATACCAGGGGTACCGCAAACCTCGGTCGTCATTTCTTCCTCGGGGGCTTGAGCACCTTCATCGCGAGGTTCATCACCGGCGCCGGCACGCGGTCGCGCGCTTCCAGGGCCCGGTTCGCCGCCCTGGTCCTGGCCGGGGTGCCGCGGCCGAACCAGGCGTTGAGCGGCCCGCCCGTCGGTTCCAGGTCGACGTGCATCGGGGGCCTGCCGTCGGCGGCGCCCAGCGCGTTGGAGATGACCATCCGCTGGATCTCGCTGGTGCCCTCGAAGATCGTGTACAGCTTGGCATCGCGGTACCACTTCTCGACCGGGTGGTCCTTGATGTAGCCGTATCCGCCCATGGTCTGGATCGCCCGCTCGGTGGTCTTGACCGCGAGTTCGGTGGCGGCGAGCTTGGCCATCGATCCCTCGCCACGTTCGAACGGCACGCCCGTCGCCGCCATCCAGGAGGCCCGCCAGGTCAGCAACCGCGCCGCGTCGAGCTGGGTCGCCAGGTCGGCCAGCGGGAAGGCGATGCCCTGGTTGTCGATGATCGGGGCGCCGAACGCTTCGCGGTCGTTGGCGTAGCGCGTCGCGTATTCGAGTGCGGCCCTGCTGATTCCGAGCGCCTGGGCGGCGACCATCGGCCGGGTCTGCTCGAGCGCGCCGAGCGTGGCGGACCCGGAGTGCTTGCCGCCTTCGACGGCCTCGCGGGCCTTGGCCAGCTTGTGTTCGAGCTTCTCGTGGCCGCCCAGCAGGTTGGCGGCGGGCACGCGGACGCCGGTGAACTTCAGCTCCGCGGTGTGCGACGCGCGGCACCCCAGCTTGTCGAGCTTGCGGACCATCTCCAGGCCCGGCGTGCCGCCGGGCACGATGAACAGCGCCTGCCCCTTGTGCCCGAGGTCGGGGTCGACGTTGGCGTTGACGACGTGGACGTCGGCGATGCCGCCGTTGCCGATCCACATCTTGTGGCCGTCGATGATCCAGTCGTCACCGTCCCGGCGGGCGGTGGTGCGCAGGTTGCGCACGTCGCTGCCGCCCTCGGGTTCGGAGATGGCCAACGCGGCCAGCTTCAGGTCGCCGGGACCGCCGAAGCACTGCGGCGCCCACTCCAGCATCTGCTCCGGCGAGGCGGCCTGCCCGATCGCGGAGAGGGCGAGCGCGGGCATCACGACGGCGAGGCCGATGCCCGCACACCCCCAAAAGATCTCCTCCATGAACATCGGCAGCGACAGGCCGGTGGGGTCGCCGATGAGGTCGCGGTAGAACAGCGGACTGTAGAAGCCCCGTTGCGCGGCCTCCTCGAGCACGGGCCACGGAAACTCCTGGCGGGCGTCGTACTCGGCGGCCACCGGGCGGATCACCTGGTCGGCGAACTCGTGGGCGCGCTTGGCCAGGTCGTGCTGCGCGATGGTGGGGGTGAGATCGAAGCTCATGCGGGCCGCCCTTCGGTATACATGTGTTCACTGATACCCACTCCTGCGGCGCCGGAATCGCGCCGATCGGCCTAGCCTCGACGGGGTGAGGCCTGTCGTTCCGCGCCTCCGTCAGCGCGACGGGGTGACCTGCGGGCCCACCGTCGCCGTCGTGGCGGGAGCGTTGCTGGACCCCGACTACCGCGCCAAACTGGCGGACCCGGCCTGGTCGGACGCCGAGCAGGGCAGGGTGCACGCGGCGGCGAATCGACTCTGGCCGCGGGCGCTGGGAACCACGCCGTGCGGCCTGGCGAAGGTGATCAGCCGTCGCAGCGTCGGGCACCGGGTCCGGTACGGCTGGCGGCTGGCGCGACCCGGGGACGCCCTCGCCGACGTGCGGCGCGCGGTGCGGGCGGGGTGGCCGGTCGCCATGCTGATCGGCACCCTGATTCCGCGGCACTGGGTGCTCCTCGTCGACTGCGACGACGCGGGGTTCGACTGCTACGAGCCGTCCTCGGGCGCGGTGCGGCGGGTGCCGAGGGAGGCCGTCTCCGGTGCGCGGCTTCACCTACTCGGCTTCCCGCGGGCTTTCGCGTTCGTGCTTCCGCGTTCGAACATATGATCGAATCATGGGCGAGCTCCAGTCGATCGGCTACCACGGTCAGCCGGTGCAGCAGGCGTTCCGCCGCGTCGACCCGCCCACGCCCGTCCTGGTCGACCTCGCGGCCGTCTTCCCCCGCGAACCGCACCGGACGGGCGGCTACAACCCCGCCGGTCTGCAGATGCACGCGATCGTCGAGGGCCGGCTCAGCTGCTGGGGGCTGTGCGAGCAGGGTTTTTGGTGGGGCTTGGTCACCTACGACATCGCCTACGGCCCCAGTCGGAAGTCCGTCACCCATTGGATTCCGTCCTGGACGTTGAAGCGCAAGCCGGACCACCGTCCGTAAGCTGCAGGGATGGCTCGCAAGTTCGCTACCGCCGACCGGGTGGACCGCACGGCACTGCTCGACTTCGTGCGGCCCAGACATCACATGGTGCTGACCACGTTCCGGTCGGACGGTTCGTTGCAAAGTTCGCCGGTGACCGGCGGGGTCGACGACGCGGGCCGGATCGTGGTCGCGAGCTACCCCCGGCGGGCCAAGTCGGTGAACGTCCGCCGCGATCCGCGGGCCAGCGTGACGGTGCTCTCCGAGGACTTCAACGGCCCATACGTACAGGTTGACGGGGACGCAGAAGTCATCGATCTGCCCGATGCGGTCGAACCGTTGGTCGAGTACTTCCGCGCGATTGCCGGCGAGCACTCCGACTGGGACGAGTACCGCCAGGCCATGGTCGACCAGGGGAAGTGCCTGATCAGGGTCACGCCGGTGCGGTGGGGGCCGGTGGCCACCGGCGGATTTCCGCCGGCGTGAGTCGGGTGTGCGCGATCGCCGCACATGGCCGCGTTGCGGCAGCTAGCCGGTCAAACTATAGTCTGGACACATGTCCAGAGCGCAGATTCCGACTCTGGCCGCGGTGAACTAGACATGCGGATTGCCCTTCTGTCGTATCGAAGCAAGACGCATTGTGGTGGGCAGGGCGTGTACGTCCGTCATCTGAGTCGCGGTCTCGTAGAACTTGGCCACGAGGTCGAGGTGTTCTCCGGGCAGCCATATCCGGAGGGTCTCGACCCGCGGGTGCGCCTGACCAAGGTGCCGAGCCTCGACCTCTACCGGGAACCCGATCCGTTCCGTGTCCCGCACGTCAGCGAGCTCCACGACCGCATCGACCTGCTCGAACTCTTCACCACGTGGACGGCGGGCTTTCCCGAGCCCAAGACGTTCTGCCTGCGCGTCGCCCGCATCCTCGCCGATCGGCGCGACGAGTTCGACGTGGTCCACGACAACCAGAGCCTGGGCGACGCCCTGCTGAAGGTGGCGAAGCTGGGACTGCCGCTGGTGGCCACGGTGCACCACCCGATCACCCGGGACCGCCTCGTCGACGTCGCCGCCGCGAAGTGGTGGCGCAAGCCGCTGGTCAAGCGGTGGTACGCCTTCGCCGAGATGCAGAAGGAGGTGGCCCGCAACATCCCGGAGCTGCTGACCGTCTCGTCCTCCTCGGCCGTCGACATCGCCGACGACTTCGACGTCGACCCCGCCCAGCTGCACGTGGTGCCGCTCGGGGTCAACACCGAGTTGTTCCGGCCGAGCGAGAACCGGGTGCGCAACCGCATCATCGCGATCGCGAGCGCCGACGTTCCGCTCAAGGGCGTCAGCCATCTGCTGCATGCGGTCTCGCGGCTGCGGGTCGAGCGGGACCTCGACGTTCAACTGGTGTCGAAGCTGGAGCCCAACGGGCCCACCGAGAAGCTGATCGCCGAACTCGGCATCTCCGACATCGTGCACAGCTCCAGCGGTTTGAGCGACAACGAATTGGCGGACCTGCTCGCCTCGGCCGAGGTCGCCTGCATTCCCTCGCTGTACGAAGGCTTTTCGCTACCCGCCGTCGAGGCGATGGCGAGCGGTACGCCGATCGTCGCCAGTCGCGCAGGTGCGCTGCCGGAGGTCGTCGGCGAGGACGGCGTGTGCGCCCGCCTGGTCCGCCCCGGCGACGTCGACGACTTGACCAGAGTGCTTGGTGAATTGCTCGACTCCCCACTGGAGTTGCGCAGGCTCGGCGCCAACGGCCGCACGCGTGCCGTCGACGTCTTTAGTTGGGAATCGGTGGCCGCACAGACGGTCTCGGTGTACGAACGCGCGATGGAACGGGTGAAGACATGTTGACCGTCGACTTCGACAGGTTGGGCGTAGGTGCGGGCAGCAGCCTGATCGACGTGGGATGCGGCGCTGGCCGGCATTCGTTCGAGGCGTTCCGTCGGGGGGCCGACGTCGTCGCCTTCGACCAGGACGTCGCCGAGCTGAACAACGTCGACGCGATCCTTCAGGCGATGCAACAGCAGGGCGAGGCGCCCGCGTCGGCGAAGGCCGAGGCCGTCAAGGGTGACGCGCTGGACCTGCCGTACGACGACGGCACCTTCGACTTCGTGATCGCCTCGGAGATCCTGGAGCACGTCCCGCAGGACGACGCGGCGATCGACGAGTTGGTCCGCGTGCTCAAACCCGGTGGGCGACTTGCCGTTACGGTGCCGCGCTGGCTGCCCGAGAAGGTGTGCTGGGCGCTGTCGGACGAGTATCACGCCAACGAGGGCGGGCACATCCGCATCTACCGGGCCGACGAACTGCAGGGCAAGGTCACCGCCAGGGGCCTGCGGTTCGACCACCGGCATCACGCGCACGCGCTGCACTCGCCGTTCTGGTGGTTGAAGTGCGCCGTCGGCGTGGACAAGCCGGACAATCCCCTCGTCACGACGTATCACAAGATGTTGGTGTGGGACATGATGTCTCGGCCGTGGCTGACCCGCAACGCGGAGTCGCTGCTCAACCCGCTGATCGGTAAGAGCGTCGCTCTATACTTCGAAAAGCCGGCGGCCTGATCCATGCGGCGTCACGAGATTCCTGGGGTGCCAGGCGTTCTGACGCCGGAACAGTGCCGTCAAACGGCGGCGTCCATCGCCGCCACGCAGGAGCCCTCCGGTGCGCTGCCGTGGTTCGTCGGCGGACACACCGATCCGTGGGACCACGTCGAGAACGCGATGGCGTTGACCGTCGCCGGAATGTGGGAGCCCGCGCGGGCGGCCTTCGACTGGTGCCGTGACGTACAGCGCGCCGACGGTTCGATGCCGATCCAGATGCGCAACGGCGTCCTCGAAGACGGCAACAGCGACAGCAACTTCTGCGCCTACGTCGCCACCGGCGTGTGGCACCACGTGCTGGTCACCGGTGACCGCAGCTTTGCCCAGGCCATGTGGCCGGTGGTGCGGGCAGCCGTCGACTTCGTTCTCACGATGCAGCTCGACGGCGGCGAGATCGCTTGGGCGGCAAGCCCGTCGGGCATCCTGCCGGAGGCGTTGCTCACCGGTTGCGCCAGCATCCACCACAGCATCAGGTGCGCGCTGGCGCTGGCGAACTACCTCGGCGAATCGCAGCCCGAGTGGGAGCTGGCCGTCGGCAGCCTGGGACATGCGATCGTCGAGCACCCCGAGGCGTTCAACCTCAAGGACGACCACGCGATGGAGTGGTACTACCCGGTGCTGGGTGGGGCCCTGCGCGGAGACGCCGCACGGGCGCGCATCGACCAGCGGTGGGACCGGTTCGTCGTGGACGGACTCGGCATTCGCTGCGTGGACCACCGGCCGTGGGTGACGGGCGCCGAAACCTGCGAACTCGTGATGGCGCTGGACGCCATCGGCGAATCAGCCAGGGCGCACGAACAATTCGCCGCCATGCACCACCTCCGCGAGGAGGACGGCTCGTACTGGACGGGCCTGGTGTTCACCGACGGCAAGCGCTGGCCGGTCGAGCGCACCACGTGGACCGGCGCCGCCGTGATCCTTGCGGCCGACGCGCTGTCGTCGACGACGGCGGGCAGCGGAATCTTCCGCGGCGCGGACCTTCCCAGCGGTCTGGTGGGCGACTTCGATTGCGCCTGCGCGACGTCCGGTCGCTGACCTCCGGCGTTCACCCGATGTAGCCGTAGTGGTGGAACCTGTTCCCGCCGCTGCGCTTGGCGCGGTACATCGCCTTGTCGGCGACCCCGACGAGGTAGTGCACCATCGACTCGTGCTGACGGGCGGACACGTCGTCGAGCCGTGCGCACGCGGTGCCGACGCTGGCGGTGACGGGCACGGGTAGGTCGGCGATGGCGTCGCAGATCCGTTGGGCCAGCGGCGTCGCGTCACCCGTGGCGGACGTGTCGGCGACGACGAACTCCTCTCCGCCGCTGCGCGCGATGATCGCCGTCTCGCAGGTGCTCGCCCGCAGCGCGTTGGCCACGGCGACCAGCACCCGGTCGCCGGCCAGATGGCCGTGCCGGTCGTTGATCGACTTGAAGTCGTCCAGGTCGACCACGGCGACCAGGAGGAACATGTCCGTTGCGGGCGTGGCCAGCAGCAGGCTCATCGTCTCGAGCTGAAACGAGCGCCGATTGCACAGGTTGGTCAACGGATCCAGGTCGGCCCGCACCAGGTCGTTGGCCAACGCCCGGATGAGGACCTGAATGGCGAGCGGCAGGGCGATGTTCACCTGCAGCACCAGGAACAGGTCCACCGCCGCGAGGGCGACGTGTCCGTCCGAGGCCATCTGGACCGCCGCGGTCGTGGCGACGACCGCGGCGACGGCGAAGTTGTAGACGACGTACTTCGAGGTCAGGAAGAACGCGATGTAGGCGCCGCTGGTCGCGAAGGCGATGCAGCCGACGAGTGTGGACACCGGCTCTGGGTAGGCCAGGCACGCGAGGGCGATCGAGGTGTTGGTCACCAATGCGAACGCGACCGACTGCGCGGGGCTCGGCCATCGCACCGACCACAGGATCGCCCCGGCCACACCGCCGGCGAAGGCCATCCACGTCATCGCCACCGGAAGCGGGTCACGCGGACCGCCCGACCCCAGCAGCAGAGCCACCAGGCACAGCGAGAGCGACGCCGAGATCACGGTCATCATGAGGCGGGTGGCCCGGCTGATGCCGCGGGCGTGAATGTAGCCGCTCAACCAGTCGTAGTGGCTGGGTTGCCGCCACCAGCGCCCGAATGCAGCCACGTCCGCCCTCCATGCCGGTGAGCAAATTATGCCTGACCGTCATTTTGGCCGGGCATGGATTGACTCCATCGCTCAACGGACCACCAATGGTCGAGGTTCCAATACCGCTGGTTCCCAGACGGCATCGGTAGGGTCATCGCCAGGGCAACCTCGGACTTCGCCCGCACCGGCAGCAAGGAGCCCGCCATGGACGTAGCTCGCGACCACGACCGCTGGGCGTTGCACACGTGTGCCCGCCGCGGGCACGTCACCTACGCACCCGACGACGACGTCCTGGCCGACAGGCTGAGCGGAACCACCGGTCTCGGCGAGGTGTGGCGCTGCCTGCGCTGCGGCGACTTCGTTCCCGGGCCGCCCCACGGGCGCGGGCCCACCGAGGATGCTCCGCTCGTCATCCGCGGCAAGGCACTCCGGCAGGCGCTCATCCTGCGGGCGCTCGCGGTGGAACGCTGGATCCGCGCGGTGCTCATCGCGCTCGCGGCATGGGCGGTGTGGACGTTTCACGGCGCCCGCGGATCGATCCAGGCCGCGCTGGACCGGGATCTCCCGCTGCTGCGCAACTCCGGCATCAAGGTCGACCAGATGACCGCGATCCACGAGCTGGAGCGGGCGCTGGCGGCTCGACCGTCCACCCTGGTGCTGGTGAGCCTCGCGCTGGTCGCCTATGCCCTGTTGGAGTTCGTCGAGGGCGTCGGCCTGTGGCTGCTCACCCGATGGGGTGAGTACTTCGCGGTGATCGCGACGTCGGTGTTCCTGCCGTTGGAGGTGTACGACCTGGTGTCGAAGGGCATCGCGCCGACCCGGGTGGCGGCGTTCGCGATCAACGTGGCCGCGGTGGTCTACCTGCTGGTCTCGAAACGGCTGTTCGGCCTCCGCGGTGGGCGCCAGGCCTACGACCGGGAACGGCGCGGTGAGCAGCTCCTGGACGTCGAGCGTGCCGCCGTGCGGTCTGCCTAGAGCGCGTCGCCCGGCGTGCCGGAGAGGCGTTCCAGCACCCGCATCGAGCCGATCGCGGAGACCTCGCGGAACGCGCCGGTGTCCAGTGCCCGCCGGTACACGCGGTACGGGGCTTGGCCGCCGTCGTTCGGATCGGGGAACACGTCGTGGATCACCAGCGCCCCGCCGACTGCGACCCACCGCGCCCAGCCGTCGAAGTCCTGCTGGGCGGCGGCGTCGGTGTGCCCGCCGTCGATGAACAGCAGCTGCAGGGGAGTTCGCCACGATCGTGCGACGAGCGAGGACTTGCCGACGACGGCGACGACGTGGTCGTCCAACCCGGCGGCGTCGAGCGTGTGGCGCAGCGTCGGCAGGGTGTCGAAGAGTCCCGTCACCTCGTCGACCATGGAGGTGTCGTGGTACTCCCAGCCTGGCTGGTGCTCCTCGGAACCGTGGTGGTGGTCGATCGTGTAGAGCACTCCGCCGGTCTGCTGCGCCGCGGCGCCGAGCATCACCGTCGACTTGCCGCAGTACGTGCCGATCTCGACGCCCGTTCCGTCGCCCAGGTAGGTGACCGCCGCGTCGTAGAGCGCGCGGCCCTCGTCGGCGGGCATGAACCCGATGACCTGCTCGGCGAGTGAGAAGAGGCGGGCCGCGGCGGGCGGCAGGGTGGTCTCGGTGGTGCTCATGACGGCCAACTTACCGTTGCTGGTCACGGGGAGTTGTAGTAGCGTCCAGACACGTGTCCGATCCGGCCTTGGAGTCGACTCGGCGCCGTCTGACCGCCAAGCAAGCCGAGACAGTGGACCGGCTCGGCCGAGCCGCGGTCGACCTCCTCAACCGGGACGGATTCGCCGCCCTCACCGTACGGCGCGTGGCGGCCGAGGCGGGTGTCGGCGCGGCCACGGCGTACACCTACTTCTCCTCCAAGGAGCACCTCGTCGCCGAGGTGTTTTGGCGCCGGCTCACCGGCGCCCCACCGGTACCGCACGAGTCCGACGACCGCGCCACCCGCGTGGTCGACGTGCTGCAGCACATCGCACTGCTGGTCGCCGACGAGCCAGAATTCGCGGGCGCGGTGACCAGCGCCCTGCTCGGCAAGGACCCGGACGTCGAGGCGCTCCGACAGCGGATCGGGGTCGACATCAGGGCGCGGTTGACGGCGGCGCTGGGCCCGCAGGTCGACGAGGACGTCATCGACTCGTTGGAGATGTTGTACTCGGGCGCGCTGGTGCGGGCCGGCATGGGCTACGCGTCCTACGAGTGGATCGCGAAGCGACTCGAGAAGTCGGCGCGCCTCATCCTCGGCTGACCGGCAGCCCGAGGATGGCCCGGGCGGCGGTGACGGCGGGCTCGACGATGCCCCGCACGTCGTGGCCGTCCTCGACCAGCAGTGCCGTCAACTCTCGGAGCCCGCCGAGCAGGATGAGCGCGAGCGGTCGGGAGATGGGCGCCAGACCGGCTGCGGCGAATCCCGGGCTGTTGCTGATCGCGACGAGCATGTCCGTGAGGTGTTGCATCGCAACGCGATTCAGGGGGCGGGCGAGATCGCCGAGGGCGGGCGCCTCGCGAATCCAACTCAGGGTGATGGCGGGCCGGGATTCGATGTGGTCGACGTAGGCTCCGACGGCGGCGGCGATCTGCACCTCGGGCGTGGCCGCACCGTCGACGGCCGCGGTGATCCCGGCGATCAGGTCGTCGTTGTTGGCGGCCAACAACTCGACGAAGCACTCCTCCTTGCTGGCGAACTCGTCGTAGAAGGTCCGCTTGGAGGTCTTGGCGCCCCGCACGACGTCGGCGACGGTCGTCGCGCGGTAGCCGCGTTCGGCGATCGACTCGGCGAGACCGTCCAGAAGCCGGCGGCGGAACGCGGTCGAGCCGGTCGACGAGGTGTCGTCGACCGTGGTTGCCGCGGTGCTCACCTCGACCCACCTCCGACCTTGCGCACATCCGGTACTAGGCGGTACCGTACTACACCAACCCCGGTACGGCGCGGTACCGCAACAGTTTGGGAGTCCTCAGTGAGCGAAGCCACCATCGAAGCGACGCCATCGGTCGACGCCGCCCCGGAGATCACGCTGCCGCCCAGTCCGCGGTTGCCGAAGTTCGTGCAGGCGCTCGGATTCATCGCGTCGCGGCGCCGGATGGTCGACGTCATGTCACGCCGTCACGGTGACGTGTTCACCCTGCGGGTCCCGGTGTTCGGCAACATGGTGACCGTCGCCGATCCCCAGATCGCCAAGCAGCTGTTCGCGGCGAACACCGACGACGTGGGCAACATCCAGCCCAACCTCAGCCGCATCCTCGGTTCGGGATCGGTGTTCGCCCTCGACGGCTCCGAGCACAAGCGCCGCCGCAAGCTGCTGACCCCGCCGTTTCACGGCAAGAGCATCAAGAACTACGAGGTCATCTTCGAAGAGGAGACCCTGCGCGAAGCGGCGTCCTGGCCCGACGGTCGGGAGTTCGAATCCCTCGAGCCGATGATGCGCATCACGCTCAACGCCATCCTTCGCGCCGTCTTCGGCGCCGACGGTGAGCAACTCGACGAGCTGCGGCGCATCATTCCGCCCTGGGTGACCCTGGGTTCCCGGCTGGCCGTGCTGCCCGCCCCGTCCCGCACCTACGGACGCCTCACCCCGTGGGGCCGGCTCGCCGCCTACCGCCGCCAGTACGACGCGGTCGTCGAGCGACTGATCGACACGGTCAAGGCCGACCCCAACTTCGACAACCGCGACGACGTGCTGACACTGCTGTTGCGCAGCACCTACGAAGACGGCTCGGCGATGTCGAGGCGCGACATCGGCGACGAGTTGCTGACACTGCTCGCCGCTGGGCACGAGACCACGGCGTCGACCCTGTCGTGGGTCGTGGAGCGAGTGAGCAGGCACCCTCGGGTGCTCGACGAGTTGGTCGCCGAGGCGCGCACCGACGGCAACGAGTACCGCCAGGCCGTGATCCTCGAGACGCAGCGGGCGCGCACCATCATCGACTTCGCCGGGCGGCACGTGTACGCGCCGACGTTCCAGCTCGGCGACTGGGTGATTCCACGGGGGTACTCGATCTTCGTCGCGATCCAGCACATCCACGAACGCACCGAGGACTTCGCGTCTCCGGAACGGTTCGACCCGCAGCGCTTCGTGGGCAAGCGTCCGTCGACGTTTGCGTTCCTGCCCTACGGCGGCGGCACCCGCCGGTGCGTCGGCGCGGCGTTCGCCAACGTCGAGATGGACGTCGTCCTCCGCACCGTGTTGCGGCACTTCGAGATCGAGACGACCACCGCGCCCGACGAGAAGGTCCATTCGCGCGGCGTCGCCTACACGCCGAAGAGGGGTGGCCGCGTCGTCACGAGACGACGGACCACCCCCCTCGCGTAGCCTGCGAAAACGTCCTACTGCGAGGCGGTTTCGCGCTTCGGCAGCTTCCAGCCCGCCCGCGGGAAGTGGCAGGTGTACCCGTTGGGGTACTTCTCCAGGTAGTCCTGGTGTTCCGGCTCGGCCTGCCAGAACTCGACCGCCGGGGTGACCTCGGTGACGACCTTGCCGGGCCACAGGCCGGAGGCCTCCACGTCGGCGATCGTGTCCAGCGCCACGGCCTTCTGCTCGTCGTCGGCGTAGAAGATCGCCGACCGATAGCTGCTGCCGACGTCGTTGCCTTGGCGGTCCTTCGTCGTCGGATCGTGGATCTGGAAGAAGAACTCCAGCAGCGCGCGGTAGTCGGTCTGGCTGGGGTCGTATTCGATCTCGATGGCCTCGGCGTGACCGGGGTGCTTGCGGTAGGTGGGATGGTCGTTCTGTCCGCCGGTGTAACCCACCCTGGTCGACACCACGCCGGGTTGCTTGCGGATCAGATCCTGCATGCCCCAGAAGCAGCCGCCTGCGAGGATCGCCTTCTTGGTCGTCATGCCCGTGCCTCCTTGAAGAGTGTCGTGTACTCGCCGTAGCCCTCTGCGTCGAGGTCGTCGAGATGGATGAATCTCAGCGAAGCGGAGTTGATGCAGTAACGCAACCCTCCCGCTTCGCGGGGGCCGTCCTTGAACACGTGCCCGAGGTGGCTGTCGCCGTGGGCCGAGCGGACCTCGGTGCGCACCATCAGATGGCTGAAGTCGCGCTTGGAGAGCACGTTGGCCTCGTCGATGGGCTTGGTGAAGCTGGGCCAGCCCGATCCGCTCTCGAACTTGTCGGTCGAGGCGAACAGCGGCTCACCGGACACCACGTCCACGTAGATACCGGGTTCGTGGTTGTCCCAGTACTCCCCGGTGAACGGCCGCTCGGTGCCGTTCTTCTGCGTCACCTGGTACTGCTCGGGTGACAGGGCGTTCACCGCCGCGGGGTTCTTGTCGTAGGTCTTGGGATTGGAAGCGGTCACAGATCCTCCTTGGGTCGCACTCGTATAACCCTCCGGGCCGCTCGGAAGTTCCTCGACAAATGGCAATAGAACGTGTTCTAGTTCTGGTTGTGACGGGTACCACCTTCAGCCGCGCCGAGCTCGTCGAGGCGTTCGCCGGATTCGAAGCCACGGTCGCCAGGGCCGCCGAGACCAGGGACTGGGATCCCTGGGTTGACCAGTACACCGACGACGTCACCTACGTGGAACACGCCGCGGGCACGATGCACGGCCGCGAGCAGGTCCGGCCGTGGATCTGGAAGACGATGGAGAACTTCCCCGGCAGCTACATGACGTCGTTTCCGTCGCTGTGGACGGTCGTGGACGAAGAGCGGGGTCGGGTGATCTGCGAGCTCGACAACCCGATGCGCGACCCCGGCGACGGCATGATCATCAGCGCCACCAACATCTCGATCGTCACCTATGCCGGCGACGGAAAGTGGTGCCGACAGGAGGACGTCTACAACCCCCTGCGCTTCGTCGCGGCCACGGTGAAGTGGTGCCGCAAGGCCGAGGAGCTGGGCACGCTGCCCGACGAGGCGGCGGCGTGGATGACGACGTTCGGCGGGCGCTCGTGACCGCGCTCGTCATCGGGGCCAACGGCTATCTCGGCTCGCACGTCACCCGGCAGTTGGTCGCCGACGGCCACGACGTTCGCGCCATGGTGCGGGCCGGGGCCAACACCGTCGGCATCGACGACCTCGAGGTCGCGCGCGTCGTCGGCGACATCTGGGACGACGCCGCGCTGCACGAGGCCATGCTCGGCTGTGACGTCGTCTACTACTGCGTCGTCGACACCCGCGGTTGGCTGAGGGACCCGGCGCCGCTGTTCCGCACCAACGTCGACGGCACCCGCAACGTGCTCGAGGTCGCGTGCCGGCCGGACGTCGCCGCGAGCCTGCGGCGCTTCGTCTTCACCAGCAGCTACGCCACGGTGGGCCGCAAGCGCGGCCGCGTCGCGACCGAGGACGACGTCATCTCCGACCGGAACCTGACGCCGTACGTCCGGTCGCGGGTGCAGGCCGAGAACCTCGTCATGGGCTACGTCCGCGACCGCGGCCTTCCCGCCGTCGCCATGTGCGTGTCCACCACCTACGGTGCCGGCGACTGGGGCCGCACCCCGCACGGCGCCATCATCGCGGGCGCCGCCTTCGGCAAGCTGCCGTTCGTGTTGAGCGGCGTCGAATTGGAGGCCGTCGGAATCGACGACGCCGCAAGCGCTTTGATCCTGGCAGCGGAGAAGGGGCGCGTCGGGCAGCGCTACCTGATTTCGGAGAAGATGATCAGCAACGCCGACGTGGTGCGCATCGCCGCCGAGGCCGCTGGTGTGCCGGCACCCACCCGGTCGATCCCGTTGGCCCTGTCGTGGGCCATGGCCGTGCTCGGCAGCGCGAAGGCGCGTCTCAGGGGTACCGACGAGAAGTTGTCGATCGACTCGCTGCGCCTGATGCGGGCCGAGGCACCCGTCGACTGCGCCAAGGCTAGGCGTGAACTCGGTTGGGAGCCACGGCCGGTGGAGGAGTCGATCCGCGAGGCCGCCCGGTTCTGGGTCGGCCTGCGGGAGGCCAAGAAGCGCAGCACGCAGACGGGGTGACGCCCGCGGTCACGCCTCGAGTCGGCGGCGTACGTCCGAGAGCCGCTGCCGCAGTTCGGCTTCGGTGAGGATGCCACGGGCCAGCAGCGAGTGGGCCAGGGAGACCAGCTGATTCTCCGGATACGGCAGGTCGGAGTACTCCGTCGCCGACAGCGCGTCCTCCTCGTCGCGGCGCTCCTGAAAACTCGGCACCGACGTGTCGCACGCCGCGTGGTCCAGCGCGTCGCACAACCCGTCCAGGCTGGTCTTCCACGGCGGCACGGGGTTCTCGACGCCGTACTTGGCCGCCACCTTCGGCCACACCTGATCGGGGTCGACCATGGCCCGCAGCACCTCGCCGTCGACGTCGGCCATCGTCACTCACCCACCGGGTGCATCGCGGCGCGGGTGGCGGTGACGACGTTGGTGGTCACGCCGGGCTTGGGCAGTGCGACGCCGATCAGGCAGTCGCGGGTGATGATCTCGGTCAGCTGATCCTCGGTCCACCCGTCGGTGCCCTCCGGGCGCACGGGCATCACCATGAAGCGGTGTTTCTGGTTGGAGTCCTGCACCCGCACCTCGATGTCGTCGCCCAGGTAGAGCCCGAACTCGGAGAGCACCTGGCGGGGCCAACGGACCAGTCGCCGACGATAATTGGGCGTGCGGTACCACTCCGGGGAGTTGCCCAGGATCGGTCGCGGGTAGCACGAACACAGGGCGCACACGATCACGTGGTGCAGCGTCGGGGTGTCGGCGAGGATCTGAAATGCGGTGAAGTCACTGGGCGTGCCGAAGCCCGTCGGTTCCAGCCAGTCGACGCCGACCTCCTTGCTCGCCGTCATGGGCTCGGTCACCGCGAGTCGTTCGAAGTCGGGGTCGAGCCAGGCGCGGGCGACCAACCGCGCCGCCGGGGTCGGGCCGATCTGCTCGGCGAACTCGGTGAACAGCCGGTGTTCGGCGGCGGTGAAGATGCCCTTCTCGATGCAGAGCTCGCGCAGCGCGATCTCCAGCACCTCGAAGTCGGTGACCTCGTCGACCATCGGCTTCACCGTACGGTCGTGGTCGTGGTCGTGGTCGTGGTCGTGGTCGTGGTCGTGGTCGTGGTCGTGGTCGGTCATGTCGGTCCGTTCAGTTGGCGGCGCGCAGCCAGCGTTCGGGGATCTCGGTACGCAGCGTGTCGGTGGGCGGTCCGTTGAAGTCGTCCCACAGCTCGGCCATGGTGAACTGCACGACGTAGAACCACTCCGGCTTGGCGTCGGGGATGTCCCAGGTCTCGTCTTCGGCGGCGGGGCTCTCGTACGCGACGGCGGCGATCTCACCGGTGGCGCCGCGCACGTATTCCGGTGTGCGCGTGTAGAACAGCACGGGCAGCTCCCGCACCAACACCCGGTCGCCCACCGCGAACTTCGGGGTGCCCGCCCTGCCCGCGTAGACCTGCGGGTCGCCCTTGCCCTGGGCGTGCACGACGTGGGTGTTGCGCGGGATCCCAGCCCCGTCGCCCTCGAACCTGGGCTGCGCCCGGAGGGTCTTGCCGGCCAGCCCGTCCGCGTAGCGCTGCTGGACCTCGGCCATCCGCTCGGTGAGTTCGGTCAGGCCGACCAGGTGCTTCTCGACCAGCACGCGGGCCACCGACAGCAGCCACCGGCCGTAGTAGGGAAAGCCGAGATACACCGCCCGCTGGACGTCCACGTTGCCGATGCGACGCCGCGCCTCGGACAACCAAATGCCGCGCCAGGCAAGCACTTCGCACATGACGTAGGTCATGTGCTCCCAGTACTCGTAGTCCTTGTTCTCGTACTTCATCGGAGCATCGGGCTCGCCGCCGACGTCGTGGACGGGCTTCATGTACGCCACGAACCGGGCATGGTCGAGCAGGTCCGGGGTGGGCGCGTCGGGCAGTTCGGGATAGGAGGACTTGAGCCTCGCGACCAGGTCGAGTTGGGTGGCGCGTTCAGCCGCAGTGCTCATGGCCGTTCCTCCGCGGTCGACGTGCCGTCGGCGTCGACGCCGACTCCCTGCTGGTCGGAGGCTAGCATCGGCGCGTTTGCTGGTCGGCCTTTTCGCGCCATCGGTCCTGACTTCTCCTACCGGTTGTCGGGCCGCTCCTGCTCGGTCGTACGGGCACTCGTGTTGGCACGAGGCAGCATGGGGGCATGACGATCACCTTCATCACCGGAGCCAACAAGGGCCTTGGCTACGAGACGGCCCGTCGGCTCGTCGAGCAGGGTCACACCGTGCTGCTGGGAGCCCGTGATCGGGAACTGGGCCGCGCCGCGGCCGACGCCCTCGGTGCCCGCTTCGTCCAGGTCGACGTCACCGACGACGCCTCGGTGGCCGCGGCGGCCAAGGACGTGGAGGAGCACGAGGGATCGGTCGACGTGCTCATCAACAACGCAGGCGTCGCCGGTCCGTACGCCGACGCCGCCGATCTGACGGCCACGGACTTTCACGCCGTGTTCGACGTCAACGTGCTCGGGGTGGTCCGGACGACCACCGCCTTCCTCCCGTTGCTGCGACGCTCGTCGGACCCGGTGATCGTCAACGTCGGCAGCGGAATGGGATCACTGGAACTCACCCATGACCCGTCGCGTGCCGAGTCGTCGATGGTGGCCCCCGCATACACGGCCTCGAAGGCTGCGCTCACCATGTTGACGACCCAGTATGCCAAGGCGTTCAAGGACATTCGGATCAACGTCGCCGACCCCGGCTACACCGCGACGGACCTGAACGCGAACTCCGGGCCACAGACCGTCACCGAGGGCACCGACGCCGTCGTCGCGCTCGCCACGGAGGGTCCCGGCCACGGCTCGGGGCGGTTCGTCGACCGCCACGGCGAGACCTCCTGGGGCTGATCACGCGTTGGTCGTCCGCGCTCCGAGCACCGGTTGCCGTCGGTGACCGCCGTCGAACCCGGGAGCCCAGGGCCACCGGCCCCGGCCGTCGGCCCACACCAGCTGCATCGCGCGGACGTCGTAGCCCTCGATCGCGACGGCGATGCCCATGTGCGCATCCGGATGCTCGACGTCGACCACCTCCAGGCGAGTGTCGGCCGGCAGCACGAGCTGATCGCCGGGCACCGCTCGAAGACCGGCGGTCATCCGCTTGGCGAACGTGTTCAGCAGCCAGCCGGCTTGTTTGGTGGGCAGGCCGGTGACCAGGAGCTCCGGCAGACCGCGATCGTGCAGCCCGATCGTGTAGGAGAGGGGCCTGCGGTCGCTTTCGACGTGCTGCACGGCCCAGCCGTGCGCCACGATCGTCTCGCGAATCAGCGCGAGGTAGTCGTCCAGGGTCTTGTCGGGATGGTCGCATTGCCAGCACATGGCGTGTCTGCCCTTCTGTCGGTTCGTACCGCGAGCGTGTCTCGCAGCACCGACGGAAGGCGGGGCAGAAACCTTTGGGGCAGTGGTTCATCCACAGTCGTGAAGTGATCCACAGGGGACGCGCGGCGTGCTACCCCATCCGCCCCGCGTCGACCACCCGGATCACCGCCGTGCCCTCCTCGTCGGAGGCCTCCAGGTCGACTTCGACGTCGAAGCCCCAATCCCGGTCGCCGGCAGGGTCGTCCAGGATCTGCCGCACGTCCCACCGGCCGGGCTGGCGGTCGACGATCAGCAGGGCGGGGCCACGGGCGTCGGCGCCGGTGCCGACGGAATCGTGCTCCTCGAAGTACTCGGCACCCACCTCCGCCCAGCGTTCGGTGGTCCACCCGGCGTCCCCGTCGAGCTGGCCGAGGTCGTACCAGCGCCGGCGCGCGAAGAGTTCTACCCGCCGGAACAGCGCGTTGCGGACCATCGCGGTGAAGGCGCGCTCGTTGCCGGTCAGCGGGCGGGGTCGGGCCGGCACCGCCACCGGGGCGTCCAGCGGCTGGTCTGGACTGGTGAGCTGCTCCCACTCGTCGAGCAGGCTCGAATCCACTTGGCGGACGAGCTCACCCAGCCATTCGACGACGTCGGTGACCTCCTCGGTGCGGGCCGAGGCGGGCACACCCGACCGCAGTGCCTTGAACGCGTCGGAGAGGTAGCGCAGCACGGCGCCCTCGGAGCGGGTCAACGCGTAGACGCTGACGAACTCCCGGAACGTGAAGGCCCGCTCCCACATCTCGCGCACGATCGACTTCGGCGACAGCTGACCGTCGGCGGCCCACGGGTTGCTCTGCAGGTACACGTCGAAGACGTGCCCGAGCACGTCCTCGAGCGGCTTGGGATAGGTCACGTCGTCGAGCAGCGCGATCCGCTCGTCGTACTCGATGCCCTCGGCCTTCATCGCGGCGACGGCCTCGCCCCTGGCCTTCTTCAGTTGCGCCGACAGGATCTGGCGGGGATCCTCCAGCGTCGCCTCGATCACCGAAACCACGTCCAGCGCATAGGTATCCGAGGCGGGGTCGAGCACGTCGATGGCGGCGAGGGCGAACGTCGACAGCGGCTGGTTCAGGGCGAAGTCGGGTGGCAGGTCGACGGTCAGCCGGTAACGCCGTCCGTCCGGCTCGGGCTCGGGGAGCCGTTCCAGTACCCCGGCCTGCAGCAGCGACCTGGCGATGCCGACCGCCTCCCGGATGTGCTTGAGCTGTCGCTTGCGCGGCTCGTGGTTGTCGGTGAGCAGGCGCCGCATCGCGACGAACGGGTCGCCGGGGCGGTCGACGACGTCGAGGATCATCGCCGTCGACACCCGCATGTTGCTCGTCAACGGCTCGGGGGAGGCCTCCACCAGGCGCGTCATCGTCTTCTCGCTCCACGGCACCATGCCCTCGGGCACCTTGCGGCGCACCAACTTTCGACGCTTCTTCGGATCGTCGGCGACCTTGGCGAACTGCTTGAGATTTTCGACCTCGTGCTCGGGCGCCTCGACCACGACGGTGCCCGCGGTGTCGTAACCGGCCCGCCCGGCGCGGCCCGCGATCTGGTGGAACTCGCGGGCGTTGAGCAACCGGGTGCGGGTGCCGTCGTACTTCGACAGCGCCGAGAACACGACCGTGCGGATCGGCACGTTGATGCCGACGCCGAGCGTGTCGGTGCCGCAGATGACCTTGAGTAGACCGGCTTGGGCCAGCTGTTCGACCAGTCGCCGGTACTTCGGCAGCATGCCGGCGTGGTGGACGCCGATGCCGTGCCGGACCAACCGCGACAGCGTCGTGCCGAAGGCCGACGAAAAGCGAAAGGCACCAATCAGTTCGGCGATGGCCGCCTTCTCCTCCTTGGTGCTGACGTTGACGCTCATCAGCGCCTGCGCTCGCTCCAGGGCCGAGGCCTGGGTGAAGTGCACGACGTAGACCGGAGCCTGCTTCGTGTCGAGCAGGTCCTGGATCGTCTCGTGCATCGGGGTGGTCGCGTAGTAGTAGTGCAGCGGCACGGGCCGTTCGGCGTTGGCGACCAGCGCGGTCGTCCGGCCGGTACGACGGGTCAGGTCGTCGCGCAGGAACGTGACGTCGCCCAGGGTGGCCGACATCAGCAGGAATTGCGCCCTTGGCAATTCGAGCAGCGGGACCTGCCAGGCCCACCCCCGGTCGGGGTCGCCGTAGAAGTGGAACTCGTCCATGACCACCAACCCGATGTCGGCGTCGGCGCCCTCCCGCAGGGCGGTGTTGGCCAACACCTCGGCGGTGCACGCGATGATCGGCGCGCCGGCGTTGACCGAGGCGTCGCCGGTCAGCATTCCGACGTTGGCTGCCCCGAACACGTCGCACAGCGCGAAGAACTTCTCGCTGACCAGTGCCTTGATGGGTGCGGTGTAGAAGCTGCGCGTCCCCGCCGCGAGCGCCGCGTACAGCGCGCCGGTCGCGACGAGCGACTTGCCCGAGCCGGTCGGGGTGGCCAGGATGACGTTCGCGCCGCTGACCAACTCGATCAGCGCTTCCTCCTGTGCCGGGTACAGCACGGTGCCGCTCGCCTCGGCCCAGGCGGCGAACGAGGCGAACAGTTCGTCGGGATCGGTGCCCTTGGCGCGCAGCGTGGACAGGTCGCCAGGGTCGGGCAGCAGGGCAGGGGCGGTGGTCATCGTGGGTCCAGCCTGCCCGACCGACCGGCGTTGGAGTAATTCCGTCGAGACCGGGGCATCCCCCTCACCATGTCCAGGCGAAACGAGTACACCGGCGACACGTGCGTCTGTGGACGTCCCACCTACTACCGGGTGGTGCAGGTGGGCGACCGTCCGGAGTCCCGGCGTGGACCGTCCTGCTGGCACGACGGCTGCGCGCAAGTCGACGGCTGGCAGGATCGTGGCTAGCCACTGAGTGCTCTGTCAGACTCTCGGGGTGCCTCCCGTCAACGGTCACGTCTCCCACTGGTTCGACAAGATCCCGTCGCCGCGCACGGCGCTGCCCGGGGATCGGGACGCCGACGTGTGCATCGTCGGCGCCGGGTTCACCGGGCTGTGGACCGCCTACTACCTCAAGCGCGCCGACCCGTCGCTGCGCGTCACCGTCCTGGAGGCGCGGTTCGCGGGCTTCGGCGCGTCGGGCCGCAACGGTGGCTGGCTGTCGGCGATGGCCCCCGGTGATCGGCACGAGCTTGCCCGCGAGCGTGGCCGCGACGCGGTCGTGGCCTGGCAGCGGGCGCTCGTCGAGGCGGTCGACGAAGTGGTCGACGTCGCCAGGCGCGAGGGCGTCGACGCGGGCATCGTCAAGGGCGGCACCCTGCAGATCGCCCGCAACGCCGCCCAGGCCCGGCGGCTCGCCGAACGGCGCGCCGAGGAAAGCAGCTGGGGGTTCACCGACTTCACCGAGTTGACGACGGCCGAAGCGGCGCAACGGGTTCGGTTCTCTCGCGTGGTCGCGGCCCATCACACGCCGCACTGTGCCCGCATCCAGCCGGCTGCGCTGGCCCGCGGTTTGGCCGACGTCGTGGAACGCCTGGGCGTCGACGTCTACGAAATGTCTCCGGTGACGGAGATCGCCGCCGGCCGCGCCACCACGCCGACTGGCACCGTCCGGGCACCCGTCGTCCTACGCGCCACCGAGGGCTTCACGGCGGGGTTGCCGGGGCTGAAGCGTCGCTGGCTGCCGATGAACAGTTCGTTGATCGCCACCGAGCCGATCGGTCCGGACGTGTGGGAGTCCATCGGGTGGGACGGCCGCGAGACGGTCGGGGACATGGCGCACGGATTCTTCTACGCCCAGCGCACGGCCGACGACCGCATCGCCATCGGTGGTCGCAGCGTGCCCTACCGGTACGCGTCGCGGACCGACGTCGACGGTCGCGTGCCGCAGCGCACCATCCGGGAGCTGACCGCCGTGTTGCACGACGTCCTGCCCCAGGTGCGCAACGTCCCGATCGCCCACGGGTGGTGTGGGGTGCTGGCGGTTCCGCGGGACTGGTCGGCCGGCGTCGACTTCGACAGGACGACCGGGCTCGGCTGGGCGGGCGGCTACGTCGGGCACGGCGTCACCGCGACCAACCTCGCCGGGCGGACGCTGGCGGATCTGGTGCTCGGTGAGAAGACGCCGCGAACGGAGCTGGCCTGGGTGGGACATCGATCGAAGAACTGGGAGCCCGAGCCGTTGCGCTGGCTCGGCGTCCGCAGCCTCTACCTCGCCTACAAGGCCGCCGACCGGCACGAGTTCGGCGGCCGCGCCACGACGTCGCCGATCGCGTCGGTCGCCGACCGGATCAGCCGCAAGCCCTAAGTCCCCTCCGCTCGGGCCTTCAGCCGCTGCAGCGTCAGCTCGATGTTCTTCTCGTTGGCCGACGTGCGGTCGGAGACCCCCGTCGCGATGCCCGCGGGCTTGCGGAACCAGCCCGGCCGCCGGTCCCAGGTCTGCTCGGTGACCCGGCAGCCGCCGTCGACCGGTTCGATGTCGTAGCGCCAGTGCGCCACGGGGACCACCATGCTCTTGACGTCGAAGGCGAACACCCGGCCGGGCTCGGCGTGGGTGACGGTGCACGTGGTGGTCCACGACTTGCCGCCGTTGGCGTTGCGCCCCTTGAACACCGCACCGGGCGCCGCGCCGTCCCCGCGGTGCCACTGCATCGCATGGGCCTCCTCGGCGAGCGTGGCCATCGTCGGGAGGTCGGTGATGAGGGCGTACACGTCGGCGCAGCTGGCCGCGATCGTCACCGACGCCTGCGCCGAGGGTTCGTTCATGGCGCGATGGTAACGAGCGGGCTCGGAAACAAGGCCGGGTCGGCCAACGTTGGTTCGAAGATGACCGAACGAACCGTCCTTGAGCCCACCGCAGAGCACCCCATCACCGTCACGCCGACCGGCAAGCACGTCGTCGTCCGCGTGAACGGCGAGGTCGTCGCCGAGACCGACGCCGCGCTGACCCTGCAGGAGTCGACCTACCCGGCCGTGCAATACGTCCCCCTGGCCGACGTGTCGCCCTCGGCGCTGACGCGCAGCGATACCACCACCTACTGCCCGTACAAGGGCGAGGCGAACTACTACCACCTCAGCGCCGCCGGCAGCACCGTCGACGACGCGATCTGGACCTACGAGCAGCCGTACCCCGCCGTGGGTGCCATCGCAGGTCACGTGGCGTTCTACGCAGACAAGGCCGACGTCGCGGTCGGATAATCTTTGGCGGTGTCGAGTCACGCCAGCGTCACCTTCGAGAGGCCCGCGAGCCCCTCGATGACGCTGTCCCCGCAGCGTCGCGGCCCGGGTGACCCCTGTTACCAGCTGGTCGACGGGGCGATCTGGAAGACCAGCCTGCTGCCCAGTGGGCCGGTGACCGCGCGCATCGTGACGTCGTCGCGCACGACCGTCGACTGCGAGGCGTGGGGCGCCGGTGCCCCCGAGTTCCTCGACCGGCTGCCGGCGCTGTTGGGCGTGGACGACGACGCGACCGGGTTCGCTCCGGAGGAACCGACGATTGCGGTGGCCCACCGGCGGGTCCCGCACCTACGCCTCGGCCGCACGAACCAGGTGTTGGAGGCGCTCGTCCCCGCCGTGCTCGAACAGCGGGTGGCGGGCAAGGACGCGTTCCGGGCCTGGCGGCTGCTGGTGACGAAGTTCGGGTCGCCCGCGCCCGGCCCCGCTCCCGAGCGCATGCGCGTGCCCCCGCCGGCCGACGTGTGGCGGCGCATCCCGTCGTGGGAGTTTCATCTCGCCAACGTCGACCCGGGACGCGCGCGCACGCTGGTGGGGTGTGCGCAGCGGGCTGACGCGTTGGAGCGCCTGTCGAAACGTCCGTCGGAGGACGCCAGGACCGCATTGATGACGCTGCCGGGAGTGGGGATCTGGACGGCCGCCGAGGTCGCCCAACGGGCGTGGGGCGACGCCGACGCGTTGTCCGTCGGCGACTACCACCTGTCCAACGTCGTGGGGTCGACGTTGCTCGGTCACCGGATCGACGACGAGGAAATGCTCGTACTCCTGGAACCACTTCGGCCCCACCGTTTTCGGGCCGTGCGGCTGCTGGAGGTCAGCGGGCTGGCACGCAATCCCCGCTTCGGGGCGCGAATGGCGATCCCGAATCTGCGCGCGCTCTAGTCACCCAGCCGGGCGGCCACCCATTCGACGAGCGGCCGGGCCGCCCGCCAGTCCGCGCGCACCGCGTCGACGAACTCCGGCGTGTGGATGATCGGTTCGAAGCCGTACTCCTTGGTGACGGTCAGCGAACGATGCCGCAGCAGGTCGATGCGGGGATGGTCGGCGTCGAACCCGCGCGGTGAGGTCTTCAGACGGTCGCCGCCGACGGTGAAGCCGGCCCGGGTCAGCTTTGCCAGGATCTTGCCCAGCTGGTCGCCGGTGAGGTCGTTGACGATCGACGCCCGGATCCTGGCCAGGTCACCCGAGCTGGCGTCGTAGAACCCCGCCCCGGTGCGCACCCCGCGGGCGGCGATCTCCACGTACCAGCCGCAGGCGGGGCCTGCCCCGACGTAGGCACCCTGGTGGGTCTTGTAGGGCGTCTTGTCCTTGGCGAACCTGACGTCGCGAAACGGACGGAAGACCTTCGCGGTGCCGAACTCGGGTTCCAGGGCGGTGACCAGTGCGGAGGTCGGCGCCTTCACGCACGTCAGGTAGACGTCCTTGTGGGCCTCCCAGAACGACTTGGTGTTGTCGATCTCCAAGTCGTCGTAGAAGTCGAGGGCGGCTTCTGGAAAACCCGTGAATCCGGGCGCCGACTCGGTCATGTGGCGAGCGTAGCGATCCGATCTTGCAGCGCCATGGGGGTGTAACCCTCCGCGGAGGCGGGTAGGTGTCTTGGTAAGCGCGAGAAAGGGAGATACAACGCATGGCAGGATTCACGATTCCAGGAATGTCGGACAAGGCCGCCGGCGAAGTCGCCGACCTGCTGCAGAAGCAGCTGAGCACCTACAACGACCTTCACCTCACGTTGAAGCACGTGCACTGGAACGTCGTGGGCCCGAACTTCATCGGCGTCCACGAGATGATCGACCCGCAGGTCGAGTTGGTTCGGGGCTACGCCGACGAGGCCGCCGAGCGCATCGCCACCCTTGGTGCCTCACCGCAGGGCACGCCGGGCGCCATCATCAAGGACCGCACGTGGGACGACTACTCCGTGGGTCGCGACACCGTTCTGGCGCACCTGGCCGCCCTCGACCTGGTGTACACCGGGGTCAACGAAGACACCCGCAAGGCCATCCACACGCTCGAGGACCTCGATCCGGTGTCGCAGGACATGCTGATCGGCCACGCCGCAGAACTCGAGAAGTTCCAGTGGTTCGTTCGTGCACACCTGGAGAACGCGGGCGGCGATCTGGCCAACCAGGGCGCGTCCACCGAGAAGGGCGCCGCGCAGAAGACGAAGAAGAAGTAAGTCTTCGGTTAAGCAAATAGCCGCGAGCGGGCCCGCATCCCCATGGGATGCGGGCCCGAGTCGTGCGTCGACCTAGTTCACCTCCTCCAGTGCGTCGTCGCGGACCGGGCGGTCGGCGAGTTCCTCGTTGCGGCCGAACAGAAGTGGGTACGCGGCGCCGGCGATCGCCGCGCCCACCAGTGGTGCCAGCCAGAACAGCCACAGTTGTGCCGGTGCGCCTGCCCCGTTGAAGAACGCGACCGCCGTGGACCGCGCCGGGTTGACCGACGTGTTCGAAATGGGGATCGAGATCAGGTGGATCAACGTGAGCGTCAGCCCAATTGCCAAGCCGGCAAATCCCTTCGGCGCTCGATCGTCGGTAGAGCCGAGGATGACGAGCAGGAACAACGCCGTCAGGACCACCTCGGTGACCAGCACCGCCACCATCGAATAGCCACCGGGGGAGTGATCGCCGAATCCGTTGGCGGCCATGTTGCCCTCGGCCGTCCAGCCGGCCTTGCCCGAGGCGATCACGTAGATGACGCCGCCGGCCACCGCGCCGCCGACGACCTGCGTCAGCCAGTAGGCGGGCAGCGCCTTCCACTCGACGCGCTTGGCGATGGCCGCCCCCAGCGTCACGGCCGGGTTGAAGTGCCCTCCGGAGACGGTGCCAAATGCGTACACGCCGGTCAGGACCGTCAGCCCGAACGCCAGGGAGACACCGAGGAATCCGATGCCCAGTGCGGTGCCGTCGCCGGAGGGGAACTTCGCGGCGAACACCGCGCTACCGCAACCCCCGAGAACGAGCCAGAACGTTCCGATGAACTCTGCTGCCAGGCGATGCCACATGGTGGGTGTGGTCATGGAAGTGTCCTCCCTCGGCGGCGCGCCGTTGCGCCACCAATGGTTCGAGGGTCCCACGCGGCCAAACACTTTCGGAACGGTCGTTGCCGAAACTTGTCCCGATGGTGACCGGACCAGCCGTCACCCGTCCGGTTCGGCTGACGTCGCGTCGCCGCATAGGGTGATCGGCAGCGGGGGCGCTGCGATCCTCGACACGGATCTGCGACGTCTCCGGATGTGGCGGGGCCGTGCCGCACGGTATCCGTGGCGGCGGTGTCCGCGGTCGGTACCCCCGACGTTGCACCGCGTCACCGCTGCGTGTCGCAAAGTCGTTGGCGGACAGTGAGAATCGAGTGTTCCGCGCCGAGGCGGCCGATCGTCGGCGCGTCCATGCGCCGCCGGCGCGGCGTGCGCACCCCTCCGGGGCGCTTCGGGACCGCGTCCGACGGCGAAAAATCAATTGCCAGCAAATTGCCAAGATTAAATTGCTGCAGGCAGGCGCTATTGCGAATAGTCATGGCAAACTAGGGCGCGTTGGGCGCGGCGGGCGCCATGTTTGGCCCAGGCGGCACCGACTGCCTCACCGGCTCACCGCAACAACGGATTTCGTCGTCTCGCCGCCGCGCCGGGCGTCACGTCCCCACATCGGTGCAGCTCGATCGTTAGGCTTGACTAAGTTGGCATGTCAGGCGGGGTTTGTCATATCGTTTCCTCATTCGTGGCGAGTGGGAAGTCCCGTCGTTCAGTGCTGCACGTAGCTCGACCCATCGCCCGCCGGCAACAGCCGTCGCTGACGGCTGTCAGCATCAGGCTTCCGTGAAGGTGTGAAGGGCAGGTGGGAATGGCGCCCAGCGACCATGGCTCGAGGCAGGGAGGCCGCAAGCAGGGCCTCTACAACCCGGCCTACGAGCACGATTCCTGCGGCGTGGCGATGGTGGCCGACATGCACGGCCGTCGCAGCCGCGACATCGTCGACAAGGCCATCACGGCCCTGTTGAACATGGAGCACCGCGGCGCCCAGGGCGCCGAGCCCAACACCGGTGACGGCGCAGGCATCCTCCTGCAGGTTCCGGACGACTTCCTCCGTGCCGTCGTCGACTTCCAGCTGCCCGAGGCGGGCAGCTACGCCACCGGCATGGCGTTCCTGCCGCAGTCGTCCCGAGACGCCGCGGCGGCTTGCGAATCGGTGGAGAAGATCATCGAGGCCGAGGGCCTCACCGTCCTGGGCTGGCGTGACGTGCCCACCGACGACTCCTCCCTCGGCGCGCTGGCCCGCGACGCGATGCCGACGTTCCGTCAGGTGTTCATCGGCGGCGCCTCCGGGATGGTCCTCGAGCGACGCGCCTACGTGGTGCGCAAGCGCGCCGAGCACGAGCTGGGCACCAAGGGCCCGGGCCAGGACGGCCCCGGCCGCGAAACCGTGTACTTCCCAAGCCTTTCGGGCCAGACGTTCGCCTACAAGGGAATGCTCACCACCCCGCAGCTCAAGGCGTTCTACCTGGACCTGCAGGACGAGCGGCTGACCAGTGCGCTGGGCATCGTGCACTCCCGCTTCTCGACCAACACCTTCCCGTCCTGGCCGCTGGCGCACCCGTTCCGCCGCGTCGCCCACAACGGCGAGATCAACACCGTCACCGGCAACGAGAACTGGATGCGGGCCCGCGAGGCGCTCATCAAGACCGACGTCTTCGGCTCGCACGCCGACGTCGACAAGATCTTCCCCGTCTGCACCCCCGGGGCCTCGGACACCGCGCGGTTCGACGAGGTCCTCGAGCTGCTCCACCTCGGCGGACGCAGCCTGCCCCACGCCATGCTGATGATGATTCCCGAGGCGTGGGAGCGGCACGAAAGCATGGATCCCGCGCGTCGCGCGTTCTACGAGTACCACTCCTCGCTCATGGAGCCGTGGGACGGCCCGGCGTCGGTGTGCTTCACCGACGGCACCGTGATCGGTGCCGTGCTCGACCGCAACGGTCTGCGGCCGTCGCGCATCTGGGTCACCGAGGACGGCCTCGTCGTCCTGGCGTCCGAGGCCGGCGTGCTGAACCTCGATCCGTCGTCGGTGGTGCAGAAGATGCGCCTGCAGCCCGGCCGGATGTTCCTGGTCGACACCGCGCAGGGCCGCATCGTCTCCGACGAAGAGGTCAAGGCCGAGCTGGCCGCCGAGAAGCCGTATCAGGAATGGCTCGACGCGGGCCTGTTCCACCTCGGCGACCTGCCGCCCGGGGACTACGTGCGCATGCCGCACCACCGCGTCGTGCTGCGGCAGCAGGCCTTCGGCTTCACCTACGAGGAACTCAACCTCCTGGTCGCACCGATGGCACGCAGCGGCGCCGAAGCGATCGGCTCCATGGGCACCGACACCCCGGTTGCCGTGCTCTCGGCTCGGCCGCGGATGCTCTACGACTACTTCCATCAGCTGTTCGCCCAGGTGACGAACCCGCCGCTGGACGCCATCCGCGAAGAGGTGGTGACCAGCCTGCAGGGCACCGTCGGCCCCGAGGGCGATCTACTCAACCCGACCGCCGACTCCTGTCGTCAGATCGTGCTGACCAACCCGATCCTGCGCAACGCCGAGCTGTCGAAGCTGATCTGCGTCGACCCCGACCACGAGATCCGCGGCCACAAGCACGGCCTGCGCGCGGCGGTCATCCGCTGTCTCTACCCGGTCGCCCGTGGTGGCCAGGGCCTGAAGGAAGCTCTCGACGACGTGCGGGCGAAGGTGTCGGCGGCCATCCGCGACGGCGCGCGCATCATCGTGCTGTCCGACCGCGAGTCCAACGAATCGCTCGCGCCCATCCCGTCGCTGCTGAGCGTCTCGGCCGTCCACCACCACCTGGTGCGCGACCGGACCCGCACCCAGGTCGGTCTCGTCGTCGAAACCGGCGATGCCCGCGAGGTGCACCACATGGCCGCCCTGTGCGGGTTCGGCGCGGCTGCGATCAACCCGTACATGGCGTTCGAGTCCATCGAGGACATGGTCGACCGTGGCCTCATCACCGGCATCACCAGTGATCAGGCCAAGGCCAACTACACGAAGGCCGCGGGCAAGGGCGTGCTGAAGGTGATGTCCAAGATGGGCATCTCCACCCTGGCGTCCTACACCGGTGCCCAGCTGTTCCAGGCCATCGGCATCAGCCAGCAGGTGCTCGACGACTACTTCACCGGTCTGCACTGTCCCGTCGGCGGAATCGACCTCGAGGACATCGCCGCCGACGTCGCGTCGCGGCACGCCCTGGCCTACCTGGACCGCCCCGACGAGCGCGCGCATCGCGAGCTCGAAGTCGGCGGCGAATACCAGTGGCGGCGTGAGGGCGAGTACCACCTCTTCAACCCCGACACCGTGTTCAAGCTGCAGCACGCGACCCGCACCGGCCAGTACGCGATCTTCAAGGAGTACACCAAGCTGGTCGACGACCAGAGCGCGCGCTTCGCGTCGCTGCGTGGGCTGCTGAAGTTCCGGGACGACGTCAGGCCGCCGGTGCCGCTCGACGAGGTCGAGCCCGTCTCGGAGATCGTGAAGCGATTCTCCACCGGTGCAATGAGTTACGGCTCGATCTCCGCGGAGGCGCACGAGACGCTGGCCATCGCGATGAATCGCCTCGGCGGGCGCTCCAACTCCGGTGAGGGCGGCGAGTCCGTCGACCGCTTCGACCACGACGCCAACGGCGACTGGCGGCGCAGCGCGGTCAAGCAGGTGGCGTCCGGCCGGTTCGGCGTGACCAGCCATTACCTGACCAACTGCACCGACATCCAGATCAAGATGGCTCAAGGAGCGAAACCCGGTGAGGGCGGCCAACTTCCGGGTCACAAGGTGTACCCGTGGGTTGCCGAGGTGCGCCACTCGACGCCGGGCGTCGGGCTGATCTCCCCGCCGCCGCACCACGACATCTACTCGATCGAGGATCTTGCGCAGCTGATCCACGACCTGAAGAACGCCAACCCCAGTGCCAGGGTGCACGTGAAACTGGTGTCCGAGAACGGTGTCGGCACCGTCGCGGCCGGTGTCTCCAAGGCCCATGCCGACGTGGTGCTGATCTCCGGCCACGACGGCGGCACCGGTGCCACCCCGCTCACGTCGCAGAAGCACGCCGGCGCCCCGTGGGAGTTGGGGCTCGCCGAGACACAGCAGACGTTGCTGCTCAACGGTCTTCGCGACCGGATCGTCGTCCAGGTGGACGGCCAGCTCAAGACGGGACGCGACGTCGTCGTCGCCGCGCTGCTCGGTGGCGAGGAGTTCGGCTTCGCGACCGCTCCGCTGGTGGTGGCCGGGTGCATCATGATGCGCGTGTGTCACCTCGACACCTGCCCGGTCGGCGTCGCCACCCAGAACCCGCTGCTGCGCGAGCGGTTCAACGGCAAGCCCGAGTTCGTCGAGAACTTCTTCCGGTTCATCGCCGAAGAAGTGCGTGAGCTCATGGCGCAGTTGGGCTTCCGTACCGTCAACGAGATGGTCGGGCAGGTCGGCACACTGGACACCCAGGAGGCGGCCGCGCACTGGAAGGCCCACAAGCTGGACCTGTCGCCGGTGCTGCTCGAACCCGAGTCGGCGTTCATGAACCAGGACCTCTACTGCAGCTCGCGGCAGGACCACGGGCTCGACAAGGCCCTCGACCAGCAGTTGATCGCGCAGAGCCGCGAAGCCCTCGACACCGGCTCTGCGGTCAAGTTCCGGACCACCATCGCCAACGTCAACCGCACGGTCGGCACCATGCTGGGACACGAGCTGACCAAGGTGCATGGCGGACAAGGGCTTCCGGACGGCACCATCGACATCACGTTCGACGGGTCGGCGGGCAACAGCTTCGGCGCGTTCCTGCCGAAGGGCATCACGCTGCGCGTCTACGGCGACGCCAACGACTACGTCGGCAAGGGTCTGTCCGGCGGGCGCATCGCGGTGCGACCGTCGGAGAATGCGCCCGCCGACTTCGTCGCCGAGGAGAACATCATCGCGGGCAACGTGATCCTGTTCGGCGCGACCAGCGGGCAGGCGTTCCTGCGCGGACAGGTCGGCGAGCGCTTCGCGGTCCGCAACTCGGGCGCCCATGCGGTGGTCGAGGGCGTCGGCGACCACGGCTGCGAGTACATGACCGGTGGCAAGGTGGCGATCCTCGGACCCACCGGCCGCAACTTCGCCGCGGGAATGTCCGGCGGCATGGCCTACGTCTACGACCTGCACGGCACGCTGTCCGACAACCTCAACGACGAGATGGTGGAGCTCGAGCGATTGGACGACGACGACGTCGAGTGGTTGCAGGCGATGCTCGTCGCGCACGTCGACGCCACCGATTCGGCCGTCGGCCAACGGGTTCTGTCGGATTGGGAGACTCAACTGAAGCACTTCGTGAAGGTCATGCCGCGCGACTACCGGTCGGTGTTGACCGCGATCGCCGAAGCCGAGCGCAACGGCGAGGACGTCAACACCGCGATCATGGCGGCGGCTCGTGGCTGACCCGCGCGGCTTCCTCAAGCACACCCACCGCGAGACGCCGCAGCGTCGTCCCGTCCCGCTGCGCCTCCGCGACTGGAACGAGGTCTACGAGGACTTCCCCCACGACGTGCTGCAGGACCAGGCCGCCAGGTGCATGGACTGCGGTATCCCGTTCTGCCACAACGGTTGTCCCTTGGGCAACCTGATCCCCGAGTGGAACGACCTGGTCTACAAGGACCGGTGGCACGACGCCATCGAGCGGCTGCACGCCACCAACAACTTCCCGGAGTTCACCGGGCGGCTGTGTCCGGCCCCGTGCGAGGCGTCGTGCGTGCTCGGCATCAACCAGGATCCGGTGACCATCAAGCAGGTCGAGGTCGAGATCATCGACAACGCCTTCGACGAGGGATGGGTGCTTCCCCTTCCGCCGCACCGTCTGACCAACAAGAAGGTCGCGGTGGTCGGGTCGGGACCCGCGGGTCTGGCTGCGGCACAGCAGCTGACGCGGGCCGGCCATCAGGTGACGGTGTTCGAGCGTGCCGACCGCGTCGGTGGTCTGCTGCGCTACGGCATCCCCGAGTTCAAGATGGAGAAGCGCCACATCGACCGCCGTCTGGAGCAGATGGTGGCCGAGGGCACGACGTTCCGCACCGGGGTCAACGTCGGCGTCGACCTCACCGCGGCACAACTGCGGTTGAACTACGACGCCGTGGTGCTGTCCGGCGGTGCGACCGACTGGCGCGACCTGCCGATCCCCGGCCGTGAACTCGACGGCATCCACCAGGCGATGGAGTACCTGCCCTGGGCCAACCGGGTGCAGAACGGCGACCCGGTGGTCGGCGAGGACGGCGAGCCGCCGATCACCGCCAAGGACAAGAAGGTCGTCATCATCGGCGGCGGCGACACCGGTGCCGACTGCCTCGGCACGTCGCACCGCCAAGGTGCGGCCAGCGTGCACCAGTTCGAGATCATGCCGCGGCCTCCCGAGGAGCGCGCCGACTCGACGCCGTGGCCGACCTACCCCCTCATGTATCGGGTCGCCTCGGCACACGAAGAGGGCGGCGAGCGGGTGTTCTCGGTCAACACCGAGGAGTTCATCGGCGTCGACGGGCACGTGACCGCGCTCAAGGTGCACGAGGTCGAGATGCGCGACGGCAAGTTCGCCAAGCTCGACGGCAGCGACTTCGAGCTGGAGGCCGACCTGGTCCTGCTGGCGATGGGCTTCGTCGGTCCCGAGAAGTCGGGTCTGCTGACCGATCTACGGGTCGAGCTGACCGACCGCGGCAACGTCAAGCGTGACGACGACTTCCAGACCTCGGTACCCGGCGTGTTCGTCGCCGGTGACATGGGGCGTGGGCAGTCGCTGATCGTGTGGGCCATCGCCGAGGGCCGGGCCGCCGCCGCCGGCGTGGACAACTACCTCATGGGTCGCACGGCACTCCCGGCGCCGATCAAGCCCACGGCCGCCCCCCAGCGCTAGCCAACCCGGCGTCAGCGAGCCTCAGTAACCACTCCAGTCACACCAGAAACATCCGATCTTTCGTCGGCGCGTCCTCTGGTGTTAGCCAGATCACAGGTGTCTAATGATTCTCGGGGTTCGTGCACTAGTGTGAGCCCACGGTGAAGCAAGACGACCGCAGGAGTAACACCGTGTACATCAATCCGATTGCCCGCTCGCGAATGGGCCGTATGGCCTGGTCACTGTTCCGCCATCCCGTCCGCAGCCGCGACTTTCCGGCCAAGCACGAGCGCCTGGTGACAGCCGCCGAACTCGTGCGATACGGCGTCTGACTCAGCCCCATCGCGTCGGAGTCGAGGCGCGAAAGTTTGCTTAGGCAACATATCTACCTGGCCGTCAGTAAGCGCTACAGCGCGATGCGTTCCCGGGTTGGGTGCGCGTCTCCGGTCGTCGCGTCGAAGAAGTAGGTGCGCTCCGGCGGCATCGACAACCCAATGCGCGTGCCCGCATCCAGCGACGTACCCGCCGGCGCCTGCACGACCACCCTGGTGTCGTCGCCCACGATGGCGGTGACCAGGGCGTGGCTGCCCAACGGCTCGACGAAGTCGACGCGCGCGGGCACCATGCCGTCGGCCATGGTCGTGCGCACCTCGAGGTGTTCGGGCCGCACGCCGACCGTCACCGGGCCGTCGGGGGTCGCCGCCGCGGTGATCGCCGCGTCCCCCACGTGGAGCGTGCCGTGGCGCACGACACCGGGCATCAGGTTCATCGGCGGACTGCCCATGAACGCCGCGACGAAGGTGTTGGCCGGCCGGTTGTAGATGTCGTCGGTGGTGCCGATCTGCTGCACCTCGCCACGGGACATGACGCACAGCCGGTCCCCGAGGGTCATCGCCTCGACCTGGTCGTGGGTGACGTAGATGGAGGTGACGGGCAGCTCTCGGTGCAGTCGCTTGAGATCTCCACGCACCTGGTTGCGTAGCTTCGCGTCCAGATTCGACAGTGGTTCGTCAAGCAGGAACGCCTGCGGCTTGCGTACCAGGGCACGCCCCATCGCGACCCGTTGGCGCTGTCCGCCCGACAGCTGACCGGGCTTGCGGTCGAGGAGCTCGTCGATCTCCAACAGGGCGGCCGTCTCGCGCACCCGCCGTTCGACCTCGTCCCTCGGGGTCCGGCGTTGCCGCAGCCCGTACGCCAGGTTGCGGTACACCGTCATGTGCGGATAGAGCGCGTAGTTCTGGAACACCATGGCGATGTCACGCTCGCCGGGGGCCAGGCCGTTGACCACCGAACCCCCGATCCTGATCTCACCCGAGGTGGGCTTGTCCAGGCCCGCCAACAGTCGCAGCGCGGTGCTCTTGCCGCACCCCGACGGCCCGACCAGGATGAGGAACTCGCCGTCGCCGACGGTGAGGTTCAGGTTCTTGAGGGCGACGGTGCCACCGGCGTACTTCCGGGTGACGTCTCGAAACTCGACTTCTGCCAACGTAATCCCCTCAACCCTTGATTCCGGTACTGGCGACCGATTGGACGAAGTATCTCTGCGCGCCGATGAACACCAGCAGCATCGGCAGCAAGCTCATCACGTTCGCCGCCATCAACAGTGGCCACTTGACCCGGTGGGCGCCCTGGAAGTAGCTCAGCCCCAACGGAATCGTCATCTGGTCCTGGGAGGTGATGACGATCAACGGCCACAGGAAGTCGTTCCACGAGGTCAGCACCGTCAGCGCCGCCAGGGTGGACATCGCAGGCAGCGACAGCGGCAGCACGATCTTGAATAGGACGCCGAGCCGCGACGTGCCGTCCACCCGGGCGGCCTCCTCGAGTTCGACCGGCACGGTCTGAAAGAACTGGCGCAGGAAGAAGATGCCGAACGCGGTCGCCAGGTTGGGCAGCATCAACGCCCCGATGTGGTCGATGCCGAGACCGGCCCAGACGTTGTCCCCGAACCACTTCACGATGAGGAACACCGGGATCATCGTCACCTGGAACGGCACCATGAGCGTCGCCATCAGCGTCACGAACAGCGCGCCGCGACCGAGGAAGCGGATGCGGGCGAAGGCGTATCCCGCGAGGCTACAGACCACCAGGTTGCTGATCAGCACCACGACCGTGACCATCGCGCTGTTGAGGAAGAAGTGGCCGAATGGCGCTGCCGCCCAGGCCTCGGTGTAGTTCGCGAACCGCGGCCGCTCGGGCAGCAGCACCGGTGGGAAGTGGTTGGTCTCGCTCTCGGTCTCCAGGGACGTGACGAGCATCCACAGCAGCGGCAGGATCAACACGAAGGTCATCGGGATGAGCACCAGATGCCAGGGGCTGAACGGCAGCCGGAACCCGCGCTCGCGCCGCGGTGAGGGCGCCTCGCGGGCAACGGTTTCGGTCGGGGCTGACTCGGTGGTCGTCATCAGTTCTGCACGTGCTTCCGTGCGAGCCGGAACTGGACGGCCGTGATGAGCAGGATCACGACGAACAGCGCGTAGGCCATGGCCGCGGCATAGCCGGCGTCGAAGTGCACGAAGGCGCGGTCCCACAGGTAGTAGACGATCACGGTGGTCGCCCGCAGTGGGCCGCCGCGGGTGGTGGCGTAGACCTCGTCGAACAGTTGCAGCGCGTTGATGGTCAGCCACACCAGCAGGAACAGGTTCGCCGGACCCAACAGCGGCACGGTGATGGTGCGGAAGCGGGTGAACGCACTGGCACCGTCGATCATCGCCGCCTCGTGCAACTCGGCCGGAACACCCTGCAGCGCAGCGAGATAGACGATGACCGAGAAGCCGGTCCACCCCCAGATCGTCATCGCCACGATGACGAACAGGGCCTGTGACGGCGACGCCAGGAAGGGCTGCGAGGAGATGCCGACCGCGTTGAGTCCGGCGTTGACCAGACCGTAGTCACGGTCGGTGAGCCACAGGAAGATGATGCCCTGCGAGATCGTGGAGACCGCCATGGTGATGTAGGCGGCCGTCCGGTAGACGGAGATGAAGCGCACCGACCTGTTCATCGCCGCGGCGACGAACAGACCGACGAGCATGGTGCCGGGCACGAACAGCGCGGTGTAGACGATGGTGTGCTTGATCGCCTCGACGAAGACGGGGTCCTCGGCGAGCTTGCGGTAGTTCGCCAGCCCGACCCACGGCGTCTGTGGACGCAGCAGGTCGGACTGCTGGAACGACAACTGCAGTGACATCAGCACCGGCAGCAGGCCGAAGATTCCGATCAGCACCGCCGCGGGGCTGGCAAGGGCCCAGCCCGCCGCGGTGTCGGTGCGGCTCAGTCGTCCCAGCAGTGACGGCATGCGTTCTCCCGTCTACTTCTCGGCCAGGGCCGTGTCGGCGGCCGTGGCGGCGGAATTCAGGGCGTCCGCCGGCTGCTCCTTGCCGAGCATGACGGACACGATGGCCTGCCCGAGAGCCTCGGAGACGTCGGGGTACTGACCAACCGTAGGCCTCACCTTCTTCACGTTGGCGAGGTTCTCGACGAATGTTCCCGTGCCCGGCACGTTTTCGTTGAGCTTGGTGAGCACCGACTGGTCCTGGCCCACCGAGGTGCGGATGGGCAGGTCACCGGTGCCCAGCGAGAACGCCTTGACCTGCTCGGGTGCGGACAGCCACTTCACGAAGTCGACGGCCGCCTTCTTCTTGGCGTCGCCGTTGTCGAACACGACCCAGTTGTCCGGGCCTGCGATGGTCTGGTGGCCACCGCTCGAGCCGGCGAACGTGGGCATCACCTGCACGCCGTAGGAGATGTCGGACAGCTGGCTCAGATCCCACGGGCCGGTGATCAGCATGGCGACCTTGCCGCTGTTCATCAGCTTCGGCCCGTTCTCGTTGGTGGTGTCGAGGTACACCGACTTGTCGGTCACGGCCATCTGCTGCAGCACGGTCAGCGCCTTGACGCCCTCGGGGGAGTTGAACGCCGCCTTCGTGTTGTCGGAGTTGAGGATGTCGCCGCCGGCCTCCCAGAGCATCGGGAGGTAGTGCCAGGTGGTGTCCTCGCTGCCGTCGGCGGGGATCAGCCAGCCGTACTGACCCTTGCTCGGATCGGTGAGCTTGGCGGCGGCGGCCCGGAAGTCGTCCCACGTCCAGTCCTTCGTCGGGGGCGCCACCCCGGCGTCGGCGAAGAGCTTCTCGTTGTAGACGATCGCGAGGTTGTCCACCAGCGCCGGCACGCCGACGACCTTGTCGCCCACCGTCGCCGCTTCGCGCTCGGCCGGATAGAAGTCGTCCCACTTCCAGTCGGGGTTCTTCACCTCGTCGGCCATGTCCACGACCTGTGGGATCTGGGCGATGTTCGGCGACCACGACCCGAACATGTAGGCGACGTCCGGTGCGCTGCCGCCGCGCACCGCGGTCAGGACCTTCTGCAGCACCAGGTCGTTGCTGGAGTACAGCTCGCTGACCTTCACGTCGGGATGATCCTTGTTGTACTGGGCGATCAGCCCCTTGAAGACCTCGCCCTCGGTGTCCTGGTATCCGTGCCACACCGCGATCTCCGTCGGACCCGACGGCGACGAGCCACCGCCACCGCACGCGGTGAGAACGAAGGCGAGGATGGCGACCAACGCGATGCAGAGCCGAGATCGGATCATTTGGGACACTCCTTGTTGGGTTCTCATGGCGTGAGCGTGGTGCGGAGCGGTTCGGGCAGCAGATCACCGTGCGCGACGGTCAAGTCGTCGCACAGCCTCCAGATTTCGTCCACGGTCAGCGTGGCCGCGGTGTTCGGGTCGACCATGGCGGCGGCGCGCACCAACCGAGGATCGCCGTCGACGGCGGCCCGGACCGCGAGTTCGACCGGACCCAGGAAGTTGCGGTTGAGCGCGGCGCACTGCGGCGGCAGGTCGCCCACCCGCGTCGGGTGCGCACCGAGGGCGTCCAGCAGGGTGGGCACCTCCACGGCCAGCCCGTCGGGCAGGTTGGTGATCAGGCCGTCGTTGGCGACGTTGGCGGAGATGACCCGCGGCTGGCCCGTCTCGAAGGAGTGGATCACCTGGGGCGCGTACTCCGTCGACTCGGTGTCGATCCCCAACGTCGACCCGGCGGCCAATTCGGAACGCACCCTGGCATATTCGGCCAAGTTGGCCTCACTGATGCGGACATAGGCGCCGACGTCGAGGCGAAGCCGGTCGACTTCCTCGGGGTGGCGCAGGTACCACGGGACGTACTCGCTGGAGTGCTCGCTGGTCTCGGTGGGGTAGTAGCCGAGCCTGCGGTACATGTCCACCCGAACCCGCCTGCGCAGCTCGGGGTCGGTGGCGATGCGTTGGTCCAGAAGGGGATACAGGCTCTGGCCGCCGCGTTCCCAGCGCAGCACCCACGCCTGGTGGTTCACGCCGGCCGACCAGTACGACACCTCGTCGAACGGCACGTCGACGAGCTCGCACAGCCCGACCATCGTCCAGTACACGGAGTGGCACAACCCCAGCACCTTCAGCTTGGGGGCAACCTGACGCAGGTAGGTCACGTTCATCGCCATGGGGTTGGTGTAGTTCAGCAGCCACGCGTCGGGGCACACCTCCAGCATGTCCTCGGCGATGCCCGCCAGCACGGGGAAGGTCCGCAGTCCGCGGAAGATGCCGCCGATGCCGATGGTGTCGCCGATGGTCTGATGCAGGGCGTACTTCTCGGGAATGTCGAAGTCCCGCACGGTCGCGTCGTGCATGCCGACCTGGATCACGTTGATCACGTAGTCGGCACCGGCCAGTGCCCGGCGACGGTCGGCGACGGCCACCACCTCCGGATGCGCGCCCGCGGCTTCGGCGGTCGCGTTGGCGATGGCCTCGGCGGTCCGGAGGCGCTCGTCGTCGATGTCGTGCAGCACCACCCGGACCGAACCGAGTTCGGGGAACGAGAACACGTCGCCGAGGAGTTCGCGGGTGAACTCGACGCTGCCTGCGCCGATGATGACGATGGTGGGCTTCATCGGTGATCCCTGGCGACCGAAGGCTCCAGGACGGCCGCCGTGGGAGCTTCGCCACGTCGTTCGTCGGCGTAGACCATCAACGTCGAACCCACCAGCGCCAGAACGATTCCGATCGCGCCGTACGGAGTCGGCAAGGTCTGGTAGGCGACCAGCGAGATGATGACGGTGAGCGCGGGGGCGAGCGCGTTCGTGGTGGGGGCGACGATGGAGGCCTTGCCACGAGCGAGGGCCATCAAGAGGAAGAGTGCACCGATGGCGTTGAGCACCTGGGTGCCTGCTGTCAACGCGGGTGCCTGCCAGGGGAAGTCGGTGGGGATCCCGCCGAGGGAGAACAGGGCGACCGGGATCAGGAGCAGACCGCTGATGGTCATCCAGCCGAACGTGGTGGCCTCGTTGACGCCGATCGTCGCGGTCTTGCGCATGAAGTACGCCTGCACGCCCCACGCCACGCAGATCACGATGGCCAGCAGCAGCCACGGCCCCGACGAACCCTCGGAGTCACCGCCGGTGATGGTGAACAGCACGATGGCCGCCAGCGCCATCACCAGACCGACGACGGCGAGCGGCGCGATGCGCTCGCGGAGGAGCACCATCGCCATTACGACGGTGATGGCCGGGGAGATCGAGATGATCGGGAAGATGAGGTAGGCGGGGCCCATGGTCAGCGCTTGGAAGAGCGCGAGCTGGCCGCCCGCGCCGGTGAGCCCGATCAGCAAGCCGTAGATCGTGGCGGCGGGGCGTTTGTCCCACCGTTGGCCGCGCAGGATGACGGCCGCCGGGATGATCATGGTCAACGCCCAGATGCTGTAGATCATCTCGTCGGGATAGCCGTACTTGGTCGCGGGCAGAGCGGAGAATGCCCCCCACACGCCCCAGAACAGGACGAGGAGTGTCGCGTAGAAGATCCAGCTACGGGTGTGCCCGGTATTCGGGTTCGTGGTCATGGCGTTCTCACTTCGTCGAAGGTCGTTGCGTTGACGGACAATTGGCGTACCGCGTCGCTGCTCAGCGGCTCGCCCCGATGTTTGGCGGCGTACAGCGCGGCGCCGAGTGCGGGATCGAGCAGCGGACGCCGCAGGTCGTAGTTGGCGGGCTGACCCTCCAGCGCTGTCACGAAGAGCGCGCGGAAGCCGTCGTCGGAGAACATTCCGCCGGAGTACGACACCGGCACGGTCTCCCCGTCGGCGAAGCCGACCAACGTACGGGTGGTGTCGATCAACGTGACGAGCTCGTCCACGGCGGCGACGAGGATCTTCGCCGCCACCGGATCGTCCTCGCGGGCGGCCTGGCAGACCGTCGTGGCGAGCGCGGCGATGGAGGTGCGGTTGCCACCCCAGGTGTCGATCACCAGGCTGACGAGGTCGAGGTCACCGGCGAGCGCCAGCCGATCCGTGAGGAGGGCGTAGAGCGGGCCACGGCTCGACCGGCCGTCACTCATTCGGCTGAAGGCGTTCAATCCCTGTGTGGCAACCCAATACGCCGATCCCTCGTCGCCGAACAACTCACCCCAGCCGCCGACCCGGTGGCCCGTGCCCTGGCGCTCCCCGTAGGTCATGGAACCCGTGCCGCTGATGACGTTGATGCCGTCTTCGCCGGCCAACGACCCAGCCCACCCGCAGACCATGTCGTTGTCGCAGCTGTACCGGTCGTGGCCGAGGACCTTGCCGGGCACCGCGTCGAGCTTCTCGACGTCGGCGCTGGCCTCGCCGTAGCCAGGGAGGCCGAAGAAGGCCGCCGTGATGTCCGACGACTCGATGCCCGCTTGCGCGCAGACATCCGTGACACCCTGTGCCAGAGCGCTTTCCACCACGTCGAAGTTGGAGTTGAAGTAGTAGGACGGCGGCGCGGTGGCGCGCGCCAGAATCGTGCCGTCGGAGGCGATGAGGGCGAAGGCGGTCTTGGACCCTCCGCCGTCGACGCCGAGATAGTTAGGCATGGGTGGCGCCGCCCGTCATCGGATGGATGGTCACGCCCTTGACGACGCGGCTGACCTCGCCGGACGGGAACGGGTTGTCCGGCGTCTTGCGGTACTCCAGGGAGGTGAACAGCGCGACATACTGAGCGAACACCAGATAGGGCAGCGCGACGAGCGCGTCGTCCAGGCCGCCGAGGCCCGGAAGCACCAGGGACGGGCCAAGTTCGGCCGGAATGGGCTCGGTGCTGAGCACGGTGACGGCGTCTTGGCCGAGCTGGTTGCGGATTTCGGCGACGATGTCGAGGTCGTAGAGCCGCGTGTGCGGATCGGTCGAGACGTAGACCACGACGAGTGTGTCGGCGTCCAACACCGACTTCGGTCCATGGCGGAACCCCAGCGGCGAGTCGAAGTAGGTCACCACCTCGCCGGCCGTCAGCTCCAGCAATTTGAGGGCCGACTCGCGGGCCAGGCCCTCGAGGGGTCCGCTGCCGAGGTAGACGAACCGCTGCTTCTTGGTCTGGGCCAGTGCCCGGACGTCGCCTTGCTGGTCGACCACGTGCTGGGCCGCCGCGGCGAGGGCCTCGACGTCACCGGGAGTGGCAGGTCCGAGCATCAGCAAGCAGGACAACAACATCGAGGTCAGGCTCGACGTCATCGCAAAGCCGACGTCGTTGGTGCGTTCCGGCATGTAGACGACCAGCGAGTTCGCCCGGCCGACGTGCTCGCGTCCCAGCTTGCCGTCGCGGTCGCAGGTGAGCACGAGATGCCAGACCTCGTCGACCAATTCGTCGGCCAACGCGGTGGTCGCCAGGCTCTCGGGGCTGTTGCCCGAGCGGCCGAACGACACCATCAGGGTGGGGGTGTGGCGTTCCAGGAAGTCGAGGGGCCCCGCGACGATGTCGGTCGTCGGGATGGCCTCGACGCGGCGACCCAGGTGGCGGCGCAGGGCTGGGGCGGCGATCTCGCCGGCGAACGCCGAACTGCCGGCCCCGGTCAGGATGATGCGCAGATCTGGCCGGGCGACGAGCTCGGCGAGGAACGCGGCGGCGTCCTCGTCGGTGCGCCCGGCAACCTCGCGCCAGGCGTCGGGCTGCTGCCCGATCTCGAGAATGGTTGCGCCGCCGTCTTCTTGGGCGGGAATCGTGGTCATTGGGCTGCTCCAGGGGTCATGCACGCGCGTGCGTACGGTCGGATGGCGTCGCGGATCCGGTCGATCACGAGAGCCTGCGGGATGGGTTCGAGTTGGCCGGCCCGAATGCGCTCGTACTGACCGGGCAGGAATTGGCTGATCAAGGGCAAGGGGATTCCCGTGCGGTCCAGGTTCTCCAGCAGGGTGCGCCGGGCCGCGTCGACCTCGGGGTCTGCCCAGTAGTAACGCAGGCGATCGCTGTAGCTGTACCGACGGGCCGTCCGCTGCGCACGTGGCTCACCCTCGTAGTAGCCCTCCCAATACCTGGGTTCGGCCAGCATGCGGCGCTCGACGACCTCGACCAGGTTCGACCGTGAGGTGCGCGGCACCAGCTCCGCCTCGATCATCGCCAGGGCGAACAACGCCTCCCGCATCGCGAACGTCAGGCCCGGCCCGACCTTGAGGATCGCCCAGTGGTCCTCGACGAGTTCCCGAAGCTGTTCGGGGCGTTGGTAATCGGTGGAGTGAGCCTCGAAGACGAGGTTGGCCTCGGTGTCGAGGACAGTGCGCAGTTCCGCGGTCGCCTCGCGTTGGTAGTCCAACACGTTGACGTGGTCGAACTCGACGCCGGGTTGCACCACCAGCGCGACGACACGGGGCCAGACGTCGTCGAGGCCGACCTCGGCGAACGCCGAGCGGTGGGCGTCGACGGTGCGTCGTGCCCGGTCGGCGGGTGTCGGGGTGAGGTGGTCGAGTGTCTCGTGCGCGCCGCCGGGGACGGGTACCTCGGTGCCGATGACGTACACCGGCCCCGATGACCCGATGCGGTGCGCGGTGTCCTCGGCGATGCGCATCAGTCGTGCCGACCGGCTGGCGACGACCTCGTCGGCGAGCACGTCGGGATCGTCTGCGCACGACATGCTGCAGTCCAGGTGAATCTTGGTGTAACCCGCCTCGACGTAGGCGGCGATCAGGACGTCGGCCTTCTCCATTGCGGCAGAGGAGGATTCGCGTTGCCAGCGGTTGGGTCCAAGGTGGTCGCCGCCGAGGACGACGCGATCCCTGGCGAAGCCCTGGTCGTCGGCGACGCGCAGCACCAGGTCGCGGAACTCGGCGGGGCGCAGCCCCGTGTAGCCGCCGTACTGGTCGACCTGGTTCGACGTGGCCTCGATGAGCACGTAGCCGTCGTCGGCGGCAGCCTGCACCATGGCGGCCTCCACCACGGTGGGGTGAGCCGAGCAGACGGAGTAGACGCCGACCGGGCGGCCGGCCTTGTGCTGGGCGACGGTCTCGGCCAGCCAGTCGACGCGGCGCAGGGTGTCGGTCATCGGGTGCCACCGTTCGCCACGGGCCGCCGCGTCACGGCATGGCAGAGTTCGGCGACCGTGTCGGCGATTGCCGCGCGCCCGTCGGCCAGCGCTCGGCGCGGGTCGTTCGCCGTGGGATTCGCCGTGAGTGACTCGCGCAGCGCCCCGGTGTAGGCGAGGTTCAGCGCGGTTCCGACGTTCACCTTGCGGATGCCGGCATCGGTGGCCAGGCGGAGCTGGTCGTCGGACACCCCGGAGGAGCCGTGCAGTACGAGGGGCACCGAGACCGCCGCGGCGAGCCGGCGGATCAGCTCGACGTCGAGTTCGGCGTCGCGGGTGGTCATCGCGTGCGAGCTGCCGACCGCGACGGCGAGACCGTCGACCCCGGTGGCCTCGGCGAAGGCCGCCGCCTCCGCGGGGTCGGTGCGGACCCCGAAGTCGTGCGCGCCGCCCTTGCCGCCGACCGCGCCCAATTCGGCCTCGACCCACAGACCGGCGCGGTGACCGTGCTCGGCGAAGGCGTGTGTCCGTTCGACGTTGTCGCCGTAGGACAGGTGCGCGGCGTCGACCATGATCGAGGTGACGCCGAGAGCGGCCGCGGAATCGATGGCCTCGGCGATCAATGCGACGTCCTGGAAGTGGTCGAGGTGGATCGCCAACGGGGCGGTCGACTGCGCGGCGATGCGGGCACACGCCGACACCAAGGGGGCCATGCGACCGCCGTGGAACCGGACGGTGTTCTCGCTGACCTGCAGCAAGGCGGGTACACCGGCCCGTTCGACGCCTGTGGCGATGCCCTCGGCGTGCTCGACGGTGACGACGTTGAACGCCAGGACGGCGGTCCCGGCGGTGGTGGCCGAGGCGACGAGGTCGGCGGTGGCGGCCAGGCTCACTGGCTCACTCGCTGATGGGGGTGTGACGTGCGGAACATCTACCGATCATGGGAAGCTCGCTCAAAGCGCGCAATACAAGCGGGCAAAACGATCAGGAAAACTGATTGTGCGCGTCCTGCCCGGAGGAGTGTTCAGCGATGTCGATCAAGCGCACTGACCGGATGCGCGAAGTGTTGTCCCTCCTGCGGGATCGCGGCGAGGTGGCGTCACAGGTGCTGTGCAGCGAGCTGAAGGTGTCGGTGGCGACGCTGCGTCGCGACCTCAACGAGCTCGAGGAGCAGGGGTTGCTCGTCCGGACCCATGGTGGCGCGCGGGCCCTCGACCCGAGCGGCAGCGAGATCCCGGTGCGGCTGCGCGACCATCGGATGGTCGCCATCAAGCGACGGATCGCCCATCGCGCCGCCGCGCTGGTGCCGGCGGGCCCGCAGGCCGTCGCGCTCACCGGCGGCATCACGACGGGGGAGGTGGCCAGGTCGCTCAAGGGTCGCCCGAACATGACCATCGTCACCAACTCGCTGACGATCGCCGCCGACTGTGCCGTCGACGCGCACATGAAGGTGATCGCCACCGGCGGGTTGGTGCGGGCGAATACCCTTGAGGCCGTTGGCCCGATGTCCGAACACGCGTTCCAGGTGATCACCGTCGGCACCGCCGTTCTCGGCGCCGACGGCATGTCCGCCGAGATTGGCGCGACCACCTACGACGAGGCCGAGGCGCGCACCGCGATCGCGATGGCCGCGAACGCGCAACGCGTCGTCGTCGCCGTCGACGGATCCAAGATCGGGAAGGTGACGCTGGCGAAGATGGTGCCGCTGAGCGACATTCATCATCTGGTCACCGACTCGACCGCGAATCCCCAACAGCTGGAACGCATTGCGGCCGCGGGCGTGCACGTCCACGTCGTCGCGATCGACGACGACGCGTGAGGTCACCCCTTAGGGCGTCTTGAGCAGTCCCGAGTCGCGGATGGCCTCGGCCAGCGGTTCCAGGACGGCCGGGTCGTAGGGCGGTGGCAGGTAGATGATCGCCAGGTCGAGACCCTCGGCGCCCAACGCGACGCAATCCTCCACCACGGCTTGGTAGTTGCGGTCCTCGCCGAGGCGGACGTGCGCCGAGAGGGTGATCTCCTTCGGGTCGCGCCCGATGTCCTTGCAACGGGCCGCGAGCACGTCACGCTTCTGGGCGAATTCCGCCGGCGTCCCGCCGACGAAGTTCCAGTGGTCGGCGTACTTGGCGGTGAGCGGAAGGGTCCGCTTCTCGCCGCTGCCGCCGATGCAGATCGGGGGATGCGGCTGCTGAGGACCCTTGGGCTCGTTGCGGGCGTCCTTGAGCTGGTAGTACTTGCCGTCGAAGGTCGTCGACTCCTTGGTCAGCAGGCTGGTGAGGACCTCACAGGCCTCCTCGAAGCGGTCGAAGCGCTCCTTGATGGTGCCCAGCTCGATGCCGTAGGCGCCGGATTCCTCCTCGTTCCAGCCCGCACCGATGCCGAGTTCGAGGCGTCCGTTGGAGATGACGTCGAGCGCGGAGGCCATGTTGGCCAACACGGCGGGATGGCGGTAGTGGATGCCGGTGACCAGCACGCCGACCCGCAGCCGTTTGGTGGCCTGCGCCAGCGCCGTCAGAGTGATCCAGCCCTCCAGGCAGGGGCCGGTGGAGTCGGAGAAGATCGGATAGAAGTGGTCGAAGGTCCAGCCGGACTCGAAGACGTCGATGTCGTCGGCCGTCTGCCAGATGGGCAGCATTTCCGACCACGTGGTGTTTTGGGGGGATGTCTTGAAGGCGAATCGCACTCAACCAACCCTAGACCCGCAACCTGTCGGGCGTCGACGAGTTTCTGGTCCGGCGCGGGTCGGTATGGACATGAACGACAAGACCCTCTTGGTTTCGAAGGCCTGCGCGCGGACCACCGACGTCCTCGCCGGCGTAACGGACGACCAGCTCGACCGAGCCACTCCGTGCGAGAAGCTGAGGCTGCGCGAGGTGGTGGCGCACCTGGGTGGGCTCGGCGCGGCATTCGCCGCGTCCGCGCGCAAGGACGTCGGCGAGCTCACCGACAGTCCACCGGGCGACGGCGGCTACCAGCTGGAGGCCGACTGGCGGTCCCGCTACCCGGCCAACCTGGCGCTGCTCGCCGACGCGTGGGGTGACCCGGGCGCGTGGGACGGCATGACCCGCGTCGGCGGCGTCGACCTGCCAGGCGAGGTGTGCGGCATGGTCGGGCTGACCGAGGTCGTGGTGCACGGGTGGGACGTGGCCGTGGCCACCGGCCAGGGGTACGAGGTCGACGACGACGTGGCCGAGGCGGTGCGCGAACACCTGGCCAGCTTCACCGCGGCCGGTCCCGTGGAGGGACTGTTCGACGCGGCGGTCGACATCGGTTCGGACGCAACGGCATTGGCGCGTGCTGTCGCGCTGAGTGGTCGGGATCCCCGGGTCTGGGCGTAGTCAGGTAACCCTGCTCGGCTCGCGTCAACCGCACGGGGCTGGGGGCCAATGCACCCTGAACCTTGACATCACCGGTGATAGCCGGTCGCCGGACGGCTATCGAGGCGCGACGAGTGACGTCAATTCGTTTCCGTCGTCGGATAGTTGAATGAGCGACGTGTCGATTCGCCAGACGTCTCGGAACGAGCCGAACGGAGACTCGATCGTCCAGAGAACGTCGCACGTCGCGAGGTCCACGGCCTTCGTGACCAGTCCGACATTCGGGGTGTCGGATTGGAAGATCGCCACCTTGCCGTCAGTGGCAATGTAACTGGACAGGGTGACTTTGCAGGCCTTCCCCTTGGAACCCGTGGTGAGGTCGTATTGCTGGGGGTCGTGGTCCATGGATTGTCCGTCGGCGAACAGCGTGGTCCCAATGAGCAGCGCGGTATCGCCGGGGGTGAAGCGAAAGATGTCGGCCAGCTTTTCGCCGGCAGGGCTGAAAACGACCGATTCGGGGGCCGACTCGACGATCGGAATGTCCATCGATGTGGTGGAGAGGAAGCTCGAAACATCGGCACGGCCCAGTTTCCTGCCGACGTCGTCGAAGAACTCGATACCGTCTGGAATCGATTTCCTTTGCGAATCCACCACTTCGACCGCGAACCCGCCTGGATACACCACGGCTGACAATGGTCTTAGGCCAGCGTCGAGTTCTGGGGAGACGACTTTGCCGTCCACGAGGGAGAAGACGGTGGTTTGGTCGCCACCTGCATCTTGGGCGGCAAGAGCGGTGGGCGCCACGTTGGTCGCTCCTGACAGCCTCTTCATGACCTGACCCTTGCCCGGCACGAACCACGTGGTCTCGGCGTGCGGGCCGATCCCGAACACGCCCTGCCCAGTTGTCTGCGCCACTGCGTAGGACCCGGCTTGAGTGACGCGAAGGGCACCCGATGACGTTCGGAGATCGGTTGGGCCGGTGAACGTCACGACGCCCGAGCGAGTGTCGACCACCCAGGCGGTTCCGCCCTGGTCGCCGTCGCGAAGGCACAGCACGGCGTCGGGTCCGTTGAGGAAGCACGATGGGGAAGTCGTCGCGGCGTCGAGTCGTACCGGCGCGAAGAGACGCCCGCCCGTATGTGCATCGATCCCGATCAGCCACCACTGGCTGCCCGCGGCGTCGGGAGTCCGTGCGAGCAGGAACCCACGCGGTCCTAGATCGCCGACGAGGGGTTGCGACCACGTGGCGTCGGGGCTCGAGGCGAACGTACTTCCTGGTGGCAGACCGACGTCGCCGACGCGTGCCGTCCAGCCGGGAACGGGCCGAACGTCCATGCGCGAGGCGAGAAATGTTTGAGGTGGCGGCTGCCAGTTGGAATTCGTTGTGTCACTGGGGGTGTGGCCGCTATCGCCGTGCGCATGGAGGACCGCTCCCACGGCCACCAACGCTACGGCGGCGAACCCAACCCGTAGGGAGCGCACACGGCGACGCATCTGCTTACTCAACCAGTCCTATTGCGGCGCAACTAGTGACGCCAATTCGGTTCCGGTGTCAGACAGCCGGACCAAAGTGTCACCGGTCCTGACCAGTCTGCCGAGGGAGCCCGCGGGTCGTGGTATCGACCAGGCGAGACGACACGTGGCGAGATCGTACGCCTGCGCCAGGTCATCGGACTTCGGATTGAGCGGCGCTCGCACGGCCACGGACCCGTCGCTGCCGAGATAGCCGCCGAAGTCGATGTCGCACGGCTTACCCGGGTCGCCGGTTCGAAGGTCATACGGCTGGCTGTGGTGGACCGCCCCACCGCTCTTCGTCACCCAGAGAGTTGACCCGATGAGTTGAATGCCGCCGGCTTGCTCGCGCGGAAGGTCGAGCAACCTCGCCCCATCTGGGGCGTAGATCCCCCAACGGTCGTCGTCGAAAACCGCCGTCAGATTGGCCGTGGTACCGACCACCTGATTTCCGCCAACGTCCGCCGTCTTACGCCCCGCGTCATCGAACAACTGCACGGCAGGTAACCCGCCGCTGGAAGCGACCTCGGCGGCGAAACCTGCGTCGAAGAAGCGGACGCTGCGCACCAAGGCATCAGGAGGAGTGTCCGGGTGAATGATCTTCCCGTCGGTCATTGCGAAGAGGTCGCCGCCCAACCCCTCGCCCCGACTCTGAAAGGCAACGCCGCCATTGTGTGAGGCGACGACGCCAACGCCCCCGACGAACCACGTCGGCGCCGCATCCGGGCCTACACCGTAGACGCCTTCACGTTCAGTCTGCGCAACGAGATAGTCGCCCAATTGTCGGGGCCTCAGCTTGCTGGAGTAGAGGTCAAGGTCGGTCCGACCCATGTACGTGAGCATGCCGGTATCTCCGTCCACGACCCACGCGGTTGCCGCTGCGGAATCCTCGGCGACGCACACCACGGCTCGACCGTTGGCGAAGCAGCTCGGTGGGCGCTGGCCCGCATTCAGCGCAACTGGCGGGAACAGCCGGTGCCCGTCGCGCGCGTCCACTCCCGCAAGCCACCACTGTGGGTCGGTCGCGCCAGAGGTCGCCAGCACATAAGTGCGAGAGTCGGATGTCGTGATGATTGGACCTGGCGCAGTTGAATCACCAGAAGTGGTGAACCTCGCATCGGACGGCAGACCGAGGCTGTTGACGCTGGCCTTCCAGCCGGGAACCGGCTCGACCCCCATCGGTGACAGAAGGCTCTGCGGTGGAGGCTGCCAGTGCCGCCGCGTCCATTGATCCTTGCCGCCGCCGATCAGCCACCATCCAGCGCCGCCGGTGACGGCGACTACGACGACCGTCAACGTCGCGGCGATGAGCGGCCAGCGTCGGCGCCGCGTCCGGAACGGCGCGGCCACGACGGATGTCGCAGGGTCACGCCACTGGGGTTGGTCGTTCACGCGGACCAGTCGTCGTTCGCGTATCGGGTGGCGAATACGTGCGCCTTGTGGGCCAGAACCGCGTCGGGGGACGGGAGGCCGAGTTCACGTTCGAGGAAACCGAGTGTCGAGGTGCGGTCATGACCAAGACGCTGAAGTAGCGCCGACGCCAACAAGTGCTGGCCGGCCCTTGCATTTTGCGTAGCAAGGCCCGCGATGACGGAGATTTCCTCGCTTAGCTGACTTTCGGGCATGTCGACTACTTCTGGGGCGAGTTCGACGTGCACTGGCTGGCCGTTGGCCAATGCCGTAACCGAGACCGTGCCGCGGGGGTTGGTAACGGTGAACAGCATCTCCTGTGGCTCGCCGGTTTCATCGTCCTGTCCCGATGGGCTGTCATCTTGAGCCGAAGGCGAATTCCAGTCGTCTTGATCCTCATCGTCGTCCCACGATGACGATCTTGGACCAGTCACTCACACCCCACACGCATCGATGTCTCCACTGGTGCTCGCGTCGGTGTCGTCATAGGAGTTGGCGGCTGCCGTCAGTTTCTCCGCTAGCTCGTTGGAGACACGGACGAGCGCCCCGCCCGCGGTCCGGCGAGCGGTCTCAGCCGATGAAACGGCGACATTCGTTGCCGTGCAAACGATCCCGTGGGTATCCCACATGCTCCGACCGGGATCGACGATGGAACGGTTTGCCCCGGTGATCTGGTCGACTGCAGTCTGCTGCACTGTCATCAGGTGCCGGACGTGGTCCGTCAGGACACTCAGGTTCTTGTCTGAGTCGGTCGTCATGGGGTTCCGTTCGTGCGGGCTGGCGGCGGCGCGCTCGAGCCGTAGGGGGTGGCGGGGACGGACGGGGGCGGTACTTCAGGACCCGGCACGGTGTAGGGCGTGCCCGGCAGTGAGCGGGAGGGCGGGCGAGTCCCCTCGTCGGCGCCGGGCAGCGGGGTCGCGTCGTCGGGAAGGGCCAGCGGGTGCTCGTCGTCTGGCAAGGAAAAGATGTCGCAACCGCCGGCTGGGTTCCCCGACGTATCGCGGCCGGGCGCGTCGTACTTGGAGATGTGTTGATTGATGTTGAAGGCGTTCTCGATACTGTTCTTGACGAGAACACCGATCGTGGCATTGACAGTCGCCATGGCGCCCGCGGCTGCGGCGACGTCGAGAGCGAACTTGATTGCAGCGGACGGCGGAGTCGCGTTCATCCAACACGTCGCGAGGTCGTAGTCGGTCAGGTTCTGCGAGGTTTCGTCAAGGGTGGTCCGAGTTCGTGAGACCTGGCCGGCCTCCGTGTCGATGATCTTCGCAATCTCCAGATCCGCGACCTGCACGTCTGATGCGCACCGGCGGTGGGAGGCGTTTACCGCGTTGTAGATCTGCGAGGCAGTGCCGTCCCAACGGTCGCTGTGGGGTTCGGCCTTGATGAGGGTGTCGACGACCGTCTCCAGCCGTCCACTGGATTCGCGGAACTCGTCGCCGGTGCAGGGGTCTCCAGCTCCGGTGGACTTCTTGAGCAGGTCAATGGCCAGTTGGGCAGCGGAGAGAACCTTCGATTCCGCGAGCTTGACGACCGTGCTGTTGGAGAGTGCTCCTGAAACGGGTCCCATGCTGACACCCAGACTGGTCAAACCCTGGGCGATGTCGTTGGCGTCGCCCACGACCTTTCGACCGTCGTTCAGCGCCGAATGGAGATCGCCGGAAGCTACGTCGCCGACGAAGTTCGGCACGTCGGTCCATGCGCTGCGGACGCCGTTGACGAGGTCGACCGGCGTCGCCGTCTCGACGACGTCCAGCACCTTCCCCAGTTCGTCCAGCAGACTCAACGCAACCCCCTCCAGGCCCGTGAAAATCGTAACAGCGAAGCGCGAGGGGACCTGACGGCAAAATCGTCCCCGCTCAAGGGCACACTGGACTCGTGGACCCAGTCGCAGCGCTGCGCCAGATCGCGTATTACAAGGACCGTGCCCGTGAGGACTCCCGGCGGGTAATGGCCTACCGCAAGGCCGCCGACGTCGTCGAGGGTCTCGACGACGCGCAGCGCGCCAAGCACGGCAACGCCGACAGTTGGCAGTCGCTGCCCGGCGTCGGGCCCAAGACCGCGGCCGTCATCGCGCAGGCCTGGGCCGGGCGCGAACCCGACGTGTTGGTCGAATTGCGCTCCAACGCACAGGATCTCGGCGGCGGCGAGATTCGGGCGGCGCTCAAGGGCGACCTGCACCTGCACTCCAACTGGTCGGACGGCTCGGCGCCGATCTCGGAGATGATGGCCGCCGCGAAGGCGCTCGGCCACGAGTACTGTGCATTGACCGACCACTCGCCGCGCCTGACCGTCGCCAACGGCCTGTCCGCAGACCGGCTGCGCGAGCAGCTCGACGTCATCGACGAACTGCGAGAGACGTTCGCGCCCATGCGAATTCTGACCGGCATCGAGGTCGACATCCTCGACGACGGCACCCTCGACCAGGACGACGACCTGCTCGCGCGGCTCGACGTCGTCGTGGCCAGCGTGCACTCGAAGCTGAAGATGGACTCCGCGTCGATGACCCGTCGCATGGTCCGAGCGGTATCGGGCGGGCAGGCCGACGTCCTGGGTCACTGCACCGGCCGGCTGGTCGAGGGCGGCCGCGGGCTCAGGGCGGAGTCGACGTTCGACGCCGAGAAGGTGTTCACCGCCTGCCGCGACCACGGCACCGCCGTCGAGATCAACTCCCGGCCCGAACGCCGGGACCCACCCACCCGGTTGCTCACCATGGCCCTGGAGATCGGCTGCGACTTCTCGATCGACACCGACGCCCATGCACCCGGTCAACTGGACTTCCTCGGTTACGGCGCCCAACGGGCCCTGGACAACGGCGTTCCCGTCGACCGGATCGTCAACACCTGGCCGGTGGAGAAGCTGCTGGCCTGGACCACGGCGGGTTAGTCCGGCAGCATCGGCATCTCGAGTCCGGGATCCCGGCCGACCAGCACGCCCCGCGTCACCGAGGCGTTGCCGAACCTCCGGCGAACCTCGTCCATCGCCGAGTCGACGGCCAACAGGTGCTCGGGCGTACCGGCTGGCCGGCGGCCCGCGTCGGATGTCTCGAACGGCAGTTCCAGCTCAAGCTGCTGGGCGCCCTCGCGGTCGATGTTGGACACCGCGAAGCCGACCAGCGTCAACCCTCGTTCGGCGATCAGCGGGGCGGCGGACGACACCAAACCTCTTGCCGCGCAGAGGATGGCGTCGGTCGACGCGGTGGCCCGTGGCAAGGTGTGGGATCGGGTGACCCGGCTGAAGTCGTTGAACCGCAGACGCAGCACGACGGTGCGGCCGGTGCGGTCCGATCGGCGCATCCGTCGCGTGATGCGGTCCACCAGATTGACGACCACGGCGTCGATCTCGCTGTGCGACATGCTGTTTCCCGCTCGACCCAGCGCGCGTTGCGCTCCGACCGAACGCCGTCGGACGCCCGTGACCACCCGGCGTCGGTCGACGTTGTGCGACAGCGCGAACAGTTGACGGCCCATCGCGCCGCCGACGATCGACCCGAGCATGGACTCGCTCAACTCCGCCACGTCGGCAACGGTGTGGATCCCGTGGGCGTGCAGCTTGTCGGAGGTCTTGGCGCCGACGCCCCAGAGTCGCCGTACGGGCAAGGGGTGCAGGAACTCCAACTCGCGGTCGGGTGGCACCAGCAGCAGCCCGTCGGGTTTGCCCTCCTGGCTGGCCACCTTGGCGAGGAACTTGGTTCGCGCGATGCCGACCGTGATCGGCAGGCCGACCTGGTCGCGCACCTGCTCGCGGAGCCGGGCCCCGATCTGCACCGGGGTGCCCGACACCCGCAGCAACCCACTGACGTCGAGGAACGCCTCGTCGACCGACAGCGGTTCGACCAGCGGAGTGGTGTCGTGGAAGACCTCGAACACCGCGGCGCTGGCGTCGGTGTAGGCCGCCATGCGGGGTGGCACCACGATGGCGTGCGGGCAGAGTTGCTTGGCCTGGCGCCCGCCCATCGCGGTCTTCACGCCGTATGCCTTGGCCTCGTAGCTGGCGGCCAGCACCACCCCGCCGCCGACGATCACCGGCTTCCCGCGCAGCGACGGGTCGTCGCGCTGTTCGACGGAGGCGTAGAAGGAGTCGAGGTCGGCGTGCAGGATCGTTGCCTGGCCCACTCCTCGATCCCGCCCGTCGGACACGAACACATGTTCGCATGGACGTCCGACCAACGGAATGGGCTCGACGAGACATAAGCGTTGGCGCCGACACGCCGACGCTGACCGCCGTGGGTTATGTCTCGTCGCGTGAGCGGGCTGGCTGGGCCCGACGAGGGCTACTGGTTGTCGCCGTAGATGCTGGTCAGCCAGATGTGGGCCAGGGTGTCGACGACGCGGTCCTGGGCGACGGAGCCGGGCTCGGCGACCAGCGTCGCGGTCATGGTTCGCTCGTTCATCATGTTGAGGGACGTGGCGAGGTCGTGCGCGTCGATGGTGGTGGGTGCGGCGCCGCGGGCTCGTTCGGCTTCGATCAGTGCGGCGGTCTGGTCGATCCACTTCTGCATGAACGCCGACCACACGGCTCGGAAGTCGGGGCTGCTCGCCAGGGCCTCGGTGCCCGCGCGTGCCACCACGCTGTGCGAGCCGAACGCGGTGAAGAAGGTGCGGATCCCCTCGCGGAAGGCTCGTCGCGGATCGGCCGGCAGGTGCTGTGTGGCCCCGTCGAAGCCGGTGTCGGCCCGCTGGATGAGCGGGTCGATCAGCGCCAGCAACACCGCGTCCTTGGACGGAAAGTAGAAATAGAACGTCGGTCGCGAGAGCCCGGCGCCCTTGGCCAGGTCGTCGACGGAGATGTCGGCGAACTTCTTGTCTTCGAGCAGTCGCTCGGCCGTCGCGAGAATGGCTGCCTCGCGCTCGTCACCCGACGGGCGCGTTGCGCGGCGTCCCCGTCCGGATCGGGCCGTGCTGGCAGTGGTCATGGGGGTTACTTTACTGCATGTCGAATTATTCAACAGGGTGTTGACCGACTCGACACCCTGTTGATAACGTGTCGCCATGATTGAACACCTCGACGTCCTGATCGTCGGCGCCGGCATCTCCGGCATCAGCGCGGCCTGGCATCTGCAGGACCGCTCGCCGTCGAAGACCTACGCGATCCTCGAACGCCGCGAGAACATGGGCGGCACGTGGGACCTGTTCAAGTACCCCGGCATTCGCTCGGACTCGGACATGTTCACCCTCGGCTTCCGGTTCAAGCCGTGGACGTCGGCCAAGGCGATCGCCGACGGCCCGTCGATCCTGTCCTACATCAAGGACGCCGCCGCCGAGAACGGCATCGACAAGAACATCCGCTACCGCCACCGCGTGGTGGCCGCCGACTGGTCCGACGCCGAAAACCGCTGGACCGTCACCGTCGACACCGGCGACGACGAGATCACCATGACGTGCTCGTTCTTCTTCGCCACCACCGGTTACTACAACTACGACGAGGGCTACTCGCCGGAATTCCCCGGATCCGCCGACTTCGCCGGCACGATCGTGCACCCCCAGCACTGGCCGGAGGACCTCGACTACGCCGGCAAGAAGATCGTCGTCATCGGCAGTGGCGCGACCGCGATCACCCTGATCCCCGCGCTGGTCAACAGCGGCGCCGGGCACGTGACCATGCTGCAGCGCTCCCCGTCCTACGTCGGTTCGCTGCCGGACGTCGACCCGGTCGCCGTCGCCGCGAACAAGTACCTTCCCGAGAACCTGGCCCACGTGGTCAACCGCTGGAAGGCGATCATCTTCAGCACCGCGCAGTACCAGCTGGCCCGCAAGTTCCCGAACTACATGCGCAAGACGCTGATGACCATGGCCAAGCGCCGGCTACCCGAGGGCTACGACGTCGAGAAGCACTTCGGCCCGAGCTACAACCCGTGGGACCAGCGACTCTGCCTGGCCCCCAACGGCGACCTGTTCAAGACCATTCGCAAGGGCAACGCCGACGTCGTCACCGACACGATCGACACCTTCGTTCCGGAGGGCATCAAGCTCACCTCCGGTGAGGTGCTGGACGCCGACGTCATCGTCACCGCAACGGGTTTGAACATGCAGCTGCTGGGCGGCCTCAAGCCCACCCTGAACGGTGAGCCGATCGACCTGACGTCGTTGATGACCTACAAGGGCCTGATGTTCTCCGGCATCCCCAACTTCGCCATCACCTTCGGATACACCAACGCGTCGTGGACGCTCAAGGCGGACCTGGTCTCCGAATTCGTCTGCCGGGTGCTGAACTACATGGACGACAACGGTTTCGACCGCGTCGTGCCCGAGCACCCCGGTTCTTCGGTCGGCGAACTGCCCTTCATGGACTTCGCGCCGGGTTACTTCCTGCGGGCGATCGACCAGCTGCCGAAGTCGGGCTCGCGGGCGCCGTGGCGGCTCAAGCAGAACTACCTGCTCGACCTCCGGCTGATCCGTCAGGGCAAGGTCGACGACGAGGCCCTGCACTTCACCAAACATCGTGCGGCCGTGGGGGTTTAGCCCTCACACCCAGCAGACGCGAACGCCCCTCATCCGAACGGGATGGGGGGCGTTTTCGACTCGCAGGGCGACTAGGGCGCGGCGACGACCACGATTCCGTCGTCGTCGCAGTAGGCGATCTCCCCGGGGGTGAACGTCACGCCGCCGAAGGTGACCGCGACGTCGCGCTGGCCCTCTCCGGTCTTGGTGCCCTTGCGCGGATTGGTGCCGAGGGCCTTGATGCCGAGGTTCATCGTGCGCAACGCGGCGGCGTCGCGGACCGCGCCGTGGACGATCACTCCCGCCCAGCCGTTGTCGACGGCGAGACCGGCGATCACGTCGCCGACCAACGCCGTGTGCAGCGACCCCTCCCCGTCGACCACCAGGACGCCACCGTGCCCCGGCTCGGACAGGATGGACTTCAGCAGTGCGTTGTCCTGAAAGCACCGCACGGTGGTGACGGGTCCGGCGAACGTCGTCGTGCCACCGAGGTTCTGCAGTTGCAGATCGCAGCTGCGGACGTCGGGGTAGATCTCGTCGACGAGGTCGGCGGTGGCGCGGGGTTCGATGGTCACGGCTCGATGCTAGGTCAGTCGTCGTCGGAGCTGCGACGCGCCAGCAACACGACCAGGAGCGCCAGTGCGCCGGCCGCCACGGCGACGACCAGCGGCAGTCGGGACGATTCCGGCCCAGGCAGCGGAATGGGTGTCGGAGCGCTGGCGACCGTCGACTTCGCTTGCGCGGCAGCCTCCTTCGCCGGCGAGATCGGTTCCGGCGGTGCCGGCGGAGCAGGCGGGGAGGGCGCCGCCGCGACGGGCGGCGGGGGCGTCGGTGCGGCCGCCGCAGCCGGTGGCGGAGGTGGTGGTGTCGTCGCCTTCTTCGCCGGCGCCTTCTTGGCGGGCGCGGCTTTCTTGGCGGGCGCCTTCTTCGCCGGCGCCTTCTTGGCGGCCTTGGCTGGCGGCGTCTTGGCCGGTGCCTTCTCGGGTGCCTTCGGGGCCTGGTCGGCGACAGCGTCCGGCGATCGGTCGTCGGGCGTCTGGCCCTGTCGATCCTGCTCGTCGGCCATAGGGGCTGCTCCTTTGCGGTCTTGCGTCACAGCGTCGGCGTGCGATGGGTCATCGGCAGCGGTGACCATCATGCCAGTTGGCGATTTTGCCTAACCGGTCACGGCCAGCGCGGCTGCCAGCGTCAGGGCGATGGCCATCACCGCCAGCTCGGTCCGGGACTTGCGTCGCGACACGTCGACGGTGACGCGGTGCGACCGCGCTGCCGGCAGCCAACCAGCCCGATTGCGGGCCGCCAGCACCACCAGGACGACCGTGACTACCAGCTTGGCCGCCAGCACCCGGCCGTACGGGGTTCCGTACAGGTCGGTCGGGGACTGCAGCGTCCCGAACGCGCCCACCACGCCGAACACCAGCAGCACCACCACGCACCAGAACGACATCTGGGAGAACCGCGGCAGCACCCTGGCCCACTGGCCGCGGTGGGTCACCACCAGCACCAGTGCGGCGAGCGCGCCGCACCACAAAGCGGCTGCCAACGCGTGCACTGCCACCGCCATCCCTCCCAGCGGACTCTCGGACAGGTGGCCGACCAGGCTGCGGCCCGCGACCCCGATGGCCGCCGCGCCGACGGCGATCACGCCCGTGGTCGACGACGGCCGGGTGCGTCCCGGCGCGGCGAGGGCGAGCGCGCACACCACCAGCGCCGCGGTCAGGCAGACCAGGCCGGCCCGCCCCACCGCGGTGTCGGTGGCGAACACCACGGTGGTGCGCACGCCGACCCGGGCCGCGGACGCGCCCGCCGCCTCGGCCGCGCCGACGAAGAGCCGGACCAGTTCGGCGATCGCCCACAACGCCGACACCACGACGAGAGGTCGCGCCGCGCGGGCGGCCAACTCGTCGCGGTGGCGCTCGACGTCGACCGCCGGCACGACGACCAGGCCGAGCGTCACCACCGCCGCAAGGTCGCAGACCGCGCGCACCACACTCGACGTGGGCGAATTCTGCGGATGCGCCGCCGCCCACGCGACCCCGGCGGCGCCCCCCACGCACAGGGCGCCGAGGAGCGCCGCCCGAAGTCGACTCACGCGCGCCGCCGCACCGCCAGCCAGGCCCCCGCGCCGAGGATGACCGCCGCCAGCGCCACGAACGGCCACACCGGCATCCCGTCCGACTCGTCCGACGTCCCCCCGACCTTCGGGCCGGGGGAGCCGGTTCCGGCGACCGTCAGGGTGAACGACCACGCCCCGCTCACCACGTGGCCGTCGGCCGAGGTGACGCGGTAGTTGACGGTGTAGCTACCGGTCGGACCCAGTGGCAGCAACGCGACACTGGCGACGGGACCCGCGATCTGCACGTCTCCCGTCGACCAGAGGTTGCCGTCCGGCCCCACGACCGTCATGGCCGCGAAGTCGGTCTGCAACCGCTCGTTGAACGTCGCGCTGACCCGTGCCGGTCCACTTCCGACGAAGCTGTCGGGCGCCGGATCGGCCGCCACGCGGATGGCGTGGGCGGACGCGACGCCCGCCCCGGCGAGCGCGAGTGTCGCGAGCGCCATCCCGATCAGGGCTGTTGCCGTCAACCTGCGGATCACGTCCGGCGGCGTCCGGTGAGCGCGACGACGACCCCCACGGCGGCGAGCACCAGCGCGCCGCCGGCCAACCACCGCGCGGTGTCGTCGGGACGCGCGGCGGCCGGTTCGGCGGC
>NZ_JACKTL010000034.1 GCF_025822245.1 Mycolicibacterium hodleri
GCGCATGGGTGGCGCCGGTGGTGAAGACGACGTCGGCGGCGGCGAAGCCGGTGAGCGCCCCGACCGCGGCTCGGCCGGCGTGCAGCGCGGGCGCGGCGGCCTCGGCGGCGACGTATCCGCCGACCTCGGCCTCGTGTCGGGCGTGCGCGGTCGCGGCGTCGACGGCGGCGAAGGACTGTCTCGAGCAGGCGGCGCTGTCGAGGTGCACGCCCGCCGCCGGCGGTCGGGCCGACCGCCATTCCTCGGCGAGACTCACTTGACGGCGAGCGACAATCCGAAGTCGCCGGCGTCGTCGGTCCACCAGGCGATGCGCCGCAGACCGGCCGCAGCCAACTCCTCGGCGACGACTTCCGGCCGGAACTTGCAGGACACCTCCGTGAGCATCTCCTCACCGTCGGCGAAGTCGACGGTCAGGTCCAGACCGGCGATGTGCACCCGCTGCGCACTGCGGGCGCGCAGCCGCATCTCGATGCGCAGTTCGTCGGGATTCCACCGGGCGACGTGGTCGAACGCGGCGACGTCGAAGTCGGCGTCCAGCTCACGGTTCACCACGGTGAGCACGTTCTTGTTGAAGGCGGCGGTCACGCCTGCGGCGTCGTCGTAGGCGCTCACCAAGCGGTCGACGTCCTTGACGAGGTCGGTGCCGAGCAGCAGGGTGTCCCCCGGTTGCAGGCTGTCGGCCAGTGCGGCAAGGAATTCCGCGCGCGGGCCGGTGGTGAGGTTGCCGATCGTCGAGCCGAGGAACACCACCAGCCGGCGCCCGACCAACGGGATCTTGCCGAGGTGTTCTTCGAAGTCGCCGCACACGGCGTCGATCTCGACACCGGGGTACTCGGCCCCGATGGCGGCGCCCGCCGACTCGAGGATCGTCGCGTCGACGTCGAAGGGGATGAACCGCTGCAGGGCACCGGCCTGGCTCATGGCGTCGAGCAGTATGCGCGTCTTCTCCGAGGTCCCGCTGCCCAGCTCCACCAGGGTGTCCGCGCCCGAGGACGCTGCGATGTCGGCGGCGTGGGCGCGAAGGATGGCGGCTTCGGCGCGCGTCGGGTAGTACTCCGGCAGCCGGGTGATCTGGTCGAAGAGGTCACTGCCGGCGGCATCGTAGAACCACTTGGGCGGCAACGTCTTCGGTGACGCGGTCAGGCCGTCGCGGACGTCACGCCGCAGGGCGTGGGCCGCGGCGTCGGCGGCGAGGTAGTTCGACAGGGACACGGTCATGACGAGCCTTTCAGAGCGGTCAGTTCGACGGAGGTACGCGAGACCTCCACCAGGTGGCGGTCGGGAACGTCCTCCCAACGGGGGTCGTCGTCATAGGGTTCACTTGCCAGCACGACGCCGTCGTCCCGCCGCAGGATGGACAGGGTGTCTCCCCACGTCGTCCCCAGCAGTCGAGATCCGTTGGCGGCAAGGATGTTCAAGCGGGCGTTGGGGTCGGCGGCTCCGACCTCGACGATGGTGTCACCCAGCGCGTCGAGACCGCGATCGAAGATCAGGGCGGCGAGCAGCGCACTGTCGACGGTGGACTCGGCGGCCGACGAGAGCGGCAGCACCGCGCGGTCGACCACGCCGTTGTGGGACAGCAGCCACCGACCGTCGCTGAACGGCGCCGACGCCGACGGTTCGATCGGCATGCCGACGGTGGCCGACCGGACGGCCGCGACGACGCATCCGCTGCGCAGTGCCGGCGCCACCGAGGCGAAGGACGCGTCACCCCACAACGGTGCTGCACTGCGCCAGCGCCGAGGGGTCTCGTGGTCGAAGAAGCCGGCGCCCCACCCGTCGGCGTTCATCGTGCCGTGCTTCTGCAAACGTGGCGAATACGACTGCACCAGAAGAGCGTCCGGCGGATCGAGGACGAGGGACGCGACGGACACCGGCTCGCCCAGCCAGCCCAGATGACGGCACACCCTAGGCGTCCCACGCCAGTCGCACGCCGGAGAAGATCTGCCGACGGATCGGGTGGTCCCAGTTGCGGAAGCTCGGCCGGACGATGTCGGGGGCCACCGACCACGCACCACCGCGAAGCACCCGGTAGTCACCGGCGCCGGAGCCCTCGAAGAAGGGGCTCGAGTACTGCTCGTAGAGCATCGGGGTGAAGCCCGGCCACGGCCGCAGCGGGGACGTCGTCCACTCCCACACGTCACCGAGCATCTGTTCCGCGCCGTAAGCCGACGCCCCGGCCGGGTAGGCCCCGACGGGTGCCGGCCGCAACGCCTCGCCGCCCATGTTGACCAGTGCTGAGCTGGGTTCCGATGTGCCCCACGGGAATCGGCGCCGAGTACCTCTCACCGGATCCCAGGCGCACGCCTTCTCCCACTCCATCTCGGTGGGCAGGCGCGCACCGGCCCACGCGGCGTAGGCCTCGGCTTCGAAGAAGGTGACGTGCTGTACGGGCTCGTCGGCGGGAATGTCCTCGACGTACCCGAACCGCGTTCGCGTGCCCGCCTCCGTCCAGAACTTCGGTGCGGTCAGGTCGGCCTGACGACGGTGCGCCCACCCGGCGTCCGACCACCACCGCGGCTCGCGGTAGCCACCGTCGTCGACGAAGTCACGCCACTCGCCGTTGGTGACCGGCACCCGGCCGATCCGGAACGACGCCACGTCGACGACGTGCGCGTCGCGTTCGTTGTCCAACGACATCGGCTCCTCGGCGGCGGTGACACCGAGCACGAACGGCCCGCCCGGTACCAGTACCGACGTTCCCGCGACGCCGGGACGCCCCGGCGGCAACGGTGCGCCCCTGCCGAGGATCGGCGGGCCGGTTCGAATGCTCAGCGCCTGCAGCATCGTCTCGTCGTGTTGATTCTCGTGACTGACCACCATGCCGAACACGAAGGCGGGGTCGACGCCCGTCCCGTCGTCGTCGGGAAGGGCTTCGAGCGCGTCGAGCGACTTGGCCCGAACGGTGCGAACGAAGGACCGCGCGTCGGTAGGCGGCAGCAGCGGCAGGTGGACTCGGCTGGCCCGGGAGTGTTCGAAGGCGTCGTAGAGCCGTTCCACCGCCGGCTCGAGGAGCCCCGGCCGGCGCGCGTCGTTGCCGCGGAGCAGCCACAGCTCTTCCTGCCAGCCGATGTGCGCCAAATCCCACACCAGGGGGCTCATCAGCGGGTCGTACTGCCGCACCAGCTCGGCGTCGTCGAGCTCGACGAGCCGCAGCGTGCGCTCCCTCGCCGAGGTGAGCTGTCGGGCCAATGCCTCTCGCGTGGTCACGCCGTCATCCCCGCCAGTCGACTCACCGCCGCCGGGACGGTGCTGCCGGCAACCAGGTCGGTGAAGTCGTCGGCCGAACTCCGGCCCAACTCCACCTGGCGCACCAGCCTCTGCATGGCCGCTCGCAACTCCGGCGGCGCCATCTCCGCGACGGTTCGAACGCAGCGCAGCGCCGCGGCCCGCAAACCGTCGTCGCCGAGCCCGACCCGGGCGGCGAGGTCCCACTCGGTGGCGACGGGCTCGGTCGCCTCCGCGGCGACCTCGGCGGCCGAGGGGTCGTCGAGCAGCGTGGCCAGCGTGAAGACCACCGCGGGCCAGACGTCGTCCGGCGTGCTGTCGAGGTACCGGATCTCCAGGAAGCCGCGCGGTCGCACCGGCGGAAACAGCGTGGTGAGGTGATAGTCCAGGTCGGCCGCCGTCGGGCGTCGGCCACCGGGCAGGGCGCGGCCGTCGGCCCAGTCGGCGAACGGGACGACCTGCGTGAGGGGGGTCGTCGGGGCAGTCCCCATGCCCTGCACCAACATCACCGGTGCCCTCAGCGCGTAGCTGACCCAGTCCTCGGCCGGATCGCCGCCGCTGGCGCCCAGCACCGGGCCGCAGCGCGCGGAATCCAACTGGCTCCATACCCGCTGCCGGGTGCTGCGCCAGCCGGAGGGCTTGCTGCCGAGCAGGGGGGAGTTGGCGGAGATGGCGATCATCGTCGGCCCGAGGGCGTGGGCGAGCCGGACCCGTTCGGCCCAGCCCGCGCGTGGGCCCGCGTCCAGGTTGACCTGCACCGACGCCGTCGACGTCATCATCGCCGCACCGGCGTCGACGGTGCCGCTGGCGGCGAAGAACTGCTCCATGGCGCGGTAGCGGTCGCCCGGGTTGACCCGCTTCGGCGGCCGCAGCGGATCGGCGCCGAGCAGTACCAAACCGAGCCCGTGCGCGGCGAACGCCTTGGTCAGGACCGCACGGTCGGACCGCATCGACGCGATGGCCGACAACACCGATTCCGCGGGCGGACCGGACAGCTCCACGGCCCCGCCCGGTTCGACGGTGATCGGGCTGCCGCCGGGCATGGGCGGCACCGTCGCGATCACCTCGGTGAGCTCGTCCCACCCGGGGCGCCGCAACGGGTCGGCCAAGTCGAAGCAATGCGCCTCGATCTCCAGTCCGACGCGGCCCACCGGGCCGTCGACCAGGCAGTCTGCACCGATCCGGCGAGCCGCTTCCTGCGAGTCGGCCAGCTCCATTCCACACGTGTCTGCGGTGGTGGTCACGTCAACCATCCCCTCCGGATAGCGCGGGAGCACGGCGCGGCCCGTTCGCGTCAATGATTGCCTTCACCATCTTCCAGAGGGGAACCGACAAAACTGCCCGATTAATTCGCGACGGGCGGCCATGCGGGCGGGCATCGACGCGACCGCTATTGGCCCAGGGTGTTCTGCATCGCGCCGGCCAGCACGTTCACCGCGGGACCTCCGTTGCCAGGCTGACACACTTTCGCTTGTAGCAGAACGTTCTCGCGCAGCCTGGTTTGAATGAAGCACCGTCGATCAGTACCCGCCTCCTGCTTCACCCACACCGCGTCGTTCCCCGTCGGTCCGCTGCCGGAGAACGACCAGACCTGCGTGGTGAAGTCCTCCAGGTGCATGGCGGTGGTTTGACCTGCGCATCCGACGGTCCGGTCGGTCACGCGGTGGAAGGCGCGGGTGGCCGCGTCGACGGTCGCGAACACCCCGACGGCCTGTTTGACCAGGTTGGTGTCGTCGTCGGCGGCACGCTGGGCGACGGCGCCGTTGAACGATGCCAGGTCGGGATCCTCGTAGACCTCGGGCAGGCCGATGTCGGCCCAGTTGTTGCAGGCGGGGAGGTCGACGTAATAGCCCTGGAAGGGCGCCGTGAAGGTGGACTCCCACCCCATCGGCGCGCCGACGACGTTGCCCACCGAACCCTTGCCGAGGACGGCATAGGACACCACCCCGGGATCGGACGGACGGGCGTCGGCGACGGGCGCCAGTGCGACGGCTCCCGCCACGACGGCCACCGCCACACCGGCGCTTCTGCGCATCGGCTAGACGACCTTGGCCGTCAGCTTGACCTCGATGTTGCCGCGGGTGGCCTTGGAGTACGGGCAGACGCCGTGGGCCTTCTCCATCAGGTCGTCGGCGACGCTCTGTTCGAGACCGGGAAGGTAGCCGATGAGCTGGGCGGTCAGGCCGAAGCCGCCCTCGGAATCCTTGCCGAAGCCAATCTGGGCGGTGATGCCGCTGGCGTCGTCGAGGGAGATCTTCTCGTTGCGGGCGACCAATCGCAGTGCGCCGAGGAAGCACGCCGAGTAACCAGCGGAGAAGAGCAGTTCGGGGTTCACGCCCTCGCCGCTGCCGCCCATCTCCTTGGGGGGCCGGGTGTCGAGGTCGATCTTTCCGTCGGCGGACGTCACGTGGCCGTCGCGACCCCCACCGGTCGACGTGGACTCTGCGGTGTAGACGACTTCAATGCTCATGGAATCGATCATGCCAGCTTCGCCGGCGGGCGAAAATCCCTAGAAGATCGTCAGGGTGCAGTACGTGCGGGGCGGCGACGGGTAGGGCCAGGCGTATTGCCCGACGGCCGCGGGACACGCCCGTTGATCGCGGACGTCGAGGCGCTGGGTGACCTGAACCAGCAGGCCCTTCTGTCCCCGCTCGGCACAGTCCGCGAGTTGGAGCATGCCGATTGGCATGTCCATGACGTAGCAGTGGTTGGCGACGAGGTTGGGCACCAGGCACAGCCGCGTGGTCGACGGGTCGGCGAATTGCGTTGGCACATGCTGATATTCAGCGCTGGGGCAGGCTCCGGACTTGTCGGCGAGCGCACCGACGGTATAGCTCGGGTCGGCGGCGCACGAGGCCTTGTCGGCCGTCAGGGTGGTGGGGGCGTCTGGCGTGTCCGACGGGATGGCGACGCAATCGCCGACGGAGAACACCTTCGCCAAGCCGCGCTGAGGCGGCGCAGCCTGCATCGAGCAACCGCTCGTCACGAGCAGTGCCGCACCGACGGCCGCGAACAGAACCATTCGCACGCGGGTCACGGATGGCGACGTCATGGGTAGCGACATTGTCACGAATCGGGAGCTGTCGCCACATGTTCCCCAAAGTTCTCAATAGTCTCACAGACCCCAGGGGAATCACAAGGATGGCATTCACCACGGCGTGTCGTGTCGCCGTCCGCGCCCCACACGCGAAGCTGGCGACGCACCACCGGTGTGGTGCGTCGCCAGATTCACATCCGAACGACGGAGCGTCAGCCGTTGCCGGCGCGGACGCCCTCCTCGACCTTCTTGCCGATCTCCGGGTCGACGTTGGTCCAGTATTCGAAGACCCGCGACAGCACGGGCTCCTTCACGCCGTCGAGTACGTGGCCGACGATGTTGCTCACCAAGCGTTCCCGAGCGTCGTCGTCGAGCACCTCCCGCACCAGCGTGCCGGCCTGCCCCCAGTCGTCGTCCTCGGGCCGCAGGGCGTACGCCGTGCGGACCATGTCGCCGTCGGACGCCCAGTGCACCTCGGCCGCCCGCGCGGGATCGGCGACGGGGCCGCCCATCGAATTGGGCGCATACACGGGATCGGTCGCGAGCTTGATCCGCATCGCACCGTCCTTGGAGTACGCGTTGACCTCCGACTTCGGCTCGTTGACCGGAATCTGCTTGTAGTTCACGCCAAGTCGGGCACGATGCGCGTCCGAGTACGAGAACCCACGGGCCAGCAGCATCTTGTCCGGCGACAGGCCCGTGCCGGGGACGATGTTGTTCGGCTCGAACGCCGCCTGCTCGATCTGGGCGTGGTAGTCCACCACGTTGCGGTCCAACGTCAACTTCCCGACGTCGATCAACGGGTAGTCCGAGTGCGGCCACACCTTGGTCAGGTCGAACGGGTTGTACCGGTAGGTCTTCGCGTCCTCGAACGGCATGATCTGCATCTTCAGCGTCCAGCTCGGGTGGTCGCCCGACTCGATCGAGTTGAACAGATCGCGCTGGTGGTAATCGCCGTCCGCACCGGCCAGCCGGTCACCCTCCTCCTGCGTCAGGAACTCGACGCCCTGGTCGGACTTGAAGTGGTACTTCACCCAGAACAGCTCGTCGCTGGCGTTGACCCAGCTGTACGTGTGGCTGGAGTAGCCGTTCATGTGCCGCCACGACTTCGGGATCCCGCGGTCGCCCATCAGCCAGGTCACCTGATGCGCCGACTCGGGCGACAGCGTCCAGAAGTCCCACTGCATGTGGTGATCGCGAAGGTTGTTGGCCGCCATCCGCTTCTGGCTCCGGATGAAGTTCTGGAACTTCATGGGATCGCGGATGAAGAACACCGGCGTGTTGTTGCCGACGATGTCGAGGTTGCCCTCCGACGTGTACAGCTTCAGCGAGAAGCCGCGCGGGTCACGCCAGGTGTCTGGGCTGCCACGCTCGCCGGCCACGGTGGAGAACCTGATCACCGTCTCGGTCTTCGTGCCGGGCTGGAACACCGCCGCCTTGGTGTACTGGCTGACGTCGTTGGTCACCTCGAAGTGACCAAATGCGCCGCCGCCCTTGGCATGTGGCTGCCGCTCCGGAATGCGCTCGCGGTTGAAGTTGGCCATCTGCTCGATCAGGTAGTGATCCTGCAGCAGAATCGGCCCGTCGGGACCAACCGTGAGTGAGTGCTCGACGCTGGGGATCGGCGCGCCGCCGTCCGTCGTCGCAATCTTTTCAGTCATGTACCCATCCATCTCCGGGTGGCGTCGCGGCCACTCGGGGCTGGGCCGCATCTGTCTGGACGCACCGCGCGCCGTGGCATACCCACGACGCGCCGTGCGCACTCGTCACCCCGTTCAAAGGCTATCGACCGGGAGGGGTCGGCGGAAGGGAACCCGGACCTTGACCCGGGCCACCGCCACCCGGACCGCCTTGGAAGCCGGGGCCGAACCCGCCAGGCCCACCGGGCCCGCCGGGCCCACCTTGCCAGCCGTGTCGAGGCCCGCCGCCCTCGCGCTCCATCTGGCCATGGCCGTGCCCGTGATGGTGGTGCCCGCCGACGACACTCGCCCCGAGCACGAACCCGGAGAAGAAGATGACGGCCACGACGAAGACCGTCCCCGCGACGATGCCGACCCACGCCGCGACGACGTTGAGCCGGCCGCCGCGGCGCCGCGGCTCGACGTCCTCGTCGTGGACGACGACGGGAGTGGTGGCCGGGGTCTCGATGGGACCCGTAGCCGATCTGGTGTTGACGCTGTTTCGCTCATGTCGTCGATCTTGGCCGCGGTGGTGATGCGCCAATCCTGAATCGGCTATGAAGGCGCTATGAGCAGATCAGCGGGGCGGCTGACCGGGCACCTGGGTCGACGGTGACTGCGACGGCATCGGGAACTGCGGGAAGATGTTCGGCAACTGGAACGTCGGCCCGTTCGGAATGACGATGCCCGGCCCGGGCCCCGGCCGCTCGAACTGACCGCGGGGCATCGGCATGATCATCGGGCCCTGGTCGAAACCGGTGGCACTGCGGTCCGGCACCTTGGGCGCCGTCTCGCGGCCGAAGTAGAACCCGGAGCCGAACAACACGGCGACGATGACGAGCGAGCCGGCGGCGATGCCCACCCACGCCGCCACCTTGTTCAGACGACTCGGCCTGGCCGGCGGCGTCGGCTGCGATCCGGGTCCGGGTGGCGGGTAGACGTACCCCTGGGGCGGCTGCTGGTAGTGCCCTTCGGGAAGGACGGCGGTCTGCGGGCCCGTCGGGGCGCCACCGGGATAGTCGACTGGTTGGCTCATGGGTCAATGATTGTCGCCCCGTCGAGGGCGCCCCGACAAATTCCTTTCGTGTTGCTCGTGAATCCTCTGTGCAGTGTTCGCCACGCCGGGTTTGCCGATCTCCCATCGGGCAACCACATACGGCATGGAACAACCGCAGAACGACCCGCCGGCGACACCCGTGGACGCCACCGAGACCACCGAGGAGCAGCGCGAGATGCAGGACCAACTCGACGATCCGACGTCCGACCCGCAAGCGCCGGCCGGCCACCAGGACCGGCACCAGGTCGCCGACGAGACGTAGCCGCCGACGTAAGCCCACTCGCGAGGTAGCGGCTGGCTCCTCGTCACGGCTGTCGTCTCCACACCCGCCCGGCAACCTGCACGAATATGTCGGAAACGTCGTCAGAGCGACCTTCCGCCGAGCCATTGCCACCGGCTCGCAGGGGATCTGCGTGAATTGTCACCGTGACGGGCTCGACTGCTGCATGAATTCGATTGTCCGAAAACCCTGCTCATTCGCCGACCGCCGTTGATATAAAGCACACTCAACGATTCGATGATCAGGGGGTTTTACATGACTGGGAAGATGACGCGAGTCCTCGGCGGGGTGGCGTTGGGTGGCGGCCTGTCAATGGCGATGCTGGGATTTGGCGGTGCTGTCGCCGGCGCCGAGCCAACCTCGCCGCCTCCTCCTCCCGGACCGAGCTGTGTCCAGCTTCCGTCTCAGCCGTGCCCACCCCCCGGACCGCCTGCGCCCGCGCCCGGGGACATGTCCAAGGGACGGTAGCCGGTGATCGACATTCAGCTGTAGGGCCGACCGGTTGACGGGTGCGGTGCGTCCGGAACGCGCCGCACCCTTCGGCGTTCGGGTTGGAACCGATTACGTCAGTCATGACGCCAAACGATGGTTCCCCGGCTTTCGAGGTGGGCGGCCTTGCCGTCTACGACCGGACACGACGAGTGGGATTCATGGGGTTTCACGTATTTGCGCAGTGCATACGTCATGACGGGTTGCCGGCGAATCAGCCGACGTGTCGGGGGGAAGTGACGTGCGCGCCAGCCTGACTCCCTTGTTCGTCGTCGCGTTGCTGGTCGCCGGGTGTGGAACCTCGCAACAGCGCAGTTCTGCCACGGAATCGTCGACGGTCGAGACCTCGGCCGAGGCGTCGGCGAAAACGGCGCCCTCACCGCCGCAGGATCCCGAGGACCAGGGCGGGATGACCTTCGTCTACGAAGATGCCACGAGCCCCGAGGCGATCAGCGGTCGCAAGCTCATGCAAAGGGACGGGCTACTCGAGTTCCTCGCCGCCGATGCCAATGAAGGGCTCAAACTCCCGTACGAGATTCCGATAGTTGGAATGCAATGCGATCAAGCCAACGCGTTCTGGAGCCCGTCGCGGAGGACCATGTTCATCTGTTACGAGGATCTCGACTTGGCCCGGCAGATCTTCGTCAAGGACGGCGACGCCGATCCGGACAAAGCAGCATTGAACACTGAAGTCGCGACGTTCTATCACGAATTGGGGCACATGGCGATCGACATCTATCACCTGCCGGCGACGGGAAGAGAAGAGGACGTGGCCGATCAGCTTGCAGCGTTCATCTTGTTGCAGCCCGACGACGACGGGAAGTTGGACCCGGACAAGGTGCAGACCGTCGTCGACTTCTCGCGGGAGTTCGACGGCTACGCCGCCATGAACCCCGGACCGATACCCGAAGAGTACTTCGCCGACGTTCACTCGCTCGACCAAACCCGTAAGTACGACCTGCTGTGCTGGGCGTACGGGGCGGACCCCGTGGGCAACGCCGAGATCGTCACCGACGGCCGGTTGCCGCAGCGTCGCGCGGATCGTTGCAAGCAGGAGTTCGACAGGATGAGCAGCGCTTGGTACACGTTGCTGGAACCGCACCTGAAGTAGCCGGCATCAGCACTGGCGGAGTACCTCAGTGCGGCAACGGTGTTGGCGCAGGCCGGTCGCCGACCACCCCGGAGGCGTGAAGCGAATGGCGTTTCTTCGCTTCGTGGATCGCCAGCCCATGGTTCGGGCTGCTGTGATGGTGGGGGCTGTCACGGCCGGGGACCCGTACTACCAAGTCCACGCACTCGTGCGTGGAACCGTATGCGGTGCCCATGGGGGGCTAGCGACCAGCTGCCGCGGTGAAGGGATCGCGGCCGTGACGGCGTAGTCGCCGACGCCTATGGCTTGAGCGGGTTCACCGCGTACTGGATCACCCGGTACGGCGCATTGTCGGCCTGCGGCAACGTATTCCACTGACTGACGAACACCCGCAGTTCGTCGAGCGTCGAGCCGGGTGAGAGGTAGCCGCCATACGGTTGGGCCAGCCGGTTGTCCTCGGGCGGGGGCAGGTCGTCGGCGTCGTCGGGCCACTCGCCGGCGAACACCACCGTCGTGACCGGGGCGCTGCCGAGTCCGGTCGGATCGTTGGCGACGCGCACCTCCATGTTGCCGGTGCTCGCGTTGAAGTAGGACAGCACGGTCTTGCCGTCGACCTGCCGAATGCTCATCTCCCCCACTCGGTCACCCCACAGTGGCGCGGGCGTCTTGTTCCACCCCGCCTGCGCAGACCACGCCTGCCAGCTCGACCGGTCGGTGAAGTTCTGCGGCGTCGCCCGGTACAGTTCGACGGGCTCGCTGCGGTCGAAGTCGTTGGCCACGACGTAGACCCATCCGCTCGGCGAGTCCGGCGTGGGAATCGGATCGTAGTAGCCGCTGATCTGCGATTGCCTACCGCCTGCGAAGTTCGCCGGCCGCTGCGAACCGGGCACCGTCGCCCAGTTCCCTTGGTAGGGGGTCGCTTTGACGAGTCTCGAGGTGGCGGGCACCAGATCCTTGGTGGTGGTCACCAACATGTAGTTCTCGCGGTTCACCTGCACGATTCCCGCGGGCAGTTGCGACGACCCTGGCGGGGTCGGGTCGGCGAGCAGGGGCGTGTCGGTACCGGTCACGCCGTAGTAGCGCACTCCGGTCGGGTCGTCCACCGAGTCCAGGTCGACGTGCAGCGCGATCGGCGAGAAGTGTTGACCGAAGGCGACACCCTGGCCCGCGAAGCTGTCCCCGCAGACCTGGAGCACCCCGCTGGGAAACTCCATGAACTCACAGAGGTCCGTGGCTCCGATGCCGTAATCGCGTGTCGGCGTACCGGTTCCGGCCGTCGGTCCGATGCGGACCACCTGCCCCGGCGCCAGTGGCGGCAGTACGGGCCTGGGCGCGGGTGCCGGCGGATCGGCGTGCGCCGGAGCGGCGAGCAGCCCGACGGCCACCACCAGCACGCCGAACGTGGGGTGGACGCACGCCCGTCGGCACCACGCCGCGGCGGAGGTCCACACTCGGCGGCAGTCGGGTCAGAGTTCGGCGGCGAGGAGCTCGGCGATTTGAATCGTGTTGAGCGCAGCGCCCTTTCGGAGATTGTCTCCGGAAACGAACAACGCAAGGCCACGTCCGTCGGGGGCACCGGGATCCTGACGAATGCGCCCGACCAGGGAGTCGTCGGCACCGGCAGCCGCCAACGGCGTCGGCACGTCCACCAGCTTCACCCCCGGCGCGGACGACAGCAATTCCCTGGCCCGTTCCGGTGACAACGGCCGCGCGAACTCGGCGTTGATCGACAGCGAGTGCCCCGTGTAGACCGGCACCCGCACGCAGGTGCCGCTGACCAGCAGATCGGGAATGCCCAGAATCTTGCGGCTCTCGAACCGCAACTTCTGGTCCTCGTCGGTCTCCCCCGAGCCGTCGTCGACCAGGGAGCCCGCCAGTGGCACCACGTTGAAGGCGATCGGCGCCACGTACTTGTTCGGGGCGGGGAACGTCAGTGCCGATCCGTCGTGGACCAGCTGCTCGCTGTCCTCGACGACGGCCCGCGCCTGGCTGAACAGTTCCTCGACGCCGGCCAGCCCGCTTCCGGACACCGCCTGGTAGGTCGAGGTGATCATCCGGACCAGCCCGGCCTCGTCGTGCAGCACCTTCAGGACCGGCATCGCGGCCATGGTGGTGCAGTTGGGGTTGGCGATGATGCCCTTGGGTCGGTTCTTGGCGTCGCGGTCGAAGTTGACCTCGCTGACCACCAGCGGAACCTCGGGGTCCTTGCGCCATGCCGACGAGTTGTCGACGACCACGACGCCGGCGGCCGCGAAGCGGGGCGCCTGGACGCGAGACATGGTGGCACCGGCGGAGAACAGGGCGATGTCGAGGCCCGACGGGTCGGCCGTCTCGGCGTCCTCGACCTCGATCTCCTGACCGCGGAAGGTCAGCTTCTTGCCCTGCGAGCGGGACGAGGCGAAGAACCGCACCGAACTCGTCGGGAAGTCGCGCTCCTCCAACAGCTTTCGCATCACCTGGCCGACCTGCCCGGTCGCCCCGACGACTCCTACGTTGACCATGCTAGATCCCGCTTCCCGCGTACACGACGGCCTCTTCGTCGCCGCCCAGGTGGAACGCCTCGTGCAGCGCCATTACGGCCTTGTCCAGCTCGGTGTCCTTGACCAGCACCGAGATTCGGATCTCCGAGGTCGAGATGAGGTCGATGTTCACGCCGACGGCAGCGAGCGCCTCGCAGAAGGTCGCGGTGACGCCGGGATGACTGCGCATGCCCGCGCCGATCAGCGACACCTTGCCGATGTGGTCGTCGTAGAGCACCGAGGTGAAGCCGATCTCGCCCTGCAGCGACGCCAGCTTCTCGACCGCCGCCGGACCGTTGTCCCGCGCGCACGTGAACGTGATGTCGGTCTTGCCGTCTTCGATCTTGCTGATGTTCTGCAGCACCATGTCGATGTTGACGTCGGCGTCGGCGACCGCGCGGAACACCTTGGCGGCGTAGCCGGGTACGTCGGGCAGGCCGACGACGGTCACCTTCGCCTCGCCACGGTCGTGGGCGACTCCGGTCAGGATGGCGTCTTCCATCGGGATGTCCTCCATGGATCCTTTGACGAGCGTGCCCGCCTTGTCTGAGTACGACGACCGGACGTGTATCGGAACGTCGTAGCGCCGGGCGTATTCCACGCACCGCAGCATGAGCACCTTGGCGCCGCAGGCCGCCATCTCGAGCATCTCCTCGAAGCTGACGGAGGCGAGGTGGCGTGCGTTGGGCACGATGCGCGGGTCGGCGGTGAAGATACCGTCCACGTCGGTGTAGATCTCGCAGACGTCGGCGTCCAGCGCGGCGGCCAACGCGACCGCGGTGGTGTCGGATCCGCCCCGGCCCAGCGTGGTCACGTCCTTGCTGTCCTGGCTGACGCCCTGGAAGCCGGCGACCAACACGATCAGCCCCTCGTCGAGGGCGCTACGCAGCCGGCCCGGCGTGACGTCGATGATCTTGGCGTTGCCGTGCGTGCCGGTGGTGATGACGCCGGCCTGCGACCCGGTGAAGGAGCGCGCCTCCGCGCCGAGTGAGGAGATCGCCATGGCCACCAGTGCGTTGGAGATCCGCTCCCCGGAGGTCAGCAGCATGTCCATCTCGCGCGGGGGCGGCGCGGGGTTGACCTGGCGGGCCAGGTCGAGCAGGTCGTCCGTGGTGTCGCCCATGGCCGAGACGACGACGACGACGTCGTTGCCCGCCTTCTTGGTCTCGACGATCCGCTCGGCGACCCGGCGAATCCGGTCGGCGTCTGACACCGAGGATCCGCCGTACTTCTGTACGACGAGCGCCACTGTTCGCCTTTCCGTTCACGCGTGAGTCCCATAAAGGATAAGGGGTCTGCGCACCCGATTTTCCCCTCCCGTCCGGCGGTAGCGTCGGACCCGTGACCAACAGACTGGCCGACACCCGCGTACCGATCCACGAGCCGATCGCGGCGCGCTGGAGTCCCCGTGCCTTCGATCCCGACGCGACGATCACCACCGAACAGCTGACGGCCGTCCTCGAAGCCGCCCGCTGGGCCGCGACCTGGGGAGCTCGACAGCCGGTCCGGTTCGTGGTGGGCGTGCGTGGCGACGAGACGTTCGACGCCCTGGTGGCGACGCTCAAGCGTGGCAACTCCTACGCTGCGGCCGCGAGCGCGCTGCTTCTGGTCTGCGCCGACGAGGGGCCCGACGAGAACACGGCGTTCTACTCCGCGGTCGACGCGGGAGCCGCGATCGCCAACGCCAGCGTCGAGGCGGTGGCGAGGGGGCTGGTCGCGCATCCGATGGCCGGGTTCGACGCCGACGCGGCACGCGGGGCGTTCGACGTCCCCGCGGGGGTCAGACCGGTGGCGGTGCTGGCGGTGGGCGCCCTTGGCGACTACTCGACGGCCGACGCGGCGGTCCTCGAGCGGGACTCGAAGCCCCGGCAGCGGCTGCCGCTGGAGCAGGTGGCGTTCGCCGGCCGCTGGGGCTCCGCGTTCACAGCGGGCACGCCTGCAGCAGCGACCTGACCTGCCCTTCGAACTGGTCGTTGAAGGCCTTGACCACCATCGCCGACGCCGGTGCGGCGGCCCCGGGCGCGGTCCGCGCCGCCTGCGCGTCGTAGTCGAGGCGGGCCCGGACCAGCCGGTCGGCGGTCTGCGCCACGTCGCGCGCCGGCCCGGCCAGATCGGGTGCGGAGACCTTCGACGCGCGGTCGGCCAGCCCGTCGGTCCAATCCCGGTAGTCGAGTTCGGTGGGCAGGGTCTCCGAACCGTAGGACCCCGGTTCGGGCTCGTGGGTCTTGGCGTTGAGCCGTTCGATCTGAGTCTTGTTGAACGACAGCAACTCCCGCACCGGGGCGCAGTCCGAGGAGGACGGCCCCCGGAAGAAGAACCACCAGATGCCGCCGCCGACGAGCATCGCCACCAGCACCACGACCGTCGTCAACGGCCTCACGCGTTTCACGCCTCGATGCTGGCACAGGTCCGCACCGCGACGCCGCCGAGGACGTTAACGTGCGCGCAACATCACGATCCCGTCCACGTAACAGAAACATCGTTCACTGCCAGTGATCGGCCCCGAGGGGGCCGCCCACTGATGGAGAGTTCCCGATGGAAGTAGTTGACACCGGCACCACGGCGTTCATGCTGTGTTGCATCATCGGCCTCACGCTGATGATCCCGGGGCTGGCGCTGTTCTACGGCGGCATGGTCTCGGTCAAGAGCTCGACGAACATGATGATGATGACCTTCGGCTCCGCCGCCCTCGTCGGCGTGCTGTGGGTCCTGTTCGGCTTCTCGATGGCCTTCGGGACGTCCTACGGCGGCTTCGTCGGCAGCATCACCGAGTTCGCCGGCATGAAGGACCTGCTGACGTCGCAGACCACCATCTCCGGGCTGCAAGTCAGCTTGTTCGCCCTGTTCCAGGCGTTGTTCGCGGCCATCACCGTGGCACTGGTCTCCGGCGCCGCGGCCGACCGGATGAAGTTCAGCGCGTGGATGGTGTTCGCCGGATTCTGGGCCGTCCTGGTCTACTTCCCGGTCGCACACTGGGTCTTCGCCGTCAACGGCACGGTCACCCCCGACGCGACCGGCGGCTGGATCGCCAACAACCTGAAGGCCATCGACTTCGCCGGCGGCACGGCCGTGCACATCAACGCGGGTGCCGCGGCATTGGCCGTCGCGATCGTGCTTGGCAAGTCCGCGAGCTGGGGCCAGCTGCGCAAGCCGCACAACGTCCCGCTCACCCTGCTGGGCGCCGGCCTGCTGTGGGCTGGCTGGTACGCGTTCAACGGCGGTTCGGCGCTCGCCGCGGGCAACTCGGCCGCGATCGTCATGGTCACCACGTTCGTCGCGACCTGCGCGGCCACGCTGGCCTGGCTCGCGGTGGAGAAGTTCAAGGACGGCCACGTCACCGGTGTCGGCGCGGCGGCGGGTGCGATCACCGGCCTGGTCGCCATCACCCCGGCCTGTGGCGCCGTCACCCCGGTCGGCGCGATCATCCTCGGCGTCGTCGCCGGAGCGATCTGCCCGTACGCCGTCGGGCTGAAGTCGAAGTTCGGGTACGACGACAGCCTCGACGTCGTCGGCGTGCACCTCGTCGGCGGCGTCATCGGCACCCTGCTCATCGGGTTCCTCGCCAGCGACAGCATGCCGAACAAGGTCAACGGGCTGTTCTACGGCGGCAGCTTCGACCAGCTGTGGCGCCAAGCCGTCGCGGCGGGCGCCGTGCTCGTCTACTCGTTCGTGGTGGCGTACGTCATCGCCATCGCGATCAAGAAGACGATGGGCATTCGCGTCGCCCCAGAGGACGAGGAGAGCGGCATCGACGCCAAGTTGCACCGCGACGCGGCATACGAGCTGTCTCCCGCGTAGAGACCGGCCCCGACCGGCGCGATTCGCCCCGCGCCGGTCGGGTCCTCGTCACCTGGTCGAGCTGCCACCGGCCTCCCAGGTCCGAGCCAGTGTTTTGGAGAAACGCCCTCGCGGAGTAGGGTGACCCACGTGCAGCGGACGCTCCTCCTCGGACGCCGCGACGGGGTCTGATCCAGACTGGCTTCCCGTCGCGGGTTGTCTTGATGCGCCGGTCTGAATTTCTTCCAGACTCGAACCGGAGCGAGAACCGTGAACAATCCCAACCCGCATTCCATCGACGCGTACACCTCGGCGCGCACCATCAACACCCCGTCCGGCGACCGCCATCCCGGCCAACCGATGTGGAACACCCAGCGCGGCACCTCGATGCCCGTCAACCGCTACCGCCCGTTCGCCGAAGAGGTCGAGCCGGTCACGTTGGCCGACCGCACGTGGCCGGACAAGGTGGTGGAGACCGCGCCGATGTGGTGCGCGGTCGACCTGCGCGACGGCAACCAAGCCCTGATCGACCCGATGAGCCCGGAACGCAAGCGGCGCATGTTCGACCTGCTGGTCCGCATGGGCTACAAGGAGATCGAGGTCGGCTTCCCGTCGGCCAGCCAGACCGACTTCGACTTCGTCCGCGAAATCATCACCGACGGTGCGATTCCCGACGACGTCACCATCCAGGTGCTGACGCAGTGCCGGGCCGAACTGATCGAGCGGACGTTCGAGGCGTGCGCTGGCGCACCCAAGGCGATCGTGCACTTCTACAACTCGACGTCGATCCTGCAGCGGCGCGTCGTGTTCCGCGCCGACCGTGAGGCCGTCAAGAAGATCGCCACCGACGGCGCCCGGATGTGCGTCGCCGAGGCAGCGAAACACCCTGGCACGCAATGGCGTTTCGAATACTCCCCCGAGTCCTACACGGGCACCGAACTCGAGTACGCCAAGGAGGTGTGCGACGCGGTCTCGGAGATCGTCGGCGCGACCCCCGAGAGCCCGCTGATCGTGAACCTGCCCGCCACCGTCGAGATGGCCACCCCCAACGTCTACGCCGACTCGATCGAGTGGATGAGCCGCAACCTGGCTCGCCGCGACTCGATCATTCTGAGCCTGCACCCGCACAACGATCGCGGAACCGCCGTCGCCGCAGCCGAATTGGGCTACCAGGCCGGCGCCGACCGTATCGAGGGCTGCCTGTTCGGCAACGGTGAACGTACCGGCAACGTCTGCCTGGTGACGCTGGGGCTGAACATGTTCAGCCGCGGCGTCGACCCGCAGGTCGACTTCTCCAACATCGACGAGATTCGCCGCACGGTCGAATACTGCAACCAGCTGCCCGTGCACGAACGGCACCCGTACGGCGGCGATCTGGTCTACACGGCGTTCTCCGGCAGCCACCAGGACGCCATCAACAAGGGCCTGGACGCGATGAAGATCGACGCCGACGCGGCAGGCTCGGACGTCGGCGACATCCTGTGGCAGGTGCCGTATCTGCCCATCGACCCCAAGGACGTCGGCCGCACCTACGAGGCCGTGATCCGGGTCAACTCGCAGTCCGGCAAGGGCGGCGTGGCCTACATCATGAAGGCCGACCACGGGCTGGCGCTGCCCCGGCGGCTGCAAATCGAGTTCAGCCAAGCCATCCAGAAGATCACCGACGGCGAGGGTGGCGAGGTGTCGCCCAAGGAGATGTGGGACGTCTTCGCCGACGAGTACCTGGCACCCATCACGCCGCTGGAGCGCATTCGGCAGAAGGTCGACGCCGCCGAGGAAGACGGCGGCACGGACACGATCACTGCGACGGTGAAGGTCCACGGCGAGGAGCGCGAGATCGTCGGCGCGGGCAACGGCCCGCTCGCGGCGTTCGTCGACGCCATCGGCGCCGTCGGATTCGACGTCAGCGTGCTGGACTACTCCGAGCACGCGTTGTCGGCGGGCGAGGAAGCCCAGGCGGCGGCCTACGTCGAGGCGTCGGTCGGCGGCAAGACGGTGTGGGGGGTCGGCATCGCGACGTCCATCACCACCGCATCGCTGCGGGCCGTCGTATCCGCGGTGAACCGGGCCGCCCGGGATTAAACTGACGTCGGCGTCAAGACGTGGCGTCGACGACGTGAGGAGCCGTGATGGACTGGGGTTCGACGTGGGATTTCCTGTGGCACTTCCTGATCATCTTCGCGTGGATCGCCTACCTGCTGGTGCTCTTCCAGATCCTGACGGATCTGTTCTGGCGGGACCACCAGACCTCCGGTGTGGTGAAGGCGATCTGGGTCGTCTTTCTGTTCCTCGTTCCGTGGCTGACGGCGGTCCTGTACCTGGTCTTCCGTGGCCAGGGGATGTCCGTGCGGGCACACGAGGCCGCCGTCGCGGCCAAGAAGCAGACCGACGACTACATCAAGCAGGCCGCCGGACGATCACCGGCCGAGGAGATCGCGCACGCCAAGGAGTTGCTCGACGCGGGCACGATCAACCAAGGCGAGTACGAGTCACTGAAGGCCAAGGCCCTGGCCTAACCGGTCCGGCCGGCCTCAGAACAAGGTGAACTGGTCGCCGCGGAGCGTCGTGTCGGTGAACTGCTCGACCCCGGTGCCACCGACGACGTGTTCGATCAGCGCGGTGAACGTCGCGTCGTCGACCAGCGGGATGCCCATCTCGCGGGCCTGGTAGCCGCGGCCCTGGTCGGGGTCGGGGTCGTTGCACACGACCACCGACGTCTGCTGGTCGACGATGTCGGCGTAGGACAGCCCGACGTGCAGCATCCGCTCGATGAGCTCCTCGTAGGTGTGCGTGACCTCGGCGGACAGGGCCACCCGCATCCCCTGCACCAGCGGGCGGCCGGCGACGAACCGGCCGGGGTTCTGGAAGTCACCCGGCAACCGGGCCGCAAGGGTCCGCAGCGGCAGCAGCTCGTCGTGGGTGACCTGACCGTTGGGCCACGTCCGGCGCGACACCGGCCGGACCGGCAGCCACGCGTTGCGGTCGTGCGCACCCGCAAGTGACGGCTTGAGGATCTGGGCGAGCACCATGGCGTCGTCGAGGGCGTCGTGCGGCCGCATCTGCGTGACTCCCCAGTGCGCGGCCAGCGTCTCGAGCCGCAGGTTGTCGACCCCGAGGTTGAGCCGGCGGGCCAACTCGACCGTGCACATCACGGTGTCGACCGGCAGCTCCGCGCCCACCAGCTCGGCTTCGTTGGCCAGGAAGGAGTAGTCGAAGCCGACGTTGTGTGCCACCAGCGTGCGCCCGTCGAGGACCGCGTTGAGCTCACCGACGACGTCGGCGAAGGTCGGCTGACCCTGCAACATCTCGGTGGTCAGACCGTGGACGTGGGTGGGCCCGGGATCGACACCCGGGTTGAGCAGGCTGGCGAAGCTGCCCTCGACGTTGCCGTCGTCGCCAAGCGCCAACGCGGCCACGCTGACGACGCGGGCCTGACGTGGATGAAACCCCGTCGTCTCGACGTCGACCACCGCCCAGCCCGCACCGGGCCGGGAGGCCGGTCGGCCGAACGTTTGGCTCACGATTCGAGAATGGCACGCGACCCCGACAAGGCCCGGTCGAGACGCCGCGTGTCGCCAGCCGACTTTGGCCCTTTTAGACTGCCGGGGATGGTCACCACTCGGGGTCGTATCGCGCTGGGCGCCGGGTCGGCCGCACGGTGGGCGTCGCGGGTCACCGGCCGGGGCGCCGGGGCGATGATCGGCGGGCTCGTCTCCATGGCCCTGGACAAGTCGATCCTCGGCCAACTTGGCACCGGCCGTAGCTCCGTCGTCGTGACCGGCACCAATGGCAAGTCGACCACCACCAGGATGACCGCCGCCGCCCTTGCGACGATGGGCCCCGTCGCCACCAACGCCGAGGGCGCGAACATGGACGCGGGGCTCATCGCGGCGCTGGCCGGCGACCGAACCGCCACGCTCGCGGCGCTCGAAGTCGACGAAATGCACGTCCCGCACGTCCTGGACGCCGTGTCGGCCGCGGTCGTCGTACTGCTGAACCTGTCCCGCGACCAGCTCGACCGTGTGGGTGAGATCAACCACATCGAACGCACGCTGCGAAGCGGGCTCGCCCGACACGGCGACGCCGTCGTCGTCGCCAACTGCGACGACGTGCTGATGACGTCGGCGGCCTACGACAGCCCGAACGTGGTGTGGGTGGCCGCCGGCGGAACGTGGGCCAACGACTCGGTCAGCTGCCCTCGCAGCGGCGAGGTGATCGTGCGCGAGGAATCGCACTGGTACTCGACGGGCACCGACTTCAAGCGGCCCACGCCGCAGTGGTGGTACGACGACACCCACGTCCACGGCCCCGACGGGCTGACCCTGCCGATGACCTTGGCGCTGCCCGGCGCCGTCAACCGCGGCAACGCGACGCAGGCGGTCGCGGCGGCGGTCACCCTTGGCGCCGATCCCGCGAAGGCCGTCGCGGCGGTGTCCGGCGTCGACGAGGTCGCGGGGCGCTACCGCACCGTGAAGCTCGGTGAGCACACCGTGCGGGTGCTGCTTGCCAAGAATCCGGCGGGCTGGCACGAGGCGCTGTCAATGGTCGACAAGCACGGGGCGGGCGTCGTGATCTCGGTCAACGGCCAGGTGCCCGACGGCGAGGACCTGTCGTGGCTGTGGGACGTCCGATTCGAGCACTTCGACGACACCACGGTGGTGGCCGCGGGTGAGCGCGGCACCGATCTGGCGGTGCGCCTGGGGTACGCCGGCGTCGAGCACACCCTCGTGCACGACACGATGAAGGCCATCGCGGCCTGCCCGCCCGGGCACGTCGAGGTGATCGCCAACTACACCGCGTTCCTGCAACTCAACCGGCGGCTGCCTCGTGAGTGAATCAACGGTTCGCATCGGGCTGGTGCTGCCCGACGTGATGGGCACCTACGGTGACGGCGGCAATGCCGTCGTCCTCCGGGAACGGTTGCGGCTGAGGGGTTTTGACGCCGAGGTCGTCGAGATCACCCTGGCCGACCCGGTGCCCGACTCCCTTGACCTCTACACCCTCGGCGGCGCGGAGGACTACGCACAACGGCTGGCCACCAAGCACCTCATCCAATATCCCGGCCTGCAGCGAGCCGCCGAGCGGGGCGCACCGGTGCTCGCGATCTGCGCGGCGATCCAGGTGCTCGGACATTGGTATGAGACGTCGTCGGGCGAACGGGTCGACGGCGTCGGCATACTGGACGTGACCACCTCACCGCAGCCCGCGCGGACCATCGGGGAAGTCGTCTCACAGCCGCTGGTGCCCGGCCTCGACCAGCGCCTGACGGGATTCGAGAACCACCGCGGCGGAACGACTTTGGGTCCTGATGCCGCGCCTCTGGCCAAGGTGATCAGCGGTGCAGGCAACCGCGACGGCGACGGCTTCGACGGCGCGGTGCAGGGCAGCATCGTCGCGACTTATCTGCACGGCCCGTGCCTGGCCCGCAATCCGCAACTGGCCGACCACCTGCTGTCGCGCGTAGTGGGCGAGCTGGCGCCGGTCCAGTTGGCCGAGGTGGAGCAGCTGCGTCGCGAACGGCTGGCCGCACCCCGCCGGGCGTAGGTTCTGGGTCACCACCCGCGCCCGCGCGCCCTCACCCGCGCGCCCTCCCCTGGCGCGCCCTCCCCCGGGGCGAGACATAAACGGTGGCGGGGTCCACCGGCGTGTCGCCGCCACGGCTTATGTCTCGCGGTAGCCGCGACCGGCAAGGGCCGCGCGAACGCGGCGAACGACGTCCAGCGGGTGGTCTTCGGCGACGACTCTGACGACGATCCAGCCCAGACGTTCGAGCATCCGCAGGCGGCTGATGTCCTTCAGGTACTGCTTGCGGTCCTTGCGGTGCTGGTCGCCGTCGTACTCCACCGCGACCATGTACTTGTCCCAGCCAAGATCGAGGTAGGCGAGGGGATAGTGGTCGCCGTTGTGAACCATCAACTGGGACTGCGGGATTGGCAGACCGGCGTCCAATACGAGTAGCCGCAGCCAGGTCTCCTTCGGGGACGTGCCGCCGGCATTCATCAGGCCGATCGCCTCGCGCGCCCTCTGCACGCCACGGCTGCCGCGATACCGAATCAGTAGCGGCTCGACGTCAGCCGCCGAGATCCCCGTCGCGTGGGCCAGCGCATCCAGGCGCGTCACTGCAGCGTCACGGTCGAGATGACGACCGAGGTCCAGCGCGGTGCGAGCCGTCGTCGTCACCGGGATGGCGTCGACGAGCGCGATTTCGTCGTCGGCGATGCGTTCATTGCGCGTCACCACCCCGCGGGGGGCGTGTTGATTGCGCCAGATCAGCTCGACGGGTTCGTCGTCGTCCACCCAGCGTGCACCGTGCAACGCCGAGGCGGTCAGACCGGCCACCACCCCGCGACCCTTCGACCACAGCATCGCTGCCCGCGCTCGGTCCGCGGTCGTCAGCTCCGCGAACTCCGCAACGTAGACGTCGGGATGGACCGCTTCGAAACGGGTGCGAAGCCGGTGGCGGGTCAGCTGCCCACGTCTCACTGCCCGACTCCCCGAGAAGACCGCTGCCATTCCCGGACCCTGACATTGCCCACCGACAACCGCGCGAGACATAAGCCGTGGCGGCGCCCCGCGGCGTGTCGCCGCCGACGTTTATGTCTCGCGGGTCAGGCGTTAGTGCGACCCCCCGCTACAGCCCCAGGTCGCGCAGGAACTCCGGCTTGTAGGCCTCGAGGATCACGTAGCTCGGATCGGGCACCGGTGCGTCCGGTGCGTCGTCGGTGACCGCGTGCCCGTCGCCCACGTCGACCCACTGCTGCGCGTCGGCGTCCCACCGGCTCACCGTGTACTCCGCGGTGATGTCGTCGGCGAGGACGAGTTCGCGCGTGGTGCGCTCGGCTTCCTTGGCATCCCGCAGGCTGTGCGTGTACAGCTGAATCCGGTTGCCGTCGCGGGTCACCGTCACCCGGCTGCCCAGCCGTTGGCGGGCCACGTCGTCCACGTCGAGTGACCGCAGCCGGTCCCAGAAGGACAGGTGGTGCGCCTCGTCGCCGAGTTCGACCTCGACCTTGAACTCATCGTCAGGCATGGTCGACAACTTAAGCCATCGCCCGACGGCCGGTCAGAGCGCGTCCCAGGGTGAGCTCGTCGGCGAATTCCAGATCGCCGCCCATCGGCAGTCCGGAGGCGATGCGGGTGACCGTCAGCCCGGGAATGTCGCGAAGCATGCGCACCAGGTAGGTCGCCGTGGCCTCGCCCTCGGTGTTCGGGTCGGTCGCGATGATGACCTCGGCGACGTCCACGCCGTCGACTCGCTCACCAATTCGGTTGAGCAGCTCGCGAATTCGCAACTGCTCGGGCCCGACGCCCGACAGCGGATCCAGCGCACCGCCTAGCACGTGGTAACGACCGCGGAACTCGCGTGTGCGTTCGACGGCCGCGACGTCCTTGGGTTCCTCCACCACGCACACCAGCGAGGCGTCCCGCCGCGAATCCGAGCAGATGCGGCAGCGTTCGGCGTCGGAAACGTTGCCGCACACCGAGCAGAACTGCACGCCGTCCCGCACCTTGGCCAGCACCGCGGTCAACCGGTCGATGTCCGGCGGCTCGACCGACAGCAGATGAAACGCGATGCGCTGCGCGCTCTTCGGCCCGATGCCCGGAAGCTTGCCCAGTTCGTCGATCAAGTCCTGGACGGGACCTTCAAACAAGTCAGAACCCCGGCAGTTCGAGCCCGCCAAGGCCGCCGGCCAGCGGACCAAGCTTGCTCTGCGCCATCAACGTCACCTGTTGGGCGGCGTCCCTGATGGCGCCGATGACGAGGTCCTGCAGCGTCTCGACGTCGTCGGGGTCGACGACCTTCGGGTCGATCGCCACGCCGGTCACCTCGCCGCTGCCCTTCATCGTGACCTGCACGAGGCCCCCGCCGGCCTGCCCGTGCACCTCGGTGACGGCAAGTGCTTCCTGCGCCTCCATCAACTGCTGCTGCACCTGTTGGGCCTGCGCGAGGAGCGCCGACATGTCGGGCGGTTGGCCGGGTTGCATGACGGTCCCCTTGCGTATTGGTCTCGAACTGGTTGCTGTCTCAGCGCGTGGCGATTCGTCCTCCAAGAGTAGTCGTCTCGCGAACTAGCTTGGGCGTCGTGCACGTACCTGTCTGCCTGCGTGTCGGCGCAGCCCTCGCCGTCAGCCTCCTCGTCGGAGCGCTCCTGTCTCCGTCCGCCGCGGCCGCCCCGTCCAACATCGCGGGGATGATCGTCTTCCTCGACCCGGGTCACAACGGCGCCAACGACGCGTCGCTGACCAAGCAGGTCCCGACGGGACGCGGTGGCACCAAGGACTGCCAAACCAGTGGGACGACGACGAACGACGGCTATCCCGAGCACACCTTCAACTGGGAGACCGTGTTGCGCATCCGGCAGGAGTTGACCGCGCTGGGGGTGCGCACCGCGATGTCCCGCGGCGACGACACCGGCGTCGCCGCGTGCGTCGACGAGCGGGCGGCGATGGCCAACGCGCTCAAGCCCGATGCGATCGTGTCGATCCACGCCGACGGCGGGCCGGCCACGGGCCGCGGCTTCCACGTCAACTACTCGTCGCCGCCACTCAACGCCGCCCAGGCGGGGCCGTCGCTCCAGTTCGCCCAGACCATGCGCGACCAGCTGCAGGCGTCGGGCCTGCTGCCCGCGAACTACATCGGTCAGGGCGGGCTCTACCCACGCTCGGACCTGACCGGCCTCAACCTGGCCCAGTACCCGTCGGTGCTGGTCGAGCTGGGCAACATGAAGAACCCCGCCGACTCCGCGTTGATCGAGAGCCCGGACGGCCGGCAGAAGTACGCCGACGCCGTGGTGCGCGGCATCGCCGGGTTCCTGGCGACGCGGCCGGCGCGGGCAGTCGCCTAGCTGGTCGACTCGACCTCATTCTTCAGGTTGGCCAGCACCTCGGCCTGGATCTTGCGTAAACCCAGCGGCGCGAACGTCTTCTCGAAGAAGCCCTTGACGCCGCCGGCGCCCTGCCACGTCGTCTTGACCGTCACCGACGCGCCCGGTCCGGCCGGAGCGACTGTGTAGTTGGTCACCATCGTCGAGTTGGCGTCCTTCTCGATCACCGCGTGGCCTGCGACGTCGACCGTGGCCTTGACGTCGCGCACTCGCTTCTCGGTGGCCTGCAGCTTCCACGTGGCGACGGTGCCTGCGCCCTGGCCACCCTCCAGGACCTGGTAGCCGCTGTAGTGCGAGGAGAGGATCTTCGGACGAACCGTCTGATAGTCGGCGACCGCCGCGAACACGACAGCCGGCTCGGCGTTGATCAAGACAGTGCTGGAGGCGCTGACCTGTCCCATCGGTGAAGACTCCTAGATCTGAGGGTGAACGGGCGTTGTCCCGGGCCGGTCCAGTCGCATCGGGTGCGACCGGGGTCTAGCGTACGTGTGTGACTGTTGCAGCGACCGAAGCGCAGTCGGCCCACGCGGCAGGCGTGGAGAGACTGCTGGCGAGTTACCGAGCAATTCCACCCAGCGCGACGGTACGCCTGGCGAAGCCCACCTCGAACCTGTTCCGAGCCCGCGAGAAGTCCACCGTCAAGGGCCTCGACGTCTCGGGTCTGACGGGCGTCATCTCCGTGGACCCGGAGGCGCGCACCGCCGACGTCGCGGGGATGTGCACCTACGAGGACCTGGTCGCCGCGACGCTCCCCCACGGTTTGTCGCCGCTGGTGGTGCCGCAGTTGAAGACCATCACCCTCGGCGGCGCGGTGACGGGCCTCGGCATCGAGTCGGCGTCCTTCCGCAACGGCTTGCCGCATGAATCGGTGCTGGAGATGGACATCCTGACCGGCACCGGCGACGTGGTGACGGCCAGCCGCGACGCGCACTCAGATCTGTTCTACGCGTTCCCGAACTCCTATGGCACGCTTGGCTATTCGGTGCGGTTGAAGATCGAGCTGGAACCCGTCAAACCGTTCGTCGCACTGAGGCACCTGCGGTTCACCTCGGTCTCCGACCTCGTCGCCACCATGGACCGCATCGTCGAGACGCGCGGCTTCGACGGCGTGCCGGTCGACTACGTCGACGGCGTGGTGTTCAGCGTCGACGAGGCCTACCTGAGTCTCGGCGTGCGGACGGCGACGCCGGGCCCGGTCAGCGACTACACCGGGCGCGACATCTACTACCGCTCCATTCAGCACGCCGACGGTGAGAAGCACGACCGGCTGACCATTCACGACTACCTGTGGCGGTGGGATACCGACTGGTTCTGGTGCTCGCGGGCGTTCGGCGCCCAGAATCCGACGATCCGGCGCTTCTGGCCCCGACGGCTACGCCGCAGCAGCTTCTACTGGAAGCTCATCGCCTACGACCGACGCTTCGACATCGCCGACCGCATCGAGAAGCGCAACGGCCGACCCCCGCTGGAGCGCGTCGTGCAGGACATCGAGGTGCCGATCGAGCGCACGACTGAATTCGTCGACTGGTTCCTGGACAACGTGCCGATCGAACCCATCTGGCTGTGTCCGTTGCGGTTGCGCGACGACGTGGGCTGGCCTTTGTACCCAATTGCCGGGCATCACACCTACGTCAACATAGGCTTCTGGTCGTCGGTTCCAGCCAGCTCGGTAGAGGGAGAGACGAACCGACTGATCGAGAAGAAGGTCAGCGAGTTGGACGGCCACAAGTCCCTGTACTCCGACGCCTATTACTCGCCCGAGGAGTTCAGCCAGCTCTACGGCGGGGAAACCTACAACACGGTCAAGAAGACCTACGACCCAGACTCGCGTCTGCTCGATCTGTACGCGAAAGCGGTGCAGAGGCGATGAGCGCTTGCACGAAGAGCGGAGAGCATCCATGACTACCTACAAAGAGGTCCCCGCGGATTCCGCGACGACGCCCGGGCGGTTGACACTGGCCGAGATCCTCGAGGTGCTCACGGCCGGTGACGACCTGTCGATGAAGTTCACCGCCTACGACGGCAGCTCGGCGGGTCCCGCCGACGCCCAGGTCGGGCTCGACCTACGCACCCCCCGCGGCACCACCTACCTGGCGACCGCGCCGGGCGAGCTGGGACTGGCCCGCGCCTACGTCTCCGGTGACGTGGTGCCCACCGGCGTGCATCCGGGTGATCCCTACGACCTGCTGCGCGCCCTCGGCGACAACATGGACTTCAAGCGACCGTCGGCCCGGATGCTCGCCAACATCGTCCGGTCGATCGGCTTCGAGCACCTGCGACCGATCGCCCCGCCGCCGCAGGAGGCGCTGCCGCGCTGGCGCCGCATCGCGGAGGGCCTGCGGCACAGCAAGACCCGCGACGCGGAAGCCATCCACCACCACTACGACGTGTCGAACACGTTCTACGAGTGGGTACTCGGGCCGTCGATGACCTACACCTGCGCGGCCTACCCGGACGCCGATGCGAGCCTGGAGCAAGCCCAGGACAACAAGTACCGGTTGGTCTTCGAGAAGCTCCGCCTGCAACCCGGTGACCGGCTGCTCGACGTCGGCTGCGGCTGGGGCAGCATGGTGCGCTACGCCGCCCGCCACGGCGTCAAGGCCGTCGGCGTCACGCTGTCCAGGGAACAGGCGGCGTGGGCACAGAAGGCGATCGCCGACGAGGGCCTCTCCGACCTGGCCGAGGTGCGTCACGGCGACTACCGCGACGTGCGCGAGTCCGGTTTCGACGCCGTGTCGTCGATCGGGCTGACCGAGCACATCGGCGTGCAGAACTACGCGTCGTACTTCCGTTTCCTCAAGTCGAAGATGCGCACCGGCGCCCTGCTGCTGAACCACTGCATCACCCGACCCGACAACCGATCCGGTGCGGGTGCCGGAGGCTTCATCGACCGCTACGTCTTCCCCGACGGCGAACTCACCGGGTCCGGCCGGATCATCACCGAGGTGCAGGACGTCGGCCTGGAGGTGCTGCACGAGGAGAACCTGCGCCACCACTACGCGTTGACGCTGCGCGACTGGTGCGCCAACCTCGTGGAGCACTGGGACGAGGCGGTGGCCGAGGTCGGTCTGCCGACGGCCAAGGTGTGGGGCCTCTACATGGCCGGGTCGCGACTCGGGTTCGAGACGAACGTCGTTCAGCTGCACCAGGTTCTGGCGGTCAAGCTGGACAACAAGGGCGGCGACGGCGGCCTGCCGCTGCGCCCCTGGTGGCACGCCTAGCGGCGGGTAGGAGTGGAGCGACCCGGGGAGTGGTCAGGCCCCTTCGATCCGCCGGGCGCCCAGTTCGCTCTGCAGTAGCTCCAGCGCCACCTCTTCGGGGTCGCGACGCGGCCCTGCCTCTTCGTGGACGGCCTGGGCGAGCATGCTCTCCTCGTCGTCCTCCTCGACTGGTGGCGGAGTCTCCACCACCGGACGCGGACGCGCGACGGGAGCGGGCGCGGTCGGCGAGCCTGCCTCGCATCGGATGGTCCAGTTCACCCCGAGCGCGTCCTTCAACGCGTCCCTGATGATCTCGACGTTGCGGGCTTCGTTGAGCCGGGCCGCGAGCGGCGCCGACACGTGGCTCAACACCAGGGTGTCGCCCTCGACGGCGAGCACGACGGCGCCGTCGAGCATCACGTCGGTGGGCCTGCGGCGTTCGCGCACCTTGTCCCGAACCGTCGACCACATGCTGCGCACCGCGGCGGCGTCCGGCTCACCGGTCGACACGGGCGCAGGGTCCGGGGGCGCAGCGGCCGGTGGCGCCTCAACCGGCGGTGGCGGGGTGGGCACGGGCTCGGGCCGCGCAGCCGGTGGCGGAAC
>NZ_JACKTL010000035.1 GCF_025822245.1 Mycolicibacterium hodleri
CGGCGGTGGCGCGTCCGCAGGCGGCGGTGCGTCGGCAGGCGGTGGCGCGCCCGGCGGCGGTGGCGGCGTCCTGGCGTACGGCGGCAGGACCTGGTCCGGCGGCGCGTAGTACGGCAGCGGCGGTGGCGGCCCGTTGTCGTTGGGCGGCACCGGCAGCGGGAACGGGGCGTTCGGCGCGGGTCCCGGCCCCGGCGGCACGCCCGGAGGCAGTTGGACGACCGGTGGGCCCGGGTCGTAGTCCGCGCCCGGCGGAATGTTCGGGAACTTGTTGGGCGGGGTGATGTTTCGGTCATTGGTGACCGGGGTCCCATACGGCACCGGCGGACCGCGCCAGGGGTTGTTGCCGATCGGCACGTAACCGCGTGGGTCTCGGCACAACTGGACCGTCGGCGCCCGCTTGCCGGGGAACTCCTGGCACGGGTAGTTGCGGGCGCCGCGCACCACCGACGGGTCGTTCTGAGCGGTCTTGCAGTACAGGTCGGTGGGCAGCTCGCGCAGCGTCGTGTCCGCCGGAGACCGGATCATCGCCGGCGGGATGAAGCCCGTCGAGCACGGCGGCGCGTCACCGAGGTCGACCTTGAAGTCCAGCTTGCCGCCCTCGTCGGCGGGTAGTCCGCCACCGACGGTGAGCAGCGCGGCGAACAGAGCCGGAAGGATCACCAGCGCCTGTTCGACGGACTTGCGGTAGATCACGCCGATGCGGCCGGCGTTGGCAAGGTTGGCGGCGAGCATCGGGAAGTTCGGGCGAATGCCGTCGAAGGTGGTGTTGGCGGCTTGGGCGGCACCGGGCGCCGTCTGCAGCACCGACCGCACCTGGGGATCGGCCTTCGCGACCTGGGTGGTGAACCGGGCCAGACCGTCGGCGAGGGACTTGATGTCGTCGCCGCTGCGGATCTGCGAGTCGAGGAACGGCCCCGCCTGATCGATCAGCTGCGAGATCTGGCCGTAGTTGTTGTTCGCCTCGTCGACGAGGAGCCGCGACGACTGGATCATCCGGGCCAGCTCCGGGCCGGATCCGTTGAACGCCTTGAACGTCTCCCGCAACAGATCCTGCACGCGGGCGTCGCCGATGCTGCTGACCAACGTGTCGGCCTGCGCCAGGAGGACCGCGATGTCCTGCCCGACGGCCGTGCGATCCAGACCGATCTTCGCACCGTCGCTCAACAGGTTCGACGACGGATCCTTCGGCGGCACCAGGTCGACGTACTGCTCGCCGACCGCGGACACGCTCTTCACGGTCGCGGTCACGTTGTCCGGTACGTCGGTGTCGGTGTTGAGCCGCATCGACGCCACCACGCCGGTGTCGTCGAGGCTCACGCTCTCCACCCGGCCGATCGTCACACCGCGATAGGTGACGTTGGCGTTCTGGTACAGGCCGCCACCGGCCTTGAACTCCGCGGTGATGTGGTAGGCGCCAATGCCGACCGCCGCGGGCAAGTGGAGGTAGAACGCCGAGATGGAACCAACGCAGATGACGGTGACGATCGCAAAGATCGACAACTGCACACGTGTCAGGCGATCCAGCATCTAGGGAGTCCCCCCGTCGTGCTGTGTCGCCGTTCCCGGCGGGATCTTGAACGGGTCGGCGGCTTGCCCGGAGAGGTTCGCCATCGCACCGACGAGGAAGTCGGGCGGGTTGATGATCTCGGACATGTGCTTCATGTTCGGGTCGAGGCCCTTCGAGGTGGTGAACACCGATTCACCCGTCCGCCGTAGCGTCAGGTCGAACGTCACGAACACGTTCAGGTAGTCGCCTCGAACCGCGTTGCGCAGGTACTTGTAGTGGAACGGGAACGTCGGCAGGATCTCGAGATCCTTGATGAAGTCGTCGGCGTTGTCGTTGAGCGACCGGATGACCGGATACAGATCCTTGAAGTCGGCGACGAGGTCGACCTTGGTCTCCGAGAGCACGTGCGACGCCACTCCGGCGAACGTCCGCAACGCGGTGAAGGCGTCGACGAGGTTGCTTCGGTTGTCGTTGAGCACCTTCAGTGCCGCGGGCAACGAGTCGAGCGCGCGGCCCAGGCTGTCGCGACCGTTGGCGAGGATGCCCGCGAAGCGGTTCAGCCCCTCCATCGCCGCGACGATGTCGCCCGTCTGCTGCTGCAGCGAGGAGGTCAGCTCGGCCAGCCGCGGGAGCAGGTCGGCGAACTGACCGGACCGGCCCGAAACCGCGGTGTAGAACTCGTCGGTGATGTCTTGCAACGCACCGAGATTGCCCTTGTTGACCACCACGCCCAGCGACGACAGGACTTCTTCGGTGGTGGGGTAGCGGCCGGCGCGCGACAGCGGAATGTTGGCGCCGTCGCGCAGTTTGCCCTGTCCGGCCTGGTCCACCGGCGGGGCGAGGTCGATGTGCTGCGAGCCGAGCAGAGAGGTTTGAGCCACCTTCGCGGTCACGTTCTCCGGAAGGTCGACGCCGCCGTCCAGCGACACCTTGACCGCCGCGTAGAACGTGCCGTCGGGCCGCTGCATCGCCTCGATGCCGGACACGCTGCCGACGGTCACGTCGTCGACCATCACCGGGGAGTTCTGCGGCAACGTCGCCACGTCGGGCAGCTCCACCGTGATGGTGTAGGAGCCGCTGCCGTGACCCGCGGTGCCCGGCATGTCGAGTGAGTTCAGGCCGCCGAACGCGCAGCCCGACATCAGGACGGCGCCCGAGCCGATGGCCACGGAGGTACGCCCGACGCGCAATGCCTTGCGAGACAGTCTTCTTCCGGTTCCCTTCACGGCTAACCACCCCCCGCTTCGGCTGGCAACGGCGCACCGGGTGCCGGTCCTGGCAGCGGTCCGCTGCCGTCCGGCGGAGTTCCGTACCCCTCGGCGGGGGCACCGACCTGTGACACCTGCCCCGGCACCGGCGGTGGCGGGAGGAGCAGATCGGTGAGCCTGCCGTCGGGTCCGAGCGTCGGCGGCGTCACGCCGGGGGCGGGCTGCCACTGCAGGTACGGCACCGGGGTTTGGGCCTTGGCCTCGGTTTCCGGTGTGTCGTAGGTGATCTGGCCCTTGTAGGCCGTGATGCTGTTGATCGGGTGGAACAGGATCGGCGGGTAGTTCACCGCGAGACGCTTCAACACCGGCGCCATTCGTTGCCGGCAGATCTCGGCGCGCTTGTAGTTGTCGGGTGAGGCGCCGACGTCGAACGTGCCGCCGCAGATGAACTGCACCGGGTTGGCGAAGTTGGGCAGCGACAGCAGTCCGCCGACGGTGCCCTGGGCCGGGTTGTAGATGTTGTAGAAGTTCGCGAGGCCGTTCGGCGCGATGTGCAGAACCTGCTCGATGTCGTCGCTGTGCTGGGTCAGCAGGTTGGTGAAGTCGGTCAGCTTGCCGATCTGCCCGATCAGCGCCTGGTTGTTCTCGTTGAGGAAGCCCTTGACGTCGGCCAGCGCCTGATTCAACGCCCCGAGCGTCTGGTCGAGATCCTGTGAGCTGTCGGCCAGCACCTGCGACACCGAGGCCACGTGGCTGGAGAACTGGACGATCTGCTCGTTGCTGTTGGCCAACGCGTTCACCAGCACCTGCAGGTTGCGCACGGTGCCGAACAGGTCGGTCCGGGAGTCGCCGAGCCGGCCCGCCGTCTGGGACAGCTCCCGCAGCGCGTTGCGGAACGAGTCGCCGTTGCCGTCGAAGGTGTCGGCAGCCTGGTTCACGAACGCGGCCAGGGGCCCCTGCATGTCGCCCTGCTTGGGCCCGAGCGACGCGCTTAGTTGGGTGAGCTGGGTCTTGACGTCATCCCATTCGACGGGGACGCCGGTGCGGTCGAGGCCGATCTGCGCGCCGTCGGCGAGCGCCGCCCCACCCGTGTACGCCGGGGTGAACTGGACGAACCTGGCCGACACCAGGTTTGGCGCGATGATGAGGGCCCGCGCGTCGGCGGGCACCTTGACGTCGCCGTCGACGGTCATCGTCACCTTGACGTCGTCGGCGCGGGGCTGGATGGACGTGATCTTGCCGACGGGGACGCCCACCACCCGCACGTCGTCGCCGGGATACAGACCCACCGTCGACGGGAAGTAGGCGACGACCTCGTGCCCCTTGGCCTTCGGCCACACCACGTACACGCCGCCGATCAACCCGGCAACCAGCATGGCGACCACTGCGAAACGCAGCCACCCGTTGCGCGAACCCGTCGAATTCTCTTGCGTCATGGCGACTTCGGCCTGATGACCATGCGCTCGGAAATGAATCCGCGCAGGTAGTCGGCAAGGCTGTCCGGCAGCTTGCCCGGCTGGAAGTACGTGTCCAGCAGGACCTCCGACAGCGTGGCGGGCGGCAACCCGTAGAGGTTGATGTTGAAGCCGGGACCGTTGCCGACGACCTCGCCGAGCGCGGTGGCGTACGGGGGCAGCCTGCGGAGGGCCTCGCCGATGTGCTCCTTACGCTCGAGGAGGTTGTCCAGCACGGCGTTCAACTTCTCCAGCGCCGGCTTGAATTCGCGCTTGTTGTCGGCGACGAAGCCCGAGAGCTGTTCGGAGACGGCCTGAATGCCGCCGATCAGATTGCTCAGCGCCTGTCGCCGGTCGTCGAGCTCGGCGAACAGCAAGTTGCCGTCGGTGATCAGCTGGTTGACCTGGCCGGCCCGTTGGGCGAGTGTGTCGGACACCTTCTTGGCATGGGCGAGCAGCTGCTCGAGCGCCTCGTCGCGCTTGTTGATGCTGCGGGACAGGTCGGCCACGCCGTCGAGCGCTCCGCGCAGCTGCGGGGTCGCGTCGCGCAGCGTGTCGGTCAGCACCTGCAGGGCCTGCTCGAACTTCGGCTTGTCGAGCTCGCCCGCATTCTGGCCGAGGTCCTGCAGCGCGGTGTTGAGTGTGTAGGGAGTCGTGGTGCGGCCCAACGGAACCACCGTCGTGCTGCCCCCACCCTTGGGGGTCACCGCGAGGGACTTCTGGCCGAGCACCGTGTCGGTCTTGATCGCCACCAGGGACTGGTCGCCGACGCGCACCTTCCGGTCGACGGTGAACTTCACCAGGGCGGAGTCTCCGGCGAGTTCGACGGAGTCGACCTTGCCGACCTTGATGCCGGAGACGCTGACGTCGTTGCCGGGGGTGATCCCGCCGGCGTCGGTGAAGTACGCCTCGTAGTTCTTGCCCTGGGGCCAGAACGGCAGTCCGGTGTAACCGAAGGACACCAGCACTAGGCACACCACCAGCGCGATGCCGAAGACACCGGTGCGTACGGGATTGCTCTCGCCGGCCCTAGCCATTCTCCGAGCACCTCCCCTTGGTCGGATCCGACGGACCACCGAACGGAATCAGGATGTCGCTACCCGCAGGCCCGTTGATCTTCATGCGGATCGAGCAGTAATAGATGTTGAAGAACGATCCGTACGCGCCCAATGCGTTGAGTCGCAGGTAGTTCTCCGCCAGCGGCTCGATGACCTTGTTGACGTCGGCCTTGCGCTCGTCCAGTCGCTGGGCCAAGGGCCGCAGGTTCTCGACGACGCCCTGGATGGGACGCCGTCCCGTTTGCAGGAGTTCGGTCAGATCGTTGGTGGCCGACGCCAACGGCGGAATTGCGCCGGCGATCGGGTCGCGATTCTGGGCCAGCCCGGTGATGAGCTGCTGCAGCTGGTCGACGGCGGTGTTGAACTGCGCGCCCTTGTCGTCGACGGTGCCCAGCACGGCGTTGAGATTGTTGATGGTGTCGCCGATCAGCTGATCGCGGGCGGCGAGGTCCTGGGTGAACGACGACGTGCTGGCGAGCAGGGTCGACAACGATCCGCCCTGGCCTTGCAACAGCTCGATGACGGCGTTGCTGACTTCGTTGATCTTGCTGCCGTCGAGTCCCTTGAGCACCGGGCGGAGGCCGCCGAGCAGCGCGTCGAGGTCCAGCGCGGGCTGCGTGTTGTCCTTGGAGATGGTGGCGCCCGCCGGAAGCTTGCGCAATTCCCCGGGGCCCGAGGTGATTTCGAGGTAGCGGTCGCCGACCAGGTTCTGATAGCGGACCACCGCCCTGGTCGAGGTGTACAGCTGGTAGCGGTCGTCGACGTCGAACGCCACGTCGACGGTGTTGTCGGGATTGAGTTCGACGTCCTTCACCGATCCCACCGGCACGCCCGCGATCCGGACGTCCTGACCGGCCTTGAGGCGGGAAGCCTCGGTGAAGGTGGCGTGGAAGGTGTTGCCCGACCCGAATCGGAATTGACCGAACACGACCACCAGGCCCGCCGCCACCAACAGCATGGCGACGGTGAAGATGCTGACGTAGACGACCGTCTTGTCGCGCTTCATCTAGAAGTCATCCCTTTCCGCGTACGCACCGTGGAACAGGAACTGCAGGGTCGACGGCGCGTCGAACTGCAACTCGGTGTTCGGCTGGTAGGGAACGTAGGCGTTGTCGGTGACCAGGAACGGCGGTCGCCACCAGGATCCGCCGTACTGCTTGCTCGGAATGTTCGGCAGACCGCGGCAATTGGGACCGCCGGAGGCGTTCACCATCGGCAGGCTCTCGGGGTAGGTGTAGGCCGGAGCGCCGGGCAGGAAGTTCGACGCCACGAACAGACCGGGGCGGATGCCACCGATGACGGGCGCGAACGTGTCGACCGCTTGGGCGACGCCCTTGAGCAGGCAGCCCAGTTCCGGGGAGTAGTCGGCGAGCACCTTCAGCGGCGCGCGCAGGCGCTGAACCGCCGCGATCAGGTCTTCGGCCCCCGGTTGCAACGTGGCCGTGCCGTTGTTCGCCAGCCCGGTGGCGGCCAGCAGCGTCGCATTCAGGTTGTCCTGCTGGTCGACGAGGGTGTTGCTGATCGTCGGGGTGTTGTCGAAGACCGTGACCAGGTCGGGTGCTGCGTCGGCGTACACGTTGCCGACCACGCCGGTCTTCTGGAATACCTGCTGTAGTTCCGGCAGCTTCGGATTGAATTGCTGCAGATAGTAATTGAGCCCGGCCAGCGTGGCGCCGAGGTCGTCACCGTGGCCACGAACGCCCTCGCCGAGCGCGCTCAGCGTGGCGTTGAGGTTGATCGGGTCGACCTTCTGCAGGGTGTTGGTCAGCGACTCGAAGAGCGTGTTGACCTCGAGCTGGACGTCGGGCGCATTCACCTGGGCGCCGGGGCGCAGCGAGCCGCCCTTCGGCTCGTCGGGTGTCAGGAACTCCACTGCCTTGGCCCCGAAGACCGTGGTGCCCGCGATGCGCACCTTGGCGTTCGACGGGATGAACTTCATCTGGCTGCTGTCCATGGCCAGCGTCAGCTTGGCCTGCTCGCCGGCGTATTCGATGGACTTGACCTTGCCGATCTGAATGCCGCGGTACTTGACCTTGGCGTCGGTTTCCATCACCAGGCCCGCGCGCGGGGCGGTCACCGTCACCGTGTCGGTGCGGGTGAACGCCGCCGTGTACGACAGGTAGGTGAAGACCACGGCCGCCAACAGGACAGCCGCGAGGATCGCAGCGGCGATCCTCACATGACTGCGCTTGGCGTCACCCATGGCTCGACCCGCCTATCCGGACAAGTTGAAGTTGCCCGACGCGCCGTAGGCGGCCAGGGAGATGAACAAGGTAATCGTGACCACGACGATGAGCGAGGTCCGGACGGCCTGACCGACGGCGATCCCGACGCCGACCGGGCCACCGGATGCGTTGTAGCCGTAGTAGGTGTGCACCAGCATCACCGCCACCGACATCACGATGGCTTGAAGGAAGGACCACAGTAGGTCCGTCGGGACCAGGAACGTGTTGAAGTAGTGGTCGTAGAGGCCGGCCGACTGCCCGTTGATGAAGACCGTGGTGAACCGCGCGGCGAAGAACGCCGCCAGCACCGACAGCGAATACAGCGGGACGATGGCGATCAACCCCGCGATGATTCGCGTCGACACCAGGTAGGACACCGAGTGCACGGCCATCGCCTCGACGGCGTCGATCTCCTCGGCGACGCGCATGGCACCCAGTTGGGCGGTGGTGCCGGCGCCGATCGTCGCGGCCAGCGCGATGCCCGCGATCACGGGTGCCACGATGCGGACGTTGAGGAACGCCGAGAGGAAGCCGGTCAGCGCTTCGATGCCGATGTTGCCCAGGGACGAATAACCTTGGACGGCAATGACACCGCCGGAGGCCAGCGTCAGGAACGCGGCCACGCCGACGGTACCGCCGATCATCACCAGGGCACCGGCGCCCATGGTCATCTCGGCGATGAGGCGGATGGTCTCCTTGCGGTACCGGGTCAGCGCGTTGGGGATGTAGCGGACCGACTCGCCGTAGAAGAGCGCCTGCTCCCCGACCGTGTCGATCGCCTTCGGCACGCCCCTGAAGAACCGGCGGATGCGCAGTGTCGCGTCGTAACTCACTATCGGGCCAACACTCTCACGCCGACCGCCGTCAGGATCACGTTGATCACGAACAGGCAGATGAAGGCGTAGACCACCGTCTCGTTGACCGCGACGCCAACTCCCTTGGGGCCGCCCTTGACGGTCAGTCCGCGATAGCACCCGACGAGCCCGGCCATCAGACCGAACAGCAGAGCCTTGAACATGGCGAGCACGAGCTCGCCGAGGCCGGTGAGGATGGTCAGCCCGTTGATGAAGGCGCCGGGGTTGACGCCCTGGAGGAAGACCGAGAACACGTAGCCGCCTGCGATGCCGATGGCGCAGACGAGACCGTTGAGCAGCAGCGCCACCAGGGTTGACGCCAACACCCGCGGGACGACGAGGCGTTGGATCGGATCGATGCCGAGCACGCGCATCGCGTCGATCTCTTCGCGGATGGTGCGGGCGCCGAGGTCCGCGCAGATCGCGGTGGCGCCGGCGCCGGCGACGACGAGCACCGTGACGACCGGGCCGAGCTGGGTGATGGTGCCGAACGCGGTACCCGCCCCGGAGAGGTCGGCGGCACCGAGCTCACGGAGCAGGATGTTGAGCGTGAACGCCACCAGGACGGTGAACGGGATGGCGACCAGCAGCGTCGGGACCAACGAGACCCGGGCGATCATCCACGTCTGATCGAGGAACTCGCGGAACTGAAACGGTCTGCGGAAGATCTTGACGAAGGTGTCCAGGGACATCTCGAAGAATCCGCCGACGGCCCGCGCCGGAGCCGTCAGCTGTTCCTTCAACCTGGACTCCGTTCTCGGGTCGGGGGTCGAAACGCGGTGACGGCGAATAGTCAGTGACTACGAGCCGCGACAACCTTCCAACCACTCGGTGCTGCGCCGCTCTTAGTGAGCCGGCTCATATTAACTAGAACACGTTCGCAGTGTCAAAGAACGGTAATATCCGTCGATATTGGGGTATCTGCGCAGGTCAGAGCCACTGTGACGCAGGTCATTCTGTAACGTGTTCTAGTCGTCTCGTCCTGCTGACAATCGAGACTGTCAGTCTCGCGAGGACATCAGGCCGTTGGCGGAGAAACCCTGCTCGGGGTCACGATCAGCAAAGTAATCGGTCATCGTCGACCCGAGGTCGTCGACGGCCCAGGCGTCCGACCCGGCGGTGAAGTGCTTCTCGGCAGTCGGCGCCGCCGCCAGCGTCACGGTTGGACCATAGACGATGAAGAGCTGTCCGTTGACCCCTTCGGCCGCCGGCGACGACAGGTATTGCACGAGGGTCACCACGTGCTCCGGTGACAGCCCGTCGATCTTGCCGTCCTCCACGGGCGGGGCGTCGCCGAAGACGTCGGCCGTCATCGCCGTCCTGGCACGCGGCGCGATCGCGTTGGCCCGGACCCCGTAGCGGCCAAGGGCTCGTGCCGCGGTCAGCGTCAGCGCCGTGATGCCCGCCTTGGCCGCCCCGTAATTGGCCTGCCCCACCGGGCCCGCCAGGCCCGCCTCCGACGACGTGTTGACGATGCGGCCGTAGACCGTTCCGCCGTTCTCCTTGGCCTTGGCACGCCAGTACGTCGCCGCGTTGCGGGTCAGCAGGAAGTGACCGCGCAGGTGCACCGCGATCACGGCGTCCCAGTCCTCGTCGGTCATGTTGAACAGCATCCGGTCTCGCGTGATCCCCGCGTTGTTCACGACGATCGACAGGCCACCGAGTCCGTCGGCGGTCGCGACCAGTTCGTCGGCCGTGCTGCGGGCACTGATGTCGCCGGCGACCGCCACGCCCTTGGATCCGGCGGCGGCGATCTCGTCGAGCACGTCCGATTGGTCGAGGGCGCCGGCGATGTCGTTCACGACGACCGTCGCGCCGACCCTGGCCAAGCCGATCGCCTCGGCCCGGCCCAGTCCCGCGGCCGCACCGGTCACCACCGCGACCAGTCCGGACAGATCCGTGGAGTCAGTCTGCGTGCTCACTTTATGAATACCTCTAGTCCTTGCGAATGATGGCGGCGCGGGGGCATTCGGCCACCGACTGCTCGGCCAGGTCCTCCTGATCGGACGGCACCGGGTCGGCCTTCACCACCGCATAGTCCTCGTCGTCCAGATCGAACAGGTCCGGGGCGATACCCAGGCACACTGCGTTGCCCTCACAGCGATCACGATCGACTTCGACTCGCATGACAACCTCCTCGAAACCCGGTGCGCACCTCCGCCCGGCGTCGGAACAGAATAACGGTGCCTGGATTCCAAGACTAGAACGTGTTACAACCGGGGAGGACCATGGGTCCCCCAGACACGTGCGGAAACAGTGAGGACAGCAGCGATGCGGATCGGCTACAGCCCCGAGCAAGAGGACTTGCGCCGCGAGTTGCGCTCGTACTTCACCAAGTTGATGACCCCCGAGCGCGCCGAGGCACTCAGCGCGGGCGACGGCGGCGAGATGGGGCGCGGCAGCGTCTACCGCGACACCGTCAAGCAGATGGGCACCGATGGGTGGCTGACCCTCAGTTGGCCCAAGGAGTACGGCGGCCAGGAGCGCTCCCCGATGGAGGGCCTCATCTTCAACGACGAGGCGTCGATTGCGAACGTGCCCGTGCCGTTCCTGACGATCAACAGCGTCGCGCCGACGATCATGCACTTCGGCTCCGACGAACAGAAGAAGTTCTTCCTTCCGAAGATCGCCGCCGGCGAATTGCACTTCTCCATCGGCTACTCCGAGCCCGGCGCCGGGACGGACCTGGCCGCCCTTCGCACCACCGCGGTTCGCGACGGCGACGACTACGTGGTCAACGGCCAGAAGATGTGGACGAGCCTGATCGCCTACGCCGACTACGTGTGGTTGGCGGTGCGCACCAACCCCGAGGCCAAGAAGCACCGTGGCATCTCGATGCTGATCATGCCCACCACGGCCGAGGGCTTCTCGTGGACCCCGGTGCACACCATGTCCGGCGTCGACACCAGCGCCACCTACTACCAGGACGTCCGCATCCCGGCCACCAACCTGGTCGGGGAGGAGAACGCCGGCTGGAAGCTGGTCACCAACCAGCTCAACCACGAACGCGTCGCCTTGGTGTCGGCCCAACCGATCTACGCCGCGCTCGGAGCCGTTCGCGAGTGGGCCCAGAACACCAAGGACGCCAGGGGAAACCGCCTGATCGACTCGGAATGGGTGCAGCTCAACCTCGCCCGGGTGCACGCCAAGGCCGAGGTGCTCAAGCTGATCAACTGGGAACTCGCCTCGGCGACCGACGAAGCCCCGTCCCCCGCCGACGCGTCGGCGGCCAAGGTGTACGGCACGGAGATGGCCACCGAGGCCTACCGGCTGCTCATGGAGGTGTTGGGGACCGCGGCGACGCTGCGCACCGACTCCCCCGGCGCGCAGTTGCGTGGCCGCATCGAGCGCATGCACCGGTCGTGCCTGATTCTGACCTTCGGCGGCGGCACCAACGAGATTCAGCGCGACATCATCGGCATGGTCGCCCTCGGCCTGCCACGAGTGAACCGTTAAGGGAGCGAAGACGTCACATGGATTTCTCGACAACTGAGGCCGCTACCGATCTCGGTGGCCTCGCACGTTCCATCGTCGACGCGGTCTGCACGCCGGACCGCCAGCGTGAACTGGACAAGCAGGACGAGCGCTTCGACCGCGAGCTGTGGTCGAAGCTGGTCGACGCCGACATCCTGTCGACCACGGCACCGGAGTCGTTGGGCGGTGGCGGTTTCGGCGTTCTCGAGGAGACCGCGGTGCTGGTCGCCCTCGGTCGCCAACTCGCGGCCGTGCCCTACCTGGAGTCGATCGTGCTCGCCGCGGGCGCCCTGGCGACGTTCGGCTCGGAGTCGCTGCAGCGCGAGTGGGCCACCCCCGCGGTGACGGGCGAGAAGATCCTGACCGTCGCACTCGACGGCGACATGGGCGAGGGCCCGGTCCGGGCCCAGTCCGTCGGTTCGGGCTACCGCCTCACCGGCTCCCGGGCGCTGGTGGGTTACGGGCCGGTCGCCGACGCGTTCCTGGTGCCGGCCGAGACGGACTCCGGCACGCACGTCTTCCTCGTCTCGGCGACCGACGACGGGGTGTCGACGACGTCGCTCGACACCACCGGCCACGGCAGCGTCGGCCACCTCGACCTGCAGGCCACCGAGCTCGACGGCAGCCGCCTCGTCGGTGGCGACGACGTGGCGTCCTGGCTCGTCACTCGGGCCACCTTGGCGCGCAGCGCCTTTCAGCTCGGCGTCCTGGAACGCGCGCTGGAGCTGACCGCGCAGTACGCGCGCGAGCGCGAGCAGTTCGACCGGCCCATCGGCAGCTTCCAGGCCGTTGGTCAGAGGCTGGCCGACGGGTACATCGACATCAAGGGGCTGCGGTTGACGGTGACGCAGGCGGCGTGGCGGCTGTCCGAGGACCTGCCTGCCGACCTGGAAGTCGGAACGGCAGCGTTCTGGGCAGCCGAGGCGGGCCACCGGGTCGCGCACACCGCGGTGCACGTGCACGGCGGCGTCGGCATCGACGTCGACCATCCCGTGCACCGCTACTTCCTCGCCGCCAAGCAGGCCGAGTTCGCCGTGGGCGGGGCCACCGGGCAGCTGCTGCGCATCGGCCGCGAGCTCGCCGAGACACCCGCCTGACAGGTGTCCGACGACCGACCGACCGTCACCGACCTACTCACGCCACTGGCCGACGTCACCGATCGCGGTGTGCACGAGGGTGATTCCTTCGTCTGCTGGCGCGATCACCTCCGGTCCGGAGCTCAGATCGCCGCGGCCCTGACCGCACGCATGGACCCGGCGCGGCCCATGCACGTCGGGGTGATGTTGGGCAACACGACCTTCTTTTCGTCGGTCCTGGTGGCGGCCGGCCTCTCCGGGCTGGTCACGGTGGGCCTCAACCCGACCCGGCGGGGGGCGGCCTTCGCCCGCGACGTCGCCCGCGCGGACTGCCAGTTGGTGCTGACCGACGACCTGGCCGCCCTCGGCGAGGCGATCCCCGAGGGGGTCCCCGTCGTCGACGTCGAATCAGCCTCGTGGGCAACCGAGTTGGCGGCACACCGGGACGCACCGGTCACCTTTGCCGACACGCGCCCCGACGACCTCTACATGCTGATCTTCACCTCGGGAACCAGCGGCGAGCCCAAGGCGGTCCGCGTGACGCACGACAAGGTGGCGTTTCCGGGCACCATGCTGGCGCAGCGCTTCGGACTCGGCCCCGACGACACGTTCTATCTCGCGATGCCACTGTTCCACTCCAACGCCATCATGGCGGGCTGGGCGGTCGCGGTCGCCGCCGGTGGCTCGATTGCGTTGCGGCGCAAGTTCTCCGCGTCCCAGTTCATCCCGGACGTCCGCCGCTACGGCGCCACCTACGCCAACTACGTCGGCAAGCCGCTGTCCTACGTGCTGGCCACCCCGCCCCGCGACGACGACGCCGACAACCCGCTGCGATTCATGTACGGCAACGAGGGTGCCCCGCGCGATCTGCCCCGCTTCGCGGCCCGATTCGGCACTTACGTCGTCGACGGCTTCGGCTCCACGGAGGGCGGCATCGCCGTCGCCCGCACGCCGGACACGCCCGACGGTTCGCTGGGACCGCTCACCGACGAGGTTGCCGTCGTCGACGTCGAGACCGGCGAACCGTGTCCCCCGGGCAAGGTCGGCGAACTGGTCAACCCGCAGGGCCGCGGCTGGTTCCGCGGCTACTACGGCGACGAGGCCGCCGAGACGGAACGCATGCGCGGCGGGATCTATCACAGTGGCGACCTCGCCTACTGCGACGACGCCGGCTACGTCTACTTCGCGGGGCGCCTCGGCGACTGGATGCGGGTCGACGGCGAGAACCTGGGCACGGCGCCGATCGAGCGAATCCTGTTGCGCCACGACGACGTTCTCGAGGCCGCCGTGTACCCGATTCCCGACCCCGCCGTCGGCGACCGGGTGATGGCCGCGCTGGTGCTCACCGACGGCGCGACGTTCGACGCGGATGCGTTCACGGCCTTCCTGGCCGGGCAACCGGACCTGGGTCCCAAGCAGTGGCCGTCCTTCGTGCGCATCGGCACCACCTTGCCGCGCACCGAGACGTTCAAGGTGATCAAGCGCCAATTGTCGGCGGAGGCCTTGGACTGCACCGACCCGGTGCACGCCATCGGTCGGTAACGTGAAGCCATGGGTTACCGCGAGACGGCGCCACCCAGGGAACTGGCCGACCTCGTCGAGACGGCATGGGCGGCCGACGGCGGCCTCGAATCCGTGCGCGTGCTCCCCGACGGATGCATGGACCTGATCGCCGTCGACGGCCGCGTGGTGGTCGCCGGCCCGGACGTCTCGGCCCTGGTCACTTCCCGTGGCCCACAGCCCACGAGCGGCCTGCGGTTTCGGCCGGGCGCGCTGCCACGGTTGCTCGGAGTGCCGGCGGCCCGGCTGGTGGGTCAACGTGTCGCCCTCGACGAGCTTCGGCCGGTGCGCCGCCCGGGCGGTCTGGTCGCAGTCGCGGGTGAGCTGTCCCGTCAGTCGCCACGTGGTGAGACCGCACCGTGGTCGCCGACCGCGTTGCGGCACGTCACCGCCGCGCTGGCGGCGGGCACGCCGGTCGAGCAGGTCGCCCGCGAGGCCGGCTGGTCCAACCGCTCCCTGCAGCGGCAGTGTCAGGCCGTGTACGGCTACGGACCCGCCATGCTGCGCCGCATTCTGCGGTTTCGCCGCGCGGCCGCGATGCTGCGGGCCGGCAGGTCCCCAGCCGAGGTTGCCGCCGCCGCCGGTTACGCCGACCAGCCTCACCTGCACCGGGAGGTGCGCGCCTTCGCCGGCACCACCGTCACCACGCTGGCGTCCGGCTAGGGCAGTGTCGCGAAGAGGTCCACGGAGGTGCCGTCGGGATCCTCGACCGTGGCGTAGCGCTGACCCCAGGGCGCGTCGTGGGGCGCCAGCGTGCCGGGATGCCCTGCGCCGGTGAGGGTTTCGAACATGGCGTCCACCGCGCGGGGCGCGTCGAACTCGAAGGCGATCGCGACTCGGCCGGGACCGGTCGGCGGCGTCCACCCCGCGTGCATGCCCGCAATCACCTCCTCGGCGTCGACGGCGAGCCTGTTGCCTCCCGGCAGGGCGACCTCGACGTGCGGGCCGTCGGGATCGGGTATGTCGAGGCCGAGCAGGCGGTAGAAGTCCACGGACCGGGCGACGTCACGCGCGACGATCTCGACGACGACGGAGTGCAGTGAAGATGTCATGTACCGAACGCTAGGCGCCTGCGACGGCCGAGTCGTGAACGAATCGGACACGTCGGTCGACGCCCGACCACCGGCGAGCAAATGATCGTCGAGGCCGTGACACCGCGTGCGCCAACCTCGTCGGCAGCGCACACGGGGACGTCGGGTGGACATACCCACCCTGAACAGGGCATGTTTTGAGCTACGCTTCGCTCCGGAATGGACAGCCTCGTCGCTCGTCGGCAGTCTCCACCAGTGAAGTATCCGAATACGAGGAGTTAACGCATGAGATCTTCGGCGCTCACCGGTGCGGCTGCTGCCGTTGCCGCCCTTGCCATCGTCGTATCCGGCTGCGGCTCGGACACCAAGACCGCGGCGTCCAGCAGTTCCCAGACGAGCAGTTCGTCGAGCGCGACGACCTCCACGGCGAGCGCGACCCCCGGGGAGGTGGCCGCCAAGAAACCGACGATCGCGGACTACATCAAGGACAACGCCATCCAGGAGACCGGGGTCAAGATGGGCGATCCCGACGCACCCGCGGTCAACCTTCCCGTGCCGGAGGGCTGGCGGGCCCTTTCGCCGGAGGAGGCACCCGAGTACGCCTACGGCGCGATCGTCTACACCGGACCGGAATTCACGGCAGATCCGCCCAACATCGTCGCGTTGATGTCCAAGCTGAGCGGCGACGTCGACCCCCAGAAGATCATCGACCTGGCGCCCGGCGAGCTCAACAACCTGCCGGACTACAAGCCGGGCAACGAGGGTGAGACCAGCACGTTGGGCGACTACCCGGCGTACGTGCTCGGTGGCACCTACACCAGGGACGGCGCGACGCGCTTCATCGCGCAGAAGACGGTCGTGATCCCCGCCGCCAACGGGTTGTACGTGTTGCAGCTCAACGTCGACGGGCCCAACGCGGCAGGCGACGTCCTGTCCGCCGCAACCGACAAGATCGACGGCGACACCACAATCGGGTGACGAGACCCGTGTGGCGTGTCAGCCGCGGATGCCGTCCAGGCGCCGGGTGGCCGCCTCGAAACCGTTCACCAGCTCGGCCATGATGTCGGCGACGGGACGAATCTCGTTCATCCGCCCGACGATCTGGCCGACGGGCATGGCGACGGCCGTCGGGTCCTTCGCCTCGTTCATCCGTTGATGCGCCTCGCTGACGAGGATGTTCTGCAACGGCATCGGCAGCGGTTCCGGCGCGCCGTCGGCGTCCCAGGCCTCGGTCCAGCGGGACTTGAGCAGCCGGGCCGGCTTGCCGGTGTAGATCTTGCGGCGCACCGTGTCACTGGAGGTCGCGGCGAGCATGGCCTCCTGAATCACCGACACACCGGAGGAGCCCCGCACGCCGAGGTCGTACTCGGCCGCGGTGAGGAACGCCGACCCCATCCACACGCCCTGGGCGCCCAGCGCCAGGGCCGCCGCCACCTGCCGACCCGTACCGATGCCTCCCGCGGCCAACACCGCGGCCTTGCCGTCCAGGGCGTCGACCACCTCCGGCACCAGCACCATCGACGCGATCTCGCCGGTGTGGCCACCCGCTTCGTGCCCCTGGGCGATGACGACGTCGACGCCGATGTCGAGATGCCGCAGCGCATGTTTGGCGCTGCCTGCCAGCGCGGCCACCGGGACGCCCGCGGCGTGCACCTGGTCGATGACGTCCTTCGGCGGCGTACCCAGCGCGTTGGCGATCAGCTTGATCGGATGCTTGAGCGCCACCTCGACGTGTGACCTGGCGACCGAATGCAGCCATCCCAGAACGCCTTCGGACTTCGCCTCGTCGTCCGGCAGGGGCGGCACGCCGAGGTCGGCGAGTGTCTTGTCGACGAATTCGCGGTGCGTCTGCGGGATCAGCTTGTTGATGTCGACCGCGGAGCCCTCCGTCGGCACCTTGGCGGGCATCACGATGTCCACGCCGTACGGCTTGCCGTCGGTGTTCTCGTCCATCCACTGCAGGACCCGCTCGAGGTCGTCGGCCTGGTTGAACCGGACGCAACCCAGCATGCCGAGACCGCCGGCGCGGGTGACCGCTGCGGCGACCTTCTCCGACGGCGTGAAGACGAAGATCGGGTACTCGATGCCGAAGCGTTCGCAGAGTTCGGTCTTCACTTCGCAGCTCCTACGTGCTTGGCGTGGACGTCGTCGGCGGGACGCTCCTCGGTGGTGTCCTTGGCCCAGCGGTAGTCGGGCTTGCCCGCCGGGGAACGCTTGACCTCGTCGACCAGCCAGAGGCTGCGCGGCACCTTGTACCCGGCGATCTCGGTGCGGACGAAGGCGTCGAGTTCGGCAAGCGTCGGCCGGGTGCCCTCCCTGGGGTGGACGACGGCCGCGACGTGCTGGCCGAAACGCGGATCGGGAACCCCGACCACCAACGCGTCGAACACGTCGGGGTGCCCCTTGAGTGCGGCCTCGACCTCTTCGGGGTAGATCTTCTCGCCACCGCTGTTGATCGACACCGACCCACGGCCCAGCATCGTGACGCTACCGTCGGCCTCGACCTCGGCGTAGTCGCCCGGAATCGCGTACCGCACACCGTTGTACGTGCGGAACGTCTCGGCGGTCTTCTTCTCGTCCTTGAAGTAGCCGACCGGGATGTGGCCGCTCTTGGCGATGATGCCGCGCACGCCCGAACCCGGGACGACCTCGTTGCCGTCCTCGTCGAGCACCTTGGTGTTCTTGTCGATGGTCACCCGGGGACCGCCGGTGTGTGACTGGCCCTTGGCCACGATGCTGGTCCCGCCGAAGCCGGTCTCCGACGATCCGATCGAATCGGTGATGATCCGGTTGGGCAGCAGTTCGAGGAACTTCTCCTTCAGGCTGGTGGAGAACAGCGCCGCGGTGCTGGCCAGCAGGAACAGCGAGGACAGGTCGTAGGTGTTGCCCTCCTCCTGGTGGGCGAGCAATGCGTCGAGCAACGGCCGGGCCATCGCGTCACCGGTGAAGAACAGCAGGTTCACCTTGTGCTCGTGAATCATCCGCCAGACCTCGTCGGCGTCGAATTCCGGTGCCAGCACCACGGTTTGGCCGGAGAACAGCGACATCCAGGTGGCCGACTGGGTGGCGCCGTGGATCATCGGCGGGATCGGGAGACGGATCATGGGCGGGTTCGCCGCGGCCGCCTTGGACAGGTCGTACTCGTCGGCGATGGGCTCGCCCGTGGCGAAGTCGGTGCCGCCGAACAAGACTCGGTAGATGTCTTCGTGGCGCCACATCACGCCCTTCGGGAAGCCCGTGGTGCCGCCGGTGTAGAGCAGGTAGATGTCGTCTTGGCTGCGCGGACCGAAGTCCCGCTCGGGTGAACCCTGCTCCAGCGCGGCGTAGAACTCGACGCCGCCGTACCGCTGGAAGTCGTCGTCGCTCCCGTCCTCGACGACCAGGATCGTCTTCACCTTCGGCGTCTCGGGCAGCACGTTGGCGACGCGGTCGGCGTAGCGCCGCTCGTGGACCAGCGCGACCATGTCGGAGTTGTCGAAGAGGTACTTCAACTCACCCTCGACGTACCGGAAGTTGACGTTCACCAGGATGGCGCCCGCCTTGACGATCCCCAGCATCGCGATGACGATCTCGATGCGGTTGCGGCAGTAGAGGCCGACCTTGTCGTCCTTCTGCACCCCGCGGTCGAGGAGGTAGTGGGCGAAGCGGTTGGCCTTCTCCTCCAACTCGGCGTAGGTCAATCGTTGGTCACCGGAGATCAGGGCGACGCGGTCTGGCACGGCATCGATTGCGTGCTCGGCGAGATCGGCGATATTCAGGGCCACGGAACCTAAACTAGAACGTGTTACATTTTTGTTCAAGCAGCACAGTCAGACAAGGTCCTCTTTCCTGGACGAGTGGTGAAAGGTGAGTTACCCGTGACCGAGCCGGACAAGAGCCCCGACGCCCTCATCGAGCAGCGTGGACACACGCTGATTCTGACGTTGAACCGGCCGGAGGCGCGCAACGCGCTGTCCACCGAGATGCTCTCGATCATGGTCGAGGCGTGGGACCTCGTCGACTCCGATCCGGAGATCCGGTCGTGCATCCTCACCGGTGCGGGCGGCTACTTCTGCGCAGGCATGGACCTCAAGGCCGCGACGAAGGCACCGCCTGGCGACTCCTTCAAGAGCGGTGGCTTCGACCCCACCCGCATCGACGGGCTGTTGAAGGGTCGACGCCTGACCAAGCCGTTGATCGCCGCGGTCGAGGGCCCCGCGATCGCGGGTGGCACGGAGATCCTGCAGGGCACAGACATCCGCATTGCCGGCGAGAGCGCCAAGTTCGGCATCTCCGAGGCCAAGTGGAGCCTGTACCCGATGGGCGGATCCGCCGTGCGGCTGCCGCGTCAGATCCCGTACACGATCGCGTGCGACCTGCTGCTGACCGGCCGCCACATCACCGCCGCCGAGGCGCTGTCCTACGGGTTGATCGGCTACGTGGTGCCCGACGGGTCGGCGCTGGACAAGGCGCTCGAGATCGCCGAGCTCGTCAACGCCAACGGGCCGCTGGCCGTGCAGGCGATCCTCAAGTCCATCCACGACACCGAGGGCATGCACGAGCTCGAGGCGTTCCAGGTGGACACCAAGATCGGCATCGGGGTGTTCATGTCCGACGACGCCAAGGAGGGCCCGTTGGCGTTCAAGGAGAAGCGGCCGCCGAACTTCCAGATGAAGTAGCAAGATGGGCGCGTGGCCCAGACGAACGACGCGCTACTCGCCGACATCGGCCAACGCCTCGACGACCTCCCTGTTGGTCCGATGCATCGCAGGGTGGTCCTCGCCGTCGGTCTCGGCCTGTTCTTCGAGATCTACGAGATCTTCCTGTCGAGCACCATCAGCACGACCCTCAAGACGCAGTACGACCTCGGCGGCACGGAGCTCAAGCTGCTGCTGGCGTCGACGTTCCTCGGCATGTTCATCGGTTCGGCGGCGCTCGGCGGGCTCGCCGACCGCATCGGCCGCCGCCGTGCGTTCCTGTTCAACCTGACCTGGTTCTCCGTGTGGACGCTGATCGGCGCGTTCTCCCTCAACCCCGCAATGCTGGTCGCCACTCGGTTCCTGGCCGGCCTCGGCATCGGCGCCGAATACCCCGTCGCCGACGCCTACCTGTCCGACGTCCTGCCGAAGTCGGACCGCGGTCGGCTGGCGGCGTGGGCGTACACCTGCTCGTTCGTCGCGGTGCCGGTGCTGGGGTTCATGTCGCTGGGCCTCACCGAACACGGACTGCTCGGCGTACCCGGCTGGCGCTTGCTGCTGGTGATCGGCTCGATCGGCGCCGTGGCGGTGGCGCTCCTGCGGCGCGGACTGCCGGAGTCGCCGCGCTGGCTCGCCGGGGTCGGGAGGTCCGACGACGCCATGGCCGCCCTTCGGCGGTTCGAGACGGACCCGACGACGGCGCCCGTCGCCGCGACCCGCGAGCCGGACTCGCCCCCGCCCGCGGTGGTCACCAAACCACTGAAGCGGCTTGGCATCTCGCCCTACCGCCAACGACTGGGCATGCTCGCGGTGTTCCACGTCTTCCAGTCGTTCGGCTACTACGGGTTCGGCACGCTGGCCGCGCTGGTCCTGGTGAGCCGCGGCTACGACGTCACCACGTCACTGCTCTACACGTCGCTGTCCTACCTCGGCTATCCCGTCGGATCGGTGCTGGCGATTCCGCTGCTGAGGTGGTTCGAACGCAAGTACCTCGTCATGGGGTCGATCGGCGCCTTGGCGGCCTTCGGCCTGCTGTTCGCCACCGTGCACCAGACGGCCCTGATCGTCGTGTTCGGCTTCCTGACCACCGCGACGAGCAACGTGTTCTCGAACGTCTATCACGTGTACCAGGCCGAGATCTTCCCGACCGACGTGCGCGCGACGGCCGTCGGGTGGACCTACTCGCTGTCGCGGTTGTCCAGCGCGGCACTGCCGTTCGTGCTGATTCCCGTGCTCGACGAGTACGGCGCCACGGCGATGTTCACCGTCGTGCTCCTCGCGCTGGCGATTGCCACCGCCGCCGTCGCCTGGGTGGGTCCGAAGACCTCACGACGCAACCTCGAGGAGATCAACCCCGTGTGAGGGCCGCTAGTCGAGTACGCGCGCGGTCGGCGTGAACACCACCGGCATCGCCTCGGGCCCGCTGACGAAGTTGGCCGGCCGCAGCGGCAGGACCCCGTCGTCGGCCAAGCGCAGATCGGGCAGTCGCTCGAGCACGCGCTTGGTCATCATCGACAGCTCGAGGCGGGCCAGCTGGTTGCCGAGGCAGAAGTGCGCTCCGAAGCCGAACGCCATGTGCGAGTTGGGTTTGCGATCGATGCGGAAGCTCTCCGGGTCGCCGAACACCGCCTCGTCGAAGTTGGCCGCCTCGAACATCAGCATGATCTTCTCGTCCTTGCGCAGATCCGTGCCGTGAAAGGTGGTGTCCGCGGTGAGCGTGCGGCACATGTTCTTCACCGGGGAGGTCCAGCGCAGCATCTCCTCGATCGCCCCGGGCAGCAGATCGCCGTTCGCCACCAGCGCCTCCCACTGATCGCGATGCCGCAGAAGCTGTTCCGTGCCACCCGAGAGGGTGTGGCGGGTGGTCTCGTCGCCACCGATGAGGATCAGGAGCGTCTCCATGACGATCTCGTCGTCGGCCATCCGCTGACCCTCGACCTCGGCGTTGACCAGGATCGAGAACAGGTCCTCGGTCGGCTCCGCGCGGCGCTTGCCGATGATGTCCATCGTGAACGCGGTGTAGCCCGCGAACGCCTCCATCATGGCCTGGGCCGAGGTTTCGTCGATGTGCGAGCTGAGGCCCGTGACCAGGTCGTCGGACCACTCCAGCAGCATGCCGCGCTCGTCCGGCAGCACGCCCAGCATGTCGCCGATGACGGCCATGGGCAGCGGCGCGGCGATGTCGCGGACGAAGTCGCACTCGCCTCGCTCGCACACCGAGTCGATCAGGGTGTCGCACAGCGTCGCGATCGACGGCACCTTGTCCATCACGCGCTTACGCGTGAAACCGGAGTTGACGAGCTTGCGCCGCAACACGTGTGCGGGATCGTCCATGTCGATCATGTAGGGCATGCCCGGCGTTTCGGGCCGGATGCCCCCGGTGTTGGAGAACAGTTCGGGATTGCGCTCGGCGTCGAGCACGGACTGGTAGCTGGCGGCGGCGGCCAACCCGTTGCGGTCGCGGAACACCGGTTGGTTGGCCCGCATCCAGCGGTATGCCTCCCGCGCGCCGCCGTCGGCGTAGAAGGTGCCGTCGGTGAAGTCGACGTCCGGGCGGGTGCTCAGAACGGAGGTCATCGAATCTCCTTGGCTTCGGCGAACGTCATCTCGACGTTGGCGGCGGAACTCGAGATCATCGCGCGCTTGGGAAACCCTAGCGACGCGAGCTCCTCGCCATAGGGATGTTCGCCGAGACGGACCCGCACCCCACCCGGTCGATACCGGACCCCCGACAGCCGCATCTCGCCCGCGGTCTCCCGGGTCACGCCGTCCAGGTGCGAGTACGTCGGATGCACCTGGGTCTTCGACGTCAGGGCCGACGGCACGGGCAGCCCCGGCGCGAAGTCCATGCCGACCGCGAACCGACCGTCGACGGTGACGTCGAAGCCGAAGTGGCGTCCATCTCGAATCGTGAAGTCCGCCAACACCTTCGGATATCCCCAGATCCGTCGGCCCGCCTCGCACGTAAACGCACCGTCGACCGGCAGGTGATGGATGAAGGCACCTGCGGACTGCAGCGCCCTCAGCCCGGTCGCACGAGACCCCGGTGAATTCACCATCACGTTGGTGCCGTATTCGAGGTACTCCCCGAGATCGCCGTCGACGTACTTCATGAGCATGAGGACGACGACGGCCCGCTGCGGCCGGTACCGGCAGACCTGCAGTCCGCTGTAGTCGATCATCCGCTGGGCGGCGTCGGCGTTCACCGAGAACATCGCCATGTGCTGCGTCGCGGCGCGGATCCGCACGGGCATGGTCACGACTGATCCTGCGATGGTGTGCTCGGTCACACGCCAAATCTAGAACGTGTTCTAGACAACGTGCAAGAAGTGTCTACAACAGCGCGGCGAGATCCTTGATCTGCTCGGACGACCGCGCACCCACCACCATCATGGTGACGCCCGACGCCTCCCACGCCTTGATCTGCTCCCGCACGTAGTCGAGGTTGCCGACGATCGCCGAATCGTCGACGAGTTCGTCGGGGATGACCTTCGCGGCCTCGTCCTTGCGGTCGGCACGGAACAGCTTCGTGACGTCGTCGACCACCTCGGCGTAGCCCATCCGGCGGTACACGTCGGCGTGGAAGTTGGTGTCCTCGGCGCCCATTCCGCCCATGTAGAGCGCCAGGTGGGGCTTCATCAGCTCCATGACCTCGGGCCGGTCGTCGGTCACCACGACCTGCGCCGTCGCACAGATCTCGAAGGTCTCGCGCGTGCGCCGGGCCCCCGGGCGGGCGAAGCCCTCGTCGAGCCATTCGTTGTACATGGCGCCGATCCGCGGCGAGTAGAAGATCGGCAGCCACCCGTCGCAGATCTCGGCGGCCAGCGCGACGTTCTTGGGACCTTCGGCGCCGAGCATGACCGGGATGTCCGCGCGCAGCGGATGAGTGATCGGCTTGAGGTTCTTGCCCAGGCCGGTGGTGCCCTCACCGGTCAGCGGCAGCGGGTAGTGCGGACCGTCGCTGTGCACCGGCGCCTCGCGCGCCCACACCTGACGCAGGATGTCCACGTACTCGCGGGTGCGCGCCAGCGGCTTGGGAAACTTCGCGCCGTACCAGCCCTCCACCACCTGCGGGCCGGAAACGCCGAGCCCGAGGATGTGCCGCCCGCCCGAGAGGTGGTCGAGGGTGAGCGCCGCCATCGCACACGCGGTGGGCGTGCGGGCCGACAGCTGGATGACCGACGTGCCCAACCGCATGCGGGTCGTCTCGCGACCCCACCACGCCAGCGGAGTGTAGGCGTCCGAGCCCCACGCCTCGGCGGTGAACACGGTGTCGAATCCCGATTCCTCGGCCGTGGCGACGAGTTCGGCGTGGTTGGTCGGCGGCTGCGCGCCCCAGTATCCGAGCTGGAGTCCGAGTTTCACGAGGCCACCTTTCGGGACATTCTTGCGACGATTGTTAGAACCTGTTCTACTCGATGCGTGACCGCCAGCCAAAGTAGCCCGGCCAGTATCGATGAGCACGAGCCGCCTCTTTCGGCTCCGCTGAAACTGTCATTCGACTACACCCGTTCAGTAGGTACCGTCCTCGGTCGGTTCTTCACCGAGCTGCGCGGACGACACGTCGTCGGCGTGCGCGGTTCGGACGGTCGAGTGCTGGTGCCGCCTGCCGAGTTCGACCCCGTCACCTACGAGCGGCTGACCGAGATCGTACCGGTGGCCAGCGTCGGAACGGTGGTGTCGTGGACCTGGCAACCGGAGCCGTTGCAGGGGCAGCCGCTGGACCGCCCGTTCGCGTGGGCGCTGGTGAAGCTGGACGGCGCTGACACCTCGCTGATCCACGCCGTCGACGCCGGTTCCTCGGACGCCATCGAGACGGGCGCGCGCGTGCACGTGCACTGGGCCGACGAGCCCGTCGGCGCGATCACCGACATCGCGTACTTCGAACTGGGCGACGCCGAGGAGGACGTACCGGAGGTTGCCGACGACCGCGATCCGGTCACGATGATCGTCGTGCCGACGTCGATGGAGATTCAGCACACCGCATCCCATCCCGAGAGCACGTTCCTGCGCGCGCTCGAGGAGGGCAAGCTGGTCGGTGCGAGCACACCCGGCGGCAAGGTGTACTTCCCTGCGCGCGAGGCAGATCCGGCTACGGGCCAACAACTCACGGAATACGTCGAACTCCCCGACAAGGGCACGGTGACGACGTTCGCCATCATCAACATCCCCTTCGCCGGACAGCGCATCAAGCCGCCCTACGTCGCGGCCTACGTGCTGCTCGACGGTGCGGACATCCCCTTCCTGCACCTCGTCACCGAGATCGACGCGGCCGACGTCCGGATGGGCATGCGGGTGGAGGCGGTGTGGAAACCCCGCGAGGAGTGGGGACTTGGCATCGACAACATCGACTACTTCCGGCCGACGGGTGAGCCCGACGCCGATTACGACACCTACAAGCACCACCAGTAAGGCGGGCGCACGCATGACTGAAGTAGCAGTGGTCGGATTCGCGCATGCCCCGCATGTGCGCCGCACCGAAGGCACCACCAACGGCGTCGAAATGCTCATGCCATGCTTCGCCGAGTTGTACGCCGACCTGGGCATCAAGCAGACCGACATCGGGTTCTGGTGCTCGGGCTCGTCGGATTACCTTGCCGGACGGGCATTTTCGTTCCTCTCAGCGATCGACTCGATCGGTGCCGTTCCGCCGATCAACGAGTCGCACGTCGAGATGGACGCCGCCTGGGCGCTGTACGAGGCGTACATCAAGATCTTGACCGGGTCGGTTGAGACCGCCCTCGTCTACGGCTTCGGCAAGTCCTCGGCGGGCGTGCTGCGCAGGGTCCTGGCGTTGCAGACCGACCCGTATACCGTGGCACCACTGTGGCCGGACGCCGTCTCCACCGCCGGCTTGCAAGCCCGGCTCGGACTGGACTCCGGCAAGTGGACCGCCGAGCAGATGGCACAGGTCGCCCTGGACGCCATGACCGCTGCTCCGCGCACCGATTCGGTCGCGACGGCCCAGAGCGTCGAGGAGTTGTTGGAACGGCCGTACTTCGCAGATCCGTTGCGCCGCCATGACGTTGCCCCCATCAGCGACGGAGCCTCGGCGATCGTGCTGGCATCCGGCGACAAGGCCCGCGAGCTTCGCGAGAACCCGGCCTGGATAACGGGTTTCGAACACCGCATCGAGACGCCGGTCCTGGGTGCGCGCGACCTCACCACCTCACCGTCGACCGCGGCGTCCGCGGCGGCGGCCACCGGTGGCGACCTGGGCTCGATCGACGTCGCCGAGCTCTACGCCCCGTTCAGCCATCAGCAGCTGATCCTCACCGAGGCGATCGGTCTGAACGGCTCGACCAAGGTCAATCCGTCGGGCGGGGCGCTCGCCGCCAACCCGATGTTCTCGACCGGCTTGGAGCGCATCGGCTTCGCAGCCCGCCACATCTTCGACGGCAGCGCCCGGCGGGTGCTGGCACATGCGACGAGCGGTGCTGCGTTGCAACAGAATCTGGTGGCGGTCATGGAAGGGAAGAGCTAGTGGCAGGCAACCTGGCCGCGGTGCTCGGCACCGGGCAGACGAAGTACGTCGCCAAGCGCAAGGACGTCTCGATGAACGGGCTGGTCCGCGAGGCCATCGACCGGGCACTGGAGGACTCCGGCTCCACCTTCGACGACATCGACGCCGTCGTGGTCGGCAAGGCACCCGACTTCTTCGAGGGCGTCATGATGCCCGAACTGTTCATGGCCGACGCCGTCGGTGCGACGGGCAAGCCGCTGATCCGGGTGCACACCGCCGGCTCGGTCGGCGGGTCGACGGCCATCGTCGCGGCCAGCCTGGTGCAGTCGGGCAAGTACAAGCGGGTGCTGACGATGGCCTGGGAAAAGCAGTCGGAGTCGAACGCCATGTGGGCGTTGAGCATTCCGGTGCCGTTCACCAAGCCGGTCGGTGCGGGTGCGGGTGGCTACTTCGCACCTCACATTCGGTCCTACATCCGCCGCTCGGGCGCCCCGAACCACATCGGCGCGATGGTCGCGGTGAAGGACCGGCTCAACGGCGCCAAGAATCCGCTCGCCCACCTGCATCAGCCCGACATCACGCTCGAGAAGGTGATGGCCTCCCAGATGCTGTGGGACCCGATCCGCTTCGACGAGACCTGCCCGTCGTCGGACGGCGCCTGCGCGCTGGTGATCGGCAACGAGGAGATCTCGGATCGTCGCGTCGCCGACGGCCACCCCGTGGCGTGGATCCACGCGACCGCGCTGCGCACCGAGCCGCTGGCCTACTCCGGACGCGACCAGGTCAACCCGCAGGCCGGCCGGGACGCGTCCGCGGCCCTGTGGCGCGACGCGGGCATCACCTCACCCATCGACGAGATCGACGTCGCGGAGGTCTACGTCCCGTTCTCGTGGTTCGAGCCGATGTGGTTGGAGAACCTGGGATTCGCGGCCGAGGGCGAGGGCTGGAAGCTCACCGAGGCGGGCGAGACCGCGATCGGCGGCCGCATCCCCTTCAACCCGTCCGGCGGCGTGCTCTCGAGCAACCCCATCGGGGCGTCGGGCATGATCCGGTTCGCCGAGTCGGCGATCCAGGTGATGGGCAAGGCGGGCGACCATCAGGTCGAGGGCGCCCGCAAGGCGATGGGGCACGCGTACGGCGGCGGGTCGCAGTACTACTCGATGTGGGTGGTGTCGGCCGACAAGCGGTGACGCGTACGTTGGAGCGGAATGTCGACCTCCAACCCCCACACCTCGATGACCAGATTCCTCGTGGCCGCCGTGTCGAGCGTGCTCGTCGTCGCAATCAGCGGCTGCACGCCCTCCGACGGCACCAGCGGCACCACGGCGCAGAGCAGCGGCAGCAGCGTGCCGACGCTGCCGACCGTGCCCTACGCGCCGTCCACGTCGACGACCACGAAGGCGCCGGCCGCCGTCGACTACCGCGACCTGCTGCTCTCGGCCTCCGACCTCACCGACGCCGAGGACACCTTCGTCGAACGCTCGCGGGAGTCGAACCCCAACGGCAGTCCGGGTGCCAGCGCGTTCTTCGTCAACGACCAGGACAGCCGGGCGATCATCGACACGTTCACGGTCTACGCGGACGCCGCAACGGCCACCGCCACCCTGAAGCAGGCGGCCGGCACCCTGCCGACCCTGGTGACGGGCGGGAAACCGCAGCCGTTTCCCGTCGGCACCGACGGAGTGAAGGTGTCCGGCACCGCTCCAGACGAGAACAAGGCGGTCACCCTGGTCTTCTTCGCCCAGGACAAGGCGCTGGTCCGACTGGAGTTCCAAAGCGCGGTCGGCGACAACACCACGGATCAATTCGTCGCCAACGTGGCAAAGATGCAGCAGATCGCGTTGCGGGTGGGCCTCGAGGCCGCCCAATAGGGGCGCTCAGTCCCCGATAGGTTCGAGGCCCGTCAGGTAGCGGCGCGCGAGTTCTTGATACGCGGCGGGATTGGCGTCGACCCACATCTCCGCGCCCGTGCCGGCAATAGGGCCGCGGACCTTCGCGGGGGCCCCGGTGACGAACACCTCGTCGGGAATCTTCGTGCCGCCCGTGACCAGGGAGTGCGCGGCGACGAGGCTGCGTCGGCCGATCACGGCCCCGTCGAGCACCGTGGCGTGGTTGGCGATCACCGCCTCCTGGCCGACGTGCACGCCGTGGATGACGCAGCCGTGGGCGATCGTGGCCCCAGGTCCGATGTCTACCGGTATCCCAGGCGGGGCATGCAGCACACTGCAGTCCTGAACGTTCGCGCCCTCGCGAACGATGATGGGCGCGAAGTCGGCCCTCAGCACGGCGTTGAACCAGACCGACGCACCCGCCGCCACGTGCACGTCTCCGACCAACGTGGCGGTCGGAGCGACGAAGGCCCCCGGCGCGACGACGGGTGACCGGCCTTCGAAGGCATACAGCGGCATCGTCTAGATATACCGCAGCTAGAGGGTCTCGCATTGCGCGCAGTGCGAGAAAAACTGTAACGTGTTCTAGTTAGAGAGTAATCGAACGGGAGGCCATCCGTGAGTACCGAGACAACCGCGGTGTCTGCGAACATTCGCGAGATCGACACCGGAGCACTTCCGGACCGCTACGCGAGGGGCTGGCACTGCCTCGGGCCGGTGGCGAACTTCGACGACGGCACCCCGCATTCGGTGGAGATCTTCGGTACCAAACTGGTCGTCTTCGCCGACTCCCACGGTGACCTCAAGATCCTCGACGGCTACTGCCGGCACATGGGTGGCGACCTGTCGCAGGGCACCGTCAAGGGTGACGAAGTCGCCTGCCCGTTCCACGACTGGCGCTGGGGCGGCGACGGCAAGTGCAAGCTGGTGCCCTACGCCAAGCGCACCCCGCGGCTGGCGCGCACCCGCGCGTGGGAGACCGACGTCCGCAACGGCCTGCTGTACGTGTGGCACGACCACGAGGGCAACCCGCCGCCGCCGGAACTGCGCATCCCGGAGTTGCCCGAGTACGGCAGCGACGACTGGACCGACTGGCGGTGGAATTCGATGCTCATCGAGGGCTCCAACTGCCGCGAGATCATCGACAACGTCACCGACATGGCGCACTTCTTCTACATCCACTTCGGCTTGCCGACGTACTTCAAGAACGTCTTCGAGGGCCACGTCGCGTCGCAGTACCTGCACAACGTCGGCAGGCCCGACGTCAACGACTTGGGCACCGCCTACGGCGAGGCGCACCTCGACTCGGAGGCGTCCTACTTCGGGCCGTCGTTCATGATCAACTGGCTCCACAACAACTACGGCGGGTTCAAGGCCGAGTCGATCCTGATCAACTGCCACTACCCGGTGTCGCAGGATTCGTTCGTGCTGCAGTGGGGCGTCATCGTCGAAAAGCCCAAGGGCATGGACGAGAAGATGACCGAGAAACTGTCGAAGGCGTTCACCGAAGGCGTCAGCAAGGGCTTCCTGCAGGACGTCGAGATCTGGAAGCACAAGACCCGGATCGACAATCCACTCCTGGTCGAGGAGGACGGTGCGGTCTACCAGATGCGCCGTTGGTACCAGCAGTTCTACGTCGACGTCGCCGACGTGACCCCGGACATGACCGACCGCTTCGAGATCGAGGTCGACACCACCGCGGCCAACGAGAAGTGGCATGTCGAGGTGGAGGAAAACCTCCGCAAGCGCGCCGAGGAACAGCCGGCAACATGAGTGACGCGCCAGATGCCGACCGGCTGGCGCGCTCCATGCTGGCCCTCCTCGGTCACGACGACGACGACGAACATCCCGCCGCGACGCGCGAGGCCACCGGAACGTGGTCCAAGGCACCGGACTTCGCTTCGGACCCCGAGCGGGCGGCGGCAGTCAGGGAGGCGTCCGCGCGGGATCGCGAGCGCTATCTGACCGCGGGACTGACGCCCGTCGACTGCCGGTTCTGCCACGTCACCGTCGCGGTCAAGAAGCTCGGCGCGGGACACACTGCGGTGCAATGGAGTTCGGACGCCACCCAGCGCTGCGCGACGTTCGCCGAGGTCCGGGCCAACGGCGGTGACAGCAGTAGGAGCAAGTCCTGTCCCCGACTGTCCGACAGCATCCGGCACGCCGTCGCCGAGGGCTGCCTCGAGGAGGAGTCGAGTGCACCGTCACCCGGTGACGGCTAGTCACAACCCCTTGAAGCGCTCCTTGACCTGCTCGTCGGTCAGGCCGTAGTCGGCGAGGGAGTAGGTGTGCTTGGGCGCCCGCGGCCCCTGCTGGCTCTCGGCGTGCATCGTCGTCATGGATTCCCTTGCGGCGTCGGTGTATTCGATGCCGAACTGCTGGTAGATCTTCTCGACCACCGGGATCGGATCCTTGATGAACTCGAAGTAGTCCAGGTCGAAGAACTGCGCCGGGTCGTGCTTCGCCCGCTCGGCGTTGAACAACTCGAGACCGCGCGACCAGGTCTCCAGCGAGTCCTGCCCGATGACGTCACCGGTGAAGACGTTCGACCACCCTTCGGTGGTGTGTTGCGCCAGCGAACACATCGACGCCATGATCGTCTCGGCGGGGCGGTGGCACTGCACCACGAGGGCGTCGGGATACGTGGCGAACAACGCGTCGAGCGCAAACAGGTGGCTGGGGTTCTTGAGTACCCAGCGCTTCTCGGCCTCCTCGAGGCCGATCAGCTGCAGGTTCTTGCGGTGCCGCTCATAGGGTTTGGTCCAGTCCTGCTGCGAGAGCCACCGCGAGTAGGTCGGCACGTGCGCCAGCGTCTCGTAGGACACCGAATGCAATGACTGGCGCAGCAGTTGCCAGCACTCCTCCACCTCGTCGGCGGTCATGTAGTGCAGGCCGGTGTAGTCCGGGTTCTCCTCGTGAGCCTTGCTGAACTGCGCGTCGATCCGCTGGAAGACCGGGTTCTGCGACCACGTGTCGCGCGGCGGCCGCGGCTGCGGGAACTCCGCCAGCCACAGCTCGAGGCCCTGGTGTGCGGGATCGGCGGTGAGCAGTCGGTGGATGGCGGTGGTCCCGGTGCGCGGCAGGCCGGTCACGAAGATCGGCCGTTCGATCGGCACGTCCACGTGCTGCGGGTACTGCTTGAATGCCGCCACCGAGACCAGCCGGGCGACCAGGGCGTTGCGGACGAAGAACCGTTGCATCTTGCTGCCGAACTCGGTGAGCTCGGCGTCGCGGGCGAACGAGTCGAGCAGCACCCCGAGAGCCTCGCGGTAGTTGTCGTCGTCCACGCCGAAGTCGTCGAGCCCGCAAGCCTTCACCGCCGACGCATGCAGGTCGTCGACGGTGCCTACGTTGGTCCTCATGCCTTGTACTCTCCGCAGTTGACGTCGAGGGCCTGCCCGGTGATGCCGCTGGACAGATCGCTGGCCATGAACAGGATCGCCGAGGCGACCTCGTCCTCGGTGGGCAGTCGCTTGAGGTCACTGTTGACCGCGGCGGCCTTGTAGATGTCGTCGACGGTGGTGCCGTACTTGCCCGCCTGATGTTCGAAGTAGCCCTGCAAGGTGCCGCCCCAGATGTAGCCAGGCAGAATCGAATTGACGCGGATACCGTCTTCGCCGAGCTCGGTGGCCAGGGACTGCGACATCGCCAGCAACGCCGACTTCGCCATCTTGTACGCCCCGTACTTGGCCTGCGAGTGACGCACCACCATCGAATTCACGTTGACGATCGACCCCTTCGCCTCGGTCAACGCCGGGGTGAAGCCCTGAATCATGCGTAGTGCGCCGAAGACCGTCAGCTCGATCGCATCGCGCATGTGCTCGAAGGTGGTGTCGGCCAGCGGCCGCATCGAGGGCACGCGAAAGGCGTTGTTGACCAACACGTCGACCTTGCCGTAGGCCTTGAGCGACTCCTCGACGAGGTTGTGCACCTGAGCCTCGTCGGTGATGTCGGTACCCACCGACAGGGCTCTCCGACCCAGGTCGGTGACCTGCTTGGCGACGTCCTCCAGCCGCTCCACGGTGCGGGCGGCCAGAACCAGATCGGCGCCCTGCTCCGCGCATCGCCTGGCGAGGGTCGTTCCCAATGCGGGGCCGACGCCGCTGATCACGACGACCTTGCCATCCAGAAGTCCGGCCATCTGCTATCCCACCATTCTTTCGCCAATTAGCTTTTGCCGAAGAGCAATTCGTGCCCGCCAGTCGTCGTCGGAGATCTTGTTGGACTCGTAGTACGGCAGGGCGCCGGCGACGTCGTCGACGGCGACCAGTTCGACGGTCGGGCCGTCCGCCTCGGTCAGCTCACGGGACACCCGCTGCCAACGGAACTGCAGGTACCCCTTGCGATGGCCCAGCGTCTCGACCCAGTTGGTTACGCCGGGGTTGCGGTCGGCGACCACGATGCGGATCTTCCCGTCCGGATCAGCCTGCGCCTGAGTGCCATTCAGCGAGGTCTGGTGGTTGATGTAGTCCAGCGAGATGTACCAGAGGCTGCCCAGCTGGAAGCCGAGGTAGGGCGCATCGGTGACGGGCAACGTGATGATCAGCGCTTGGTCCTCGGCCAGGTCGAACTGGCCGGCCGAAGAGTACTGCGTGGCCAGACCGCCGGGGGTCAATCGTGGCGACACCATCGTGTTGGCCGGGGCGTCGGTGTAGAACCACTGCGGAAACTGCAGCCAGGTCTTGACGCGTTGCACCAGCTGCTTGCCCGCGACGGCGTAACGCTTTTCGATGAGTTCCTTGGTCAACGCCGGCGGCGCCGTGCCCTCGGTGTCGGTGCGGGCGATCGCGAAGGTGCCGCGCTGCGCGGACCAGTCGTTGTACACCTCGCGAATCACCAACTGCGCCGGCGTGGCTGGGGTGAAGCGCCATTCGAACGTGCCGTCCTCGGCGATGTCGAGCTTGCGGTCGTCGAACGCGGTCTCGCTGTCGGGCACGTTGTCGTCGGTGTACTCGCCGCCGAGCAGTTGAAAACTGACGTCGGTGGTGGTGCCGCGGCGACCCGTGACGACGTACTCGTGGCCTGGCTGCACCCGGGTGCCGAAGTACATGGTGTCGGGGTTGTCGAGGCCCATCTTGGTGAAGGGACCGGTACCGCTGTGCAGGAAGGGGTGGTCACGGTCGTAGTCGAACGCGACATGGGTGCATCCCGAGATGCAGCCTGCGAGATACTGCAAGCCCTCGAGCAGGTCGGCCTCGGATTCGATGAATGGTGCGGCGGCGACGAGTTTCTCGGCCTCGGCGATCGCATCGGCCAATGGCTGTGAGTACATGCGGACTGCGGCCTCCCGGTGATCCAACCGTGTCCAACCTGGTCCAATATTGAACCGCGCTGGTACATTTACCGACCTGACACTAGAACGCGTTCTAATTCGAGTCAACGTGCCGGGAGGGCGGGAGTGGCATGACAGAGAGAGCCTCACCGCCGACCGAGCGGGTCGTCTCGATCCTGGACTTCCTGGCGCGGCATCCGCACGACCGGTTCGGGCTGTCCGAGCTGGCCCGCCGCGTCGAACTGAGCAAGCCGACGTGCCTGGGCATCCTGACCACCCTCGCCGAGTCGGACTACCTGATTCGCGACACGCAGGACAAGACCTATCGACTTGGACCGCGGCTCATTTCGCTCGGACATACCGCGCAGGAGTCGATGCGCGTCAGCCCCACCGCTCGCGAGGAACTGGCGCGCCTCGCCGCGACCTACTCCACGACGGCGGCCCTGTCCGCGGTGATCGACGACCGCATCACCCTGCTGGAGCTGGTCGGACCGCAGAACGCAGACGTCGGGGGCTCGGTGATGGTCGGCCAGAGTTATCCGTTTGCCCCACCGGTGGGCCTGATGTTCGTGCTGTGGGACGACGAGGCGCTCCGTAGCTGGCTGGCCAAGGAGCCGACCATTCCCCTGCGCACCGACTCCGAACGCCTTGAGCGCGTCGTCGCCGAATGCCGCCGCGACGGGTACCTCGTCGAGCGGCTGACCCCGAGTGGACGCCGGCTTTACGCCCTGATGGCCGGCATGTCGAGCACGTTGCCGCAGGAGCTGCGCGCGCTCCTCGGCGAGATGATCTCCGACGTCGGCGAACGGGTCTACCTCGCCAGCGAGGCCGCCGGCACGGCGAGGTCCAAGAAGCGTCACGAGATCAGCGTCATCTCCGCACCCGTCTTCGACCACCACCGCAGGCAGGCGATGGTGATGTCGTTGCAGATCGGTCGCGCGCTCACCGACGCCGAGATCGCCAAGCGGGCGCGGAGCCTCCTGGTCAGTGCCGGCGCACTCACCACGCAGCTCGGCGGGCGCACGTCGGTTTAGCTTGCGGTACGGCGCCTTTGAAGTTATCCACAGGCTGCGCGTGACGCCTGTTGCGAGTCGTAGTTCACGGGTAGATTCGAATGTATGTTCGAGTCATTGGTCACCGCTACCGACACTTCGGG
>NZ_JACKTL010000036.1 GCF_025822245.1 Mycolicibacterium hodleri
GGATGGTTTTGTTTTTTTTGCCAGTTTTGACTGGTTGTTGGATATCGGATTTCTCTGATTTGCGATGCACCTGGTTTTGCCGGGTTGTTTTTGTTTGGAGAGTTTGATTCTGGCTCAGGACGAACGCTGGCGGCGTGCTTAACACATGCAAGTCGAACGGAAAGGCCCTTCGGGGTACTCGAGTGGCGAACGGGTGAGTAACACGTGGGTGATCTGCCCTGCACTTCGGGATAAGCCTGGGAAACTGGGTCTAATACCGGATATGACCTTGGGATGCATGTCNNTTGGTGGAAAGCTTTTGCGGTGTGGGATGGGCCCGCGGCCTATCAGCTTGTTGGTGGGGTTAAGGCCTACCAAGGCGACGACGGGTAGCCGGCCTGAGAGGGTGACCGGCCACACTGGGACTGAGATACGGCCCAGACTCCTACGGGAGGCAGCAGTGGGGAATATTGCACAATGGGCGCAAGCCTGATGCAGCGACGCCGCGTGAGGGACGACGGCCTTCGGGTTGTAAACCTCTTTCAGCACAGACGAAGCGCGAGTGACGGTATGTGCAGAAGAAGGACCGGCCAACTACGTGCCAGCAGCCGCGGTAATACGTAGGGTCCGAGCGTTGTCCGGAATTACTGGGCGTAAAGAGCTCGTAGGTGGTTTGTCGCGTTGTTCGTGAAAACTCACAGCTCAACTGTGGGCGTGCGGGCGATACGGGCAGACTAGAGTACTGCAGGGGAGACTGGAATTCCTGGTGTAGCGGTGGAATGCGCAGATATCAGGAGGAACACCGGTGGCGAAGGCGGGTCTCTGGGCAGTAACTGACGCTGAGGAGCGAAAGCGTGGGGAGCGAACAGGATTAGATACCCTGGTAGTCCACGCCGTAAACGGTGGGTACTAGGTGTGGGTTTCCTTCCTTGGGATCCGTGCCGTAGCTAACGCATTAAGTACCCCGCCTGGGGAGTACGGCCGCAAGGCTAAAACTCAAAGAAATTGACGGGGGCCCGCACAAGCGGCGGAGCATGTGGATTAATTCGATGCAACGCGAAGAACCTTACCTGGGTTTGACATGCACAGGACGCTGGTAGAGATATCAGTTCCCTTGTGGCCTGTGTGCAGGTGGTGCATGGCTGTCGTCAGCTCGTGTCGTGAGATGTTGGGTTAAGTCCCGCAACGAGCGCAACCCCTATCTTATGTTGCCAGCGCGTCATGGCGGGGACTCGTAAGAGACTGCCGGGGTCAACTCGGAGGAAGGTGGGGATGACGTCAAGTCATCATGCCCCTTATGTCCAGGGCTTCACACATGCTACAATGGCCGGTACAAAGGGCTGCGATGCCGTGAGGTGGAGCGAATCCTTTAAAGCCGGTCTCAGTTCGGATCGGGGTCTGCAACTCGACCCCGTGAAGTCGGAGTCGCTAGTAATCGCAGATCAGCAACGCTGCGGTGAATACGTTCCCGGGCCTTGTACACACCGCCCGTCACGTCATGAAAGTCGGTAACACCCGAAGCCGGTGGCCTAACCCCTTGTGGGAGGGAGCCGTCGAAGGTGGGATCGGCGATTGGGACGAAGTCGTAACAAGGTAGCCGTACCGGAAGGTGCGGCTGGATCACCTCCTTTCTAAGGAGCACCACGAGACTGCGGTCCGCCCACATCGTGTGGGAGTTCGGAGTTCGCAGCGATTCGTTGGATGGACCCGTTGCCCGTCACTGGGCGTATCTGTAGTGGAGCGGGTTCTGGTGCACAGACAAACTCAAAAAACGCCGGCGTCACCTTTCCGTTTGGGGGGTGGTGTTCGGTGGGCTGCCAAGCACACTGTTGGGCTTTGAGACAACAGGCCCGTGTTTCCCTGGCCACTGTGTGTGGTGGGAGGTGTGTTGTTGCCCCTAGGTTTTGGTGGTGGGGTGTGGTGTTTGATTCGTGGATAGTGGTTGCGAGCATCAACTCGCAGCAGTCGAGGTTCCTGCCTTGGTCGTCGTGCTCTTTCGGGGGTGTGGTGGTCTGTGGGTGGGTTCGGAGGTGTTGTGGGTTGTTGTGGTGTAATTTCGATTTTTTGTTTGAAACAATTGGTTTTTGTGTTGTAAGTGTTTAAGGGCGCATGGTGGATGCCTTGGCATCAGAGGCCGATGAAGGACGTGGGAGGCTGCGATATGCCTCGGGGAGCTGCCAACCGAGCGTTGATCCGAGGATGTCCGAATGGGGGAACCCAGCACGAGTGATGTCGTGTTACCCGTATCTGAATTCATAGGGTGCGGGAGGTAACGCGGGGAAGTGAAACATCTCAGTACCCGTAGGAAGAGAAAACAATAGTGATTCCGTGAGTAGTGGCGAGCGAAAGCGGAGGATGGCTAAACCGTATGCATGTGATACCGGGTAGGGGTTGTGTGTGCGGGGTTGTGGGACCCATATGTCTAGGGCTACCTCCCTGGAGGGCAGTGAGAAAGTGTCGTGGTTAGCGGAAGTGGTCTTGGGATGGCCTGCCGTAGACGGTGAGAGCCCGGTACGTGAAAACCCGACGCCTGCCTTGTGTGGTGTTCCCGAGTAGCAGCGGGCCCGTGAAATCTGCTGTGAATCTGCCGAGACCACTCGGTAAGCCTGAATACCTTCTGATGACCGATAGCGGATTAGTACCGTGAGGGAATGGTGAAAAGTACCCCGGGAGGGGAGTGAAATAGTACCTGAAACCGTGTGCCTACAAGCCGTCAGAGCCCTCCTTCGTGGTGGGGTGATGGCGTGCCTTTTGAAGAATGAGCCTGCGAGTCAGGGACATGTCGCGAGGTTAACCCGTGTGGGGTAGCCGCAGCGAAAGCGAGTCTGAATAGGGCGTATCCGCACAAGTGTGTGTGGTGTAGTGGTGTGTTCTGGACCCGAAGCGGAGTGATCTACCCATGGCCAGGGTGAAGCAGCAGTAAGATGTTGTGGAGGCCCGAACCCACTTAGGTTGAAGACTGAGGGGATGAGTTGTGGGTAGGGGTGAAAGGCCAATCAAACTCCGTGATAGCTGGTTCTCCCCGAAATGCATTTAGGTGCAGCGTTGCATGGTTCTTACTGGAGGTAGAGCTACTGGATGGCCGATGGGCCCTACAAGGTTACTGACGTCAGCCAAACTCCGAATGCCGGTAAGTCAACAGTGTGGCAGTGAGACGGCGGGGGATAAGCTCCGTGCGTCGAGAGGGAAACAGCCCAGATCGCCGACTAAGGCCCCTAAGCGTGTGCTAAGTGGAAAAGGATGTGCAGTCGCGAAGACAACCAGGAGGTTGGCTTAGAAGCAGCCACCCTTGAAAGAGTGCGTAATAGCTCACTGGTCAAGTGATTGTGCGCCGATAATGTAGCGGGGCTCAAGCACACCGCCGAAGTCGCGGCAACGAGTCATCCTTCGGGGTGGACGTTGGGTAGGGGAGCGTCCTGCACGCCGGTGAAGCCACCTAGTGATGGTGTGGTGGAGGGTGTGGGAGTGAGAATGCAGGCATGAGTAGCGATAAGGCAAGTGAGAACCTTGCCCGCCGAAAGACCAAGGGTTCCTGGGCCAGGCCAGTCCGCCCAGGGTGAGTCGGGACCTAAGGCGAGGCCGACAGGCGTAGTCGATGGACAACGGGTTGATATTCCCGTACCCGTGTGTGCGCGCCCGTGATGAATCAGCGGTACTAACCGCCCAAAACCAGGATTATCAACGACCTTCGGGTCAATGAATTTCTGGGGCTGCGCGGGACCTTCGCTGGTAGTAGTCAAGCGACGGGGTGACGCAGGAAGGTAGCCATACCAGTCAGTGGTAACACTGGGGCAAGCCCGTAGGGCGAACGATAGGTAAATCCGTCGTTCATGATGCCTGAGAGGTGATGCATAGCCGAGTGAGGCGAATTTGGTGATCCTGTGCTGCCGAGAAAAGCCTCTAGCGAGCACACACACGGCCCGTACCCCAAACCGACACAGGTGGTCAGGTAGAGAATACCAAGGCGTACGAGTGAACTATGGTTAAGGAACTCGGCAAAATACCCCCGTAACTTCGGGAGAAGGGGGACCCCTTACTGTCATGGCACGAGCTGCCGGCAGCGGTGGGGGGTCGCAGAAACCAGTGAGAAGCGACTGTTTACTAAAAACACAGGTCCGTGCGAAGTCGCAAGACGATGTATACGGACTGACGCCTGCCCGGTGCTGGAAGGTTAAGAGGACCGGTTAACCCCTCGGGGTGAAGCTGAGAATTTAAGCCCCAGTAAACGGCGGTGGTAACTATAACCATCCTAAGGTAGCGAAATTCCTTGTCGGGTAAGTTCCGACCTGCACGAATGGCGTAACGACTTCTCAACTGTCTCAACCATAGACTCGGCGAAATTGCACTACGAGTAAAGATGCTCGTTACGCGCGGCAGGACGAAAAGACCCCGGGACCTTCACTACAACTTGGTATTGGAGTTCGTTACGGTTTGTGTAGGATAGGTGGGAGACTGTGAAACGCACACGCCAGTGTGGGTGGAGTCGTTGTTGAAATACCACTCTGATCGTATTGGGCTTCTAACTTCGAACCGTATATCCGGTTCAGGGACAGTGCCTGGTGGGTAGTTTAACTGGGGCGGTTGCCTCCAAAAAAGTAACGGAGGCGCCCAAAGGTTCCCTCAACCTGGACGGCAATCAGGTGTTGAGTGCAAGTGCACAAGGGAGCTTGACTGCGAGACGTACATGTCGAGCAGGGACGAAAGTCGGGACTAGTGATCCGGCACCCCCGAGTGGAAGGGGTGTCGCTCAACGGATAAAAGGTACCCCGGGGATAACAGGCTGATCTTCCCCAAGAGTCCATATCGACGGGATGGTTTGGCACCTCGATGTCGGCTCGTCGCATCCTGGGGCTGGAGCAGGTCCCAAGGGTTGGGCTGTTCGCCCATTAAAGCGGCACGCGAGCTGGGTTTAGAACGTCGTGAGACAGTTCGGTCTCTATCCGCCGCGCGCGTCAGAAACTTGAGGAAACCTGTCCCTAGTACGAGAGGACCGGGACGGACGAACCTCTGGTCTACCAGTTGTCACACCAGTGGCACGGCTGGATAGCTACGTTCGGACAGGATAACCGCTGAAAGCATCTAAGCGGGAAACCTCTTCCAAGACCAGGTTTCTCACCCTTTGAGAGGGATAAGGCCCCCCGCAGACCACGGGATCGATAGACCAGACCTAGAAGACCAGCAATGGTTGCAGGGAACTGGCACTAACCGGCCGAAAACTTACACACACCCAAAAAATGAATCACTTGGGTCAAGCAAGAAGGCGTGTAACACCACATTGTGCACCTCGTGCACCTCGCAACCACACATGTTCATGAATCGAACAGACCACACCCCACCACCAAATAATTGTGGGGCGTAAAATAAATAGAGTTACGGCGGCAACAGCGGTAGGGAAACGCCCGGTCCCATCCCGAACCCGGAAGCTAAGCCTACCAGCGCCAATGATACTGCCCCTTCGGGTGGAAAAGTAGGACACCGCCGAACACCCTTTCACCTAAGGCCCCCAACCACGTTGGGGGCCTTAGGCATTTCCACCAACAATCAATGATACTGCCCCTTCGGGTGGAAAAGTAGGACACCGCCGAACACCCTTTCACCTAAGGCCCCCAACCACGTTGGGGGCCTTAGGCATTTCCACCAACAATGTCATTCAATTTGGCATTCGTCGCGTGGTGTCGAATGTCGCCGTATCCTTTCCGAGACGGCGAGAAGAAGAGGGAAGGCAGACGTGGCTCAGGACACGCAACGCGGAGGCGAGGACAAACGGCCTCGGCGTACTCCCAGCGCCGGCGCACCCCGACGGGGCTCTACGGACTCCCGTCGCGGATCGGCACCCGGTTCCGGGTTCGGAGACCGCCGGGGCGCCCCCCGATCCGGCGCCCCCGACCGCCCCCGACGGCCGTCGTCGCCGACCGACGATCCGCGGTCGGACAAGAACGCACCGCCCATCCCGCCCGACGTCGAGGCGAAGCAACTTGCGCCCGACGTCCGCGGCGAACTGATGACCCTCGACAAGACCACCGCCGACTACGTCGCCAAGCATCTCGTCGCGGCCGGTGACCTTCTCGACGAAGACCCCGAGCTGGCGTTGAAGCATGCTCAAGCGGCGCGGACGCGATCGGGCCGGATCGCTGCCGTGCGCGAGGCCGTGGGGATCGCGGCCTACCACTGCGGTGACTGGGCCCAGGCGCTCTCGGAATTCCGCACCGCCCGGCGGATGGGGAGCAAGTCCCCGCTGTTGGCGTTGATCGCGGACTGTGAGCGCGGCGTCGGCCGCCCGCAGCGCGCCATCGACCTGTCCCACACACCGGAGGCCGAGGAACTCACCGGTGACGACGCCGACGAGCTGCGCATCGTCGTCGCGGGCGCGCGGTCGGATCTCGGTCAGCACGAACAAGCGCTGGCCGTGCTCTCCTCACCCCCACTCGATCCGGAACGGACGGGGCTGACGGCGACCCGCCTGTTCTACGCCTACGCCGACACTCTTCTCGCACTGGGGCGCAACGACGAAGCGCTGCAATGGTTCATCAACGCCGAGGCGGCGGACGTCGACGGCGTCACCGACGCCGACGAGCGAATTACGGAGCTCAGCTGACGTGACAACCCTTGCGCAACAACACGACTGTCTTCTGCTCGACCTCGACGGCACCGTCTTCCGCGGGCAGCAGCCCACCGAGGGGTCCGTCGAGACGTTGAAGGGCATCGAGCCCCGCACGCTGTTCGTCACCAACAACGCCTCCCGCGGCCCCGACGAGGTCGCGAAGAATCTCGTCGCGATGGGATTCGCCGCGACGGCCGACGACGTCGTCACCAGTGCGCAGAGCGCGGCGCGACTGCTCGCGTCCCAAATGGGTTCGGGTGACAAGGTTCTGGTCATCGGCACCGATTCCTTGGCCGACGAAGTACGCAAGGTTGGCCTCGAGCCGGTGCGTGCGTTCGCCGACGAGCCCGCAGCGGTGGTGCAGGGGCACTCGCCGCAGACGGGCTGGGCCGACCTCGCCGAGGCGGCGTTGGCGATCCGGGACGGCGCGCTGTGGGTGGCGGCGAACGTCGACCGCACCTTGCCGTCCGAACGCGGTCTGTTGCCCGGCAACGGGTCGATGGTCGCGGCGCTCGAGACCGCGACCGATCAGCGGCCACAGGTGGCGGGCAAACCCCAGCCGCCGCTGCTGCTCGACGCGCTGGCCCGCGGCGAGTTCGAACGACCGTTGGTGATCGGGGACCGGTTGGACACCGACATCGCCGGCGCCAACGCCGCCGGTTTGCCCAGCATGCTGGTGCTGACCGGGGTCAGCTCGGTGACCGACATGATCTACGCCGACGCCGCGGAGCGACCGAACTACCTCGCCGCGGACCTGCGGTCGCTGAACGAAGACAGCGGCTCGCTGCGGGTGGCGCCGCATCCGTCCTGGCGCGTCGAGGTCGGCCCGCAGGACGTCACCGTCTACTGGACCGGTCGGGATGCCGAGGACCCGTTGAGCATCGTCCGTGCCGTGGCGAGCACCGTCTGGGGTTCGAGCGTCGACGGGGTCCGGTTCGCCATCCTCGGCGGAGATCACACGGCGCACGAAGCGCTGGAGCGCTGTGCGTTGGCGGGCTCGTCCAATCAGCTAGCGTGAACGTCGAGATGACGTCCGATCCCGATCAGATCCGAGCCAGGGTCGCGGCCCTGCTTGCCGAGCTTCCCGATCCGACTGCCGACGACTCCGAGCACGTCGACGTCGAGGCCATCGCGGCGCGCTTGGAGGAGGCCCACGACCTGTTGGTTCGGGCGCTGGAATCAGTCGAGAGGTAAGCACACGTGACTCGGCGCGCTCGCGTTGATGCCGAGCTGGTCCGGCGTGGCCTGGCACGGTCCCGCCAGCAGGCGGCGGAGCTGATCGATGCCGGTCGAGTGCGCATCGACGGCATTCCCGCCGGGAAGCCCGCCACCGCCGTGACCGTCGACGCGAAGCTCACCGTCACCGGCGCCGACGAGCGCAGTTGGGTGTCGAGGGGCGCCCACAAACTGATCGGAGCCCTCGACGCCTTCGACGTCCCGGTGCACGGGCGCCGCTGCCTGGACGCCGGCGCGTCGACCGGCGGCTTCACCGAGGTGTTGCTGGATCGTGGGGCCGGCGAAGTGGTCGCCGCCGACGTCGGATACGGCCAGCTCGCCTGGCCGTTGCGCTCGGATTCGCGGGTGGTGGTCATGGAGCGGACCAACGTGCGCACGCTGACCGCCGAGGCCATCGGCGGACCGGTTGACCTGGTGGTCGCCGACCTGTCGTTCATCTCGTTGGCGACGGTGCTGCCCGCGCTGGTGTCCTGCGCGTCGGCGGACGCCGATATCGTTCCCATGGTGAAACCACAGTTCGAGGTGGGCAAGGCGCGAGTGGGGCCGGGAGGTGTCGTGTCGGACCCCGAGATCAGGGCCGACGCGGTCCTGTCGGTCGCCCGCCGAGCGGCCGAACTCGGTTGGCATGCCGTCGACGTCACGTCGAGCCCGCTTCCCGGGCCGTCCGGCAACGTCGAGTTCTTCCTGCGCCTGCGAGCGCACACCGACCGTCCACTCCTGGGTGAGTCCCTGGAGCACGCCGTCCGTCGAGCGATCGAAGAAGGACCACAATGACCTGCGAACGCCAGGTGCTCCTCGTCGTACACACCGGCCGCGACGAAGCCACCGAGACCGCTCGGCGAGTGGAGAAGGTGCTCAGCGCGAACGGAATCGGGCTGCGCGTGTTGGCCGCGGAGCAGGTCGACCACGAGCCGTACTACCTGAGCGCCGACGAGGTCAGCGCGCTCGGCACCGACATCCAGGTCGTCGACGCCGACGAGCGTGCCGCCGAGGGATGCGAGATGGTGCTCGTCCTCGGAGGCGACGGCACGTTTCTGCGAGCCGCGGAACTTGCCCGCAACGTCGAGATCCCGGTGCTCGGCGTCAATCTCGGCCGCATCGGATTCCTGGCCGAAGCGGAGGCTTCGGCGATCGACACCGTGCTGGATCAGGTGATCCATCGCAGCTACAGCGTCGAGAAGCGCATGACGCTCGACATCGTCGTGCGCGTCGACGGTCAGATCAAGCAGCGGGGGTGGGCCCTCAACGAGGCCAGCCTGGAGAAGGGGCCACGGCTCGGCGTGCTCGGCGTCGTCCTCGAGGTCGACGGACGTCCGGTCTCGGCGTTCGGATGTGACGGCGTGCTGGTGTCGACGCCGACCGGGTCCACCGCGTACGCATTCTCCGCGGGCGGGCCCATTCTCTGGCCCGATCTCGAGTCGATCCTGGTAGTACCCAACAACGCTCACGCACTGTTCGCGCGGCCGATGGTGACCAGCCCGGATGCGTCGATTGCGATCGAGGTCGAGGCCAGCGGTTATGACGCGATGGTGTTCTGCGACGGCCGCCGCGAGATGGTGGTGCCGGCAGGCGGTCGTCTCGAGGTCACCCGGTGCGGCACGTCGCTGAAGTGGATCCGGCTGGACAGCGCGCCATTCACCGACCGATTGGTACGCAAGTTCCAATTGCCGGTCACCGGCTGGCGGGGGCAAAGTGCTCGCTGAAATCCGCATCACCGAACTCGGTGCGATCCGGTCGGCGACCGCCGAGTTCGACCGTGGGCTGACCGTCCTGACCGGGGAGACCGGCGCAGGCAAGACCATGGTGGTCACGGGTCTGCACCTGCTTGGGGGCGCGCGGGCGGACGCCAGTCGTGTCAGGTCCGGCTCGGAACGCGCGGTGGTGGAGGGCCGCTTCACGACCACCGAAATCGAGGGCACGGTGGCCAAGCGGATCGACGAGATCCTGGATTCCTCCGGCGCCGACCGCGACGACGACGGCAGTGTCATCGCCGCCCGGTCGGTCAGCCGGGAGGGTCCGTCGCGCGCCTATCTCGGTGGACGCAGCGTGCCGGCCAAGTCGTTGAGCACGTTCACCACCGAACTCCTTGCGCTGCATGGCCAGAACGACCAACTGCGGCTGATGCGTTCCGACGAGCAGCGGGGGGCCCTGGACCGGTTCGCGGACGTCGACGCCCCGCTGGCGCGGTATCGGACCCACCGCGAGGAGTGGCTCGCCCTGCGTCGCGATCTGGCCGATCGCCGGCAGCGTGCGCGCGAGCTGGCGCTGGAGGCCGACCGACTGCAGTTCGGGCTCGGCGAGATCGACGCCGTCGCCCCGCAGCTCGGGGAGGACGAGGCGCTGGTGGCCGACATCCGCAGGCTCTCGGAGTTGGACGCGTTGCGCGACGCGGCGCAGACCGCGCGGGTCGCGCTGTCCGGTGAGCTCGACGATCCGGCGCAGGGGGAGACGTCGGCGATCGACGGGATCGGCCATGCGAAGACCGCGCTGCAGGCAACCGACGACGCCGCCCTGCGGTCACTGGGCGACCGGTTGGGTGAGGCCCTTGCCGTGGTCGGCGACGTCTCGGGCGAGCTCGGCGACTACCTGGCTGAATTGCCCAGCGACGCAAGCACTCTGGAGGGCAAGCTGGCGCGCCAGGGCGAGCTGCGCAACTTGACCCGAAAGTATGCCGCCGACGTCGACGGCGTGCTGGCCTGGGCCGACGACGCGCGTAGTCGACTGGCCCAGCTCGACGTCTCCGAGGAGGGACTGGCGGCCCTGCAGCAACGCGTGGACGCGCTCCAGGAGAAGGTCGTCGCGGCGGCCGCCGACGTCACGAAGGTGCGGACCAAGGCCGCCAAGGCGATGGCGAAGGCGGTGACGGCCGAGCTGGCCGGGCTCGCGATGTCGGGCGCGGGATTCAGCATCGCGGTGAGCCCGCTGTTGGCCAGATCCGACGACTCGGCACCGTTGACGCTGGCCTCGGGTGAGGTGGTCCATGCCGGTCACGACGGCGTGGACGCCGTCGAGTTTGGCTTCACGCCGCATTCCGGATCCGAGGCTTTGCCGCTGGCCAAGAGTGCGTCCGGCGGCGAGCTGTCCCGCGTCATGCTGGCGCTGGAAGTGGTGCTGGCGGCGTCGGCCGAGGGCACGACGATGGTCTTCGACGAGGTCGACGCCGGCGTCGGTGGACGCGCAGCCGTACAGATCGGCCGGCGCTTGGCGCGGCTGGCCCGGACGCACCAAGTGATCGTCGTGACCCACCTGCCGCAGGTGGCCGCGTATGCCGACGTGCACCTCGTCGTAGACAGCGGTTCCGGGAAGGGCAAGTCGAGTGAAGTGCGCCGCCTCGACGACGACGACCGGGTCGGTGAGCTGGCGCGCATGTTGGCCGGGCTGGGGGAGTCCGACAGTGGGCGCGCGCACGCGCGGGAGCTGCTCGAGGGCGCGCAAAAGGAAGCCGCCGAGTAGTCGGGCCGAGATGCAACCGCCCGCCCGATCGTGTTGCAGATGTGACAGAACGTAACTTCTGAGGCTGGTGGTACGGCGCGCCTCCACCTCAACTTGAGGGTTCGCCGACAGAATCCCCCCATGAAGATGTCAGCGCTCCTCTCGCGTAATGCCGGCTCACGACCCGGCGTAACCGGTACGGCCCGCGTCGATCGCGACATCGACCGCCTGCTCCGACGCGTGGGGCCCGGCGACGTCGTCGTCATCGACGCCCTCGACCTCGACCGCATCACGGCCGACGCCCTGGTCGACGCGAACATCGCCGCCGTCGTCAACGCGTCGCCCTCGATCTCGGGCCGCTACCCCAACCTCGGCCCCGAGGTGCTGGTCGCCAACGGCGTCGTGCTGATCGACGAGGCGGGCCCCGAGATCTTCAAGAAGATCAAGGACGGCAGCAAGGTCCGGTTGCACAACGGCGGCGTCTACTCCGGTGACCGACGCCTCGCGCTCGGCACCGAGCGCACCGACGAAGAGATCCACGACCTCATGCACGAGGCCAAGAGCGGTCTGGTGGCACACCTCGAAGCGTTCGCAGGCAACACCATCGAGTTCATCCGCAGCGAGAGCCCGCTGCTGATCGACGGCATGGGCATCCCGGACATCGACGTCGACCTGCACCGCAGGCACGTCGTCATCGTCGCCGACGAAGCCGACGCCGCGGAGGACCTCAAGGCGCTCAAGCCGTTCATCAAGGAGTATCAGCCGGTCCTGGTCGGCGTCGGTTCGGGCGCGGACGTGCTGCGCCGGGCGGGGCACCGACCGGCGCTGATCGTCGGCGACCCGGAGGAGATGAGCGTCGAGGTCCTGCGGTCGGGCGCCCAGGTGGTGCTGCCCGCCGACGCCGACGGCCACGCCAAGGGTCTCGAGCGCATCCAGGACCTGGGCGTGGGGGCCATGACGTTCCCCGCCGCCGGGTCGGCCGCCGACCTCGCCATGCTGCTGTGTGATCACCACGGCGCCTCGCTGATCGTCACCGCGGGCCACAACGCCAGCATCGAGGAGTTCTTCGACCGCTCGCGCCAACAGAGCAACCCGTCGATGTTCCTTACCCGGCTGAAGGTCGGCGAGAAGCTGGTCGACGCCAAGGCCGTCGCGACGCTCTACCGCAGCCGCGTGTCCGGTGGTGCCATCGCACTGCTGGTGCTGGCCATGCTGATCGCCGTCATCGCCGCGCTGTGGGTGTCCCGCGCCGACGCCGTCGTCATCGAATGGGTCACCCAGTACTGGAACCAGTTCTCCCTGTGGGTGCAGGGCCTGGTCACCTGACCCACCGGCTCGCAACTTCTCGGAGGTTTCGTGATTTCCCTTCGCTCACATGCCATCTCACTGGCAGCGGTCTTCCTCGCGTTGGCGATCGGCGTAGCCCTGGGGTCGGGGCTGTTGTCCAACACGCTGCTCGCGGGTCTCAAGGACGACAAGACCCAGATGCAGAACCAGATCAACGGGCTGACCGACGAGAAGAACGTCCTCAACGAAAAGCTGAGTGCGGCAAACGACTTCGACGCACAGATGTCGCCGCGGATCATCCGCGACGCCCTGAAGGGCAAGTCGGTGGTGATGTTCCGGACGCCCGACGCCGCCGACGACGACGTCACCGCGCTGTCGCGTCTCGTCGGGCAGGCCGGCGGCGTGGTGACCGGGACGATCGCGATGACGAAGGAATTCGTCGACGCCAATTCCTCGGAGAAGCTGCTGTCGGTCGTCAACTCGCCGATCGTGCCAGCCGGGCGCCAGCTGAGCACCACCTCGGTCGACCAGGGTTCGCAGGCGGGAGATCTGCTCGGCATGGCGTTGTTCACCGGCAAGGACCCGGCGGTCCCGGCCGTCGACGACGCGCAACGTGACGCCGTGCTGGCAGCGCTTCGTGACACCGGCTTCCTCACCTACGGCACCGAACGGATCGGGGCGGCAGACACCGCGCTGATCGTCACCGGCGGCGGATTGGCCGACGACGCGGGCAACCAGGGTTCGACCGTCGCGCGCTTCGCCGCGGGTCTGGCCCCCCACGGCGCGGGCACGCTGCTCGCCGGACGTGACGGCTCGGCCACCGGCACGGGCGCCGTCGCGGTGGTCCGGTCCGACACCAGCCTCGCCAACGCAGTCGCCACGGTCGACGACGTCGACCGGTCGTCGGGGCGCATCACCGCGGTGCTGGGACTTCAGGAGATGGTCGACGGCGGTCGCCCGGGGCAGTACGGCACCGGCCGCGGCGCCGCGTCGTTGACGCTCGCCCAGTGACTCCTCGGTAGTCCCTCCGACCGGCGCGTCAGTCCCCACTCGGCCCCGTCGGTGTTAGGGTGAGTTTCCGTGGGTCGGCAGGCCCCAAGCCATTCGCCACGGAGGTCGCCACTTGCTCAGCCGAACGAATTCGTTACGTAGGCACCCACAGACCACGACCAAGCATCTCTTCGTCAGTGGCGGGGTCGCGTCCTCGCTCGGCAAGGGTCTCACCGCCAGCAGCCTCGGCCAGTTGCTCACCGCCCGCGGTATCCGCGTGACGATGCAGAAGCTCGACCCCTACCTCAACGTGGACCCGGGCACCATGAATCCGTTCCAGCACGGTGAGGTCTTCGTCACCGAGGACGGCGCCGAAACCGACCTCGACGTCGGGCATTACGAACGCTTCCTGGATCGCAACCTGTCGGGATCGGCGAACGTGACCACCGGGCAGGTGTATTCGACGGTGATCGCCAAGGAACGTCGCGGTGAGTACCTTGGCGACACCGTTCAGGTCATCCCGCACATCACCGACGAGATCAAGCGCCGCATCCTGGCGATGGCCGAGCCGGACGACGAGGGCGACCGGCCCGACGTCGTCATCACCGAGATCGGCGGCACGGTCGGCGACATCGAGTCGCTGCCGTTCCTCGAAGCGGCCCGGCAGGTCCGCCACGAGGTAGGCCGGGACAACGTGTTCTTCCTGCACGTGTCGTTGGTGCCCTACCTCGCGCCGTCCGGTGAGCTGAAGACCAAGCCCACGCAGCACTCCGTGGCCGCGCTGCGCAGCATCGGCATCAGCCCCGACGCGCTGATCCTTCGCTGCGACCGTGACGTGCCCGAGCCGTTGAAGAACAAGATCGCGCTGATGTGCGACGTCGACGTCGACGGCGTCATCTCCACCCCCGACGCGCCGTCGATCTACGACATCCCCAAGGTGCTACACCGCGAGGAACTCGACGCATACGTGGTGCGCCGGCTCAACCTCCCGTTCCGCGACGTCGACTGGACCGAGTGGGACGATCTGCTGCGCCGCGTCCACGAGCCGCGGGAGACCGTGCGAATCGCGTTGGTGGGCAAGTACATCGATCTGTCGGACGCGTACTTGTCGGTGGCCGAGGCGTTGCGCGCCGGCGGTTTCCGGCACCACGCCAAGGTAGAGATCCAGTGGGTCGCCTCCGACGACTGCGAGACCGATCCACGCGCGGCGCTTGCGCTCAATGACGTCCACGGCGTGCTGATCCCGGGCGGCTTCGGCATCCGCGGCATCGAAGGCAAGCTGGGGGCCATCAAGTACGCCCGCAAGCACGGCATCCCGGTGCTCGGACTGTGCCTCGGACTGCAGTGCATCGTCATCGAGGCGGCCCGCTCGGTCGGGATCGACGACGCCAACTCCGCGGAGTTCGACCCGGAGACGCCCGACCCGGTGGTCTCGACGATGGCAGATCAACAGGACATCGTGGCGGGGGAGGCCGACCTGGGCGGCACCATGCGCCTCGGCGCCTATCCCGCTGTGCTGGACGAGGATTCGATCGTCGCCCGGGCCTACGAGTCGACGTCGGTGTCCGAGCGGCACCGGCACCGCTACGAGGTCAACAACGCCTACCGCGACCGCATCGCGGAGAGCGGACTGCGGTTCTCGGGAACCTCGCCGGACGGTCACCTCGTCGAGTTCGTCGAGTACGACACCGACGTGCACCCGTTCATCGTCGGCACGCAGGCGCATCCGGAGCTCAAGAGCAGGCCCACCCGCCCGCATCCGCTGTTCGTCGCCTTCGTGGGGGCCGCCCTCGACTACAAGGCCGCCGAACGGCTGCCGGTCGAGCTCGCCACTCAACGAGCCAACGGCGCCGAGCTGTCAGAGCCCGCGCACCGTGGCTGACCACGAGTTCACCACGGTCGACAGCGAGACGATCTACGTCGGAAAGATCTTCGCGCTGCGCGCCGACGAGGTGGCCATGCCGGGTGGGCGGACGGCGCGGCGCGAGGTCGTCGAACACTACGGTGCGGTCGGCGTGGTCGCACTGGACGAGAACAACAACGTCGCGCTGATCCATCAGTACCGGCACCCGGTGGGGCGTCGGCTGTGGGAGCTGCCCGCCGGATTGCTCGACGTCAACGGCGAGGCACCGCATCTGAGCGCAGCCCGGGAACTCGAGGAGGAAGCCGGCCTGCAGGCCAGGGACTGGGCCGTGTTGGTCGACGTGATCTCGGCCCCGGGCTTCAGCGACGAATCCGTCCGGATCTTCCTGGCCACCGGTCTGACCGACGTCGGCCGGCCCGAGGCGCACGACGAGGAGGCCGACCTCGAGCTGCAGTGGTTCCCACTGGCCGAGGCAGTCGAAATGGTGCTCAGCGGCACGATCGTCAATTCCCTTGCCGTGGCGGGCATCTTGGCCGCCCGGACCGTCGACCGCGACGTTCGGGAGCTACGCCCGGTCGACGCGCCGTGGCCCGACAAACCGACCAGGTTCGCCGCACGCCGGGCCAACGGGTGACCATCGCCCTCGGCGCCTTGGACGGCCAACTGCGGGGGTACCTGGACCACCTGACCATCGAACGTGGGGTGGCCGCCAACACGCTGAGTTCGTATCGGCGGGACCTGCGCCGCTATCTGGCACATCTGACGGCCCGGGGCGTCGCCGACGTCGCCGACGTCACCGAGGAGCACGTCACCGACTTCCTGGTGTCGCTGCGCGTCGGAGACGAGGACCTCGGCAGCACCCCGCTGTCGGCGGTGTCCGCGGCGCGCACCCTCATCGCGGTCCGCGGATTTCACCGATTCGCCGCCGCCGAGGGACTCACCACCGCCGACGTCGCCCGCGCCGTCAAGCCTCCGACCCCGACCCGCCGGCTGCCCAAGAGCATCAGCGTCGACGACGTCGTCGCGCTGCTCGAGGGTGCGGGGGGTGACGGCGAGACCGACGGTCCGCTGTCGTTGCGCAACCGCGCGCTGCTCGAGGTGCTGTACTCCACCGGGGCGCGCATCTCCGAGGCCGTCGGCCTCGACGTGGACGACGTCGACGTGCAGTCGCGGTCGGTGCTGCTGCGCGGCAAGGGCGGCAAGCAACGGCTGGTGCCGATCGGAAGGCCCGCCGTCAGCGCGCTCGACGCGTACTTCGTCCGCGGCCGCCCCGACCTGGCGCGCCGCGGCAAGGGCACCCCGGGAATCTTCCTCAACGCCCGCGGCGGCCGGCTGTCCCGGCAGAGCGCCTGGCAGGTGCTGCAGGACGCCGCCGAACGAGCGGGCATCTCCGCGTCGGTGTCACCGCACACGCTGCGACACTCCTTCGCCACGCACCTGCTGGAAGGCGGTGCCGACGTGCGCGTCGTACAGGAACTGCTCGGCCACGCCTCGGTCACCACCACGCAGATCTACACGCTGGTGACGGTGTCCGCGCTGCGGGAGGTCTGGGCCGGCGCACACCCCCGAGCGCGGTAACGGTGACGGCACCCGAGAACGAGTCTCTTCTAGTCCACCGCGCGGGTCTGGCGTCCAGAGCGTTCCCATCCCGTTAAACTCCAAGCGATGTTCGCCAAGCCCGAAGGATGCCTGACCGGCGGCGGTCCCGAGTGACCGACGACGCTGGTACCCCCGACGGCCCCGGAATCTCGGACGCAGCGGGCCTCACGGGCCGTCCGCCCCGGTTCGTCCCGGAACCGAAGCCGCGAAGCGTGCACGGCCCGGCCAAGGTCATCGCGATGTGCAACCAGAAGGGCGGCGTCGGCAAGACGACGTCCACCATCAACCTGGGCGCCAGCCTCGCCGAGTACGGACGCCGGGTGTTGCTGGTCGACCTCGACCCGCAGGGCGCGCTGTCCGCCGGTCTCGGGGTCCCGCACTACGAGCTGGACCACACGGTGCACAACCTGCTGATCGAGCCGCGGGTGTCGGTCGAAGACGTGCTGATCAAGACCCGCGTCAAGGGCCTCGACCTGGTACCGAGCAACATCGACCTGTCGGCGGCGGAGATTCAGCTGGTCAACGAGGTCGGCCGGGAGCACTCGCTGTCCCGTGCGCTGCACCCGGTGCTCGACCGCTACGACTACGTGCTGATCGACTGCCAGCCGTCCCTGGGCCTGCTGACGGTCAACGGGCTGGCCTGCGCGGACAGCGTCATCATCCCCACCGAGTGCGAGTACTTCTCGCTTCGTGGGCTGGCGTTGCTGACCGACACCGTCACCAAGGTCAAGGAACGCCTCAACCCGAAGCTGGACATCGGCGGGATCCTGATCACGCGTTACGACCCGCGCACGGTCAACTCCCGTGAGGTGATGGCGCGGGTGCTCCAGCAGTTCGGCGATCTGGTGTTCGACACCGTCATCACCAGGACCGTCCGCTTCCCCGAGACCAGCGTCGCCGGTGAGCCCATCACCACCTGGGCGCCCAAATCGACTGGCGCGCAAGCCTATCGGTCGCTGGCGCGTGAGGTCATCGACCGGTTCGGCGCGTGAGTTCGCCGGTATCGGAGGAGTCACCGCAGGCGGGGTTTCAGGTCCGGCTGAGCAACTTCGAGGGTCCCTTCGACCTGCTGCTGCAATTGATCTTCGCCCACCGGATGGACGTGACCGAGGTCGCGCTGCACCGGGTGACCGACGACTTCATCGCCTACACCAAGCACATCGGTCGCCAGATGGAGCTCGACGAGACCACGGCGTTCCTCGTGATTGCCGCCACCCTCCTGGACCTCAAGGCGGCCCGGCTGCTGCCCGCCGGTGAGGTGCACGACGAGGAAGACCTGGCGCTGCTCGAGGTTCGCGACCTGTTGTTCGCCAGGCTGCTGCAGTACCGCGCGTTCAAGCACGTGGCGGTCATGTTCGGCGAACTCGAGGCCGCCGCGCTGCGCAGCTACCCGCGCCTGGTGTCGCTCGAAGAGCAGTTCTCCGACCTGTTACCCGAGGTCATGCTGGGTGTGGACGCGAACAGCTTCGCTCAGATCGCGGCGTCGGCGTTCACGCCGCGGCCGGTCCCGACGGTCGGCCTGGGCCACCTGCACGTCCAAGGGGTGTCGGTGCCCGAGCAGGCCCGGCTGTTGCTGGGCATGCTCGAAGAGCGCGGGATCGGGACGTGGGCGTCGTTCTCGGACCTGGTGGCCGACTGCGGGGCGACCATCGAGATCGTCGGGCGGTTCATGGCGCTGTTGGAGTTGTTCCGGGCCAACGCGGTATTGTTTGACCAGCCAGAACCGCTTGGTGTGCTGCAGATTTCGTGGACCGGGGATCGCCCGACCAGCGAATACCTGTCGACGGCGGTGGAAGAGTGAGAAATACGTAGATGACCGACGACCACCCCGAACCCGACCCTGCCTCCGATCTGGGGGTAGATCTTGCCCTCGAGCCCGAGATGGCGGACGACGAGCTCGGTGCCGTGTTGGAGGCCCTGCTGCTGGTGGTCGACACGCCGGTGACCGTCGACGCCCTGTCCACCGCGGTCGACCAACCCGCCTACCGGGTGGCGGCGAAGCTGCGCCTGATGGCCGACGAGCTCACCGCCCGAGAGAGCGGCGTCGACCTGCGCGAGGCCGGTGGCGGCTGGCGGATGTACACCAGGGCGCGGTACGCGCCGTTCGTCGAGCGGCTCCTGCTGGACGGCACCCGTTCGAAACTGACACGCGCCGCCTTGGAGACGTTGGCCGTGGTCGCCTACCGGCAGCCGGTGAGCCGGGTGCGGGTGAGCGCCGTGCGCGGCGTCAACTGCGACGCGGTGATGCGGACGCTGCTGGCCCGCGGGCTGATCACCGAGTCGGGTACCGACTCCGACACCGGCGCAACCACTTTCGCTACCACCGAGCTCTTCCTCGAGTGGCTGGGACTCTCCACCCTGGCCGACCTCCCCGACATCGCTCCGCTTCTCCCAGACGTCGACAACATCGACGACATCACCGAGTCATTGGCCGACGAACCCCGGTTCGTGAAACTCGGTGTGGTGCCCAACAATCAATCGCTGGCCTTCGACGTGGACAAGGACTGACATGGCCGACGAAGACGAAGGCACCCGACTGCAGAAGGTGCTGTCCCAGGCGGGCGTCGCCTCCCGCCGGGTGGCGGAACGCATGATCCGGGACGGCCGGGTCGAGGTCGACGGGCACATCGTGACCGAGATGGGCACGCGCGTCGACGCCGACAACGCGGAGATCCGCGTCGACGGCGTGAAGATCCGCCGCGACGACACCATGGTGTACCTGGCGATCAACAAGGAGCGCGGAATGCACTCCACGATGTCCGACGACCAGGGCCGGCCCTGCGTCGGCGACCTGGTCGAATACCGGGTCCGGGGCAACAAGAAGCTCTTCCACGTGGGCCGGCTGGACGCCGACACCGAGGGACTGTTGATCCTCACCAACGACGGCGAGCTGGCCCACCGTCTGATGCACCCGTCCTACGAGGTGCCCAAGACCTACCTGGCCACCGTCGTCGGTTCGGTGCCGCGCGGTCTGGGCAAGAAGCTGAAGGCGGGCATCGAGCTGGACGACGGTCCCATTCACGTCGACGACTTCGCGATGGTCGACACGGTGCCCGGCAAGTCACTGGTGACGGTGACGTTGCACGAGGGCCGCAAGCGGATCGTGCGACGGATGCTCGCCGCGGTCGGCTTTCCCGTCACCGACCTGGTGCGCACCGACATCGGCACGGTGACCCTCGGCGAGCAGAAGCCGGGCAGCATCCGGGTTCTCACCAGCAAAGAGGTCGGCGAACTCTACAAGGCGGTGGGGATGTGAGCGCACCCCTCACCGTTGCCGTCGACGGACCGGCTGGCACCGGAAAGTCTTCCGTCTCACGGGGTTTGGCCAGAGCGCTCGGTGCGCGCTACCTGAACACCGGTGCGATGTACCGGATCGTGACGCTGGCCGTGCTGCGCGCCGGGCTGGATCCCGACGACGCCGCCGCCGTGGCGGAGTTGGCCTCGGGTGTCGACCTGGCCGTCGGCTTCGATCCCGACGAAGACCTGTACTTCCTTGGGGGAGAGGACGTCTCGGTCGAGATTCGCGGTGACGCGGTGACCAAGGCGGTCTCGGCGGTGTCGGCCGTCCCCGAGGTGCGGACCCGACTGGTGGACCGGCAACGAGAACTGGCCGACGGCACGGTGGCCGTGGTGGTCGAGGGCCGTGACATCGGCACCGTCGTCCTGCCCGACGCCGACCTCAAGGTCTTCCTGACCGCCTCGCCCGAGGAGCGGGCCCGCCGCCGCAACGACCAGAACGTCGAGTCCGGTCTGCCCGGCGACTACGACGCGGTGCTGGCCGACGTGCTGCGCCGCGACCACCTGGATTCCACCCGAGCCGTGTCGCCCCTGCGCGCGGCCGACGACGCGATCGTCGTCGACAGTAGTGACTGGACCCAGTCCCAAACTGTGGCACATCTTCTCGACCTGGTCGAGCAACGAGCCGGAGCCTCCAGATGAGTGACATCGACAGCCAGCCAGAATCAGACGGCACGTGGTCCGACGAGGGCGACTGGGAGCTGCCGCCCGATGGCGTCGAGGTCGGCGACTTAGAGGCGGAGTTCGCACCGCCGCCCGTCGTCGCGGTCGTCGGACGGCCCAACGTCGGCAAGTCCACGCTGGTCAACCGGATCCTGGGCCGCCGTGAGGCCGTCGTGCAGGACATCCCCGGCGTCACCCGCGACCGGGTGTCCTACGACGCGAACTGGCTGGGACGCCGGTTCATGGTGCAGGACACCGGTGGCTGGGAGCCCGACGCCAAGGGCCTGCAGCAGCTGGTGGCCGAGCAGGCGACCGTCGCCATGCGCACCGCCGACGCGATCATCCTGGTGGTCGACTCCATCACCGGTGCGACCAGTGCCGACGAAGCCGCGGCCAAGCGCCTGCAGAAGTCGGGCAAACCGGTCTTCCTGGCGGCCAACAAGGTCGACAACGAGAAAATGGAGTCCGAGGCCGCGCTGCTCTGGTCGCTGGGACTCGGTCAGCCGCACCCGGTCAGCGCCATCCACGGGCGAGGCGTGGCCGATCTGCTGGACGCGGTGCTCGAGGTACTGCCCGAGGTCTCGGAGATGGGATCGGGCACCGGTGGCCCGCGACGCGTGGCGCTGGTCGGCAAGCCGAACGTCGGCAAGAGCTCGCTCATCAACCGACTCGCGAAGGAAGAGCGATCGGTCGTGCACGACGTCGCGGGCACGACCGTCGACCCCGTCGACTCGCTGATCGAACTGGACGGCAAGCTCTGGCGCTTCGTCGACACCGCGGGTCTGCGCCGCAAGGTCGGCCAAGCCAGCGGGCACGAGTTCTACGCCTCGGTGCGCACGCACGGTGCGATCGACGCGGCCGAGGTGGTCGTCGTCCTGATCGACTCGTCGGAGCCGCTGACCGAGCAGGACCAGCGGGTGCTCTCGATGGTGATCGAGGCCGGCCGGGCCGTGGTTCTCGCGTTCAACAAGTGGGACCTGATGGACGAGGACCGGCGTTACCTGCTGGACCGCGAGATCGACCTGTCCCTCGAGCAGGTGCAGTGGGCACAGCGGGTGAACATCTCCGCCAAGACCGGCCGCGCCGTGCAGCGCCTGGTGCCGGCGCTGGAAGCCGCGCTCGCCTCGTGGGACAAGCGCATCACCACCGGCCAGCTCAACACGTTCCTCAAGGAGCTCGTCGCCGCGACGCCGCCGCCGGTGCGCGGGGGAAAGCAGCCCAAGATCTTGTTCGCCACCCAGGCGACGGCGCGGCCGCCGACCTTCGTGCTGTTCACCTCGGGCTTCCTCGAAGCGGGTTACCGACGCTTCATCGAGCGCAAGCTGCGCGAGAAGTTCGGCTTCGAGGGCAGCCCCATCAAGATCAACGTGCGGGTGCGGGAGAAGCGCGCCCAAGGCGGGAAGAAGCGCTAGATCTCTGCCGATGATGCTCGCTGACGGAGCGTAGGCACCGGCCCGATAGGGTCACGTGGTGTCCGTCGCCCACATGATCCTGATTGCCCTGGCGGGTGTCGGAGCCGGAGCCATCAACGCCGTCGTCGGTTCGGGCACCCTGATCACCTTTCCCACGTTGGTGGCGTTGGGGTTTCCGCCCGTGACGGCGACCATGTCCAACGCGGTGGGGCTGGTCGCCGGTGGGATCTCCGGCACCTGGGGCTATCGCCGCGAACTGAAGGGCCAGTGGGGCCGGCTGAAGTGGCAGATCCCGGGGTCCCTGCTCGGCGCCATCCTGGGGTCGTGGCTGCTGCTGCATCTGCCCGAGAAGGTGTTCGTCGCGGTCGTACCCGTGTTGCTGATCGGTGCCCTGGTGCTCGTCGTGCTCGGCCCGCGGATCCAGGCCTGGGCCAAGGGACGGTCCGGGGACGACGAGGGTGCACCGGTGAAGACGGGACGGATGGTCCTGCTGGTGCTGGGGACGTTCGCGGTCGGCGTCTACGGCGGATACTTCACCGCCGCACAGGGCATCCTGCTGATCGGCGTGATGGGCGCGCTGCTGCCCGAGTCGATGCAGAGGATGAACGCCGCAAAGAACCTGCTGTCCCTGTTGGTCAACGTGGTCGCCGCCGCGGCGTACACCCTGGTGGCGTTCGACCGGATCAGTTGGCTGGCGGCGGGGTTGATCGCCGTGGGTTCGCTGCTCGGCGGCTTCCTTGGCGCGCACTACGGGCGGCGGCTGTCACCCAACGCGCTGCGGATCATCATCGTGATCGTCGGGCTGATCGGGCTCTACCGCCTGCTCGCCGTCTAGACGTCGGAGCTCTCCCGCCAGAGGTCGATGCCGGAGTCCGAGGCGTATTCGTCGATCTCGGTGAGCTCCTCGGCGGTGAAGTCGAGGTTGTCCAGGGCCCCGAGGTTCTCGTCGAGCTGCTCGACGCTGGAGGCGCCGATCAGCGTCGAGGTCACCGCGGGGTCACGCAACACCCAGGCCAGCGCGAGCTGCGCCAAGGACTGACCGCGGCGCTCGGCGATGGCCGCGAGTCCCCGCAATTGCCCGAGGACCTCGTCGGTCACCAGCTCGTCGTCGAAGGTGGGGCGCGCGGTGGCGCGGTCGACGTCGGCCGCGGCCCGCTGCAGGTAGCGATCGGTCAGCAGGCCCTGGCCGAGCGCGGTGAAGGCGATCGCCCCCATGCCCGCCTTGGTGAGCTCGTCGGTCAGGCCGCCCTCGATCCACCGGTTCAGCAGGGAGTAGGAGGGCTGGTGGATGACCAGCGGGGTGCCGAGGCGCTGCGCGATGGCCGACGCCTCCGCCGTCTTGGCCGCCGAGTACGACGAGATGCCCACGTAGCGCGCCTTTCCCGCCCGCACGGCCGTGTCGAGGGCGCCGATGGTCTCCTCCAGCGGCGTCACCGGGTCGATGCGGTGGGAGTAGAAGACGTCCACGTAGTCCAGGCTCATGCGGTCGAGCGACTCGTCGAGGCTCGCCAGCAGGTAGGCGCGGCTGCCGAGCTGGCCGTAGGGTCCGGGCCACATGTCCCAGCCGGCCTTGGTGGAGATGATCATCTCGTTGCGGTACGGCTTGAAGTCGCGGCGCATCATCCGGCCGAAGTTCTCCTCGGCCGATCCGTACGGCGGGCCGTAGTTGTTGGCGAGGTCGAAGTGGGTGATGCCGCGGTCGAAGGCGTGGCGCAGCACCTCCCGGATGACGTCGAAGGGCCGGTTGTCGCCGAAGTTGTACCAAAGCCCCAACGAGATGGCGGGGAGCAGCAATCCCGACGTCCCGACGCGACGGTAGGGCATGGCGTCGTAGCGACTCTTGGCCGCCACCCATGGGTCGTGGGTAAAGGGAACGTCGGTGATCGCGAGGTCGTCGGACATCACTCGATCGTAGGCGGGCCGGCTAGAAGTTTTGGCGATCTGCTTCCTGTTCGAGCACGGCGTCGAGGTCGGAGAGCCGGTCCATGTTGGCGACCACTCGTTGCGTGCGGTTGTTCTTGGCGAGCATGTCGCGGTTGCGGTGTACGAAGTTCCAGTAGCCGGCGGTGAACGGGCACGCGTCGTCCCCGAGCCGCTTCTTCGGGTCGTAGGCGCAGTCGCCGCAGTGGTCGCTCATCTTGTTGATGTAGGCGCCCCCGGAGGCGTACGGCTTGGTGGCGAGCAGGCCGCCGTCGGCGTGCTGAGACATTCCTATGACGTTGGTGGGCATGACCCAGCGGAAGCCGTCGACGTAGGAGGTGGCGAACCACTCGGTGAGGTCGTCGGGTTTGTATCCGCGTTGCAGGGCGTGGTTGCCGAGCACCATCAGGCGTTGGATGTGGTGGCTCCAGCCGCGATCCCGCACGCCGCCGATCGCGTGCTTCAGGCATTCGGCGGTGACGGCGTCGGCGTCGAGGTTGATCCACCAGTCCGGCAGATCCTGGTGTGCGCCAAGGGCGTTGTTCTTCGTGTACTTCGGGCCGAAGTGCCAATACAGGTGCCACATGTACTCGCGCCAGCCGAGGATCTGGCGGATGAAGCCCTCGACCGCGGCCAGCGGTGCCGTCCCGTCGCGGTAGGCCTTCTCGGCGGCCTCGACCGCGTCGAGCGGATGCAGCACGCCGAGGTTGAGCGGCACCGACAGCAGCGAGTGCGACATGGCCCAGTCCTGGCCCATGATGGCGTCCTCGTAGCGGCCAAAGTCGGGGAGCCGGTGTTCGATGAATCGCGCGAGCACGCGAGCGGCTTCGGCAGGGGTGACGGCGAACAGGCGGGGACCGTCGACGCCGACGGTGTCGAGGTTCATGGCGTCGAGGTCGCGACGCACCTGGTGGTCGACGTCGTCCTCCCGCGGTTGGTAGGGCTTGGGCAGGCCGAGCGTCTTCTGCTTCTTCGGCGGGGATTCGCGGTTGTCCTCGTCGTAGTTCCACCGGTTGCCGACGGGTTCGCGGCCGTCCATCAACACGTCGAAGCGGCGACGCTGATCGCGGTAGAAGTCCTCCATGCGGAAGCGGGTGCGATCACCGGCCCACTGCTGAAAGTCCTGGCGCGGCAACGCGAACATGGGTGTCGGCAGCACCTCGGCGACGAGGCCCTGCTTCTGCAGTCGGTCGACGAACCGCTCGGCGGCGTGCGAGGTCGGCTGGTGGACCAGGACGGGGCGGCCGAACTGTTCGAGGGCGTCGGAGTAGGTGTCGGCCTGGACCAGCGTCGCGCGGTCGCCCAGGTCGTCCTTGGCGTGCCGCAGTGCGGACAGGACCAGGTGCAGCTTCTGCCGGTGGTAGCGCCGCTTGCGGAGTGCGGAGGTGGCCTCGACGAGCAGGACCTCGCGGTGGGCGTGCTCGCCGCCGTACATCGCGGGCCCCAGCTGGTCGGCGAAGAGCCACAGGGGAGTGTCGTCGCGCGTCGTCAGGGCCACGCCTTCTTCATACCCGCGACCACCGACGCCGACGCGGTTGGGATAGCGGGTACTCGCTGCTGTAGCATTTCGACCGCTGCCGGTGATCCCGGTGGCGGTCGCGGGCTGTGGCGCAGCTTGGTAGCGCACTTGACTGGGGGTCAAGGGGTCGCAGGTTCGAATCCTGTCAGCCCGACAGAAGGTAGTCCCAGGTAAGGGGCGGTTTTCGGAGAAATCCGAAGACCGCCCCTTGCTCGTTTCCGAGGGCTTGACCGCAGTTATTGACCACAGCGGGCGGGAATCGGTCAGCGCGGTCGGCCCCCGCACCGAAGTCGACATATGCGCACTTCCCGCAGTATCGGTTCGAAGTCGACATATGTCTTAGTTTCCTTGCGGCCCTTACGTTTTCGCGTCTACCACCGTTAAATATTGTCTATGACGACGATGATGGAACCCGCCGACCCCGAGGCCGCCGCCTTGACGATGATCGTGACGTCCGCCGAGGAGGCGACGGGCAGCTCGGCGTTCCGGTCGATCCTCCAAGACTTCGCCGGGTTGCTTCACGCCGACGGGACCCTCGCCGGGTTGAGCTGGCCGGACGCCCAGCGGGTCGCCGCCGCGATCAGCTTCGACCTGGTCACCTTCGACGATGGGGCGGGGGCGCTTGAGCGGCGGGCCGCGATCGTTGCGGCGGGCCGAGACGGGATGAGCTGGGCTGACCGCGCCGCCGCCGCCCGCGCCGTCACCGCCGCCTCCGTCCTGGCCGCCTGGTGAAGCGCTGCGGGCCGCCGCCGATGCCCGTCCCGACCGCGTGGCTTCAATTGATCGGCAAGTACGCCGAAGCCGAGCGGGCGGCCGGGAGGGCGGGGACGACGATCGCGACGCGTAGGAGTCATCTCGGCCGCCTTGCGCGCGAGCTTCGGGCCGCGCCGAGTGAGGTAGACGAGAAGCTGCTGATCGGGTTCTTTGGCCGGCAGACCTGGGCAGTGGAGACGAGACGGTCCTGGGGCAACACGGTGGCGTCATTCTTCAAATGGGCTCACCGAGCCGGGCACGTCGCCGTCGACCCCGCGGCCGAGCTGGAATCCGTCGCACCGAGTCATCCGGCGCCCCGCCCCGCCCCCGATGCAGCGTGGAGCGCCGCCCTCGAAGCGGCCGACGGCCGCGTGACCCTGATGCTCCGCCTCGCCGCGGAGGCGGGTCTCCGCCGCGCGGAGGTCGCGCAAGTCACCGTCGGGGACCTCACGGTCGGGCCGTACGGCGCGCAGCTCCTCGTCCACGGGAAGGGCAGCAAGCTCCGCACCGTGCCGATCGCCGACGACCTCGCGGCTTTGATCGCCGCCGGGGCGGAGGGACACACTCCCGAGGAGGCGGCGTTCGGACCGGCGGGGTACCTGTTCCCCGGCGACGACGACGGGCACCTCAGCCCGGAGTGGGTGGGGAGACTCTGCGCCGACGCCCTGCCCGGCGGGTGGACGATGCATACGCTCCGGCACCGCTTCGCTACCCGCGCCTACCGCGGGACGCGGAACATCAGAGCCGTCCAGACGCTCCTAGGGCACTCCTCCGTCGCGACCACCGAGCGGTACACCGCGGTCGACGACGCCGAGATCCGCGCCGCGATGATGGCGGCCCGCTGAAACCGATCGAGCGTTCAGTGCTCCGGCGGCATCGCACCCCACCATGAAAGCGGCTCACCGGAACCGTCCTCCGTCTCGTACCACGTGACCGTCAGCTGCATCTTCGCCCCGTGCGAGGTATCACCCCAGAACTCATGCTGACTTCCACCGTCGAAGCGAGCGATCGGCTCAGGGCGGTAACGCGAACTCACGCCGGGTCCGGCGATCAGCACGTTGAACTTCGGCCGTCGACTCTCGTTATGTAGGGACCACTTTGCGCCGCGCGAGTGTCGAACACTCCAGGGCGCGCGCTCGGCGGCGTCTACCTCGTCCCGCGCGAAACGGTTCGCGTCCTCCAATGCGGTCGCGGCGCGACCGGCTGCTTCGGCAGCCTTCGCCTCGGCGGCGGCGGCGTCCTTGGCCGCCTGTAGCGCAGCGCTCATGTGCTTCGCGGCCGCCACTTCGGAGGCCTTCGACTTCCTAGACTCGTTCCACGCCACGAACGCCCCTACGGCAGCGATAGCCGCACCTACCCAGGCCGGAACATCTCCCCAATTCACCAGTCGACCGTAACCGCCACGCGCTCTCGTCGGAGTAGGTTCGATGTCGCTGCGGCCGAATCGGCCGGTAAGGGTGACCGAGGCGTAGGCTGCGCGTTCTTCCTCGTCGCCGCCGTAGCCCACCCGTTACGGGCGCGCCGTCATCAATTGCGCGGGAATGTCCGGATTCGAGATCGCTGCAAACCTCGATTTCAAAGTGTCGTCCGGTTGGGGGCAAAACACCTGGTTAACGGGGGTCGCATGTTCACTGCACACTCGGGGGGAGAGCCCTTGAGCCGGACCGGTCGGCGGCTCGCGGCAGGTGGTTCTAGTTCTGCACACGCCCCCTACCTGGGCTTTTGGTGAGCACGGTGGGGGTTTTGAGGTGTTTTTGGCCGGCGGGGGCTGGGAGGCTCTGGGCGTCGCACCTGGTCAGGGCAGTGGGGCTCCTGGGGGCCCAGCAGGGCGGCTCTACTCCCAGCCGGTGTCGAGGAGGTCGCCTGCGGCCTGGCGAACGTTACCTAGCGCGGTCTGCATCGCGTCGATCGCCATATAGATTGACGCGGGGTTGGGCATCTGGCCGTCGTCTTGGACCTTGTTCCGAAACGCCATCTCGGCGAATGGGCCTCGCATCATCGCGGCGTTGACGTCGTTGAGAGCTTCGTGCAGTTCATCGTTCCTTGTGAGCATATGCGCGCCCGCGAGCTCCACCGAGAAGTCTTGCACGAGGCCACCGAGCTTCTTTGCGCCCGGAAGCAGCGCTGCGTCACGCTCGGGCTTCGTCGCGAGCTTGGCGGCAAGACGACCCTCTTCGACCAGGGTCGCCAGCTCATGGGTGTACGCACCGGCTGCCTTCGACACCCGAACGAGCGACAGCTTGAACTCCTGCTCGCGTAGGTGGACCCGTTGGATCCGAGCGAGATCGACTTGTGCATCTAGTTGAACGCGGGCGATCTCTCGCTGGGCTTCGATCTGGCTGCGGTGACGGGCCTCGGCGGCTTCGAGTTCGAGCCGCGACATCTCCTTGACCGCGGCAACCTGCTCGTTCGTTCGTCGGTTGGCCTCATCGAGCTCGCGCTGGAACCGCGCCGCGACTTCGACGGCGTCTTCGGCCGCCTGGCGTCGGATGACTACGGATTGCCAAAGGGCGACTGCGACGGCGGCGAGAGTTCCGAGGCCGGAGATCCATTCGGCTAACGACCCGACATCCCACGGCTCCACGACGAACGACGCGACCAGCGAGCTAATACTCGCCGCACCGATCGCCGCGACGATCCACTCTCTGGCGCGCCAGCCGGACCAAAGCCGTGGTCCTAGAGCTAGTTCGGCCCGTGTCACGGGCTCGGATGCCCCGTCGGGGGCCTCGGCGGGCACTGTCATGACTCAGGCCGTCTCCACTTCGGGTACGACCTCTTCTGGTTGCCCGGCTGCCGTCCGTGTCCAGCGGACGCCGCTGGCGTCGGTGTAGCGAACCTTGGGGACCTGTTCGAACCAGTCCCAGTCAAGCGGGAATGAGGTCACTTCGTAACTTGCGACGTGCTTATCACGGGCGTCGATCGCCCGCGCCTGCTCGGTGTTGAACGGGTCGCCGTCGACTGTGCCGAGCCGTATCCGACGATTCGTGGGCACCTCGATCTGGACGTCGAAGATGGGGCGGCTACTGAGATTACGGACGATGCCCGCCATGTAGGTCTCCGCGCCACCGGTCTGCATGTCGAGCATCTCCTCGTATTGCATCTCCAGGATGACCAGGCGGGCTTGGTCAGCACGCGCAGCCAGTTCCGCTGCTCTCCGAGCGATTTGTGCCGTCTTCGCTTCCAGCTCGTCCGCCCGACGAGCCGTGACCTCATGCCGCCAAACCAGTGCCGCCACCCACAGGGCCCCGACGGTACCGATGGCGGCGAACGCATCCGGGACCGTTCCAAGGTCCACTCGCCACCCGCGTGCACGCAGCGCCAACGCCTGGGCGGCGGCGATGAAGACGAGGACGACGGTCACGAAACCGAGTCCGGCTATTAACCAGTTGCGACGATCCTCCATCAGACGTTTCGTTCGGAGTCGATGACGTCGATGTCCCGCATGGCGGTCACAGTACCGACGGCCCAACGTCCTTCTTGGGCATCCGCTCGAATACCTCCCGTGTGGCTTGCTCCATCAGGGCAACGTCGTAACCGGCGTGGGCGATCCAGCGGTAGGTAGCCTCCTGGAGCGCGTCTGCCGCCGCACCGATCGTTGCCGTCACGAATTCCGGTTCGGGCGAGGTGATCACACGGAAGTGGCCGGGCTCGTACTCCTCCTTGAACGTCAGCGCGTAACCCTCCAGGGAGAACCAGTTCTGGCCGTGCGCGGCTCCGCTCGCGGCGTTCCAGAAATAGGCCCATCGGTTCTCGTCACCGCCGCAGTGCTTGGCGGCGTGCCGGACGAGCGCGGCATAGCTCGGCGGCAACTCTTTCGGGTTGGGCGCGGGGCTGAGACCCGCGGCGCGAATCTCGAGATCCGAGATCAGCTCATCGACGAGCGAGTAATCCTCACCCCCGGCCCTGAGTGCTGTGCGATGAAGGTTGAAGTCCCGGTGCATCAGTCGGACGTGCCGACTAATGCACTCGTCGTCGCTTTCCGAGGTGAGGAGCCACAGGCCGTGTGCGGCCGCCTCAAGCCCGGCCCGGCCGAGGAGGAGATACGGCCGAAACGCGACGTTCCTGACCGCGCCAGGCTCGAACTCGTACGGGGCGACGATATCTGCCCAGAAGCCGAGGTGCTCGACCGCCGCCCGGAGGTAAGACCGAGCCCACGTCGACACCTTCTGCATCGGGTAGAGCGAGTCCACGGTCGCCAAAGCGCTCCCCGCCATCGGGTCCACCAATCGCTGTAGAACCAGGGCGGACGACCGTATTTGGTACATGCTGGACTTCCACTCCAGCGCGTGATCGTCGCTGAGTGGATAGGGTTCTAGCGGGTCGCGAGGGGGCACGACGCAAGTATGCGACGAGGCCCCGACACCCCTTGGTTCGGCGAGGTCGATTGGTAATCCGGTTGGGTATCGGGCGGCCGTCGCGGGCCAGCTTCGCTACGGGTTACCCGGCCCCTTCGGGATACCCGAGGCGGCAGTCTGCTTCCGCTCGTTCCGCTTCGCGTCCATCGCCCCGACGATCACGTTCTTGTCGAGGCCGACGTTCCCCTGGAATGTGACCGAGTTGTCGTTCACGACACCACCGCCCGTCTGTGAGTTTTGGATTGGCTGGCCGGGCTGCGGAATCGCGGCCGCGAGGGTGTCGCCGAGACCGGAGATCCCCGCGCCTTCGCCCATGCCGTTGACCAGCGCGCCGAAGCCGCCGCCGTCAGCACCCGGTGCCGCTGCGCCGCCGTCCGATCCGAGAGGGCCGCCCTCCCCGCCGCCGTCACCGGTGCCCTTCCCCCATCCCTTGGCGACCTTTGCGGCGTAGTTCGCGATCCCCACGCCGGTCTTAAAAATCCCCCACTGTGTCGGGTCGGAGAAGACGTCGCCGTCGAGACCGATCGCTTCGAGCGCCCCCTTGGCGAGGTCGGAGCCGAAGCTCTTGGTGTCGGGTCCCTTCGAGCCGTCGCCGCCGTCAGCTCCGTCGTCGGTTGCCTTCTGCTTCGCCGCGGTGAGGTCCTCGGTCGCCTGCGTGTGTTCCCGTTCGGCCTTCGCGACCCGCTTCTCGGCCGCCTCCCGGGTGCTGGCCTTCGCGTCGGGCTTGAGCTCGGCGAGCTTCGCCTTCGCGGTGTCGAGGCTGTCCTGGGTGTCGGACAGGTGGTCCTCCGCCTCACGGATTCTCTTCGCCGACGCGGCCGACGTAGAGCCACCCCCTCCGCCGCCCCCGCTGCCCCCTCCGCTGCCGCCGAACCCGCCGCCGCCCGACGGGGAACCCATCGCGTCCCCCTCGGCGTAGAGAGCCTCTGCGGGGATGTACGCGTGGTTGGTGAACTGCTCGTCGTCCGCTCCGACGCCGCCGCCGACTGTGAACGGCCCGACGGAGCCGCCCTGCTCGACGTTCCGGCCGTCGGGGAGAGTGCCGGCCATATGGCCGCCGCCAGCTCCGCCGTTCTTCCAGCCGAAGCGCAGCGACCCCGCCGGGCCGTCGCCGTCGATCGCCCCCGCCTCGGCGAGCCAGTCAGCCGCGTTGCCGGTCGCCATCCGCGACGAGTTCGGGCGGCCGAGCGCGTTGTTGACGAGGAACGACATCGCACCCGAGCAGTCCGCGCCCGACGGGTCGAACCCGCCGCGGACGTACGGGGCCCCCGACATCGCGGAGACGGCACCGTCGAGACCGACGACGCCGCCCTTCTCGTAGCGGGGGATGCTCTTGAACCACTTCCCGAGGTCCTGGCCCTTGTTCCCGGCGTTGATCATGTCCCAGTTCGCCCGGGTCGACGCCTCGGTGTTGATCGACTCCCCGTTCGCGACGCGGAGGAACTGACCCGAGTTGGTCTGCGCGAGAATCGAATCCGACGTGCCTGAGCCCGGGCCCTTGATGATGTTGTTCACTCGGCCGCCGGTAGCGCCGCCGGGAGGAGTCCAGAGCCCGCGGCGCTCACGGCCGCCGGCAACCGCGCCCGACGACCCCGGCGCGAGAGGCACCTGGAGCTGCTCCTGACCCGCCGCGGTGGTGAATCGGACCGGGACGACCGCCTCGGTCGCCTCGACCTTCCGGACCAGCTCGGCGAGCCGGGACTGCGCCTCGTCCGTCGTGGCCGTGACCTTCACCGTGCCGCCCGGGAGACGCTCGACCTTGTAGCCGAGGTCCTCCAGCGTCTTCTTGGCCGCGTCGGTGATCGCCGTCGTCTGGATGACCTTCTGGCTTGGAACCGAGAGGATCTGAGCCCCGAGGGCGGCGAACCGGGCCGTCCCCTCCTCGGTAGCCTCCCAGGTGCCGTTGAGGGTCGCGTTGTACTGCCGCTGCGCCTCAGCCCCGGAGTTCGACGCTCGCGCTTGATCGTTGACCGCTTGCACCATCGAGATCATCGACTCGTTGACGTCCGGCATGGTGTCGACGACGGACTGGAGACCGTTCTTCATCGTGTTCGCAAAATCGGGGTTAGCTGCCTGCTGCGCGGTCGTCCACTCGGTGATCTTCCGGTTCACGACGTCCCACGCGTCGCCTTCGTGAAGCAGCGCCTTCGTCATCTCCTCCGGGGAGACACCAGCCGACTCCGCGTCCTGCATCTGCATCCGAGTCTTGTTGCCACCGGACGCGATTCCCGCCGCCGCCGCCTCGGCTGCCTTCTGCCGGAGCGCGGCATACACCGCCTCGTCGCCCGTCGCGGCGGCGAGGAGCTGGTTCGGATCGAGCCCGAAGGACTGGGCGCGGTCGGCGGTCGAGACCCCCTTCCCGTCGTCACCCCGGTTGTTGAACGCATCAGTGATCTTCTTGCGGGTCTCCTCCGTAACGGCCCCGGTCTCGGCGTCCAACGTCTGCTGCAACGCGACCTCTTCGTCGCGGTGCTTGCGGGCCGCCTCCGCCGCGTCGGCGTGCTTCTGCATCAGGTAGCCGACGGCGATCGTCGCCCCGGTAATCGCGAGCATCCACGGTCCGCCGAGCGCGCCGACGAGACCACCTGCGGCGGAACGCATTCCGCTCATCGCCCCCTTGGCGAGGACGGTCGACCGGCCGAACCTCTCACCGGATTCGCCCGCCGCCTTGTACGCGTCGCGGATCTGCGTCAGCGACCCGCGCTGCTGGTCGAACTCCCCACGCGCCCCCGTGGCGGCCGTCTTCCAGCCCCCGAACGCCTTCGCCCACGCGTCGGTCGCCTTCGCCCCGGCGTTGAGCACCGGCACGGTGAGCTTGCTCTTGAGGTACAGGGCGGCGAGGACGGCGACGAGGCCGGTCGTCATCCCCTGGTTCGAGCCGAGGAGGTCCGCGACGATCCGGAGCGGCGGCTCGACGATCTGCACCGCTGCGCCGAGCGCACGCCACGCGCCGATCGCGACGGTCCCCACTCCGGTACTGAGGGCCTTGACCGCCTGTCCCGCTGCGGGGGCGAGATCCACCGCGGCGTCGCGGATGTCCTCGAACCCTTCGCGGATCTGCTCGACCGCTTCCCCGCCGCCACCCGTGCGGATGCCGTTGACCGTCTCGGTGAGACCTTCGAGGAGGTGGGTCAAACCGCCGCCGCCGGAGGAGATCGCCGGGGTGAGCATGTCGTAGAGCGCGAGCTTCGCGCCTTCGGCCGTATTCGAGACCGTCTCGATAACGCCTGGGATGCCTTGCATTTGGGCTGCCGCCATGCGGGCTGCGCCGCCGCTCTGACCGACGGCGTCGTACATCTCCTTGAACGCCTTCGTGCCGCCGTTCGCGGCGACCATCGAGCCGCGCATCGCGTCGGACCCGAAGAGGACGTTGGTCGCCGCCTGGAACTGCTGCTCCGACATCCGCTGGGAGGCCGCCGCGACCTGCTCCATCATCGACGAGTAGCCGACGAACTTGCCCTGCGTGTCGTAGAGCTGGAGACCGAGTTCGAGGATCGCCCCTTGCGCCGGGGCCCCCTGGTCGGTGATCGACTGCATCGACGTCTTCATCAACGTTCCGGCGTCGGAGCCCTTGATGCCGAAGTTCGCGAACATGCCGAGCGCGGAGATCGTGTCCTGGATCGAGAGGCCGAAGCCGTTCGCGACCGCGCCGCCCTGCGCCAAACCGACTGCGAGGTCGGAGATGTCGGCTGTCGATGCGTTCGCGACGTTGGCGAGGTAGTCGGCGACGTTCCCCGCCTCACCGGCGCCGAGCTGGAACGTGTGGAGGGCGTCGGCCTGGATCTCCGCGGCCTGCGCGGCGCTGATCTGCGCGGCGGTCGCGAGCTGCAGCGTTCCGCGGACGCCGTCCATGCTCTGCTGGACGTCGAATCCGCCCTTAGCGAGGACTCCCATCGCGGTCGCCGCGTCGGAGGCGGAGACGCCCGCGAGGGTGTTGTCCGTGCCGAGCTGGCGGGCCTTCGCCGACACGGCCGCCATCTGTTGGCCGGTCGCGTTGGTGACGCCCTGCATCTCGTTGAGGGCCTTGTCGTAGTCCAGGCCAGTCCCGACGACCTCCTTGATCGACGCGACGAAGCCACCGGCGGCGACGAGCGCCCCGCCCGTCTTCATCGCGGACGCAAAGCCGGAGTTGAACCTGGAGCCGGTCTGCCGGCCCTCGTCCTCCGCCATCGCCCGAAGGCGAGCGCCCCACGGGATCTTCGGCATCGGGACGGCGTCGGAGTCCTTGGCGGCGGCGTTGACCGCACGGAGGTTCCGCTTCTCGGCGGTGAGGGCCTTCGCGGTGATGACCTGCGCCCGTTCGGCCTTCGCGAGGTTCTCGGCGGCCTGGACGCGCTGCTTGTCGGTGACGATCGCCTTCTTGGCGAGGTCGTCGCTGGCGGCCTGCGCGACCTTCACGCGGCCGAGGGCGTCGGCGTTCTTTGCGTTCGCGACCGCGACCTTCGAGGTCTGCTTCTCGACGTCACGGAGCGACGCGACGGCCTTCTTGCCCGCCGCGTCGATCCCCGACGCCATCTGCGCGCCCATCGTCTTCGTCGCCCGCCCGAAGACCCTCGTCGCGTCCCGACCGATCCGGTCGACGCCGCCCGAGAGCTTCGATGCTTCCGGCATGAGCGGAACCCAGACCTGCGCGAGTTCGATTGCTCCGCTCATACCGGCTCACCTCTCGTAATCCAGCGAAGCGCGCCGAGGTGAAAGCCACCTCAGCGGGCCGAACCGGCACTGACACGACCTATCCGCACCCTCTCCAGGGCGTACAACTCGCGGCCGGTCCAGGAACGGACGCGGCTCACGCACCGGGTCACCCCTCGCGGGGCCCCCGAGTCTTCGGCCCGACGACGCTGCGCCGGAAGGCTTCGGCTCCGGCGAAGTCGCGGCCCCGCGGCGCGTTGGATGCACCTTGCCCGGGGCTGCTCTCGACCTGCGGGCGTTCCGTCGAGCAGGCGCGGAGCAGTTCCTCGGCGCGGGCGACGATGGCGTCGCCTTTCGAGCGCGCGGCGGCGTCGGCGGCCATGATTCGCTGCGCCTCGGCGCGGCGGGTGCCGGTCCGGCCCCTCGTGCCGCCGCCAGCGGTACGGGTGGGGTGCCCCTTGCCGTCGATCAGGTTCATCGTCTCCGCCTCCGCCACTGATAGCGTCCTGCGCTTCCCGGCGCTCTTCCCCTTGCGCCGGCCAAGAATCTGGGCGGAGGTCGTCGGGTTGGCGCCGAAGTTGACGATTGACACGTCGCCCTTGTGCAGGCTGACCTCTTCGAGGTACCGCAGTCCTTGAGGGTCATCGTCGAAACCGATTGCGTAGTGCCACGATTGGGCCTTGACGCGGAACGCGAACGACATCTCGTCCATGTCGCCGCGCTTCATCTTGGTCTCCAGGCGCTGAACGTCGGGATCAGACCTGTCGAGGGTGGCTTCCACGCGAAGACCAGTGCTGTCGACCGCGAGGACTAGGGTCTCGCTTTTGGTCCGCGCCAACGGCATTCCTTCATGATTGATCAGAAGGTGGACGTCGGGCTTCTCACGAATCGTCTTGTCGAACGCCTCCGTAGAAACTTGCTCGAACCAACCACCCGCTCCGGGGCCGCCGTACATCTCGTAGGGCTCGAACGTCGAGGCGTAGCCGCTGAGCTTCAACTCGCCGGTCGCGCTGGCCCGCAGCTCGAATGGTGACGTTGCTGCCCGGTGCTCGCGAACGTCGATGAGTTCGGACCGCTTATGCGGCGGGATTATCACGCTGTGCCTCCTTCATCGGTGTAGCCGCCGAACACAGCGGCCCAGAAGCCCGTCTCTTCGGCGGGCGCTATGACGACTCGGATCGCCGCCAGAACCCGTTCTTGCGCATCGGGATCCAATAGATTGAGCGCGGCGGAGAACTCCGGATCGTTGGCGAGCGCCTGGACGGCAGTCAGGGCGGCGTTAACGACGTCAGGCACGGCGAGCGACCTCCGCATCGACGTCGGCGACGGGAATCGACCACCTGCCGCGCTTCTTGCCGGCCACCCCGGCGTACCGGCCTGACCTACAGGCCAGCCGAACTGCTCCCTCGGTAATGCCGAGACACTCAGCCGCAGTTCGGGAGTCCATGCGGGCATCGTGCGCGGCCGGTCCGTCAAGGCCTCGCGTTCTCGCGTCGTCGCGAGCGGCAACGCGAGTTGCGATGAAGCGGGCGAACATCTGCTTGTCCCGCGCCACGTCAGCCAAGATGCGCCCGCCCCGCGCCGCCGTTAGGCGCTCCAGAGTCTCTAGGGCGGCGAGCTGCCGGGCGGCGTCGTGCACGTCCAGAACCAGGAGGTCATCGCGCATCGGGGGCCTCCACGTCGGGTAGCCAGAGCCACCCGTCGGCGTCGCTCGCCAGCTCGACGTTGTACTCGTAGGCGGCCAAGAATCGAAGCGCGGTAAGGAAATCCGCAGTGCCCGTCGCGGCCCGCGCCTCAGCCACCCGACGACGCCCTGCTTGAGCCCACTTCAGCGGGACGGCTTCGAGGGACGACACGTCCTGAGCCCTCACTTCCGCCGCGGAGACACCCAGGAGCAGCGCAATCGCTTCGGGGTAGATGATCGGGCGGCCGCCGTCCGTGAGGGCCAGCAGGAGGTGTCGGCCCGCCGCGTCGCGATCGTCTGCCGCGTCCGGAGGTACTCGCGAGTCCCTCGCGAGTACGGGGTTAGGTGGTTGAGGATCAGTCACGCTTCGCTCCTTCGGTTTTGGCGTCTAAAACGTTGCGGATTGCTTAGCGACTCGCTAGCGATTCGGTAGCCGACCGGCGACCACCCCCGGCGGCTTTTGGCTGGTCGGGAGCGCGTCGACCCACTCGCGGCAGCGACTGAGGACGGGGCAGCGGTAACAGACCATCACCGCCTCGACGTGCCGATCGGCGGCGGCGTCAACGGTCTCGTCGTCAGCCCGAGGGTCGAAGCGATCCCACCGGCCGACGCACAGGGCTCCATCGAGGTTCGGGGCGACGACGGCCGTCGCCAGCTCGTCGAGGACCCGATCTGTAACCGGAGGAGGAGATTTAGCCGGCTGCGGTCTCTTTGGAATTCTGTCCGCCGGAGCGATACGGCCCGCCGCGTGGTACGCCGCGTTCGCCTCGACGCACGGCGGGCACCGACACTTCAAATCGCGGTTCTGGTACCGGGCCCGGGTCCCGTGGGCGGGCTCGGCCCTCATCGTCCAACCTCCGTATCGCCCTCTGATGCTTCACAAGTGGTCCGCGGGCTCGGGAACCCCTCGCGACCCTCTCGCGCGCCTCTCCTGCCCGAGGAGGCGGTGGTAACGCCTGTCTCGGAGTCACGGCAACGGACGACGTGCGGAACCGCTACCGTCCGCCCCGACGAGTCGCGGCACCAGTCATCCGGAAGGGCGCGGCACTGAGGGCAGCGCCGTAGCAATGCGGACGTCGCGAAGTACGCCTCCGCGATCGGCTTCCCGGCCCGGCTCATCGGACATCCTGCTGACCAGGGGTTATGCGCTGGGAGTGCCGGAAGTGCCGCAGAACTAGATGAGTTTCATAGAGGGGCGCGTATAGGGGAAACGGGAGATGCGGCACTAGCGGCACTACCGGCCGTCTACGGGACCTCATTCGGCCCGGTCCTGATGGTGAAGCGCGATACCCAAACGCCACCGTCGGCCGTTCGACCGCTTCATCGAGAAGCCCTTCACGTCGATGGCCTGACCGAAAGCCTTGAGGCTGATGGCGTCGACCCCGTCGGCGGCCCGCCAGCCTTCCCACGCCTCGAACAGCTTCGAGTTTTCGACCTTCTGCACCTCGCTGCTGGTCGTGCAGCACTCCGCGATGAAGCGGCTGATCGCATCACTCGCGAGCTGGTAGTCGTCCGTCGCGGCGAGGACGGCCGAGGGTTCGTCGAGCGCTCCTCGTCCGCGGTAGTCGCACCAGCCGGCGACGGCCCATGCGAGGATCGCGTCCGCCTCCGCTTGAAGGCGCTCGTCGAGGTGGGGGTCACGCTCGATGACGGGGATCTCCACCTCGAACGGGATCACGCGGATGCGCCGCCAGATCGCCGGATCGTCTCCCGCCACCTTCGGCAAGTGATTGGTGATCAGCAGCGGGAGATGACTCGGCTCGAACTCGATGAAATCCTGGCGCATCCGACGGGCCCGGATCGTGTCACCGCCGGTGAGGCGCTTCATCGTCGCTTCGGCTAGGCGGCGGTCCCGCTCGGACTCGGAGACGACAATCAGCCGCTTGCCGATGAGGTCCATTTCCCCCGTTGGGTGCGCCCCCTCCCGGTGCATGAACAGGTCGGGTTCGGCCGTGCTGGCGTAGTCCCCGAGCGCCCAGGTCAGAGCCTTGTACGTGACGCCTTTCCCGTTGGCCCCCGTGCCGGTGAGGATCGGGAGGATGTGTTCGTTGACGCGGCCCAGGAGGGCGAGCCCGAGTAACCGCTGGAGGTAGGCCCTTACGTCGGCGTCAGGGAGGACGCGGTCGAGGTGGGCGTGCCAGGCCGAGCCTGCTGCCGTCGGGTCGTGAGCCGCCCGAGCGACCTTCGTGATCCGGTTGCGGTGATCGTGGGGGGAGAGCTCCATCGTCCGGAGGTCGAGCGTGCCGTTCGCGACGTTCAGGAGGTACGGGTCGGCGTCGAGGTCGCGGATCGTCGCGGCGAACGGCGTTAAGGCGGAGGCGATTCCGAGGACGCCGTTGACGCCGGAGTCCGATTCACACTTTCGGACATCGGCTTGGAGGCGGCGGTCGAAGAGCGACTCGGCGAGTGCCTTCCGAAGTACCTCCAGTACGGCGCGCTTGGCGTTACCTGTGTCGTCGACCGCCCACCGGGTGCCATCCCACATATGCCAGCCGAGGCCGGAGACGTAGAGCAGCCGATCGGCGTGCGACTCCGCGAGCCGGTAAGCCATCCGGATCTGACCGGAATGCTCGACGGCCTGGGCAGGGGGCGGCTCGGGAGGGGGTGGCGGCGGGGCGGGTTCATCGGGTGGATCGTCGGCGGGCCAATGTGTTTGGCCGGCACCCGTTACCGAGTACTTGCCCGATTCGAAGAGCTGCTTGCCTCGCTCGACGGCGTCGTGGTTCACCGGCCCCACCGCCGCCGGTCGGGATCGCGCTCGCTCGGTCGGTGGGGGATCGGGGGAAGTCGCCGAGCGGCTTCTTGACGTCGGCGGAGCTGGCTGAGAAGTGCTGAACCTCTCGACTCGCGTTGTTGCTGTGCGGTTTCGGAAGCGGTCCTCTGCGGCGCGAGTGGGCCGAGCTGCGGGGGGCCGATCCGATTAGGCGGCACCGGTCCGGGCTGCGTCTTCGAGCCGCTCGATGTAGGCGTCCATCGAGGCGACGGTGACGAACGTCTTGCTGCCAATCTTCACGCGGGTGATCTCGCCGGATTCCATGAGTTTGTAGAGGGTAGTGCGGCCGACCCGCAAGTAGGAATTGCTTTCGGCGGGGGTCGCGAGAGGTGATGCGACGGTAGGTGTTTGAGGATTCATCGGGGCTCCATTCGTCTCTGTTTGGACGTTCTATGGATACCGGCGGGCAGGGACGGACGGGGGCGGTCTAGCTTCAATAAGGTGGTCGTCGAGGGTCGTTACTCGGTGCTTCGCACAGAACCAGCAGGTAGAAACCGCGTAGTCGGATTGGCCGTCTTCGGATCAGAAGAGCACGGCCGCCCGTCTCGAATCAGCAGAGGAGTGCCATATGGGTAGACGGGCGAACGGCGAGGGTCATGTTCGGAAACGGGCCGACGGCCGCTGGGAGGCGTCGGTCGCGTGGACCGATCCCGACACCGGGAAGCTACGGCGTCAATCGTTCTACGCGCCGTCAGCGAAGACGGCTCGCGACAAGCTGAAGGCGGCCCGCGAGCGGCTCGACGAGGGCGCACCGGTGAAAGATGCGTCTCGGACGGTCGGCGAGTGGCTGGCTCATTGGAGGGATACGACGCTAGAGGCGTCGGACCGGCGGCCGACGACGAAACAGCTCTACGCGACCCTGTCGCGGAAGCACCTTGAGGTGGCCCCCCTCGGCCTCGTCCGACTTGACCGGCTCAAGCCATCTGACGTCGATGGACTCATCCTCCGGATGCGGTCCCAGGAGAAGGCGGGGAAGGGGGAGGGGGCCGACCCGGTTCGGAAGTACGCCGACGCGACGATTCGCCAGGTGTACACGATCTTGCGGGCCGGGCTCGACGGGGCGGTGCGAGACGGTCTGCTCGCGAAGAACCCAGCAGCACTTGTGAAACGGCCTGGTATCGCGCGGCAGGAAGCTCGTCACCTCGATCCCACGACCGTCACCGCCGTCCTCCGCGCCGCCGAAGAGTCGCGCTACCACCCGGCCCTGTACCTCATCGCCACGACGGGTCTCCGGCGGGGCGAGGCGCTCGGGCTCCGATGGGAAAACGTCGACCTCGATGCTGGGGTCCTCCGAGTCGCCGGAACCCTGAGCCGCGTCGGGAAGGAGCTTGTCGTGTCCGAGCCCAAGACCGCCCGGTCCCGGCGTGAGATCCCTCTCGCGCCTCCCGTCGTCGATGTCCTTCGCCGACAGAAGACGGCGCTTGCCGCGGACCGCCTACGTGCCGGAAACCAGTGGATCGAGAACGGGCTGGTGTTCGCGACCGAACTGGGCCGCCCGGTCGACCCGCGGAACTTTCTCCGGGTTATCTCCGTCGCCGCCAAGGCGGCTGGGGTTGAGAACGTTGGCGTCCACACGCTCCGTCACTCGGCGGCGACTGCCTGGCTCCGGCAGACCGACATCAAGACGGTTGCCGACCTTCTCGGCCACTCATCGATCGCGATTACCGGAGACATCTACGGTCACGCGAGTGCAGGAGCCGCGCGAGCCGCGGTTGAGGCGTTGACCAGCCAGTTTGGTGACTCTTGTTGACCGCAATTCTGACCGCAATCGGGTTGTGTTCGCCGATATCCGCCGCCGTCCGCGGAGAACGTAATACCAACCAAGACCAGGGATTTCGGACGTCGGCGAACGTCGGCGAATGGCCCTCTTATAGCTGGGGGTCAAGGGGTCGCAGGTTCAAATCCTGTCAGCCCGACCGTGAGAAACCCGCTCTGACCAGTGTCAGGGCGGGTTTTTCTGACGTCAGCCGTGCGTGAGCGTGCCGGCCACTGGCCGGTCGGCATTGGACCGACGCTGGTGCGCGGGCGGAGGCGTGGGAATTCGCCTGAGTTCGACAGCGAGTCGGAACGATCCGGCGCACGAGCCGAAGTGAATTATCCATGTCGAATGAGGTTGTCGAGCCGCAAGTCTCGAACGTCGGCAGGATGGCGTTCCACCGTCAGCGCGCCACCATCAGCCCAACCATGTCGAAGACGACGGTCGCTGCGGCGATCGAGGTGATCTCTGCGTGGTCGTAGGCCGGCGCCACCTCCACCACGTCCGCGCCGACGAGATTCAGACCGGTGAGCCGCCGCAGCATCCGCAGCAGTTCCCGCGCGCTCAGCCCTCCCGATTCGGGGGTGCCGGTACCGGGGGCGAAGGCGGGATCGAGCACGTCGATGTCCACCGACAGATAGACCGGCTCGTCGCCCACCCGGCGCCGGATGACGTCGACGGCGGCATCGATTCCCATGACGTCGAGGTCACCAGCGCGAATGATCCGGAAACCCATGGCGGCGTCGTCGTCGAGGTCGGCCTGGTCGTAGATGGGCCCGCGGATACCGATGTGGATCGAGTGGTCCTCGATCAGCAGGCCCTCCTCGAAGGCCCGCCGGAAGATCGTGCCGTGCGTCACGGGGGCGTTGAAGTACGTGTCCCAGGTGTCGAGATGAGCGTCGAAGTGCACCAGCGCGACGGGGCCGTGCACCGCGTGCAGGGCGCGGAGGTTGGGCAGCGCAATGGTGTGGTCCCCGCCGATCGACACGATCCGGCGGCGACCGTCGCCGAGGATCTCGGCGGCGTGCTGCTGAATCTGGCGGCACGCCTCGTCGATGTCGAACGGCGTGACCGTGACATCGCCGGCATCGACGACCTGCACGACTTCCAAAGGGGCGACGCCGAGTTCGACGTGGTAGCCCGGTCGTAGCGTGCGGGCGGCCTGACGAACCGCCATCGGACCGAAACGGGCGCCCGGCCGGTAGGAGGTGCCGCCGTCGAAGGGCACGCCGAGGATGGCGATGTCGTAGTCGCTCACCTCGCCGATGTCGGCGATCCGCGCGAAGGTCCCCTTTCCGGCGTAGCGCGGCACTTCGATGGCGGGTACGGCGCCGATGGGCGCGGACTCGCTCACTTCGCGCCCTCGCGCGGGAACTCGTCGTCGAGGACGTCGAGCACCCGCTCGACGAACCATTCGGTGAGGATGCGGCCCTTCTCGGCGCTCGCCGGCGCCGGTGAGGACAGTGCTCCGCTCGCGGTAGACAGTCGCGTGTCGATGGGCAGGACGTCGTGGCTCACCACCCGCTCGGGCTGGTCGGGGGCGATGCGCTCGGTGCGCACCATGTCCGGCTGGTGGTGCATCCACAGGGAGGTCTCGATGACCGCGGCGTGTTCGAGGGCGAGCCCGGGAAACGAGTCGGGCCAGAGGAGTTCGCGACGCTGCGGGGTGTAGTCGGGGTTGACGTCCTCGACGACGACGATCTTGACTTCGGGACGCCGCTGGCTGACGAGGAAGGCAGGCTCGTAGACGAACCCGCTGTTCTCGAAATGCCAGTTGTACAGCACGATGTTGCGGAACCCGCCACGGGCGAGTTCGTCGAGGACGTCCTCGAGCACGCTGATCAGAGTCGTCGCACGGAGCGAGAGGGTGCCCGGAAAGTGTTGGCCACCACCGCTTCCCGGACGGCTGCGGTATCCGAAGGGGATGAACGGTCCGACGACGATGCGGCGGTGCCGTGCGGCTTCCACCAGAATGCGCTCCGGCAGTACCCAGTCGGTGCACACCGGGAGGTGGTGGCCGTGCTGCTCGGTGGCTCCGATGGGAATCACCACCGGCACCCCGGCCGCGGCCGCGTCGGCGATCTCCGGCCACGTCATGTGTTGGTAGAGAACGGGAACGGTCTCACTGGTCATGATGTCGGCTCCAGGTCTGCGGCCTCGACGGGTTTGGTGGGCGCGGGCGGCGACCACACCTTGGATCCGCCCCATGCCAGCAGTGCCAGGGCGATCAGCACCAACTCGGCGATCAGGTAGGGCGTGTCCTGGGTGGCCAGCGCGATCGCGGTGAACGCCACGACTACCAGCGGTGGCAGCGGCCACAGTGGCATCTTGAACGGGCGGGGCTCGTCGGGCATGGATCGGCGGCTGCGCAGCGCGGCCAGCCCGATGCACAGGTACACGGCGGCGATGACGGTGCCCGCGAAGATGATGAGGAAGTTCAGCGCCGAGGTGAAGACCAGCACCGCGGCGGGCACGGCCAGCACCAGCACCCCGACTCCGGGTGCCTTGAACCGGTTGAGGCTGCCGAGCATTCGGTTCACCGGCTGTGGCCAGGCACCGTCGCGACCCGTGGTGTAGACGCCGCGGGCGAAGTACATGAGCAGCGACAGCATCGCGTTGAACAGCGCGACGATGGCACCGACGTCGACGATGGCGCCCGCCTTCGTACCCAGCGACGCCTCCACCGAGTACACGACCGGCGCCGGGGCGCTGAAGAACTCCTTGAGGTCCGGCGCGGCGACCACGGCGGCGATGAGCGGAACCATGATGAACACGCAGGCCAACACGGCGGAGATGATCACGGCCTTGCCGATGTTGCGTTCACCGCCCTTCAGCTCCTCGGAGAAGCCGAGTGCGGCGTCGTAGCCGTTGATGACGTTGAAGGCCGGGGCCAGCGTCGCGAGCATGACCGCAAAGCCCACGGCGACGAGTTCGCCGTTGCTCAGCGCGGTCGGGTGGAACGTGACCTCGGCCAGGGACTGGTGGGGATTGGCGAAGGCGGCGATGGTGATGATGCTCAGCACGACGAGCTCGACGACGACCATCAGAGCGGTGGCCCAGGCGCCGATCTCGACGGTCGTCAGCGCGAGCGCGGTAGCCAGGGCCAGGAGGATGATCGCAATGACGCCGTCGGACAACGTGATTCCGGGAATCAGATTCTTGAGGAAGGCGCCGATTCCCAGTGCGATGCTGGCGGGGATGACGACGCCCTGGATCAGGTAGTTGAACATCGTGATCCAGGACAGCGGCCCGGGCAGCACCTTCTGCACGAGCGAGTACATCCCGCCCGCGATGGGAAACATGCCCGCGAGTTCGGCCAGGCACAGGGAGATCAGCACCACGACGACCGACAGGAGCAGGCCCGCGCCGATGGAGAACGTGCCGCCGACGACGAACACGCCCGCGGAGAGGAACAGGACGGCCATCGTCGGGGAGACGTCCGCCATGGCCAGTCCGACCACCTCCGGCACGTTGAGTCGGCGGTGCAGGTCCTGGGTGTAGCCCAGCTGCTCTAGTCGGGACGGGGCGGGGCCACGTTCTGGTTCGGTCATCGTCGCGCTCTCTCTTGAGGATCGGTTTCTATTGGGCGGCAACGCCGATGGTGCCCACGGGTACGCAATTGGTCCGGCCGCCGTCGGCGACCATCTGCGCGCCGGTGACATAGCTGGCGCGATCGGAGAGCAGGAACGCCACCACTTCGGCGATCTCCGCTGGATCGGCGATGCGTTGCATCGCCACGCTCGCCGCGTTGTCGGCGAGCTCCGCCTCGGGGTCCGTGGCTCCGTCGAACTCGGCGAGGAACATCGGGGTCTTGGTGGTGCCGGGACACACCGAGTTCACCCGGATGCCCCAGGAGGACAGTTCGGCGGCGGCGCTGCGGGTCATCGCCAGGATGGCCCCCTTGGTGGCGGTGTACGCGACGTAACCGGCCTGGCCGATCAGCGCGAGTTCGGAGGCGGTGTTGACGACCGCGCCGCGGCGACGGGGCTGCATGACGCGGGCGGCTTCGCGCAGGGTGTGGAAGCTGCCTGCCAGGTTGGTGCGCACCAATCGGTCGAACATCTCGTCGGTGGTGTCGACGAGCGGCGCCACGATCGAGATGCCCGCGTTGTTGTGCACTGCGTGGATGGGGCCGAGGTCACGTTCGACGCGCTCGAACGCGTCTCGAACGCCGTGGGGGTCGCCGACGTCGACTCCGATCGGCAGAGCCCGGCGGCCATGGCCTTCCACGAGTTCGACGGCACCGCCGAAGTCGTCCTCGGCGCGCGAGAGCAGGGCCACGTCGGCGCCGTCGCGGGCGAGCGCGGCGGCCGTGGCCATCCCGATCCCCGATGCGGCGCCGGTGACCAGGGCAACTCGTCGATCGCTGGCTGTCATGGGTGCTTGCTCCTCGTCGTGGTGGCGTTTGGGGTCAGGTGTTCGTGCGCAGCCAGTCGATCTGGTCGCGCAGACCGCGCTCGAGGTCCCACTGCGGGCGATAGCCGAGGTCGCGTTCGGCCGCGGAGACGTCGAAGGCACCCATGTGGTCCCAGGCCGGGAGCAAGCCGGGCCCGATGTCGAACTCGGCCTGTGGCAACAGCTTTGCGAGCATCGCGGCGGTCTCGGTGACCGAGACCTGCCGTCCGCCCGAGACGTTGTACGTCGGTTGGGCTGGCGAGTCGGCGGTGGACGCCAGCCGTGCCGCGGTGGCGACGTCCTCGACGTGGACGAACTGGAACGGGTGGTCACCACCCTCGGGGAGGTGGAACGGCTCCTGGTTGAGTGCCGCGCGGATCATGTCGCCCAGCAGGCTGGGCATCCACAGCCCCGGCCCGTACACCTCGGTGATGCGCAGGGACACGACGTGAACGCCGTACAGCGACGTGTAGACCGAGCCGAGCAGTTCCCCGGTGACCTTGGTGACGCCGTAGACCGTGGTGGGGGCGGGGGTGACGTCCTCGCCGACCACGGTTCCCGGTGCGATGTTGCCCAGGGCGCACTCCGACGAGAAGTTGACCACCCGCTTCACTCCTGCCATCCGCGCTGACTCGAGGACGGAGAACGTGCCCTCGGCGTTGGCGGCGAAGGTCGTCACCGGCAGCTCGATCGAGACCCCCGGGTGGCTCTGTCCGGCGGTGTGGATGATCCGGGTGACCTCGTGGTCGCGCAACGTCTGAACCAGTCGCGGGATGTCGAAGAGTTCGCCTTGTACGAGCACTAGCCCGTCGCGATCGTCGACGGCGAAGTCGCGGTTGTAGCTGATCACCTTCTCGCCGAGGCCGACGAGCTGGTTGACGAGGTGCCGTCCGACGAATCCGCGGCCGCCCGTGACGAGAGTGCTCATGTGGGTCTCCGATCACCAGTTGGGATAGACGGCGGGGTCGACTTCGAGCGGTTCGAGCCGGCGCCGTTCGACGGTGGGATCGGCGAGCACGGCGTCGCGCAACTGGGTGCCGGTCATGAAGGTGACGTCGCCGCGTTCGAAGATGATCTCGATCATGCGGCGCAGGTTCCTGGCTCGTCCGGCACGACCGGAGAGGAAGGAGTGCGCGGTCAGCTGGAACAGGCCGCCGAATTCGCGCAGTCCGTCGAGTTCGGCGGTCCAGAGGGCGAGCGCCTTCTCTGGCGGCTCGATGACGTAGCCGAGGTGTGGCTCGGGCAGATATGCGTACTGTTCCCAGTCGTCCAGCGACCAGTGCGGCGGCAGTTCGACCAGCGGGCCGTGGTCGGTCTCGATGACGTAGGGGCGGTCGTCGTCCATCAGGCTGGTGTCGTAGGTCAGCCCGTGTTCGACGGCCAGACCGGCGCTGCTCCACGTGGCGGCCCACATGGGGGAGCGGTAGCCGTTGGGTGTGACCCCGAGTTTGGCGAGGGCTTCGTAGCCTCGCTCGAACTCGATGCGCTCCTCGGCGGCGGTCAGCTGGGTGGCGGGTCGGTGCGAGTAGCTGTGGTGGGCGACGTCATGGCCGCGCTCGACCATCTCGGTCACCAGCGCGGGCCAGAGTTCGGCGGAGATTCCAGGCACGAAAAACGTTGCCTTGATCTCGAATTCGTCGAGGATGTCGAGAAGCCGCGGAGTGCCGCGGCGCGCGTCGAACTGCTGGTGGGTGATCGCCATCGCGTTGTCGGCGTGCCGGCGTCCTGCGGCCAGGACCGGTGTCACACCGTCGACGGCGAAGGTCAGCATGGCGACTGCCGCCGCGCCGTTGCGCCACCCGTCGGATGGCTGAGCGGACTGATGTGGGTTCACTGCCGGTTCGGCGGTCATGGGGCTCCTGTCTGCCGTGACAGCCAACGATGGTCGTGTTCGCGCGCGGGTGCAACGGACGCAGTGTCAGCAATCGGAACCCTGTTCGTGGGACATACTGTCGTATGAGCTTGATCCTGAGCGAGGTGCTCGACCACCCGCTGCTGCAGTTGGCCGACCCCGTCATCCTGAGTGGGCACGACAACCTCGATCACACGGTGCGCTGGGTGCACTCTGCCGATCTGCTCGACATCGCACCCCTTCTTCGGGGCGGCGAGGTGCTGCTGACCAACGGTGTGGGACTGGTCGGCGTCGACCAGCCGGCACGGCGGCACTACGTTCGAAGCTTGGCCGAAATCGGCGTCGCCGCACTGCTATTCGAGGTGGGTCGGACCTTCGCCGGGGTGCCGGAGGAGATGGTCGACGAGGCGACCGAAGCAGGTCTGACGATTGTGCAGATGCGGCCGGTGCTGCGGTTCACCGACGTGGCCGAGGCGGTGAACAGCGAGTTGATCGACCGGTCGGTGATCCGGCTGCGCCATGCCGACGAGACGTCGCGCGCGCTATCTGTGGCGCTGGCCCGCGGTGCGTCGCTGCGCGAACTCGTGGGGCAGGTGGCGGCCACCCTGGGTTCCTGGGCGCAGCTTCGAGACCGGGCGGGCCGGCTCGTGGAGGAGGCCGGCGCCCCGCACGATCCGGACGCCGCGAGCGCCGACGCCCCGGTGCTGGTCGACGGCGCCGCCTGGGGACGGCTGGTGATCGGAACGGACGGCGCACCCGAATTGCTGTGCGAAGCGGTGCTGGATCGCGCCCCGACGGTCCTGGGACTGTGCCTGATCCGCGAGCACAAGGACGTCGCCGATGCGGTCCGTGCTCAACAGATTCTGCTCGAGCAACTCGTCGGGAACCGTTCGGTGGCGCGCGGACTGCTCGAGGCCCAGCTGGCGGCAGCCGGGGTGGCCGTCGACGGTCACGAGTACGTCTGCCTGGTCGCCGACCTGCACCGGATCCCGTCTGCCGAGCACTTCGTGGACAAGGTGATCCGCCAGTGCGGGCACGGAATCTTCGGTGTCGTACGGGGTTCGCTGTGCGCCGTGGTCGCCCGCAGCCGCGACGTCGAGGGGATGGCGTTCGGTGACGCCGTGCGGCGGGTGGCCGAGCGTGAACTCGGACGGGACAAACGAGTCTGTGCTGTCGTGGGCCGCCGGGTCCAAGACGTGTCCGACGTGCCAAGGGCGATGGCGGATGCGCACGCCACCCTCGAGCTGGCTCGTGAACTGCACATCTCCGACCCCGTCATCGAGGTACAGCAGCTGGCGCTTCAGCGACTGCTCGACGGTTACAGCGACCGGGAAACGCTGCGCCAGTTCGTCAACGAACAAATAGGAATGCTCGACGACTCCGACAAGCGCCGCAGCGGGCAATTGCTGCAGACTCTGGAGGTGCTGGTGGCATGCGCGGGCAACAAACTCGAAGCCGCTCGGCGCCTCCACATTCGGCGCCAGTCGCTGTACTACCGCCTCGAGCAGATTCAGCGGCTCACCGGGTGCAATCTGGACGACGCACAGCAGCTGCTGCCGATGGCGGTGGCGTTGACCGCGCGCACGATGCTGACCACCGGCCGCTGACCGTCTACGACGGGAGCGCAGCCGGGGATCCGCAAACCCTGCTGCCGATCGGGTTCACTCCCTAGGATCGAGCTGTTCCCGCGACCTGAGGATCTTGTATGAAGATGCGTGGATGTCTGCTCGTCGTGATCGTCTGCGCGAGTGCGCTGCTGAGCCCCGGCACCGCCACGGCCCAGAGCGTGACGAGTCTGACCGTGCTCCGTGGGCTGACGCCCGTGGCCACCCTCGACAACACCGACGCCGGGCGGGCTGCCCTGGCGGCGAACCTCACGGTCACCGGGGCGATCCAGAACGGGATCGCCAATCAGCCGACGCTTCTCCCGTTCCCCGATCAGCAGCAGCAGGCACTGCGTGACGCGTTCATCACCGACGGCAACGCCTATCAGCTCGCCGACGGCCTGGGGACCGCGCTCGGTGACGCCTACCAGAGACTGACGTCCTACACCCGTGACGCCGACGGCAACGAGGACTACACCAACGTCTCTCCGGCCGTCGCCAATCTGATCGCCTACGCATCGGACGTCACCAAGACCGACTCCAACGCGGGGAAGTACTTCTTCGCCAACGCGACCACCGACGGCAAGGAACCGGTTTCGCCGGAAGCGCTGGCCATCCTGCACCAGGCGGGCGGGGTCACCGACATCTTCGGCAAGGCCTACGACTTGCCGGCGGGCAGCGAGGGAGCCGACGCCTACGGCGATTCCCGACCGTTCCAGACCGAGCCGCACCTGCTGACATATGGCGGTCCCGACTTCTTCGGGAACCCGTCCGACAACTCGTCGTGGCTGCGCGGGCCGGAGCAGAACCTGGTCGACAGCCCGTCCTACCCCAGCGGGCACACCACGTACGGCTACACCGAATCGCTGATGCTCGCCCTGCTGGTCCCCGACCGCTATCCGGAGATGATGGTGCGGGCCGCCGAGTACGGCAACGACCGCGTCATCATCGGCGCGCACTACGCCATGGACGTGCTCGGCGGACGGACCTTGGCCACTTACGACGTCGCACACCTGTTGGCGAACGCGGCGGGATACGTCGGTGTCGAACGGGACGGGGTGCGGATCGACGACTTCCGTCACGCGCTGGCCGCGGCGCGCACCGATCTGACCGGCGCTCTTGCCGGTGCGTGCGGGAACGCGGTGGCAGTGTGCGCCAGAGACGACCAGAGCCGGTTCGCGCGGCCCGAGGACAACGCACGTTTCGTCGACGCCACCCAGACCTATGGCCTGCCCGCGGTATTCGGCCAGAACGTGAACGCCGCCGTAGACGTCGGCAAGGTCGCGCCGGAAGCCGGATATCTCCTCACCGCGGCGTATCCTTACCTCTCGCTGGAGCAGGCCAACGCCATCCTGACGGCGACCCTCGGGCCGGGCGGCGGTTTCCTCGACGACGGCAGCGCCTTCGGGGTGTACTCACGCCTTGACCTTCATCGCGCGGCGCAACAGGCCCTTGCGGAAGCGCCAGGGCAGGCGGCGGGGCCGTCGTGATGGTCGCGCTCGTCACGTCCCGAAGTATTCGTGGATCTGCCGGACCGCCATGGATCCTTCCCCGACGGCGGACGAGACCCGCTTGACCGAGCCGCTGCGCACGTCGCCCACCGCGAACACGCCGGGTCGGCTGGTCTCGAGCGTCATCGGCTGACGCGGCGGGCTGGTCTGACTGCCGCCGACGTCCTGGTAGAGCGCGGCCGGCCCGGTGGGGATGAAGCCGCGGTCGTCGAGGCGGACGGCGCCGTCGAGCCACGAGGTGTGGGGCTCCGCGCCGATGAAGACGAACAGCGCACGGGTCTGGATCGACTGCCGCTCGCCGGTTCGGCTTGTCCTCGATCACCACCTCGCCGAGCTTCTGGTCCCCGTGTACTTCTCGGACCTCGGTGCACGACCGTACGGTCACGCGAGGGTGCCGGTCGACCTGGTCGACGAGATACCGGGACATGGTCCTGCTTAGGTCCTCGCCGCGGATCACCACGTACACCCGGGAAACCCGCTCGGCGAGGAAGACCGCCGCTTGCCCCGCGGAGTTCCCGCCCCCGACGACGACCACCGGCCCGGTGCCGCACACCAACGCTTCCTGAACGGTGGCGGCGTAGTACACGCCGTCGCCCTCGAACGATTCGATTCCGGGGACGGCGAGCTTGCGATACCTGGCACCCGTCGCAAGCACGACGGCCCTGGCCACCAAGGTCGCACCGTCCGCCAGCGTCAACTGATGCTGGCCGTCACCGGATTCCAGTCGAACGATCTCTGCGGACACCAAGATCCGCGCTCCGAACTTCTCGGCCTGCAGGGCGGCGCGCTCGGCCAGGTCGCCTCCGGAGATGCCGCCGGGGAAGCCGAGATAGTTCTCGATCCTCGACGACGTCCCGGCCTGCCCTCCGGTCGCGATCCGCTCCATGGCCACGGTGGTCAAACCGTCCGAGGCGGCGTACACCGACGCGCCCAGTCCCGCAGGACCGGCACCCACCACGACGACGTCGGATTCACCGGCCGCCGTATCCGGCACCGGCAGTCCCACGCGCCGGGCCAGCTCCGCATTGGTCGGGTTGCGCAGCACCGCACCGCCCCAGATCACCACCGGGGTGTCCTGTTCGGTCACCCCGAACCGCTGGAGCAGCCGTTCGGCCTGCGAGTCGCGTTCCAAGTCGAACCAGCGGTGCGGCAACCGATTTCGTGCGGCGAACTCGCGCAACCGAACGGTGTCCGGAGAGTAGCAGGAACCGATGATGCGAAATCCGAATCCCTCCTGAATGAGCAGCGAGCGCCGCCACAGGTAGGCGCGCAGGATCAGGTCACTGAGCGCCTGATCGTGGGCGACCAAGTCGCGCACCCGTTCGGTCGGGACCAACAACACTTCACCGGCCTCCACCACCTCGGCGGTGTAGAACGCTGCCTGGCCCTCGAGGTCGCCCAGCTCACCGAGGAATCGTCTGGCGCCGTGGACCCGCGTCACGCGCTGTGTGCCCGCGTCGTCGGTGGTGCTGACGGCCACCTTGCCCGACAGGACGACGAAGAAGTAGTCGGCGCGCTCGCCTTCGCGAACGAGCGTCTCACCCGTGCCTACGGTGCGCCGGGCGCCGCCCACCTCGAGGGAGGCGATCTGATCGTCGGACAGTCTCGGATACGCGCCGTACACGTCGGGGGTCTCGGCCAGGGGAGACGACTCGCGCTGGTCGACCGCGACCTCAGACATAGTCTTCGTGGACGTAGCACCAGCGCCAATTCTCGCCGGGTTCGAAGGACTGCACGATCGGGTGCCCGATCGCGTGGGCATGTCCCCGGGCGTGCCGCATGGGCGACGAATCGCAACAACCGACGTGTCCACACGTCAGGCACAGCCGCAGGTGCAGCCATGGTGTGCCGAGCCGCAGGCATTCCTCGCAGCCGTTGGAGCGCGGACGCACCGGGCGTATCTCCGCCACGTGTGGATCCATGTACACGGACGTCATGATCGTGCCTCCTTCGGGTCGTCCACCGACAACGTCTCATCCAACCAATTACGCAGCGCCGCAACGGGAGCCGCGCCCGATCTCCGTGCCAGCACTCGCCCGTGGTCGAGGACCAGCAGGGTCGGCACCGCCTGCACGGTGAACCGCTGGGAGATCTGCGGTGCCCCGTCCACGTCGACCTTGACCAGTTTCAGTCGGCCGGCCCGTTCTCCTGCGAGCTGTTCCAGCGCGGGGCTCACCATCCGGCACGGCCCGCACCAGGTCGCCCACAGGTCGACGAGCACTGGCACCGACGCCTTTTCGGCGACGTCCGAGAAGTTCGAGTCACCCGCCGCGGCGATCCACGGCAACCACTGGTGACAATTGGCGCACCGCGGCGTGCCCGAGGCCAAACCTTCTCGCGGTCACCCTGTACCACGCCGACCCCGAACGATGGCAGCAGACCGACGACGTGATCGACCGCCTCGCGTCGCGGCTCGACGCCGACGCATTGCTCTTCCGAGACTCGTGGGGAGACGTCTGCCGCCGTGGGCACACCGTCCGGCGACGACTCGACGAGCAGCGCGCACAGCTCGGGCGACGAGAGCCATGGGACGTCATGCGGCTGGGAGTCGCCGCCTACTACGTGGACGCACTTGCCGACTTTCGGGCCACTCTCGCGACGTTGTTTCGCCGCGAGTCCGACCGCGGCGCGGTCACGAACGCGATGACCATGCTGCACCTGACCCTGCTCGACCAACTCGCGACGGGAGACTGGAACCAGGCGGAGCAGTCGACGCGACTCGGACGTGACCTGACCGAGCTCCACCGCAACGACCTGTTTCGCCACCAATTCATCGCCTACGAGGGACTGCACGCCGCCGCCACCGGCGACGTCGACACCGCTCGCCGGTGCACCACCGAAGTCCAGGCCTGGGCCGGACCACGGCGACTTGGCCTCTTGAGCACCATCGTGCGGCGCACCGAGGCGCTCATCGCGCTCGGCGCGGGAGACTACGCCGCAGCCCACGCCGTCACCGCCGACAGCCATGCGGCAGCACGATTCCCGCCCTACTCGAAGCAACCGACCGAAGAGCTGCTCGACGTCGTCGAGGCCGCCCTGGGCGCCGGACACCCCGAACGTGCTCAGGCCTACGTCGATCAGGCGATTGAGCTCCGCATCGCCGACATCTCACCGAGGCTGGCCGCGCTCACCGTCGCCGTGCAAGCGATGACCGCCGCGGACGAATCGGCGGCTCAACTCTACGACCAGGCCCTGGCGCACCCGGGCCTGTCCCAGAACACGTTCGAACGCAACCGAATTCGACTGTCGTACGGCATGTGGTTGCGACGGCGCCGCCGAACCGTCGAAGCCCGCGAGCAGCTCACTCGAGCAGCAGACGGGTTCCGCGCTTTGTCTGCGCACCCGTGGGAACGACGCGCCACGGGCGAGCTGCGTGCCTCCGGCGCAGCGGTCCACCGCGCCCCCGGTGGCTCGGTCTCGCTGAGCGCCCAAGAGCGTACGATCGCCGAACTGGCGGCCGCGGGGCAGTCGAACAAGGAAATTGCCGCCCGCCTCCATCTGTCTCCCAGAACCGTAGGCGCTCACCTGTACCGCATCTTCCCCAAATTGGGCGTGACCAGCCGCGCCGCACTCGGCCAAGCCCTGAGGGACGCCTCGACTTCCCCTTTGGACCAGTGAAGGAGGCCGGCGGCGCCGACGATTCCGATCACTGGGCCAAACCCATTGCTGCACAACGTCGTCGAGAGGCAATGGTTCGCCTTGTCACGCAGCCTAGAATCGGGGCATGGAACTGCGGCAGGTGCACTACGTCGCAGCCCTCGCCATGCAGGTGCACGACCACCGTGCCCTCGTCCTGACCGGAACCGACGGCTGACCGCGATGTCGGCCGTACACCGTGTCGTCGCGTTGGCGATTCCCGACGTCGTCGCCTTCGACCTGTCGATTCCCGCGCAAGTATTCGGGCACTACGACGAACGAGACCGATACAGCTTCGCCGTCTGCGCCGAACGCCCCGGCGACGTCCCCACCTCGACCGGATTCTCGGTCAGTGTGCGCCACGGCCTGGAGGCTCTCGATCACGCCGACACCGTCCTGGTCCCCGGTTTTCACCCCCACCTCGCACCGCCGGACTACGCCATCGACGCGCTACGCCGAGTCGCTGCCCGCGGGACCCGCATCGCCTCCGTCTGCATCGGAGCGTTCGCACTCGCGACGGCGGGGCTTCTCGACGGTCGGGTTGCGACGACGCATTGGCAATACGCCGACGACTTTCGACGATTGCACCCGCAGGTCAGCCTGAACCCCGACATCCTCTACGCCGATGAGGGGCAGATCCTCACCAGCGCAGGGATATCCGCCGGCGTCGACCTGTGTCTACACATGGTGCGCCTCGACTACGGTGCGAACGCCGCGGCCGACGTGGCGCGACGGATGGTCGTCGCCGTGCATCGCACCGGCGGTCAAGCCCAGTACAGCCAGCGCCCCCTACCAGCCGACGGTGGTCTGGGTGACACGCTGGAGTGGGCGATCACGCAGATGCGGCGGCCTCTGACGGTCGACAGTCTGGCCCACCGTGCCGGGATGTCCAGGCGAACCTTCGTGCGGCGCTTCGCCGAACAGGTCGGTACGACGCCGATGCGCTGGCTCGTCGGCCAGCGTGTGCTGGAGGCCCAACGCCTGCTCGAGGCAACCACTCTCGACGTCGACGACATCGCCGACCGCTGCGGATTCGGCAGTGCCGCGGTGCTTCGGCTGCACCTGGCCCGACAGGTGGGCATGACTCCCACCGCCTACCGTCGCGCGGCGCGTCGCCCCGAGCCCGTCTGAGCGCTGCCCCGTCGCACCGCGGACCAGGCGCCGGCGATTGGCACGACCCGGACCCCGCGTGGCCGTTTCGACCCTGGAGGGGCCAGCCGCGCAGGGCAACACTGGTCGGTATGAGCAACTTCGACGAACTCATCGTCAACAACACCCGCTTCGCCGCCACCGACATGAAGGACCACGTCCCGGCAATACCGTTCCTGCCGACCAAGCAGGTCTACCTGATCACCTGCATCGACCCTCGCGTGGACCCTGCCGTGCTGCTGGGTCTGCACCTCGGAGACGCGATCGTCGCCCGCAACGTCGGTGGTCGCGTGACGGATTCCGTGTTGGCGGACCTGGCCTGGATCAGCTACCTCCACGAAGTCAAGACACCCGACGCCCCCTGGTTCGAACTGGCCGTCATCCACCACACCGACTGCGGCTCGGGCCTGATGGCCGACGACGAGCTACGCGCCGAATTCGCCGCTCGCGGCTTCGACGACGGCACGCTGCGCCGCACCGCGGTCCTCGATCCGGCCGAGACCGTCGCGGCCGACGTTCGACGCATTCGCGCCACGTCGACGATCTCCACTCGAATTGCGCTGTCGGGCTTCATCTATGACGTCAGCACGGGGCGGCTCACCGAGGTCGTGACGTCTGATCGAGCCTCGGCGTGAATGTGATCGTCACCGCCCGAGGTTGGGGGAGGCGAACGCGACGGTGAGAACGTCGTCTCAGTTGCCCTCCTGCGGCTGCCGGTAGTCGACGAACGCGGCGACGGCGGTATTCGTCGCCCACCACAGTGCCGCGTAGCGGTCGTCCTCGGTGACGCGTTCGCCGTCGTCGTCGGTCATGGATGTGCAGTGGCTTCCCGTCATGGGTGCGGTCCGCTGGCTCGAGGCGCGTGGGGGGTCTCGACGCGGGCTGAAGTGGTCACTGTGGTCAAACCCCTCGTGTGAGTTGTCATTCGCTTCTTCTTCGCCGGCGTGCGGCGACGGGACAACCATCTCGCGCTGGCGGCCCGACGTCTGTCCGGTGACTGGTGGGCGGGGCGGGGGATCTGCGTGTCCGCCGATCGGGGGAGGGACGGGATCGCCGGGCCCGCCCGCCGTCACCCAGAGACGACGTCCCCCTGAATGTCCTCCGACAGCCTGTCGGTGTGGTCGGAGCGATGGTCGAAGGCGTCGCGACATTCGCCGAATACGTCGACGATCACGTGACCGACCGGCGCCGTGTCGGGCTTGGGCGGGGGAATGACCCACACGCTCACGTCGACTCCGTCGCGCGAGAACGTGGTGCCGTGCGAGGTGAAGTCGGGATCGGTCTGCCAGCCGCGCTGCCGCAACAGGTTCATCACGGTGTCGGAAGACACTTCGCGGGTCCGGTCGGCCCCGGGCATCCACAGCAGCAGATTGCCGTGCCCACGAAAGGGTGCGTCGCCCTGGTCGTTGCACGAGTCGTAACCGAACTTCGCCTTGGCCACCTCGGCGCCGAGATCGGTGACCACCTGACGCGACGCGTCGACCACTTGCCGGCGCGCGTCCTGCGGAGAGATCGGATTGCTCACGGCGTCACTGCATCCCGTCGCACAGAGCAACGCGAGCGCGCCGGCAACGCTTAGGTCTACGAGCCTCAACGGTCAGTGCCCCTCTTCGTTCGGTCGTCATGGCTAGCCGCCCGGCCCGGTGTGATGGTTGTCGTCGTCGGAGCGGTGAACCAACTCGGGATCGATCACGATCGAGGGCGGCAACCCCGGGATGGGGAAGGGAAACCCGGGGGTCTTCACGCGGTGGTCGGCGGTCATGCCGTCGTGTCCGAGCGCGTCGCCGTGCCCGGACACGATGTCGCCGATGCTGAACAACGACTCCGATCCGTTCTTGAAGTACGAGGTGTGCTCGTCGATCGGGTTCGGACTGAAGTCCGCCACCTCTGCGTGAAAGCGGGTGGAGCCGAAACCGTCCATGGCGGGGTCCCTGCCGAGTCCTACCCCGGGCACGTTGACGTGTTCACGTCCGAGGTTGGTGACGACGTCCGTCGACGCCGAGCCCACGTAGACGTGCCCGTCGGGTCGCAGGTGAAAGTCGGCCGCCGACTTCGCCAAATCGGTGCCCGGACACCCGACGAGGACGACGTCGTCGGCGTGCATTCCGTAACCCGCCGCGGCGTCGGCGACCGTCGTCGAGCCGTAGGAGTGACCGATCACCGTCGTGTGGGACGGGCTCGAATCATGCGTGACGGCAAGGGCGTTGACGTCTGGGGCCAGTATCTGGGCACCGTTGCGCGCCATGTTCGGCTCGGCCACCGCGAGATCGTCCGGTGCGTCGTAGCCCATCCACTGGACGACCGCCGTCGAGTGGTTCCAATCCGCCCGGTTCGCCTCGTTGTAGACGTTGACGCCGCTGCCGTCGGAGAGCGTCCCGGCCGACACCGACGTGGTCAGGCCCGAGACCATCACCGAGGTGTTCGCGGCCGTGTCGGGGTCACCGATGGCGATCGCGGCGGCGCCGTCACCGCCGAACGCCTCGGGCTCGTACTTCATCAGCAGGATTTCCGGGGTGTTGCCGTAGGCGTCGGTGGCGTTGGCGGCGTCCTTGTCCAGCGCGTCTTGGACCTTGAGGGCGTTGTGGTAGCGGTCCATCATCGTGCCGGCCATGCCGTACTTGTCGGGGTGCGCCAGGACTTCCTCGGTCGTGACCCCTCGAGAGGACGCGACCTGGGCCGGGCGATCGAGGTCTCGTCGCAGCAGGGCCTCGTTGGCGGTGCTGCGGTCGGCGACGGGAATGCCGTTGAGATTGCCCAACCTGTCCGGCCAGGTCGCCAACAACCGCGTGCGTTCGCCGTCGCCGAGCGAGGTCCACCACGCGTTGACCTGTTCAGGGCTCTTCCCGACGGGAATCTCGGCGCCCGTGTCGTACGGCGGTGGCGCCTCCGCCAGCGGCCCACCCGCGAACCGCGCCGGCGTGCGGTCAAGACCGGCGACGGCAGTGCGCAGTCGCCGGCTGACCGCGTGGTCGGCGGCGTCAAAACCCGCCAGCAGGGCCTTCACCCTCACCGAGTTGCTGGCCGCCAGCTGTCGCATCTTCATGGCGTTGACGGGACTGGTCTGGGCGTACCGATCCAACGGGCTGCCTGGCCGAACGGACACCGTTCCGTCTGGGGCGACCTGCCAGCCCTGAGCGGAGAACGTGCCGACGGTATGCAACAGCACGGTTCGGTTCTTGCCTAGCGCGGCACCCCCCTCGTGCAGGGCGGTCTGCGCCGTGGTCATCGCGTCGCGAATGTGCTGCATCCGAAGCAGGGTGGGTTGGGCCTTGGCGATGGCGGCATCTGCGGCGGTGCCCTGCCAGCCGGACCGCAACTCCGTCAACGTGGCGCGCTGGGCGTCGATCCGGGCGGCAAGGCCCGACGCTCGAGCGCCCAGTTGAGCGGCCGAGTGGCACAGCCCCTCCGGCCGGGACGCCTCGACCAGAGGAATCGTCACGGTCACGGCGACTGTCCCTCGGTCGGAGTCACTTCGCGATCTTGCTCAGCCGCCGACCGAGGTCGCCGTCGGTGTGGTGGTATCGGTCGGCGGCCGCCGAGAGGTTCGTGGAGTGGGCCGTCAGCTCCTCGTAGACGGCTGAGGCGGCGGTGTCGAACATCGTGGCGGCGAAGCGACAGGCGCCCTCGACGAGCAGCCCCGCCATGCCCGTGCCCGCGTCCGCCATCGACGGGCCCGTGGCCATGGCCGCGACGTAGGTCCCGACGTCGTTCTGTGCCGCCGCGGCGGTCCGAAGTCGGGCTGGGTCGACTCGCAAGACTCCTCCCACGCCCACGATCCTAAATCCGCCGCAGACGGGCCCCGTGCACCATTTTTCTAGGCCGCCGCCGCGCGACCTGCGGCCGCTTGAGTTCCCGGGTCGCGGACTATTGACTGGCATCCGGGTATATCCGCATCGATCAGGAGGCACGCGTGATCACGCTGGACAGGCTGGTCAACGTGCTCGGCGGTCACGGCGTCCAGATGCGCTCCTGCGCGATAGCGCGATCCACCGAATTGGGCAGCGTCGTGCTGCACGAGGCCGCGGACGGTGCGACGGTGACCGGCGACGTGCTGTTGGCCATCGGGGCGCGGTCGGCCGAGGAGGCGGTGCCGTGGGCGGTGGCGGCCCGCGCGGCGGTGGTACTCGTTCGCGACGACGGTTCCACCACGCTCGCGGCGCCGGTGGCGGGTGTCGCGGTGTTGGTCGTCGAGCCGGCCGTGCGGTGGAGCGAGCTTGCGGCGGTGGTCTACGGGCTGGTGCTGGAGGGCCGCGAAACCGAATCCGGCCGCGGCCCCACCGATTTGTTCGCCCTCGCCGACAGTCTCGCCGAGTCGACGGGTGGCGCGGTCACCATCGAGGACGCGATGGCCCGCGTCCTGGCCTACTCCAGACGGCAAGGTGGGGCCGACCCGGCCCGCGTCGCGACGATCATGGGTAGGCAGGCACCGGAGTACCTTCGCGAATCGTTCTCGGCGCGTGGCGTGTTCGCCCACCTCGCCGCCTCCGACGAACCCCTGTTCGTCGAACCCGACGTGGAGCACGGCTTGTCGGGGCGCATGGTCGTCGCCGTTCGGTCGGGGCGGGAACTCATGGGATCGGTGTGGGTCTCGTGCCGTGAACCCATGGTCGAACCCGAAGTCACCGCGCTGGCCCACGGCGCGCGCACGGTGGCGCTGCACCTGCTGAGGTCGCGCGCCAGCGCCGATCTCGAACGTCAGGTCGAATCGGAACTGGTGATCCGATTGTTGGACGGCAGCGCCGACGCCGCCGCATCGGCCAGCCGGCTCGGGCTGCCGCAGGGACCGATGCGAGTGGTCGCCGTGCAGGCGTCGATCGACGCGGAACGGGATGCGGCTCTGCTCTTGGCATTCGAGCGGGCCACGGCCGGGTTCGGATGGTCGCGTCCGGGTCGGAGCGCCTTGGCCGGAAACACCGTCTACACCCTGCTGCCCGGCGAACCCGCCACGGCCGCACGCACGTGGGTCGCGGGACTTCGCGCCGCTCTGCCGGACGAGACGACCGTGTCCGCCGGGATCAGCAAGGCGGCGACCCCGACCGACCTTCCCGCGGCCCGCCAGGAAGCCGACGAATGTTTGGCTCTGCACGACAGCTGGCCGACCGGTTCCGAGCCGCCGGCCTACGACGAGTCCTGGGACGCGATCCTGTTGCAGCGGCTCCGCGCCGCGGCCCACGTGGGCCGCACTCCCGACCGCGGACCGATCGCCGAGTTGCGCCGCCATGATCGAGCCCATGCCACGGAGTACGCGTCGACGCTGCGGGCATGGCTGGAAGCCCTCGGCGACCCTGCCGCCGCCGGTATCCGGCTGGGCGTGCACGAGAACACCGTGCGCTACCGGATGCGCAAGATGGCCGAGGTCACCGATCTGCCCCTGCACGACTCCCGGAAGCGCGTGGCGATGATGGTCGAACTCGCCGCCGTCCTCACCGACTGAACCCCGCGCTTGTCGTGATCCGACAACGAGGTCGTCGGATGTTGTCCCGAGCCGCCAAGTAAAGCCACGCCGTCCACCGCACCATGGAGTCATCGGGAGACGGTGACGAGGCGAGGAGGCATCACGATGGGCCACGACGGGCGGATCGACGGCGGACCACGATCGGCGATCGTGGTCGGCGCCGGCATCGTCGGATTGTCGACCGCGTGGTTCCTGCAGGAGCGCGGGGTCGAGGTGACCGTCGTGGACGGCTGCGGTGTCGCGACCGGCGCGTCCTGGGGCAACGCCGGTTGGGTGGCCCCCGCACTCACGATGCCCCTGAACTCCCCGGCGGTGCTGCGGTACGGCCTTCGCTCACTACGCGACCGCTCCGCCCCGCTGCACATCCCGATGAGCGCCGACGGCCCGATGTGGCGCTTCCTCGCCCTGTTCGCCGCCAACTGCCGTCAGTCCGCCTGGGACCGCGCGGTGCGCGCCAACGTGCCACTCAACGAGGAATGCCTCGAGGCCTTCGGGGTACTCGTCGCCAACGGGGTCGACGCACCGATGACCGACGCGCCCATCACCGCGTTGTTCCGCAGCGCCCTCGACGCCGAACGCCTGATGCGAGAGGTGCATTGCCTCGCCGACGCCGGCCAGAGCCTGTCGGTGACCGAGCTCTCCGGCGAGGCCCTTCGCGCCCAGGTTCCGCTGGCGTCGCCGGCGATCACCGCCGCGGTCAACGTCAACGGACAACGCTTCGTCGATCCGGGCCGCTTCGTGATGGCTCTTGGTCACCAGGTAATCGCCCGTGGGGGAACTCTGCTCACCCACGACGTCGCCGACGTCGTCAGCGCGGGCCACGGTGTGGTGGTGCGATCGTCCCGCGGTGCGCAGCTGGTCGCGGACAGCGCCGTGATCGCCACCGGGGCATGGTTGTCGCGACTGGCCGGCCGCCGCCTACGCGTCCCGGTGGGGTCGGGTCGCGGCTACTCGTTCACCGTCCCCGTCGACCGTCCGCTGCCCGGCCCCGTCTACCTTCCGGACGTCCGCGTGGCCTGCACCCCCTATCGCGGTGGTCTGCGGGTGGCGGGGACGATGGAGTTCCGCGGCCCGCACCACCCCGTCGTCGACGACCGGGTGAACGCGATCGTCGCCTCCGCGAGCCCCCTGTTGCACGGCGTGCGGTGGGAGGAGCGCAGCGACGTCTGGGTGGGTCCCCGTCCGGTCACCCCCGACGGTCGCCCACTCATCGGCGAACTGTCCCCACACGTGTACGTCGCCGGCGGTCACGGCATGTGGGGACTGGCCCACGGTCCGGTGACGGGTCGCCTTCTCGCCGAACAGATCACGACCGGCAAGCAGCCCGACGTGTTGCGCCCGTTCGACCCGCTGCGACGCGCCATCGCCTGACCCCCCGAACTCCGCCCCTCGAGGGCGCCACGAGTCGTCAGGGGCGGCGCACCTCCATCGCCCGCCCCTGACGGCAACCCAGGAAAGGACCCAAAATGACGACGACCCAGCGCATCTGGATATCAGCGGACGCCCAGGACCGGCTCAAGCGCGAATTCGCCACTCTGCGCGAGCTGTGCGCAAGCGCTCCCGACGAACACGCGGACGAGAACGCGATGGCCGTCAAGCGCGCCCGCCAATCGCGCATTCAACGAATTCACGACCTTCTGCTCAACGCGGTCGTCGGCGAGGATCCACCCGACGACGGCGTCGCCGAACCGGGGATGGTCGTCACCGTCCGCTACGGCGACACCGACGAAACGGAGACGTTTCTCCTCGGAGTTCGCGGCGCCGAGCACGGCGACGTGGAGGTCTATTCGGTCCACTCACCACTGGGCGCCGCGATCGTCGGCGCTCGACCGGGCGAGCGGCGCACGTACCGCCTGCCCAACGGCACCGACCTCGCCGTCACGATGCTCACCGCCGTGCCCTTCGGGCTGCACGACGGATGCCGCAACGCTCGAGATGCCGAAGCGCTGACGGCGAGGTAAGTTCCGTTTCGCGGGGCTGCGGTGACGTGGCCTGCGGCCCCGCCCTCAAACCTGCTGCAACCCCGAACCGCTCATTAGCCGGGGTTCGCTTCCAGCAAACGTGGCCCGGGATACATCACACCCGTCGGCGGTTTGCTGAAACGTCAAGTGGTCTACCCATGTGGTGGCGAAGACGGTCAGGGCAGGTTGCGTCCGATCGGCTGCCTTCGCAAGGCATGGGGTCGAGGCAATCCGATGTACCTGCAGGGGAGGACAGGCCGATCGCTCCCCCTTGCCGCTGGCGCATTCACGGGTCCGTCCCGGCCTGGATGCGTATACGATTCCTCGGTCGAGGACCGCTGAGAAGCACGCGTCAACCCTCGCGACGAGCGGATCCAGGGGGACGGCCATGGGGCGGCACAGCAGATCTACCCATCCGGCGCGGCACGCGGCGGAGACGAGCCCGAGTGCAGCGAACTACGTCGGCCGGGTCGGCGCACTGGCGCTGGCGCTGGGCATCGGCGTCGCCGTCGCCAGCGGCACCGCGGTGGCGCACGCCGACGGAACGACTGCTGACGGCTCGGCCGCAGGGGGACAAGCGCAGTCGTCGGCCAAGACGTCGGTCGGCGAGGCATCGTCCAGCGGACCCGCGGCGGTCGGCTCAGCCGCAACGGCGGCCGACGAGCCGACCGGTTCCATCTTCGGCAAACCCGGTACGACGAAAACCACGACGGCCCGGCATTCACCGCCCGTAGCGGTCGTCGGCGCCACCAAGACCGTGGGGATCACGACCACAGCCAGTCACACGTCGAGCGACGACACCCGTCACGACGACCCGGCTCCCAGCGCCGCCGACCGACCGTCACGTGCCACGCCGACTCAGGCCACCGTCGCCGGCCTTTCCACGGCGTCCACCGTGTCCTCGACCACCCACACCGGCGACGCACCGGTAGCTCCGGCACCGGACGTGCTCGGGGCGCTGCAACTCATTCGGCGCGAGACCGAGGGAACCAGCCTCGTCCGGCCCGCCGCCGCGGTGACGGGCGGGACGGGACTGGCCCAGCCCGACGTCGTCGCGCCCGTCGCCGGCACGGGTACGCCCAGCCCCACCGACGTCGCGCACACCGCCTACGGCGACATCGGCACCTGGCTGATCCAGCCGAACGGGCAGATCGCGAACTACGGGGGAGTGCCACACGACGGCAAGACGGTCCTGGAGCCGGTCAACGTGATCATTCTGGACCCGAGTTCGACCACCGCCGCGGAGTCGGCGGCCCGCCTCGACGCCGCCATGACCCGAGCCGGGTTCCCGGCCCAACCCATCCACAGCGTCGGCTTCTCGGGGATCATCGACGGCACGACCTACGGCCAGCAGCCCGCCGGATTCCTGCAGGCCTTCTCAGACAACTTCTTTCTGTTTCCCAACGATCACGGCCGGGTGTTCGGGGCCGCTCCCGCGGTGAACGGAACGGGCTACGTGTGGTCGGGTGCGTTCAGCACCGAGCAGCTCAACCCCGCCAACCCCTTCACCCACGAGTACGTCTCGTCCGACGTCGCCCGCGCGGAGCTCGCTCGCCGGCTCGTCGCCAGCGGGGCGGCGACCGTGGTCGGCGTCGTCCCCCTCGGCAACGCCTATGACGACGGAACGTTCACCACCGGCGATCACGACGGCTATGCCGTTGTCCTGCAACTGACTCCGGGCGTGGTCGCGGTGCTCCCGACGGGCGGCGTCCTCGGTGCCGCCTGCGGACTCGTCGACGATCTGCCCGGACCCGTGACCCGCCAGCTCGCCACGGCCGTGTGCGTCGTCGCGGCACAGGTGTCCAATGCGTTCGGGTTGCGCTCGATCATTTGACGGAACGGTCATAATGGCGAGGCGGACGGCTCGCGTCCGCGCGACTGGGGGACGCTGCCCGTGATCTGGCTGCTGCAGATGCCTGCTCCGCTACTCGGGTTCCTGGCCGTCGGCATCGTCGTCGGCGTCTCGGTGGGCGGACTGCTGATCTTCCGAAAGCTGGTGTCGCACACCAGGCTCGAGAACGCGAACCTGGTGTCTGGTCAGGTCTTCCAGCTCGCCGGCGTGCTCTACGCGGTGCTCGTCGCGTTCCTCGTAGTCGTGGTGTGGGAACAGTTCGGCGACGCCGAGGACGCCACCCAGGCCGAGGCGAGTGCCATCGCGGAGTTGCTTCGGGATTCCACCGCGATACCCGCGGCGTCGCGAGTGGAGGTGCAGCAGAGCCTCATCGCCTATACCCGCGACGTGATCGACGACGAATTGCCGCGCATGCGGCGCGGACAGACCGTCGAAGAGGAATCCGGACCGATGACCGACGTCTGGTCGGCGTACCTGGGCGTCCAGCCGCAGAGCCGCAACGAGATTGCGTTCTTCGACCACGACATCGTGAAGCTCAACGACCTGAGCGCCAACCGCAAGCTGCGGGTGTCGGCCGGCGAAGCGTCCGTGCCCGGTGAGCTGTGGGTGCTGTTGATCGGCGGCGGCGCGGTGGTCATGGCGTTCACGTTCCTGTTCGGCACGCGCGATCTTCTTCTGCACGCCTGCGCGGTGGGCCTGACCGCGGGACTGATGGGTTTCGTCATCTACCTGATCTTCGCGCTCGAGCATCCGTTCGTCGGAGCGCTGTCGGTCAGTCCCAGCCCCTACGTCAACGTGCTTCAGACGTGGGAACACCAGCGCCCCACGCCGTAGGCGTCACCCGCCGAAGGTCTTGACTCCCTTGGGTGTCACCTCGAAGGCGTACACCGCACCGTCCAACGTTCCCGTGCAGGCCACCCCGCCGGGGATCGCCATGCACTCCGCGCCAATCCCATGCACGCGATGTCCGACGGGCAGCTGCTTGACCGGGCCGGGATACGCCGGCGTCGTGAACCTCGGGACGTCGGTACGGCGGATCCCCGCGGCGCCGGGCAATTGGAGGAACACTTCGTTCTCGCCGCCGGAGACCCCCGGTAGTGGTCCGTCACAACCGATTTCGCCACCACTGAACATGATGATCGAGCAGGTGAGGCCACCCTCGACGGTGAAGACGGGGAACAGGTTCTTCGCGCCCTGGCCGACGATGTAGGTCTCGTCGCCCAGGACGAAGTCGTTGGGGTCGGGGAAGCCCGGCGGCAGACCGTCGGTCCTGGGTCCGATGCCGGTGCCGTTGGGGGACAACACCATCCACTGCGAGGCGGGCTCACCCTTGACGCACGCGGTGAAGGAGTTGGCGCCGACGGCGCATTCGAAGTCGCCGAAGGCGATCTTCTGTCCCTCGCGCAGCAGCGGCGCGGCGTTCCCGGTGGACTTCACGAAGCGGTGGTTGGTGGTCGCCAGCAGGCCCCGGGTGCTGGCGTCGGGGGTCAGGGCGATCTCGTCGACCTCTGCCGGCGTACCCGGCAGCCGTCCGTCGCACCCCGCTGCGCCGCGGGCCGGCTGAATCGCGCAGAGCAGCCCGTCGGGGGTTTGGAAGTACACCTCGTTGCCCATCACGAAGGGATACGTCGACACCGTGGCGTAGCCACTCAGATCGGGCAGCGCCTGCACGTCGGCTCCCGCGGGAGCGACGGACGACGCCATGACGCCGACGAGGACGGTGAGAAAGATCAGTACGGAACGCATTACGAGCAATGTAGGCGAATTCGACCCGCCGTCCCAAAGTCGTGATCTCCAGGACACACGTAGTCCTACTCATCCGCGCCCGCCTCCGGCGCGTCATGCTGGGGTCATGGCATCGCCCAAGTCGAGCTCGGACGCACCCACGATCGCCGACGACTCCGCACCCGTCCGCGACCGCGCGGTCGACGTCGCGCGCCTCGCCGCGCTCATAGTGGTCATGTTCGGGCACTGCGCCCTGCTGCTCGCGACGATCGACGCCGGCGGCCTGCGCATCGGCAACCTGCTGGGTGAGCTGCCCCCGCTGGCCCCGATCACCTGGATCGTGCAGGTCATGCCGCTGTTCTTCCTGGCCGGCGGGGCCGCCGGCGCCTACGGGTGGCGGCCGGGCACGGCCTGGGGCACCTGGCTGTTCACCCGGTCCCAACGACTCTGCCGCCCGGTGTTCTGGTACCTCGCGGCGTGGGTGCTGGGCCTGCTGGTGACCCGGATGGTGCTCGGCGCCGAGTCGGCCGCCGGATTGGGGCGCGAATCGGTCGCGCTGCTGTGGTTCCTCGGCGTGTACCTGGTGGTACTCGCCTTCGTGCCGGCCATGACCCGGTTGCAGACCGGGCGGGCGGTCGCCCTCGTCGTCGTCGCCCTGCTCGCCGCCTCGGCGGGGATGGACGCGATCCGGCTCGCCGTCGGCTCGCCGGACGCCGGAGTCGCCAACTTCTTGTTCGTCTGGCTGATCCCGGTGGTGATCGGCGTCGCCTACGCCCGCAATCTGGTCAACCGCGCCGTGGCGCTCGGCGCGGCGGCCGTCGCCTTCGCCGCCGCGATCGCGGCCGTCGCCCTTGGACCCTACGAGGTCTCCCTGGTCGTGACGGGCGCCGAGCGGCTGTCCAACGTCAGCCCGCCGACGCTGCTCCTGGCGCTGCACTGCACCTGGATGTCGTGCCTGTTCGTCGTGGCGGCGGGTGCGGTTCGGCGGTGGGCGGCTCGCCCGCGGGTCTGGAAGGCCGTGGTGGTGGGCAACGGGGGAGCGATGACGCTCTACCTGTGGCACATCCCGGCGATCGCGGTGGCCACCTTCGCGTTGCACGCGGTCGGGGTCGACGCCTACGACGTGCACGCACCCGGTTTCTGGGGTCGTCTGGCGCTGCGGGCCGCCGTGTTCGCCGTCGTCATGACCCTGACCTTCGTGCTGCTCTCGCCGCTGGAGCATCGCCGGTTGCCGTGGTGGGACGCTCCGGCGCGGGCGACGGGCGTCAGGTCGGCCGCCGCCGGGGTGTTGGTCTGTCTGGCGGGTGTCGCAGTGCTGCTGATGGCCAAGGACGGGCTCAGCGACGGCGAGGGGTGGTCGTCGCTCGGCGGCTTCGTGGCCATGGTGGGGGTCGCGAGGTGCTGCGCCGTCACCAGTCGAAGCTCGAGAACATCAGTCGCCCGGGGTCGTAGCGCCGCCTGAGCTCGCCGAGCCGAGGCAGGTTCGCCCCGAAGTACCGGGCCGCCGGGGTCGACGGCTCCAGGTAGTTGACGTAGCCGCCGGCCGAGTGTGCGCCGACGGCGGCGTGCGCGACGCTCAGCCAACCGTTGGCGGCGTCGACGAGCTGCGGTGTGGGGGTTTCGACGTACCACTGCACGGACGCCGCGTGGCGCCGCCACGGGAAGGCGGTGGCGTCCGGAGCGACGTCCTGGATTGCGCCACTGAGGGATTCGACCACCATGGTCGCCGGCGTCAGCTCGTGCGGCCAGGCCGACGTGGCGGCGACGAGGGCGTCGGCGGCCGAGCGCGTCATCCCCTGCACGACGTCGGATCCCGCGACGAACGCCCGCGGTCGCACGGCGTCGGGGCCGCCGCCGAAGTAGTCCACGAAGGCCGGGTGGTCCAGGGTTCGGACGCTGTGGCTGGTGGCGCGCACGCCCATCGCCGAGGTGACGGCGTCGGCAAGGCTCGGACCGTCCCCGGGTGGGGTGGCGAGCACGACCGAGCAGCGACCGGACCCGGGGCCGACGGTGACGTTGACCATGCCCCAGACCGCGCGGTCCGCCGCGGTGAGCCAGGCGTGCCAGCCGAGGAGAACGTCGGCCGTCGCCTCCTCGTCGAAGGCCAGCGTGACGACGTCGCGATCGGTGGCGGGAAACGTCGCAAAGGTACACGAGGTCACGACGCCCCAGTTTGCCCCGCCGCCACGCAGTGCCCAGAACAGGTCGGCGTGCTGGTCGGCCGAGGCGGTCACCACCTGACCGCTGGGTAGCACGACCGTCGCGGACGCCAGCGCGTCACACGTCAGCCCGTCCCGCCGGGCGTCGGCGCCCAATCCGCCGCCCAGGGCGAGGCCGGCAAGGCCGACCGACGGACAGCTGCCGGTGGGGATCGACCGGCCGTGGGGGCTCAGGGCCCGCTGCACCGAGGCGACGTCGGCGGCCGCGGACACCGTCACCAGCCCGGTGCCCGCGTCGTAGGCGATCTCACCGGGCAGGCCGCGTAGGTCGAGCACCATCGTGCCGTTCGCCGTGGACGCCCCGACGTAGGAGTGGCCGCCGCTGCGCGCGGTGACGCCGACGCCGTTGGTCGCGGCGAAGCCGATGGCCCTCCGCACGTCGTCGACCGACCTCGCGGTGACGACCGCCACCGGAGTCGAGCCGGCGAAGCGGGTGTTGAACACGGTCTTGACGCCCGCGTAGTCGGGATCCGACGGCAGCACGACGAGATTGCCAAGATCGCCCCAGTGCGGCGGGGCGGGTGTCGGCTCCGCCGCGGGCGCCGGGCCGGACGCCGGGGGAGAGGCGCACGACGCCAAGACCACCGACGCCGCCACGCCGAGCGCGCCGCGCACGAAGGCCTGCCGGGAGAGCTCTGAGGTCATGGCCTGCCGATTCGATCACACCGCGTCGGTCACCGGGTCGCGTCGGGGGCATTGGGTAGGGTCTCGGCGTGACTCCGAGCCTTACCGTCAGGTCCGTAAACGCCCGCCTTGCCGACGAACTGGCCGTACGAGAGGCCCAGGTCGCCGCGACCGTGCGGCTGCTCGACGAGGGCGCGACGGTGCCGTTCATCGCCCGCTACCGCAAGGAAGTCACCGGCAGCCTCGACGACGGGCAGCTGCGCCTGCTGGAGGAACGCCTCGGCTACCTGCGTGAACTCGACGCCCGCCGGACCGCGGTGATGGCCTCCATCGACGAGCAGGGCAAGCTCACCGACGAGCTGCGCACGGCACTGCTGGCCGCGGACACCAAGTCCCGCGTCGAGGACATCTATTTGCCGTACAAGCCCAAGCGCCGGACGAAGGCGCAAATCGCCCGCGAGGCTGGCCTGGAGCCGCTGGCCGACCGGTTGCTGGCCGATCCCACGCTGGTGCCGGAGACCGAGGCCGCCGAGTTCCTCGGCGAGGACGTCGCCGACGCCGCCGCGGCCCTCGACGGTGCCCGGCACATCATCATCGAGCGCGCCGCGGAGGACGCCGAACTCGTCGGCGCCGTGCGCGCCAAGTTCTGGGTCGACGGCGCCCTGCGGACGTCGCTCTCGTCATCCGATGCCGCGAAAACCCCTGCGGCGCAGAAGTTCAGGGACTACTTCGAGTTCTCCGAGCCGCTGGAGAAGATGCCGTCGCACCGCGTGCTCGCCGTGATGAGAGGGGAGAAGGAGCAGATCCTCTCGCTGAACCTCGACGGCGGCGACGAGGAGGTCTACCACGCGATGGTCGCCCAGACCCTGGGCGTGGACCTGACCGCGAAGACCCCCGCCACGCCGTGGCTGGCGACGACGGTCAAGCTGGCATGGCGGGTCAAGTTGATGGTGTCGGCGGCGGTCGACGCGCGCGTCAAGCTCAAGCAGCGCGCCGAGTTGGACGCGGTGTCGGTGTTCGCCAAGAACCTCAAGGACCTGCTGCTCGCGGCGCCGGCAGGTACCCGCACCACCCTTGGTCTCGATCCCGGGTTCCGCACCGGTGTGAAGGTGGCGGTGGTGGACGCGACGGGCAAGGTGCTCGACCACTGCGCGATCTTCCCGCACCAGCCGCAGCAGAAGTGGGACGAGTCCAAGGCGATGCTCGGCGCGCTGGTCAAGCGGCACGGTGTCGACCTGATCGCCATCGGCAACGGGACGGCGTCCCGCGAAACCGATGCGCTGGCAAGCGAACTCATCGCCGACATCACGGCATCCGGAGCCAAGGCGCCGGTCAAGGCCATGGTCAGCGAGGCGGGGGCGTCGGTGTACTCGGCGTCGGCCTACGCCGCGCACGAGCTCCCCGATCTCGACGTCACCATTCGCGGCGCGGTCTCGATCGCCCGGCGGCTGCAGGACCCGCTGGCGGAGCTGGTGAAGATCGAGCCGAAGTCGATCGGCGTCGGGCAGTACCAGCACGACATCACGCCGGGCACGCTGGCGCGCAGTCTCGACGCGGTGGTCGAGGACGCGGTCAACGCCGTCGGCGTCGACCTGAACACGGCGTCGGTGCCGTTGCTGGCGCGGGTGTCCGGGGTGACCGACACGATGGCCGAGGCCATCGTGGCTCACCGGGAGTCGACCGGCCCGTTCCGCAACCGCACGGCGCTCCTGAAGGTTCCGCGCCTGGGGCCCAAGGCATTCGAGCAATGCGCCGGCTTCCTTCGCATCAACGGCGGCGACGATCCGCTCGACGGGTCCGGGGTGCACCCGGAGTCCTACCCGGTGGTGCGGCGCATTCTGGACCGCGCGGGCGTCACGCTGGCCGAGCTCATCGGCGACTCACGCACGTTGAAGTCGTTGCGGCCCGCAGACTTCGCCGACGACCGGTTCGGCATCCCGACGGTCTCCGACATCCTCGCCGAGTTGGAGAAGCCGGGCCGCGACCCACGGCCGGCGTTCTCGACGGCCACCTTCGCCGCCGGGGTGGAGAAGGTCGCCGACCTGAAGGTCGGCATGGTCCTCGAGGGCGTCGTCACCAACGTGGCCGCGTTCGGGGCCTTCGTCGACGTCGGCGTGCACCAGGACGGCCTGGTGCACGTCTCGGCGATGTCCGACCGCTACGTCTCCGATCCGCACGAGGTGGTGAAGTCCGGCCAGGTGGTGAAGGTGAAGGTGCTCGAGGTCGACGTGGACCGGCAGCGGATCGGGCTGACCCTGCGCCTCAAGGACACCCCGCCGCAACGCGGCGGACAGCAAGGTGGCGGTCAAGGTCGGGCACCCGGGCAGCAGCCCCGCGGCGACCGGCCAAAGTCGAACCGGCCCAAGGACTCTGGTCGGCGCGACTCGGCGCCGCCGTCGGGTTCGATGGCCGAGGCGCTGCGGAACGCCGGCTTCGGGCGGTAGTCAAACCGCCAACGGGCGCCAGCGGGAGGCCCTAGGCTCCGGTCATGTCGATTGATCGCGCCGCACTCGTCGTGGGTGGCATCCGGCTGGCGTCCGGACTGTCCTTCCTCGTCGACCCCGTCCGCGCGAACCGGTGGTGGGGCGACCCGGAGGAGCCCGTGGGCGGGGCGCGCCTGCTGCTGTACTCGATGGGCTACCGCGACGCCCTCATCGGCGGATTGCTGACGACCGCCGCGTTGCGCGGACGCGACACCAGGGGCTGGTTCCTGGCCTCCGGCGGCGCCGACGCCGCAGACCTGCTCGGCGGGGTGAACGCACATCATCAGATGCGGCGGTCGCAGCAGGTCGTCGGGCTCGGCGGCGCGGTGGTCGGAATCGGGGTGGGGTTGTGGGGCGCGACGCGGCGGCGAATCCGGCCCGACCGACCGGCAGTCTAGAGGGCGGCACTGGCCCGTCACAATCACCGGTATGAGCGATGACGCGCGGTCTCCCCGGGGGTTCTTGCAGTCCCTCCGCAAGGAAGTGCCCCGGGCACTGACCGGGGGACCGGTCGACGACGACGCCGAGGTCGCGGCGATGCTGCGGGAGCTCGGAATTGCCTTGATCGAGTGTGAGCAGCCCACGCATCAGGTGGAGGCGCGCCTCCGGTCGATCGCCAAGAACTACACCGGTGAGACCGTTCGCGTGGTGGTGCTGCCGACGGCCCTGGTCGTCCAGGTGGGCAACGTGGCCTACGAGGTGGAGACGGTGGTCAACCCCACCACGCAGCTGAACCTGGCCGGGCGGGTCGACGCGATCGCCGAGCTCGCCGAGTTCGGCGCCATCACCGCCGCCGACGCGGCCCGCGAAGTCGCCGCAGCCCGATCCATGAAGCCGCGGTTCGGTCCGGTGGTCACGGTGATCGGCTACACGGTCACCACGCTTGGCTTCGGGATGGTGATCAACCCGACCTGGGCGTCGCTGTGGGGATACGTCTTCCTGGGTGCGGTGGTCGGGGCGATCGTCATGCTCGGCCGGCCGTTTCCCACCCTGAACGCCGTGCTGCCGACGCTGGCGGCGGCGGTGGTGACGCTGCTGGCGACGTGGTTCGTCGCGGACGCCGCCAACGACGGTCTGCTGCGGGTGATCAGCCCACCGCTGGTGGCCCTGCTGCCCGGATTGGCGTTGACGATCGGTGCGATGGAGCTGGCCAGCGCCCAGATGGTCAGCGGCGCCACCCGGTTGATGTACGGCGTCATGCAGTTGATGCTGCTGGTGTTCGGCGTGGGTATGGGCATTCACCTCGGCGGGGATCTCCTCCCGCAACAGCCCTCGGCGCAGATGGGCGGCTGGTCGCTCTACGTCGCGGTGGTCGTGATCGCGATCGGGTTGTACGTCTACCTGTCGGCGCCCAAGGGGTCGTTCGCATGGCTGGTACTCATCGTCGGTGTCGCCCTCATCGGGCAGAAGGTGGGCGGACTGTTCCTGTCGCCCACGCATTCCGGTGCGCTGGGAGCCTTTCTGGTGGTGCCCGTCGCCATGCTTGGCGCGCGGATCAAGACCTCGCCACCGGCCATCGTGATGATGCTGGCGGCCTTCTGGGCACTCGTACCGGGGGCGCTGAGCTTCGAGACGCTCGGCGAGGCCGTGGCCGGAGGTGGCGACATCAGGACGCTCGGCAGCACGGTGGCGGCGATCTTCTCGATCGCCCTGGGCACGCTGGTGGGGTGGAGCGTGTTCGCGACGATCAATGCGCGGTTGCGGCGGTGAGGGTGTGGGTTACACCGTGCGACGCCTCCGCAGGAACGGATCCGTCAGCGCCGGCGGTTGATAGCCCTGGTCGGCACTCGAGATCGTCACCCCCGGCGGCACGATCTCGTCGATCGCGTCCAGCACGTCGACCGACAGTGTGACCTCGGTGGCGCCGAGCTGGGACTCCAGGTGCTCCATGGTGCGCGGGCCGATGATCGGCGCCGTGACGGCAGGATGCTGCAGGACGAATGCCAAAGCCAGGTGGACCAGCGACACTCCGGCCTCGTCGGCCAACCGACCCAAGGCGTCGGCGGCGTCGAGCTTGCGTTGATTGTCCGGGCTGTTCAGGTCGAAGCGTGCCGGCATTCGACTGCGGCGCTTGGACTCTGGCAGGTCCTTGCCCTTGCGGTACCCGCCGGTGAGCCAGCCACCGGCCAGCGGGCTCCACGGCAGCACGCCCATGCCGAACTCCTGTGCCACGGGCAGAACGTCGGCTTCGATGCCCCGCGCCAGCAGCGAGTAGGGCGGCTGCTCGGTGACGAAACGGCCCACACCCCTTCGCTCGCTGACCCATTGGGCCTGGACCATCGCGTGCGCCGGGTAGGTCGACGAGCCGAAGGCGCGAATCTTGCCCTGGCGCTGCAGGTCGGTCAACGCGGCCAGCGTCTCCTCGACGTCGGTGTCGGCGTCGGGCCGGTGCACCTGGTAGAGGTCGATCCAGTCGGTGTTCAGCCGGCGCAGGCTGTTCTCGACCTCCCGGACGATCCAGCGTCGAGAATTGCCACGCTGGTTCGGGTCACCCGCGGTGCCCATCGGCGAATCCACCGGGACCCCCATCTGCCCGTGGAACTTCGTGGCAAGCACGACGTCGTCCCGCTTGCCGTTGGCCAGCGCCTTGCCGACGATGACCTCCGACTCGCCTTGGGAGTACACGTCGGCGGTGTCGACGAAGTTGACGCCCGCGTCTAGCGCGCGGTGGATGACCTGGATCGACGTGTCGTGGTCGGGCTCACCCCAGGCGCCGAACATCATGGCGCCCAGACAGAGCGGGCTGACGTGCATTCCGGTCCGGCCGAGGCTGCGGTAGTCCATGCGGCGATGCTAGGCGCGCCTCCTGGCAGTACCGATGATCAGCCCGCCGTCACGTCCTCGACGTAGTGGTCCGACGCGACCAATCCCTCGAGCCAGCTCTTCGCTTCGGCGTCATCCGAGCCAGTGTGCGCCCGACGACGTCAACGGCGACCGTCCAGGAAGAGTCGGGCACGGGACACCGACTACTCTCGACCTCATGCGCATCGCCATTCTGGGCCTGGGAATCGTCGTCGCCTGCTTCGGCGCACTGTGGGCCCTGCAGGGGTTCGGCGTCGTCGGCGGCAGCCCGATGTCGAACACCACCACGTGGTCGATCATCGGCCCCATCACCGTCGTGATCGGCATTGCCATCGCCGCGTGGGGAGCGCGGCGCCGAAAGTAGGCTCGGCTCCGGAGATTTGAAGCTCGCCCTGGTCAGCACCGACACGTGGGCGGCCCGCAGCAACTGTCTCGGACCGAAGCCCCACGGCTGCGACCGGACCGGTGGCGCCGGTCGGCCTAGATGGCCGTGGGGCCCGCGTCGGGGGCGGGCGGCAGGTCGGGTGCCGGCGGGGGCAGCTCGGGTCCAGGCGGCGGAGGCGGCAACTGGTCGGCGACGCCGTCCACCGCAGGGATGTCGGCAGGCCCGGGTGCCGGCGGCGGCGGTGCGAACGGATCGGGTGGTGGCGGCGGCGCCAGCGGATCCTGGGCGGGCTCGTCCTGGGCGACCGGGAGGTACATGTGCCGGGTGAACTGTGGTTGGAACGCGCCGCCGCCACCGATGCGGACCCCGCCACCGCTCTCTCCGGACGACACCGGAGTGCCGTCGGGCAGGGTGACCGCGGTGTGTCCCGAATTCCAGCCGATGTTGAGGGCGCCCGGCTGCGTGCCGTACTGGAAGCCGCGGGCCAGCAGCGCCTGCTCCTCGTTGCCGGTGTGGAAGCGGTCACCGTAGATCGGGCGGCCGGTGGCAGCATTGGCCACCCACGACGCGAGTCCCGAGCAATCGGTACCGGACGGTGAGTCGCCGCCCGTGCGGTACGGCGTCCCCGAAACCTGGTTGACCAGAGAAATCAAAGCGGTGGTCGCGATGGCATCGATCATGACGTCGGACGGTAGCAACGGATTTTCGGCACCACCAAAATCTGTGGCAGCCATCACTTCTCGCCGTCAGTCCGGGTCAACTCTCAAATCCCGTTGCGAGAGAGCCGATCTCGCGTGCCCGATTGCGCTGGAATCGTATTCGGGTGAAGGCGTCGTCGACTCTACGAAACACCATGTCAAAGCGCAAATTCCAGGTTTGCAACGGGCGAGTGTGGCGGCGCGTCGGCGCGCGTCGTGGACGACCGTCAGCACGGCGACATCGTCGACGTACTTTATCGGTCAAGCAGCCGATGTCGTTCGGTTACTGGCAGTTTGATGTGTGTGCGGCGCGCTCAACGGAAGACGCCCATTCCTCCGTCGACCATGATGGTCTGACCCGTGATGTAGCCACCGTCGTCACCCACCAGGAACGCCACGACAGCCCCAATGTCCTCGTGGATGCGGCCCACCCGCTTGAGGGGCACGCCGCGAACGGCTCGTTCGTAGTCCTTGGGGGCGATCTCCTGCCAGAACTGCACGCCGGGGGAGTCGGCGAACGGGCAGACCACGTTCACCCTGATGTTGTCGCGGCCCCATTCCAGCGCCGCGGCCTTCGACATGCCCCGAATGGCCTCCTTGGCGCCCGCGTAAGCCGCGAATTGCGACTGACCACCCGTTCCGGAGCCCGAACCGAGGTTGACGACGACGCCGGCGCCGGCCGCCTTCATCACCGGATGCGCCGCCTGCATCAGGAAGAAGGTCGCCCGCGGCCCCACGTCGAACACCAGGTCGTAGTCGTCGGCGGTGATGTCCGCCAATGCCTTTGGCTCATTCGTGGCGATCGCATTGTTCACCAGCGCGTCGATGCCGCCCAGCCGCGTCACTGCCGCGTCGACGATTGCGCCCGGGCTGACGGGATCGCGCAGATCGGCCACCAGGAACTCCGATGACCAACCCTCCCTGGCGAATTCGCCCACCGTCCGCGCGAGCAGGTCCGGCTCGCGGTCGACCAGCAGCACCGACGCGCCGCGTTCCAGAAGCGCACCGGCGATGCCCTTGCCCACCCCCCGCGCGGCGCCGGTCACGATCACCGCGCGCCCAGACAACGCCCGCGGGTGCGAGTACGTGCTTGGAATCATGTGTCTCCCAACGCCTTCGATTCGCGACGTCGACGCCGTCGCCGCGATGGCGACGCCGACGCCCGGACTGTTCGACGCCAACTTACCGGTCCATCGCTCGCCGCATGCGGGTTTCCCCATGGGGCCGTCAGCTCCCTCGGCGGCCGGAAATGTTTCCCCACGCTCCCAGGTGGGCACCGTGGTAGGGGAACCCGCAGCTAACCCGCGTAACCTTGCCGCGGGGCACGACGAGGAGGCATCCGTGGCTAACAAGCGCACCAGGTCGGACATGACACCGGCCTTCGACGACATTCAGGCGCACTACGACCTGTCCGACGAGTTCTTTCGGCTGTTCCTCGACGAGACCCAGACCTACAGCTGCGCCTACTTCGAGCGCGACGACATGACGCTGCGGGAGGCGCAGCTCGCCAAGATCGACCTGTCACTGGGCAAGCTGGGGCTCGAACCCGGCATGACGCTGCTGGACATCGGCTGCGGGTGGGGCGCCACCATCAAGCGCGCCGTCGAGAAGTACGACGTCAACGTGATCGGCCTGACGCTGAGCCGCAACCAGGCCGCGCACGTCGAAACCGTGCTCGCCGACATCCAGAGCGACCGGAGTCGCCGCGTCGAGCTACGGGGCTGGGAGGAATTCGACGGCAAGGTCGACCGCATCGTCTCCATCGGCGCCTTCGAACACTTCGGCTACGACCGGTACGGCCGCTTCTTCGACATGGCGTATCAGGCGATGCCCGACGACGGCGTCATGCTGCTGCACACCATCACCCGGGCCAGTCCGCAGGATCGGGTGGACAAGAACCTGCCGGTGACGATGACCCTGCTCAAGTTCACCAAGTTCATCGCCGACGAGATCTTCCCCGGCGGTCAGATTCCGGTGATCGCCGAGGTCGAGAAGTTCGCCGGCGAGGCCGGATTCGAGATCGACCGCATCCACCGGCTTCGGGAGCACTATGCCAAGACCCTCGACATCTGGTCGGCGACGCTGGAGTCCAAGCACGACGAGGCCGTCGCCCTCCAGGGCGAGGAGATGTACGAGCGGTACATGAAGTACCTGACGGGATGCTCGAACTTCTTCCACAAGGGGTACACCGACCTTTGCCAGTTCACGCTGAAGAAGTAGCGATCTCCTTGGCCCACCGGTAGTCCGCCTTGCCCGCGGGGGAGCGCACGACCTTCGGGACCCTGACGAAGGCCTTCGGGATCTTGTAGCGCGCGATCGCCGTGCGGCACACCTCGACGAGTTCGTCGTCGGTCGCGTCGGCGCCGTCGGCGAACTGCACGACGGCGATCACCTCGCTGCCCCAGCGCTCCGACGGACGTCCCACCACGACCACGTCGTAGACGCTCGGGTGCGCGGCGATGGCTCGCTCGACCTCCTCGACGAAGATCTTCTCGCCACCGGAGTTGATGGTCACCGAGTCCCGGCCGAGCAACTGAATTCGACCGTCGGACAACACGTTTGCGCGGTCGCCCGGAACCGACCAGCGCACCCCGTCGATCGTCGGGAACGTCTTGGCGGTCTTGGCCTCGTCGCCCAGATAGCCGAGCGGGATCAGATCGCGACGGGCCAGCCAGCCCTGGCCCTCGCCGGGTGCCAGCACCCGGTCGAGTTCGGCCGAGACGACTGCCGTGTCGTGCTGCGGGGTGAACGTGGCGGGCTGCACCTCGGCTCCGGCCGTCGTCGCCGTGCTCATCTGCGCGCCGGACTCCGAGGCGCCGACCGCGTCCAGCAGCATCAGGTGGGGCAGCGCCGTCAGAAGGCGCTCCCGCACCGTCGGGGACAGCGGGGCGCCGCCGTTGGTGATGGTGAACAGGCTGGACAGGTCGTAGTCGCCGGCCTCGATCTCGTCGAGCAGCGGGCGGGCGATCGCGTCGCCGACGACCGGCATGCTGAGTACCTTCTCCTCGGCGGCCAGGCGCAGCACCTCGGCGGGCCGCATCCGCTCGACGTCGTCGGGGATGACCACCCGGCCGCCCATGGTGACCGCGTTGAAGGCCGCCCACTGGGCGGCGCCGTGCATGAACGGCGGAATCATCATCATCGACACCGCTCCCGCGGACGCCCTGGCCTTCTCGGCCAGCTCCGCGTGGGAGGCGAGCGGCTGGTCGCTGCCCCACGGCCGCCCACCCATCGACGACAGGAAGATGTCGTGCTGGCGCCACAGCACTCCCTTGGGCATGCCGGTGGTGCCGCCGGTGTAGAGGACGTAGAGGTCGTCGCCCGACGGCGTCGGCAGCCCCTCGGCCGGCGCCAGCGTGGCCAGGATGGTCTCGTAGTCCACGGCGCCCGGCAACAGTGGGTGGCCGGAGTGGTCGGCCACCTGGATCAGCACCCGTAGGCGGGGGAGGCGGTCGAGGATGGCGGCCACCCGCGGCGCGAACTCCGCCGGGTAGACCAGCGCCTGCGCCCCGGAGTCGGTGAGCAGGTACAGCAGTTCGTCCTCGACGTAGCGGTAGCTGACGTTGAACGGCGCGACGCGGGACCGGAAGGCGCCGATCATCGATTCGAGGTACTCGTTGCCGTTGCGCAGATAGATGCCGAGGTGGTCCTGGCCGGACTCGTGACCCGCCAGCCCGGCGCGCTCGGTGTGGCAGCCGAGTCCGACCGACGTCAGATAGTTGGCGAGGCCGTCGACCCGACGGTTCACCTCCGCGTAGGACAGTCGCCGGCCGCGCCACACCAGGAACGTCTGATCGGGAATCGCCTCGGCGACCGTGCCGAAGACGTCGGAGAGGTTGAAGTTAGTCCCACTATCCATGAGACCCGACCATACAGGCGTCCGTCATGCGTATGGTCGAGGTTGGCGGGATCAGCCGGGGAAGAAGCCCGCCCCGGTCAGGGTTCCCGGCTGCCAGCCCTGATCGCCGAGGCACACCATCGGGCGTCCGTCCGGCGCCTGCGCCGCGCCCTTCGGGCCGTCGCACGGCGCCCCGATCTGCTGGACGCCCTTCAGCGGATACGACGACACCCAGAAGCCGGTGTAGACCGGGGGCCATTGATTGGGAATCCAGTGGCAGACCACCGTCGAACCGCCGCGGCTGCGCCCAAAGGTGAACAGCTGGTAGTTGTCGCACGGCGCGCCGAGCGACGCCTGGTAGTTCATGCCGGGCACGTCGGTGGCCGACGTGTCGTAGTGACTGGGATCGTCTGGGTACATCGGACCCGGGTCGGCCGCAGCCGACGGTGCCAGTGCGATGGCGGCCCCGGCGATCGCCACGGCGACCGTCAGTTCACGAATCATGATGTGGAGCCTCCTGAAGAACACGGCGACGTTGCGGGCAAAGCGTAGCTGGTCCCGACGACGAGGCGCGTGCTTTCGGGCGAGCCCTCCTAGTCGCCGTGCTCCAGCCCGCCGGCGTCGAGCACGCTGACGGCAATCCCGTACGGCAGGAAGCGGACCTTGCGGCCCGGATCGGTGTTGTTCTTGTTGGCGCGCAAGGCGTCCAACTCGGTCGGGTACACCTCTTCGATATGGGCGCCACCCGCCTCGTCGACGGTGTAGATCGACCACACGCCGTCGCCCGTCTCACCCGCGGTCTCGGGTTCGGTCTTCGGACGGGTGCCCTTGGTGAACTCGTCGAGCAATGTCGCCCACCCCGCTTGCCTGCCCATGCGACCAAGTGCGTCGCGAAGACCGTCGCCGGCCTCCCGCATGACGCGGTCGAGATCCTCGGGGTCGATACCGAACGGATTCTGGCTCATGACGGACTCCTCGTCTGCGCCGACTCGAACTCCCTGGCGCTCCCACCAGTGTGCAGGTCCGAGGCGAAGTTCGCCACGACGTTCACCCGGCTGGCGCCGGAGTGGTAAGTGAATGGGCATGGTGCCGCCGATCGCCGACATGCTCGCCGCCGTCGAACGCTCGCCCGAGGCTGCGGGTGCCCACGACCGGGACGGTTGGATCGGGCTCTTCGGGCCCGACGGTCGCATCGAGGATCCGGTGGGTTCGCGTCCGCACGTCGGCAGTGCCCAGATCGCGCGGTTCTACGACACGTTCATCGGCCCGCGGGACATCACGTTTCACCGCGGCGCCGACGTCGTCTCCGGCCACACGGTCGTCAGGGACCTGACCCTCGACGTCCGCATGGGTGCCTCGGTGACGATGTCGATCCCCGCCTTCCTGCGATACGACCTGGACGACTCGCTGAACGTCGTTCGGCTACAAGCCTTCTGGGAACTGCCCGCCATGGTGTGGCAGTTCGCCCGCAACGGGGTCGGCGCCCTGCCCGCCGGTCTGCAGCTGACCCGCGCCCTGCTGCACAACCAGCGGCTGGCGGGAACGGTGGGGTTCCTGGCCGGTTTCCGCGGCGTGACCAGCCGGGCGAAGCCGCACCTGGCCAGGCTGCTCGACGACGCGTGTGCCGGGGACCAGGTGGCCGTGAAGCGACGGCTCGGCGACGCCGCCCAGCTCACCAGGGGAGACGACGACCGCATCGGCACCTCCGAACTGGTAGGCCTGGTGCACGGGGCCCGCTGGGACGGCATGGTCCGCGCCGGGAGCGTCGCCGTTGCGCGCCTGCGTCGCGACGGGCGGCAGCTGGTGCTCTTCGCCGACGTCGAGACCCGACCGACGCGCATCCGTGCGGTGCGGGTGTTCGCCGACGAGCAGTGGACGTGACAAGGTATTCGAACCATGTCCTACGACTCCATGACGTACGAGGAATTCGGCCGCCGGTTCTTCGAGATCGCCGTCACCGAGGAGCGCGTCGCCGCGGCGATCGGTCAGATCGCCGGCGACGAGTTCACCATGGGGCCCATGGCCCAGGGGCCCGGCAAGTTCGCCAAGGTCACCGCCAAGGTCAGGGTGCAGGACCCGGCGGTGACGCGTCATCAAGGCGAGCAACTGACCTTCGACATCCAGATCCCCCTCGAGATCGAGCTGATCATCGACCTGCGCATCGACAAGCCGCGCTTCAAGGTCTTCGGCGAGATCGCCCTGCACGCCACCGCGATCGCCGCTCACCCGTTGGCGCTGGTCCTCGACGTCGGCAAGCCCCGGCCCTCCGACATCTCGATCCACATCACCTCGACGACGCTGCGCGCGGAGCTGGTGCGCATCGTCGGTGGCGTCGACGCCGAGATCAAGCGCTTCATCTCCCAGCACGTGGCCGGCGAAATCGACAGTCCGGAGTCGGCGAAGGCCAAGGTCATCGACATCGGCAGCCAGATCGACGAGGTGTGGACCGGCGTCTGATTGGGCCAATCAGCGCAATCCGCCGTACCCTTCGACCGTGGACAGGACAAGTAGCTTCGCGGGCCGCAAGAGCGCGACGACCCGGATCGCACTCGTGACCGGCGGGGCCATCTGCGCCGCCCTGGTGGCTGCCGCCCCCGCCTCGGCGGACCCGACCTCGGACTTCATCAATTCCGTCGACGACGCGGGCATCGGCAGCGTCGACCCCGCCCAGGCCGCGGACCTCGGTCGATCGGTGTGCCCGATGCTGTCGCAGCCCGGCCAGGACATGGCCGACACCGCCTCGCGCGTCGCCGACGCCGGTGGCATGTCGCTGGGACCGGCCACGATGTTCACCGGGCTGGCGATCTCCGCGTTCTGCCCCGGTGCGATGGCCTCGCTGGCCAACGGCGAGTCCCCGATTCCCCTCGGCCTACTCGGTGGTCTCGGCGGCTTCGGCAACTAGGGCCACGGGCGTCAGCCGAGGGCGTTTCGCCACGCGCCCGTTGCCGCTGGACAGCCCCCGCAGGTGCCGCCACATCCACGGCATCAGCAGATTCTGCGTCCACAGCACCTGCGAGTACATCCGCGACTGAAAGCCCGGCCTCACGACTTCGGTCTTGGAGACGGCCCAATCATGGTTGCTGCCAGGCAGATCGAGTGCCTCCGCGGCCGCCGCGGCGAACAGCTCGTGCCCGGCCGGCGAGCCGTGCACGCGGTCGGGGCTCCAGACGTCGGGGTCGCCCATGGACTCCGCGTCGTAGAGGTCGACCAGCCGGAAGCCATGCCGGGCCGCCGCCGCTCGGACGACGGCGTTCATCTCCCGCACGCGCGCCCCGAGGAAGCGTCCGACCGGCAGGATCCGTTCGAGGTCGGGAAACGTCGTGGTGACCACGGTGGCACCGGTCTCGGCGAGCCGGTCGTGCAGCAGGTCGACGTCCGCGAGTGCCGTCGCGAAGGACCGGCCGGGCCTGGTGACGTCGTTCATCCCGATGCAGCTGGTGATCAGGTCCGGCGCCATCGCCACGGCCGCAGGCAACTGGTTGTCGAGCACGTCGCGGATACGCCGTCCGCGGACGGCGAGGTTCGCGTACAGGACCCCGGGGTGCACGTCGTCGAGCCGCGCCGCCAACCGGTCGGCGAAGCCCGCCACGCCGATTTCGTCGTCGCCGTCCCAGAGACCCTCGGTCTGGCTGTCGCCGAGGGCGACGTATCGCCTATATGACTCGTTCGCCACGAGGGCACTCTAGCGGCGGGCCAGGTCCGGTGTGACGGCCGGTTGTGAAAGGCTGAGGTATGCCTGACGCACCACGCCCGGACTCCGTCGCGGGTTTTCTTGACGCACAGCGATTTACACGCGAGCAGGTATTCGCCGAGCCCGGTCCCGTTCCGAACGCACCCGGCGCCTACGGGTGGTGGTTCCGCACGTTGCCCGCCGCGGTCGACGCTGAAGGCTGCGAGGTGCGCGACGGCCTGACCCTGCTGCACGTCGGAATCAGCCCGACGCCCCCGCCCGCCAACGGCAAGCGTCCGGTCAGCCAGGACCTGCACAAGCGGATCCGCTACCACTTCGGCGGCGCTCGCGGCAACGCCGACGGCTCGTCGCTACGCAAGTCGCTCGGTGTGCTGCTCGCCCGTGAGCTTGGCCTCGAACTGCGACGCGTCGGCTCCGGCAAGCAGATCACCCTCGCCGGCGGTGAAGCCGTGCTCAACCAGTGGATGTCGGACAACACCCTGGTGTCGTGGGTGGTCCGCCCCGAGCCGTGGGTGTTCGAGGAAGAGCTGATCGCCAACCTCGTCCTGCCGCTGAACCTGCAGGGCGACACCGACTTTCACCAGGAGCTCAAACGTCTTCGGCGCGACGCGATGGTGAAGGCCGGCAAGCTCCGCGTGCTCAAGGAGTGGTAGTCCCATGCCACGGATGAGTGCGGGCCTTCTGTTGTACCGACGCGGTGCCGACGGCTACGAAGTCCTCATCGGACATCCGGGCGGCCCGTTCTGGGCGCGCAAGGACGACGCCGCGTGGTCGATCCCCAAGGGCGAGTACACCGACGACGAGGAACCATGGGTCGCCGCGCAACGCGAGTTCGTCGAGGAGATCGGCCTTCCCGTGCCCGACGGGCCGCGGGTGGCCCTGCCGCCGGTGAAGCAGTCCGGCGGCAAGATCGTCACCGCGTTCGCCGTCGAAGCCGACCTCGACGTCACCGACAGCGTCAGCAACACCTTCGAGCTGGAGTGGCCCAAGGGGTCCGGCACGGTCAAGGAGTTCCCCGAGATGGACCGCGTCTCGTGGTTCCCCATCGCCGAGGCACACGTGAAGCTCCTCAAGGGACAGCGTCCGCTGCTGGATCATCTGGTCGCCCACCTCGAGGACGCCTGACCCCGCTACAGGTCGAGGATCAGCTCGCCGTCACCGGCTGCCCGGGACACGCAGACCAGCATCATCCCGGCGTCGCGTTCCGGGTCGGTGAGCAACGTGTCGCGGTGGTCGACTGCACCACCGAGCACGCGGACGCGACACGTCCCGCAGAACCCCTGCTGGCACGAGTAGGGCGCGTGCACGTTCTCCCGCTTGAGGGCCGCCAGCAGTGTCTCGTCGGCGCCGACCCGGACCACGTTCCCCGTCGAGGCCACCGACACCGAGAACTCGGTGCCGTCGACCACGGGGGGAGCGGCGAAGCGCTCGAAGTGCAGTTCGACGTCGTCGCGCCCCGCCAACGCCGAGCGCAGGCCGGTCAGCACCGGGGCCGGGCCGCACGCGTACACCGTGGTGCCGCCCGGGCACTCGCCGAGGAGTTCGGCGGGCGTCGGCAGGCCGGACTCGTCGTCGGTGCGGATCTGAATGCGGTCACCGAAGCGGGCCAACTCCTCGAGGAACGGCAGGGTGTCGCGACGGCGGCCGGTGTAGACCATCGACCACTCGACGCCGAGGCTCTCCGCTTGGGCGAGCATCGGAAGGATGGGAGTGATGCCGATGCCGCCGGCAATGAACCGAAACCGTTGTGCGGGTGAGCCGTATCCCGGCACGGTCAACGGGAACGCGTTGCGCGGTCCGCTGGTGGTGATCGTCGTGCCGACGACCAGCTCGTCGTGCACCTCGACGGACCCGCCGCCACCGCTGGGGATGCGGCGCACCGCGATTCGGTAGGAATCGGTGACGCCGGGATCGCCGCAGAGCGAATACTGCCGCACCCGGCCGCTGGGCAGGTGCACGTCGACGTGCGCGCCGGGATGCCAGCGCGGCAGGTCCCCACCACCGGGGGCGGTGAGCGTCAAGGCGATCACGTCCTGGTCGTGGGCGACGACCCGACGGTCGGCCACCACGAGCGGGAAGTCGCGGTCGACGTCCGGCAACGGCGCCGGATTACGCACGGCCGCAGAGAGATTGAAGAACCCGGTGAGGACCGTGGCCGCGAGGGTGAGCGGCACGTCGTGGCGAGATCGCCCGGAGGCGCTCGGCGGCACCTCCCGAAAGCGCGCGAACATCAGAGGTGGGCGGCCCGGGCCGCGGGGGAGGTGGCCAGGTAGGCGACGGCCTGCGCCGTCGACCCCATGTCGTCGGGCGAGAAGCCCGGCCGGAAGTACGCGAAGGTGTTGGACCCGAACAACTTCCGGTACTTGGGCAGCAATCCCAGCTTCGAGTCGCGCATCCGCAGGCGCTGCATCCGAAGCCAGCCCAGCTCGACGGTTGGGTCGTGCTTCGACAGATACCAGGCGCCGCGCTGGAAGAACGTCGCCATCAGGACGCCGGCGATGGCCATGGCGCGGATGCGGTCGAGGTAGCTGTCGTGGAAGTAGTGCGCGACGTCGTGGGCCACCATGCGGTGCTCGACCTCTTCGCTGCCGTGCCAGCGGAACAGGTCCACCATCGTCGGGTCGGCGCCGTGGTCGTCCCAGGTGCAGTTCAGCGAGAAGTCGCCGAGCACCGCGGTGTAGTGCTCGATCGCGGCGATCAACCACAGCCGGTCGCACAGGTGGTTGAGCGTGCGTTTGGGGTCGGTGATCGACGGGTCCGGCGCCAGCACCTTCTCGAAGACGAACTCGATCTGGTCGAGGATCGGCTTGACGTCGACCCCGTGGCCGACCATGTACTCGCGGAGCACCTTGTCGTGGACGTCGGCGTGCGTGGCCTCCTGGCCGATGAACCCGCGCATGTCCTCGGCCAGCTTCGGATCCTTCACCAGCGGCAGCGCCTCGTTGTAGGCGGCGACGAACCAGCGCTCCGCGGCGGGCAGGATCACGTTGAGCAAGCTGATCATGTTCGACGCCACGGGATGGTCGGGAATCCAATGCAGTGGAACGTCGTCGACGCCAAAGTGGACCCGCCGGGCCTGAATCTGCACCGGCCCTGGATCGATGACCGTGTGGAATCGCCGTGGTCGCAACATCGCAGCCCCTTCGTCGTCAGCGGACGAAGAGCGAGTCTACGCGGCTCGAGCCGTTACCTGGGAACGCGGGTACCGGGTCAGCCGACGGGGACGGGAACCCCGATGGGGCCACCGTAGGTGCCCTGGCCGCCGCCCGAAGACGTGCCGGGGGCCGGTGCGGCAGGCGCCGGAGTGGACCCCGCCGCATCCTTGGCCGCCGCCGTGGTGCAGTCCAGCATCAGGATCATCTTGCTCTTCAGGGCCTTCTGCTGGCTGACGATGCACTGCGATTGCGGCAGGTCGCTGCCGAACGAGCCGCCGAAGGACGCCCGCAAGCCCTGGCTCTTCAGGATGCTGACGGCCTTGTAGTACGGCTCGCCGACGACGTTCGCCGAGGCGCCGGTGGCCGGGGCGGCACCGGCGACGGCCGGTCCGAACAGGGCTACCGACGCGAGGGCCGTCGAAGCGATGGCGGCTGGAACGACGAGCCCGATGGCTCCCAGCCCGATGATCTTCTTCACGTGCCCTCCGAATGTCGCGGTGCGGCTGCGAACATATCGCAGTTCAGCCTCTTGAGAAACTTCGGTCACTCGCGTGCGGGCGTTACTTGCGCGCGCATCACCTCGGCCAGACCTGCCGCCCGTGAACTGGCGAAGACGTCCTCCACCAGCACTTCCCTACCGTCGGGACCGGCGAGTTTGACCCGCCAGTTCGGATATTCGTCGGTGGTCCCCGGTTGATTCTGGGCGCGCACGTCGCCCACCGCATCCGGAAGGGCCAGCGCGAGCAGCCGCGACGGGGTCCGCCCCAGATATGCGTACAAGGCGCACCCAGAACGACGCCGCTCGTCCCGTCCGGGTCACGACGGTGGGGGGCAGGACGCGGCGCCAATGGTCTTCGTCGAGGGCGCCGAGCGCGCGCTGACGGTCGTCCTCGGTGGTCGCCGTGACGCCGAGCGCGGTCAGTACGGACACCAGCGTCGACTCGGAAACCGCCTGGTGGCCGCCGGTCCAGTCGTCGTAGGTGACCGCCACGCCATAGCGGCGCGCGAGTTCGACCAAGGACCCGGCCAGTGCAGTCATGGCGACGATCTTGCCGGTTCGGGCGCGCCAGTGCGTACCAGTATCGTCGTGGCAGTGGTGACAGCCGACGTCGAGCGCCGCACCAGCAGGGCCAGGATCGCCATCTCGGCGATGTTCCTCACCAACGGCGCCATCTTTGCGAACCTGGTCCCGAGGTTCCCGGAACTCAAGACCGAGCTGGCCCTGTCCAACACCACCTACGGCATGGTGGTCGCCGCATTCCCCGTCGGTGCGTTGGTCGCGGGCATCGCCGCCGGCGCGGTGATCCGCAGACTCACCTCGGCGCGCACGGCGCTGCTGTGCACCGTCGGGATCGCCGTCCTGGTGTTCGGGGCCGGGCTGTCGACCTCTCCGGTGCTGCTGGCGGCACTGCTGTTCGCCGGCGGGGCGTGCGACGCGGTGACCGACGTCGCGCAGAACACCCACGGCCTGCGGGTGCAGCGCGCCTACGGGCGGTCGATCATCAACTCGCTGCACGCGACGTGGTCGATCGGAGCGGTGCTGGGTGCCGGCATGGCGGCGGGCGCGATCGCGCTGCACGTCCCGATCGGCGTCCACCTCGGGGTCAGCGCCGCGGTGTTCGTCGGCGTGGCGCTGGCCGCGTATCCGTTCCTCCTCAAGGGCCGTGACGAGGCCGCCGACCCAGCGGCCGACGCGGGCGCCGCGGATCGGCCCGGCTGGCGGGTGTACGGCGCCCTGTCCGCGCTGGTCGTCATCGCCATCGGCGGCGCCGTCATCGAGGACGCCGGCAGTTCCTGGGCGGCGCTGTACCTGGGCGCCGGGCTGGGCGCGGCGGGAGCGGTCGCCGCACTCGGGTACGTGGCGCTGCTGGGGTTTCAGTTCGTCGGACGCATTGCCGGCGACCGGGCGGTGGACCGCTTCGGGGAACGCGCGGTCGCCCGGGGTGGGGGGTTGCTGGTGGCGGTCGGGATGAGTCTTGCGCTGGCCTTCCCGAGCGTGCCGGGCACCATCGCGGGCTTCGCCGTCGCGGGTCTGGGCGCGGCGACCGCCATCCCGGCCGCCATGCACGCCGCCGACCGGTTGCCCGGGCTGCGGGCCGGCACCGGTCTGACGGCGTTGGCGTGGCTGATGCGCCTCGGCTCCGTCGGCGCGCCGCCGATCGTCGGGATGGTCTCCGACGCGACCAGCCTGCGGGTCGGGCTGCTGGTGGTGCCGCTCGCCGGACTGGCCATCGCCGCCGCGGCGGCTGTGCTCACCGGACGGCGCCGGCCAGTTCGATCGTGAGGACGCCGGCGATGACCAAGGCAATGCCGATCAGCATCCTGACCGTCAGCGGATCCCCGAAGACGTAGCGCGCGATCACCGCGACGAGGGCCACGCCGCACGCGGTCCACACCCCGTAGGCGACGCCCACGGGCATGCCGAGCTTCAGCGTCAGCCACAGCAGGTAGAACGACGCCACGTAGCCCGCCGCGACGGGAACGATCCACGCCCGCTTGCGGAAGCCGTCCGACGCGCGCACGCCGAGCGTCGCGAAGACCTCGACGCCGATCGCGAGCGCCAGCACCAGCCACATCATGGCGTGGGAGCCTCTTGGCGCGAACCGAACTCGATGAACAGCACGCCGGCGATGATCAGGACGATGCCGAGCGCGATCGGCCAGGTGAACGGGTCGCTGAAGATCACCGCTGCCAGTACCGCCGTCAGCGCCGTGCCGGTCGCACCCCAGATGCCGTAGGTCACGCCCACCGGCACGCCTTCGCGGAGGACGAGGGTCAGCAGGGTGAACGCGCATGCGTACCCCACGACGACGGCCACCATCCAGGCGCCGTGGTCCTGAGACGCCCGCAGCGACAGCGTCGCGGCGACCTCGGTCACGATCGCCGCCCCGAGCAACACCCACTTGCGCACCAAAACAACTTAGTCGGGCACGATATCGTCGTTTCCATGGCCGACCCGACAACCGCACCGATCGTCGACACGGCGTACGGGCCCGTGCGCGGAATCGACGACGGAAGCGTCAAGTCGTGGCGGGGTGTTCGCTACGCCGCGCCGCCGGTGGGGGAGCTGCGATGGCGTTCGCCGCAGGCTCCCGAGCGCTGGATCGACGTCGCGGACGCCTCGCGCGTCGGCCCCGCCTGTCACCAGCCCACGGATCCGCGAATACCGCTCGATCTCGGCGCGCCGCAGGGCGACGACTCCCTGACGCTGAACGTCTGGGCGACCTCGGACACCGAGGCCGGCGCCGGCAAGCCCGTGATGGTCTGGGTGCACGGCGGCGCGTACGTCCTGGGTTCGGCCGCGCAGACCCTCTACCGCGGGCGGGCCCTGGCCGCCGGCGGCGCGGTGATCGTAACCGTCAACTACCGGCTCGGGGCGTTCGGGTTCCTCGACCTGTCGTCGTTCAGCACCGACCGCACCCGGTTCGAGAGCAACCTGGGCCTACGGGACGTCCTGTTCGCCCTCGAGTGGGTGCGCGACAACATCGCGGCGTTCGGCGGCGACCCCGACCGGGTCACGCTGTTCGGCGAGTCCGCGGGCGGGGGCATCGTGACCACGCTGCTGGCCAGCCCGGCGGCCCGTGGACTGTTCTCCGCCGCCATCGCCCAGAGCTCCCCGGTGACCTCCGTGTACGACGCCAGCCGGTCGCGCGGAGTCGCCCAGCAGTTCCTGGAGACCCTCGGCATCGGCGCCGACGACGTCGACCGCCTGCCCGACGCCCCGATGAGCGAGGTGCTGCTCGCCTCGAAGCGACTGTTCGACGAGGTGCCGGTGCGTTCACCCGGCACGCTGGCCTATGCGCCGATCGTCGACGGCGAGCTGGTGCCCGACTATCCCGTCGCAATTGCGCGGGCCGGCGGCACGCATCCGGTGCCGTTGATCATCGGCACCAACAAGCACGAGGCGGCGCTGTTCCGCTTCATGAAGTCGCCGCTGATGCCGATCACGCCGTCGGCCATCAAGTCGATGTTCGACGGGATTGCCTCCGAGCAGCCCAGCCTGCAACTGCCGAGTGAGGCGGATCTGATGTCGGCCTATCCGGGCCGGGGCAAGAACCCCGGCTTGGGCGTCGCCCGCGACATCGGTTTCCGGATGCCGACGATCTGGTTCGCGGAGGGGCATGCCTCCGTCGCGCCGGTGTTCACCTATCGGTTCGACTGGGCGACGCCGATGCTCAAGCTGCTGCGCCTCGGCGCCGCGCATGCCACCGAGCTGCCGTACGTGTGGGGCAATCTCGTTGCGGGAAGCAAGGATCCGACGTTCAAGCTGGGTGGCCTCAAGGCCGGCACCGCCCTGTCCGAGCGCATCCGCACCCGGTGGGTGAACTTTGCCGCGACCGGTGAACCGACCGGTCCGGCGGGGGAGCCGCGTTGGCGGCCCTACCGCGACGAGGATCGTGCCACCCTGCTGCTCGACAAGCGCGACGTCGTGGTCGAGGATCCCGACCGCCCGCTGCGCGCGGCGTGGGGCAACGACGTCTTGAGCTTTCGCTAGCCCCGACGTCAACGGCGCCCGGCTGGGCGCCGTCGCGGCACTGGCGGCCGTCGGTAGGGTTGACCCGTGGAAACCGTCTTCGATGGATACGTCGACCCCGCGCTGGTCGAGCGGTCGCTGACCGGCAGCGCGTTCGGGTCGATGTGGTTGGACCTCGAGCGTCCCGAGCGGCCGACGCTGTCCCAATCGGTGAGCTGTGACCTGTTGGTCGTCGGGGGCGGCTACGTCGGTCTGTGGACGGCACTGCATGCCGCGCAACGGGATCCGGATCGGCGCATCGTGGTGATCGACGCCCACCGCGTCGGGTGGGCGGCTTCGGGCCGCAACGGCGGCTTCGTCGAGGCCAGCCTGACCCACGGCCACGAAAACGGAAAGACGCGCTGGCCCAACGAGATCGATCGACTCGAGGCCATGGGGGTGGAGAATCTCGACGGCATGCAGGCCGAGATCGAACGACTCGGCCTCGACGTCGAATGGCAACGCAGCGGGATGCTCGCCGTCGCGACCGAGCCGCACCAGGTGGCGTGGCTACAGGAGTCCGCGGCCGAGGGGGACGGCGAGTTCCTCGACGGCGAGGCGGTGCGCGCGGAGGTTCATTCGCCGACGTTCCTGGCCGGGCTGCAACACGCCGACACGTGCGCGATCGTCCACCCCGGCAAGCTCGCCCTCGAACTGGCCCGCGCGTGTACCGAGGCCGGTGTCACCATCTACGAGCACACCAACGCGACGTCGCTGAGCTCCGGCACGGCGTCGATAGAGGTGACCGCCGGCGGATCCGTGATCACGGCCAAGCAGGTGGTCCTGGCCACCAATGTCTTCCCGCACCTGCTGCGGCGCAACCGTTTTCATACGGTGCCGGTCTACGACTACGTGCTGTCCACCGAGCCGCTCACCGACGCCCAGGTGCAAGGCATCGGCTGGCAGAACCGGCAGGGCATCGGCGACTCGGCCAACCAGTTCCACTACTACCGCATGACCAAGGACAACCGGATCGTGTTCGGCGGCTACGACGCCGTCTACCACTTCGGTCGCAAGGTCGACGCCAAGTACGAGGACCGGCAGGAGAGCTACCGCAAGCTCGCCGCGCACTTCTTCATCACCTTCCCGCAGTTGGAGGACGTCCGCTTCAGCCACCGGTGGGCGGGCGCCATCGACACCAACACCCGGTTCTGCGCGCACTGGGGTCTGGCCCGCGACGACCGGGTCGCCTACGTCAACGGGTTCACCGGGCTCGGCGTCGGCGCCGCCCGATTCGCCGCCGACGTCTGCCTGGACCTGCTGGGCGGGGTACCGACCCAGCGCACGGAGCTGCAGATGGTGCGTCAGAAGCCGCTTCCCTTCCCGCCCGAACCGCTGGCGAGCGTCGGGATCCAGGCGACGCGGTGGTCACTGGACCGCGCCGATCACTCGGCGGGTCGTCGCAACGTGCTGTTGCGCACCCTGGACGCCCTCGGTTTGGGCTTCGACTCCTAGCGACCACGGCCCCCGGCCCTTTGGGTGCGGGGCGGCTTTGCCGTCGGTACGCTAACCACCCAACGATCCCTAGCGAGCGGAGACGACGTTGCGCCGAAGGCGTGTGCGTGCGGCCGTGTTGGCCTCCGCCGCGGCGGCATCCCTGGTGTCGCTCGCCGCACCGGCCGGTGCCGATCCCGGTGTGCTGGTGTACCCGGGCATGGAGATTCGGCAGGGCAACAACCTGTGCACCCTCGGGTTCGTGGACGTGGTGGCGCGCACGGCGTACACCGCGGGCCATTGCCGCGGCGACGGGAACGTCACAGACAGGGACGGCCACGTCCTGGGTCATCAGGAGACCTACCGCGACGACACTCCCAACGGTGCGGTCGTCGCCACCGATCACATGATCTCCGACTGGGAGACCATCACCTTGGCACCCGACGTACAGGTGAACGACATCCTGCCGGGTGGACGCACGTTGGCCCTCGACCCGGCGATGGTGCCCCAGCAGGGACAGCCCGTCTGCCACTTCGGGGTGGTCACCGGCGAGAGCTGTGGCACCGTGCAGTCGGTCAACAACGGGTGGTTCACGATGGCCAACGGCGTGGTCAGCAAGAAGGGTGATTCTGGTGGCCCCGTCTACGTTCTGGCCGACGACGGGCGCGCCGTCATCGTCGGAATGTTCAACAGCACCTGGGGTGACTATCCCGCCGCGGTGTCGTGGTCGGTCACCGATCAACAGATCCGCCAACAGGTCTTCACTTCCGCGGCCGGCACCGTGCCGGCCCCGCCGCCCGCGTAGGCGTCGATGAGGTACCGACTGCTCTCGTGGTTCTCCTCGGGTGAGAAGTGGACGGCACGGCGGTTCGGCGTCGCGGTGCTGGCGTCGATCGGCATCCTGGCGGTGGTCAGCACCATCGTCGTCGGCGCGGCGATGGCCTTCATGACCAAGGACCAGGATCGAAATGCTCAGCGCCCCACCGCGATGCCGACCAGGCCGACCCCCGCGGTGATCGGGATTCCGCTGGCGGTGCGGCCAGTCCTCTCGCCGCCGCTGGTGGCGAATCCGCAGGACTGCCCACCCGTTCCGCCTCCGACGCCGTCCGAGGCGCCGATCGAGGTGTGCGACGTCGACCGGGCCGCCGTGTACCGGCTCGGGCCGGTGGGCTTGGCGCTGAACCTGACCGGTGCCACCGAGACCAAGTTGCCGGACAGCGAGTTCCACACGGTGCAGATGTCGATGGATCAGGCGTCCAGCACGGCCTTCGCGCAGTACACGGGGGCCAACGTCGGCAAGCAGCTGGCCTTCGTCCGCAACGGCGTCGTGCTCGCCGCGCCCGCCATCACCCAGGCCGTCGACGGGCAGTCCATTCAGATTTCGGGCGAGCTCCGGGCCGCGACGGCCGCCACGATCGCGCAGATGCTGCGGGACGGCAGCTGAGCTTCGGCCGTCACAGCAGCTCGAGGATCGGGATGGACGGGGCGACGGCACGGATCTGCTCGTCGGTCGAGTCGGGTGTCAGGCCGCCGACGTGTCCCTTCACCTCCCAGTACCACCGGTCGAGATAGCGCCGGAGCAGGTCGGTCTTGGCCTCGTCGGCGACCTCGAGGACCCGGACGGTCCGAGTCCGCCACCGGGGGCCCAGCTCGACCTCGCCGGCGGCCCTGGCGTTGCGCACCCACTGGGTGTTGCCCCGCGGCGAGACCACGTAGTGGCGGTCGCCGACTGTCATCAGGTTGACGACGACGCCCCGGAGCTTGCCGGTCGTGCGGCCGCGGACGCGAAGTGCGCGCGTGCCGGCAACGCTGACGCCTGCCTCGGCCAGCCAGCGGAACACCACGTTGGTGGCACGGGCGGCGCGGTTGGGTTCGTCGTATCGGGTGGTCATGTCGATCTCCTCTGTTGACGGGCCACTGCGAGAGCAGTGCTCTCATTCGAGAGTGGCACACCCGATCGACCAAAGCAAGAGCATTGCTCTCGAAATGTGCGACACTCGACCCATGGGGAAGCGTCAGGAGGCCCGCGACCGGATCGAACGCGAGATCGTCGAGGTCGGGAGGAGGCATCTGATCACCGACGGCGCGGCCGGCCTGTCGCTGCGGGCCATCGCCCGCGACCTCGGCATGGTCTCCTCGGCGGTGTACCGCTACGTGGCAAGCCGCGACGACCTGTTGACCCTCCTCATCGTCGACGCCTATACCGACCTGGCCGACACCGTCGACCGGGCCGCCGCGTCCGCCGAGGGGCCGTGGCAGGACAAACTGCTGGCCATGGCTCGTGCCGCCCGCGCCTGGGCGCTGGACCAGCCGGCGAGTTGGGCGCTGATCTACGGCAGCCCCGTGCCGGGGTATCACGCCCCCGCCGACATCACCGTCGGCCCCGGCACCCGCGTCGTCGGCGCCCTGCTGGCCGTGGTCTCCGACGGGGTCGCCGCGGGCGACGTGCCCGACTCCGGTCCCCAGCCGTCGTCGGCGACGACGGCTGACTTCGACGTCATCCGCGGCGAATTCCCCTTCACCGGTGGGGACACGGCGATGTTGAAGGGCTTCCTGCTGTGGGCTGCGCTGGTCGGGGCGATCAGCCTCGAGACCTTCGGTCAGTACGGCGCGGACACGTTGTCGGACCCCGCCGACGTCTTCGACGGGCAGATTCGGCTGGTCATCGCCGCGACGACACTCGGCTGACCGCCGAACTAGAACACGTTCTAGCCAGCGGTGCCCGCCGGAGATATCCTCGATGCGATGCCCAACCAGACACCTGTCCAGATCGCCTGGGTGACGCGCGACCTCGGCGCCACCGAGACCGCGCTGACCCAGCTGCTGGGCGCCAAGAAGTGGGTCCGGATGTCCGACGTCCACTTCGGCCCGGACACCTGCACCCACCGCGGCCAGCCGGCCGACTACGTGGCGCACGTGTCGCTGTCCTATGCCGGGGACACCCAACTCGAACTCATCGAACCCGTCCGGGGCGAGAGCATCTACACCGAATTCCTCGACGCCTCGGGACCCGGGCTGCATCACGTCGCGATCGAGGCCGACGACCACGACCACTTCGACGCGATGCTGGTCGACGCCGAACGCGACGGCGCGGCGGTGGTGTGCCGCGGCACCATGCCCGGCGGGATGAGGTTCGCCTATCTGTCCGCCGCCCAGGCCGGCGTTCCCTACCTCGAGGTCGCGTTCGTTCCGTCCGAGATCCGAGCCTTCTTCGACTACGTAAAACAGGAGCAAGCGTGAGCATGCAGATCCCCGACACCGTCGCCGCACCGACTGTCGGCGACTGGTCCGACGAGGTCGACGTCGTCGTGGTCGGCTTCGGCGTCGCCGGCGGGTGTGCGGCGGTCAGCGCGGCCGCGGCAGGCGCGCGGGTGGTGCTGTTGGAGCGGGCCGCCGCGGCGGGCGGCACCACGTCGATGGCCGGCGGGCACTTCTACCTGGGCGGCGGCACCGCCGTGCAGAAGGCGACCGGTCACGACGACACCGCCGACGCCATGTACGACTACCTGGTCGCGACGGCCCGCGAGCCCGAACTGGACAAGATCCGGGCCTACTGCGACGGCAGCGTCGAGCACTTCGACTGGCTGGAGGATCTGGGCTTCCAGTTCGAACGGAGCTACTACCCGGGCAAGGTCGTCGTCCCGCCCGGCACCGAGGGGCTGTCCTACACCGGCAACGAGAAGGTGTGGCCCTTCTTCGAGAAGGCGACGCCCGCCCCGCGGGGTCACTCCGTGCCGATGCCCGGTGAGCTGGGTGGGGCCGCGATGGTGATCGACCTGCTGGTCAAGCGGGCCGCCGAGCTCGGCGTGGACGTGCGCTACGAGACCGGTGCCACCGGGCTCGTCGTCGACGACGGAGACGTCGTCGGCCTGACGTGGAAGCACTTCGAGGACACCGGTGCGATTCGCGCCAAGGGCGTGATCATCGCCGCCGGCGGGTTCGTGATGAACCCCGAGATGGTCGCCACGTTCACTCCGAAGCTCGCGGAGAAGCCCTTCGTCCTCGGCAGCACCTACGACGACGGCCTCGGCATCCGTCTCGGCGAATCGGCGGGCGGCGCCACCAAGCACATGGATCAGATCTTCATCACCGCGCCGCCGTACCCGCCGGAGATCCTGCTCACCGGGATCATCGTCAACAAGGACGGCCAGAGGTTCGTCACCGAGGACTCCTACCATTCCCGGACCTCGGCTTTCGTGATGGAACAGCCCGACAGCGCGGCCTTCCTCATCGTCGACGAGGCTCATCTGGAGCGTCCCGAGGTGCCCCTGATTCCGTTGATCGACGGGTGGGAGACCGTCGAGGAGATGGAGGCGGCCCTCGGCATTCCGGAGGGCAACCTGGTGCAGACCCTGAACCGCTACAACGAATTCGCGGCCAAGGGGGAGGACCCCGACTTCCACAAGCAGCCGGAATTCCTTGCCGCCCAAGACACGGGGCCGTGGGGGGCGTTCGACCTGTCCCTTGGCAAGGCGATGTACGCCGGGTTCACCGTCGGCGGCCTGGCCACCTCACTCGACGGTGAGGTGCTCCGCGAGGATGGAACCGTGGTGACCGGTCTGTACGCCGCCGGCGCGTGCGCCTCGAACATCGCCCAGGACGGCAAGGGGTACTGCAGTGGCACCCAGCTGGGCGAGGGATCCTTCTTCGGTCGGCGTGCCGGCGCGCACGCCGCCGCGCTCGGGTCCTGAGGCAGACTGCGTGTTCGAATTGCGTTCGCGATGAATGGCTTTGATGCGTTCCGCGGCGCGGGTGGTCTTGCGCCGCGGCATGGCCAGCCCTGTCGTGTGCGCAGGCGGCACCCCGTTCGCGACCACCGGCGCAGTCGGCTCGGATAGTTCTGGGAAGAGCAGGCGGCTGCCCGGGGTGGTGGTGTGGGTGCGGCCGTCGGGTGCGGTCCACACGATGGTGCCGTCGTCGAGTTGGGTTTCGCGCCAACCGTTCTCGCCGCCCCAGAACGTCTTCAGCAAGGGGTGTCGACGGCACAGGCATTTCAGGTTGGACGCCGCCGTCGGCCCGTATGGCCACGGAATGCCGTGGTCGACGTCGCAGTGTGTTGCGGGCACGCTGCAGCCCGGGAAGCGGCACGTCTGATCGCGACATCTGACGAAGTCGGCCAGCTTCTTCGAGGGTCGGTAGCGAGGTTCCGGTGGTGCCTGCCCGGGGTGGACGATCGGGGTGATCGTTGCCCCCACCGCGGCGCGGCAGGCGATCGCCCCGGGGAGGAACTGTCCGCCCATCATTGCCGCGGGCCGCAGCTGGGCGAGACGACCAGACGTGGGGGTGAGGGCTTCGGTGAGGGTCAGCTCGCGTAAAGGCTTGGTGAACATCGCCGGGGATTCACCGTCGAGGGCGGTGCGCTCGCCGGAAGAATGCTCTGGGGCATGGTGATTCGCCGTCGCGGAGTCGTCGGCCGGGCTAGGAGCAGAGGGCTCCAGAGTCTCGGGCGCAGGCAGCGGCGGTGCGGCTGGCGCCGACGGCTCCGCGAGCGTCTCCGCGCTGGTGATCACGTAGACCACCACCCCCGTCGCCGGTGGGTTCTGCGCGGCCGCGCAGCCTTCAGTCCCGCACAGGCAGGCCAGGCGGTCCGCGCCCTGGGACATGGCGCCCATCGCGTCGGCTCGGCGCTGATCGCTGGTGCGGGGGTCGGCCGGGCAGACGGTGCGGGCCAGGGCGTCGGCCCTCGAGTCAAAGGCCTTGGCGTCGTGGGCGCACAGCGTGGCGAACACGGTGGCCATCCCGCTGCCGTCCTCGTCGATCACAACGTCCACCGAACGCCCGCGGGCCTTGGTCTCGGTGCGACGGACCGCGTGGGGGTCTACCTGGGCGACGAACGCGTCGATGGCCTTCTCGGTCTTGTCCACCGACATCGGTTCCCAGGCTCCGAACGCCTCGGCCAACGCAACGTCCAGCGCGCGCAGCGCATCGGGATCCACGACCAGCGCGCCGCGCTGCACCACCGTCCGCACCAGTGGGTAGGTGATCACACCCTGGGCGAAGACGGCGGTGACGTGGGGGAATCGTTCGTGCAACGCGACGGCGATCAACAACTGGTGGGTCGCGGCGCCGGTGGTGATCCGCAGCGCCGCCCCGACGTGAGCGGCCACGGCGTCGAAGTTGTCCAGGCACCACTGATCCCGCTCCGCGGACCCGTCGGCGGCATACGCAGTCTCGAGCATCCCGGCCATCGCCGCGACCTTGCGGCGCACGCGGCGTTCTCCACCCGCGCCCACGCTGCCAACGCACCGGCACCGGACGTGCCGGCCGCAGTGTCCACCAAGCTGTCGAACATACTTTCGACTTTATGACGTCGGCCGACGAAAGTCATTCCGCTGCAAGCGTTCTGTGGATGAACGCCGAGTCTGTGGACAACTCCGCAGGACGACCAGGAGTGTCGGAGCCACGTGCTAGGGCTACGTCGTCGAGCCCAGTCGCCAGCGACCGGCACCAAGAAGCTCGAGCCGCTCGTCGTGGTGCTGCTCGACGGTGCCGCGGTGGCTCACGCTGACCACGATGCAGTCCGGCAGGCGTTCGCGCAGTGTCCGATACAGCGCGAACTCCTGGCCCTCGTCGAGCGCCGAGGTGGACTCGTCGAGGAACACCGCCCGCGGTGCGTTGAGCAACACCCGCGCGAAGGCCACCCGCTGCTGCTCACCGGGGGACAGCACCTTCGACCAGTCGGCGACCTCGTCCAGGCGGGCCCCGAGGTGTCCGAGCGTCACTCGCTCCAGCGTAGAGCGAATGTCGTTGTCGCCGAACGACTCCGACGGTGCCGGATAGCATACGACGGTGCGGAGGTCGCCCAGCGGGGCGTAGGGCAGCTGTGGCAGGAACATGGCACCCGCGGCGGTCGGATAGCGCACGGTGCCCGAGGCGTACGGCCACAGTTGCGCGAGGCTGCGCAGCAGGGTGGTCTTGCCGGTTCCCGAGCGCCCCGTGATGACCAGTGACCCGCCCGCGACGAGTCGCACCACCAGCCCGTCGACCAATGCGTCGCCGCCCGGCGACCGAACGGCGACGTCGTCGAACTCCACGCCTCCCGCCGTACTGACCTCCACCGCGAGAGTGTCCAGCGCCCTTGCTCTTTCGTTCGCGGTGAGTAGGCCGTCGAGGCGAATGATGGTCGCACGGTAGCTGGCGAACGAGTCGTACACCGCCCGGAAGAACGACAGCGACGCCTGCACCGACCGGAACACGCTGGAGGACTGGCTGACGTCGCCGAGGTTGATCTCACCGGCGAACAGGCGCGGGGCCTGGACGATCAACGGCAACGGGTCGACGATCTGGGACATCGCCTTGTTCCAGCCGAGGAAGGCCACCCCGCGCCAGACCAGGGCCCGATAGTTGACGATGATTCGACCGAAACGCTCCGCCAATCCCCGTCTTTCGACCCGCTCACCGCGCGAGAAGCCGACCGCCTCCGCGGCGTCGCGCACCCGAACCAGGGCGTACCGGAACGCGGCGTTGGTCATCTCGTTGCGGAAGCTCAGTGCGATGATGGGCCGACCGATCCAGAACGACACCGCCGTCGCCCCGGCCACGAACAGCAGCACGATCCAGAACAGCGCCTTGGGCACCGTCACCCCGAAGAAGGTCAGGGGACCGGCCAGATTCCACAGGATCGGGGTGAACGCGACCACCGACACCATCGAGTACACCGCGCCGAACAGCAGCGTGGTCGACGTCCCCACCGTGGGGGTGTTCGTCTCCGGCCCAGTCCCCGTGGTGAACACGTCGACGTCCTGCTGGATGCGCTGATCGGGGTTGTCGACCGGGTCGCCGTCCACGAACCGGCCACGGTAGTACGCGCAGCCGTCGAACCAGTCGCCGGTCAACCGGTCGGTGAGCCAGATCCGCCACCGAATGATGAAGAACTGCATCAGATACAGGTCCAGTAGCGTCTGCGCGAGGTAGGCGACGACCAGCAGGGCGAACACCAGAATCGAGAACCAGAAGCCCCGGATTCCCGAGTCGCGGACGGCGTCGTCGCCCGCGCTCGCACCCTCGAACGCGACCTGCAGCGCCGCGTACTGGTCGTTGCCGTAGTAGCTGAACAGGACGTCCATCCGCACCGAGACCATCACCGACATCAGCAGGACGCCGACCATCGCCCAGACCGGAATGCTTTGCCGCCCAGTGAAGTACGGACCGGTGATTCGCCAATACTGACGACCCCAGGTGGTGAGGCGCGCGAGGAGCACCAGCAACGTCAGCGTCACCGCGGCGCTGATCACCCAGGCCTTGGCGACCCAGATCAGCGACGCGACGACCTCGTTGCCCCAGTCGAGAGACGGGGTGAACATCTCCATCCCGGGAAGCTACTCCCGGCCATGCGGCGCTACACCGGAACGGGCTCGGGCTCCTCGCCGAGATCGGTGACCTGCCATTCGCCGTCGCCGAGCAGGCGCAGTTCCTTGTCGTGGTGCTGCTCGACGGTCTTGCGATGGCTCACGCTCACCAGAATCATGTCGGGCAGTTCGGTCCGGACGAGCTGATACAGCGTCATCTCCAGGCCCTCGTCGAGGGCGGACGTCGACTCGTCGAGGAAGACGGCCTTGGGCTTGGTCAGGAGGATGCGAGCGAAGGCGATGCGCTGCTGCTCACCGGGGGAGAGCACCTTGGCCCAGTCCTGGACCTCGTCGAGACGGTCGTTGAGGTGGGGCAGCGCGACCCGCGTGAGGACGGACTGCAGCTCGGAGTCCGAGATCTGGCCCTCCTCGCCAGGGTAGGAGACGACGGCCCGCAGATCGCCGAGCGGCACGTACGGCATCTGCGAGAGGAACATCGTCTCGTTGGGCCCGCACGGACGGGTCAGCGTGCCGGAGGTGAACGGCCACAGCTCGGCGAGGCTGCGCAGCAACGTGGTCTTGCCGCTGCCCGACTTGCCGGTGATCACCAGGGTGTCACCGACGTCCAGCCGCAGGTCGAGCGGGTTGATGAGCTGCCGGCCGTCGGGCGTGCGGACCTCGACCTTCTCCAGCTCCACGGTGCCGTCCTGGCAGGCCGCGGTGGTCACGGTCGGCAGGTCTCGACCCTCTTCGTTGGCGACCACCAGACCCTCGAGGCGGATGATCGCGGCGCGGTAACCGGCGAACTGGTCATAGGCGTTGCGGAAGAACGACAGGCCGTCCTGGATGCTGCCGAACGCCGACGCGGACTGGGTCATGTCGCCGAGCTGGATCTCACCGGCGTAGAACCGCGGGAACTGCAGCACGTACGGCAGCGGCTGGATGACCTGGCTGAGCGACAGGTTCCATCCGTAGAACCCGATCATCCGGTTGATGTAGCGCTTGTAGTTGGCGACCACGGACCCGAAGCGCTGCCGTAGTCCGGTGCGCTCGGCGAGCTCACCGCGGTAGAAGGCCACCGCCTCCGAGGCGTCGCGCAACCGCACCAGTGCATAGCGGAACGCCGCGTTGAACTTCTCGTTGTCGAAGGCGAACCAGATGATCGGCTTGCCGATCCAGAAGGCGATCACCGAGGCGAACACGACGTACGCCAGGCCGATCCAGAACATGGCCTTGGGAAGGGTGATGCCGAACATCGTCAGCGGGCCGGACAGGCTCCAGAGGATCGCGGTGAACGAGATCATCGAGGCGACGGCGTTGATGGCGCCGAACAGCAGGGTCGAGCCGGTGGTGATGTTGGGCGTGTTGGGCGTCGGGCCGACGCCGGTGGTGAAGATGTCGATGTCGGTCTGGATGCGCTGATCGGGGTTGTCGATCGTGTCGTCGATGAACCGGGCGCGGTAGTAGGCCTTGCCGTTGAGCCAGTCGCCGGTGAGCCGATCGGTCAGCCACGCGCGCCAGCGCAGGATGAAGCGCTGCATCAGGAACAGGTCCAGCATGACCCGCGCGACGTAGATGGTTGCCAAGACGCAGAAGACGGCGATGGAGAACCAGAAGCCGTGCTTGCCGGAGGCCTTGACCGCCTCGTCACCACTCGCCAATCCGGCGGCCACGACCTGGAAGCTGGTCGACAGGTCGTTGCCGTAGTAGCTGAGCAGAACCGACAACCGGACGCCGAGGATGACCGACAGCAGCAGGCCCGCCAACCAGGCCCAGACCACGATGCTCGAGCGGCCGGTGAAGTACGCCCCGGTGACGCGCCAGAACTGGCGGCCCCACGCGGTGAAGCGGCCGATCAGCGTCAAGATGATCATCGTGGACACGGCGGCGATCGCCCACGCCTTGACGATCCACCACACGGACGTGAGCCACTCGTTGCTCCAATCCAGCGTTGGAGTCCACAAGTCCATTCCGGTCATCCGGAGAACGTACCTTGGCCAGCTGGCGACAGCCGGTCCAAGGGGTCAACTAGCGGTCGAGACCGGATCGAGCCGCCAACGGCCGGCGCCGAGCAGCTCGAGCTGCCGGTCGTGATGCTGTTCGACGGTGTCGCGATGGCTGACGCTGACCAGGATCGTGGCGGGCAGTTCGTCCCGAAGTAGCCGGTAGAGCATCAATTCCAGGCCCTCGTCCATCGCCGAGGTGGACTCGTCGAGGAAGACGACCCGCGGCTCGTTGAGGAGGATCCTCGCGAACGCGACGCGCTGCTGCTCGCCGACCGACAACACCTTGGCCCAGTCCTTGATTTCGTTGATTCGAATGACGAGGTGTGGCAGCGCCACCTTGATCAGGGCCTGCTGGACGCGGGCGGCGTCGACCTCGCCCTGGGGCCGGGGGTAGGACGCGACGGTCCGCAGGTCGCCGAGCGGGATGTAGGGGAGCTGCGACACGAACATCACCTCACGCACGGCGACGGGAAACTCGACCCGGCCCGAGGCGTGCGGCCACAGTCCCGCCAGGCTCTCCAACAACGTGGTCTTGCCGGTGCCGGACGGACCGGTGATCACCACGCTGTCCCCGGGGTCGAGCTGGACGTCGAGCGCCTCGACCAGAAGTTGCCCGTCAGGGGTGCGCACGTCGACGTCCTCCAGATGCACCGCATCGCCCGAGGATTGCTCGATCGTCAGCTGTGGGACCACCCGGGTGGCCTCGTTGGCGGTGAGCAGCCCGTCGAGGCGAATGAGGGCGGCGCGGTAGCTGGCGAACGCGTCGTAGGCGTTGCGGAAGAACGACAGCGCGTCGTGGATGGCGTGAAAGGCCGTCGCCGACTGCATGACGTCACCGAAGGAGATCTGGTTGGCGAAGAGGCGCTGCGCCTGGACGATGTACGGCAGCGGGTTGATCGCCTGACTCACCGAGAGGTTGAAGCCCAGGAACAGCACCATGCGGTTGAGCCAGTGCCGATAGTTGACGATCACCGCGTCGAGGCGGGTGGTCAGCTGGCGCCGCTCGGCGTCCTCGCCACGGTAGAGGCCGACGGCGCTCGCCGCCTCCTTCAGCCGGATCATCGCGTACCGCAGGCTGGCGTTGCGGAACTCGTTGAGGAAGCTCAGCCGGATCAGCGGCCGGCCGATCCAGAACGCCACCACCGTGGCCACCAGTACGTAGACGATCACGATCCAGAACAAGGCCCGCGGCACCGTCACGTCGGCCACGGTCAGCGGACCGGACAACTGCCACATGATCACGCCGAACGACGCGACGCTCAGTACCGACTCGACGGCACCGAAGAGCAGGGTGTTGCCCGAGCCGTGGGACGGCACGTTCGGTTCCCCGGTGCCGGTGGTGACGACGTCGACGTCCTGCTGAATGCGTTGGTCGGGGTGGTCGATCGGGGAGGTCAGCAACTGTCCCCGGTAGTACGCGTAGCCGCCGAGCCAGTCGTCGACCAATCGCCGCGTGAGCCACACCCGCCATCGAATGGTGAAGCGCTGCAGCAAATACAGGTCGACCAGCGACCGCACCGTGGCGACGGTCGCCAGCACGCCGAAGATCCGCATCGATTGCCAGAATCCGTCGACCCCGGTGACCTTGCGGGACCCGTCGGACTCCCCGGGCCCCTCGAACGCCACCTGCAACGACGAGAACAGGTCGTTGCCGTAGTAGCTGAGCAGGACGGCGATCCGCACCGACAACACGGCCGACGCCAACAGCCCGGCCAGCATCAGCCACGCGGTGACCCGGGCCGGGGAGGAGGTGAAGTAGGGGCCGTTGATGCGCCAGAACTGGCGACCCCACTCGGTGTGGCGCCCGACGAGGACCAGGATCACGGCCAGGCAGACGGCGGTGACGCCGAACGCCTCCGCCACCCACAGCGTCGACGCGAGCAGTTCGTTGCCCCAGTCGACGGAGGGGGCGAACCCGTTCGTATCCATCGCCACTCCTCTGCGGGCCTACGGGACACCGCTGTGTGCGGGAAGTTACCGCAGCGCGAGCGAGCGCCTTCGGCCTTTGCGGCGCGGCGTGTCGCGGCCCGCGTACCGTGAACGCGTGCCAAAGATCGCGCCCAAGACGAAAGACCGATCCTCTGGTCGGCTGAGCAGTCGATTCTGGAAGCTGCTCGGCGCCAGTACGGACAAGAACCAAGCCCAGTCGATGGACCTGGTGCGCGCATCGGCGGAGTTCGACGACAAGGCCGCGGACCTCGACGACGAGAAGCTGGTGCAGGCCGCCAAGCTTCTCGACCTCACCGGCCTCGCCGAGTCGTCGGACATCCCGCAGTTCCTGGCCATCGCCCGGGAGGCCTCCGAGCGCGCGACGACGTTGCGGCCGTTCGACGTTCAGCTGCTCGGCGCGCTGCGCATGCTGGCCGGCGACGTCGTCGAGATGGCAACCGGCGAGGGCAAGACCCTGGCCGGTGCGATTGCCGCCGCCGGCTACGCGATCGCGGGTCGCAGCGTGCACGTCATCTCCGTCAACGACTACCTCGCCCGCCGTGACGCCGAATGGATGGGACCGCTGCTGGAGGCGATGGGCCTGACCGTCGGGTGGATCACCGCCGAGTCGACCGCCGACGAGCGGCGCGCCGCCTACGCCTGCAACGTCACCTACGCATCGGTCAACGAGATCGGCTTCGACGTGCTGCGCGACCAGTTGGTCACCGACGTCGCCGACCTGGTCTCGCCCGATCCGGACGTCGCGCTCATCGACGAGGCCGACTCGGTGCTCGTCGACGAGGCCCTGGTGCCGCTGGTGCTGGCGGGCACCACGCACCGCGAAACCCCGCGCCTGGAGATCATCCGGATGGTCGGGGAACTGGTCTCCGGCAAGGACTACGAAGCCGACGCCGACCGCCGCAACGTGCACCTCACCGACGTCGGCGCGCGCAAGCTCGAAAAGGCGCTCGGTGGCGTCGACATCTACTCCGAGGAGAACGTCAGCACCACGCTCACCGAGATCAACGTGGCCCTGCACGCGCACGTGCTGCTGCAGCGCGACGTGCACTACATCGTCCGCGACGGCCGGGTGCAGCTCATCAACGCCTCCCGTGGCCGCATCGCGCAGCTGCAGCGCTGGCCCGACGGACTGCAGGCTGCCGTCGAGGCCAAGGAGGGCATCGAGACGACGGAAACCGGCGAGGTGCTCGACACCATCACCGTGCAGGCACTGATCAACCGCTACCCGAGGGTGTGCGGGATGACCGGTACCGCGCTGGCCGCCGGCGAACAGCTGCGCCAGTTCTACAAGCTCGGCGTCTCGCCGATTCCGCCGAACACGCCGAACGTCCGCGAGGACGACGTCGACCGCGTCTACATCACGGCCGCCGCGAAGATCGACGCCGTCATCGACCACATCAAGACCGTTCACGCGACCGGCCAGCCCGTGCTCGTCGGCACCCGCGACGTCGCCGAATCCGAGGAGCTGCACGAACGGCTGGTCAAGGCCGGTGTTCCCGCCGTCGTGCTGAACGCCAAGAACGACGAGGAGGAGGCGCGCGTCATCGCCGAGGCCGGTCAGCTGAACTCGGTGACCGTGTCCACGCAGATCGCCGGTCGCGGTACCGACATCCGTCTCGGGGGCTCCGACGAGGAGGGCCACGACGACGTCGCCAAGCTCGGCGGACTGCACGTCATCGGCACGGGTCGTCACCACACCGAACGACTGGACAACCAGTTGCGTGGCCGGGCCGGCCGCCAGGGCGATCCCGGCTCGTCGGTGTTCTTCTCCAGCTGGGAGGACGACGTGGTCGTCTCCCACCTCGACCCGGAGAAGCTTCCGACGGCGACCGACCTGGAGAACGGAGACGGCCGCGTCATCGACTCGAAGGCCGCCCAGCTCCTCGAACACGCTCAGCGCATCGCCGAGGGCCGGTTGCTCGACGTGCACGCCAACACCTGGCGGTACAACCAGCTGGTCGCCCAGCAGCGCGCCATTCTGGTGGAACGACGGAACACGTTGCTGCGCACGGCAACCGCCCGCGAGGAACTGGCCGAACGCTCGCCGGAGCGCTACGCGGAACTCCTGGAGACGCTGGACGAGGAGCGGCTGGAGACGATCAGCCGCAAGATCATGCTCTACCACCTCGACCGCGGCTGGGCCGACCACCAGGCCTACCTGTCCGACATCCGCGAGAGCATCCACCTGCGCGCCCTCGGCAGGCAGAATCCGCTCGACGAATTCCACCGCCTCGCCGTCGACGCGTTCGCGTCCCTGGCTGCCGACGCGATCGAGGCGGCGCAGCAGACCTTCGAGACCGCCAACGTCGTCGAGGACGAGCAGGGCCTCGATCTGTCGAAACTCGCACGGCCGACCTCGACGTGGACGTACATGATTCACGACAACCCGTTGTCGGAGGACTCCATGTCTGCACTGAGCCTGCCGGGGGTGTTCCGCTAGGTTCATGGCATGGCTGAGCCCGAAGCGGTGCAGGGCGCAGATCGCGTTCTGACCATTCCCAACGCGCTCAGCGTGCTGCGGCTGATCCTGGTCCCCGTCTTCATCTACCTCCTACTGGTCGGCGCTGTGGCGTGGGCCGTCGCGGTGCTCATGTTCAGCGGCTTCTCCGACTGGGCCGACGGCAAGATCGCCCGACTGTTCGACAACCAGTCCTCGCGGCTCGGTGCGCTGCTCGATCCGGCCGTCGACCGCATCTACATGATCGTGATCCCGGTGGCGATGGCCGTCGACGGCATCGTGCCCTGGTGGTTGGTGGGGACGTTGATCGGACGCGACGTCGTCCTGGCGTTGACACTGCCGATTCTGCGCAGCCGTGGGCTGACCGCGCTGACCGTCACCTACGTCGGCAAGGCCGCCACGTTTGCGTTGATGTCGGGGTTCCCGCTGGTGCTGCTGGGACAGTGGGATGCGTTGTGGAGCAGGGTGATCCTGGCCATCGGCTGGGCCTTCCTGGGGTGGGGGATGGCGATGTACCTGTGGTCGGGGGTGCTGTACCTGCTGCAGACCGCGATGGTGGTCCGGCAGGTGCCCCGCCGGGTCGCCGGGAGACGTGTCTGACGGCGAGCGCGCGCTCGGCGGCTACAGCCCGGACGCCGGACGCAATGCTCACGAGGCGGGCGCACCGACGACGATTCCGGTGCCGTCACTGCTGCGGTCGCTCTTGTCCGAACACCTCGACCCCGGGTATGCCGCCGCGGCCGAGCGACGCGCCTCGGCATCGGCTGCCACCACGTCCCGGCCCGTCGCAACCTGGGGCTGGAAGATCCTGGCGGGGCTGCTGGTGACCGCGGTGTTCGCCGCGGCCGCGGCGCAGGCGACGTCCGTCGCTCCCGCGACCCAGGAGACCCGGCAGGTGCTGGCGACCGGGGTGCGTAACGCCCAGCAGGCCACCGATCGGGGCACCGACCGCCGCGACGCGCTCGCCGGGCAGGTCGAATCGGAACGCCGGGAGCGACTCGCGGGCGACGAGCAGGGCCGTCGGCTGCTGGCCGACCTCGACGTGGCCGAGTTCGCCGCCGGGGCCACCGCGGTGCACGGACCGGGGTTGAACGTCACCGTCACCGAGGCCAGTGGCGCCCGCGACCTGAGCGACGTGTCCAAGCAACGCGTCGCCGGCAGCCCACAGGTGATCCTCGACCGCGACCTTCAACTGGTGGTCGACTCGCTGTGGGTCAGCGGTGCCGAGGCCATCGCCATCGGGACCGTCCGCATCGGTCCCAACGTGACGATCCGGCAGGCCGGCGGCGGTCTCCTGGTCGACAACCAGCCCATCGGCAACCCGTACGTCGTGCGCGCCGTCGGCCCTCCGCACACCATGGGTGACGCGTTCGACCAGAGCGCGGGTCTTCAGCGGCTGCGCAACCTCGAGGCGATCTACGGGGTCACCGTCACCGTCAGTGAAGCCGACGACCTCTCGCTGCCTGCCGGTTCGGTGCGAGAAATCAACTTCGCCAAGGAGATTGGGCCCAAATGATCGGAATTGCGGCGCTCGTCGTCGGCATCGTCCTCGGTCTGGTGTTCCATCCCAGCGTGCCCGAGGCGATCCAGCCGTACCTGCCGATCGCGGTCGTCGCCGCGCTCGACGCGGTGTTCGGCGGGCTGCGGGCGTACCTCGAGCGCATCTTCGACGCCAAGGTCTTCGTGGTGTCGTTCGTCTTCAACGTGCTCGTCGCCACGTTGATCGTCTTCGTCGGCGACCAACTCGGGGTGGGCACGCAACTCTCGACCGCCATCATCGTCGTGCTCGGCATCAGAATCTTCGGCAACGCCGCCGCCCTGCGGCGCAGACTGTTCGGGGCGTGAGCATGTCTGATTCCCACCCGTCGCCCGCGACCGACCCGGGCCACGTCCCCGAGCACGGCAGACACGAACTGCCCGACGACGCGCCGCGCCCCCGCCCGCGCCGCCAGATGGCGTTCGGTGCGCTCGCCGTCGTGCTGTGCCTGCTGCTGGGGGTGGCGATCGTCACCCAGGCGCGGCAGACCGAGTCCGGCGACTCGTTGGAGACTGCCCGCCCGGCCGACCTGCTGGTCCTGCTCGACTCGCTGCAGCAGCGCGAAGCTGCACTCAACACCGAGGTGGCCGACCTGCAGCGGACGCTCGAGTCGCTGCGCTCCTCCGGCACCGACGACCAGGCCGCCATCGAGAACGCGCGGGCCCGGCTGGCCGCGCTGTCGATCCTGATCGGGACCGTCGCCGCGACGGGTCCCGGTGTGACGATCACCATCGACGACGTCGCGCCGGGGGTGTCGCCGGAGACCATGCTCGACGTCGTCAACGAGCTGAGGGCGGCCGGCGCGGAGGCCATGCAGGTGAGTTCGGCGGGCCAGCCGCCGGTGCGGTTGGGCGTCGACTCCTGGGTGGTGGGGTCACCCGGTGCCCTGGTCGTCGACGGCACCACCTTGTCGCCGCCCTATTCCATTCTCGCCATTGGCGATCCCGCGACGCTGTCGGCGGCGATGAACATCCCGGGCGGGGCCGTCGACGGCGTCGAACGGGTCGGCGGCACAATGTCGGTGCAGCAGGCGGACGTGGTGAACGTGACCGCCTTGCGGCAACCGAAACCCCGCCAATACGCTCAGCCAGACAAGTGAGCACACGAGGAGCCCAGTGAGCGAGATTCCGTCCGACCTTTACTACACCGAGGACCACGAATGGGTGCGTCGGACCGGCGACGACACGGTTCGCGTCGGCATCACCGACTACGCCCAGGCGGCGCTCGGCGACGTCGTCTTCGTGGAGCTTCCCGACGTCGACGCCGAGGTGACGGCCGGCGGCGAGTTCGGCACCGTCGAGTCGACCAAGTCGAACTCGGATCTGTTCGCACCGATCACCGCCAAAGTCGTTGCCGTCAACGGTGAAGTGGCCGACGCCCCGGAGCTGGTGAACTCCGACCCGTACGGCGCCGGATGGCTCATCGACCTGCAGGTCGACGCCGCTGCCCTGACCGAGGCACTCGACGGTCTGCTCGACGCGGACGCCTACGGCGCGACCCTCGACGAATGAGAAATTGCGGCGGTGATCCGGTGGTGGTTGTCACGGTGATCGTCGGTCCGCGGTACGGTCGTCTCCAGATGCATGACGGCTGGCGTCACGCCGGCGCGTCTGCCAACCATCGCCACAGCAGCCAGTAAGGAGCACCGGGTGACGGACAACACCACCAGTTCGGGAGCGGATCAGTCCGAGGAGGAAGTGACGGTCGAAACGACGTCGGTCTTCCGATCGGACTTCCTCAACGAATTGGACGCCCCGCCAGCGACCAGCGGTGAGAGCGCCGTGTCGGGAGTCGAGGGGCTGCCCGCGGGCTCGGCGCTCCTCGTCGTCAAGCGTGGACCCAACGCCGGGTCGCGCTTCCTGCTCGACCAGGCCAGGACGTCGGCCGGTCGGCACCCCGACAGCGACATCTTCCTCGACGACGTGACGGTCAGCCGCCGGCACGCGGAGTTCCGGCTCGAGTCCGGCGAGTTCCAGGTCGTCGACGTCGGCAGCCTCAACGGCACCTACGTCAACCGCGAGCCCGTGGACTCCGCGGTGCTGGCCAACGGCGACGAGGTCCAGATCGGCAAGTTCCGACTGGTCTTCCTCACCGGGCCCAAGGGAGACGGCGACGGCGGTTCCGGTAGCTGATGACCGCCCCCGACACCCCAGCGCTTGCCGGGATGTCGATCGGAGCGGTCCTGGAATCGCTGCGACCCGACTTTCCGGACGTGACCATCTCCAAGATTCGGTTCTTGGAGGCCGAAGGACTGGTCACGCCGCAGCGCTCGGGGTCGGGATACCGGCGGTTCACTGCCTACGACTGTGCGCGTCTGCGGTTCATCCTGACGGCGCAACGCGACCATTACCTGCCGCTCAAGGTCATCAAGGCACAGCTCGACTCACAGCCTGACGGGGCGCTGCCGGAGACCGGAACCAGTTACGGCGTACCGCGATTGGTGCAGGTCTCCGCCGAGGACGGTGCGGGCCAGAGCACATACGACACCGCCGCGGTGGCACCGGCCCAGGTTCGGTTGAGCCGCGAGGATCTGTTGTCGCGGTCGGGCGTCGACGAGGAATTGCTGGGCGCGCTCATCAAGGCCGGTGTCGTGACGTCGGGTCCCGGCGGATTCTTCGACGAGCACATGGTGGTCACCGCGCAATGCGCGAAGGCGCTGGCCGACTACGGCGTGGAACCCCGGCACCTGCGGGCGTTCCGTTCGGCGGCGGATAGGCAGTCGGATTTGATCGCGCAGATCGCCGGGCCAGTGGTCAAGGCGGGTGCCCGAGATCGGGCCGACGACCTGGCGCGCGAGGTCGCCGCGCTGGCCATCACGCTGCACACGTCACTGATCAAGTCCGCCGTGCGCGACGTTCTCGATCGCTGAGGATTAGACTCGGCTCAACGGTTTGACGACCGGCTTTCAGGCGCGGAGGGCAGACATAGATGGGCGAGGTTCGAGTAATCGGCATTCGCGTGGAACAGCCTCAGAACCAGCCGGTTCTGCTGCTGCGAGAGTCCAACGGCGACCGTTATCTTCCGATCTGGATCGGACAGACCGAGGCGCAGGCAATAGCGCTGGAACAGCAGGGGGTCGAGCCGGCCCGCCCGCTCACCCACGACCTGATCCGCGATCTGATTACCGCCCTTGGGCATTCGCTCAAGGAAGTGCGGATCGTCGACCTGCAGGAAGGCACGTTCTACGCCGACCTCATCTTCGACCGTGACATCAAGGTCTCGGCGCGGCCCTCGGATTCGGTGGCCATCGCCATGCGGGCCGGGGTGCCGATCTACGTCGAGGAGGCCGTGCTGGCCGAGGCGGGCCTGTTGATCCCCGACGAGTCCGACGAAGAGCCCACCGGTGCGGTTCGCGAGGACGAGGTCGAGAAGTTCAAGGAGTTCCTCGACAGCGTCTCGCCCGACGACTTCAAGGCCACGTAATTCGGCCACGCGTCCGCGATAGTCACGGATGCGTCTCACGCTCTCGACACGCGGAGTCGGTTTCGTCGATACATGTCGCGGGCAGCCATACTTTGAATCGCTACGAGGGGCAGTGAGTGTCGAGCAGGAAGCGTATGCTCGACATACTCGAGAGCTCGGAGCAAACGTGTTGAGTCGTCGTTGATGGCTGCCACGCATGGATCCAGTTCGATCGGCGAGAGGATGGGCAGTGGGCGACACGCCACGTCAGGAGCAGTTGGATCTCACTTCCAGCGGCACACCGGAGCCGGCAGTCACGGCAGCCCCTAGCGAACCCGTCCAGGCGGGCTTGTTCCCCGACAACTCGGTACCGGACGAACTCGTGGGCTACCGCGGTCCCAGCGCCTGCCAGATCGCGGGCATCACCTACCGCCAGCTGGACTACTGGGCCAGGACGTCGCTGGTGGTCCCGTCCATTCGCGGCGCGGCGGGCTCGGGTAGCCAACGGTTGTACTCGTTCAAGGACATCCTGGTTCTGAAGATCGTCAAAAGGCTTCTGGACACCGGTATCTCGCTGCACAACATCCGCGTCGCCGTCGACCACCTGCGCCAGCGCGGTGTCAAGGACCTCGCCAACATCACGCTGTTCTCCGACGGCACCACCGTCTACGAGTGCACGTCGGCCGAGGAGGTCGTCGACCTGCTCCAGGGCGGCCAGGGCGTCTTCGGCATCGCAGTGTCGGGCGCCATGCGCGAACTCACCGGCGCCATCGCCGACTTCCCCGGCGAGCGCGCCGACGGCGGGGAGTCCATCCCCAGCCCGGAGGACGAGCTCGCGTCGCGGCGCAAGCACCGCGACCGCAAGATTGGCTGACAGAGCCCTCTCGAGGCGGTGCGGGTAGACTCGACGACGCATCGCCCCCGCGCGGGAGAGTTCCGTGGCCGCCAGCCACGGACGCCGAAGGAGCAACACCTCTCCGTCAACCTCTCAGGCACCAGGACCGCGCGGAGCCACGATGCCTCTGGAAAGTGGTGAGCTCGACTCACCCGCCCATGGGGAAAGGCCCGACCGGCCGAATCTCTCAGGCACCCGTTACGGGCCGACGACAGAGGGGGAGGACCGCAAGCGGTTCCACGCTCTGAGAGGTCCTTCCGTGCCCGGTGCTACTTCCCACCCCAGCAACGAACACCACCAGCCCAGGTTCGCGGACAGGCACATCGGGCCGGATGCCGATGCCGTCGCCACCATGCTCGGGGTGATCGGCGTCGACACCCTCGGCGAGCTGGCCCAAAAGGCGCTTCCCAGTGGCATTCTCGACGCCCTGACCGCCGACGGGTTGGCCCCGGGCCTCGACCAGCTGCCACCGCCCGCCACCGAAGAGCAGTCGCTGGCCGAACTCCGTGCGATGGCCGACACCAACACGGTCGCGGTGTCGATGATCGGACAGGGCTACTTCGACACGCTGACCCCCGCGGTGTTGAAGCGCAACATTCTCGAGAACCCCGCCTGGTACACGGCGTACACGCCGTATCAGCCGGAGATCAGCCAGGGCAGGCTCGAAGCCTTGCTCAACTTTCAGACGATGGTCGAGGAGCTGACGGGCCTCGAGGTGGCGAACGCCTCCATGCTCGACGAGGCCACCGCGGCCGCAGAGGCCATGACGCTCATGCACCGGGCCGTGAAGGGTTCGGGGAACACCCTGCTCGTCGACTCCGACGTCTACGCGCAAAGCGCAGCCGTGCTGGCCACCCGGGCCGCCCCGCTGGGCATCCGGATCGTCACCGCCGATCTGCGCAACGGCCTGCCGGACGACCTGGCCGACGGCGAACTCTTCGGCGTCGTGGTCCAGCTGCCCGGTGCCAGCGGACGCGTCACCGACTGGAGCGCACTCGTCGAGCAGGCCCACGAGCGCGGCGCACTGGTCGCCGTCGGCGCCGATCTGCTGGCGTGCACGCTCATCACCCCGCCGGGCGAGATCGGCGCGGACGTCGGCTTCGGCACCACTCAACGGTTCGGCGTCCCAATGGGATTCGGCGGCCCGCACGCCGGCTACCTCGCCGTGCACACCAAGCACGCTCGTCAGCTGCCGGGTCGCCTCGTCGGCGTCTCGGTCGACGCGGACGGCTCGCCGGCGTACCGCCTCGCGCTGCAGACCCGCGAACAACACATCCGTCGCGACAAGGCCACCAGCAACATCTGCACGGCGCAGGTGCTGCTGGCGGTGGTGGCCGCGATGTACGCCAGCTACCACGGTGCCGACGGACTCAAGGCCATCGCCCACAAGGTGCACGGCAACGCGCTGGCGGTGGCGACCGCACTGGTCGAGGCCGACGTCGAGGTGGTGCACGACGCCTTCTTCGACACCGTGCTGGCCCGCGTTCCCGGCCGGGCCGAGGAGATCCGCACGGCAGCCAAGGCGCGCGGGATCAACGTCTGGCTGGTCGACGCCGACCACGTCTCGGTCTCCTGCGACGAGGCCACCACCGCCAACCACGTCGAGGACGTCCTGGCCGCCTTCGGTGCGACCCGGGGCGGACACCACTGGGCGGGTCCCGAGATCGCCACCCGCAGGTCGGCGTTCCTCACGCACCCGGCGTTCACCCGCTACCGCACCGAGACCGACATGATGCGGTACCTCCGGTCGCTGTCGGACAAGGACATCGCGCTGGACCGCAGCATGATTCCGCTGGGGTCGTGCACGATGAAGCTCAACGCCGCCGCCGAGATGGAACCCATCACGTGGCCGGAGTTCGGCAAGCAGCATCCCTTCGCCCCCGCCTCGGACACACCGGGTCTGCGCAAGCTCATCGCCGACTTGGAGGGCTGGCTGACTCAGCTCACGGGCTACGACTCCGTGTCGTTGCAGCCCAACGCGGGATCGCAGGGCGAGTACGCCGGCCTGCTCGCGATCCAGGCCTACCACCTCAGTCGCGGTGACGCGCAACGCAACATCTGCCTGATCCCGTCGAGCGCGCACGGCACCAATGCGGCGTCGGCAGCGCTGGCCGGGATGCGCGTGGTGGTCGTCGCCTGCCGCGAGAACGGCGACGTCGACCTCGACGACCTGCGGGCCAAGATCGCCGAACACGGTGACAACGTGGCGGCGCTGATGATCACCTATCCGTCGACGCACGGGGTCTTCGAACACGACGTCGAGGAGATCTGTGCGGCCGTGCACGACGTCGGCGGGCAGGTCTACGTCGACGGCGCGAACCTGAACGCGCTCGTCGGCCTCGCCCGGCCCGGTCGGTTCGGCGGCGACGTCAGCCACCTCAACCTGCACAAGACGTTCTGCATCCCGCACGGTGGTGGCGGCCCTGGTGTCGGTCCGGTCGCGGTGCGCAGCCACCTGGCCCCGTTCCTGCCGGGTCACCCGCTGGCCGACGAGCTCACCGACACCTACACCGTGTCGGCGGCGCCGTACGGATCGGCGTCGATCCTGCCGATCACGTGGGCCTACATCCGCATGATGGGCGCACCCGGCCTGCGCGCGGCGACGCTCACGGCCATCGCGTCGGCCAACTACGTCGCCCGTCGGTTGGACGAGTACTACCCGGTGCTCTACACCGGTGAGAACGGGATGGTCGCTCACGAGTGCATCCTCGACCTGCGCGGCATCACCAAGGCCACCGGCGTGACGGTCGACGACGTGGCAAAGCGCTTGGCGGACTACGGCTTCCACGCACCGACCATGAGCTTCCCCGTGGCGGGCACGCTGATGGTCGAGCCCACCGAGAGTGAAAGCCTCACCGAGGTGGATGCCTTCTGCGAGGCCATGATCTCGATCCGCGCCGAGATCGACCAGGTCGGCTCGGGGGCATGGCCCAAGGACGACAACCCGCTGCGCGGTGCCCCGCACACGGCCGAATGCCTCCTGGTCGAGAATTGGGAGCACCCGTACACCAGGGAGCAGGCCGCCTACCCGATGGGCAAGGGCTTCCGGCCCAAGGTGTGGCCGCCGGTGCGTCGCATCGACAGCGCCTACGGCGATCGCAACCTGGTCTGCTCGTGCCCACCGGTGGAGGCGTTCGCCTGAGGCACCCTCCCCGCGAGCAGACGGAAAGGGCCCTCATTTCCTAGGAATGAGGGCCCTTTCCGTCTGCTCGCGGGGGTCGGGACTAGCCCAGCGCCGCGGTCAGCGCCGTGGTGAGCTCGGGGCCCGCCGAACTGTTCAGGTTTTGGTAGTCCCCGCCGGTGGCCTGTGCCACTGCCTCCCACGTGCTCCGGTCGGGATCGCCGCCGAAGTCGACGACGTTGACCGCGACGGGCCGCGCCTGGTTGAAGTTCTGCTTGATGAAGTCCTGCAGACCCGGGCCGTCGAGCGACTGGTCGGTGTGCGGACCCGCCGTGATGACGAGCACCGAATTGGGTTGACCCTCACGGAAGTTGGCGACCGCCTCCGGGTACAGCAGGCGCAGGGTGGTGAAGGACACCGCACCACCGTTGCTGGGCACCTGACCGTTGAGGTTGGTGGTCAGCACCTGCGAGCGCGGCGTGCCGCCGACCTGTTCGTCGAGCGGCCCCATCGGCACCTCCGAACGCCCTGCCACGCCGTCGAAGGTCCACAGCCCTACCGCCGAGGTCGACGGCAAGGCCTGTAGCCGAGCGGTGAGCGCGGCAGTGACGTTGGCCAGTCTGGACTTACCGCCCTCGTCGGCGCTCATGGACTGGTCCAGCAGCACCGTGACTGCCGGGTCCTGCGCCGGCGCACTGACCAGGTTGGCCAGGGTGGCCCGCAGCCCAGTGTCACCGATCGAGAGCGGGGCGGGCAGCGCGGCGAAGTCCGTCACGTCGCTTTGCGGCGGGTTGGTCCCCTCGGCGCGGAAGCCTGCCGCCGCGAGGTCGGCGAGGGCTTCGGGCTTGCGCAGGAATCGCGCGAACTCGCTTGCCGCGCTGACCTGTTCCTGGCTCAGCCAGGTGCCGGCCAGCAACACGGTGGGATAGTCGGCCACGGCGGTCGGTCCGGACGGCAGCCAGCCGGCGAGCTTGTCCTTGGCGTCGGCCTGCGAGCCCCGCTGGAAGATTTGCTGCTCGGTGGCGACCACCGCGTGCACGTCGGCGGTGGCCGGGTCGGTCGCGTTCAGCATCGCGTCCATCGCCGTCGACGACTTGTCGTCGGCCAGCTTGGGCTGCGCGGCCCGCAGTGTCGCGATGGCGTTCGCCCCGGACGTCGTGGGTTGGCCCTGCGGTGCCGACGCCGACGCGACGGCCTCGGCGGCCAGATAGGTGGCGTCGCTGTCGCCGGTCATCGGCAACGCCAACTTCAGCGATCCCCAGCCGGGCAGGTTCATCCCGTCCAGTGCGGTGGGATTGCTCTGCAGGCCGGGCAGTGCGTCCCAATTACGTTGTCCGAGAGCGCTCTTCAACTGCGGCCGCATGGCGATCATCACCGGTGAGGTGACCAGGGAGCGACTGTCGCTGACGGTCTTCTCGCCGGACGCGGCTTCCAGGCGAGCCTCGGAGATCGAACTGCCGGGGATCCAGAGGGCGGGCTGGTCACCCAGGTCGGCGGGCCAGGGACCGGCGAAACCGTTGACCACCTGGTCGGACTCGGCGGCCTTGACCCCGACCTTGACGCACTTGTCACCGACCGGGGCCGCGGACTGGTTGTACTTCTCGGCCAGCGGGGTGATCTGGTCGGCGATGGAGGGGTCGACCACCACGGCGACAGCCACCTCGCCGGCCACGCATCGAGCGGCGCCTGCCTGGGAGCGTTCCGAGAGTGAGTCCCCGAAGAATCGCCAGGCGATGACGGCGCCGACCACCACGACCACGGTTACCAGCGCGACGATCACCCCGACGCTGATACCACGCCGTTTGGGGGTGATGGCACGGTGGCTGCCGGTCCACTCACTGCTCTCCCAATCGCGACGATTGGGAGATCCGGGCGTCGTGGCGAACGCCGTGGTGGCGGCTTCCTGCTCCTCGAGGTAGGAGTAGTCGCCCTCGTCCTCGCGTGGGTCCGCCGGTTCGCCGTGCCCCGGTTGGTCGTACTCCTCGTCCTCGAAACCGGGGTCGTCGTAACCGGTTTCGTACTCCTCGACGACGTCGTCGTCGGGGTGATACGACGGGTACCGGTCCTCATACGGTGCGCCCGGCCGATCGTCGCCCGCGCCCGGTCCCGCCTCCGAGGAATCCTCCGGGTCGGGAATGCTATGCCTGCCCATTCCAACCCCTGTACTCGTTGACTCTCGTGGTCACCTGAACCCGCCGAATCCTAGTCACCGGTTGGCGTGACGAGCCTTGAACTCCCGGCGACGGCGATGCAGGATCGGCTCGGTATAGCCGTTGGGTTGCGCGGCGCCGGACAGAATCAGCTCCTGGGCCGCTTCGAAGGCGATGCTGGCCTCGGGATCGGGCGCCATGGGCAGATAGTCGGAGTCCTTGGCGTTCTGCTCGTCGACCACGCCGGCCATCCGCCGCAGGCTGGCCTTGACGTCCTCCTCGGTGATCACGCCATGCCGCAGCCAGTTGGCCAGCAACTGGCTGGAGATCCGCAGGGTGGCGCGGTCCTCCATCAGCGCGACGTCGTGGATGTCGGGGACCTTGGAGCAGCCGACGCCCGCGTCGACCCAGCGCACCACGTAGCCGAGGATCGACTGGCAGTTGTTGTCGACCTCCTCGCGGATCTCCTCCGGCGCCCACGCGAGCTCCTTGGCCAGCGGGATGGTCAGCAGCTGGTCGAGGGTGGTCCGCTTCTTGCCGGCGAGTTCCTTCTGCACCTCGAACACGTCCACCTGGTGGTAGTGCATCGCGTGCAGCGTGGCACCGGTCGGCGACGGCACCCATGCCGTGGTGGCGCCCGCCTTGGGCTGACCGATCTTCTGCTCGACCATGTCGGCCATCAGCTCGGTCATGGCCCACATGCCCTTGCCGATCTGGGCCTTGCCGGACAGGCCCGCGGCCAGACCGACGTCGACGTTGGCGTCTTCGTAGGCCTTGATCCACGGCTGGCTCTTCATCGTGCCCTTGCGGACCATCGGACCGGCCTCCATGGAGGTGTGGATCTCGTCGCCGGTGCGGTCCAGGAAGCCGGTGTTGATGAACACCACCCGGTCGGCGGCGGCCTTGATGCAGGCCTTCAGGTTCACCGTGGTGCGCCGCTCCTCGTCCATGATGCCGACCTTCATGGTGGCCTGCGGCAGGCCGAGCACGTCCTCGACCCGGCTGAACAGCTCGCAGGTGAACGCCACCTCGTCGGGGCCGTGCATCTTGGGCTTGACGATGTAGATGGACCCGCTGCGGCTGTTCAGCAGGGGCCCGTTCTGGTCGTCGGCCTTGAGGCCGTGCATGGCGATCAGCCCGGTGAACAGCGCGTCCTGGATGCCCTCGGGCACCTCGGAGCCGTCCTCGAAGACGATGGCGTCGTTGGTCATCAGGTGGCCGACGTTGCGCACGAACAACAGGCTGCGGCCGGGCAGGGTCAGTTCGGACTCGCCGTCCGGGGCGGTGAAGGTGCGGTCGGCGTTCAGCACCCGGGTGAACGACTTGCCGCCCTTGCTGACCTCTTCGGTCAGGTCGCCGCGGTTGAGCCCCAACCAGTTGCGGTAGCCGAGCACCTTGTCGTCGGCGTCGACGGCGGCGACCGAGTCCTCGAAGTCCATGATCGTGGTGACGGCCGACTCCAGTACGACGTCCTTGACGCCCGCCTTGTCGGTCGACCCGACGGGGGATTCGGGGTCGACCAGGATCTCGACGTGCAGGCCGTGGTGGACCAGGAGGATCGACCACTGGGGCGAGCCGAGTTCGCCGGTGTAGCCGGCGAACTCGTCGGGGTCGGCGAGGCCGACCGCAAGGTCGTCACCGACGGTGACGAGCAGCTGGCCGTCGTCGATCGTGAACCCGGTGGCATCTGCCCACGACCCCGACGCCAGGGGCACGGACTCGTCGAGGAAGTTGCGGGCGTAGGCGATGACCTTGTCGCCGCGCACCTGGTTGTAGCCGTCGGTGCCCTTCTCGGCGCCGTCGGTCTCGGGGATGACGTCGGTGCCGTACAGCGCGTCGTACAGCGAACCCCACCGCGCGTTGGAGGCGTTCAGTGCGAACCGGGCGTTGAGGATGGGCACCACCAGCTGCGGGCCCGCGGTGCTGGTGATTTCCTCGTCGACGCCCGAGGTGGTGATCGTGAAGTCGTCCGGCTCCGGAAGCAGGTAGCCGATGTCGGTGAGGAACGTCTGGTATTCCGCGGCGTCGAACGGTCCGATCACGCGCTGGCGGTGCCACTTGTCGATCTGGGCCTGCAGTTCGTCCCGGCGGGCCAGCAGATCCTGGTTCTGGGGCGCGAGATCGGCGACGACCTTGTCCACGCCCGCCCAGAAGCTGTCGGGGTCGACACCGGTACCGGGCAGCGCTTCGTTGGTGATGAAGTCGTGCAGCACCCGTGCCACTCGCAGATTTCCGACGGTCACGCGGTCAGTCATGATTTCCTCTCTCAAGCGTCGATCCAGCTTACCCGTGGGTAAACCTCGTCCAATCGACCTGCTGCCGCCAGCATCTCGTCACACCGGCTCAGCAATGCCGCCCGCAACGGAGCCGAGCGATCGGCGACGTCCCGCTGCCGGCGCACGTACTCGGTGCGGCCGGCCGCATTCTCGACGGCGATCGGCTCGATGCCGAAGTCCGCCAGATCGTAGGGGCTGGCCCGCATGTCGAGTTCCCTGGCCAGGGCGGCGAGGTCCAGGCAGTCCATCAGCAACTCCGAGGGCACCAGTGCCCCGAGCTTGTAACACCACTTGTACAGGTCCATGTTGGCGTGCACGCACCCCGGTTGTTCGGTGGCGACCTGGGTCTCGCGGCTCAGCGCCTCGGCGTTGCGCGGCGCGGCGGGCGCGGTGAAGAATCGATAGGCGTCGAAGTGGCTGCAGCGCAACGGATTCGACTCAACTACCTCGTCGGTCCCCGCGGCGCCGAGTCGCAGGGGCACCTGCTCGTGGCGCACGTCGGTGGTCCGGTAGACCATCGCCCACTCGTGCAGCCCGAAGCAGTTGAGCCGGGCGGGGCGCTCGGCGGTGGCGCGGAGCAACCCGGCGACGAAGGCCACCGTGTCCAAGCGCGTGCGCAGGTGCTCGTGGCTCGCCGTGACGACGCCTCCGCGCCGGTGGTAGCCCGCGCGTTCGAGGAACGGCTCCGCCGCCGCACCCTGGAGGGCGACACCGAACCCGGGGTGCCAGCGGCGCAACTGCCGGGGTCGCAGGCTGTAGTAGCTGAACAGGAAGTCCCACACCGGATGCGCTTCACCACGCCGAGCCCGCTCCCGGTGGGGCCCCAGGAAGGACTCGGCCCGCTCCAGGTGCGTGCGCTCGCGCTGCGTCCAGTCGGATTCCTCGAGCACCCGGTGCCCCAGGACCACCTCAGACACGGTGGGTCCCGTCGCGCACCGTCCCCACCAGGTCCTCGACCAGGTCCTCCAGCGCCACCAGGGCCGTCACCCGGTCGTCGTTGGTGACGAGGGCCAAGTGGCTGTTGTCCCGCCGCAGCCGCGTCAACGCGTCCGGGACCGGCAACGACGCGGCCAGCCGTGGCAGCGCGCGGACCGTGGTCAGGTCGACGACCGCATCGGGGTCGCTCATCAGCCCGAGCACGTCCTTGATGTGCAGGTAACCGAGGAACTCTCCGGCGGTGTCCGTGACGGGGAAGCGGGAGTAGCCGGTGTCGACCAGGGCCCGTTCGATCGCCGCGACGGTGGGTCCGAGTCCCGGACCGGCCACCGGGACCGCCCGGATGTCGGACAGGGGGATCGCGACGTCGGACACCACGTGGGTACGCACCTGCAGGGCGCGGGTCAGCCTGCCGTGCTCCTCGGGGTCCAGCAGGCCCTCCGACAGCGATTCGGCGATCATCTCCGAGAGTTCCACCGTGGACACCGTGACGTCGAGCTCGTCCTTGGGTTCCACCCCGAACGAGCGCAGGGTCGTGTTGGCACACCAGTTGTAGAAGGCGATGAACGGCTTCGCCAGCCTCATGTAGACGAGGTACGGCGGAATCAGCAGCATCGCGGCCGACTCCGGCCCGGCGATGGCGATGTTCTTGGGCACCATCTCACCGAGGAGCACGTGAAGGGTGACGACGACGCCGAGCGCGATGACTAACGACACCGTGTGCAGGATCGTGTCGGGAATGCCGACGACGGCGAACGGCACCTCCAGGAGGTGCGCGACCGCGGGCTCGCCGACGCGACCCAGCAGGATCGAGCAGATCGTGATGCCCAGCTGGGCACCGGCGAGCATCAACGAGAGCCGCTCACCGGCCCGGATGACCGTGACGGCGCTCTTCTTGCCCTGTTCGGCAAGGGCTTCGAGACGGTCACGGCGCGCCGAGATCAAGGCGAACTCCGCGCCCACGAAGAACGCGTTGGCGCCGAGCAGCACCACGGTGAGGAACACGCCGAAGACGTCGGATCCCATCAGCGCCCCTCCTCCTCGGACTCGCCGCGGCGGCCCAGTTCGGTGAGCTCGAGCAGGTCGATGCGACGGCCGTCCATCTGGGTCACGGTCGCCTGCCAGTGCACGGGATCGTCCAACGGGCCGTCGGGGTCGAATTCGGTGAGCTCGACGGTTTCGCCGGGCTCGGGGATGTGGCCAAGCTCCTGCAGGATGAGCCCGCCAATCGTTTCGTAGTCGCCCTCCGGCGGCCGGAACGACGTCTCGCTCTCGACCTCGTCGATGCGCAGCAGCCCCGAGATGCGCCATCCGTTGCGGACCTCGACCACGTCCAGGGTGGCGTCGTCGTGCTCGTCGCGGACGTCGCCGACGATCTCCTCGATGAGGTCCTCGACGGTGACCATGCCCGCCGTACCACCGTATTCGTCGACCACCAGCGCGGTCTGCAGTCCGTTGGCGCGGATCTGGGTCATCACGGCGTCGCCGTCCAGGCTCGACGGCACCGTGGACACGGGCCGGGCGATGGCCACCAGTTGCGTGGTGGCGCGGTCGGCGACCGGCACGGCGAACGCCTGCTTGACGTGCACGATGCCGACCGTCTCGTCCAGGTCGCCCGCGGTGATGGGAAACCGGGAGAACCCGGTGTCGATGGCCTTGAGCACGAGGTCCGCGACCGTGTCGTCGACGTGCAGCGACTCGATCTTCGAGCGCGGCGTCATGAGTTCCTCGGCGGAGCGCTCACCGAACTGCAGCGAGCGGTCCACCAGGTCGGCGGTGCTGGCGTCCAGGGAGCCGCTGCGCTTGGACGTGCGCACCAAGGAGACGAGCTCCTGTGGTGAGCGGGCGGACCGCAGTTCCTCGGCGGGTTCGATGCCGAGCCGGCGAAGTATCCAGTTGGCGGTGCCGTTGGTCACCTTGATCGCCGGTGTGAGGAACCGGGAGAACCACCATTGCGGCGGGGCCGCCCAGCGCGCGGTGGGCGACGGTTTGGCGACGGCCAGGTTCTTCGGCACCAGCTCGCCGAAGATCATCGACACCGACGTGGCGATCAGCAGCGCCAGGCCAAGTGCGATGCCGTCTCGCGTGTTCTCTGGCACGCCGATCAGGTCGAGCGGCGCGTGAAGCAGCGTGGCGACCACGGGTTCGGCGAGATAACCGGTGGCCAGCGTCGTGATCGAGATGCCCAGCTGTGCGCCGGAGAGCTGAAACGACAGGCTGCGGTGCGCCTTCTGGACGTAGGCGTCGCGCCAGCCGCCGGACTTCGCGTTGGCTTCGACGGTGCTGCGTTCCAGTGCCGTCAGCGAGAATTCGGCGGCGACGAACAGAGCCGTCCCCGCCGTCAGCAGGAGGAAGGCGAGCAGACTGAGGGCAAGACTCATCGGAGCCTCGCACCACGGGCGCCGGGCACGTGGCCCGGCTTCCTACTGGAGGGTTCGGCGTCGGATGGCTCCGAGGAGGCCCGTTCAGGTTCCGGGGCCTCGGCGGGTGCCTGCGGCACGTGTTCCCCTTCGATCGGCGGCGAGATGGCCCAATCGTAGCGGGGCCGCCGCCATTCAGGACACCGTGGAGGTCACCAGCCCGACGGCAGCGGATGACCCTCGGCGAAGCCGGCGGCGGACTGCACGCCGAGGACCACCTTGTCGTGGAGTTCCTCCAGCGTCGTCGCACCGACGTAGGTGCAAGTGCTCCGGACGCCGGAGGTGATGTGGTCCAGGAGGTCCTCGACGCCGCCGCGGGCCGGGTCGAGGCTCATCCGCGACGTCGAGATGCCCTCCTCGAACAAGGCCTTGCGGGCCCGGTCGAACTGGCTGTCGCCCGAGGTCCGTGCGGCGACCGCACGCTTGGACGCCATGCCGTAGCTCTCCTTGTACAGCCGGTCGTCCCGGTCGTACAGCAGGTCGCCCGGCGACTCGTAGGTGCCGGCGAACCAGGAACCGATCATGACGTTGGCGGCGCCGGCGGCCAGGGCCAGTGCGACGTCCCGAGGATGACGCACGCCGCCGTCGGCCCAGACGTGCCCGCCCAGTTGCCGTGCGGCCGCGGAACATTCGACGACCGCCGAGAACTGCGGGCGTCCGACGCCGGTCATCATCCGCGTGGTGCACATCGCGCCCGGGCCGACGCCCACCTTGACGATCGACGCGCCCGCGCTGATCAGGTCGCGCGTGCCCTCGGCCGACACCACGTTGCCCGCGGCCAGCGGCAGGCCGAGGTCGAGGGAGGACACGGCCTTGATGGCGTCGAGCATCTTCAGCTGGTGGCCGTGGGCGGTGTCGACGACCAGCAGGTCGACGCCAGCCTCGGCCAGTGCCTGCGCCTTGGCGGCGACGTCGCCGTTGATGCCGACCGCGGCCGCGATCCGCAGGCGACCCGTGTCGTCGACCGCGGGGGAGTAGATGCCCGCCCGAATGGCACCCGTGCGCGTCAGCACCCCGGCCAGGCGGCCGTCGGGACCGGTCATCACGGCGACCCCGATCGGGTTGTGCTCGAGCTGGTCGAACACGGTGCGCGGGTCGGTGCCCACCGGTGCGGTGACGAAGTCGACCGTCGCGACGTCGCGAACCCGGGCGAAGCGGTCGACCCCACGACACGACGCCTCGGTGACCAGTCCGACCGGTGCACCGGCGGCGTCGACCACCACGGCGGCGCCGTGGGCGCGCTTGTGGATCAGCGCGGTGGCGTCGGAGACCGAGTCCTCCGGCGACAGGGTCACGGGGGTGTCGACGACCACGTCGCGACTCTTCACGAACTCGACCATGTCGCGCACTGCCGAGGTCGGAAGATCTTGCGGCAGAACGACGATGCCGCCACGACGGGCCACCGTCTCGGCCATCCGGCGGCCCGCCACGGCGGTCATGTTGGCCACGACCACCGGGATCGTCGTGCCCGATCCGTCGGCGGTGGAGAGGTCGACGTCGAACCGGGACGCGACGTCCGAGCGTCCCGGTACGACGAAGACGTCGTTGTAGGTCAGGTCATAGGGCGGGTGGTGCCCATCCAGGAATCTCACGCAGGCGACTCACTGCGGTCACCGCTCCACTGGGTGTGGAACTTCTTGCTCGGATCCTCGTCGACGCGTCCGTAGGTGTGGGCGCCGAAGAAGTCGCGCAGACCCTGGGTCAGGGCCGCGGGCAGCCGCTCGGTGCGCAGCGCGTCGTAGTACGACAGCGCGGAGGCGAAACCGGGGATCGGGATTCCCAGCTCGGTGGCCTTGACCACGACCCGGCGCCAGCTGTCGATGCCTGCCTCGACCGCGTCCCGGAAGTACGGCGCGGCGATCAGCGTGGCCAGCTCGCCGTTCTCGTCGTAGGCCTCCTTGATGCGGTTGAGGAACTTCGCGCGGATGATGCAGCCGCCACGCCAGATGGTCGCCATGTCGCCGAGCGTGATGTTCCAGCCGTATTCGGCGCTGCCCGCCTGAATCTGGTTAAAGCCCTGGGCGTAGGCGATGATCTTCGACGCATACAGCGCCTTGCTGACGTCGTCGACGAACTGGGCCGCGTCGTCGGGCTTGGCGCCCAGTTCACCCGAGGCCAGCCCGGTGGTGGCCTTGCGCTGGGCGACCGAGCCGGACAGGGCGCGGGCGAACACGGCCTCGGCGATGCCGGTCACGGGCACCCCGAGGTCGAGGGCCGACTTGACCGTCCAGCGCCCGGTGCCCTTCTGCTCGGCCTCGTCGAGGATGACGTCGACCAGGGGCTTGCCGGTCTTGGCGTCGACCTGCTTGAGCACCTCGGCGGTGATCTCGATCAGGTAGCTGTCCAGGTCGCCCTTGTTCCATTCGGCGAAGATGTCGGCGATCTCGGGGGCGGTCTTTCCGAGCCCGTCACGCAGCAGCTGGTAGGCCTCGCCGATGAGCTGCATGTCGGAGTACTCGATGCCGTTGTGCACCATCTTGACGAAGTGGCCCGCGCCATCGGGCCCGATGTGCGTGCAGCACGGGACGCCGTCGACGTGGGCGGAGATTTCCTCCAGCAGCGGGCCGAGCGACGTGTAGGACTCGGCGGGGCCGCCGGGCATGATCGACGGCCCGTTGAGGGCGCCCTCCTCGCCACCGGAGATGCCGGCGCCGACGTAGTGCAGACCGCGCTCGCGGATGGCCTTCTCGCGGCGGATGGTGTCGGTGAAGAGGGAGTTGCCGCCGTCGATGATGATGTCGCCCTCCTCCATCGCGTCGGCGAGCTCGTTGATCACCGCGTCGGTCGGATCGCCCGCCTTGACCATGATCAGCACCCGGCGCGGCTTCTCAAGCGTCGCAAGGAATTCCGGAATGGTGTCGCCGCGCACGAAGTTGCCCTCGGAGCCGTGTGCCTCGAGCAGCGCGTCGATCTTGGCGGTCGTGCGGTTGTGCAGCGCCACGGTGTAGCCGTGGTGGGCGAAGTTGCGGGCGATGTTGGACCCCATCACGGCCAGTCCGGTGACGCCGATCTGAGCTGTTGCGTTTTTTTCGGGCGAGCTCACGGGCAGCCTTTCGTAGTTGGGTCGACGCGGGAGGGTTCGAGAAACGAATCTAGCCGGTGATCAGTCGCCGCAGCTCGGTGAGCCACGGCACCGCGAGCGCCACGGTGGGCACGACGAGCAGCGCCGCCGCGGTGACGTAGGCCGCGACGGCGAGGGGAACGCTGTTGGGCTTTCCGCAGAGCCGGCGTACCCGGGTCACGGTGTGAGGCCCGCCCGCGGCGAGCGCGCCGGACGGTGCTCGGCACGATGCGCAGGCCACCAGTGCCCTGGCCAGCGGTGTCGGACCGGCGGTCCGGACTGCGGCGTCGTCGGCGAGCAGTTCGATCAGCAGGCGGACGGCGTCGAGCGCGTTGGCGCTGCGGACGAACCGGGGGAACGCGGCGTGGACGGCGGTGAACATCTCGAGCACCAGGTCGTGACGGGCTCGCAGGTGTGCGTGTTCGTGGCTGAGGATGGCCGACATCTCGGCGTCGGACAGGGCGATGAGCGTGCCCTCGCTGACCACGACCCGACTGCGGACGCCGGGCAGGCAGTACGCCAGCGGCTGCGCGACGTCGAGGATGCGCAGTCCGTGGGACCGGCGCAGCGACGGATCGTGGCACCTGCCGACGAGGTCGACCACCATTCGGTGGTGGGCTCGCCGGCGCCGGGTGGCGATCGCGACCTGCACGACGGCGACGACGAGGCGGGCGCCGATCAGCAGGGTGATCGCGAAGACCACGACGTAGAGCACCCACAGCGGCCAACCGAGGACGGCGATTTCGCTGGTGATCGTCGCGGTGGGTCGACCGTCTGGACCTGGGACGAAGAGTCTGCTCGCGATCGCGATGCCGGCGCTGAAGGCGGACAACACCGCGGCCAGCGCGACCGACTGCCACAGCACCACGGCGGCCCGGGGTGCGCGCAACGGCCACGACGAGCGCGCCAACAACGCTGGCACTGGTCCTATGAGGAGCAGCGCGACTGCGGCGAAGGCCAGCGCGGACACACTGTCAGTGTCCCTCAGGCGGTACCCGGATTGCCAGCGGCCGGGCCAGAACCATCCTTGGCCTCCAGTTCGGCCAGGGCGCGTCGCAACGCGGCGGCCTCGTCGGCCCCCACCCGCTCGACGAAGTGGACCAGCGCAGCCTGTCTGCTGCCGGAGTCCGAGGCCTGGTCGAGGGCGTCGACCATGAGGCCGGCGACCAGCTCGTCGCGGCCGTGGGTCGGTGCGTAGCGGTGTGCTCTGTCGTCGCGGTGCTGCACGACGAGGTTCTTCTTGGCGAGGCGCTGGAGGACGGTCATGATCGTCGTGTAGGCCAGGTCTCGCCGTGCCGCCAGTGCTTCGTGCACCTGGCGGACGGTCTGGGGTTCGCGCGAGGACCAGAGGTGATCCATCACTTCGCGTTCGAGTTCCCCGAGTCGCGTCTGTTTGGCCATGTTTCGTTCACTCTCCTGAGCAATGGAATCAGGGTACTACGCGCTTACTACCGTGTGTCGTATGAGTCGTGGGGCGGCGCTGCCCGCACGGCCTGTGAGTCGAGTCACGAAGGGTTTCCCTGCTCGTTAGCCCCACTATAGTAAGGCTAACCTAACTGCAGGAGGTGCCCATGACAGTCGTGATAGACGATCCACTCATCGCACGGATGGCGATCGACCGGCCGCTGCCCCTTCACGAGTCCAGCCGGCGTCTGCGCGAGCTCTACCCCGAGTGTCCGCGCGTGTACGGCGTCGCCGTCATGGGCGACCTGTCCCGGCGGCGATGGTGGCCGTTGACCGACGCGCTGGCCACTGATCGGCTGCAGGCGATGTTCGAGGCGGCGGCTGCCGAGACCGACAACTGCGTCGCCGTCGCCCAGCAGCTCGCCGCGACGCTGGCACACGTGGTCATCGGGCGCGTGGTTCCGCTGCTGGTGCTCGAGGGCAGGGCCTGGGACACCGGGCTGGAGAACCTCTGGGTGCACGTGGACTCCGAGGGCGCCATCGACTGGGTCGGCGTCGTCGACCCCACACTGCGGGCCCTGCCCGACGACGCGCACTTCCGCGCCGGTGCGGGAAACCCTGGCGACCGGATCGTCGCGCTTCCCAACGAGGCGGCGCTGACGACGTGGGTGGCACATCGGAGCCACCGATCGCTCGGGCCGCTGTTCGACAAGCTCGTGCAGGTCAGTGGCGGAGCCATGTCGACGGCCGCGATGTGGCACGTCGTCGGTACCGCCGTCGTGAGCGCGGCCACCCAGGTCCCGTTGCTCGCCGGTTCGAGCGAGCTGACGAGCATGCGGCGCGGGCAGGCCGTCCTCGACGCACTCGTCGGCTTCGGCGCTCCCGTCCGGGGCGTCCGTCGGACGTGCGCGGGGAAGGCCTTGCTAAATTAGGGCAGCCTTGCCTATGCTCATGGCACGCTCGACGACAACTTCACACGACCACCGGACCGCCGCGGAATCCTGAGGGCTGCAGAGATCCCCGGTCCATTCGAGGGTGGGCCCCGCACACGTCACGTGTGCGGGGCCCACCCGTTTTACCGGGGTGTGTTTCCCCGCGGCACTCCGAGCGTGTAGACAATTCCCTTGTGACGACTTGGATGCCCAACGGCGTGGGTGGCGGATTCGACGACGAGATCGGCCTCACCTACTTGGACGTGACGCCCGACGGTGCCAAGGCGCAGCTGACCATCGACGCCAGGCACCTCCAGCCGCACGGCATCGTGCACGGCGGGGTCTACTGCGCCATCGTCGAAAGCGTCGCCAGCGTCTCGGCGGCCACGTGGCTGCAGGCCAAGGGCGCCGGAAGCAACGTCGTCGGGGTGAACAACAACACCGACTTCCTGCGCGCGATCACCGCGGGCATGGTCACCGCGGTGTCCACGCCAATCCACCGCGGTCGCCGGCAACAGATCTGGCTCATCGAGATCACCGACACCAACGACAAGCTGGTCGCCCGCGGCCAGGTACGTCTGCAGAACCTGCCCAACGAGGCCTGACCGCCGGAGCATTCGCGCGTGCGCTGCTGAGTGCGGCCCGCCGTGGCAGGATCGCGACCTATGCGTCTGTCACCGCACGAGCAGGATCGACTGCTCGTCTCCTATGCGGCCGAACTCGCCCGCCGCCGTCAGGCCCGCGGCCTGCGGCTGAACCACCCCGAAGCGGTCGCACTGATCACCGACCACATCCTCGAGGGCGCCCGCGACGGTCGCACCGTCGCCGAGCTGATGAACAGCGGGCGCGAGGTGCTCAGCCGTGACGACGTGATGGAGGGCGTGCCCGAGATGCTCGACGACGTCCAGGCCGAGGCGACCTTTCCGGACGGCACCAAGCTCGTCACCGTCCATCACCCGATCTCCTGAGGTGAGCCGATGATTCCTGGAGAAATCGTCTTCGGCGACGGCGACATCGCGATCAACGACGGTGCCGAGCGCCTCGAGATGGCGATAGTCAACACCGGCGACCGGCCCGTGCAGGTCGGCAGCCACGTCCATCTGCCGCAAGCCAACGCCGCGCTGGAGTTCGACCGCGACGCCGCCCACGGCCACCGTCTCGACATCCCGGCAGGCACGGCGGTGCGCTTCGAACCCGGTATCGCCCAAGACGTTTCGCTGGTGCCGCTCAGTGGCAGTCGCGAGGTCCACGGATTGTCCCTGAACCCGCCAGGAAGGCTGGATACGTGAGCGATCTGTCGCGGAGTCGCTACGCCGCCCTCTTCGGCCCCACCACGGGGGACCGGATCCGGCTGGCCGACACCGACCTGTTCATCGAGATCACCGAGGACCGCAGCGGCGGTCCCGGGCGAGCCGGCGACGAAGCGGTGTTCGGCGGGGGCAAGGTGCTCCGGGAATCCATGGGCCAGTCCAGGGCCACCAGGGCCGACGGGGCGCCCGACACCGTCATCACCGGCGCGGTGATCGTCGACTACTGGGGAATCATCAAGGCAGACGTCGGGATTCGCGACGGCCGCATCACCGCCATCGGCAAGGCCGGCAACCCGGACATCATGTCCGGCGTGCACCCGGACCTGGTGGTGGGACCGTCCACCGAGATCATCGCGGGCAACGGTCGCATCCTCACCGCGGGCGCGATCGACTGTCACGTGCACCTGATTTGCCCGCAGATCATGGAGGAGGCCCTTGGCGGCGGCATCACCACGATCGTCGCCGGTGGCACCGGCCCCGCGGAGGGCAGCAAGGCCACTACGGTCACCCCGGGCTCCTGGCACCTGGCCCGCATGTTGGAGGCGCTCGACCACTGGCCGCTGAACGTGCTGCTCCTTGGCAAGGGGAACACCGTCAGCGCCGAGTCGATGTGGGAGCAATTGCGCGGCGGCGCAGCCGGATTCAAGCTACACGAGGACTGGGGCACCACACCCGCCGCCATCGACGCCTGCCTGACCGTCGCCGACGCCGCGGGAGTGCAGGTCAACCTGCACTCCGACACCCTCAACGAAGCGGGCTTCGTCGAGGACACGCTGGCGGCGATCAACGGTCGCGCCATCCACGCCTATCACACCGAGGGTGCCGGCGGCGGGCACGCTCCCGACATCATCACGGTGGTCTCCCACGCCAACGTGCTGCCCAGTTCCACCAACCCGACGCGGCCGCACACCGTCAACACCCTCGACGAGCACCTCGACATGCTCATGGTGTGCCACCACCTGAACCCAAGCGTGCCAGAGGATCTCGCGTTCGCCGAGAGCCGGATCCGGCCGTCGACGATCGCTGCGGAGGACCTGCTGCACGACATCGGGGCGATCTCGATGATCGGCAGTGACGCCCAGGCCATGGGCCGCATCGGCGAGGTGGTGCTGCGCACCTGGCAGACGGCGCACGTGATGAAGAAGCGCCGCGGGGCGTTGGAGGGAGACGGTGCGGCCGACAACAACCGGGTCCGCCGCTACGTGGCGAAGTACACGATCTGCCCGGCGGTTGCCCACGGCGTCGACCACGAGATCGGCTCCGTCGAAGTCGGCAAGCTCGCCGACCTGGTGCTGTGGGAGCCGGCCTTCTTCGGGGTCCGGCCACACGCCGTCGTCAAGGGCGGCATGATCGCGTGGGCGGCGATGGGCGACGCCAACGCGTCGATCCCGACCCCCCAGCCCGTGTTGCCCCGACCGATGTTCGGTGCCTCACCCGCGGCGGCCGCCGCCACGTCGGTGCACTTCGTCGCACCCCAGGCCGTGGACGACGGCCTCGCCGACCGACTCGCCGTCAACCGGCGGCTCGTCCCCGTGCGCGACGTGCGGAAGGTGGGCAAGGCCGACATGCCGCTGAACGACGCACTGCCGCGCATCGAGGTCGACCCCGACACGTTCACCGTGACGATCGACGGTGACGTCTGGGCCGAGCAGCCTGCGGTGGAACTGCCGATGGCGCAGAGATACTTCCTGTTCTGAGATGTCGAACCTCTCCACCCTGCTGGTCCTAGCGGACTCCCGGCTGCCGACCGGTGGTCACGTCCACTCCGGTGGCGTCGAGGAGGCCGTCACCAGCGGGCTGGTGGTCGACCTGAGCACGCTCCGGGCCTTTCTGCGCCGCCGCATCCGCACCAGCGGACTGGTCACCGCGTCGGTGGCCGCCGCCGTGCACGGCGGCTCGCTGAGCCTGATGGCCGCCGATCTCGAAACAGACGCGCGCACACCGGCTCCCGCCGCCCGCAGGGCCTCGCGCGCCCAGGGCAGAGGCCTCGTCCGGCTGGCTCGCAAGGTGTGGCCCGACACTGACTGGGATGCCGTCGGCACCAGGCCACACCTGGGGGTCGCGGCTGGTGCCGTCGGCGCGGCCAGCGGACTGCTGCCCGAGCAGACGGCCACCTCGGTGGTCTACACGACGATGACCGGGTCGGCCACGGCCGCCCAGCGCCTGCTGGCACTCGACCCCGGTGACGTCGCGGCGCTCACCTTCGAGCTGTCCGCGCTGTGCGACCAGACCGCGGCCGACGCGTCGAAGGAACTCGCCGACCTGTCCGACCCCCTGCTCGACGTGCTCGCCCAGCGACACGCCGAGCGCGACCGCCCGTTGTTCGCTTCCTGAAAGGCCCGCCATGCCACCACATCTGCTCGACGGCGAACCCCACGGCCACGTCGAACGCCCCCGCCGCGTCCGCCACGAAGGTGAACCGCTGCGCATCGGCATCGGCGGCCCGGTGGGCTCCGGCAAGACCGCACTGGTGGCCGCCCTGTGCCGTCAGCTGCGCAACGAGCTGTCGCTCGCGGTGTTGACCAACGACATCTACACCACCGAGGACGCCGACTTCTTGCGCCGCAACGCCGTCCTGCCCGACGAGCGGATCGCCGCCGTGCAGACCGGCGGCTGCCCGCACACCGCGATCCGCGACGACATCACCGCCAACCTCGACGCGATCGACGACCTGATCGCCGGAAACCCGCGACTCGACCTGATCCTCGTCGAATCGGGTGGCGACAACCTGACCGCCACCTTCTCCTCGGGCCTGGTGGACGTGCAGATCTTCGTGATCGACGTGGCGGGCGGGGACAAGGTGCCCCGCAAGGGCGGCCCCGGCGTGACGTTCTCGGATCTGTTGGTGATCAACAAGACCGACCTGGCGCCCATGGTCGGCGCCGACCTCGACGTGATGCGCCGTGACGCGGCGACGGTCCGTGGCGACCGTCCGTTCGTGTTGATCTCGCTGACCGAGGACCCGGCGGCGACGCTGGTGCTGGACTGGGTGCGGCAGCAACTGCGCGTGCCGGTCTAAGCGGATGCTCTCGGAGGTCCTGATCGTCGCGTCTGCCGGCCGCGCACCACGCATCGAGTGCGCGGGTGGCGTGGCGGGCCGGCGCACCGACGCCGACACGGTCCACCTCGTCTCGGCCGCGGCGACGCCGCTGGGTGGGGACACGATCAGGTATCGGGTCGTCGTCGAACGCGGCGCGGTGCTCCGAGTGCGCAGTGCCGCGGCGACGATGGCGATGCCGGGCCCGGTCACCATGGAGAGCAGGGCGGTGTGGGAGCTCGAGGTCGACGGGCTCCTCGACCTGGATCCGCAGCCCACCATCGTGGCGGGGGAGGCCCGGCACGTGACGACGACCCGGTTGGCGCTCGGCGACGGCGGCGGTGTGCGGCTACGCGAGCGCGTGCAGATCGGCAGATCCCACGAGCGTCAGGGCTTCTGGTCGGGCGCGGTGCACGCAGACGTCGGCGGCGCGCCGTTGCTCCGGCATCGCGTCGAGATCGGCGCCGGCGCGGTGACCGACGACGATCTCGGCGCACCGCGGGCGTGCGTCAGCGAATTGCGTTATCCCGAACCGGCTTTCGCCGGGGCGGGCACGATGCTCGAGCTCGCCGCCGGCGGTTGCCTGGCGACCTGGCAGGGCGAGCGACTCTAGCCGCCCGCCCACCGGGTCGATTCCCCGGTCGCTGCGCTCCCGCCCGCCGGGATCAGCTCGCAGCCTTCTCCGTCTCGCGCAGCGACGCGGCCATGTCCTCGAGTTGCTCGATGCGCGTTCGTGCGTAGGCCTGCTGCTCGGTGATGGTCAGCTGACCCCGCTCGCGGCTGAGGAACGTCACCGCCCACGACAACAGCGTCGCGACCTTCGTCTTGAACCCGACCAGGTAGATCAGGTGCAGCCCCAACCATGCCAGCCACGCGATGAACCCGCCGAATTCGAGCTTTCCGACCTGGGCGACCGCGTTGTACTTCGACACCGTGGCCATCGAGCCCTTGTCGAAGTAGCTGAACGGCTCGCGCGGCTTGGGAATGGTGCCGTGCTCGCGTGCCTTGGCCTCGTTCTGGATGATCTTCGAGACGTACTTGGCACCCTGGATGGCACCCTGGGCCATGCCCGGTACGCCCTCGACGAACGCCATGTCGCCGATCACGAAGACGTTCGGGTGACCCGGAATCGACAGATCTGGCAGCACCTTCACGCGGCCGGCGCGGTCGATCTCGGTCTCCGACTGCTCGGCGAGGTCGCGGCCCAGGGGACTGGCCTGCACACCGGCGGACCACACCTTGCAGGCCGCCTCGATGCGCCGGATGGTGCCGTCGGCGTCCTTGACGGTGATGCCGTTGCGGTCGACGTCGGTGACCATCGCGTTGAGCTGGACCTCGACGCCCATCTTCTCCAGGCGCGCCTGGGCCTTCAGGCCCAGCTTCTTGCCCATCGGAGGCAGCACCGCGGGTGCCGCGTCCAGCAGGATCACGTGGGCCTCGGTGGGATCGATGTGGCGGAAGCTGCCCTTGAGCGTCTGGTCGGCCAGTTCCTGGATCTGCCCGGCCATCTCGACACCGGTCGGACCCGCCCCGACGACGACGAAGGTCAGCAGCTTCTTGCGGCGTTCGGGGTCGCTCGACCGTTCGGCCTGTTCGAAGGCGCCGAGGATGCGTCCGCGCAGCTCCAGCGCGTCGTCGATCGACTTCATGCCCGGCGCGAACTCGGCGAAGTGGTCGTTGCCGAAGTAGGACTGCCCTGCGCCGGCCGCGATGACGAGGCTGTCGTAGGGAGTGACGTAGTCGTGCCCCAGCAGCTCGGAGGTCACGGTCTTGTTGGCGAGGTCGACGTGGGTGACGTCGCCGAGTAGGACCTGGGCGTTCTCCTGCTTGCGCAGGATCAACCGGGTGGGCGGGGCGATCTCGCCCTCGGAGATGATGCCGGTGGCCACCTGGTACAGCAGCGGCTGGAACAGGTGGTGTGTCGTACGCGCGATCAGCTTGATGTCCACGTCGGCCCTCTTGAGCTTCTGGGCGGTGTTGAGACCGCCGAAGCCAGATCCGATGATGACGACCTTATGCCGATCCGTTGCCGTAGCTCCGGGGTGGCTCATTGCTGCTCCTCGCGTGCGAAAACCTGTCCAGTACGACTACTAGGTTAGTCGGACACGTTCCCCGGAGTGCGGTGAGATGACCCACCGCACTCCGGGGACACCCGAGGTCTTCGCGCCGGACCCCTGCCGTTTACCCGGCGAGCAGCGGCTTGAGCAGCTCGCCGACCGCGGTCACTCCGCCGGGGTGGTACCCGTCGATGCTGGTGACCGGGCTGAGGATGACACCGTCCACGCCGGCGTCGAGGACCTTCTCCTTGACCTGCTCGGCGATCTGCTCCGGGCTGCCGAACACCGCCTGCTGCCGGAAGTCCTCCGGAATGAAGTCGGCGGTGACGCCCTCGCCGATGATTGCGACGACGAGCATGCTCGTCTCCAGCGTCGCGGGATCCCGGTCGATCTTCTCGCAGTTCTCCTTGACCACCTGAATCTTGCGGGGGAGCTCGTCGAAGCCGGCGATGATGTTGAGGTGGTCGAAGTGCTTGGCGGCCAACGGAATCGTCTTCTTCTCGCCACTGCCGCCGATCATCAGCGGGATGTGGTCACGGAAGCGTGGTTCGGCCATCGCCTCCTGCGTCTTGTAGTACGTGCCGGAGAACGTCGGCCGCTCGCCCTCGAGCATGGGCAGGATGATCTGCAGGGCCTCGCCGAGGCGGTTGAACCGGTCGGTGAAGGTGCCGAAGTCGTAGCCCAGCGAGTCGTGCTCCAGCTCGTACCAGCCGGTGCCGATGCCGAGGATCGCCCGGCCCTGGCTGATGACGTCCAGCGTGGTGATGGCCTTGGCCAGGAGCGTCGGGTTGCGGTAGGTGTTGCCGGTGACGAGGGTGCCGAGCTGCACGCGCTCGGTGGCCGCCGCCAGTGCGCCGAGGGCGGTGTAGGCCTCGAGCATCGGCTGGTCGGGGGTGCCCAGGCCGGGCAGCTGATAGAAGTGGTCCATCACGAAGACGGAGTCGAAGCCGGCGGCCTCGGCCTCCTGCGCTTGGGCGATGACGGTGGGAAAGAGCTGCTCAATCCCGGTGCCGTAGGAGAAGTTGGGGATCTGAAGTCCGAGTCGAATGGTCACGTGTGTGACCCTAGCCACGCCTAACCGGAACGTGTACCCCGTTTCGCTCTCGGCGGACGCCGGAATGAATCCGGGCTCAGGCGAAGCTGGCGAGCGCCCCGTGGCTTACGTGCAGCGTCTGCCCGGTGATGTGCCTGGCCGCCGGGGTGGTCAGGAACAGCGCCAGCCGGGTGATCTCCGCGGCCACGGACGGTGAGGTGGTCGCGATGCCGTCGTAGCCGGGCTCGGCGCCCCGGCCGGACGCGACCGCGTTGAGCGTGACGCCTCGGATTCCGAAGTGCGTCGCCTGTCCCGCAGTCCAATTCGACAGGGCGGCCTTGACCGCGGCCTCGGCGCTGCCCTCCGTGGCGTTGTCGGCGACGACGTTGACGATGGTGCCGCCGGAGCGGAGGTGGTCGCCGAGGATCTGCACGGTCAGCACGGCCGAGAGCACCGTGGCGTCCATCGCCGCGCGCCAGGTGTTGGCGCGCTCGGTCAGCGTGTAGGTGCGGGGGTCGCCACCGTCCCAGCGCAGTGCCGGCACGTTGACGATCGTGTCGAGATGATGCGGGAACTGGCTGCGGGCCTCTTCGAGACTGGACGGGTCGGTGTTGTCGAAGACGATCGAGTCGACGTCGAGTTCCTTGGCCGCCACCTCGAGTTCGTCCCGCCGAGAACCGGCGATGACCACCTGATGACCCGCGTCGCGGAATCCCTCGGCGATGATGCGCCCCAGTTCGGTGTCGCCACCGGTCAGCAGCACGTCCATCATCACGACCTCCTCGTGTTCGACGCTGAACCCAGCGAGTCGCCGTTCATGTTACTGGACAGTAGCTAGGCGATCGAACGCGCCACGCGAAGAATCGTGGGTGTCACCGCGTTGCAGTCGGCCGTGTCCCCGGCGCCGTGAGCAACTCGGGCGGTCTGCCGCGGTGGATCTACGTGCCGGGGTCAACCTGGTCTGCGGACTGCTCGGCGACGGCTCTCCGGGGCTAGCGGCCGACATCACCGCGGCGTCGGCAACCGACCTGCGGCTGGGACCGGGGCAACGGGTCGCCTTCACCGTGAAGGCCCGCAAAGTGTCGATTCATCGCGCGCGGTAACGCTTGCCGAGGCGGCCGCGATCAAGCAGAAGTCGACACCCGCGCACCGCGCGGGTGCCGAGCCGCGCCCCCGTGTGCTCAGCAATCCCTCAAATGCTGACTGCCATTGGGTTTGATTGCTCAGCAATCTCCAAGTTTGGCACTCTAAGAGCAACTCACACTTGCGTCACGGCCGTAACACGGTAGTTTCTTCCCCATGCAGCACCCTCCTCGACGCAGGCGCTTTCCCAAGGCACTGGCCACGGCCGTCCTTGCGGGCGTCACTGCCGTGACAGTCGCGCTTCCCGGTACCGTCGCCCACGCCGATCCCGTCCCGCCGCCGGAGCCGGTTCCCGCACCGGCCCCGGCTCCTGCGCCCGTGCCCGCCCCCGCGCCGGCTCCCGTGGATCCGAACGCTCCGCCGCCGCCGCCCGCCGATCCGAACGCTCCGCCGCCGGCCGATCCCAGCGCGCCGCCAGCGCCACCCCCGGAGCCGGGCCGCGTCGACAACGCCGCCGGCGGCTTCAGCTACGTCGTCCCGGCGGGCTGGAAGGTCTCGGACAACACGCAGCTCTCCTACGGGCAGGCGTTGCTCACCAAGATTCCCGAGGCCGGAGCCGAAGCGCCGTCGGACACGAGCGTCCTACTTGGTCGGCTCGACCTGAAGCTGTTCGCCGGTGCCGAGACCGACAACGCGAAGGCCGCCACCCGCCTGGCGTCCGACATGGGCGAGTTCTTCATGCCCTTCGCCGGCACTCGCCAGGGTCAGGAAGCCGGACCGCTCGACGCGGCCGGCCTCCCGGGCGCCTTCTCCTCCTACGAGGTCAAGTTCACCGACACCACCAAGCCCAATGGCCAGATCTGGGCCGGCGTCGTAGGCGACGTTCCGCCGCCCGGGTCGCCGCGTGGTCAGCGGACGCCGGAACGCTGGTTCGTCGTGTGGCTGGGTTCGGCGAACCACCCGGTCGACAAGGGTGCGGCGGCGACGCTCGCGCAGTCGATTCGGTCGTTCACGCCGCCGCCACCTCCGCCGCCGCCCGCGCCGGATCCCAACGCGCCCGCACCCGATCCCAACGCGCCACCGGCGCGGCCCGGCGTCGGCGTTCCCGTTCCCGTGACGGACGCGCCCCCCGGGATGATGCCGGCTGGCTAATGCGTCGATCGACGGCCGACCGTGCATGTTTCATGCGTCTAATCGTTACCGTCGCCGGGTAGACCGGAACCTGACCCGGCGACGTCGCCGGGCTGGTTCGGCTACTGGCAGGAGTGCGTCATGAACATGGTTTTGGCAACGGAGTTCGTCGCCGCACGATCCAGCACACTCACCAGCGTGGGGTGGATCGGGTACATCATCATCGGCGCCCTCGCGGGCTGGATCGCCGGGAAGATCGTCAAGGGCGGCGGCTCGGGCATTCTGCTCAACATCGTCATCGGCATCATCGGTGCGTTGATCGGCGGCTTCCTGCTGAGCTTCTTCGTCGACACCGCGGCGGGCGGATGGTGGTTCACGCTGTTCACCGCCATCCTCGGCTCGGTCATCCTGCTGGCCATCGTCGGCGCGGTACGCAAGAGGTAACCGCAGCGCGGCTCGGTGTGCCCGCGAGCGGCGGGGGGTCCAGTACCTAGGTCGACAGGTGCCAGACCACGGCCGCCGCGAGCGCACCGAGTCCGTTGAGCGACCAGTGCAGGGCAATGGGCGCGATCAGGCTACCGCTGCGTCGGCGCAGCCAGGTGAAGACGAAACCGGCCGCGCCCGTGGCAATCACGGCCATCACGACGCCGGCGACCATGCCGACGACGCCCGCGCCGAACAGGTCGGTGAAGCCGACGTTGCTGCTGGTCAAGCCGAAGGACGTGGCGATGTGCCACATTCCGAACAACAGCGAACCGGCCGCGGCGACACCCCTGAACCCCCACGCCCGGTCGAGCGCACCGTGCAGCACCCCGCGGAAGGCAAGCTCCTCGGGGATCACGGTTTGCAGGGGAATGATGATCATCGACGCGAGCAGCGCCCCCGAGATGGTGGCGTAGTGGTTGTTCATGAACATCGGCCGGGTCCACGGCAACAGTGCGCCGACGCCGATGACGGTCCCGACCAGGGCGACGGCGCCGATCGCGTACCAGGCACCGGACCGCCAGTGGTCCCGGCCGAGTCCGAGTTCGGTCCAGCCGAGACCTCGGGATCGCACCAGCAGCACCAGGACGATCGCCGCCGCCGGAACGACGACGACGTTGGCCAGGGGGGTGGTGAAGTGTGCGAGCAGGTTCGTCATGATCAACACGACCACCACGACGCCCACGTCGACGTACACCCGGAAGTGATGCAGCGCCGCCATCTGACCGATGAGCGGATGAGGCGGCGCTTCGGCCGTGACGACGTCGGACATAACTCGCCGAGCATACGTCAGGAGCCCATATTGGCAGGTCAACACCGGTACATCGCAGCTGCTCCGACCGGACGCCGACCCGGCCCCCGCGACCTTCGGCCGCTGCACGATACTGATCCGCATGCTTGACACGTGTCAGCTTTTGGCGTCGACGAGGGTGCTGGACCTCGGTGGTGCGGACTCGGACGGGGTCGGCAGGATCTTCGCCGACCTCGGCGCCGACGTGCTGCTGGTCGAGGAACCGGGTGGCGCGGCGCATCGCGCGGCCCGGCCGACCGTGGCGGGATCGTCGATCGCCTTCACGCTGAACAACGCCAACAAGCGCAGCATCGTGCTCGACCCGACCGACGCCGCCGACCGCGCGCGGTTCGCCGAACTCGTCGGCGGGGCCGACGTGCTGGTCGACGGCAGGGGAGCCGCCGGTGCTGCGGCGTTCGGGCCGTCGGTCTCGGAGCTGGCCACGCGGCACGAGCACCTGGTCGCGCTCGAGATCACCGACTTCGGGACGACGGGTCCGCGGGCTGGCTGGCAAGCCACCGACTCCGTGTTCTACGCGATGTCGACCGCGCTGTCGCGGTCCGGTCCGACGGCGGGCCGGCCCGTGCTGCCACCGTCCGGTTTGGCGACGTCGACTGCCGCGGTCCAGGCGGCGTGGGTGGCGCTCGTCGCGTACTACCACCGGCTGCGTACCGGCACGGGCGACTACGTCGACTTCTCCCGGTACGAGGCGGTCGTCCAGTGCCTCGATCCGCCGTTCGGGTCCGAGGGGCAGGCGGCCGTCGGGCAGAAGCAGTCCGGGGAGTTGTGGCGAGGACGCCCACGCAACCAGCAGATCTACCCGACGTTCCCGTGCCGCGACGGGTTCGTCCGGATCTGCCTGCTGTCGGCCCGCCAGTGGCACGGCATGCGGGCCTGGCTCGGCGAGCCCGAGCAGTTCGCCGACCCGAAGTTCGAGACGATCGTCGCCCGCTTCCTCGCCTCGGCAGAACTCAACGCCGCGATCGGGGAGCTCTTCGCGTTGGAGTCGATGGACGATCTGGTGTCGGAGGGACAGCGCCGCGGTGTCCCGATCGCCGCCGTGTTCGCCCCGGCGGAGGCGTTGGCCTCGGAACACTTTCGGTCGGTCGGCGCGCTGACCGAGACCCGGGTCGGCGCCGACTCCACGCTGGCGGTCCCGGCCGGCCCGTTCGTCGTCGACGGTCACCGCGCCGGAATCTCGCGTCCCAGCCCGGTGGCGGGCGACGGCGACGACGGCTGGCTGCAGACGTCGGGTCCGGGGCGGGCGTCGGCCGGCGAGGCCGGGCCGCTGCCGTTCGATGGACTGCGCGTACTCGACCTCGGTGTCATCGTCGCCGGAGGTGAACTCGGTCGGCTGTTCGCCGACCACGGCGCCCAGGTGATCAAAGTCGAGAGCGCCGCCTATCCGGACGGTCTGCGGCAGACCCCACCCGGGCAGCCCATGAGTCGGTCGTGGGCGCTGACCCATCGCAACGAGTACAGCCTCGGACTGGATCTGCGCTCGCCGGAGGGGGCCGCACTCTTCCGCCGTCTCGTCTCGGCCTCCGACGCCGTGTTCGCCAACTTCAAGCCGGGTACCCTTGCCGCACTGGGGTTCTCGCACGACGAGCTGACGAAGGTCAACCCGCGCATCGTGCTGGCCGAGAGCAGTGCGTTCGGTGCGACCGGGCCGTGGAGCGATCGCATGGGCTACGGCCCGCTGGTGCGGGCCACCACCGGCGTCAGCCGGCTGTGGACGTCGGACGATCCCGGGGACACCGGCTTCTACGACGCGACCACGATCTTCCCCGACCACGTCGTCGCGAGGATCACCGCGATCGCCACCCTCGCGGCGTTGATCGGCGGAGGGGATTCCGGCGTCCGCGTGCACATTTCCCAGGCCGAGGCCGCCGTCAACCAACTCGCCACGGCCTACGTCGCCGACGCCGCGCAGGCCGCCGGGCTCGAGCTGGGCGTCGACGACGCGGTGCACGCGGTCTACCCGTGCGCCGGGGACGACGAATGGTGCGTGATCTCCGTGCGCTCCGACGACGACCGCGCCGCTCTGGCTAAGGTGCTGGACGACGAATTGTCCAGCACGGCAGACGGACTCGTCGAACAGGTAGCGCAGTGGACGGCCACCCTGGACAAGGCCGAGGTCGTCGCGGCCGTACAGGCCGCGGGCGTACCGGCCGGACCGATGAACCGTGCGGTGGACGTGCTCCACGATCCGCAACTCGTCCACCGCCACCTCTACGCCGAGATGGTGCATCCGCTGTTCGCGGCGCCCATCTCGACCGAGACCCACCCGGCGCCGTTTCGGCGGATCGCCGACGCGCCCCTGCGGCCCGCTCCGATGCCGGGCGAACACACCCGGCAGATCGTCGGCGACGTCCTCGGCCTCGACGCCACCGAGACCGACCGGCTGATCGCCGACGGCGTGCTCTTCACCTGGACCCCCGACCCCCCACTCGCGTAACGGAAGAAAGGCCATCGTGCCCCTTGATCCCAGAACACCCGTGCTCGTCGGCTATGGCCAGGTCAACCAGCACGACAGCGACGCAGAAGTCGAGCCCGTCGATCTGATGGAGCGGGCGGCGCGGGCCGCGGCCGACGCCCGGGTGCTCGAAGCCGTCGATTCGGTGCGCATCGTCAACCTGCTGTCGTGGCGGTACCGCAACCCCGGTGTGCTGCTGGCCGAACGGATCGGGGCGACCGGGGCCGACGGGCGCTACACCAGCATCGGTGGCAACGTCCCGCAATCCCTGGTCAACCAGGCCTGTCTCGACATTCAGTCGGGAAGCGCCGACACCGTGATGATCGCGGGGGCCGAGACCTGGCGTACCCGGACCAAGGTGCGCGCGGCCGGCGGCAAGCTCGACTACACCAAGCAGGACGACTCGGTGCCCGTGCCGCAGGGCGGCGACGACGAGTTCGTGTTGGCGGGCCCGGTCGAGCTCCGCATTCACCTGGACCGACCGTCGTACGTGTATCCGATGTTCGAGCAGGCACTGCGGATCTCGGCGGGGGAGGCGCCCGACGGGCATCGCCGCCGGATCGGCGAGCTGTGGGCTGGGTTCAGCGCCGTCGCCCAGGGCAATCCGCACGCGTGGAACCGCAATCCCGTTACCGCCGAGGAGATCTCGGAACCGAGTGCGAGCAACCGCATGATCAGCTGGCCGTACACCAAGCTGATGAACTCCAACAACATGGTCGACCAGGGTGCCGTTCTGATCCTGACGTCGGTGGAGAAGGCCCGGCAGCTTGGGATTCCGACCGACCGCTGGGTGTTCCCGTATGCCGGGACCGACGCCCACGACACCTATCTGATTGCCGAGCGCGCCGAGCTCGACCGCTCACCCGCCATTCGGATCGCGGGCGGCCGCGCACTGGAGCTGGCCGGCAAGGGGGTCGACGACATGGACTTCGTCGACTTGTACTCCTGCTTCCCCTCGGCCGTCCAGGTGGCGGCGCGCGAACTGGGGCTCTCGCTCGACGGCGACCGCGCGTTGACCGTCACCGGTGGTCTGACGTTCGCCGGCGGGCCCTGGAACAACTACGTGACCCACTCCATCGCCACGATGGCCGAGCACCTGGTGGCCGCCCCGGGCACGCTGGGCCTGGTGACGGCCAACGGCGGCTACCTGACCAAGCACAGCTTCGGTGTGTACGGCACCGAACCGCCGACGGGCGAATTCCGTTGGGAGGATCTGCAATCCGCCGTCGACGCGGAGCCGACCGTGGTCGCCGAGGATCACTGGGAAGGCGTCGGGACCGTCGAGTCGTGGACGACGCCGGTGAGCCGTGAGGGCGCCGCGGAGAAGGTCTTCCTCGCGGTGCGCACACCAGCCGACACCCGGGCGCTGGCCGTCGTCACCGACGCGTCGGAGGCGGAGACGAGTACCCGCGAGGACATCGCCGGCGTGAAGGTTCGGGTCGACGCCGACGGGACCGCCACCCTCCTCTAGCGCACCCCCCGGCGATTTGTGGCGTTTCGGGAGCGCTGAGCGCTCCTGAGCGACCGCAAATCGCGTCGGGGTCCCTGTTGACTTCGTCGCCACCGCTGCCTATCGTGAGCGCGGTCACGTATTGAAACGTTTCAATGCAGCGGAAGGTGAGCGGTGGATCACGTCGCGAACACTCGGGTGTGCTTCGTCCTACACCTCAAACCCGACCGCGTCGACGAGTACGTCGCCGCCCACGAACACGTGTGGCCCGACATGCTCGACGCGCTGAGGGACGCAGGCTGGCAGCATTATTCGTTGTTCGTCCGACCCGAGGACGGACTCGTCGTCGGATACCTCGAGACCGACGACTTCGCGGCAGCCCAATCCCGCATGGCCGCGACCGAGGTCAACGCTCGCTGGCAGGCCGGGATGGCCGACTTCTTCGAGCACCCCTCCGGCGTCGCGCCCGACCAGGTGATGACACCGCTCACCGAGTACTTCCACCTCGACTGAAGGAACCCATGAAAATCGGAGCGCGCACCACGACCGGATGGCGGGCGACCATCGCGGTCGCCATGTCCAACTACATCGAGGCCGGGTCGATCATCGCGATCGCCACCAGCCTGGCCTTCTGGCAGTCCCAGTTCCACCTCGGCAACTTCGCCGTCGGCCTCCTCGCGGCGTTGAGCGCCAACGCCTTCGGCGCGGCCATCGGCGCCATCCTCGGCGGACCGTTGTGCGACCGGTACGGCCGCAAGGCGATCTACACCTACGACCTGCTGGTCTACATGGTCGGCGTGCTGCTGGCGGCCTTCGCCGTCAACTACGCAATGCTGTTGGCCGCCTTCGTCATCACCGGCGTCGCCGTCGGTGCGGGCGTCCCGGCGTCGTGGACCTACATCGCGGAGCAGGCGCCTGCCGACGGTCGCGCAAAGCACGTCGGCACCGCCCAGTTGGCGTGGTCGGTCGGCCCGCTGATCGGCTTCGGCCTGGCTGCGGCCCTGGCTCCGCTGGGCCTGCTCGGATCGCGCCTGATCTTCCTGCACCTCTTCGTCGTCGCCGCCGTGGTCTGGTGGGTGCGCCAGGGCCTGGCGGAATCCGAGATTTGGGCCGAGGAGGGCCGCGACGAGCCGACGACGGTCAAGAACGCGGTCGGCCTGCGCGGGCTGCGAGGTCTGTTCTCCCGCAAGGTCAACGTCACCGCGCTGCTGTTCCTCGGCGGCATCTATCTGTTCTGGAACACCGTCGCCGGCCAGGCGGGCATCTTCATGCCGCGGGTCTACGACGCCGCCGGGCTGCACAGTGCGATCGCGCAGAACATGCTGCAGGTCCTGGTGTGGGGCTGCACGGTGGCCGCGACGTACTTCGGGTTCATGCGCTACGCCGACCGGGTCTCGCAGCGGCTGCTGTACGTCGTCGGCGCCGGACTCGGCATCCTCGGCTGGATCGTGCTCGTGGCGTTCACCGACGGTGGCGTGCCGACCATGCTGGCGTTCGCCGTGCTGTGGGGCGTCTCGGCGGGCATCGGCGCGCAGGCGTTTTACGGCCTCTGGGCCAGCGAGCTGTTCGCCACCCCGTACCGGGCCAGCGCCCAGGGCGTGATGTTCTGCGTGGTGCGTAGCTTCACCGGCCTGCTGAGCTACTTCTTCCCGACGTTGCTGGCCGTCACCGGGCTGACGGGCGTCGGTCTGCTGCTCATCGGCCTGCTGGCGGTAGCCCTGGTCATCGGCGCCGTGTGGGCCCCGGAGACCAGGGGAAAGTCATTGCGGCAGATCGAACTCGAGCGGTACGGCCCACAGGCGAGCGCAGCGACGCACAATGATGGTGCGGAGAGTCCGACCGCGACGGAGGTGGCAGTCTGATGAACCTGCTCGACAACGTATCCATCGAACTGCCCTCGTGGGCGTTCGGGAACTCTGGCACCCGATTCAAGGTGTTCGGCACCCCCGGCACCCCGCGCACCGTCGAGGAGAAGATCGCCGACGCGGCGACGGTGCACCGCTTCACCGGGATGGCGCCGACGGTCGCCCTGCACATCCCGTGGGACCGGGTCGACGACTACACCGCCCTCGCTGCACACGCCACCGAGCACGGCGTGACGCTGGGGACGGTCAACTCCAACACCTTCCAAGACGACGACTACAAGTTCGGCAGCCTGACCCACGTGGACAAGATGGTCCGGCAGAAGGCGATCGACCATCACCTGGCCTGCATCGAGATCATGAACCAGACCGGGTCTCGGGACCTGAAGATCTGGCTGGCCGACGGCACCAACTATCCCGGCCAGGGCGACATCCGCGGCAGGCAGGACCGGCTGGCCGAGTCGCTCGCGGCCATCTACCAGCACATCGGCGAGGATCAGCGAATGGTGTTGGAGTACAAGTTCTTCGAGCCCGCCATGTACATGACCGACGTGCCGGACTGGGGCACCTCGTATGCTCAGGTGTCGGCTCTCGGCGAGCGCGCGAAGGTCTGCCTCGACACCGGTCATCACGCGCCCGGCACCAACATCGAGTTCATCGTCGCTCAGTTGCTCCGGCTCGGGAAGCTGGGTTCGTTCGACTTCAACTCGCGCTTCTACGCCGACGACGACCTCATTGTCGGGGCGGCCGATCCGTTCCAGCTGTTCCGCATCATGTTCGAGGTGATCCGCGGCGGTGGCCTTGACGCCGGCAGCGACCTCGCCCTGATGCTGGACCAGTGCCACAACGTCGAGGCCAAGATCCCCGGCCAGATCCGCTCGGTGCTCAACGTCGCCGAGATGACCGCGCGGGCAGAGCTCGTCGACGTGGCCGCGTTGACCGTCGCGCAGGAGTCCGGTGACGTACTGGGCGCCAACGAGATCTTCATGGACGCGTTCTACACCGACGTCCGACCGGCAATGGCTCGGTGGCGCGCCGAGCGCGGCCTTCCCGAGCATCCGATGCGAGCCTTCGCCGAATCGGGTTACCAGGACACCGTTGCCGCCGAGCGTGTCGGCGGCACCCAATCTTCGTGGGGAGCATGACCACCATGACCAATCCAACCGTCGACGAGCTGATCGCCCGGTCCAACCGGCTGGGGGCCGACCCGAAGAACACCAACTACGCGGGCGGCAACACCTCGGCCAAGGGGTCCGACGTGGACCCCGTGACCGGCGCGCCCGTAGACCTGTTGTGGGTCAAGGGTTCCGGTGGTGACCTCGGCACGCTGACCGAGAACGGACTGGCGGTGCTGCGGCTGGACCGCATGCGCGCGCTGGTCGACGTCTACCCCGGCGTCGAGCGCGAGGACGAGATGGTCGCCGCCTTCGACTACTGCCTGCACGGACGGGGAGGTGCGGCGCCGTCGATCGACACCGCGATGCACGGCCTGGTCGACGCCGCCCACGTCGACCACCTGCACCCCGACTCCGGCATCGCGCTGGCGACCGCGGCCGACGGCGAGGCCCTGACCAAGCAGATCTTCGGCGATCGCGTGGTGTGGATTCCCTGGCGCAGACCCGGTTTCCAACTCGGCCTCGACATCGCCGAGATCAAGGCGCGCAACCCGCAGGCGATCGGCACCATCCTCGGCGGCCACGGCATCACCGCGTGGGGCGACACCTCGGCCGAGGCCGAGGCGCGGTCACTGGAGATCATCGACACGGTGCAGCGGTACCTCGACGCCAACGGCCGGCCACAGCCCTTCGGCGCACCGTTGGACGGTTACGCGGCGCTCCCCGACGAGCGTCGTCGATCGAGGGCCGCGGAGTTGGCGCCGTTCGTCCGCGGTCTCGCGTCCACCGACAAGCCCCAGGTCGGCCATTTCACCGACGACCCGCGGGTGCTCGAATTCCTGGGCAGCAGTGAGCATCCGAGGTTGGCGGCGCTGGGAACCAGTTGCCCCGACCACTTCCTGCGCACCAAGGTCAAGCCAATGGTGCTCGACCTGCCCGCGGAAGCGTCCGTCGAGGACGCCAAGGCCAGGTTGGCCGAACTGCACGAGCAGTACCGCGCCGACTACGCCGGCTACTACCAGCGGCACGCGGCGCCGGATTCGCCCGCGATGCGCGGCGCCGATCCGGCGATCGTGTTGATTCCCGGCGTCGGCATGTTCAGCTACGGCAAGGACAAGCAGACCGCGCGGGTGGCGGGTGAGTTCTACCTCAACGCGATCAACGTGATGCGCGGGGCCGAGGCCATCTCCACCTACGCCCCGATCGACGAGGCCGAGAAGTTCCGCATCGAATACTGGTCGCTCGAGGAGGCCAAGCTGGCGCGGATGCCCAAGCCGAAACCCCTGGCCACCCGCATCGCGCTGGTCACCGGCGCCGCCTCCGGCATCGGCAAGGCCATCGCGCAACGCCTGGCCGCCGAGGGCGCGTGCGTCGTCATCGCCGACCTGGACGCCGAGAAGGCCAGTGCCGCAGCCGAACAGATCGGTTCCACCGACGTGGCGGTCGGGATCGCCGCCGACGTCACCGACCAGGCGGCCGTGCAGGCCGCCGTCGACGCCACCGTGCTGGCATTCGGTGGGATCGACATCGTGGTCAACAACGCCGGTCTGTCCCTGTCGAAGTCCCTGCTGGAGACGACGGCCCAGGATTGGGATCTGCAGCACAACGTGATGGCCCGCGGTTCCTTCCTGGTGTCGAAGGCGGCCGCCCGCGCACTGATCGACCAGAAGCTCGGCGGCGACATCATCTACATCTCGTCGAAGAACTCGGTGTTCGCCGGGCCCAACAACATCGCCTATTCGGCGACCAAGGCCGACCAGGCGCATCAGGTTCGCCTGCTGGCGGCCGAACTGGGCGAGCACGGAATCAAGGTCAACGGCATCAATCCCGACGGCGTGGTCCGCGGCTCCGGCATCTTCGCGGGTGGCTGGGGTGCGAAGCGCGCCGCTGTCTACGGCGTGCCCGAGGAAGAGTTGGGTGCCTACTACGCGCAGCGCACCCTGCTCAAACGCGAAGTGCTGCCGGAGAACATCGCCAACGCGGCCTTCGCGCTGTGCACCTCGGACTTTTCGCACACGACGGGCCTGCACGTGCCGGTGGACGCGGGCGTCGCAGCGGCCTTCCTCCGATGAGCACCGGCCGGTTCGTCGCGGTCGACCTCGGTGCCACCAGTGGCCGGGTCATGCTGGCCGACGTCGGACCCGGCACCCTGGAGATGCGCCAGCTGAACCGGTTCGCCAACGACCCGGTCTACCTCTGGAATGGCCGGCGCACGGCGATGCACTGGGATCTGCCGGGCCTGTTCGGCCACGTGTGTGCGGGGCTGGCCGAGGCCGGTCGCGTCGCGCCCGACGCGACCAGCGTCGGGGTGGACTCGTGGGCCGTCGACTACGGGCTGCTGCGGGACGGCACATTGCTGGGGCTGCCGTACAACTACCGGGACGCCCGGTGCGCGCGTGGCGCCGACGCGGTGCACGCGACGCTGCCGCAGGACCGCATCCACGCCCGCAACGGGCTGCAGTTCCTGCCGTTCAACACGATGTTCCAGCTGGCCGCGGACAAGCTCGACGGTCTGCTCGACCTCGCCGACACCGCCCTGCTGGTGCCGGACCTGGTCTCCTATTGGCTGACCGGGCGCACGTCGACGGAGCGGACCAACGCCTCGACCACCGGACTACTCGGCGTCGACGGGACGTGGGACACCGAACTGGAGTCGCTGCTCGGTCTGCCGCGCGGCCTGTTCCCCGAGCTCGCCGAGCCCGGCGCCGATCGTGGTGAGGTGTTGCCCGACCTGGCCGAACGGGCGGGGTTCGACGCCGGGCTGCGCGTCACCACCGTGGCGTCCCACGACACCGCCTCGGCCGTCGTCGCCATCCCGATGAACGCGGCGTCGGCGGCCTACGTCTCCTGCGGCACCTGGGCGCTGGTGGGCGTCGAGCTGGGTGCGCCGGTGATGAGCGCGGCCGCCCGCTCCGCCAACTTCACCAACGAGGTGGGTGCCGACGGGCGAATTCGGTTCCTGCGCAACGTGATGGGACTCTGGCTGCTCAGCGAGTCGGTGCGCCACTGGGAGCGCGACGGCTCCCGCGTCGACCTGCCCCTGCTGCTGGAGCAGGCGGCGGCTTGCCCGCCGCCGTCGGAGGTGTTCGACGGTGACGACCCGCGGTTCGTCGAGCCCGGCGACATGCCGGGGCGGATCGCGGCGTGGTACCGGGAACGGGGTCTGCAAGCGCCGGCGAATCGCCCCGAGATGGCGCGCGCGATCGTCGAGAGTCTCGCCGCCGGGTTCGCCAGGGGCGTGGAACAGTCGGCCGCGCTGAGCGGTGTTCCCGTGGAGACCGTCCATCTGGTCGGCGGCGGGGCGAGGAACCGGCTGCTGTGTCAGTTGCTGGCCAACCGGGTGGAGAAGCCGGTGGTCGCCGGGCCGGTGGAGGCCACCGCGATCGGCAACGTGCTGCTGCAGGCGCGGGCCCACGGCCTACTGCGTGGTGACCTCGACGACCTCCGTGGGACGATGGCCACCACGTTGGCAGGCGAACGCATCGAACCGCAACGGACTCCGGCAGGGAGGGTATGACGATGAACGACTCGACGAACCACTTGACGAGGCGACGGATACCGAGCAGGCACGACCTCGCGCCGCTGATGCAATTCAAGAAGCCCGAGTTCGACGCGACCAAGCGCCGGCTCGACAAGGCGCTGACCATCGAGGACCTGCGCCGCATCGCCAAGCGCCGCACGCCGCGCGCCGCGTTCGACTACACCGACGGTTCGGCGGAGGCCGAGCTGTCCATCGCCAGGGCCCGACAGGCGTTCTCCGACGTCGAGTTCCACCCGGCCATCCTTCGCGACGTGTCCAAGGTCAGCACCGGCTGGGACGTGCTCGGCGCGCCGGTGGCGATGCCCTTCGGAATCGCGCCCACCGGATTCACCCGGATGATGCACACCGAGGGCGAGATCGCCGGTGCGCACGCCGCGGCGCGGGCGGGCATCCCGTTCTCGCTGTCGACGATGGGCACCACCGCCATCGAAGACGTCAAGGCCGCGAACCCGCTGGGCCGCAACTGGTTTCAGCTATACATGTGGAAGGACCGCGACAAGTCGATGGCCCTGGTCGAGCGTGCGGTCGCCGCGGGCTACGACACGCTCCTGGTCACGGTCGACGTGCCCGTCGCGGGTGCCCGCCTGCGCGACAAGCGCAACGGCATGTCGATCCCGCCGGCGCTGACCCTGCGGACGGTGGCCAACGCGCTGCCGCGTCCGCAGTGGTGGATCGACTTCCTGACCACCGAACCGCTGGCGTTCGCATCGCTGGACCGGTGGTCGGGCACCGTCGCGGAGTTGCTGGACACCATGTTCGACCCCACGGTGACGTTCGAGGACCTCGCCTGGATCAAGTCGCAGTGGCCGGGCAAGTTCGTGGTCAAGGGCGTGCAGACCGTCGCCGACGCCCGCGCCGTCGCCGACCTCGGGGTCGACGCGGTGCTGCTGTCCAATCACGGTGGGCGCCAACTGGACCGCGCACCCATCCCGTTCCACCTGCTGCCCGAGGTGGTCCGCGAGGTCGGCAAGGACGTCGAGGTGCACCTCGACACCGGCATCATGTCGGGTGCCGACGTGGTGGCCGCGATCGCGATGGGCGCACGGTTCACGCTGATCGGGCGGGCCTACCTCTACGGGTTGATGGCCGGTGGCGAGGCCGGTGTCGACCGGGCGATCGAGATCCTCTCGGGCCAGGTCGAGCGGACCATGCGCCTCCTGGGCGTCACCGCACTCGAGGAGCTCACCCCCGACCACGTCACGCAGCTGGAGCGGCTGACGCCGCGCCGGTTGGCAGCCGAGTCGGGGGACTAGCTTCGGTGGCCGCCGGAATTCGCGACGTCGCCGCGGCGGCGTCGGTGTCCGTCGGCACCGTCTCCAACGTGCTCAACGCCCCGGAGCGGGTGGCGCCCGCGACCGTCGCACGGGTGCAGGCGGCGATCGAGCAGCTGGGCTTCGTGCGCAACGACGCCGCGCGGCAGCTGCGCGCCGGTCGGTCCCGCTGCGTTGGGCTGCTGGTCCTCGACGTGGGCAACCCGTTCTTCACCGACGTGGCGCGGTCCGCGGAAGTCCGTGCCGCACAACACAATTTGATCGTGCTGTTGGGCACCTCGGACGACGATCCCGGACGCGAGCGCGCGTACCTGGAGACGTTCGAGGAGCAACGCGTCTTCGGGCTGCTGATCTCACCGGTGGGTGAGGATCTCGACCGCCTGCTCGCACTGCACCGACGCGGCGTGCCGGTGGTGCTTGTCGACCGTGACGGCACGGGAACGCCATTCGCCTCGGTGGCGGTCGACGACGTCGCGGGGGGTCGCCTCGCGGCGACGCATCTGTGTGAACGGGGGCGACGGCGCATCGCCTACGTCGGGGGTCCCCTGGGTCTCCGCCAGGTCGCGGACCGACTGGCGGGGGCGCGCGCGGCGGTCGACGAATTCCCGGGCGCGACACTGGAAGTGGTGGCCACCGACGAACCCAGTGTGCTGGCGGGCCGCGCGGCCGGGGAACTGCTGTGCGAGCGCCCCGCCGATCGCCGGCCCGACGCCGTCTTCTGTGCCAACGACCTGTTGGCGATCGGCATGCTGCAGGGTCTGGCCGGCGGCGGGGTGAGCGTTCCCGGCGACGTCGCCTTGATCGGCTACGACGACATCGACTTTGCGCGGTCGGCGGCGGTGGCACTGTCGTCGATCCGCCAGCCGAGTGCGGACATCGGCACGACGGCGCTCGACCTGCTGCTGGCCTCCGCGGAGGAGGGCGTGGCCGAGCCCCGGCAGGTGGTGTTCCGACCTGAACTGGTGGCCCGCGCCTCGACTGCGGTGTGACGTCTACTTGATGGTGTACCCGCCGTCGACCACGAGGTCCGCCCCGTTCACCATAGCAGCGGCATCGGAGGCGAGATAGATTGCCGCGGCCGCGATCTCGTTCGGGTAGGCGAATCTTCCGGTGGGGATCAGCTTCTTGAGCGCCTCGCCCTTGGGGTTGTCCCACGCCTTGATGCCGAGGTCGGTCAGCACGACGGTGGGGGAGATGCTGTTGACCCGCACGCCTCGGCCGGCCCATTCGGTGGCGAGCACCTTGGTGATGCCGAGGACGCCGAACTTGGAGGCGCAGTAGGCGACGTGCTCGTCGATGGCGACGCTCGCGGCCTGGGAGGCCATGTTGACGATCGCGCCGCGCCCCGCGGCGAGCATGTGTCTGCCGGCGGTCTGACACATCAGGAAGGTGCCCTTGAGGTTGACGGCCATCGTCGAGTCCCAGTCCGAGAGCGAAAGTTCCTCTGCCGGTGCGAGTCTGGCGATTCCGGCACTGTTGACGAGAATGTCGACCCTGCCGTGGTCGGCGATGACGGCGTCCACGGTGGCCTCGACCGACGTGGGATCGGACACGTCACAGGTGTAGCCGTCGTCGGTGGCGAGGTCCGCGATCGCGACGGTGGCCCCCTTGGTCGCGAAGGCCGCCGCGATGGCCGCCCCGATTCCGGAGGCGCCGCCGGTCACCAGGGCGACCCGATCGGTCAGCCGGAAGTCGAAGTCCACGGTGGGTTCGGTTGCGTCGGGCATGTCTCTCAATCTCTCCTTGTCGGTGGTGGGCATGATCAGGCGAGGACTGCGGTGGCGATGTCGATGTCGGTGACCAGCGACGACACCAGGCCCGAGTTGAGCACGGCCTGGGTGGCGGCGGCCTTTTCCTTGCCCGCCGCGATGGCGATCCTGGTGGGAATCGCACGCAACACCGATTCGTCGATGCCCATCCGGCGCTCGTCGAGCCCGGGCACTCGCTGGCCGTCCGCGTCAAGCAGCAGCGCACAGGTTTCGGCGCACACGCCTGCCGCGTCGAGGGCGCTGGTCTCCTCGTGGGTCAACGCCTCGTAGACCTGGGACGCGCCCGCGGTCCACGCGCCGACCGAGACGATGGCGCAGCTGACCGACGAGTGGCGCGCGGTGGTCTCGCGGATCTGCGGGGTGTCGCCGAGGCTCCGTGCGGTACGGGCGTCGGTGACGACCAGCGGCGCGTACAGCGGCCAGGAGTCGCCCCCGCTGACCTCGCTGATCCGTCGGACGAGGTCGGTGCCGTTGGAGGCGATGGCGCCCGCCATGCCGGTGAGTTGGACGACGTCGCAGCGGGGCAACGCGGTCAGATACGGCGCGATGTGGGTCAGGGTGCGGCCGCAGTCGACGCCGACGACGTCTCCGTCGCGCAGGATCGACTGCAGCAGTTCGGCCATGGCCTTGGCGACGGCGTCGACGTGGTCGGCGGTGTTGGTGGAGTCCGCCGAGACCGCGTAGGCGTGCTCGAGTCCATACCGGCGCTGCAGGGCCGTCGACAGTTCGACGTCGACGGCGCCGGGATTGTGAATCTTGATCTCCACCATGCCCGATTCGAGTGCCTCGTCGAGCATTCGGGCGACCTTGAACCGGGACAACCCGAACTCCTCGGCGATCTGGATCCGCGTCCGCCCCTCGAGGTAGTACCGACGGGCGATCACCGCGCGCTGGAACAGCTCATCGGGCCCCATGGGTCGCCTCCCGTGATTCCTGAACCGTTAGGCTCACACCGCTTCTGCACATATGTGCAGAGACGTTGACATGTGAGCATAGCCATTGCATGATCCACATCACAAAGAAAACTCACGAGCAGCAAGGTTGACAGTTGAGCAGCGACGCCCACGGTCTTGACGACCAAGACCTGGCCGACCTCGCCGGCGAGGTGTTGTCCCGGGAGTCCGCCGCGCTCGGTGCGCTCGTCGGAACGATCGAGTCGTCCGTCGTCGCCGTCGCCCGCCGAATGATCGCCGTGCCGGGCAAGGTCGTCACGACCGGTTCGGGCACCTCGGGAATCATGGCCGAGCGGATGGCGCATCTGCTGTCGGTCTGCGGAACGCCCGCGGTGTACCTCCCGTCGATGGACGCACTGCACGGCGGGATGGGTGCGATCACGCCGGCCGACCTCGTCGTCGCGATCTCGAAGACCGGCCAGAGCAGCGAACTCACCAGCCTCGTCGAACGACTCGGCGTCCGCGGCATCCACGTCGTCGCCGTCACCGAGAGCCCCGACTCGCCCTTCGCCGCCGCGGCGAGCAGCGTCGCGGCGCTGCCGCCGACGCCGGCCGGCGCCGATCCCGGCGACATGATCGCGATGGCGAGCACCCTCGCCGTCGGCGCGTGGAGTGACGCGGTGGCGGTGGTGACCATGTCGATGCGTGGGCACACACTTGGCGACGTCGTCGACGGTCACCCCGCGGGCGGCGTCGGTCAGCGCGTCCTCGGCGACCAGTCGGCACCGGTGGTGCGCGGCGCATGACGACACCGGCGGTCATGGGCGTCGACTCGTCGACCCAATCGTGCAAGGTGGAGATCCGCGACCTGGGCTCCGGGCGGATCCTCGGATCGGGCGCCGCGCCACACCCGCCCGCCTTTCCGCCGTCGAGCGAACAGCATCCGCGGGACTGGGTCGGCGCATTGGTCGCGGCCGCGAATCAGGCCGTCGCCGCGTGCGACGAGAAGCCCGACGTCCGCGCGATCTCCGTCGCGGCGCAGTGCCACGGCTTGGTACTCCTCGACGAACACGGCGAGGTGCTCCGCGCCGCCAAGCTCTGGAACGACACCACCGGGTCGCCCAACCTGGCGCGCCTGGTCGAGCGCATCGGTGCGCGCCGCTGGGTGATGCGGATCGGCACGCTGCCGACGGCCGCCTTCACCATCGCGAAGCTTGCCTGGGTCGCCGAGCACGAACCAGGTCTGCTGGACCGGGTCGCGACGATTCTCCTGCCGCACGACTACCTCACCTACTGGCTGACCGGGGAGAAGGTGACGGATCGCTCCGACGCGTCCGGCACCGGCTACTTCGACGCCGTTGAGGGACAGTGGATTCCGTCGTACCTCGAGGTGGCCGGCGGGGCCAGGGACTGGGCTGCCAAACTGCCGACCGTCCTCGGGCCCGCCGACGCCGCGGGCCGGGTGCTGCCGGCCCGGGCCGCCCTGCTCGGCATCGGTGACGACGTCGTGGTCGGGGCCGGCGGCGGCGACCAGCACGCGGCATACCTCGGTCTCGGGCTGACCGACGGCGACCAGTACTTCAGCATCGGCACCTCCGGCGTGGTGGCGACGTCGTCGCGGGGGCCGGTGTTCGACACGACCGGCGCCGTGGACGGCGTGGCCGACATGACGGGCGGGTATCTGCCCCTGATGAGCACACTCAACGCCGCGCGGGTCGTCGACCGGGCCGCGGTGTTGTTGGGCACCGACCTGGCGGGCATCTCCGAGTTGGCGCTGGCCGCCGGACCCACCCAGGGGCCCGTCCTGGTGCCGTTCCTCGACGGGGAGCGCACCCCGGACCGGCCCGACGCCCGCGGCGCCTTCGCCGACCTGACGTCGTCGACGACCCGGGAGGAACTCGCCCGCGCCTTCGTGGAGGGCCCGCTGCTCTCACTCCTGTCCGGTCGTGACAGCTTGCTGGCGTGCGGTGTCGAAATGCGCGGCGCCGCAACGGCCGTCGGCGGCGGCACGCGCTCGCCCGCGGCACTGCAACTGCTGGCCGACCTGCTCGGCGACGAGGTCACGTTGCCCGACGTGGACGAGGCAACTGCACGCGGCGCCTGCATCCAGGCCGCCGCGGTGGCGACCAAGGCCGACCGTGCCGGGCTGGTCGACCTGGCCAAGCGGTGGCAGCCCGAGGCCAGGATCCGCGTCGAACCTCGCGAGCACGGCCGCGATCTGAGCTGCCTGCGAGCCCGGTGGGCGGCCCTGGCGGCGTCACCCATCCTCGACGGAGCGGGCCGATGATCGCGCTCAACGGGTGGCACCGTGACTTCCCCGGTCTGCTGGCCGGCTCGGTCTACTCCACGCCGGATTCCCGGGTCGCCGCCGCGCAGACCCTGGCCGACACCGGCCTCGACGTGCACGTCGACGTCATGGCGGCCTCGGAGGGCTTGCCCGTTGGCGTGAGTCTGGCCGAGCTGCAGATGATTTCGAGCAGCGTCGACCGCGCGCGGATCGGTGTGCACCTGATCGGCTCCGCCGACTTCGTCGACGCGGTGCTCCCGAAGATCCTCGCGCTCCACCCGGGGGTGGTGTTCCTGCCGTGGGAGGCCTTCACCGCCGAGCGGACCCATGCCATCCGCGCCGCCGGCGGCGCGGCGTGGATCGCGGTCTGGCGGGAATGGGACGGCCTCACCGACCCGCAGTGGCCCGCCGAGCCCGACGGCGTCCTGGTGATGCTGATCGAACCCGGCACCAAGGACCGGTGCCGACTCGAGCGACTGAGTCTGGTCACCGCCTGCACCACCAGATCCCCACTGCCCGTCGCCGTCGACGGTGGCGTCACCGAGGAGATCGCGCCCCTGTGCGCGGCCGCGGGCGTCAGCCAGATGATCGTCGGCCGGGCTCTCTTGACCTCAGAACGAAGGGAAGCGATATGACCACCGATACCAACACGATGCGCGCCAGTGTGATGACGGGCGTCGGCACGCTGCAGATCGAGGACCGACCCGTCCCGACGCCGGGACCCCACGAGGTCCTCGTCGAGGTGGCCGCGGTCGGCGTCTGCGGCTCCGACGTGCACTACTACCGCCACGGTCGCATCGGCGACTTCGTCGTCGAAGCCCCGATGATCCTCGGCCACGAATTGTCGGGCCGCATCTCCGCCGTCGGCGACCAGGTCGACCCCACCCGGGTCGGACAGCGGGTGGCCGTCGAGCCGCAGCACCCGTGCCGCCGGTGCAAGCAGTGCATGGCCGGGCGGTACAACCTGTGCCCGTACATGGAGTTCTACGCCACCCCGCCGATCGACGGCGCGTTCTGCCGCTACGTCGTCATCGACGCCGAATTCGCCCACCCGGTACCGGATTCCATGTCCGACGAGGCCGCCGCGCTGCTCGAGCCGCTGTCGGTTGCCGTGACCACGATGCGCAAGGCACACGTCGCGCCTGGCACCTCGGTGCTGATCGCGGGCGCCGGCCCGATCGGCGTGATCTGCGCACAGACCGCACGCGCCTTCGGCGCCTCTCGCGTCGTCGTATCGGATCCGCTCGAGTCCCGGCGCGAGGCCGTGCTGCGCTTCGGCGCGACCGAAGTCCTCGACCCGATGGTCGACGACGTCGCCGCACTCGATCCTCAGGTCGACGCGTTCGTCGACGCCAGTGGCGCCGCGCCGGCGGTGACGAGCGGCATCAAGGCCGTCGGCCCGGCGGGCTACGTCGTGCTGGTCGGCATGGGCTCCGGCGACTACCCGTTGCCGATCGGCCACATCCAGAACATGGAGATCAACGTGACCGGAGTGTTCCGCTACACCGACACCTGGCCCGCGGCAATCCATTTGGTGAACTCGGGGGCCGTCGACCTCGACGGGATGGTGACCGGGCGATACGACCTCGAGCACGTCGGCGAGGCCCTCGACAGCGACACCGACCCGGCCAGCCTCAAGTCGATCGTCGTCCCGAAGTGAAGGACAGTGCCCTCGTGACCAAGCGCTCACCATTCGACCTGACCGGCCGCACCGCCCTGGTCACCGGCGGAAACCAGGGGCTCGGGCGGGCGTTCGCGTTCGGTCTCGCCGACGCGGGTGCCACCGTGGCGATCGCCGGCCGCAGCGCCGAGCGCAACGAGAAGGTGGTCGCCGAGGCTGCCGCCGCCGGGCACACGTTCCATCCGATCACCGCCGACATCACCAACTCGGCGGACGTGGCGCGGATGACGGCAGAGGCCATCGAGGCACTCGGACACGTCGACGTCCTGGTGAACAACGCCGGCACCTGCTATCACGCCGACTCGTGGGACGTCACCGAGGAGCAGTGGGACGACGTGTTCGACCTCAACGTCAAGGCGCTGTGGGCCTGCTCGCTCGCCGTGGGCGCCCACATGCGCGAGCGCGGATCGGGCTCGGTGGTCAACATCGGGTCGATGTCCGGGCTCATCGTGAACCGGCCACAGATGCAGCCGGCGTACAACGCGTCGAAGGCTGCGGTGCACCACCTGACCAAATCGCTTGCGGCCGAATGGGGTCCGCTGGGCATCCGCGTCAACGCCCTGGCGCCCGGTTACTGCAAGACCGAGATGGCGCCCGTCGACCGACCCGATCTCAAGCGGTATTGGATCGACGACGCACCCCAGCAGCGCTATGCGATGCCCGAGGAGATCGCCCCGAGCGTGGTCTTCCTCGCCAGCGACGCCGCGTCGTTCATCACGGGGTCGGTGCTGGTCGCCGACGGCGGGTACACCGCATGGTGAGCCCGGCCGCCCCCGGGGCCAACCGCCGCGTCGTCGTCAACGCCATCGACGACGTCGTCTTCGAAACCGTTCCCGAGACCGGTCCCGAGGCCGGCGAGGTCCGCATCCGCGGCACCGTCGTCGGCATCTGCGGGTCGGACACCCACGCCGCGTGCGGCCACCATCCGTTCATCGACCTGCCGTACCGCCCCGGGCACGAGGTGATCGGTGTCGTCGACGCCGTCGGCGCCGGGGTCGACGACGCGTGGCTCGGCGCCCGCGTCGTCGTCGAGCCGAACCTCGCCTGCGGGCATTGCACGCAGTGTCGGGCCGGTCGGTACAACATCTGTCAGGAGCTACTGGTTCTTGGCTGCCAGACGCCCGGCGGCCTGGCCGACAGCTTCACCGTCGCCGTCGACCGGGTGATCGCCCTGGATCCCGAACTCGACGACGACCACGCCATCCTGATCGAACCGCTGGCCACCCCGGTGCACGCCGTTCGTCGGGCCGCCGAGACGGTCGGCGACCTGCGGGACCGTCCCGTCGTGGTGATCGGTGCCGGTCCCATCGGGCTGTTCGTGCTGCTGGCGCTGCGCAACGCAGGCGCAAGGGTCGTGGTCGCCGACCTGTTGGCCTCCAAGCGCGAGCGCGCCGAAAGGCTGGGCGCTGCTGGCACGTTCGACCCCACCGCACCGGATGCGGTCGCCTCGGCGCTGGCCCTGCTCGGCGGTCCGGCGGCCGTCGTCGTGGACTGCGTGGCCAGGGAGAGCTCGGTGGGCCAGGCGATCGAGTTGGTCGACAAGGGCGGTGCCGTGATGGTCGTCGGCGTCGCTGCGGGTGCCGTCCCGGTGCGACTCGACCTGATCCAGGACCGGGAGATCGCGCTGATCGGCAGCCTGATGTACGTCCGCGAGGACTACACCGCCGCGATGGAAATGCTCGCCTCGGGTGCCGTCCCGGTCGACGAGATCATCACGGCCCGCTATGACTTCGAACATTCCGCCGAGGCGTTTGGTGCCTCGATGGACCCGGAGAACGTGAAGGTGTTGGTGACGATCGGTGGGGCGAGCGAAGCGACGGGGAGTGTGAGATGAGTTCAGCCATCCTCGAATGTGCCGACATCACCAAGAGTTTCGGCGGGGTCCCGGTGCTCAAGGGCATCACCCTCGACCTGGAACCCGGGTCGGTCACCGCGCTGGCCGGTGAGAACGGCGCGGGCAAGTCGACGCTGATGAAGATCGTCAGCGGCCAGTACAGCGCCGACGCCGGCACGGTGTCGGTGTCGGGCACCCATCTGGCTCCCGGCAACCCGCGCGACGCGGTCCGCCACGGCGTGGCGATCGTCCCTCAGGAGCTGGCGTCCATCGAGGACATGACGGTCTATGAAAACCTGTTCGTGGGACGGGAGATCAAGACCGGACCGTTCCTGAACCGCAAGGCGATGATCGGCGAGGCGAAGGAAGCCCTGGCGGTGTTCGGCGTGGACATCTCGCCCACCGCCCGGATGGGCAGCCTGCCGGTCGGTCTGCGCCAGATCGTGGAGATCGTCAAGGCGGCCCGCACGGGAGCTCAGGTCGTCATGCTCGACGAGCCGACCTCGGCCATCTCCGAACGCGAGGTCGAGGGGCTGTACGGCATCGTCCGGCGGCTGCGCGAGCACGGCGTCGCGATGGTCTACACCACTCACAAGATGGCCGAGATCCGGGCCATCGCCGACCGCGTGGTGGTGCTTCGAGACGGTGGACTGATACTCGACAAGTTGCTCACCGAGGTCTCCGACGACGACATCGTGACCGCGATGATCGGCCGCGAACTCAACGGATTGTTCCCGGATCGGGTCGCACCCAAGTCCGACGCCGTGCTCGAGGTCCGCGACCTGCACGTCGACGGCGCCTCCGAACCGGTGTCGTTCACCGTCGGGTCGGGGGAGATCGTCGGTCTGGCCGGGCTGGTCGGCGCGGGGCGAACCGAATTGCTGGAGGCCATCTTCGGGGCTCGGCACACCAGCTCCGGTGAGATCGTCGTGCGGGGCGCCAAGGTCAAGCGCAACTCGCCGGCCGCCGCGATCACCGCGGGTATGGCGATGGTGCCGGAGGACCGCAAGATCTCCGGTGTCGTGCTGTCGATGAGCGTGCTCGACAACGGGTCGCTGCCGCGGCTGTCGTCGTTCAGCGTCGCGGGCTGGCTCAAGGGCAAGTCCCGCACGACGGCCGTGTCCGACGTGATGAAGTCGGTGCGGCTGCGCAGCAGCGGAATGGGCCAACTCGTCGGCACCCTCTCGGGCGGCAACCAGCAGAAGGTCGTATTGGCCCGCTGGCTGACCGGCGACGTCAACGTGCTGCTGCTCGACGAACCGACCCGCGGGGTCGACGTCGGTGCTCGCAGCGAGATCTACCGCATCATCACCGAATTCGCCGAAGCCGGCATGGCGGTGCTGATGGCGTCGTCGGACATGCCGGAGATCATCGGGCTGTCCCACCGGGCCTTCGTCATGCGCGACGGCACCTTCGTCGGCGAGCTCGACCGCGACGCCCTCGACCATCCGGCGGTGCAGGAATCCGTGTTCCGGATGGCGACTGCACTCGACGGACCCACACACGTCCAACATCCCGACCCGGAGGAACAATCGTGACCACCCCAGTCGACACCGACACGACCCCGGAGCCGTCCGGTAGCACACCGGTCGTCACGTCGCCGATCACGGGGGAGCCCGTGCGGCTGTTCTCCCGTGAGTGGATCGGCGGCATCGCGCTGCGCTACTCGATGGTCATCATCATGCTGCTGGTGATCGCCTACTTCAGTTACCGCAGTGCGCGTTTCGGCACCGTGGACAACCTGCTCACCATCCTGGTCGCGGCGGCGCCGTTCGCGCTGATCGCGCTGGGGCAGACGCTCGTGGTCCTCACCGGCGGCATCGACCTGTCGGTCGGCTCGGTGATCGCCGTGTCCGCCATGGCGGGTGCGGCGACCGCGAAGGCCAACCCGGGCCAGGTGTGGATGACCGTCGGCGTGGCCATGCTCGTCGGTCTGGCGGTCGGCTCGCTCAACGGAATCATGGTGTCGCGCATCAACGTGCCACCGTTCATCGCCACCTTGGGTACGTTGACGGCCGGCTCGGGTCTGGCCTACGTGATCGGTGGCGGCGCCCCGATCAACGGCCTGCCCGCCGAATTCGGCTCCATCGCCAACACCAAGATCTTCGGTCTCACCATCCCGGTCGTCGTCATGATCCTCGGCATCATCGTGCTGGCGATCGTGATGAAGCGGACCACCTACGGCATGCGCGTCTACGCCGTTGGCGGCAACCGCAACGCCGCCGAGATCGCCGGCATCAACGCCAAGAACGTGCTCTTCAGCGTGTATGCGCTCTCGGGTCTGCTGGCGGGCATCTCCGGGGTCATGCTGGCCTCCCGCGTCATCTCGGGACCACCCAACCTCGGGCAGGGCTACGAGCTCGACGCCATCGCGGCGGTCGTCATCGGTGGCGCCAGCCTGATGGGTGGCCGCGGCACCATCTGGGGAACGGTGCTGGGCCTGTTCATCATTCAGACGCTGAACAACGGCTTGGACATCCTCGTCGTGCCCGCCTACTGGCAGGACGTGATCAAGGGTGTGCTGATCGTCGCAGCGGTCGCGGTCGACGTCTGGTCGACGCGGCGAAGAACGTAATCCCTCGTCCTAGAGAACTGCTTCACGACAACGAATGAGAGTGAGTGACCAGATGAGACTGACAACGAAGTTCGTCGCCATCGCCTCGGCGGGGGTGCTGGGCTTGGGCTTGACCGCGTGCGGCGCGGGCGACACCGAGTCCCAGAGCGGCAAGATCCGGATCGGCGTCTCGGTGTACGACATGAGCTCGTTCATCACCGCGGGCAAGGAGGGCATGGACCAGTACGCCAAGGACAACAACATCGAGTTGGTGTGGAACTCGGCCAACCTCGACGTCTCCACCCAGGCCACGCAGGTCGACTCGATGATCAACCAGGGCGTCTCCGCGATCATCGTCGTTCCCGTGCAGGCTGATTCGCTCGCCCCGCAGGTGGCGTCGGCGAAGGCCAAGGGCATCCCGCTGGTCCCGGTCAACGCAGCGCTCAACAGCAAGGACATCGCCGCCAACGTGCAGCCCGACGACGTCAAGGCCGGTGAGCAGGAAATGCAGATGATGGCCGACAAGCTCGGCGGCAAGGGCAACATCGTCGTGCTGCAGGGTCCGCTCGGCCAGTCCGGCGAACTCGACCGCACGAAGGGCATTCAGAACGTGCTCGCGAAGTACCCGGACATCAAGGTGCTGGCGATGGACACCGCGAACTGGAAGCGCGACGAAGCCGTCAACAAGACGAAGAACTGGATCTCGGGCTTCGGACCGCAGATCACCGGCGTGGTCGCCGAGAACGACGACATGGGCCTCGGTGCGCTGCAGGCGCTCAAGGAGGCCGGTCGCACCGGTGTGCCGATCGTGGGCATCGACGGCATCGAGGACGGCCTGAACGCGGTCAAGAGCGGTGAGTTCATCGGCACCTCGCTGCAGAACGGCACCGTCGAGCTCTCCGCGGGTCTGGCGGTCGCCAACGCGCTGGCCAAGAAGGAGCAGGTCAACACCAACCCGGTCTACATCATGCCGGCGATCACGCAGGCCAACGTCGACGTCGCGATCGAGCACGTCGTCACCAAGCGCGCCGAATTCCTGGCCGGACTGTCCGAGCTGACCAAGAAGAACCTCGAGACCGGCGACATCGCCTACGAGGGAATTCCCGGTCAGAAGCAACCGTAAGAACTCGTCCCACAACCCAATTCGTACGACGACTGGAGAGAACACGTATGAGATTGACCACGAAGCTGGGCGTCATCGCCTCGGCTGGCGCGCTGACACTCGGCATGACCGCCTGCGGCGCCGGTGACACCGACGCCAACAGCGGCACCACGAAGATCGGCGTCACGGTGTACGACATGAGCTCGTTCATCACCGCCGGCAAGGAGGGCATGGACACCTATGCCAAGGCCAACAACATCGAATTGGTGTGGAACTCGGCCAACAACGACGTGTCCACCCAGGCCAGCCAGGTCGACTCGCTGATCAACCAGGGTGTCGCCGCCATCATCGTCGTTCCGGTGCAGGCGGATTCGCTCGGCCCGCAGATCGCGACGGCGAAGTCCAAGGGCATTCCGCTGCTGGCCGTCAACGCCGCGCTGGACAGCCCCGACCTGGCGGGCAACGTGCAGCCCGACGACGTGGCTGCCGGCGCGCAGGAGATGCAGATGATGGCCGACCGCCTCGGCGGCAAGGGCAACATCGTCATCCTGCAGGGCCCGCTCGGCGGCTCCGGTGAGATCAACCGCGGCAAGGGCATCGACCAGGTGCTGGCCAAGTACCCGGACATCAAGGTGCTGGCCAAGGACACCGCGAACTGGAAGCGCGACGAAGCGGTCAACAAGATGAAGAACTGGATCTCCAGCTTCGGGCCGCAGATCAACGGCGTCGTGTCCCAGAACGACGACATGGGCCTCGGCGCCCTGCAGGCGCTGAAGGAAGCCAACCGCACCGACGTGCCGATCGTGGGCATCGACGGCATCGAGGACGGCCTCAACGCCGTCAAGAGCGGTGAGTTCATCGGCACGTCGCTGCAGAACGGCACCGTGGAGCTGTCCGCCGGTCTGGCGGTGGCCAACGCGCTGGTGAAGAAGGAAGAGGTCAACAAGGCGCCGGTCTATGTGATGCCCGCCATCACCAAGGACAACGTCGACGTCGCCATCCAGCACGTCGTCACCGAGCGCCAGAAGTTCCTCGACGGACTCGGCGAGCTGACCGCCCAGAACCTCAAGACCGGCGACATCGCCTACGAGGGCATTCCGGGACAGAAGCAGCCGTAACGCAGGTCCGACGACGCGGGGCCGGTCACGTCCGTGGCCGGCCCCGTGTCGTCGCTCGCGATGAGTTCTCGCGCCCTGGGCGGTCCGTACCGACATGACCTTTGAACACGTGCTGGCCGTCGTCCCCGTCACCGACCTGGACACGGCGAAGGCCTTCTACGAGAAGCTCTTCGGTCGCGCACCCGACAACAACCCCATGCCGGTGCTCGTCGAGTGGCAGGTGGTCCCCGGCGGCTGGGTGCAGGTGTTCGTCGACTCCGAGCGGGCCGGCTCCGGCCTGGTGAACTTCGCCGTCGACGATCTGGCGGCGCACGTCGCCGAGGCCGCGGACCGCGGGCTGAGGCCCGGCGAGATCGAGGCCGTGAACAAGGGCGTCGAACTCTCGACGATCGCCGACCCGGACGGCAATCTCATTCGGCTGATCGGCAACTTCCGCGTGGAGTACTGATCACGTAGCGTCGCCGTTACGCCCGTCTCATCGCGCCGACACGTGACTTGGGTACGTGTTGTCGATGACTGACTCACCCACGACCACGACCGTCGACGCCCCGCCGCGCTCGCGGTGGTACACGTCGCTGTTCACCCAACTCCTGGTCGCCATCGTCGCGGGCATCCTGGTCGGCTGGCTCTGGCCCTCGTTCGGTGCCGATCTCAAGCCGGTCGCCGACGCCTTCATCAAGCTGATCAAGATGCTGATCGCCCCAATCATCTTCTGCACGGTGGTGATCGGGATCGCGCACGTCGGCGATCTCAAGTCCGTCGGCCGCATCGGGGTCAAGGCCCTGATCTACTTCGAGGTCGTCACCACCTTCGCGCTGCTGTTCGGACTGGTGATCGCCAACGTCGTCAAACCCGGCGCGGGCTTCGACATCGATCCTCAGACGCTGGCCTCCGGGGCCGACGCCGTCGCCAAGAAGACCGGGAGCGGGGAACTGCCCCACACCGTGGAGTTCTTGCTGAACATCATTCCGACGTCGGTGTTCTCGGCCTTCGCGGAGAATCAGCTGCTGCAGGTCCTCTTCTTTGCGGTGCTCTTCGGGTTGGCGCTCGCCAAGTTCGGTGAGCACGGTCCGCCGGTGGTCTTCGAGCTGATCGAACACCTCAGCAGCCTGCTGTTCACCATCATCGGATGGATCATGAAGCTGGCGCCGCTGGCGGCGTTCGGGGCGATGGCGTACATCATCGGTCAGTACGGCATCTCGTCGTTGGGCAGCTACGCCAAGCTGATCGGCGCCTGCTATCTCGGGGCCGCGCTGTTCATCCTGGTGCTCGGGGTGATCGTGTGGTTCCTCGCCGGCGTCAACCTGTGGCGCTTCGTGGTCTACATCAAGGACGAGCTGTTCCTCGCGTTGGGAACGGCCTCCACCGAAGTGGTGCTGCCACGCATCATGGACAAGCTGATCTTCGCCGGATGTTCGCGCACCACAACGGGCTTGGTGGTCCCAACCGGATACTCCTTCAACCTCGACGGTGCCACCCTGTACCTGTCCATCTGCGTACTGTTCCTGGCGCAGGCGCTCGGCGTCGACCTGAGCCTCGGCGAGCAGATCACGGCCGTGCTGGTGCTCATGCTGACCTCCAAGGGCATGGCTGGCGTACCCGGGTCGTCGTTCCTGGCGTTGTCGGCGACCGTGGCCGCCATCGGGCACGGAGCGATTCCCGTGGCCGCGGTGGCGCTGCTGCTCGGCGCCGACCGGATCATGGATTCGATGCGGGTGTCGGTCAATCTGCTCGGCAACTGCGTGGCGACCATCGTGGTGGCGCGCTGGGAGGGCCAGTTGGACTCCGAGCGCATGAGCGCCGTGCTCCGCGGCGACGTGACCGAACCCGTCGAGGCCGAGGCCGAGGACGTTCCCGACGTCGTCGTGTCGTCACGCTAGGGCTACACCCGCGTCGAGCGTGGGCCTCGTGCACGCGAATTCGCGAAAGTTCGAGCGTAAGGCCCACGCTCGGGGTCAGGGCATCGGGCCCAGCGGTCGTCTCGCCAGCTCCAGCACTTCCTCGGTGGTCAGCGGACTGTGCGGGTGCTGGGACAGGCACCACGGCGCCGTGATCTTGTGAAAGGCAGTGCCTTCGAGCGCCGCGTAGAAGTTTCCGGCCCGCAGTCTGCTGATGTCGGGTACCAGGCCGCCCTTGACCCGCGCCATCTCCTTGGCGACGGCGATCTGGACGGGTGCATTCAGCAGTCCGAACAACTGCGTTGCCGCGTTGCCGGGAATGTTCGGGTTCAGGCCCTTCGGCGCCTGGGTGGCGTAGACCAACCCCAACCCGTACTTACGGGCTTGCGACGACAGCGCCAACGTGCTGCGCGTCGCCACCGTGGTTCGGCCCGAGGGCGCGAAGTTCTGCGCCTCGTCCATCACCAGCAGACCACCGAGCGGTCGGTCGCCGGCGGGATTGCGCTTGATCCAGGCAAACAGCGCCATTTGCAGTTGGTTCACGAACCCTTCGCGCTGCGTTCCGTCAGACAGTCCGACCATGCTGATCACCGACACCCTGGCGCGGTAGCCGTCCGACGGAGTCAGCAGTGCGCCGGGGTCGGCCGGGGCGCCACCGCCACCGAACATCGGGTCGTTGACCATGGCCGCGCGCAGGTTCTGGCTCAACTCCGCGCCCCGGTCACGGGCATTCGCGATGACGCTGACGCCGTCGGGCAGATCGGCGAGTGCGCCGAGGAAGCCGGTCAGCGTGGGCGACGGCCGCCGGCCGTACCACTGCAGCGCTTCTCGAAGCACCGCTCGCGATTGGTTGGCCTTGGGGGTCTTGCCCGCGATGTGGGCGTGGGGTTCCATTGCCGCAAAGGCGGATTCGACTGCCTCGTTGAATTCGTCGTGATCGTCGACGACGCTGGCGAAGTCGGGAAGCGGCTGAAAGGACAGCGGTCGTCCGGCTGAGCGACGCGGCGTCCACACCACCACTTCGGTGTGGTCGAAGTAGTCAGCGGCCAATGCCGAGTCGGCCGCCCGCCAACCGCTGGGGTGTTCAGTCCAGGGCACGCCGAGCCGCGCCAGGTCGTTGTTGGGATCCAACACGATCGACGACACCCCGCGAAGGGCGCACTCCTCGACCAGCCGACGGATCAGCACCGTCTTGCCCGATCCCGATCCCGCGAAGATGGCGGTGTGCTTGCGCAGGGCAAGCAACTCCACGCTGAGCGGCTGCCCGGTGGCGTCGTCGACGCCGAGGGGAATCGCCGTGCTGTTGGCGTGGTCGCGGGGGGCGTCCTTCGTCAACCGCTTGGCCCACGGCTCGCGCTCCGGCTCGGGGATCGGCTCGGGTTCGGGAACCGCCGACGGCGTGGGGATCTCGGCCGCCTCGGGTCCAGCCTCGTCGCCGAGCGCCTCGCGCAGGAAACCCAGCCCATGTGCGGGCTTACGGCTCGTCAACCATCCGACGAGGTCGGGATGGTCGTCGGCGATGAGATCGCGCAGCGCCGATGCGGTACGCAGATCGTCATCCGACAGCGTGAGCGTGCGACCACCGGACTCCCCAAATGCGGCGACCACCTCCGCCGTCTTCGCGCCACCCGGCCACGGGGCGTTCCGCAGAAGGAACAGCTGACGCTTGTCCGCGTTGCTGCCGAAACCAGCTGCGACACAGGCGTTCTTGATCCGATTCTGGACCGCGATGGCGTTACCGCTCGCGATCGCCCGGAATGCCCAGTGCCGTTCGTCGTCGGTCGCCGCGTCGAGGCGCTGCCGAAGTCTGCCGTGCAACGGAACCTGCTTGCCCGGAGGCGGGTCGAGTGCGAACGTCTGCTCGACGTCGCCGCGTTCGATGATCCACGCGTCCAACGCGGCCGACAGCAGGCCTGGCACCGTGATGTCCTCGCCCTCGGGATCCAGAGCCGCCGCACCGACCGCTCGCCTGCGGAAGTCGGCGAACAAACGGTCCAGATCGGTCGTCTCCAACGGTGCGTCGACGGGTGCGGGTTGCCCCGAGTCGGCAGGCGCACTGAGGTGGGCCAGCTCCTCGACCACGTCGCGATCGAGGCATGCGCGGACATGGGCGTCGGCGCGCTGAAGCAGTCGTCGTGGGGTGTATTGCTGCGCGTCGTCGAACGCCGACGGCAGAATAGGCCAACTCGGGTAGGGCGGCGTGAAGTCGACGGCCCGGTAGCTCGCGGTGAACCGGCGTTCGAGAATGGCCCGGCCGATGTCGGCACTCGGAAGTTCGTGCAGCGGCGCGGTTTCGCGGAACCGATCCGCCACCGTGGCCGTTGCCCTCGATCGGATCGACTCCCACACCGACGGCAAGCAGGCCACCACCTCTGCGGTGCGGCGCATCGTCTCGCGGATCGACATGAGCCCATGCGCGACGTGCTCCAGATCGCGGTTGTCGGTGGCGCCGTCATCGCGGCCACCCGTCGACGTGGCGGACTGCGCCAGCAGGGTGTCGATCTGATCGATCGCCATCACCGACGGGCCGGCAAGAGCGACCAAGCGCGAGATGTCCCGCACGCATTCCTGTGGCGTCAACGTCGACACCCCGATCGCCCAATGCCTGCGACCGGTGTCGTCCACGTCTTCTGCGGAGTTGAGGTAGGCCTGCCCGATGTCCTGGATACCGAGATCGTCGGCGCCGAGCAGAGTGAGGGCGCGCAGGGTGTGCTGGGTTTGGCGGACCGTCTGCGGTGCCGCCTTGTGGAGAGCGTTGAGGAAGGTGCTGAGCACCTCCGGTGTCAGTTCGTCCTCCCCGGAGACGGCTCGACGGTCGGCGCGGGAAACGTGAGCCACCGATGCAAGTTCCCACAGCAGTTGCTTCAGCTGGGTTTCGCGGTCCCGAGCCGGCCTGCCGAGACTCTCCAGAATGCTGCTTCGCGCCGACTCCCAGAAGCTGGTGGCGTCGAGGAGTTGCAACAGGAAGAAGAACCCGCCGCCGGCCTGAACCCGTTCGCGGACCTGGCCCAGCAGATGGGTCTTGCCGGAGCCTGCCGTGCCGCGCACGACCACACCCAGCGGGCTGGATTCTGGGTGCCGGTCGGCGTCGGCGAACGCGTCCATCACCTGCTCGAGCGCCTTGTCGTGAATGCCCGGGACGTGGAAGGCGCCTTGGGCGTTCCACAGATCGTCAGCCGACGGCGCGAAGGACAGGCGAAGGGACTTGAGGGCGTCGCGTGCCGCAGGATCCATCACGAGTCGATCGCGATCAGGTGCCGAGCCCGGTTGCCGATCTCGACGGCGGCCGCGTGGTCCTCGTCGGTCAGCGTCTTCTGATTCTCCTCGGGAATGAGGCTGACGCCCGGTGTGCGCTGCATCTGCGTCAGCGCGCGGTCCAACTCGGATTTGGACACGTCGGGCAGTTCGGCGCGCAGTCGCACCAGGTCCACCCAGCCTCCAGCGCGAGCCGCCAGTGTGACGTACGCGGCCCGGACTTGCCCCTCGACGTCCACCTCGTCGTCCAGCGCAGTGAAGACGTCGGCGGGGGCAAGGCCCGCCCGATCGAAGTACCGCCGCAGCGCGCCGAGCACGGTGTAGAGCGCCTTGCCCGGACCCGTGGCGCGCTCAGGTGCCTCAGCACCGATGAGGGCCGCGCACGTCTTCCAACCCCGGTCGGTCAGGTCTAGCGTGATCGCCGGCTTCGTCGCGGTGATCTCGACCAACCCCTTCTCGATCAGCCGTTCCCGGTTGGGCTTGGGCAGCCTGGGGCCCAGTGCGGCGAGGTCGGGGTTACGGACGGGGCGCGCTTCGGCCATCAGAACCAGCAGCACGGCTTGCTCGGTGCCGGTGAGTTCATCGGGGGCGACGCTCAAGGCAGATTCCCTTCATTGGTCTCTTCTGTGACAACAGACTTTCGATGACGTCAACCACGTCCTTGGCCGACGACACGGCACGGGGGAGCTGATGGCGAATGACGACGGGGGCCCCGGCGGGGAGGCGGGTCGACGACAGCGGTAGCCCGCATGCCGCTGAACTCACCCGACCTCCTGCACCGTCGTCGTATCGCACCCATTGTGTCCTACGCGCCGCGTAGGGGTCAGACGACGGCGGCGCGCAGGTCGTCGTCGAGCGACGCCCGGACCAGAGCGGCGGCGAAATCGGCGTCCCGGCCTGCGGCGAGTGCGCTCAACTCCTGCGGATCGGTCGGCAGGCCAAGCTGTTTGGCGGCGTCGCGCGCCCGCTCGTCGTAGTAGGGCCGCACCCACGTCCAGGTGTCCTGCACCTCGCGCAGGAAGATGTCGGACCCGGTCGCCCCGATGCCCTTGAATTGCTGGAGCAGCTTGGCCGCGGCGGCCGAATCCCCGTCGGCGGCGTCGGCGAGCTTGCGCAGGTCGTCACCGTACTCGTCACCGACGGTCTGCGCCATCTCCGTGAGCCGGGTGGCCGAACTCTCGTCGTAGCGGGCGTACCCGGCGCGTCCGAACGCGTCGATCATGGTCTTGCGGTCGGCGTCGCGGACGGCTTCCGGCGTGCGCAGGCCGGCGTGGAACACCTCGCGGGCGGCGGCGACCGCGACGCCCGCGTCGATGGGCTTGCTGGCCAGCATGCACAGGACCAGCAGTTCGAACAGCGGCATCGGGGTGTCCTTGAGCGTGATGCCTGCCTCGCGGGCGTAGGTGGTGCCCGCCTCCTTCAGTAGCCGCTTGGCGATGTCGCCGCGGCGAGAGTCGTTCTGCGCCATGGCGCGGGCATACCCGAGGACGATGGCGGCCAACCGCTACTTCGCGGGAAGTCCTTCGGCGTAGCGAGCGCCCTTGTCGACCCACGTGCGCAGTTGCCGCTTGGTCGCCACACCGGCGGTGTCGACGCGAATCCAGCCGCGCGTCTCACGCCCGGCCATCACCATCGGCTCGACGTGCGCGCGTTCGAGCAGCGCGTCGGTCTCCTCGGTGGGGACGCGGACCATTAACCCGCCCTTGCCGCTGACGCACACGGCCATGTTGCCGCCGACCATGAACGCCAGACCGCCGAACATCCGCTTCTCCTGCACGCCTGCAGTCCCAGCGAGCAGTTCCCGGACACGGTGCGCCAGGTCCTCGTCATAGGCCACCGTCCGAGGTTCTCACGTCGCGGGCGTCCAGCCCAGCCGTGGCCCGAGCTTTTCAGCCAGGTCGGCGACGATCTGGCTGTAGTCGGCCTCCTCGAAGGAGAAGGGCAACGCGAAGGCAATTTCGTCGGCGCGCTGGAATCCGGCGTGCTCGAACAGCTGGTCGGCAAGTTCGTCGGACGTACCGACGTAGTCCTGGGAGAACAGCATGCCCTTCGGTCCCTGCGGAGCCTTGGTGCGCTCGAACCGGCTTGCCGCGTATTCGCGGTAGCGCCGGATCTGGTCGTCGGTCGCGGAATCGGTGGGGATGACGACCAGTCCCTGTGACACCCGGGCGCTTTCGGGCCGGGGGTGGTGGGCGCGGTAGGCGTCGATCTGCTCGCCCTGGATGGTGGCGAAGTCGCGCGACTCGGTGCCCTCGATGCTGACCACCGAACTCGTCAGGTAGTTGACGCCCTGCGCGCCGGCCCACTTCGCCGATTCCAGCCCGCCGCCGTACCACACCCGGTTGGCAAGGCCGGGGGAGTGCGGCTGGACGCGACGGGTGAAGCGTTCGATGCCGACGACGCCCTCGAAGTCGCTGACCGGCTCACCGCGCAGCGCGCGCAACAGCCGCAGCACCCGCTCCTTGGAGAAGTCCTCCACGTCGTGGGTGTCGGGGTAGAGCGCCGTCTTGTAATGGTCGTACATCATCGGAGTACCCACCGAGACACCCGGATTGACGCGACCGCCGGACAGCACGTCGACGGTGGCCAGATCCTCGGCCAGCCGGAACGGGTTCTCCAGGCCAAGCGGAATGACGGCGGTGCCCAGCTCGATGCGCGACGTGCGCTGACTGGCCGCGGCCATGATCGCCACCGGGCTCGAGATGCCGGGTTGCAGGTGCCGGTCGCGCAGCCACACGCTGTCGAAGCCCAGGGCCTCGGCGCGCTCGATGACCTGCAGGGTCTCCTCGATTCCCGGGCCGGGGTTGGCGTCGTCGAATCGACCGATGGTCAGGAACCCGAGCTTGCGCAACGGTTCTCCGCGTCTGGGCATCAGGTGGTCTCCGTATCCATTGCCGTGGTTGTGGGGTGATCTAGGGTGGGTGTGGCGGTGGGGGCCGTCAGGTTTTGTTGACGTTCGTCATCGAATGATGACGGGTGTGGGGATGTGGTGTGGTTCGGGGTGGGTGTGGCGGACGGGCGCGAGCCAGTCACGGCGTCACCCCGGCGTCGCATACTGCGCACGTGACGACACCGACACCGTGGTGGGACAACGACCCCGAGATCGCGGAGATTCGCCGTCGCACGGCCGAGGAGTTCGGAATCGTCCTTGACGCAACCGAATCCGGCGCCACAGGGACCGACGATCCCGACGACTATGACGACTTCGACGACGGCTACTCCGCAGAGCCCGCCAAGCACGATCCCGTCATGGCGGAATTGCTCGACGGCCGCAGCTTGCGACGACTCTCGGAAGCTCGCGAGGCGCTGATGGACGCCCGCGAGGGGTATGACGACGCTCCTGGAGGCTCGCACCGCCGGCTACTCCTGGGGTGAGATCGGCACCGTGCTTGGCGTGTCCAAACAGCAGCTGCACCGCCGGTTCGGCGCACGACAGCGGGGCCGACGGTAGTCGACCCCGCTGTTCGTGCCATCGATCAGGCGGCGACGGTCGCCGCATCGGCCACTGGCTCCAACGCCTGCGCGACGATGTCGGCGACGTCGGTCATCGGCCGGACGTCCAGCGCGTCGAGCACTTCGGCTGGGACGTCGTCCAGGTCCGGCTCGTTGCGAGCCGGGATGAACACCGTCTTCAACCCGTTGCGCTGCGCGGCGAGCAACTTCTGCTTCACCCCGCCGATCGGGAGCACCCGACCGTTCAGCGTGACCTCACCGGTCATGCCGACGTCACCGCGAACCTTGCGGCCGGTGGCCATCGACACCAGCGCCGTGACCATCGTGACGCCCGCCGACGGGCCGTCCTTCGGCACCGCGCCCGCCGGGAAGTGGACGTGGATCTGACGATCCAGCTCCGCGCGGTCGACGCCCAACTGCTCGGCGTGCGCCTTGACGTAGGAGAGCGCGATCTGCGCCGACTCCTTCATCACGTCACCCAGCTGGCCGGTCAACTGCAGGCCGGCGTCGCCGGAGTTCGAGTTCGCCTCGATGAAGAGCACGTCGCCACCCAGGCCCGTGACGGCCAGGCCGGTCGCCACGCCGGGCACCGCGGTGCGTTCCTCGGACTCCGGGGTGAAGCGCGGACGCCCAAGGTAGGCAACCAGATCCGGCTCGTCGATGACGAGGTTCTGCGGATCGACCGCCAACTTCGTGGTCGCCTTGCGCAGCGCCTTGGCGAGCAGCCGCTCGAACTGACGCATGCCGGGCTCACGGGTGTAGTCCGCGGCGATCTTGCGCAGCGCGTCGTCGGTCACCGACACCTCCTCGGGCGTCAGCGCCGCGCGGTCCCGCTGCCGCGGCAACAGGAAGTCCCGGGCGATGGCCACCTTGTCGTCCTCGGTGTAGCCGTCGATCTGCACCAGCTCCATCCGGTCCAGCAGGGCCGACGGGATGTTCTCGATGACGTTGGCCGTCGCCAGGAACACGACGTCGGACAGGTCCAGGTCGAGATCCAGGTAGTGGTCGCGGAACGTGTGGTTCTGCGCCGGGTCCAGCACCTCGAGAAGAGCCGCGCTCGGATCGCCCCGGTAGTCCGAACCCACCTTGTCGATCTCGTCGAGCAGCACGACGGGGTTCATCGAACCCGCTTCGCCGATGGCCCGAACCAGCCGCCCGGGTAGAGCGCCGACGTAGGTGCGCCGGTGTCCGCGGATCTCGGCCTCGTCGCGCACGCCGCCGAGGGCGACGCGAACGAACTTGCGGCCCAGCGCCCGTGCCACTGATTCACCCAGTGACGTCTTGCCGACACCGGGAGGGCCAGCCAGCACCATCACGGCACCGGAGCCACGCCCCCCGACGACCTGCAGCCCTCGCTGGGTGCGGCGGGCCCGCACGGCCAGGTACTCGACGATGCGGTCCTTCACGTCGTCCAACCCGTGGTGGTCGGCGTCCAGGATCTCCCGCGCCGACAACAGGTCGGTGGAGTCCTCGGTCGTCACGTTCCACGGCAGGTCGAGCACGGTGTCCAGCCAGGTCCGGATCCAGCCACCCTCGGGGCTCTGCTCGCTGGAGCGTTCCAGCTTGCCGACCTCGCGCAGCGCGGCCTCGCGCACCTTCTCGGGCAGCTCGGCAGCCTCGACCTTGGCCCGATAGTCATCGGACCCCTCGGGCTCACCCTCGCCGAGCTCCTTGCGGATCGCGGCCAGCTGCTGGCGCAGCAGGAACTCCTTCTGCGTCTTCTCCATGCCGCTGCGGACGTCGTCGGCGATCTTGTCGTTCACCTCGACCTCGGCCAGGTGTTCGGTGGTCCACTCGACGAGGCTGCGAAGCCGCTCGGCCACGTCCTCGGTCTCCAGCAGCTGCCGCTTCTGCACGTCGGTCAGGTACGACGCGTAACCGGCGGTGTCGGCCAGCGCCGACGGGTCGCTGATCTTGTTGACCACGTCGACGATCTGCCACGCCTCTCGGCGCTGCAACATGGCCAGCAGCAGCTTCTTGTACTCGGCGCCCAGCGCCTTGGTCTCGTCGGTCGGCTCGGCGTCGGCGGCCTCGGTGACCTCGACCCACAGGGCGGCACCGGGACCGGTGGTGCCGGACCCGATGTGGGCCCGCTTCTCACCGCGGACGACGGCGGCGGCGCCACCGCCGGGGATGCGTCCCACCTGCACGATGGACGCGATTACGCCGTAGGTGGGGTAGCGGTCCTCGAGCCGGGGCGCGATCAGCAGCTTGCCGCTCTCACTCGCCTGGGCGGCGTCGACCGCGGTCCGCGCAGCGTCGTCCAGTTCGATGGGGACGACCATTCCTGGCAGCACGATCGGCTCGCTGACGAAGAGCACGGGCACTGCGATGTTTTCAGACATCAGACTCCTTCAAAGTTCAGCCTGATGCGCTCAACTATGCGTGGGGGCGGTTTGTTCCCAGGGTGCTAGGCGGCAGCGGCAGCAGCCTCGGCGGCCGCCGAGGCCCGGCGGCCGACCACGACGGTCGCCAGCACGAGGAGCCCGATGACCGGAATGGTGATCGCCGAGTTCACGCCGTTGGCGGCGTCGACGGACAGGTGCGCGATGACCACGAGCCGAATGGCCACCTCGACCAGCAGGCCGACGCCCCACATCGCCGAGAGCCGAACGTGCACGCGGCGGATCCGCCTGCTCTCGTCCGGCGTCGGGTCGGCCTCCCCGGCGGGTCGGAAGCGTTCGCCGACCACCTGGGTCAGCGGCGTACCGACGACGCAGCTGCCGAGGAAGAGCAGGCCGCCGATGCCGTTGACGAACGTGTTGCCGATCAAGATGAGCTTGGGGTCGGTGGTGGCCAGGCCGACGGCCAGGCTCAGTCCGAAGGTCAGCAGCAGGTAGACGGCGAAGGGGTCGAGTCGTCGACTCTTCACCACGCCGTATACGACCCGCGCCCCCGACAGCACGGTCGCCGACAGCAGGGCGACGTACTCGGAGACCCCCAACGCCCGTAGTCCGTAGTAGGCGAGCAGGGGAGGTGCCACGTCGAGCAGGATCGTCTGGAACAGCGGACGCATCGAACGGCGCTGGGCGGAAGCCGGTTCTGTCACCACGGCCACTCTAGCCACGGCACCTGACCGGCGCCTGTGAGGGAATAGTCGGCGGCGTACCCGTGTCGTAGGACACATGGCAAGGGCTGTTCGATACGACCGGTACGGCGAGCTCGACGTCCTGGAGGTGCGTGACGTTCCGCGCCCGCGCCCCGCCAGCGGCGAGGTGGTGGTCGCCGTGAGGGCGGCGGGCATCAATCCCGGGGAGTCGATGATCAGGCGCGGCCTGCTACACGACCGTTGGCCCGCCACGTTCCCGGAGGGCGAGGGGAGCGACCTGGCGGGAGTCGTCGACGAGTTGGGCAGCGGCGTCACCGAATTCGCCGTCGGCGACGAGGTGGTCGGCTTCTCGCTGACGCGCTCCAGTCACGCCGAGTACACCAGGGTGCCCACCGGACAACTGGTCCCGAAACCGGCCGGCGTGCCGTGGGAGGTGGCGGGCAGCCTTTACACGGCCGGCGCCGCCGCCTACGCCGCAGTGCGGTCGGTGGCCCTCGGCGCCGGCGACGTCGTAGCGGTGTCCGGGGCCTCCGGCGGCGTCGGCACCATCGCCGTCCAACTCGCGAAGCACACGGGTGCAACGGTTCTCGGCATCGCGGGCCCGGACAACGACGACTGGTTGACTGCTCGCGGTGTCACGCCGGTCAACTACGGCGACGAGCTGGCCAGCCGCCTGCGCGCCGCGTCGCCGACCGGTCGCGTCGACGCGTTCCTCGACCTGTTCGGCGGCGGTTACGTCGAACTCGCAGTCGACGACCTCGGCATCGCACCCCAGCGCGTCGACACGATCATCGACTTCGCCGCCGTCGAAGCCCATGGGGTCAAGATGGAGGGCACCGCGTCGGCGTCCAGCGCGGCGGTGGTGGCGGAACTCGCCGAGCTGGTCGCCGCCCGTCGACTGGAGATTCCGATCGCCGGAGTGTTCCCACTCGATCAGGTACGCGAGGCGTACCGCACCCTCGAGCGGCGGCACACCCGCGGCAAGCTCGTGCTGAGCATGCGATGACGCCGGTCGAATCGGGCGGCCGCCGTCACGAGGTCGCGGTCGCCAACTCGACGGACTCGACCGCCGCCGGGCCGATCCGCAGGACGCTCGCGGTGGCCACGTCGTAGAACATGCCGTAGACCTCGACCTCACCCCGTCGACACCGCTCCTCGATCATCGGGTGCCGGGTGAGTGCCTCGACCTGCCGCGACACGTTGACCATGCTCAGCTGGTCGACGGGCCCGAAGCCGGCGTCGGCCGCAGCCTGCGCGACCGGGTGGGCGCCGTCGTCGAACGCCGCCACCGCGCCCCGTCCGTTCGCGAGCCACCTCGACATGTGCCGCTCACCCTCGCTGCGTGGCGGCTTGGCACCCAGCAGGGCGTGCATCGCCCCGCAGCTGGAGTGGCCGCACACCACGATCGACGAGACACCCATCTTCTCCACCGCGAACGCCAGGGCTGCCTCGGTCGACGCGTCCGTCTGGTGTTCTGGCACCAGGTTGCCGACGTTGCGGACCGTGAACAGGTCGCCGGGTCCGCTGCCGGTGATCTGGTCGGGCGCGATGCGCGAGTCGGTGCACGTGATGAACAGGGTGTCGGGCCGTTGTGCGTGGGCCAGGCTCTCGACCAGCGGTGAGGTCCGGCTCTGGATGTCGCGTACCGGCGGGCCGTCGAGTGCACTGTCCATGTCGACGGTGCCGTGTTGGCAGATGTCCACCGAGCCGCCGGAGGCTTGATGCTGACGCCGCCAGTCGTCGATCGCCCCGTGGGCCGCGTGGTCGATGAAGTCCACCGACAGGTCGACGGTGACCTTGGCCCCCGGCGGCACCGAGGCCAGCACGCTCGTCAGGCGTGGCAGCGACAGGAAGCTGCACGACCCCTCGATCACGATGCGCCAGTTCCCGTCGTCCTCGCCCTCGCCGACGGGCGTGGCGACGATGCGGGTGCGCACCACGCGCCAGACGGTCAGCGCAATCGACAACGCCAACCCGATCAGCACCCCTTCGAGCAGGTTGAGGAAGACGACGCCGAGGACGGTGACCACGTAGACCGCGATGTCGCCTGTGCGGCGGGCGGTTTCGATGTGCACCCGCTTGACCAGCTGAATGCCGATGACGATCAGCAGGCCGGCGAGCGCCGCCATCGGAATTCGTTCGGCCAGCTCGGCGAAGGGGAGCGCGAACACCAGCACCCACACGCCGTGCATGACCGCCGAGGCCCGGGTCCGCGCACCGGCCGCCACGTTCGTCGAGCTCCGCACGATCACGCCCGTCACGGGCAGGCCGCCCAGGGTGCCCGAGGCGATGTTCGCGGTGCCCTGGCCGATCAGTTCGCGGTCGAAGTTGGTGCGCGGACCGTTTTGCATCCGGTCGACGGACACCGCCGAGAGCAGGCTCTCCACACTCGCGATCAGGGCGACGGTGAGCACGCCCACGGCGAAGGCTCCCCACTGGCCCTCCGGCAGACTCGGCAGAGCGATCGCGTCGAGCAGCGAACCGTCCAACGTGACGCGGTCCACGTCGAACCGGAAGATCACCGCGACCATCGTCGCCGTGACGATGGCGACCAGGGGGCCCGGCACCTTGCCGAGCCGCCCCGGTACCCATCGCCAGCCGACCAGGATGGCGATGACGAGCACGCCGAGGAACACTCCCGGGCCGTGCGCGCCGAGCACCTGTCCTGGTAGTTCCGTGACGTTGCCCCAGGCAGAACTCTGCGAATCGCCGCCCAGCAATACGTGGACTTGTTGCAAGGCGATCGTGAGTCCGATGCCGGCGAGCATCGCGTGAACCACCACCGGCGAGATCGCCAGCGCGGCGCGCGCCACCTTGCTCAGCCCGAAGAGCACCTGGAGGACGCCAGCCGCAACGGTGATGGCACAGGTGACCTTCCAGCCGAACTGGCCGATGAGGCCGGCGACGACGACGGTGAGGCCCGCTGCCGGCCCACTGACCTGAAGCGGTGAACCGCCCAGGGCGCCTGCGACGACGCCGCCCACCACCGCTGCGATCAGGCCGGCGAGGGCCGGCGCGCCCGAGGCTATGGCGATGCCCAACGACAGCGGCAGGGCCACCAGGAACACCACCAGGGACGCGGGCAGGTCGTAGCGAAGAATGGGACCGATCCGTTGGGAGAGTGAACTCCCCGAGCGTTGCAAGATGTCGAGCTCCTGTCGGTCACGGCCACCGGGATCGGCGGCCTCGTGCTCAGCGGTTCACGCCAGTCGGGTATTGACGTGGGCGAAAGCGATTCTCCTGCAATCCAACTAGCTGGACTGCGGGTCAATTCACAAGGGCGAGAGTATTAATGGCGGTTCTGCTCGGCAAGGACATCGGTGCGACGCATAGAGAATGCAAATTTGGCCCGTCATGCGGTGTTGGTGCCGTCACACCCCGGGACGTGCCTTCGGACGTCCACCAGCCATGGAAACGGCTGGCGTGCAACGGGATTGATGTCAAATCGACGACGTGTGTCGGGGAGCCGCCGCTGCGGGCATCATGAGAGGAACCTGTGAGTTGGGTGACAGCCCGGCCGATCGTCGGGACACTCGGAGGCATGACGATGACGTCGACGAACACCGCCCCCCGGCAACCCCGCTCGGCCGTGCTCGGCCAGCTGCCCCCGATCCGGCGGCCCGACGGCTCTGCGATCAAGGTACTGCTGATCGACGACGAGCGCGCGTTGACGAACCTGGTCACCATGGCCTTGAAGTACGAGGGCTGGGAGGTCGACGTCGCGCACGACGGACGCGAGGCGCTGACTAAGTTCGCTGCGACCGACCCGGACATCCTGGTGCTGGACATCATGTTGCCCGACGTCGACGGACTCCGGATCTTGCAGCGGGTCCGCGCCGCGGGCACCTACACCCCGGTGCTGTTCCTGACCGCACGCGACTCGGTGAGCGACCGCGTCACCGGACTCACCGCCGGCGCCGACGACTATCTGACCAAGCCGTTCGACCTGGAGGAGTTGGTTCTGCGGTTGCGCAGTCTGCTGCGACGCGGAGGTGACCCCGTCGCGTCCGCCGACGAACCCGCGGACGAGACCCTCCACGTCGGCGACCTCACCCTCGACGTGGCCAGCCGCGAAGTCACCAGGGCCGACGAGCGCATCGAACTGACCACGACGGAGTTCGACCTGCTCCGGTACCTCATGCGCAACCCGCGCCGGGCGTTGACGCGCGAGCAGATCCTCGAGCAGGTGTGGAACTACTCCTTCGGTGGGCGGACCAGCATCGTCGACCTGTACGTGTCGTATCTTCGAAAGAAGCTGGATCGCGGCCGCGAGCCACTGATTCACACCATTCGCGGTGTGGGATACCAAATTCGGCCACCGCGATGACCGCGGCGTCGACGACCCCGTGGTGGCGCCCCCGCACACTCAGCAGGCAGCTCGTCGGCGGTGTCGCCGTGCTCGTCACCGTCGTCACCTTCGGTACCGGTGCCCTGTCGGTCTACAGCCTGCACACCTACATGACGACGATGAGCGACGCCGAGGTGGAGCATTCCCTGGCAGCGTTCGAGCATTCCTACGAGAAGGTACGGGTTGGCCCGTCCGGCGCCGGCGGTGAGCCGCTGACCGACTTCATCGGGCAGGCGCCGGGCACGCTCATCGCGGTGATGGACGGGGACTCGGTCGTCGACTCGGCGATGTTCTCCGAAGGTGACACCGACGAGACACCGGGCCCGGCGGTCAATTCGCTGCAGTTGGCGTCCTGGAACACCGACCAGCCGCAGACCATCGAACTGGACGGGCTGGGCCGCTATCGCGCCGTCAGCACCGAGGTGGACGACGGCCGGCGGTTGGTGTCGGCGGTCTCGATGGAGAGCGCCAATCGCGTGGTTGCGGCGAAGACCGTTGCCGTGGTGGTCATTACGTTGGTGGCGGCACTGCTGGCTGGGGTCGGAACCGTACTGCTGGTGCGCTGGGCGCTGCGTCCACTGCGCCGGGTCGCGGCCACCGCGGCGAGGGCGGCCAAGATGCCGCTGGCCGATGAGGACCACCGCATCACCACGCGAGTGCGTCAAGCCGACTCCGATCCCGACAACGAGGTCGGCATCGTCGGTGAGACGCTGAATCGCCTGCTGGCCAACATCGACTCGGCCTTGGCGGCGCGCGCGATGTCCGACCGGCGCATGCGCCGGTTCCTCACCGACGCCAGTCACGAACTCCGCACGCCGCTGGCCGCCATCCAGGGCTATGCCCAGCTGACCCGTCAGGAGAGTGCGTCCCTGCCACCCACAACGGAATATGCGTTGGCGCGCATCGAGTCTGAGTCTCGTCGGATGACGTCACTGGTTGGCGACATGCTGCTGCTGTCCCGCCTCGACGAGGGGCAGGGTCTGGAGAATCGTCGGGTCGACCTGACCGCGCTGGTCGCCGACGCGGTGAACGACGCCATCGTCTCCTCTCCCGACCATCGGTGGTCGACCGACCTGCCCGTGGAGTCCGTGTGGGTGATGGGGGACAGGGCGCGGCTCCACCAGGTGGTGAGCAACCTGCTGTCCAATGCGCGCCACCACACTCCGCCCGGTGTCACCGTCACCACCGCACTACGACTGGTGCGCGACGAGGCCGGAGAGGCCGTGCAGCTGACCGTCACCGACGACGGGCCGGGGATCGACGCCACGCTGCTGCCGGAACTGTTCGAGCGGTTCGTCCGAGGCGACCGAGCGAGCGCCGACCAGCCGGAGTCCACGGGCCTGGGCCTGTCGATCGTGGCGTCCGTCGTCGAAGCCCATGGCGGCGCCGTGTCGGCACGCTCCGGCGGAGGCAGCACGCAGTTCGAGGTGCGGCTGCCTCCGGCGGTCGTGACTGCCGGCTAGTGGTTGTGGCACACGACGTCGACGTAGACCGTGTTGTGCAGGTCTGGGTCGATCTTGTTGCCCGACTCGTCGAGGTTCGAGTTGTTCAGCCCGCTCGTGCCGGTGACCTTGCACTGTGACAGCGGCACGGCCGTCGAGCCGTTGAGCTGAACGTGGTGGCCCTGCGCTTCGAGCTGGGCGATGGTGTCGGCGGTCGAGTTGACGCTTGCCGCCGCCGGGGCAGCCAGGCCGAAGCCCACGATCGCGGTCAGGCTGACACTCGCGGCGGCGATTCCGAAGGTACTCATTGAACTCCTTTGTCCAGGTGTCGATTTGATGCTTCTTCACCAGCCTACGGACGGTCGCAGGCGACCCGAGGCGCGGACGACGCACCATCGGGTCGGTCGAGAGTCGTTGAATCACTTGTCTAGCAGCATCTTTCGCCAGTATGTCTCACGGTCTCCGCATGGATGATCGCCCGAGTCACATATCCGACGCATATGTTTGCGTTTCGCATGAAGGAGTTCTGACTCAGTGAAAGATGCTGTTCGATAGGTAAATTGGAACTTGTCAGGCGAGAGTGAATCTCGAAGCACCGAGCAAGGGAGTAGAAGATGAAGATGCGTTACATCGCCGCCAGTGTCATGACCGGACTCGCCGCTGCGGCCGTCGCCGCGGCCCCGATCGCCGGCGCGGCTGCCAACCCCAGCACCGTCACCGACAACGGGCGCGCCACCATCACCGACAAGAAGGGGCACAACGCGATCGTCGTGCAACCGCCGACGGTCTCGTCGCCGAACTCCTACGGCAACTTCTCCTCGCCGCAGCCGTTCATGTTCTTCGACTGATGCTTGGCCGGCGGGCGACCGGCCGCGAAGCGCCACCAGGAAAGGCCCTGACACACCACGGGTGTCAGGGCCTTTGCTCGTGCTGCTCGGTACCGCTCGCACGTGGGGACGGACATGAAAGAGGGGAACCTGCCGTCCGGGGGTGACGGCAGGTTCCCCTTGCTCCTTCTAGCCAGGTTGCTCCGTTACGCGGAGGCCTGTGCTCCCAGCGTCCGCTGGACGTCGGGGATCATCTGCTGCAGCTGCTGACCCCAGTATCCCCAGCTGTGCGTGCCGGTGGCCGGGAAGTTGAACACGCCGTTGGTGCCGCCCGCGGCGACGTAGTTGTCGCGGAAGGCCTGGTTGGTGCGCAGCGTGAAGCCCTCGAGGAACTGCGCCGACATCAGGTTGCCACCATCGGAGCCGGTGTCGAGATCCGACGGCGTGCCGGTGCCGCAGTAGATCCAGATTCGGGTGTTGTTGGCGACCAGCTGGTTGATGTTGACCATGGGGTCGTTGCGCTTCCAGGCCGGGTCACTGGACGGGCCCCACATGCTCTCGGCGTTGTAGCCACCCGCGTCGTTCATGGCCAGCCCGATCAGCATCGGCCACCAGCCCTCGGAGGGGTTGAGGAAGCCCGACAGCGACGAGGCGTAGATCCAGTTCTGCGGGTGGTAGATGGCGTAGGTCAGCGCACTGCCGCCGGCCATCGACAGGCCGACGACCGCGTTGCCGGTCTGCGACACACCGTAATTGGCCTCCAGGTAGGCGGGCAGCTCCTGGTTCAGGAACGTCTCCCACTTGTAGGTGTAGTCCTGGCCGTTGCCCTGCGACGGCTGGTACCAGTCGGTGTAGAAGCTCGACTGACCACCGACGGGCATCACGGTCGACAGGCCGGACTGGTAGGTCCACTCGAACGCGGCGGTGTTGATGTCCCACCCGCTGAAGTCGTCCTGCGCGCGCAGGCCGTCGAGCAGGTAGATCGCGTGTGGTCCACCGCCCTGGAACTGGACCTTGATGTCCCGGTTCATCGCCGCCGAGTGCACCATCAGGTATTCGACCGGCAGGCCCGGTCGAGAGAACGCCCCAGCCGTCGCCGATCCCCCGACGAAGCCGATCAGCCCGGGCAAGGCCACCGCTGCCATCAGTCCAACGGCCAACCGGCGCAACCCCGTACCACGAATCATTCTGACGAACTTCATAACGGCAACAGACCGCCTCTCTCTTTGCTTCTCATGTCTTCAAGCAATCGCCGTTGCTCTTCGAGAGTTAGTGAATCACGCGCTCGTGGTTCGATCCGGCTCTCAACGCCGTCCGGCGACGTCGCAGTTGGCTAACGATTCCGACTCGACGCAGAGACCTTGGCCGCTCGCCGACCGCTGATTTCCGGTGTGACCTGTGTGAATGGAGTGGCCAAAGTGATGACAACCGGGGCCGCGATACGCTGTGTTCGCCACGGGTCGCGGCGCGAACCGGCGCGGTGATCAGGCAAGACTCCGCGAGGCGCCCTCGTACCGGTCGCGGCAGAGGAGGACCCCTCGACGCCGGACGGCGTGTCGCACCCGGCCCGCAGACCCGCTGACGTCGGCGGCGCCGCAGCCGCCAGCAAACTCTCGTGCCGGCGCCAGAGCCGTCAGTCGGCCGTGGCGACCGCGAGCGCTCGCCGCACGTCGGCGTCGCGCTCCTCGATGGTGCGGCCGATCTCTTGCAACAGCAACGGCTTTCGCGCCACCAGCTCCTCGACGTCGGCGCGCTCGATCTGCAGCACGGTGACTTCGTCGAGGGCATAGGCCCCGCCGGTGACGGGTTCGCGGGTCAGCGTGCTCGAGCCGAGGAAGTCACCTTCCTCCAGTGTGCGGACCGGGATGATCGCACCGTCCTCACCGCGGGCGATCAGGCGTACCCGGCCCCTCACGATGAAGGTCATCCGCGTGGGCACCGTGCCCGGGGTCTGGATCGCCTCGTCCGCGCCGTAGCGGGTGAGTCGAAGCGCCGGGATCAGCGCCTGCTGATCGGCCTCGTTGAGGCGCAACGTCGGCGCCACCATCCGCATGGACCTCTCCATCCGGTCCTCGGTCGCGAAGTCGTCCTCGACGTCGTCCAACCGCAGACCCGCCCGCCGCGACGCGTACCAGACCCACCGCAAGAACGTTGCGCGAGTGGCGGTGTCGTCAGCGGGGGAGCGAAGCGGAATGGCCGTGGTGTACTCCCCGGCACCGCTGGTGACGGTCGTCGGATCGGCTTCGCTGCGCAGGTGCGGCAGCGCGCGGGCGACCCCAGTCAGCACCGCGCAGACGTCGTCGGGTGGGTCGTTGGCGGCGAACGTGGTCGTCACCGTGATGGAGTGCTCGCCCGGCGGTCTACTCAGGTTGGCGAAGGACGCCGCGGCGAGCACCGAGTTCGGAATGATGCGTAGACCGCTGCCCGTGTCGATGTGGGTTGCGCGCCAGTTGACTTCGACGACGCGTCCACGCGCCGAGGTCACGTCGACCCAGTCCCCGATCCGGAAGGGCTGTTCGAAGAGCAGCAGCAGGCCCGAGATGATCTGTCCGACGGAATTCTGCAGGGTCAGGCCCAGGACGATCGACGTGATGCCGAGCGCGGTGAACAGGCCACCGACGTTGGCGCCCCAGATGTAGGAGAAGATGATCGCCAGGCCGACGGCGATGACCACGAAGCGAGCCACGTCCAGGAAGATCGACGGCATTCGCTTGCGCCACGAACCTTCTGGTGCGCCCTGGAACAGCGTGGCGTTCAACCCCGACAGCATCAGGATGAGCAGGACGAAGCCCAGCACGGTGGAGATGATGCGGACCGGGGTCGCCTGGGCGGGCACCTCGGTGGCCTTGACGAGCAGCAGCAGCAGCGCAGCCAACGGCAGAATGTAGTTGCGCACCAACCCGACCGGACGCGCCAGGCCGCTGCCGCGCCGGGCTAGTGCAACGCGCAGCTCGGTGAGCGCCACCAACCCGATCGGGAGCCCGATCGCGACGCCGACCGCCCAGTAGAACCAGGTGGAGTCGACGATCCTGGTCACGACCGACGCTCCTTGAGCCGCCAGATGGGTTGCGACTCGGTCCCCACGGTGACCTCGCCGGCGGGGGTGAACTCCCGGGTGTCGCGCATCGCGTCGTAGACGTCGGCCGTCACGTAGACCCCAGGCTGCGGTGAACCGCTCTGCACCTGGTAGGCGAGGTCGACGGCCGCGCCCCACATGTCGTAGGCCACGCTGGCCCGCCCGACGAGCCCGCTGCTGACCCGACCGGTGTCGATGCCGGCCCGCAGGCGCAGGGCGTGCCTGCCCTCGGCGTTGAACCGGTCGACGATCCGGTTCATCTCGACCGCGAAGTCCACGGTGCGCCGGACGTTGTCGATGCGCGGCACGTTGAGACCGCAGCTCGCGAGGTACCCGTTGCGTAGCGAGCGGACCCGCTCGATCCCGAGACCCTCTGCCGCAGCGTCGAATTGACGAACCAGCTTGTTGACGATCGCCAGCGATTCCGCGGAGGTCAAGCCAGCCGACAATTCGTCGAGGCCGACGACGTCGGCGAAGATGACGGTGACGTCCTGGTGGTCCTGGGAGATGGTCTCCTCGCCCTCGCGGTACCGCGCCACCACCTGCTCCGGCATCAGCGACAACATGATGCGGTCGTTCTCCCGCCGCTGCTCGTTGAGCAGGCCCTCCTTGATGGCCAGGTTGCGGCTCATGTCGTTGAAGGCCACCGTCAGGTCGCCGAACTCGTCGCGGGACACCACGGGGATCGTCGTGCCGTAGTCGCCGGAACTGATCTGCTGCGCTCCGCTCTCCAGCCGTCGGATGGGCCGGACGAACAACCGTGCCAACAGCATCGCGGCCAAGCAGACCACGAAGATGATGGCCACCGTCGACAACACCAGCTTTCTGGTGAACGCCGAGACCGGTGCGAACGCCTCGGAGGTGTCGATCTTGGCGACCACGGCCCAGCGCAGCCCGGGAATCTCGGCGGGAGCGTAGGCCTGCAGCGTCTCGTGTCCCAAGTAGTCGTCGGCGATCAGCGTGCCCCGTTGGCCTTGTTGGGCCAGCTTCGTCGCTTCGGTCGCGACGGGTTGCACCAGCGTGGTGCCGTGCTGGCGGATCGAGTTCTGAGCCACGTCGGGCGGCGTGCCCGCCTCGACGGCGTCACGCTCGTAGGCCGGGGCATCTTCGATGAACAGCCGGGAGTTGGAGCGCATCAGATCGTCGGGACCGACGATGAAGGTCTCGCCGGTCATGCCCATCCCGGACCGTTCCCACTGTCCGTCGAAGGTCATCAACTGGTTGATCTTGGAGATGGGGAACTGCAGCGCGAGCACCCCGTCCACCCGTCCCTGCGGCCCGACCGGGGACACGAACCAGGCCGTCGGCTCGGTGGCGGGCTGGTAGTCGCCGAAGTCGGTGATTCCCACGTAGTCCACCGCGTTGGAGTCGAGCGCCTCCCGGTAGGCGTCGCCGAGTTTGCTGCCCTTGTACGGTCCGGTGAGGATGTTGGTGCCGAGGTCGACGCCCTTGTAGGCGCTGTAGACGACGTTGCCCCGGGTGTCGAGCAGCAGGGCGTCCTCGAATTGGAAGCGGGTGACGATCTCGCGGAAGAAGTCGTTGTATCGGGCGTTGGCGGCCGACCACGCGCTGCCGTCGCGGGCGTCGTCGAAGTCGATGGCGGCGTCCCAGTCGGCGGTGGGCTTGTCGTAGGCCCCAAAGGGCACGGTGTAGAGCGACTGGAGATAGGCCGGGGCGCCGGACGTCGGCAGGAGCGCCTGGACGTCGACGTTCTCCCCGGTTTGCGCGTACTCGTCCTTGGCGAAGCGTTTCGTGTAGTAGTCGTCGAGGGCCTGTTCCTGTGCCGGGGTGACGGTGGCGGTGGCGAGTTGGTCGTACCCCGCGGTGAAGTCGGTGATGGCCTGGGTCGCCGTGGACCCCCGTGAATACACGACCAACGAGTTCTTCAGATCCGCGATTCCGTTCTGCAGGCTGCGGCTCTGCGACTGCCGGATCTCGGTCAGCCGGTCGAAGACCGACGCACGCAAGGAACTCCGCCCCGACTGGTAGCCGATCGCACCCACGACGGCCGCGGACAAGATGCTCGTCAGGAGCAGCATCACCAGCAGCTTGGACTGGATGCTGACGCGCGACATCAGCCGGCGGCGGCTTCGCGTGGTGGACGTGGTCGAGTCGGCCGTCCCAACCTGCGCTTGGTTCTCCGTGGAGGTCGTCATCGGTTGCACAGAGTAGCGGGCAAACCCGCTGGTCGCGCCGACTCGCGAATGTTCGGCGCGGTCGACGGGAGCCCGGACTTCGGGCACGGTGGACACATGGCCGATCCGCACCACTTGGAACGTTTCGTCGAGGCGCAAGAACCGGTCGTCGACGCCGTGCTCGACGAGCTTCGTGCGGGGCGCAAACGGTCCCATTGGATGTGGTTCGTGTTCCCGCAACTGCGGGGGCTTGGCCGGACCCCGACGGCCGAGTTCTACGGGATCGCCTCCGGCGACGAGGCGTCGGCCTACCTCGCCCACGACGTGCTCGGTCCGCGCCTGCGGGAGTGCGCGCGGTTGGTCGTCGGGTCCGGAGCGGTCAGCGCCGAAGCGCTGATGGGCCAGGTGGACGCGCTGAAGCTGTGGTCGTCGATGACGTTGTTCGCCGAGGTGGCCGAGGACGACCGGGACTTCGTGGCCGTGCTCGAGACCTACTACGGCGGCGAGCGCGACGCGAAGACCCAGGCAATGCTCTCCGGCCGTTAGACGGTGAGGACGGCCCAGCCGTGCGGCTCGACGTCGAGCGCGTCGACGACGTCCTCCGGCGGCACGCCCGATCCCGCGACGACCCTTCCGCTGCCGCACCCCAACTCCGCCAACGACATCTGCAACGGCGAGTCGTCTACGTTGAGGGCGACGACGAGTGACCCCTCGTCCGACGACGTCCGGTAGACGTACTGACCGTTGGTCAGGTGCAGGGCCGACGTGCGCGCTCGATGCAGCCACGGATGGCGGCGCCGCAGGCCGATCAGGTGCTGGTGCAGACGGAAGGTGTCGTGGCCGAGGTGCTCGGATTCGCTTGGTTGCGTGGGGAACTCCGGACGGACGGCGTCGTCGCCGCCGACGCGCTCCTCCTTGACGCCGCGGTACGCCCACTCGTCGCCGGCGTACACGCTCGGGGTGCCGCCGACGGTCAGCATCACCGCGAGCGCGTGGCCGACGTGGCGTTCGTCGGTGAGTTGGCTGGCGATGCGGGTGACGTCGTGGTTGCCGACGAACGTCAACGGGGCGAAGGTCTCCAGGAACGTGTCATGTCTGCTCAGCGCATGGTCGAGTTCGTGGAAGTTGACGTCGTTGAGACTGCTCCACATCGCCTTCCACAGTTCGTACTGCGTCACGGAGTCGAACGTCGAGGCGGACACGGTGCCCGCGTAGTCGCCGTGGATCACCTCGCCCACGAACCACGCGTCGGGGAATTCCTCGCGGACGCGGGGCAGCACCTTGGCCCAGAATTCGTCGGGCACCGCGTAGGCGGCGTCGAGGCGCCAGCCGTCGGCGCCGCGCCGCAGCCAATGGGTCATGACGTCGACCACGTAGTCGACGACCTCGGGGTTGCGATGGTTGAGGGTGATCAAACCGTCGTGTCCCTCGAAGGTGGCGAAACCGTTGCGGCCCTTGCGGAACCACGAGTCATCCCCGCCCGTCAGCGCGTCTTGGTGCCGGCCGAACTCGCTGCCGACGTGGTTGAAGACGCCGTCGAGCAGGATCCTGAGTCCGCGGCCGCGCGCCTGCTCGACGAGGTGGTCGAAGTCGGAGTCGTCGCCGAGGCGGGGGTCGACGGCGTAGTGGTCCGTCGTGTCGTAGCCGTGCGTCTGGGAGGCGAACAGCGGGCCCAGCGCAATGCCGGACGCGCCGAGTTCGAGGGCGTGGTCGAACCACTCCGCGACGCGGCGCAGTCGGTGTTCGTCGGCGGTGGGAGCCGGGTCGGCGGGGAAGGCGCCGACGAATCCCAACGGGTACACCTGCCACCAGATCGCGTGCTCGACCCAGGCCGGACCGCTCATGCTCGGAACGCCCTTTCGTACATCGCCTTCATCTCCTCGGCCAATTCAGGTGCGGGACCATCGATCTGGACGCCGGGGGCAATGGTCGAGATCGGCAACGGCGCCACCGGCGACGCCGCCACCCCCCACACTTGTTGCCAGCCGACCAGCTGGGCGGTGGACGCCGCGTAGACGATCCGCCCCAGGCCTACCCACGCATGGGCGGCGGCACACATCGGGCAGTGCTCACCGGAGGTGTACACCGTGGCGCGGCCGCGTTCGTCGGCGGTGAGGTTGGCGGTCGACCAGCGGGCGATGGCGAATTCGGGATGACGCGTCGCGTCCCCGTCGCCGATCCGGTTGCGATCCTCGAAGCGCACCACGCCCTCGGCGTCGACCAACAGCGATCCAAACGGCTCGTCGCCGGCGTCCACGGCCTCCCTGGCCAGTTCCACGCAGCGGCGAAGGTGCCCGAGGTCGTCGTCGCTGATCGCCACAGCCGGAGTGTACGCAGCCCCGGGTCTGCGCCGTCCGCGCGTCAGGGGGTAGCACGCCAGGCCGATGAGCAGTGCGCAGAGATGGCCGAGCGAAGTGAAGCTGGTCTGGTAGAGCAGACCGCCCACCACGAGCGCGGCCATGGCCGCCAGATAGCCCCAGCGCCACCGCCGTGGCATGGCATGGAACAGCACCCCGGCGATTCCGACCACGAAGTAGCTGACGCCGACGTCGCGGGCGTCGACGAGCCGGGAGGACGCCACGTTCTCGTGGATGATCCAGTAGAGGTAGCCCTCGCTGACGTAGGTCGCGCCCACGTGACAGATCAGTCCGACGACCGCCCAGCGTAGGTGTCCCAGCCACCGCTCGGCCGGCGCCAGGAACACGGTGAAGATCAGCAGGTACGGCCACCAGTACCGGCCGTCGATCCACAGCAGGCTCTGGAACAGCACGCGCAGCGGGTCGGACGCCAGGTGGTGGATGTTCGTCGAGGTCGACTGCAGCAGGGTCCGCAGGGTCCGCGCAGTCAGCTGATGCTGCACCAGCGTCGTCGCCAGCAGGACCGCCAGCCACGCATAGGTCAGGGGAGCGCTGCGGACGTAGTCCTGGACCCGGTCCCACAGACGATTCACGGTCACCGACGATAGAGGGCGTTGCTGGCAACCAGGGGATGACTAGCCGGAGCCGCAGCACCCGTCGTCGACCGTGGCCGTCCGGCAGGCGCACGACGCCACGATCGGGACGTCGGCGCGGGCGGTGGCACGGTGCAGTTGCTCGGCCACGGCGGCCGCCTCGTCCTCGCGTCCCAACCGGATCAGGCATTCGTGGTACCCGTGCAGGCTCCACACGTTGCCCGGGTGCTGGCAGCAGCGGCTCAGCGTGTCGTCGAGCCCGAGGTCCGCGGCGTACACCGCCGCCGCCTCCTGCACCCGGCCCTGCTCGAGCAACAGCGCCCCGTAGGCGTGCCGGGTCGGCTGCATCCAGCCCCACGGCTCGTCGTACGGCAGGGAGTCGTCGAGTTCGATTGCCCGCCTCAGTATTTCGAAGGCCTCGTCGAAACGTCCTTCGCGATAGGCGATCTCACCGTCCAGCATCGCCACGGCGACGGCGAGGATGTCGCGGCTGGTGTTGTTGAACAGATATCTGCTCTCCGGGATGCCGGCGTAGACGAGGTGCAGGGCGTCGCGTTCGGCGCGCGCCCGAGCCACCCGTCCGGTGGCGGCGTAGGCGATCCCGCGCCCGTAGTGGACGGTCGCCGCCGTGGTGCAGTAGAGCTCGGGGTCGTCGGGCAGGGGATGGGCGATCAGTTCCTCCCAGCGGCCGAAGCGGATCAGCACGTGCACCCGCAACGGCACGAACGCCTCGAGCCAGTCGGCCATCGGCGGCGACTCGATCGACAACAGCTCGGGAGTCAACTGGGCGGCCAGTTCGTCGGCCGCCTGGATCGCCGTCTGGTAGCGGCCCTCGAACATCGCCGAGTAGACGATGAAGTGCAGGTCGTGCGCCCGGTACAGGGAGTAGAAGTTGAGCGGGCCCTCGCGCTCGACGAACCGCCGGTCTGCCTGCACCGCAGCGACATTGGCGTCGACGGAGCTGCGGTAGTCGCCACAGAGCATGTCGATGTGGCTCGGCATGTGCTGGAGGTGGCCGGCGTCGGGCACCAGCCCGCGCAGCAGGTTGGCCGCGGGCAGGGCGACCTCGGGCCGCGCCGACATCTCCATCGCGTGCAGGTACAGGTGGAGCACGCCGGGGTGTCGTCGACCCTCCTCGGTGGCGAGTGCGTCGTCGAGGATCTTCGTAGCTTCCACGACCCGCGAGCCCGGCGCCGGCTCACCGGTCCTGGTGTCCCACAACGCCCACGCCGAGACGTTCATGGCCGCGTCGGCCGCCAGCGCTTGGACGTCCACGTCGTGGGGATGCGCGCGGGCGAGGCTGGCCATCGCGTCGGCGTAGCGAGCGTGACCGGCCGCCAGATCGTCGGTGGGGAAGCGCATGACGAGGGCGTCGACCAAGCCTCGCTCGACGTCGGTCGCGCGGCCGCGACCCGCCAGCGCCAGCTCGTTGCGCGCCCTGCTCAGCGAGGCTTCGAGGTCCTTCGGGTCGAACGCCTCCCACGGCTTGTTGTAGTTCGGACCGATCGAGTAGGCGATGCCCCACCGGGCGACGGCCAGGTCGGGGTCGAACTCCAGCGCCCGTTCGAAGCAGCGGATCGACTCCTCGTGGTTGAACGCATACGCCCAGACCAAGCCGCGGTTGAACCACAGCTGGGCCTGGGCGGACGGCGTCTCAGTCGACCGATGAAAGGACCCGAGGTCGTAATACGGTTCCTCCGGCGCGGACGCGGTAGCGGTCATGACTCGCACGATAAGTCGTCCACGCCTTGGGGGCGAGCACTGCGATCACGGCGAGCGCGAGACCGACGGCGCCCCAGGTGGTCAGGGTGAGAATCGAGGTCAGGGCGCCGTTGCCGCCGAAGTAGGTGACGCTGCGCAGCAGTGCCACCCCCGAGCCCTGCGGGACGATCGAGTTGAACGTCCGGTAGAAGCCCGTGAGCAGCGGCAGTCCGACGGGTCCGGCGGCGGCGGCATTGCCGACGATGATCAAGAACACCGTCACCACGGCCGACGCGACGGTGCCGAAGGCGGCGGCGACACCGGTGACGGCGCCCGCGACGCCGAATGCGTAGAGCCACAGCGCGCCGAACACCTGCCAGGTGTGGGCGGTCAGGGCGCCGAGGACGGCGTCGACGTACCCGGTGACGGCGCCCGCGAGCAGCGCGCAGTACGCCGCGAGGCTGAGGGTGCGAAGGCCCAGGGTGGAGAGCCTGCGGACGCTGCCCATCATCAAGCCGAAGGCGGCGGCGCCCATGGTCGCGCCGATGGACAAGAAGATGACGGCGTAGAACTCGACGGTGCCTTGCGGGTCGGCGGCCGGGGTCGGCGCGACGTCCTCGACGCTCGGCGTCAAACCGGCCTTGGCGGCGATGGCGCGGCCCACGGCCTCCGAGGCGTTGGCGACGCTGCGTCCGCCGCCGCCCGCGACGTAGATCTTCAGGTCGCCGGCGTGGCCGACGGCGAGTGCCGCGTCGGTCTTGCGCTCGTAGACCTGAGCGCGGGCGGCAGCGGCGTCGGCCACCGGGGTCACCTCGAGGTTGTCCTGCGTGCGCATCCCGTCGACCAGCTGTTGCGGTCCGGCGACGGCGACGTTCAGGTGGTGCAGCGTCGGCTTGGCGAACGCGCCGGAGTAGCTCGCGATCATGGCGACCACGAAGACGGTCAGGGCCGCCATCGCCAGGGCCATCTTGCGCACGTCCGCGCGCGAGATCCGTCGGTTGGCCAGGGGGAGATCATGCGGGAGGTGCGCGTGTTCGGGTGGCGCTTCGTGCTTGCCCATGGTGGGTGCCTCTTTCAAGGGGTGGGGTCGGTGGGTGCGGGCAGACGCAGCAGTGCGTCCACGGTGTCGAGGGCCGCGCCCACGCGGGCGCGGAGATCGGAGGCCGGATCGTCGGGCGAGGGGTCCTCCATCCAGGAGCGGAGCACCTCCTGGAATCCGCCGACCAGGAAGCGGCTGACGGCCTCGGGTGCGACGTCGGCGATCGGGCCGACGACGCTCGTGCCCTGCGCGGCGATCTCCTCGCAGGCGGGTAGCAGTTCGTCGCGGAACGCCATGACCACGCGTTGGGTGACGGCGCTGGGCACCACGTTGCGGTACATCGCGCGGTGTTCGGCGGCGAAGTCGAACAAGCCGGTGACCCGCGCCCGTGCGTCGCCCCGAATGTCGGCGACGGCGGCGGCGAAGGCCACGGTGACGGCGGTCGCCACCGCGTCGTCGCGATCGGTGAAGTGGCGGTAGAAGACCTGCCTGCTGACCCCGGCGCGGGCGACCAGGTCACCGACGGTGATCTCGTCGACCGGTCGCTCGTGCGCGAGGTCGAACGCCGCGGTCCGCAGCAGGGTGCGGACGCGTTCGGCGCGCGGGTCGGCGCTCAGGGTGCGGCTGGGCATGTGACGAGCGTAAGCCACTTCGTAGACACGTGACCACGAAATCGGGAGTTAGCTCCGACACCCTCGAATGGTGCTGTGACGGGCGCGACTCGGTGCGGGGCCTAGTGGCCCGCCACCATTGGATCTAGTGGCCCGCCACCATTGGATCTAGTGGCCCGCGACGACGTCCGCCTCGTCGACGACGACGGGATCCTTGGCCCCCGGCAGGAACGAATACAGCACGCACACCACGCCGAAGAACAGATAGCCAAGGGCGACGGTCGGATTCGCGGCCCAGGCCACCTCGGGCGCGTGGATCAGGCCGATGAAGGACAGTACGGCGCCGACCGCCGAGGCGATGGCCGCGTAGAGGAACTTCTTCTCCAGGACGAAGGTGACCATGGTGCCGAGGATCAGGCCGACCAGGACCGCGCCCTCGCCGAGGGTCTGCAGGCCCTCGTAGACCACGCCCGCGCCGTTGAGCTTGGCCATGCCGACCGCGCCCGCCGACGTGCCCGCGGCGTTCAGCGCGTTGTCGATCAAACCGCTGGCCCATTGCGCGAGGTTCGGCAGGATGGCCGCCACCACGGCGACGGCGTGCAGCCTCGGCACCGCCTGGAACGCCTGCGCGCCGATCAACAGGCCGATGTAGAGCAGGATCGGCACGATGGCGGGTACCGGCAGCAGCGCGTCCAGCACCCCGAAGAGGCCGAGGAAGCAGAGGATTCCGATGACGACGCCACTGGCGAGCGAGTAACCCGCGCGCCCGCCCGCGTCCTTCCACCCGGGGTGGCCGATGTACACCGCGGGCGGGAACGGCGAGCCGAACGCCGAGCCGATGCAGGCGCCGGCACCGTCGGCCAGCAGGACGCTGCGCAGGTTGTAGTTGTCACCGGCGGCCGCGGCGCTCTCCACGTTGCTCATGGCCTCGGTGAAGTTGTAGACGCCCAACGGTATTGCCGTGCCCAGTAGCGGAGCCAGATGCGCCAGGCCGGATGCGAGCATGTCGACCCGAAGGTCCGGCACGCCGATCGCGATGTCGGAGACCGCCTGGCTGACGTCGGGTGCGGACATGTAGCCGCCGATCCAGCCGATCGCCGTGCCGACCAGGAGGGCCGCCAGCCCGACCGGGATCCCGAACGGCAGGCGCACGTCGGTGAAGAACCCGATCAGAATGATCGCCATGACGGGCAAGCCGATCCACGCCGCCTCCCACATCTGTGCGGCGGGCCGCATCGAGATGAACGTGATCGAGATGCCGGCCAGGGTGCCGAGCATGGCCGCGCGCGGGGTCAGCTTGCGGATGTAGGGGCCGACGAACGCGCCGATCATCACGATGATGCCGATCATGAACGCCCACGCGAGACCCGCCTGCCAGGCCTGCATCGCGTCCTTGGTCTTCAGGTAGACCGGCAGCATGACCACGAACACCACGATGAACATGTGCGGCACGCTGGGGCCGTAGGGCAACGCCGTGACGTCCGTACGGTTTTCGCGACCGGCGAGACGCCTGGCGAGGAACGTGTAGTACAGGTTGCCGAGGATCAGCGCGACGCCGAGCGCCGGCAGCACCGTGCCCAGCACGTCTCCCGCAGGCACGTTGACCACGCCGATCATCAGACCGGTCAGGGTGAGGACGTTGACGAGGATGTTGAACCCGAGCCCGAAGAAGGCGTTGGTGTCCCCGCGCGTCCACCACGGGATGGACTGCGGGGTCGTGGAATCCGGGGAGTCCGACGGCGGATCGGACGGCGTTTCGGTGACGTCGGTCGACATGATCGGTCCTCTCAGGCCTGGGAAGGCGTTGTCGCGGCGAGGGATTGGATGGCCGGGATCACGGCGGAGGTGTCGGCGACCCATCCGAAGATGCCGCCCTGGGCCTTGATCATCTCGAGGCCGACGCGCTGGAACTCGGGGAAGTACGAACCGACGCAATCGGATACGACCAAACACTCGTACCCGCGGTCGTTGGCCTCCCTGGTGGTGGTGTGCACGCACACCTCGGTGGTCACACCGGTGATCAGCAACTGGGTGATGCCCGCGTCGGTGAGGATGGACGAGAGCTCGGTGGCGTAGAACGCGCCCTTGCCGGGTTTGTCGATCACCACTTCGCCCTCGACGGGGGCGAGCTCGTCGAGGATGTCGTGGCCGTATTCGCCGCGAATCAGGATGCGCCCGTACTTGCCAGGATCGCCGATGCGCTTGCTCGGTGCGCCGCGGTTGAGCTTGGCGGGCGGGCAATCCGAGAGATCGGGCACGTGTCCCTCGCGGGTGTGGATCACCATCATGCCGGCCTCGCGAGCGGCGGCGATCAGCGCGGCCAGCGGGGGCACCACCTTGAGCAGCTGGTCGACGTCGTTGCCGAGGCTCTCACCGAACCCGCCGGGCAGGATGAAGTCGCGCTGCATGTCGATGACGATGAGCGCGGTTCGTCCTGCGACGAGCGGAAACGTCGATGGCTCGGCGGGTACCTCTGCGGATGCCGTCATGCCTGATGCTCCTTCGTACGTGCGGGGGTGGGCGCGACCGCGCGGCCGTCCGCGCGGGGTTCGTCGAGGACCCGGGCCGCCAGGTGCAGCACCGTGTCGTCGCTCAGGGCGGGGCCGAGAAGCATTGCGCTGTAGGGCCGTCCGTCGGTGGTGGTGCCCAGCGGCACGGCGACACCGAGGAGGTCCAGCAGGTTGCCGAAGTGCGTGTAGTGGCCCAGCACGGTGTTGCACTCGATGGGCCTGGCCAGCACGTCGGCCACCGTGAAGGTGGTGCCGACGGTGGGGACGACGAGCACGTCGACCCCCGCCCACAGTCGCCCGACTTCGGCCTTGAGCTCCTGCAGTCGCTGCAGCGCGGCGAACGCGTCGACGGCCGTGTACTTCTCGCCGCTGCGCAGGATGTCGCGCACCACCGGGTGGATCGACTCCGGCTTGGCGGCGAGGAAGTCGCCGAATTCGACGAGGCGCTCGGCGACCCACGGTCCCTGGTACAGCAGGGTGCCCGCGGCGAGGAACGGCGCCAGCGAGACCTCGACGATCGTGGCGTGACGGGCAAGCTGGTCGCGGAACCCGAGGTGCGCGGTGCGCATCGCGTGGTCGCCGAAGAACTCCAGTTCCTCGACCGGTGGCAGCCCGACGCGGACGTCGTCACCGGCGAAGCGCGGCCCGCGGTCGCGCGACCACGCGTCGGCGTCGTCGCGGCCAACCATCACCTCCATCACCCGGTCGACGTCGTCGACCGACCCCGCCATGAGGCTGATGCAGTCCAACGACTTGCAGGCCGGCACCAGCCCGACCGTGCTGATCAGTCCCCGCGACGGCTTGTAGCCGACGACGCCGTTGAGCGCCGCGGGCACGCGACCGGACCCCGCCGTGTCGGTGGCCACCGCGAACGGCACCTGGCCCAGCGCGACCGCCAGGGCGGAGCCCGAACTCGAGCCGCCCGAGATCATCTCGCCGCCGTACACGCTGCGCGGAACGGTGTACGGCGTCCTCGTGCCGTTCAGCCCGGTGGCGAACTGATCCAGGTTGGTCTTGCCGACGTAGAGCGCGCCGGCGTCGAGCAGCCGTTGCACGGCGGGTGCGGTCGCCGTCGCCACGTAGGCGTAGTCCGGACAGGACAGCGTGGTCGGCACGCCCTCGACGTCGATGCTGTCCTTGACCCCGAACGGCACGCCGTAGAGCGGCAGAGTCCTTGCCCCAGGCCGGTTTTCGATGTCGGCCGCGGCGGCCAAGAGTTCGTCGCGCGGCACCGTCGAGAGCCAGGTGCCGTCGTCCCCACGGGCGGCGATGGCGTCGGCCACCCGAGTCGCCGTCTTGGTGGGTGACCCGGTACCCCCGGCGTGGGAGGCGAGGATCTCGGCCACCGAGGGGCCGATCGACGGTCCGTGTGCGTCTTGAGCCATAACTGTCGATTGTCGACAGAATCATTCCGGTCCTGGTACGGCCGTGTGTCGATCGTGTTAGCGATGCGTCCCGAGATCGAGATAGTCCAGGTGACCGTGACCCTCCAGGGCCGACAGCACCGTCATCGCATCGTTGGTCTCCAGCGCCGCGAGGATCTCGCGATGGCGCGCGACCCCGTCCTCGGCGTGGTGATGCCGCGCCTCGGCTCGAAGGTTGATCGCCATGGGCAGTTGCAGCTTCAGCAGGATCGGTTCCAGCGTGATGTTCAGCTGGCGGTTGTCGGCGAGTTCGACGACGGCGGCGTGGAACACGCGGTGGGCGTCGTCGCGCGCCAGGTCGTCGGCCGCGTCGTGCATGCCGGCCAACGCCTCGCGGACCGGCTGAAGGGCGGTGGCCGGATCGGCGAGCGGCAGGGCGGTCTCGACGGCGTGGCGCTCCAATACGTGGCGGAGTGCGAAGAGTTGGAGGATGTCGGCCGGCGACCACTCCGTCACGCGGGACCCCCGGCGCGGCAGGTGTTCGACCAGACCTTGTTGCGCGAGCAGTCTCAACGCCTCCCGTAGTGGCGCCCTGCTGATGCCGAAGTCCGCGCACAACTGCTCTTCGACGATCTTCTCGCCGGGCTCGAGCGCGCCCCGCAGAATCGCGTCGCGGAGCCGTTGGGTGGCCAATTCGACCAGGGTGGCCGGCAGTCCGGACCCGTCCGCCCCCAGCGACCCCACCGCTCACCACCTCCCGCGATCGTCACGTCGACGCTCCGTTGGTGGCCGATCCTAGGGGAGTCGGGTGCCTGACACGAGCCAGCGGCCGAGCCACGACGCCAGTCGAGCTTCGTCACCGCCCCGGCCGGCGGCCGCCAGATATCCGTCCGGGCGGACCAGCAGCCAGGCCGGACCGGAGACGACGCCGGCGGGCAGCGTCACCTCTCGCACCACGACTGCCTGGGCCCACGGGCGGACCGCGTCGGTCAGCGAACGGGCGACCTCCGGCCCCATGTCAGACATCAGCAAGGTCAGCGCCGAGTCGTCGACGACGTCGTAGAGTCTGCCGTCGGCCAGTGCGACGTCTGGCACCCGGTCACCCGCACGCAGGCTGCCAATTCGACCGCCGCCCTTGCTGATCGGGCCCCCGCGGTAGGAGGCGGTGAGCTGTCCGAGCCGCGGCGCGGCCCGGTCCTGCACCGCGGTGCGCGACAGCGCGAGTGGGGCCAGCGTGGTGAGCGCGGCGTGAGTCAGGGGGCTGGTGGAGTTGAACACGGTCGTCGCGCGTTCGGTCATGCCGACGAGTTGGCGGATCACGGGCAGGCGGTCGGATTCGTAGGTGTCGAGTAGTGCGGGCACGGCGTGTCCGCGCAGCACCATCGCCAGCTTCCACGACAGGTTCACCATGTCCTGGATCCCGGCGTTCATGCCCTGGCCGCCGGCGGGGCTGTGGACGTGCGCGGCGTCACCGCCGAGGAAGACGCGGCCTCGGCGCAGCGTGTCCACGACCCGGCTGTTGATCCGGAACCGCGAGCTCCACTGCAGGTCGTAGAGCCGGGCGGGAACGCCGGCGGTGCGGTCGTGGAGGGCTTGGACGTCGGCGAGCGTGGGCGTGCCGGAGTCGCCGGTGACCCCGTCGGGATCGGTGGCCATGAACCGGAACCGGCCCGCTCCCATCGGGAACACCGCGAGAAACCCGTTGGTGGCCAGGAAGATCGACAGCTGATCCTCGGCGATCGCCCCGTCGAGGTGCAGGTCGCCGAGGACGTAGTTCTGCGGGAGCGACCGACCCGCGAAGGGCAGCCCGAGGCTCTTGCGGACGGAACTGTGCGAACCGTCGGCGGCAATCAGGTAGATCGCCGGCACGGTCTCGACGGTGCCGTCCGGCGCGGCAAGGGTCACCTCGACGCAGTCGGGGAGCTCGACCAGTGAGGTGAAGCTCAGGCCGCGTTCGACCTTGACGCCTTGGGAACTTAGTCGCTCGGTGAGCAGGCGTTCGGTCTCGGACTGCGCGAGCATCAGGACGAAGTCGAATTGGCTTGGCATGCGGGTGAAGTCGACGGCCGCGATCTGGCGGCCGCCCACGTGCAGCGCTGTCCGGCGCACCTGGTTGCCGAGGGCGAGCATCTCGTCGGCGACGCCGCGCGGCCTGAGTAGTTCGAGGGTGCGGGACTGAATGCCGAGTGCGCGTGAGGTCGTCGACGGCTCCGGGGCGGAGTCGACGATGCGGACGGGGACGCCCAGCCGCGACAGCTCGAGGGCGGCCGTCAGGCCCGTGGGGCCGGCGCCGATTACGAGTACGGGCAGTTCGCCCCGGTCGAGGAACATGGACGACTTCCGCCGATCGATAAGTCAACACTTGGTGACTTATACGGTAGGCGCGCCGCACGGCCTCTGTCAACACGCGATGACATACCCTCGGGGGATGGTCACCACTCGGTCCCGCAACGCGCAGGAGACGCGCGCCGACATCCTCGCCGCGGCTCGCGCGCGCTTCGGCGCCGAGGGCTACGAGCGGACGACGCTGCGCGCGGTGGCCGCGGACGTCGGCGTCGACCCCGCCCTGGTCATCAGATACTTCGGCAGCAAGCAGGACCTCTTCGCGGCCGCCGTGGAATTCACCCTCGACCTGCCCGATCTCACCGGCGTCGACCCCGACCGGGTGGCCGAGGTGCTGCTGCCCAAGTTCTTCGCCGTCTGGGAGGACGACACCACCTTCGTCGCCCTGCTGCGGGCGGCGATGACGAGCGCCACCGCGGCGGACACCATGCGCAAGGTCTTCGCGACCCAGGTGGCGCCGGTGCTGTTCGCCGTCACTCCCGACAATCCGGGGCAGCGTGCCGGCCTGATGGGTTCCTTCATCATCGGACTGGCGACCACGCGCTACGTCCTGACCAACCCGTTCGTGGCCGATCTCAGCCACGACGAACTCATCCGCTGGGCCGCTCCGGTGGTGCGCCAACTCCTGGTCGGACCCGCGCCGGCGGGGTAGCCGCGCTCGACACCGGCGCTGGAACGTGTTCTAGTTCAGGCGTGCTTGACTTCCCCGTGGAGAACCTCAGCGCCGAGGACGTCGAACGGTTGCGCGGCATCTTCGAGCCGCTGACCCACTCCGTTCGGGAGCTCGTCGACGCCACCATCCGCACCGAGATGGACGCGGAGTCCGTGGCGCTGGCCAAGGCCGAGATCGACGCCGCCACCGCGCGACTGCGCGAACGCCAACTCGAGGGCTCGTTCGGGGTGCGCTTCGGCAGCGACGGCGACCAGATGCCCTGGGGCAACGTCGTGATCGGCATGCGCAACCCCGTCGCGCCGCCCCTGGTCTTCGTGCCGTCGGCCGACGGCGGGGTGCGCGCCGACTTCCACCTCGGCGCCGCCTACGAAGGCCCACCCGGTCACGTCCACGGGGGCGTCGCCGCGATGATCCTCGACCACGCCCTCGGCGGCGCGGCGAGCGCGCCCGACAAGCCGCGGCTGACGGGCACCATCACCATGCGGTACCGCCGGATGACGCCGCTGGGCGCCCTGCACGTCGTGGCCGCCATCGTCCGGACCGAGGGTGTGAAGACGTTCGCGACCGGCCATCTGGCCGACGCGGACGGCGTCACGGTCGAAGCCGAGGGCGTGTTCATCCAGCCGCGGTGGGCCCGCGACTAACTTTCAGCCCGCCATGGTCAGTCGGTGATGCCGACGAGACTGCGCGTGATGTCGCCGATCTCGGCGACCAGGACCCGACTGGACGTGTCGTCGGGCCCCAAGTTCCGGCCGGCTTCGCGAATGCGCTGTTCGGCCGCGGCCAGTCGATCACCGTCGATGCGCCACGGTGCGCCCGGGGCCGTCGGCGCACCGGACAACGCCTCCGCGTACTCGTCGACCGCCACCACGAAGTCGGTGTGCAGCGTGGCGGGCGGCTGCGCGGGCAGGTTGGATTCAAGCGACGCGCACGACGTGGTGATGGCGTTGAGCGCGGTGCGGTAGGACTTCAACCACCGCCGTAGGTCACTCGAGTCCGACGTGGTAGCCCCCGCGGCCGCCTCGAACGCCGCACGGGCCCGGAAGGCCCGCTCCCACGCCGCGGCCAGGGCTTCACCCGGGTGGTCGAGACCGTGCACGAAGGCCTTGATGACCGTTGCGGCGTAGTCGATCTCGGTCTTGAGCAGTTCACCGGCCCGCTGCCGCAGCCGAACCAGCGAATGGTCGGGGAGGACGACGTGCACGAGCACGGCGAGCGCCCCGCCGATCAGCGTCGCGATCAACCGGTCGGTCATGGTGCCGACGTCCGCGGCGTCGCTCACGTCGATCAGGAACACCACGACGGCGGCGAGTGCGGCACTGGTCGCGACGTAGCCGTACGCCGACACGGCGTAGGCGATTCCGAGGGCGAACACCGCGAGCACCGCGGCCGCCAGCCCGGTGGGATGCCAGATGATCGTCACCACCGAGGCCACGACGATGCCGCCGGCGTTGCCGGCCACCCGGCCCGCGCATCTCGTGTAGGTGTGTGCGGTCTCCGGGCGCAGCACGATCAGCACGGTCAACGGAATCCAGTATCCGTATGGGACGTCGGCGAAGCGTTCCACCGCCACCCCGGCGCCGACGCCCGCGGCGAGGCGAAACCCGTGCCGCAGGATGGGCGATCCCCAGGTCAGGTGTGCTCTGATGGCGGCCGCGGCGATCGGCACCGCAGACAGCACACCGCGCCGCCCGAGCCGCGTGACGTGGTCGACGTCGGGCGTCAGCTCGCCGAATCTCAGTGCGACGGCCTCGTGCAACTGATGGGAAAGACGCTGAGCCAGCGCCACGTTCGCCACCGCGACCGAGTCGGTCGCCGCCTCGACCTGCAGCACCCCGAGGCTCGCGTCGCGCTTTGCCGTACGACTGCGACTCGCCACCACGTCGAGCACCCCCGCGGCGGCGCGCAGCACGGTGGCCACCGCTGGGTCGTCGACCGACCTGCCTGCCAACGCCGTCAGCGTCACCGATATCCGTTGCGGCAGGCCGTACCAGGCGCGGTAGGCCAACGGGCGGCGCTTGGCCTGGCGGTCGCTCATGGTCACCGTGTCACGCAGCCAGAACAGCGGCGCCGGGTCCACACCCGCCGACGGGTCGGCGGCCAGACGCTTGGCGTCAGCCCCCAGCGAACGGTATGCCCTCGTCAAGGCGTCCCGTTGGAGTCGCCATCGGCGCCGTGGCCACAACCCGATCAGCACGGCCTGCACCAGCCCGCCGCCTACGGCCAGCAGCGCCGCCACCAGAACGCCCGACAGCGTCGGCGGGACGGGCGGCGCGGTGACGAGCAGGGCGCCGCAAGCCGCGGCGAGCAACCCGGCGTTGGTGCTGATCGCCCATTGAAGGCCGGCGAAGAAGCACCACGCCGTCGCCGCGAGGACGAAGAGCACGCCGTAGGACGAGGTCGACGTGCCCAGCAGGACCGCCGCACCCATCTGAACCGAGAGGGCGCTCACCAGGACCAGCGGCCCGCGCGGACTGTCCTGCAGCGCAGCGGCTCCCGCGATCGCCGCCGCACCGGCGGCCGCCGTCGCCGCACCCGCCGAACCCCAGTGCAGGCCGGCGATCGCGGCGAGCATGACGCCGATGAGGCTGCGCCCCACCGCGCCGAGATCGGGCATGGTGAGTCGCTGCGGTAGTCCCTTCATCGCCTGCCCGTCACAACGAAGACAAAACTACCGGGCCGATCGAGCATTGTGGGTCAGGGCGGCGGCCGTGGCGGTACGTTCGAGCGGTGGAGAAGGTGATCATCACCCTGCGGGGGCCGGCGGGCGACGACGCATGGTGCACCCGGTTGCGCACCGCGGTGTCCGACGACCTGCTGACGCTGGGAGCGCCGGGGCTCGCCGTGAACGTCCGGGACGCGACGGTCGGCGACTCGCTGATGACGTTGACGACGTTGGATCCGCCCGTCGTCGGCTTCGTCGGCATCTGGACCCAGCAGTCCTACGGTCCGCACGTGACGGGCGCGCTGGACCGGTTGAGGGGCGAGTGCGAGCGAGTCGACGCGTATCTCGTCACCGAGTCGGTGCCGTTGCCGCCGCCGCCGACGGCCCCCGGGGCGCGCACGCCCGGTTTCGCCAACGTCGCGATGCTGCGGCGGCCGGCGGACCTCGACGAGGAAACCTGGCTGGCGCGTTGGCATGTCGACCACACGCCGGTGGCCATCGCGACGCAGTCGACGTTCGGCTACGTCCAGAACGCGGTGGTGCGCCCGTTGACGTCCGGCGCACCGGTGGTCGACGCGATCGTCGAGGAACTGTTCCCGCTGGAGGCGACCCGGGATCTGCACGCCTTCTTCGGGGCTGCCAACGACGCCGATCTCGGCGACCGGATGAACCGCATGGTGGCCAGCACGACGGCGTTCGGGGCCAACCGATGCGTGGACACCGTGCCGACGAGTCGCTACGTGATGCGCTCGCCGTTCGCCGCGGAGCTGTCCCGATGACCACCCTCGAGGAGGCCGTCGACCTGGCGTCGGCGGAAAGTGGTCTGGCCGTGGTGTCGACCGTCCGCCGGGACGGGACCGTGCAGGCGTCACTGGTCAACGCCGGTGTCGTCGCGCACCCGGGTTCCGGTGCGCCGGCCCTCGCGTTCGTCACCTACGGCAAGGTGAAGTTGGCCAACCTGCGGGCGCGGCCCCAGATTGCGGTGACCTTCCGCGACGGGTGGCGGTGGGCGACAGTCGAGGGCACCGCCGAGCTCGCCGGTCCCGACGACCCGCAGCCATGGCTGACCGGCGACGCCGTCCGGCTGTTGCTCCGCGAGGTCTTCACGGCCGCGGGTGGTACCCACGACGACTGGGCCGAATACGACCGCGTGATGGCCGAGCAGCGGCGGACGGTGGTGCTGGTCACACCCGGCCGCGTGTACTCCAACGGCTAACGCTTACGCTGCAGCCGTGCTGGTGGAGATCGACGATGCCAACGGGGTGCGGACCCTGACCCTCAACCGCCCGGAAGCGCTGAACGCGTTCAACGAAGCGTTGTACGACGCGACGACGATCGCCCTGCGAGACGCCGACGAGGACCCGGCCGTCGCCGTGGTCCTGCTGACCGGATCGGGACGGGCGTTCAGCGCCGGCAACGACCTCGTCGAGATGCAGGCCCGGATCACCGACCCGGAGTTCCAGTCCGGGCAATACGGCTTCCCCGGGATGATCGAAACCCTTACGGCGCTGCGGAAACCGTTGATTCTCGCGGTGAACGGCCTTGGCGTCGGCATCGGTGCGACGATCCTCGGCTACGCCGATCTGGTGTTCATGTCGACGACGGCTCGGTTGAAGTGCCCGTTCACCAGCCTCGGCGTCGCGCCGGAGGCGGCGTCGTCCTATCTGCTGCCACAGCTCGTCGGCCGGCAGAATGCAGCGTGGATGCTGCTGTCCTCGGAGTGGGTCGACGCGGCAGAAGCGCAGCGGATGGGTTTTGCGTGGAAGGTGTGCGACCCCGAGGAACTCCTCGCCGACGCCCGCCGGCATGCGGAAATCCTTGCCTCACGGCCGATCTCAAGTCTGATCGCGGTCAAGCAGACGATGGTCGAGCCCACTCGCGGCGAGATCGCGGCCGCCGCGGCGCGGGAGTACGCGCAATTCGCCGAATTGCTCGGGGGAGTTGCCAACGCCGACGCACTGGCGTCGTTCGCCGATCGGCGCGAGGCCAACTAGCCTCAGCTCGCGGCGTGCAGGGGGCAGGCCGTCCTCGTACTGGCCGCCTCGATGATGGCTCGCACCGTTCGTCGGCAGCGGCCGCAGTCCAAACCGGCTCCGCACGCGTCGGCGACCTGCTTCGACGTCGACGCCCCGGAGGCGACGAGGTCGGTGACGGCTTGGCTCGTCACGCCGGTGCACAAACACACGAACATCAGCCCGTCACCGCCCCGCGGAATTCAGTTGTCGAATGAGTGTCATCGGCGGAAATGGGCGACGAGGGCGAGCCGGCACGAATGGGAATGGTGCGCTTCCCATTCATCGTCATCGCCTCCTTGGCTGAGCACCTGGTCGAGTTAGCCGAGTCTAACCTTAGTTAGGGGAGGCAGTCCATCATCGGAGCCGTCAGCCGTGGTTTGGCTATCCTCACCTGGGCTTCTGTCTGTCAGGGTCGTGGGAGACGACACGCCACGGGTTGCCCTCGTTGTCTCTCTTGGGCCCGGTCGGTGAACTAGATTCTGGAGGCATGAACGGTGATCCCGACGTCCTGAAATTGCTGAACGAGCAATTGACGAGTGAATTGACGGCAATCAACCAGTACTTCCTGCATTCGAAGATGCAGGAGAGCTGGGGCTTCACCGAGCTCGCCGGACACACGCGCAAGGAAGCCTTCGAGGAGATGAACCACGCGGAGGCCATCACCGACCGCATCCTGCTGCTCAACGGGCTGCCGAATTATCAGCGGCTGTTCTCCCTCAAGGTCGGCCAGACGCTGCGCGAGCAGTTCGAAGCTGATCTGACCATCGAGTACGACGTGGTGGCGCGACTCAAGCCCGGCGTGATCATGTGCCGCCAGAAGGAGGACGCCACCAGCGCGACCCTGCTGGAGACGATCCTGGCCGACGAGGAGCAGCACATCGACTACCTGGAGACGCAGCTCGAGCTGATGGACAAGCTCGGCGAGCAGCTGTACTCCGCCCAGTGCGTGGCACGCCCGCCGCAGTAGGTGCCGACACTACGGGTGCTTCCGCGGGGCGTGCATGCCCGTCACCGGTCCCGTCTTCGTCTCGCTCCAAGCGCGAGACCGGGACGCGCGCCAATCGCGTTCGCGCTCCGCGACCCAGACGGCTACCAGATCACGCCGCACGATCGCGCCTGGCCCACAAACTAGAACCTGTTCCAGAAATTCCGTCTCCGGCGTACGATGCGGCCATGAGCAGAATCGGAGACTTCGACGACGACGCCGCCGGATGGATCGCCCGCTCGCCCGACATCGGCATCGCCATGGCCGGCTACACGAACGCGGTCTACACCAAGAACCGGTTGCCGCTGCGCACGCGCGAGGTGGCCCGCATGGTGATCGCGCTCGACAACGAATGCGTGGTCTGCCAGAACACGCGTGACGCCGCGGGTGCCGAGGCCGGTGTGGACGAGGACCTCTACGACCATGCCGCGGAGTGGCGGACCTGGCCCGGCTACTCCCCGCAGGAGCGCCTCGCCGCGGAGTTCGCCACCCGATTTGCCAACGGGCACACCGAATTACGCGACGATGAACACTTCTGGGAGCGTTGCAACGAGCAGTTCAGTCCCGAACTGCTGACCGACCTGGCCCTGTCGTGCGCGATGTGGTTGGGCATGGGCCGCATGCTGCGCACGCTAGACATCGGTCAGGCCTGCAAGATCACGCTCTAACCTGCGCCGCCGCTCAGCCCGTGCAGAATGGGGCCATGGCAGCCACACCGTTCACCGCCGCGGCCACGTCCACCCTCGAGTCGGCCGGGGTCACCACCCTGGTCGGCACTGTCGTCAACGCGGCCGGTCTGTGTCACGCCAAGACCGTGCCGCTGAGCCGGATGAGCGCGTTCGCCAATCCCGGTCTCGGCGCCAGCCCGGTGTGGCACGTGTTCACCGTCGACCAGGCGGGCATCGCCCTCGGTGGCGCCATCGGCGTCGTCGGTGACCAACGGATCCGCGTCGACGTCGACGCGCTGAGGATCCTCGGCGACGGATTGGCGTGGGCGCCGGGGTCGTTCTTCGACCAGGACGGTGCCCCCGACCCGTTCTGCAGCAGAGGCGCCTTGGCGCGCATCGAAGACCGACTCACCTCGGCTGGTCTCACCGCCCTCGTCGGCCACGAGATGGAGTTCGTCCTCGTCGGGCCCGACGGCGCCGCGCTGCCCTCGCACCTGTGGGCGCAGTACGGGCTGGCGGGTGTCCTCGAGTTCGAGGGCTTCGTTCGCGACGTCGTCGACGCGGCCACGGTCGCCGGGGTGTCCGTCGAACAATTCCATCCCGAGTACGGGGCCAACCAGTTCGAGATCTCGCTGGCACCCAAGTCGCCGGTCGCCGCCGCCGATCAGCTGATCGCGACCCGCATCCTGGTGGCCAGGGCCGCCAGGAAGCACGGGTTCCGCGTCAGCTTGTCGCCGGTACCGTTCGCGGGCAGCGTCGGTTCCGGCGCGCACCAGCACTTCTCGCTGCGGCACGACGGCGTGCCGCTGTTCTCCGGCGGACAGGGCGCCCAGGGGATGAGGCCGGCGGGCGAGGCCGCCGTCGCCGGCGTGCTGGCCGGTTTGGTCGAGGCCCAAGCCCTGCTGTGCGGTTCCATCCTGTCGGGCCTTCGGATGCAGCCGGGCAGTTGGTCGGGTGCCAGCGTGTGCTGGGGCACCGAGAATCGTGAGGCGGCAGTCCGCTTCCTGCGGGGCGGACCCGGCAACGCGCACGGGGCGAACGTCGAGGTGAAGGTCGTCGACCCCTCGGCGAACCCGTACCTCGCGACCGCGGCGATCATCGGGCTGGCGCTCGACGGCATCGAACGCGAACTTCCCCTAGGGGCCGAGGTGCCGGTCGACCCCGGAACCCTGACCGCCGACGAGCGGAACTCCGCCGACATCGGCCTGCTGTCCGACGATCAGGGGGCCGTCGTCGCCGCCCTTGCCGGATCGTCGCTGCTGCGCGGCATTCTCGGTGACGCCGTGGTGGATTCGGTTGTCGCCGTGCGGGGTTACGAGCACGAACACTTCGCCGACCTGACACCGGAACAACTGGCTGAGAAGTTCCGACTGGCGTGGAGCGTGTAGTGGCGAGTGCGCAAGGTGCCACGAGTCTGCGGCACTAGCATTCGCCTCCGACATCTCCGGCGCCCGGGGCGGGGGTTGTCCACAGGCCTTCGGCTTATCCACAGAACGCTTGCAGCGGAATGACTTTCGTCGGAATACGCTCTAAAATCGAAAGCATGTTCGACAGTTTGGTGGCCACCACGGCCGGTACCTCGGCTGCCGGTGCGGTGGACGCGTGGTCGCGGACGGAGTCCGCGGCGTGTGCCCGCAAGGTCGCCGCGATGGCCGGCATGCTTCAGGCCGCCTATACCGCGTCGGGATCGGCGGATCGCGACCAGTGGTGCTTGGACAACTTCGACGCCGTCGCCGCCCACATCGGCGCCGCACAACGCATCACTCCCGGCGCCGCCTCCCACCAACTGCTGATCGCCGTCGCGCTGCATGACCGGTTTCCCCGCGTGGCGGCGGTCTTCGCCGAGGGTCTCATCACCTACGCACTGGTGACGACCGTCGTGCAACGCGGCGCCCTGGTCGTCGACCCCGACGCGCTGCGCAGTCTCGACGAGCTGTTGGCCGAGGCGTTGCGGGGCCGGGAACCCATGTCGGTGGCAGTGCTGGAGAAGACGATCGACGCGTTCGTCGCCCAGGTCGACCCGCAGGCCGTGATCCGGACCGAGACCCGAGCGCGGGGCCGCTCCGTGGACGTGGTGATCGACGAGGACGGCAGCGGCATGGCCACGGTGTTCGCGACCCTGTTCGCCCACGACGCCGAGGCCTTCGACGCCCGCGTGGACGCCCTGGCCCGCACGGTCTGCCCAGCCGACCCGCGCACCCTGGATCAACGTCGCTCCGATGCGATGGGCGCCATGTCCCACGGCGCGGACCGGCTGGCCTGCCTGTGTGGGAGCGAGGACTGCCCGGCCGCCCAGAACCCGCCCTCGACCGGGGTGGTTGTCTACGTGATCGCGAGCCAGGACACGCTCGCCGAGCCGCCCGCGCCCGAGCCGGAAGGCTCAGACGATGCCCTCCATGGCAATGGGAACGCAGAGGACGTTGCCGAAGAGCCTTCGTCCTCCAATGGTGGCGCTGCACTACGAGAATCGCTGACCAACCCCGGTGACACCAACACCAAGGACACCACCCCCGCTCCGGTCGACGAGCGGACCGCCCTTGACGGAGAACCCTCGGCCGTGTTCAGCAAGCCGCTGCGCGAGCTGACGCTCACCGAAGCCCTCACCCCCACCCCGGGTCGCCTGGCTTCGCTGCGGCCCGCCGCGATGACCGGCGGGCAGTTCCTGCGCGGGGCGATCGCCTGCCGCGCCACCGTCGGGGCCACCATCACCCGAATCGTGCATCCCGGGCAAGCCCCACCCGAACCCAGATACCGACCGTCGACGAAGCTGGCCAACTTCGTCCGTTGCCGCGACATGACCTGTCGCTTCCCGGGCTGCCGCGTGCCAGCCACCCATACCGACGTCGACCATACGATTCCGTGGCCCTACGGGCCGACCGCGGCGGCCAACCTCAAGTGCCTTTGCCGTCGACACCACTTGCTGAAAACGTTCTGGTGCGGTCAAAGTGGTTGGCAGGATGAGCAATTCGAAGACGGCACCGTCGTGTGGATCGCACCCGACGGCCGCACCCACGTCACCACCCCGGGCAGCCGACTGCTGTTCCCGGAACTATCCGAACCCACGGCGACAGTGGTTGCGACCGAAGCGGCCACAGCACACGTCACCGGGCTGACCATGCCGCGGCGCACGACCACTCGCTCCGCGGAGCGCAACACGCGCATTCACCGGGAACGCGATGCGAATGGCAACCCTCAGACGACGCCGGTCGCGTCGTACATCCACGACATGTCGGCGTTGGCGAAGTCCTCCAGCCAGCTGGGGGGAGCGTGGTTGGCCAACGCGCTCATGTCCCAGTAGTCCTTCCAGAGCGAGATCTTGCCGTTCTCGACCCGGTGCACGGTGACGAACCGGAGCACAGCCGATTCCCCAGTAGCCCAATGCCATTCCTCGTGGTGCTCGTACATGGCGTCGGCACCGTCGACGACGAGCAGCCCGGTGAAGTTCTCGTAGGACGCCAGCGGCTCCAGGCCGATCTTGAGTCTCTTGACGATGTCCTCGGGACCCTTCGCCGCGGCGGCGGGCCCCACGGGGACGTCGAGGTAGATGCAGTCCTCGGAGAGGAAGGTCTTCAACGCCGCCCAGTCACGCGCGGACAGGGCCGCCCACATGCCGAGCACCGTATCCTCAACCGACACTTGTGAACTCGTCCTTCTGCGCGGCGATGGCGGGGGACTGGTGGGCGGCACGCAGGAAGCGTCCCGTCCGGTGCCGGCCGACCAGGTCGGTGGGCTCACCGTCGAGGAACACCGCTCGGCCGCCGACGAATACCGCCCGCACCGTCTCGCGGTTGCGGTTGACCATGCGCGACAGCCCGCCGTACTGCTCGACGGGCTCCTCGGCGTAGGCGTCCAGGCGGTCGTCGAGACAGGCCGGGTCGACGATCGCGACGTCGGCACGGTCACCAATCCGCAGGTGCCCGGCGTCGAGGCGGTACCAGTCGGCCAGTTCACCGGTCAGCCGGTGCACCGCCTGCTCGACGGTCATGAACGGCGTACCCGCGGCCTCGGCGTCCCTGACGTGGCGCAACAACCTCAAACCCATGTTGTAGAAGGCCATGTTCCGCAGGTGGGCGCCGGCATCGGAGAACCCCATCTGCACACCGGGATCGCGGGCCAGCTTCTTGAGCACCTCGGGGCGGTGATTGGAGATCGTCGTGCGCCACCGCAGCGCCGTGCCGTGCTCCAACACCAGGTCCAGGAAGGCGTCGACGGGGTGGAGGCCGCCGCGCTCGACGCCGACCCGGCCGAAGGACTTCCCGACGACGCTCGCGTCCGGACACTCCACGATCTCGGCGTCGAAGAAGTCGCGGTGCCACACCCGCACCCCGAACTTGCTCTCGTACTCCTTGCGGAACCGGCGGCGGTAGTCCTCGTCGCGCATCATCTCGTTGCGCTCGACCTCGTCGCGGAGGTGCAGCGCCGCGGCGCCGGCGCCGAACTCCTCGAAGATCACCAGGTCGATGCCGTCCGCGTACACCTCGAACGGCACCGGCAGGTGCTGCCATCGGAAGTCAGCGCCGAGGCGGTTGACCAGGCGCGCGACCGGACCCATCAGTGCGATCGCGTACGGATTGGACTTCACGTCGGCCGCCGACAGCAGGCTGGTCTTCAGAGGGTTGCGGAACACGCCGAGCGACTGCGCGATCTGCGACCCCAAGTTGACCGGGTTCTCGATGTTGGGCCCCGACTGTAGGACGCGACCGGCCTTGCGTAGCAACGACTTCAGCCGGCGTTGTTCTCGAGCCCCGGCATACGTCGACGGCAGGGTGCGGGACCGGCAGACGTCGCCGTCGATCTTGTCGAAGAGCAACTGCATCGACGACATGCCGACGAAACCGGCCCGCAGCGCCTCGGCGAGCATGCGCTCCATCTCCGCCTGCTCGGCACGGCTGGGCCGCTCGCGCTTGCGGGTCGCACGGTCGAGACCCATGACCGCGGTACGCATGTCGGAGTGGCCGATGAACGCCGCCAGATTGGGACCGAGCGGCATCGTCTCGAGCGCCTCGACGTACTCCTCACAGGTGCGCCACGTCTTGCGGCCGTCGACCGCGGCGATGACGTGCTCGCGGGGGATCGCCTCGACGCGGCCGAACAGGTCACCGGCCTGGGTGCCGTCGACGTGGATGGTGGACAGCGAGCACGAGCCGAGCATCACCGTCGTCACGCCGTGGCGCAGCGACTCGGCCAGGGCGGGCCCGTTGAGCACCTCGACGTCGTAGTGCGTGTGGATGTCGAGCATGCCGGGCAGCACCCACAGGCCGGTGGCGTCGACGACGCGGGGGCAGTCGGTCGCGTCGAGATCGTCGGCCGAGATCGCCACGACGTGGCCGTTCCGAATGCCGATGTTGCGGACCGCGGACGCCGCTCCGGAGCCGTCGAACCAGCGGCCGTTGCGAATGATCGTGTCGTACGTCACTCCGTCATAGAACAGCGGTAACGCACCCGTGTCAACGAAATCGTGAACAGATCTCCGAAATTGTCTACTGCTCGGCCCATGCGTCGGGCTGGCGGCCGTCTACGTCGGTGAAGCCGTACTCCCTGGCGAGCTGCACCGAACTGGCGGAGCGCTGATTCCACCGCGCCCGGTCGGGGTCGGCCGCGATCGCCGCGACCCCCCGGCCCAGGAAGAGCGGCGTCTCGGATTCGGTGAAGGACGGGGGTGCGACGGGCCCGCCGTCGGCACGGCACGGGTCGAGGGCGTCGCGCCAATTCGTCGCGCTGACCCCGTAGTTCTCGAGCATCATCTCCGAACGCAGCCACCCGGGCGTGACGGCCACCGCCGTGCAGCCGAACGGCGCCAGGTCGTGGCCTTGGCTGAACGCGATCCTGTTGACCGACACCTTGGCCAGGTCGTAGAAGGCCGACAGCCGATAGTGGTGCGCGTTGAACTCGGCCGTCCCGTCGGTCACCTCGACCAGGAGGCCACCGGGCCGGGTGACCAACAGGGGCAACAAGCAGTGCGACGTGATGAGGTGGGTGTCGACCCCGAGTCGGAGGATTCGAAGTCCGTCGGAGAGGTCGTGCTCCCACATCGGCCGATCCCACGTCGACGGTGGCCCCTTGAGGTTCTCGGCACCCCAGATGTCGTTGACGAGCACGTCGACGACGCCGTAGTCGGATCGCAGCCGTTCCGCCAACGCGCGCACCTGAACCACGTCGAGGTGATCGGTCGGGATCGCGACGCCCACGCCACCGAGTTCATCGACGAGTTGTGCTGTCTCCTCGACGGTTTCGGGTCTGTCGTAGTCGGAGCGCAGGTTCACCGTAGAGCTGGTGCGACCCGTGCACACGACCGTGGCACCCGCCTCTCCCAGCGCGGCGGCGATGCCGCGGCCCGCCCCGCGGGTGGCCCCGGCCACCACGGCGACGCGCCCTGCGAGAGCGCGGTTGCCCGCCGGGTTGATCATGACGTCGAGTATCGGTGGTCGGAGGCGTCCGTCATCGCAAGTTGGAAAATCTGCGGGCATACTCGGTTTCGTGACTCCGCTGCAGCGTTACATCGCCGAAGAGATCGCAACCGACCACGTCGAGGGGTTGATGTCCCGTCGCGAAGCGTTCCGCAGGCTCGCGCTGATCGGCGTCGGCGCCGCGGCGGCGTCCTCCCTCATCGCCGCGTGCCGTTCGGCGGACAAGCCCGCCGACGGCACGCCCACCGCCGACGCGCCGGTGACCTCCAGCGGTGCGGCAACGGAGAAGGCGCCTCCGCCGGGGATCGAGAACGCCCTGCAGACCGAGCCCGTCACCTGGGCAGGCCCCCGCGGCGAACTTCAGGGGGCGTGGGCCGCGGCCCAAACCCCCAAGGGCGCGGTCCTGGTGATCCACGAGAACAAGGGGCTCACCGACTGGGTGCGTTCGGTCGCCGGGCGTTTCGCCGGAATCGGCTACTCCAGTCTCGCGGTCGACCTGCTGTCGGCCGATGGCGGCACGGCGGCATTCACCGACCCGGCCGAGGCCACCGCCGCGCTAAGCAAGATCTCCCCGGAGGACTTCGTCGCCGACATGAAGTCGGGGGTCGAGGAACTGCAGCGCCGCACGCCGGGGGTGAAGGTGGCCGCCGTCGGGTTCTGCATGGGCGGTGGCCTGGTGTGGCAACTGCTCGCCTCGGGAGAGCCGCAGTTGGCGGCCGCGGTGCCGTTCTACGGGCCGACGCCCGACAATGCGGACTTCAGCGGTTCCAAGGACGTGGCGGTGCTGGCGTTCTACGGGTCCAAGGACGCCCGGGTGACCGGCACCAAGGATGCGGCCCAGCAGGCACTCGACAAGGCCGGCGTCGTCAACGACCTCGTCGTGGAACAAGGCGCCGACCACGCGTTCTTCAACGACACCGGCGAGCGCTACGACCCCACGGCCGCCGCGGACGCCTGGCAACGCGTGCAAGCGTGGTTCACCAAGTACGTGGGGTAGCACCACCCCTACGACGCGGTTTGAAGATCGGCCGCGCCGGGCAACCCACCTTCCAGCGAGCGCGTCAATAACTGGCGCGCCGAGTCGAAGGAGCCGGACATGAGCACCAACACCGTCATCGCCATCGTCGTGGCCGTCGTGGTGGTCCTGCTGTTGATCTTGGGCCTGTCGTTCATGGCGCGCAGCGCGCGGGACAAGAAGCGCCGCGCCGAGGCCGACCGGATCCGGGATGAGGCCCGCGAGGAGAGCGCGCGGGTGGAGAAGCGCGAGGCCATCGCCGCCGAGACCGAGGCCAAGGCGCGCGCCGCCGCCGCCGAAGCTGAGGCCAAGGCCGCCGAGGCGGCCCGGCTCAGCGACCGCGCCGCCAGCCACCGAGACGAGGCGGCATCCTCACGCGAAGAGCTCGATTCGAAGTTCCAGCACGCGGACTCGCTGGATCCGCGCCGCAAGGACGACGTGGACGCCGCGTATGCCGCCGCCGAGAAGGAACGGGCCAAGCACGAGGAGCTGAACGCAACGGAGCGCACCGAGCACGACGGGCTGCACCCCACGGAGCGTACCGAGCGCGACCCGCAGCATCGCGTCGTGAACTAGGAAGTCAGTTCGGCGGAGACCACGCGACGGGCAGTCGCTTGATGCCGTGGATGAACGCCGACTGCAAGCGGGCTGGATCCCCGACCGCCACGAGGTCGGGGATCTGCCTGTGCAGCTCCTCGAAGGCGACCGTGATCTCGCGACGCGCCAGATTGGCCCCCAGACAGAAGTGGGCACCGCCGCCGCCAAAGCCGACGTGCGGGTTGGGATGTCGTTGCACGTCGAAGGTGAACGGGTCGTCGAACTTCGCGTCGTCCCGGTTGGCCGACCCGTACCACAGCGTCACCTTGTCGCCCACGGCCAGGCGCACGCCGCTGAGCTCCGTCTCCTGGGTGACCGTGCGCCGCATGTACGCCACCGGCGACGCCCACCGCACCACCTCCTCGACGGCGGTGGGCGCGACGGCGTCGTAGTCGTCCCACCAGAGGTCGCGCTGCTCCGGGTACCGGCTCAAGGCCAGAACGCCGTGGCTGATGGCGTTGCGGGTGGTCTCGTTGCCCGCCACGACCAGCAGGATGAAGAAGGACGCCACCTCGGCCGAGGTCAGACGCTCACCGTCGAGCTCGGCCTGCACCAGGCTGGTGGTGAGATCGTCGCCGGGCCGGGCCCGCCGGTCGTCGGCGAGGGCGGCGGCGTAGGCGCCGATGTCCATGGCCACCTTGACGAATTCGTCGAAGTCCGCGGTGATCTCGGGGTCGCCGAAGCCGAGAATCACGTTCGTCCAATTGAAGACGTTCTGATGCTCCGCCTCGGGAATGCCCATCATGTCGCAGATGATCTGAAGGGGTAGCGGCCCGGCGAGCGCGGCCACCAGATCGCACGAACCGTCGGGGTGGTCGGTGATCATCGCCTGCACCAGTCGGCGGGCTCGGTCCCGGACGGAGTCCTCGATCCGCGCGAGCACCCGTGGGGTGAAGGCACTTCGGACGATGTTGCGAAGACGGGTGTGGCGAGGGTCGTCCATGGCGATCATGGAGCCGAAGTACTCGGCCAACTCCGGGGACTGGTCACCGATCACGATGCCCTGCGCTGAACTGAAGATCTCCGGGTGCCGGCTGGCGTGAAACACGTCGTCGTACCGGGTGACGGCCCAGTGCCCCCTGCCCTGTTCGAACCCGTCCTGGACGAACTCGGGGTGCTTGGACACCGGTGCCTCCCGGCGCAGCGTGGTGAACGCACCCTCGCGCACGTCGTCGTCGGCGGCCCAGAAGTCCCACGACCCGAGGTTGACTTCGGACAGCGCGACGTCGGGCGGCGGAGCTCCGTTGACAGGTGTCGAGATACTCACGTGGCCGAGCGTAGCGTCAGGGCCGCGCCTCGTGCCCCGATCGGCCACGAGTGCGTCGCTCCTCCTTCATCTTCGCCTCGAACAGGTGCCGTTCGCCCCCGACGAGCTCGTCGCGGACTCGGCGCTCGTGGTCGCGGAAGGTGCACCAGTAGTCGTCGTCGAACTCCTCGACGATCTGAAACGTCCACCGCCCGTTCAGCACGTTGCGTCCGACCAGGTCGATCTCCAGACGGTCGGCCACGTCGCCGTGGCCCGCCTCGCGTAATTCGTCGCAGGCGTCGCCGAGGGTCAGATCGGCGTGTCCCATCAGTTGGTGAAACGAGTACAGGTGCCCGCGGGCGCGTTCGACGAACTCGAGGGCCTCGGAGACCTTGCCGACCGCGGCGACGGTGTCGTCGTCATTGACTGTCACGCAGAGCAGTTACCCGGTGCACCGCCCGCCCAACCGGACGCCGCATTCCGGCGATGGCCTGCGCGGGGCGGGTGGTCCGTGGTAGCACCGACGGGTGCGCAACCCACATGCAGGACAACCGTTTACGACCTCCGACGCGGAGATCGCAGAGGCGCTCCTCGACGTCAGCATCCCGACTCTGATGCTGACGCTGGTCCACATGTCGGGTGATCCGACCCTGATCCGCGGCGCACTCAAGCCCGCCGGACTGTTCCTCAACGAAGTGCAGGGCTACATGTCGTCCGACGACAAGGCGGCGGCTCGGGCCGTCGCGCTGCGCGTCATCGGCGACTACCGCGATCGCGGATGTCCCGACCCGGAACCGGTCGACGGCGAACTGCTCAAGGAGATGATGGAGTGGCTCGTCTGCGAACCCGTTCCCGACGAGTACGTGCCGATGCTGCTCGAGGAGATGGAGCTCGACGGTAGGGACGGCCGGGCCACCGGCTCCGCCGCATCGGCGGCCGCGCGCGAGGACTTCCCCGTCGTCGTGATCGGCTGCGGAGAGTCCGGTCTGCTGGCCGGCATCCGGCTCAAGGAGGCGGGCATACCGTTCACCATCGTCGAGAAGAACGCCGGCCCCGGCGGCACCTGGTATCAGAACACCTATCCCGGCGCTCGGGTGGACGTCGGAAATCACTTCTACTGCTACAGCTTCGAACCGACCGACCAGTGGACGCACTTCTTCGCCGAGCAACCCGAGCTGCAGGCGTACTTCCAGCGGGTGATGGACAAGCACGACGTCGGACCGCACGTTCGGTGGCAGACCGAGGTCGTGGACGCCACGTGGGACGACGACGCGGCGTCGTGGACCGTTCGCACCCGCGGAGCCGACGGCGCGGAGTCGACGCTGCACGCGCGGGCGGTGATCAGCGCCGTCGGGCAGCTCGACCGCCCGCACGTGCCGCCCATAGCCGGCCGGGAGTCGTTTGCCGGCAAGGCATTTCACTCGGCGGAGTGGGATCACTCGGTCGACCTGCGAGGCCGGCGCGTGGCGATGATCGGCGCGGGCGCCAGCGGGTTCCAGATCGCACCGGCGATCGCCGACGAGGTCGCCCACCTCACCGTCTTCCAGCGCACCGCCCAATGGATGTTCCCGAACCCCAACTACCACGAGGCCGTCGGGGCGGGGGTCCAGTGGGCGCTGCGCCACCTGCCCTTCTACGGCCGCTGGTACCGGTTCCTGTTGTTCTGGCCCGGCTGCGACAAGGGGCTGGCGGCGGCACGCGTGGACCCCGACTATCCCGATCAGCGGTGCGCCGTCAGCGAGATCAACGAGATCACCAGGGTGATGTTCACCGAGTGGATCACGAGCCAGATCGGCGACGATCCCGAGCTGGCGGCCAAGGTCGTGCCGGACTATCCGGCGACGGGCAAACGCACCTTGCAGGACAACGGCAGCTGGTTGACGACGCTGACCCGCGACGACGTCGAACTGGTCCGCACCCCGATCGACCACGTCGAGGTAGACGCGGTGGTGACACTCGACGGCACCCGCCACCCGGTCGACGTCATCGTCTACGCCACCGGCTTTCGGGCCGGGGAGCTGCTGTGGCCGATGACGGTCACCGGTCGAGACGGCCACGACCTTCGCACCCAGTGGGGGGAGCGACCGGCGGCCTACCTCGGCATCACCGTCCCCGGCTACCCGAACTTCTTCTGCATGTACGGTCCCGGCACCAACCTGGCCAGCGGCGGCAGCCTGATCTTTCACTCCGAGTGCCAAATGCGCTACATCTCAGGGTGTTTGGCGCAGTTGATCGACGGCGGGCATCGATTCATGGAGCCGCGCCGGGACAAGACCGACGACTGGGTGCGGCGCAGTCAGGAGGAGATGCGCACAATGGTGTGGTCACAACCGTCGATCGAGCACTCGTTCTACAAGAACAGCCACGGCGAGGTGTACACCCTGAGCCCGTGGCGACTGGTCGACTACTGGGCCTGGACGCGGGTCCCCGAACCGGACGACTTCGTCTTCGGCTGAGTCACGCGGCCGGACACGCCTCGACGACGGCCTTGATCCGCTCCAGGGTCGTCATCAGCCCCTCGCTCAACACTCCCGGCCGCCGTGATCAGGTGTCACCATAGGCGGGTGGCGGACTGGAACGGAGACGAATACGCGGAGCTCAGCGGGTTGCAGCGGACCATGAACACCGAGGCGATGGCCTGTCTGGAGTTCCGCCCCACCGACCGCGTCCTCGACATCGGTTGCGGCGACGGCTTTCTCACCGCGGCGATCGCCACCCTGACGCCGCACGGCGTGGTAGTGGGGGCGGATCCCTCGCACCGCATGGTGGCCACCGCGGCCGGGTCGACCGCAGCCGCGGGCGCCCGGCCGTGCTTCGTCGTCGCCGACGCTCGGGCGCTGCCCTTCGGCGAGGCCTTCGACGCCGCGGTGTCGTTCAACGCCCTGCACTGGGTTCCGGAACGAGAACAGGAACTGGCCCTGAGCCAGATCGCCGCCGTCCTCAAACCCGGGGGATCGCTGGTGGTTCAGGTGGTCTGTGCCGGTGCGCGGCCGAGCCTGGAGGACGTGACGACCACACTGTCGCACCAGCCGCGGTGGGCGCCGTGGTTCTACGGCGTCGACCCGCCCTTCACCCACGTGGATCCCGACGGCTACGGAACCCTGGCGGCGGGTGCCGGGTTGGTCCTCGACGAGCTCGCCGTCACCGATCGTCAGTGGGACTTCGGGTCGCGCGCGGCACTGTTGCAGTGGTCGGCGATGGGATCCACCGCCTGGACCGACCGGTTGCCCGACCGGCACCGCGCGCGTTTCGTCTCCGAGCAGGTGGACGCCTACGAGTCCGTCGCCGGCACCGCCGGGCTCTTCCGCTTCATGCAGATGCGGGCCCGGCTGCATCGCGGGCAGACTGGGTGAGGTGAAGATTCGATTTGGCGTGGGCCTCGGCTCGGGCCCGGAGGCCAGTCCCGCCGAACTCCCGCACCTCGTCGACCGGCTCGAGGCCGCGGGCATCGATTCACTGTGGTTCTCCGAACTGGTCTACACCGACGCCGTCGACCCCTTCGTCGGCATGGCCTATGCGCTGTCGCGCACCACCAAGCTCAAGGTGGGCACGTCGGTGATGATCCTGCCCGGCCGGCACCCGGTGCTCGTCGCCAAGCAGCTCGCGTCGCTGGCCGCCCTGGCCCCCAAGCGGGTCCTGCCCGTCTTCGGTCTGCGGTCGGCATTGGCCGCGGAGCGCGACGTCTTCGTCGTCCCTGACGGTCAGCGCGCCGCGGTCTTCGACGAAGCGCTCCGCTTGCTCAAGGCGGCCCTGCGATCCGACGGTGACGACTTCACGGGCGACTTCTTCTCTGCGACGTCGATGGCCGTCGGCCCGCGCCCGGCAAAGCCGCTCGACATCTGGCTGGGTGGCTCCGCCCCGGCGGCCCTTCGCCGCATCGGACGTCTCGCCGACGGCTGGCTCGGCTCGTTCCTGACCCCCGACGAGGCCCGGCGCGGCCGGGAACGGATCGAAGCCGCGGCCGAGGAGGCGGGTCGCGCCGTGGAGGCCGACCACTACGGAGTCAACGTCGCCGTGGCGGAGAACGGCATTCCCGACGACGTGGCCGCGGCGGTGCGGGCCCGACGCCCCGACGTGGAGCCCACGGACTTGGTCGCCGACGGCTGGCCCGCGCTGCACCGGATGATCGACGGTTACCTGGAGGCCGGGCTGACCAAGTTCGTCATCCGCCCCACCGGCGGTGTCGGCACCGACGAGTTCGTCGACCGGTTCGCCAGCGAACTGTTGCCGCGGGAGAACTGACGCATGGCCGATGAGCGGTGGGGGCGTCGGTGGCAGAGTACGGCCTCACCGCGGGGCGATTACTGACCTGACGGCCGCCAGCAAACGAGGATTACGGCTTGGTGACGCACCTCGGCGGCGCAGCGAACCGATTATCTGTCGACTTCACGATTCGGGTAGTCTTCGACAGAATTGCGCGGACCTACGGGGGAAGGCTCTCGAGCATGCGGAGCCGCTGCCGATATCCACTCTCCAGACGCCGAAGGCTGAACTGTGCCAGACACGAAGAACGACGACCAGGGCCTGAAGCCACACTTCGAAGACGTGCAGGCGCACTACGACCTGTCCGACGACTTCTTCCGGCTGTTCCTGGACCCGACGCAGACCTATAGCTGCGCCTACTTCGAGCGCGACGACATGACGCTCGAGGAAGCCCAGATCGCCAAGATCGACCTCTCGCTCGGCAAGCTGGGCCTCGAGCCCGGCATGACGCTGCTCGACATCGGCTGCGGCTGGGGCGGCGTCGTGAACCGCGCCGTCCAGCGCCACGACGTCAACGTCATCGGGCTCACGCTGAGCCGCAACCAGCAAGCCCACGTCGAGAAGTTGCTCGCCAACTCCGACAGCCCGCGGAGCAAGGAAGTGCGGCTGCAGGGGTGGGAGCAGTTCGACGGCCAGGTGGACCGCATCGTCTCCATCGGCGCCTTCGAGCACTTCGGCCGCGACCGCTACGCCGACTTCTTCAAGATGGCCTACGCGGCGCTGCCCGACGACGGCGTGATGCTGCTGCACACCATCATCAAGCCCAGCGACGAGCAATTCGCCGAGCGCGGTCTACCGCTGACGATGAACAAGCTGAAGTTCTTCAAGTTCATCATGGACGCGAACCCGGTGTCCAACCGGGTCTACCGGAGGCTCGGCTTCGTACCCGTCGGGGAGAACGTGCAGTACGCGTTCGCCGCGTGACCCGAGCCGGGCCGCGTCGACCAGAATGGGCCCAATGGACTCGAGCTTGGCGGGACGCGTGGCACTGGTGACCGGGGGCGGGCGGGGCCTCGGCCTGGCGATGGCCGAGGCCGTGGCCCGGGCCGGGGCGACGGTCGCGCTCCTGGACGTGCGCGACGAGGTCCACGACGCGGCCGGCCAGCTGGGCGCCGCCACCGGCGCGGACGTCGTCGGGGTCACCGCCGACGTGACCGACGAGGCGTCGGTCGAGGCGGCCTTCGCCGACGTCGCCGACCGCTTGGGGGTCGTCGACGCCTTGGTCAACGCCGCCGGGGTGGCGGACACCACCAGTGCGCTGGACATCACGCCCGAGCGGTTCCGATGGATCGTCGACGTCAACCTGACGGGCACGTTCCTGGTCTGCCGGGCCTTCGCGCGGCGCCTGGTCGACGCCGGCCAGACCGGTTCGGCCGTCACCATCGCCTCGATGTCGGGCCTGCGGGTGAACCGGCCGCAGGACCAGGCCGCCTACAACGCGTCGAAGGCCGGCGTCGCGATGCTGACCAAGAGCCTCGCGGTGGAGTGGCTGCCGCTGGGCATCCGGCTCAACTCGATCTCGCCGGGCTACTTCGCCTCCGAGCAGACGCTCGACGTGCCACGGAACTCACCGGAACAGTTCGCCGAGTGGATGGCGCACACCCCGGTGGGTCGGATGGGGGAGCCGCACGAACTCGGACCGCTGGCGGTCTACCTGCTGGGCGACGCGTCGGCGTACGTCGTCGGCCAGTCGATCGTCATCGACGGCGGCTACACCGCCCTCTGACGGGTAGGCCAAGAAGTGGCTACTTCACCCGGTGCTGCGGGCCCTGTTCCTTCTTGTACAGCGCCTTGAGCATGCGGTCGCGGAAGAACGCGTTGTCGATCAGCTTGATGCCGTTGTTCGCCACGGCGGGGATGCCCGCCAATTTGTGGAAGTAGCGGCCGCGCTTGTACTCCCGGCCCCAGGCCGCTTCCATCCGCTGCGCGTAGTTGGTGAAGTCGTCCGGCCCGCCGTTGGTCAGGGCCGCGATGGCGCACTCACCCGCGGCGAGGCCCGATTCGAGTGCCTTCGAGATGCCCGCACCCGAGGCCGGCTTGCCCGCGCCCAGCGAGTCGCCGGTGAAGAGCACGCCCGGGCGCCACGGCGGCCACGCGGTGAAGCCCATCGGCAACCGCCAGGCCCGCACCAGCTTGTCCTTCTTGAGCTCCTCGATGGGCGGCAGGCCCCAGTCGCGCGGCAGGGTCTGCATGAACTCGCCCATGAAGTGGGTGGCGTTGATCTTCTGCCAGTCCTTGTAGCTGTTCACGTAGCCCAGGCCGATGTTGATGCGGCCACCGCCGAACGGGAACACCCACGCGTAACCGGGCAGCTGGTCGCCGTTGAACTTGAGGTTGAGATAGATGTCGAGGGAGTCGGAGTCCGGCTTGTTGGCCGGCATCTCGGCACGGATCGCGATCGCCGAGTAGCCGTTGTACTCCGAGTCGATCTTCAGGGCCCGCTTGATGGGGGAGTAGGCGCCGTCGGCCGCGATCACGGCGTCGCCGAGGACCTTCTCGCCGCTCTTGAGGACGACGCCGACGACGCGACCGGTGGAGTCGAGCTCGGGGCCCGTCACCTCACACGACTGCCTGACCTCGGCGCCCGCGGCCTCGGCGTGCTTGAGCAGCAGGGTGTCGAGTTGCGGGCGGGGGGCGACGTACCCGTGGTTCGGCATGCCGGGACGGGTCGGGAACGACAACTCCCACTGCGACGGGCTGAAGACCGTCACCCGGTTCACCCGGTGGAACTTGTCGACCTCCTCGGCCAGGCCCATCTTCTGGAGATAGCTGACCGCGCGGGCGGTCAAACCGTCGCCGCACGGCTTGTCGCGCGGGAACTCGGCCTTGTCCAGGACGACTACCTTGGCGCCCGTCTGCGCTGCCTGCCAGGCCGCGGCGGCGCCGGAGGGCCCTCCGCCGGCAATCACCAGGTCGTACCGCTGCGTCATGAGTCTCGTCTCGTATAGCTGGGGTATATCGGCTCCAGATGCTACCCGCGCGGCTCGCCGGGTACGTGCCCTCAGCGCGCACTCTGCGCGGTCTTGGCAGGTCAGCACCGTTCAGCCGGTACAGTGAGTCCGTGCGCAGACCGTCTCGGCCCCATCCGGGCACCCCGCCGGGGGTGAAGGTCGACGCCAGGAGTGAGCGTTGGCGCGAGCATCGCAAGAAGGTGCGCACCGAGATCGTGGACGCCGCCTTCCGCGCGATCGACAAGCTCGGCCCCGAGCTGTCCCTGCGCGAGATCGCCGAAGAGGCGGGCACCGCGAAGCCGAAGATCTACCGGCACTTCACCGACAAGTCCGACCTGTTCCAAGCGATCGGCGAGCGCCTGCGAGACATGTTGTGGGCGGCCATCATTCCGTCGATCAACGTGGGTACCGACCCGGCGCGCGACGTCATCCTGCGCAGCGTCGAGAAGTACGTCCACCTGGTCGACGAGCACCCCAACGTGTGCCGGTTCCTGATCCAGGGTCGATTCGCCGAACAAAGCGAGACGATGCGGGCGCTCAACGAGGGTCGCGACATCACCCTGGCGATGGCCGCCATGTTCAACGACGAACTGCGCGAGATGGAACTCGACGGCGCGGCGATGGAACTGGCCGCCTTCACGACGTTCGGTTCCGCCGCGGCGGCCACGGAGTGGTGGCTGGGACCCGGCCCCGACAGTCCCCGGCGGATGCCGCCGGAGCAGTTCGTGGCGCACATGACGACGATGATGCTGGCGGCCATCTACGGCACGTGTGAGCTGCTCGGCATCAAGATCGATCCTGATCTTCCCCTGCACGAGGGCGTCCGCCGCCGCGAGTCCGTGGCCTGATACCGGTACCCGCGTTCCCAGGTATCGTGGCGGCATGACCATCGCCGAAGAGGCAGGCACCGCCGCCGCGCAGCAGAGCCCCGTCCGCACCCGTGCCGTCATCATCGGCAGTGGCTTCTCCGGTCTCGGGATGGCGATCGCGCTGCAGAAGCAGGGCTTCGGCGCCGGCGACTTCGTCATCCTCGAAAAGGCCGACGACATCGGCGGCACCTGGCGGGACAACACCTACCCCGGGTGCGCCTGCGACATCCCGTCGCTCGTGTACTCCTTCTCCTTCGAGCCGAAGCCGGACTGGACCCACATGTGGTCCCTGCAGCCCGAGATCTTCGACTACCTCAAGGGCGTCGCCGAGAAATACGGCCTGCGCCGGTACATCCGGTTCGGCTCCCGCGTCGAGCGGGCGCACTGGGACGACGCCGAGCTGCGGTGGCACGTGTTCACCGCCGACGGGCAGGAGTACGTCGCCCAGTTCCTGGTCTCGGGGGCCGGCGCACTGCACATCCCGTTGATTCCCGACGTCGAGGGCGCCGACGAATTCGCCGGAGCGGCATTCCATTCCGCGCAGTGGGACCACTCTGTCGACATCGCGGGCAAGCGGGTCGCCGTCATCGGCACCGGTGCCAGCGCCATCCAGCTCGTGCCCGAGATCGTCAAGGACGTCGCCGAACTTCAGGTCTACCAACGCACGCCACCGTGGGTGATGCCTCGGCCCAACAACGCACTGCCGGAGTGGATCCGGCGGACGTTCACCGAGGTGCCCGGCACCAGGGCGGCGATGCGGGCGGTGATCTACTGGTTGCACGAGGTGGTCGGCTTCGGCATGACCAAGCAACCGGCGTTGCTCAGAATCGGTGCACTGCTTGGCAAGTGGAACATCCGGCGTGCGGTCAAGGACAAGGCGTTGCGCCGCAAGCTCACTCCCGACTATCGGGCCGGGTGCAAGCGAATCCTCAACTCCGACACCTACTACCGCGGTATCGCCAACCCGAAGACCCAGGTGATCACCGAGCGCATCACGCGGATGACCCGCGACGGCATCGTCACCGCCGACGGTGTCGAGCATCCGGTCGACGTGGTGGTGTTCGCCACCGGCTTCCACGTGACCGACTCGTACTCCTACGTCGACGTCACGGGTCCCGGCGGCGAGGACCTGGTGCAACGCTGGAACCGCGAGGGCGTCGAGGCGCACCGCGGCGTCGCCGTCGCCGACATGCCCAACCTGTTCTTCCTCCTCGGCCCGAACACCGGCCTGGGCCACAACTCGGTGGTGTTCATGATCGAGGCGCAGATCCGGTACGTCGCGCAGGCGATCGCCGCGGTCGACAAGGCGCGCGCCCAGGCGGTGGCACCCACGCGCGCCGCGCAAGACGCGTTCAACGCCGACCTGCAGGACGGCCTGTCCAAGACGGTGTGGAACACGGGGGGTTGCCGCAGCTGGTACCTGGACTCCCACGGGGTCAACCGGGTGCTGTGGAGCGGCATGACCTGGCAGTACTGGCTGGCGACCCGGCGGTTCAAGCGCGACGAGTACCGGTTCATCGGGCGCTGACCACGACACGCCAACCACAAGTGGTTGTGCTGCCACGCGATGTCACACCCCAGTTGTAGTGTCGTGGGAGCTACTCGCCACGCATCGAATTGGGGTTCACAGTGTCTGATGGAATCAAGTTGATCGACCGGGTCTCCGCCATCAACTGGAACCGCGTTCACGACGAGAAGGACGCCGAGGTCTGGGAGCGTCTGACCGGCAACTTCTGGTTGCCGGAGAAGGTCCCGGTGTCCAACGACATCCCGTCCTGGGGCACGCTCAACGACCACGAGAAGCAGCTGACGATGCGGGTGTTCACCGGCTTGACGCTGCTGGACACCATCCAGGGCACCGTCGGCGCGGTCAGCCTGATCCCCGACGCGATCACCCCGCACGAAGAGGCGGTGTACACCAACATCGCGTTCATGGAGTCGGTGCACGCCAAGAGTTACAGCAACATCTTCTCCACCCTGTGCTCGACGGTCGACATCGACGAGGCGTTCCGCTGGTCGGAGGAGAACGTCAACCTGCAGCGCAAGGCCGAGATCGTGATGAACTTCTACAAGGGCGACGATCCGCTCAAGCGCAAGGTCGCCTCCACGCTGCTGGAGAGCTTCCTGTTCTACTCCGGCTTCTACCTGCCGATGTACTGGAGCAGCCGCGCCAAGCTCACCAACACCGCCGACATGATCCGACTGATCATCCGCGACGAGGCCGTGCACGGTTACTACATCGGCTACAAGTTCCAGAAGGGTCTGGCCCAAGCCGACGAGGCGCGCAAGGCCGAACTGAAGGACTACACCTACGAATTGCTGTTCGAGCTCTACGACAACGAGGTCGAGTACACCCAGGATCTGTACGACGGGGTCGGGCTCACCGAGGACGTCAAGAAGTTCCTGCGGTACAACGCCAACAAGGCGCTGATGAACCTCGGCTACGAGGCGCTGTTCCCCAAGGACGAGACCGACGTCAACCCGGCGATCCTGTCGGCGTTGAGCCCCAATGCCGACGAGAACCACGACTTCTTCTCCGGTTCGGGGTCGAGCTACGTGATCGGCAAGGCCGTCAACACCACCGACGAGGACTGGGACTTCTAGGGGTTGCGGACCCGCACCATCGGCAGCAGTGCAAGGGCGGCCACCAACGCGAGCGCGCCGCAGATCACCAGGAAGCGCCAGTCTGCGAGCCACGCGCCGAACAGGGGCATGCCGGCACGGGCGAGGGCCATCGGCACCGTGATCGCGGCGAGCACGCTGGCGAAGTGGGCGACTCCGAACGTGTCCGCCAGGATTGCGGGACGAGCGACCACTCCGACGCCTTGGCCGACCCCGACGGCGGCGACGCACAGCAGACACAGCGGGATGGACAGCCCGACGAAGGGCAGCAGCAGAAGTCCCGCTGCCTGGATGGCGAAGGCCACCGAGGTGGCGGGCAGCAGACGGATGCGGTTGGCGAACCCCGTCAGGACGAGCCGCGACACGATCTGCATGACGCCGATCGCGACCGGCATCGCCGTGGCAATCACCATCGAGTGACCCAGGTCCACGAGATAGGCGACGACGAGGATCAGGAATGCCGACACCGAACCCGCCTGTCCGACGAAGGCGATCAAGAGCAGCCAGAACCGGCGTTGGCGCAGCGCGGCGCCGAGCGGCAGGCCGACCCGATGCGCAATCTGTGTTCGATGCACGGCCCTGGACGGGATGATCCACAGATGACCGGGCACCGCCGTCGCTCCGAACACCGCCGCGAGAATGAGAAGGCTGGTCCGCCAGCCGAACTCGCCGTTCATCCAGCCCAGTACCGGGTAGACGAGGTAGGTCGCCAGCCCGGCGACCATCGCGACGGTCATGATGGCCCGATCACGGTGAGCGGGCCCGGTCGCGAATACCAGCACTGCGAACGCGGCCTCGTAGGTGCACATCACCAGCGAGAAGCCGATGGGCACGAAGCAGAGGTACACCTCCGACAGCGAATCCGCCCGTGACCACAGGGCGACCGCGATGGCGCCGATCGCGGCGCCGGACGTCATCACCGCCCGTCCGCCGAACCGGTCGAGAAGCCGACCGACCGGGAAGCCGGCTACGGCGCCCACGAGTATCGACACGGTCGACGCCCCGGCGATGGCCGTGCGGGACGTGCCGAGATCGGTGGCCATCGGGATGAGGATCACCGGGATGATCTGGATCATCGCGATGTAACCCAGGGAGCTGCTGGCTGCGAAGACCGCGATCAGTAACCGTCGGTGCCTGGTGGTTACCGACGGTGCGAGTACCGTTGCCGGAGAGTCGGTTTCGGCGGTCACCCGCGCAGTAGCGGCAGCAGTTGGCTGCCCTGCCGTTCGATCTCCCGTAGGTAGGGAGTGTCGGACAGCACGAAGTGGGTGATCCCGAGATCCTGGTACTTGCGCAGCGACTTCGCGACGTCGTCCGGGGACCCGACGAGCCAGGTGGTGCCCGCGCCGCCGCCGCCAAACTGCCCCGGCTTCGTGTACAGGTTGTCGTCGAGGACCTCCCCTCGGGCGGCGAGGTCGAACAGGCGTCGCTGGCCGACCGCGGTCCGTCGGTGGGGGTTCTGCGGCAGCGCCCCGTGCTCACCGAATCGGCTGTCCCGCTGAGTGTCTGCCATCTCGGCGACCTTGGCCTCGGCGTCATTCCAGGCTTGCTCGGTGGTGTCGCGCACGAACGTGGTGATGCGCAAGCCGAACTCCAGTGGTCGGTGTTCGCGACCGACCTCGTCGCTCAACGCCTTCAGTCGCTCGATGCGACCCGCGACGCCGTCGAGGGTTTCACCCCAGAACAGCTGGACGTCGGCCTCGGCGGCCGAGACCCGCTCGGCCGCTTCGGAGGCGCCGCCGAAGTAGAGCGTGGGATGACGCCGGTCACCGCGAACGACGATGCGGGGCAGCACCGTTGAGTTCTCGACGTGGAAGTGCTCGCCGTGGAAGGTGACGTTCTCCTCCGTCCACAGCCTGCGGACGAGCTGAAGGAACTCCCGTGTTCTCGCGTACCGGTCGGCTTGGTCCCCGTCGGAGTCGCCGTAGGCGGCCAGATCGTCCTTGCCGGAGACGACGTTGACCCTGACGCGTCCGCCGCTGAGATGATCGAGAGTGGCTGCGGCGGCGGCGAAGTTGGCGGGCCGCCAGTAGCCGGGGCGGATGGCGATGAGTGGTTCGAACGACGTCGTGCGTGCCGCCAGCGCGGCCGCCACCGTGAAGGTGTCCGGTCGACCCCATCCGGCACCGATCAGGGCTCCCTTCCATCCGTTGTCTTCGAGCGCCGCCGCGTGGCTCACCAGCGTCTCGAGACTGTTGTGACCTTCACCGGTGGTGTCGCCACGATGGCCTGGCTCGACTTGGTTCGGTATGTACCAGAGGAATTCGGTACTCATGGCTCCTCCTGTTCGATGCGGGGTGAATGCCGTCGCGCGCTCACCGCGCGAGCCGGGCGAGCTGGGCGTCCCGGACATCGGCGCTCTGGCCCTGGACGAGCAGGAAGAGCGCCGACCGCGCGTGCAGCTGCGCGGTGTCGTCACGGGAGATGCCGCGCCCGGATCGGGCGACGACGAGCGCGCGGGTGATGGTGCCGAGGGCCTCCCCGGTGGCGACCTTGGTGGCCACCCGCTCCGTGATGCGGTGTCGCTCGTCGGCTGCGGCCTTCGCCTCGTCGGCGAGCCCGTAGGCATCGGCACGGAGGGCGTCGACGCGTGGTCGCCAGACTCTGGCGACCCGCCGGGCGTCTGGATGTCGATCCTCGTCGAGTTCCTCGATGACGGTCGCAGCGAGGCCGAAGTACTGCGGCCGGGCATCACCAGCCGTGCCGAGATCCTCTCTGCGCCAATCGGTCAGCGACTGAACCCCGATGACGTCGGACTCGGGGACCTCGACGTCGTCGAGGATGACGCGTTCGGTGCGGCTGCCGCCGACGGCTCCGAGTTCGAGGTGGACCGCCCTGACCCGTGCACCGATGGGAACGAAGGCGGTGACCACGGTCTGGGTCGACGCCTCGACGGCGGCGACCACCAGGATGGTGTTCAGACCCCATCCGCTGACCCAGGAGATCGTGCCGGAGAACGTCCAGCCGTCACCCGTGCGGGTGGCCGCGATGAAGGCCTCGGGGAACCGGCGGACGTCGCTGATCGCCGCGCCGAGCAGGACCCTCCCGGCGAGCACGTCGCGTGACAGGCCCGGCAGTTCGGCACCCCGGTGGTGGTCGGAGGCGATGCGGCCGACCATCGGCGCGTGCTGAGCCCACACCAGCCAGGTGTTGAAGCAGGAGCCGGCGAGGATCTCGTGAATCCTGCGGTCGCCGGCCCGACCGATCGCCGCGCCGCCGAACTCCGCCGGTGCGGTGTGGTTGAGCAGGCCGAGTTCGGCGAGTCGAGATACGTGCGTGGCGGTGACGCCGTCGCGATCGGTTGCAAGCGCGGCGGGACGCAGCACGGAGTCGGCGTGCGCCCTGGCGCGCGCGATGAATGGTTCACCGTCGGCGGCGTCGACCGCTTCTGCAGGTGTCGTCCGGGCGGTGTCCACGGCAGTCACTCCTGGATGTCCAATCTGTAGGCAGCGCCGGATGCATTACCCGGCAGACTGTTTCGCACTGCGCAGCATCGCGGCACGAGAGTCCCGATGACGGACGACTCTACTGCTGCCCAATGTCGTTGATCTGCTTGCGATCAGTGTGAACTGAACCGGTGACGCACCATTCGCCGACTGGTTGACTGCGTTGAAGTATTCAAGCGACCGGTGTCGACTCTCGACGTCGGTCCATTCTCGCCGCGCAGACTGTCGACTCGTCTGCGGGTCTTTGCTGGAAAGGACGAACCCCTTTGTTCGACAAACGATTCCGACGCATCGTGCTGTCCTCGACCGCGGCAGCCGTCGCAGCCACCATGGTCGCGGCATGCGGCGGAAGTTCGTCGACCAACGAACCGGTGGGAGCGCCCGTCTACGGAGGGACGCTGACGTTCTACGACCCCGTCGAGTATCAAGCCTGGGCGTCGACGAACTCGATCTGGTCGAACAGCCAGGTCGCCAACAATCTCGCGGAACGACTGATCTGGCAGGACCCGCAGACCGGTGACTACAAGCCGTGGCTCGCCGAGTCCTATCAGATCAGCGATGACCACCTGTCCTACACGTTCAAGCTCCGGCCGGGCGTGACGTTCAGCGATGGCAGCCCGCTCGACGCCGAGGTGGTCAAACTGAACTTCGACCAGCATGGCTTCGGAGACAAGGCGCTGGGTATCACCCAGGACCCGTTCTGGACCGACTACGTCGGCACCGACGTGGTCGACGACCACACCGTGGCGGTCAAGCTCTCCAAGCCGAACGTCGGCTTCATCCAGATCCTGTCCAACTACCGGGCCAGTTCAATCCTGGGGAAGGCCACGCTGGCGCGGGATCTCAACGGCCAGGGCGATCTGCGCAACTGGGTGGGTACCGGACCGTTCGTCGTGGATTCGGTCACCGGGACGACCGGCGTCACCCTGAAACGGCGCGACGACTATGACTGGGCACCCACGGGGTCGAAGCATTCGGGCAAGGCCTATCTGGAGCGCATCGTGTTCAAGACGGTGCCAGAGGCCGGCACCCGGGTTGGTGCGCTCCAGTCGGGGGAGACGCAGATCGCGAGGAACGTCGCCCCCTATGACGAGGACACGGTGACCGCCGGCGGTGGCACGTTGGTGGCCATCCCCGTGCAAGGGGAGACAAACGATCTGACCGTGCGGTTGGACAATCCGGAGTCACCGTTGCAGGACAAGCAGGTGCGCCTGGCGCTGCAGGCCGCGACCGATCGACAAGCGATCAACAAGGCGGTGCTCTCACCGAACTATCCGATCCCCAGCGGTGCCCTGGTGAAGGGCACGCCGCTTCGGGGCGACTCCAGCAGCTACCTGACCTACGACTTGCAGAAGGCGAAGTCGACGCTGGACGCCGCGGGCTGGCGACCGGGGCCCGACGGCATCCGCGTCAAGGATGGCAAGCGGCTGAGCATTCATCAGCGTGTGGCGCCGTACTACCAAGTGTCGCAATCGGTTCTCGAGGTGCTGCAGTCGCAGTGGCGCGAGGCGGGCGTCGAGATCACGCTCACCAGCCCGTCGTTGACGGAGTACGAATCCCAGGAGCAGACGGCCAAGGACTGGTTCTTCACCCAGGGGCAGACCTCCACCGCGGAGCCGAGCGTCCTTCGAACGTCCTACGGGAGTGACCGTCAGGACGTTCTCGAGAAGACCCCACCGGACGCGACGCTCGACAACCTGCTCGCAGCGCAGTCCTACGAGTTCGACCCGGCCAAGCGCAAGACCGCCATTCAGGCGATCGAGGACTACGTGTTCTCCGAGGGGTACTCGATCCCGCTCTACGACGAGACCCAGGTGTTCGGGCTGGCGCCGACCGTCCAGGGATTCGCCACCGAGTCGACCGGACGGTCGTGGTTCTACGACACCTGGCTCAACGGATAGGGACTGACGCCATGCGCACGTATGTCTTCAAGCGGGTAGGCCAGGCGCTTCTGGTGCTGTGGGCGGCCTACACCGTCTCGTTCCTCCTGTTGAGTGCGCTGCCCGGCGACGCAGTGAACAACAGAATCCAGAATCCCGAAGCACAGATATCGCCCGAGCAGGCCAAGGTCCTGATCGAGTACTACGGGCTCGATCGGCCGCTGTGGGAGCAGTACGGCTCGGCGCTGACCGCTGCCGTGCGGGGCGACCTGGGGTATTCCCTCACCGACGGCCGGCCCGTCACCGAACTGATCGGGGCCGCCCTGCCGAGTACCCTCGCACTCACCGGGTTGGCGCTGCTGTTCGGCATGCTGCTCTCCGGAGTCATCGGGATCGTCGCCAACTATGCACCGTGGAAGTCGTTGCGCGAGTTCGTCGGATCTCTTCCTGCGCTGTTCGGGTCCATCCCCACCTTCGTCGTGGGAATCCTCCTGCTGCAGTTCTTCTCGTTCGGGTTTCGGCTGATACCCGCCTCCGATGACGGCTCGTTGGTGGCGGTGCTCGCCCCGGCGATCACCCTTGGCGTCCTCATCGCTGCACCGCTGGCCCAGGTCTTCACCACGTCCATCCGCGCGGCGCGGGAGCAACCCTTCGCCCGCGTGCTCCATGCGCGCGGCGCCGGCGAGACCTACGTCTTCCGGCGCGGGATCCTTCGCAATTCGTCGATGCCCGTGCTCACCCTGTTGGGGTTGGCGTGTGGCGAGTTGATCGCCGGGGCCGTCGTCACCGAGTCGGTGTTCGCCCGACCGGGCATCGGCCAGCTGACGGTGGGAGCGGTCAGTACTCAGGATCTGCCGGTGTTGCAGGGCGTGGTGTTGGTGGCATCCATCGCCTACGTGACCGTGAACCTGCTCGTCGACGTCGCCTACCCGTTCATCGACCCCAGGGTGCTGGTGAACGGGAAGGCCCGACGAGTCACCGCACGTAGTGCCGCCGCGAGCGCACCCGATCGCGAGCTCGCCGCACTGCCGAACCTTCGAGTGCCACGCCGTCTACCCGTCGAAATGTCCATGCCATGAGCATCATCGCCTCCGATCGACGGCTTGCCGGTCCCGAGCCGAGCGACGAATTCGCCGACGTCGCCAGCCGAACGTCGTCGTCATCGAGGAAGGCAGCGCGGTGGCTGGGCTCCCACTCGGTGCTGGTGGTCTCGGTGGCCGTCTTCACCCTCGCGCTGCTGTGGGCGTCCGTTCCCAGCGCGTTCACCCACTACGACCCCATCGCCATCGACAACGCCGTCAAGCTTCGGCCGCCGTCGGCCGAGCACTGGTTCGGCACCGACCTGCTTGGCCGAGACCTGTACGCGCGCATCGTGTACGGAGCCCGCGCATCCTTGCTCGGAGCGAGCATCGCGGTCGGCGTGGCGGTAGTCATCGGGTCGGTCCTCGGTGCCGTCGCCGGCTGGTTCGGCGGGCTTGGCGACACCGTGCTGATGCGGCTCATCGACGTCCTCCTCTCCATCCCCGGATTCCTCCTGGCGATTGCGATCGTGGTGCTCTACACGGCGAAGACGGGCCACGCGGGTCTGGTTCCTGCGGCGGTCGCGGTAGGTCTGACGACGTCGGCCACCTTCGCACGGCTGATCCGATCCGAGGTGCTCCGGGTGCGGGCGAGCAACTACGTCGAGGCCGCGATCACCAGTGGGGCAACCACATCCGCCATCCTGCGACGGCACGTCATTCCCAACTCGGTGGCGACGACCGTCTCGTTGATCGCGGTGCAGCTGGGCATCGCGATAATCTGGATCGCGTCCCTGAGCTTCCTCGGGCTCGGAGCCCAGCCACCGGAACCCGAGTGGGGCCTGCTGGTCTCCGACGGGCGGAAGTACATCGCCACCCGGGGCTGGCTCACCATGTTCCCCGCCTTGGCGATCATCGCGGTGGTGTTGGCCACCAACAACATCTCCCGTCACCTGTCGAAGCGGAGCGCACGATGACCCATCCACCCGTGCTGTCCATTCGGGATTTGACGGTGGGGTACCGGCTCGGTGGCACTGCGCAACCCGCCGTGCACGACGTCGGCTTCGACCTCGGCCGCGGACAGGTGCTCGCGCTCGTCGGCGAGTCCGGTTCCGGCAAGACGACCACCGGTCACGCGATCCTCGGACTACTGCCCGACAACGGCGAGGTGCTCGCCGGGCGCATCGAGTTCCACGGTCAGGACCTCACCACACTTGGCCCCAAGGCCTGGCGCGAGATCCGCGGGGGATCAATGGCTCTGATACCCCAGGATCCGACGATCTCCCTCGATCCCGTCCGCCGGGTCGGACATCAGGTAGAGGACGTCCTCCGGCTGCACTCGGACCTCGACGACGACGAGCGCCGCGAACGGGTGCACGAACTGTTCGACATGGTCGGCTTCACCGACGTAGAACGACTGCATCGGCAGTATCCGCACGAACTGTCGGGAGGCATGCGTCAGCGGGTTCTGATTGCCGCGGCGGTGGCAGGCAACCCGGATTTGATCATCGCCGACGAGCCGACGTCGGGACTCGACGCCACGGTGCAGAAGCAGGTTCTCGACCTGATCGACGACCTGCGTACGTCGTCGGCGACGAGCGTCGTCCTGATCACCCACGACCTCGGCGTCGCCGCCGACCGCTCCGACCTGATCGCCGTGATGAGACACGGCCGCATCGTCGAATTCGGTTCGACGGACGAGGTCATCGCCGCTCCGCAGCACGCCTACACCCGGCACCTGCTGGACAGCGTGCCGCGAAAGGCGATCTCCACGAGGGGTGTTCGACAGTCGGCCAGTCACGATGAACCCGACGTCGCCATCGAGGTGGCCGATCTGGCCAAGGTCTTCGGCGACATGCCCGCAGTCGACGGCATCTCCTTCCAGGTCCGGCGCGGACAGACCTTCGCCCTCGTGGGCGAGTCCGGCAGCGGTAAGTCGACGACGGCACGCGTCATCACCGGGGTGACGCCGGCGACCTCGGGTCGCGTCGACGTGCTCGGCACGGACATCACCGCGTTGAGTGCCCGCGCCTACCGAGCGCTACGTCGAGACATCCAGGTCGTCTACCAGAATCCGTATTCGTCGTTCGATCCCCGCTTCACCGTCTTCGACGTCGTAGAGGAACCTCTTCGCTCGTTTCAGTCGACGGCGCTGCTGCCGGGGGCCAGACGGCGACGCCGCCAGCAGAGTGTCGACCGCGTGGCTGCGGCACTCGAATCAGCTGCTCTTCCAGCTGATTTCGCCAACCGGCATCCACGTGAGCTCTCCGGTGGGCAACGGCAGCGGGTGGCAATCGCTCGGGCGCTGGTCGTGGAGCCCGAGATCGTGGTGCTCGACGAACCGACGTCGGCTCTCGACGTGTCGGTGGCCGCACAGATCCTGGAGTTGCTGCAGCGTCTGCAGTCCGAGCGCGGACTCACCTACGTGTTCATCTCCCACGACCTCGCCGTGGTGTCGGCGATCTCCGACCACGTCGCAGTCATGCAGAAGGGGCGCATCGTGGAGCAGGGACCCACCGATGCGGTGTTCGCCGATCCACGCGAGCCCTACACCGTGGCGCTCCTCGACGCGATCGCCGGGCGCGACCTCGCCCTCGGAGCATCATGACCCCACTGCAACCCAGCTCGCTCGACGATGCACTGGTCCGGATCCGTTCGGTGTTCGGCGAATTGGCCAAGGGTGCCGCTGAGCGGGATGGCACCCTTGAGCACCCCTACGCGCTCGTCCGCGACCTCGCGGATGCGGGCTTCGGACGGCTGCGGCTGACACGGGAGCGTGGCGGTTTCGGCGTCGACTTGCCGACGCTCTTCGCATTGCTTGCCGAGGCGGGGCAGGCCGATTCCAACATTCCCCAGATCTGGCGGGGCCACTTCACCACCACCGAGATCCTCCGGCGAGAGCGCGATCCCGAGGCCAGGGAGCACTGGTCGGCCGTGATCGCCTCCGGGGCGGTCTTCGGCAACGCGCAATCCGAACCGTCGTCGGTGGTCGCCGGACTCGAATCGACGGAGGACCCGAGTCCGATCACCACGCGCGTCCGAACCGACCGCCACGGTCGTCGCACGGTGTCGGGAACCAAGTTCTACTCAACCGGATCGCGCTTTGCCGACTACATCCGCACGGCCGCAGTCGACGACGAAGGCCGTCGTGGGTTCGTGGTCGTGTCCGCGCGCGACACCGGTGTCCAGCACGTCGACGATTGGGACGGAATCGGACAGCGCCACACCGGCAGCGGAACCACGATTCTCACGGACGTGCCCGTCGAGCCGCATGGCGATCTCGGCCGGGACGTCGACTCGCTGCGTGGACTCGACTCGTTCGTGCAGATCGTGCACCTGGCCAATCTGACGGGTATCGCCCGCAGCGTCGTCGCCGAGACCGTCGACGTGGTCCGGGCCCGAACCAGGACCTCTCGACATGCCTTGTCCCAGAGCGCCGTCGCCGACCCGGACGTACTGGCCGTCGTCGGGCGCCTCCAGGCGCGGAGACTGACCGCCGAGACGCTGCTCGACCGCGCCGCCAAGGCGTTGGAGGCGGCTCACTTGGCAGGAGACGAGGCGGCCTACGGGGACGCCTACGTCGAGACGTCGACCGCACAGGTTGCCGTCATCGAAGCGGTTCTCGACGCGGCGACCACGGCGTTCGACGCCGGCGGATCCTCGACCGTACGTGCCCGACTGCACCTCGACCGGCACTGGCGCAACGCACGGACGCTGGCATCGCACAACCCGGTCATCTACAAGCCCAGGGTGATCGGCGACTTCCTGGTCAACGGCACCCGCCCCACCTCTGGCTACTACGCCGGGCGAAACAAGGGAGAAGACGCATCGTGACCCGTCTGCTGCATCTCAACGTGAACATCCTCAACGCCGGTGTCTTCGGCGGGTCCTGGCGGTTTCCCGGCACCGATGCCCTGGCGAGTTACGGCATCGAGCACTACACCGCGATCGCGAAGAAGGCGGAGGCCGCGAAGCTCGACGCGGTGTTCCTCGCCGACGGCCCCCTGCTGGATCCCAGCATCCGTCATCGCACCGGAAACAGCTTCGAACCCAGTACGGTGCTCGCACGCGTCGCCGCACGGACCGAGCGCATAGGCCTGATCGGAACGCTCTCGTCGTCGTACAACGATCCGGTCGAGATCGCCCGGCGCCTCGGTGATCTCGACTACGTCAGCGGCGGACGGTTCGGCTGGAACGTCGTCACCACCGCCGGACCGGTCGCCGCCCGCAACTTCGGGCGTCTGGACGAACCGGACCACGGCCTGCGGTACCACCGGGCCGCAAGCGTCGTCGAGCAGGTCGTGGCAGCGTGGGACGGGCGCACCGAGCTCCGCTCGCCGCAGGGGCGTCCCGTCATCGTCCAGGCGGGCGGTTCCAGCGACGGCAAGCGGCTCGCGGCACGGGTGGGAGAAGTGATCTTCTCCGCCGACCAGGACATCGACAAGGCGCGGGCCTTCCGCACCGAATTGCGCCGCGGCGCCGCCAACTTCGGCCGCAATCCAGACGAGATCGTGGTCCTTCCCGGATTGTCGACGGTGCTCGGCAGCACCGAGGACGAGGCCGGACGGCGACGCGAACTCCTCGACGACCTGCTCCCCGACGCCTACGCGCGCGACCGGCTGTCCGGGCAGCTCGGCTTCTCGGTCGACGGCCTTGCCGACGACGAGCCAATCCCGACCGAACTGCTCCGCGACCCCACCGCGGCCGGTGGGTCGCAGACCTTCAACCGGGTGGTTCGCGACATCATCGACCGTGATCGACCGACACTCGGGCAACTGCTGAAGACGCTGTCCGGCGGTGGGGGACACCGCATCGTCGTCGGCACGCCGGAACGAATTGCCGACGACATCGAGCGCTGGTTCCGGACCGGAGCGGCCGACGGATTCAACGTCATGCCCGACGTCCTCCCGTCCGGCTTCGACGACTTCGCCGATCACCTCGTCCCCGAGCTGCGCCGGCGGGGCTTGTTCAGGACGGAGTACGACGGCACCACGCTGCGCGATCATCTCGGCATCGGGCTGCCCGTGGCTGGAGCAGTCGGCGATTCACCGTTGGTGAGCGCGACATGAGCCCGGACGCACTGAAGGTCGTCGTCGAGCTCGCGGTGGGGGACGCGCCGTCGCACGTGTCCTTGGCCGACGCCGGTGCGATCGCCGCTGCTGCCGAACGCTCGGGCGTCACCGCGATCCGGCTCGTCGACCATGTCGGCGAGAACGGGGCCGTCGATCCCTCCGTGATCGCCGCCCATCTCGCTGGCAGGTATGCCGACATCGGGTGGTTGATCGACACACCGACCACCCACAACGCGCCGTACAACGTGGCCAGGCGCGTTCTGTCGATCGATCGTGCGACTGGCGGCAGGGCGGGTGTCGTGTTGCTCCCCGGCGTCGGAGACGAGGTGAGCGACGCCGCCGATCCGGACCCCGCCGCGACCGACCCGGCCGATCGCTGGGAGGAGTACGCGCGCATCCTCATCCGGCTGTGGGAGTCCTTCCCCGCGGCCGCTCTGGTCGGAGACCAGGAGGGCGCGGTCGTCGCCGACGACACCCTGATCCGTCCCGTCGACTTCGATGGCCGCTTCTACCGCGTCGCCGGGCCACTGGACGGACCGTCATCGGTGCAAGGACGACCGGTCCTCGTCGCGACGCAACCGGCCTCGCTCGGGTGGTCGCGAGTCGCCAGCGTCGCCGACGTCGTCATCGTGGATGGCAACGAGATCGACTGCGCTGGAGTGGAATTGGAGGCGGCACTGGACGCCATGGGACGAAGCCGGGACGACGTTGCCCTGCTGGCGCGCATCGACTCGCCCGACGCGGTCCCGAAGCTGGCAGGGGTCGACGGGATCGTCGTGGCGATCGACGGCGGTGCACCCGCGATTCTCGACGCGATTCGGGCGGTCGCGCCGCGCACGTCACCTGGTCGGCGCCCAACACTGCGCGCCGAACTCGCCGTACCCCACCCCGAAGGGGCGCTCTCGTGACCGTGGTCGAGAACCAGCCGGACGTCGACCTCACCGTCGTAAGCATCCTGGCGGCCGTTCGGCCCGCGCTGGACCGCATCGGCGCCACCGCACGGACGCGGGAGGACACCCGCGACTACGCCCACGACGACGTTCGGGAGCTGGCGGCCCACGGCATCGGGCTGACCGGAATCGCCCGCCACGAGGGTGGGGCGGGCGGGAGCGTTCGCGACGTCGTCGACCTGGTCATCGCGATTGCCCGCGCCGACTCGAACGTCGCGCAGGCGCTGCGTCCGACCTTCCTGGTGGCCCACCAGATCGCCGAACGGGAAGACGTCCCGTTGCGGGCCGTCAACCTCGAAAGACTGCGCAACGGAGCACTATTCGCCGGAACCGCCAACGAGCGCAACGGCGGTGCCAGCGGCAGTGTGTCGACCACGGCCAGACCGGTCGACGGAGGCTATGTGGTCAACGGCCGCAAGTACTACTCGACCGGCGGCCTGTACGCGTCCTACCTCTCCACGCAGGCGACCACCGACGACGGCACCGTCGTGAGCTTCACCGTGCCCGTCGACCGCGCAGGCGTCCGACGACACGACGACTTCGACGCCATCGGGCAGCGCCTCACCCAAAGTGGATCCACCGAACTCACCGACGTTCAGGTGTTCGACGACGAGGTGTCGATCGTCGGGGAGTCCACCCCGGACAACCCGTGGCGCGGCTCCTTCCCGCAGCTGTATCTCGCTGCGGTACAGGCGGGTATTGCGGCGCGTGCACTGGACGACGCGGTGTTCTTCGCCAGGGAGAAGGGGCGCCCGATCAAACACAGCAGCGCTTCCCAGAGCGTCGCCGATCCCTACGTCCGCGAGACCGTTGGGGAAATCGCGGCTCGCGCTCAGACAGCGCGAGCAGTCGTGCTGATCGCCGCCGAAGCGCTACAGGATCAACGCGGCCTACGTGGCGAGGAGGCCCGCCGGGTCGGCGCCGAGTCCGCAGTGACGGTCGCACAGGCAGGGGTCACGGCCATCGAGTCCGCACTGCGGGCGGCCGAACTGCTCTTCGACGTCGGGGGCGGGTCGATCACCGACCGCGATCTCGGCTTCGATCGTCACTGGCGCAACGCCAGGACCGCGGCCAATCACAATCCGCGCCAATGGAAACTCGCCGTCGCCGGTGCCCACCACCTCACCGGCGAAGAACCGCCCACCAGCGGACTCTTTTGAATCCCATTGGGCACCAACACATCGTAATGAAGGGACTGTCATGACGTTCGATACCGACCGGGTGCTGGGTCGCACGGGAGTGCGGGTCACGCCGCTGACCTTGGGCACCATGAACTTCGGGCGCTGGCAGGACGAGGCCGAGAGCATCCGGATCATCGGCGCGGCCCTCGATGCCGGCATCACCTCGATCGACACCGCGGACGTCTACGCCCAGGGTGTCTCCGAGGAGATCGTCGGCAAGGCCATCACGGGCCGTCGTGACGAGGTCTTCCTGGCGACCAAGTTCCATGGGCAGATCGGGACGGATCGACGATCGGCGGGGAACTCGCGGCGGTGGATCACCCACGCGGTCGAGGACAGTTTGCGTCGGCTCGGCACCGATGCCGTCGATCTGTACCAAGCGCATCGGCCAGATCCCCACACCAGCCTGCTCGAGACGCTGCAGACCCTCAACGACCTGATCCGCCAAGGCAAGATCCGGTACTACGGAACGTCGGTGTTCCCGGCGCACCTCCAGGTCGAAGCCCACTGGCTGGCCGAGAAGTACGGACTCATCGCCCCGCATACCGAACAACTGCCGTACTCGTTGCTGGTACGCGGCGCCGAGCGGGAGGTGTTCCCGGTCGTCCGCCAGTACGGCGTCGGAGTCCTGTCCTACGGTCCGCTGGCGGCAGGCTGGTTGTCGGGCAAGTATCGGGTCGGCGCCGATCAACCGGAGTCGGCTCGCGCAGAGCTGATTCCGGGTCGCTTCGACGTGACGTCCCGGCGGAACCAGCGAAAGCTGGCTGCCGCCGACGCGCTCGCCACGCTCGCCGAGGACAACGGGCTGACCCTCGTCGAGCTGTCCGTTGCGTTCGCGCTCAACCATCCCGCGATCAGCAGTGTGATCATCGGGCCTCGCACCCAGGAGCATCTCGAGACCTACCTCAAGGCGTCAACCGTCCAGCTGAGTGACGACGTCCTCGATCGAATCGACGAGATCGTCGAGCCGGGAACGCAATTCCACGATCGCGACACCGGCCGTGACACCCCGTCGCTGCAGCCCGCCGCACTCCGCCGCAATCAGTGACCACCAGACACCTACGGAAAGGCACCCGACCACATGTCCTTCGGAACCTTCGAAACCACGTACGCCGCGGCCGATGCCCGGTACGAGACCATCCCGTATCGGCGATCCGGCCGGTCGGGCCTGGACCTGCCGGCCTTCTCCTTCGGGTTGTGGCAGAAGTTCGGCACCGACTATCCGTTCGAGACGCAGCGCGAGATCATCCTGCATGCCTTCGATCTCGGCATCACGCATTTCGACAACGCCGACCGCTACGGTCCGCCGCACCGTGCCGCGCAGCAGAACTTCGGACGGGTGCTGGCGAAGGACCTCTCGAGGTACCGCGACGAGATCATCCTGTCCACCAAGGCCGGCGGCCCCATCGGGCCGAGCCCCTACCTGGTGGGCGGCTCCCGCAAGTCGCTGTTGACCTCGCTCGAGCACAGTCTGCGCGATCTCGGCACCGACTACGTCGACGTCTTCTACAGCCACCGACCCGATCCCTCCACGCCACTCGAGGAGACCGTCGGTGCGCTGGTTTCGGCCGTGGAGCAGGGCAAGGCGCTCTACGTCGGCATCTCGAACTACCAGCCCGATCGCACCCACCAGGCCGCGGTGCTGCTGGCCGACGCCGGCGTCCCCCTGCTGGTCCACCAGCCCCGCTACTCGATCTTCGACCGGAGCGTCGAACAGAACGGCCTGCTCGCCTTGGCGCGCGAGGACGGGTTCGGGCTCGTCGTGTATTCGCCTCTCGCGCAGGGCTTGTTGACCAACAAGTACCTGGACTCCATTCCCGACGACGCACGAGCGGTCAACAGCACGTTCCTCGCCCCCGACGTCATCACCGACACCTACCGTCAGCGAACCGCCGAACTCAACAAGGTCGCCGAGGCGCGGGGACAGTCCCTGGCCCAGCTCGCCCTGCAGTGGGTATTGCGCGACCCCACGGTGACCTCGGCGCTGGTGGGCGCAAGCTCGACGTGGCAGCTCGACCACAACGTCAAGGCGCTCGACTTCCCGCCGCTGACCGACGAGGAGTTGGCCCTCGTCGACGAGCACGGCGTGCACGGGACCGGGCTGAACCTCTGACATGACCAGCGTCGCGACCCACCGAATCGGAGCGGGCGTCGAGGACGGTCGCGCGTTCCGGTTGGGCTTCCTGCTTCACCTCGACCGAGACGTGCCGCCCGCCCAGGCCTACCGCGACGCAGTGGACCTTTTCGTCGCTGCAGAGGCCTTGGGGTATGACTCCGGATGGGTGATCCAACGCCACTTCCGGCAGGGAAACGAACACGTGTCCGCCCCGCTGGTGGTGTTGGCGTCGATTGCCGAGCGCAGCAGCAGGATTCGACTGGGGACGGGCGTTCTGGTGCTGCCGCTCGAGGATCCGCTCAAGGTGGCCGAGGACGCCGCGACGTTGGACGAGATCAGCGGTGGGCGCTTGGAGCTGGGCGTTGGCTCGGGTCCGTTCGCCGGGGCGTGGGAAGCGTTCGGAAAGGATCTGGGCGACAGACATCGCACCTTCGACGACTCGGTGGACCGTCTGCATCACGTCCTGAACGGCGGAGCCCTCAACCGAGCGGGGGAGGTCCTGCACCCACCGGGTAGTGGAGTCCGTCGGCGTCTCTGGCAGGCCATCTCGGCTGACCCGACGCAATCCCACCGGGCCGCCGAGCGGGTGGCGACAGCCGCGGACGGGCTGCAACTCTCGCGCGCCACCGCCTGGCAGAACGGCACGGTCGAGGAGGCGCAGATCCGGCAGGCCGACGTCATCGCCACCTACCGCGCCGCATGGTCGGATGCCTCGACGTCTCCACGCGTGCAAGTCTCCCGGGCGGTGTACCCCCACCCGGATCGGGCCGAAGCCGTTCGGCTGGTCACTCCCGGGGTGCGCCGCTGGCAGAGCTGGAGCACTCATGGCGACCCGAGGCGCACCGACACCGTCGAGGAGTACCTGGCCACCGATCACGCCCTTGTCGGACCCAGTGCGGCACTGGCCGACGAGCTCGCCGCCGATCCCGCCCTACGCAACGTCACGGACCTTCTCGTCAGCTTCGTCCCCGGAGTGCCCGACCACGCCGAACACCTTCGGCTGCTCGAGGACACGGCGCGTGACCTGGCCCCGCGCCTCGGATGGCGGCCAGCGATCCGATGACTGGCCTCCACCTGTTCGTCTCCCTGATGACGCCGGGGCATTTCCGCCACTCCTGGCGGCTGCCGCACGCCGATCCGCTCGCCCACGTCGACGTCGACCACTTCACCCGGCTCGCGAGGATCGCCGAGAAGGCGACGATCGACGGCGTGTTCCTGGGGGACGGGCCCGCATTGGGTAGTGAGATTGGTGAAGCGCCGGGGACGGGTTTGGATCCGCTCGTCCTGCTCGGCCATCTGGCGGCGACGACGACGAACATCGGCGTGGTGATCACGAGCTCGACGACGTACAACTCGCCGTACAACCTGGCCCGCCGGTTCCAGGCGCTCGATCACGTCACCAAGGGTCGTGCGGCGGTCAACATAGTGACCACCGGGACATCCTCTGCCGCAGCGAACTTCGGTCTGACCGCCCACCCCGACAAGGACACTCGGTACCGCAGGGCCTGGGAGTTCCTCGACGTGGTCACGCGATTGTGGGACAGCTGGGAGCCGGGTTGGCTCGTCGCGGACAAGGTGGCCGGCCGGTACGCCGACGCCTCGAAGGTTCGGGCCATCGATCACGACGGTGAGTTCTTCTCCGTCGCCGGACCTCTGCCCGTACCGCCGGGCCCGCAGGGACGTCCGGTGGTCGTGCAGGCCGGCGGATCCGAGGGCGGTTTGAGGTTGGCCGGGGAGTTCGCCGACGTCGTGTTCACCGCGGCCCAGACCAAGGCGAAGGCCGTGGCCTTCCGCGACGACATCCGACGGCGGGCCACTGCCGCCGGCCGGCAACCAGACGACGTCAAGGTGTCGCTGGGTGTGGTGGTGCTCGTCTCCGCGAGCGCGGCCGACGCCCACGCCCGCGCCGAGCAGCTCACGGCGACGCTGCCGATCGCGCGCCTCACCGATGACCTCCTCGTAAACCTCGGCCTCTCCACGGGTTCGTTCGGTCCGGATGATCCCATCTGCGCGTCCGACTTGCCGGATACGCCTGCGGGGCAGGCCTTCTCGACGGGGTTCAGTGCGGCGATCAGGGCGTTGATCGCGGAGGGTCCGCGCACACCGCGGGAACTCGTCGTCATGGCCGCCGGCGGCTCGGGGCATCGGCTGCTGGTGGGCTCGGCCGAGCAGGTCGCCGACGATCTGGAGTCGTGGTATCGAGCGGGCACGGCTGACGGGTTCACCATCATGCCTGCCGAGGCCGTCGTCGACGTGGAGAACTTCGCCACCCTCGTCGTCCCGCTCCTGCAGCAGCGAGGGCTGTTCCGTCGCGAGTACCCGGCGTCGACCCTGCGGGAGCGGCTCGGCTTGCCGTTGGCCGTCAGGGCGTCCGGTAGTCGATGACGACGCGGCCGTCGATCTGTCCGCGTTCCATGCGGCCGAACACGTCGTTGATCTCGTCGAGGCGCGCGCTGGCCACCGTCGGGTGGATCAGCCCGCGCGCGTAGAAGTCGAGCGCCTCGACCATGTCCTGGCGGGTGCCGACGATGGAGCCCCGGATCGTCAGGCCCTTGAGCACGATGTCGAAGATCGGCGCCGGAAAGTTGCCGGGCGGCAGCCCGTTGAACACGATGGTGCCGCCGCGGCGGGCCAAGCCGATCGCCTGCCCGAAGGCCTGCGGGTGCACGGCGGTGACCAGCACTCCGTGCACGCCTCCGGTGGCTTTCTGCACCTCGGCCACCACGTCGCTGGTGGCGGCGTTGACGACGACTTCGGCGCCGAAGCTGGTCGCCAGGGCGAGCTTGGCGTCGTCGACGTCGACGGCGACCACGCGCAGTCCCATCGCCCGTGCGTACTGCACGGCGATGTGGCCGAGCCCGCCGATGCCGGAGATCGCGACCCACTGGCCGGGCCGGGTGTCGGTCACCTTCAGGCCCTTGTAGACGGTCACGCCCGCGCACAGGATGGGTGCTATCTCCAGTGGGTCGACGCCGTCCGGGATCCGGGGGGCGTAGGCGGCGTTGACGAGCATGTAGCTGCCAAAGCTGCCGTTGACGCTGTAGCCGCCGTTCTGCTGGCTCTCACACAGTGTCTCCCAACCGGTGCGGCAGTATTCGCAGCTTCCGCACGCCGACCAGAGCCAGGCGTTGCCGACCTTGTCGCCGATCTTCAGGTCGTTCACGCCGTCGCCTTGGGCGACGACGCTGCCGTAGCCCTCGTGGCCGGGGATGAACGGGGGTGCCGGCTTGACCGGCCAATCCCCATGTGCGGCATGCAGATCGGTGTGACAGACGCCCGAGGTCTCCAGCTTCACCAGTGCCTCGCCGTACCCGGGCGTGGGTAGTTCGACGTCTCGAACCTCAAGCGGAGCACCAAATGTGGTGACCACCGCGGCGCGCATCACGTCGACGGTCCGCGGTGTGGTCGGTGAATCGAGCGTCTGAGTCATGATGCGAACCTATGTCGCCTGCGGGCGACGCCGATGGAGTCCAAAGACCCTTCTTCCCAACCGCGGTGACCGGAACTCCTAGTCCCGTCCGAACGTCATCCGGGACAGCATCCGGTCTCGCAGCGTCAGCGTGTGAAGCAGCACCGCGCTGACGTGAGCGATGATCACGACCACCAACAGGTACGCCAGTACCGAATGGGTCTGCCGTAGCGCGAAGAAGACGTCGGCGTCGGCGGGTGCGATGCGGGGCAGCCGGAACAGGCCGAACACCTCGACGGGTCGACTCTCCGCCGACACCATCGCCCAGCCGACGAGCGGCTGCGCCAGCAGCAGGGCGTACATCGACAGCTCGGAGCCGACGACGAGGGCGTGCTCGAACCCGCCGACCGTGTCCGGCAGGGGTGGAGTGCGATGGGTGAACCGGTTGGCCGCGCGGACCACGACGACCACCAGGATGACGACGCCCAGCGTCATGTGCACACCGACCAACGCCGCATAGGAGTCCAGCGAGTTCACCATCACGAACCCGACGAGCAGCGCAGAGAACACCAGCAGTGCGGTCAGCCAGTGCAGGAGGCGGGTCCGCAGCGGATAGCGGATGGTCATGACACCTCTCCCACCTGCACCGCGGACGCGGACTTGGGCTCGCCGGTGCGTGCCCGGTAGGACGCCGCGTACACCGACGAACGAGCGCTCAGCAGCGGATCGTCGGTCGGTTCGATGCCCGGCGGAAGGACCAGCGGGTCGAAGTTGACGTCGCGGGCGTTGCCCGGCGCCTCGGTCTCGGCACCGGTCAGAGTGAGCGTGCCGGCGTCGACGACCCGCCGCTCGGGCGGCCACGGCAGCGTCGCATCCGTCAGCGGGTCCGGCGGTTCGCCCACCACCAGGTGCAGTCGCCAGCTCAGTGGACCGGTCCGCAGTTGCCGCACCAACGCGTCGAACAGGCCGTCGTCACCCGCCGTCGACGGGAGGGCCGCCTGCAGTGGCGTGAACGACCATCGCACCGGGGTGCGCCGCCCGGCGGCGTCGACGACGTAGAACGCGTTGAGGCCGGAGAATGTGCTGTCGGCGAATCCCGGTGTCGGCGGGTGATTCTTGATGACGGCCATCGCGGCCGCGGTCTCGGGGTGCTTGGCCAGGAAGGCGGCCATTGCCGCCGGGTCGGGCTTGCCGGTGCCGGCGACGGTCGCCGAGGCCAGCAGCCGGTCGTAGAACCCGCGTGGCGAATTGTCGGGGAACACGGGCAGATTCAGCATCGCCGTGCGCCACTGGTCCGCCCCCGGCAGCCCGAAGGCCAGACCGAGACCACGCGCCGCCGACGGCGTGTCGGCCATGAACGGGTCCCCGCCGGACAGGGAGAACCGGCCCGTCACGGGGGTGCGCACCCGGCCGAAGACCGCCGCGGACGACAGCTCGGCGCCGTTGCCGTTGCCGTCGAAGTATCCGGTGACGGCCACGCCCTTGGCGTGATTCTTGCGAAAACCTGGGTGGTTGCCGAAGACGGCTCGGAACCCGTCGACGAAGGTCTGTCGGGTGAACGCACCGCCGCCGCCGACCCATCCGTTCGCGAACGCCACGGAGCCGAGGTCGACGGCGACGAAGGCGCCCACGGCGCCGAGGCCGATCAGAATCGACCGTCGGGACACCGGGGTCCCGCGCCAATTCAGCGCGGGGGTGGAGCGATCGCGTGCCATGCCCCCATCATGGGAGGGTGCGCCTCCGCTGTCCTCACCGGTAGCCTGCGCGCCGTCCCCCTGCTAGCAGGAATGCCCCGCTCAGGCTCCCGTGATCGACTCGCGCGAGACCATCTCCACCGCGACGGGTCGGCCCGACTCCAGCGAGGCGACACCCGCCGCGCACACCGCTGCCGCGGCGTAGCCGTCCCAGGCGCCCGGCCCGTCGACGTTCACCCCGGAGCGCACCGCGTCGACCCAGCGCTGGATCTCCACGTCGTAGGCCAGGCCGAAGCGTTCCTTGAAGCTTGGGGTGATCTGCCCGCCCCAGTGCCCCGGCGCGCTCTTGCGCAGCAGTCCGACGTCGAGGCCGATCATCGCACTGCCCAATTCGCCCACGACCTCGGTGCGGACCTCGTAGGCGACACCGGTGGTGACGAACACCTCGACGTCCACGTGCTTGCCCGTGGCGGTCGTGAAGATGGCGATCTGTGGGTCCTGAAGACCCTGCGGTGCACTGGGATTGGCGGCCGGCTTGATGATCTGAACCTGGGTGATCTCCTCGTCGAACAGGAAGCGCGTCACGTCGACCTCGTGAACGAGCGAGTCCTTGACGATCATGGAGCTGTCGAAGTTCGGTGGCACGACGGGGTTGCGGTGTGCGCAGTGCATGACCAGTGGCGTGCCGAGTTGGCCGTCGGCCAGCAGTGCCTTCAACGCCACGTACTCGGCGTCGAAGCGGCGCATGAAACCGACCTGGATCAACCGCTTGCCGAGCTCGGCCTCGCGCTTGACCACCTCCAGCGACGTCGCCACGTCGGTGGTCAGCGGCTTCTCGCACATCACCGGCTTGCCGTGCTCCAGGCAGGCGAGGAGTTGCTTCTCGTGGGTGGTGCCGGGGGTGGCGAGCACGACGGCGTCGACCTCGGCGTCGGCGATCGCGTCGAGCGGATCGGTGATCGCGCGGCAGCCGGGGATGGTCGCGGCAAGCTGCTCGGCCTTCTCGGTCACGTAGTCGTTGACGACGGTGACCCGGGCACCGGCGATCTTGGAACCGATGCGGGCGACGTGGTCGGCGCCCATCATTCCGACGCCGAGGACGGCAAGGCGTAGATCGGACATGCTGTGTGGACTCCTTGACTCGGTCAGCTGAAGCGAACGGACGGCACGCCGCACGACCCGAGATACTTCCGGGTGCGCTGCGCGATGGGTAGGGGTGCATCGACGGCGCAGGGGTACATGTCCTGCTCGACGATCGCGAACACGTCTATGCCGAGGCGCTCGACGGCCGCCAGCAGCGGCGGCATGTCGGGGATGCCCAGCGGTGGCTCGGTCATGGCGCCGAGTTTGACGGCCTCGCCGAACGGAAGGTCCTCGGCTTCGACCTTGGCGCGGACCACGGGGTCGACCTGCTTGAGGTGGAGGTAGCCGATGCGGTCGGGCGCGCGCTCGATGATGGCGATGTTGTCACCGCCGCAGTAGCTGATGTGGCCGGTGTCCAGGCACAGGTTCACGAACGCGCCGTCGGTGCCGTCGAGGAAGCGGTAGACGTTCTCTTCGGTGTCGACGTGGCTGTCGGCGTGCGGATGGTATTGCGCACGCACGCCGTACTTTTCGAACATGGCCTTGCCCAGCTCGTTCATGCCGGTGGTCTTCTTGGCCCACTGGTCGGTGGTCAGGTTGCGGTCCTCGAGCACGGCGCCGGTGGCCGGGTCGCGCCACATCTCGGGGATGACGACGACGTGCTTGCCCCCGACGGCCGCGGTGAGCTTGGCGACGTCCTCGATCTGGGCCCATACCGCATCCCAGGAATCGTCCTGGTGCAGGTGCTCGAACACCGTTCCGGCCGAGAGCTTCAGGTTGCGCCGAGCCAGTTCGTCGGCCAGCTTCTCGGGGTCGGTGGGGAGGTAACCGAAGGGCCCCAGTTCGATCCACTCGTAGCCCGAGGCGGCGACCTCGTCGAGGAAGCGGGTGTACGGGGTCTGCTCGGGGTCGTCGGGGAACCAGACGCCCCAGGAGTCGGGGGCCGAGCCGACCAGGATGTTGCTCATTGTCGCGTGAGTCCTTTCGTGGGGTCCATTCATGGGTGGTGACGACGTCAGGTCGACGTCACGAGGGTGCCCTCGGCTTCGAACCTGTCCTCTAGTTCCTCCAGCGTGGTGCCCTTGGTCTCCGGCACGCAGCGCCACACGAAGTACAGCGAGACGAGGTTGACGGCGACGAACAGTCCGAAGGTTCCCGTCGAACCGAACGTGGAGTTCAGCACCGGGAACAGAAACGAGATGGCCGCATTGGTGCACCACAGCACGAATACGGCGATGCCCATGGCGAATCCGCGGATTCTCATGGGGAAGATCTCCGAGAGCAGCAGCCAGACGCAGGTGCCGATGAACATCTGCACGAAGGCGACGAAGACGATCATGCAGCCGAGGATGACGTAGCTCCGCGTGGTGGACTCGGACAACAGGAACGTCAGTGCGAGCGCTGCCTGGGACGCGGCAACGCCGCTGAACCCGATCAGCAGCATGGTCCGGCGACCGATGTAACCGAGCAGGATGATGCCGATGACGGTGGTGACGACGGACGTGACGCCGACGGCGATGGTGGCGATGAGCGACGCGCTGACCCCGAGACCGCTCTGTTCGAGAATCGTTGGGGCGTAATAGTTCACCGTGTTGATTCCGGTGGCCTGCTGCACGATCGCCAGTCCGCAACCGATCAGCACGACTTTGCGAATCCAGGGCACGTCGCGGATGACCGTCCACGGGGTGCGGCTGCTCGTGGTCCGTTCGGCATGGGCGACGATGGCCTCGAACTCCGCGTCGGCTTCCCGCGAGTCCAGGCTGTAGCCCAGCACGGTTCTGGCCTCCTCGAATCGCCTCTTGAGGCCGTACCAGCGCGGCGAGTCCGGTAGGAAGAGCATGCCGACAAGGAGGGCGATGGCGGGAATCGACGCGACTGCCAACATGATTCGCCAGACGTGGGGGTCGTGAATCACGTGGTCCAGCAGCGCGTTGATGGCGAAGGCGAGCATCTGTCCGGTCACGATCATGAGCTCGTTGACGGTCACCATGCGACCGCGTCGGTCCGGCGGCGCCATCTCGGCCAGGTAGAGCGGGCAGGTGACCGATGCGGCGCCAACGCCGAAGCCGAGGACGATGCGCGCGACCACCATGATCTGGACCGAGGGTGCCAGTGCGCAACCGAGCGCGCCGACGAGGAAGATCGCGCCGCAGAGCAGCAGCATCCGCTTGCGTCCGATTCGGTCGGCGATCCGCCCGCCGAGGAGTGCACCCAGGGCCGCGCCGGGGAACAGCAGCGAGCTCACGACGGTCGCCTCACCGAACGAACTGAGGTCGAGGTCGTCCTTCATGTAGAGCAGGGCGCCGGAGATCACGCCGGTGTCGTAGCCGAACAGCAGGCCGCCAAGTGTGGCGACGACGGTCAGCTTGGTCAGGAATCGACCCGCCGATCGTCCCGTTTCCGTCGTCGCCACGGAGAGGCTCCCGTTCGTCTGGACTAAAGCGCGTTAGTAACGCGCGTGAGGTCTACTATGAACGCGACGACCGAGACGTGTCAAGCGTCACAGCGAGGGGACTGCCCGTGGCCACTCACCGCCCGACCATGGCCGACGTCGCCGTCCGTGCCGGGGTGTCGCGGACGTTGGTGTCGTTCGTCCTGAGCGGTAAACCCGGCGCCAGTGAGGAGACCCGTCGCCGGGTGCTCGAGGTCGCCGAGGAGATCGGGTACCGCCCGGACTCCGCCGCCCAACTCCTGGCCCGCGGCCGAAGTCGGACGATCGGCGTGCTGATGGACGTCCGGCAGCCGTTTCACGCGGAGATGGTCACCGACCTCTATCCGGCTGCCGAAGGCGTGGGATACGACGTGCTGCTGACGGCCAACTTGCCCGACCGTGACGAAACGGAGTCGATCGAGACGTTGATCAGCCATCGGTGTGGCGGCTTGATCCTCCTGGGTCCCACGTCGAACCGAGGTGCCCTGCAACGGATTGCGGAGCGTCTGCCCACCGTCGCGGTGGGAGGTGACGTGGCCGGCAAGCCACTGATCCGCGGCATGAGTTCGGTGCGCACCGCCGACGCCAAGGGGATCCGTCAGGCGGTGAACTACCTCGTCGAACTCGGGCACCGCGACATCGTCCACGTCGACGGCGGGGGCGGCTCGGGTTCGGCCGAGCGCCGACGCGCCTATCGCGCCGCGATGCGCAGCCACGGGCTCGAGGCCGCCTCACGGGTGATCGCCGGTGCCCACACCGAGGAGGCGGGCGCCCACGCCGCACGCACCATCCTCGACGAATCACGCCTTCCGACGGCGATATTGGCGAGCAACGACCGCTGCGCGCTCGGCCTGCTCGACGTGTTCACCCGGTCGGGGGTTCAGGTGCCGTCGGAGTTGTCACTGATCGGATTCGACGACAGCCGGCTCTCGGACTACCCGCTGATCGACCTGACGACGGTGCATCAGGACGCCTCGGGCATCGCCAAACATGCGGTGAGGTTGGCGGTCGGCATGATGGAAGACGAGAACGGTGACCTCCACGACGACGTCGTCCTCGAGCCCAAGCTGGTGGTGCGCGGCACCACCGGAAGACCGCGAGCACGGTGACCATCGGTCCGGTCGGGGGAGGACTGGCGATGGCCGGTGAACTCGACTGGCGAGTGGGCGCCTTCGCGGCGTCCAAACCCCGGCCGCGCCACGCACGTCGTACGGGCGGCGAAGGCATGAAAAAGCCTAACGGCGGCGTTGACCCGCTGGGATCACCACCGTGGACGGGGCGTCGGGCGCGGCGTCCGGTTGCGGCGCAGAGTCGTTGAGAACCAGCGGGCTGGCGGGCCGGAGCAGCGTCATGGTCAGGGCGATCGCCGCCAGGGCACCGGCGAGAGCCGCGGGAGCCAGGAACGCCGCCTCCCCGAAGTGGTGTTGCAGCACGCCGCCACAGACGGCGCCCGCCGTCAGGCCCGCCCACAGCGGGCCTTGAATCCAGAACGACGGCGCCGGCTTGTGCAGGAGGATGTTCGCGAGCCCGGCGCCGAATCTGATGACGGTGCCCGTCACGTAGGTCAGTGCCAGGCTGCGTCCCGCCTCGTCCTGCAGGGTCGCGTTTTGCAGGCCGAGGGCCAGCACGACGGGGTAGGCGTGCAGGGGCACGGCGTCGGGCCCCTGCGGCATGACGAGTCCCACGGTGAGCAGCAGGGCCGTGATGACGAGCAGGGTGGAGAGCCGCCACGGCCCGGACCACGCGGCGATCAGGGTGCCGAGAAAGGCGCCGAAGCAGAACAGCGCTATGACGGAGCCGAAGCGGGCCACGCCGACCCAGTCCAGGGAGCTGGCCGCCTCGCCGAACCGGGTGGTGTTGCCGCTCATGAACGACATGAACAGCTGGCCGTACTCGAGGAAGCCGATGGTGTCGGCCACACCGGCGACCACGGCGAGGCTGATGGCGAAGAAGGTTCTCGTCGTGTCGTCGGCCGGAAACGCCTTGCTTGCCATGGTGTCCTTTGGTCGAGACGTGCGGGCTCGCGCGTCGTCGCGCCGAGACGTCTGTAGCCGGTTCGGTGCGGGCGGAAACATCGCGCGGCGCCCGGTCGACAGACAGTGGCTGCCCGCCATGCCCCCGAAAGGGGTTGCGCACCAACGTTTGACGCCGACGGCAATTGTGGGTGACGCAGAGATCCCCGCACGCTGGGCGTGCGGGGATCTCGGTTCCGGCGGTGTCGGGTCAGGCGTCGCTGCGCTCGTGCGCGTCCTCCATGACCGTGCGGCCGATCTCCGCGTAGATCGTCGGCTTGGTGGTGCGCAGCCACACCGCGTAGCCGAGCCCGATCGCGAAGACCGCGAGGATCATGTACGGCGCGGCCTTGAAGACGTCGGACTTGGCCGCGAGGCCGGCCGCGAATTCGCGGTTGTCCCACAGCAGCCACACCACGTACAGCATCGCCAGACCGCCGACGAGCGGACACAGCAGTGTCGTGATCACGTTGCCGCGGTGAGTCTTCTTGACCCAGAAGAACCAGATGACCGCCGCCGAGCAGATCGCCTGCACCAGCAGGATCGCGGCGGTGCCGATCAACGCCAGCAGCCCGTAGACGTTGACGTAGGGCACCAGGGTGGGGGTGTCGACCGGCGTGCCGTCGGCGTCGGGCACCTGCACCGCGGTGAAGAACGCGAACGACAGCACGATCAGCAGCGTGATGACGCTCTGGATCGTCGACGCGATGTACGGCGACCCGTGCTTGGGGTGCGTGCCGCCGACGGTGGACTTGATTTTCTCGGACGGCACCTCGCGGCCCAGCGCGTAGAGATAACGCGACGCGGCGTTGTGGAAGGCCAGCGCGCACGCGAACGACCCGATGACCAGGAGTCCCTTGTAGACGTCGAGCAGGACGCCGCCGAGGTTGGTTTGAACGAGGTTGAAGAACAGGTCGAGAGGCGAAGCGCTGATGGAGGTTTCGACGGACGCCTTCGCGCCGTTGCCGGCGATCACCATGGCCGAGATGAACGTGTAGAACAAGCCAAGCCCGACGACCGCGATGATGGTCGCCCTCGGAATGATCTTCTTCGGGTTGCGCGACTCCTCGCCGTACACCGCGGTGGTCTCGAAGCCGACCCACGACCAGAACGCGAAGAACAGTCCGATGGCCATCGACCCGGCCGCCGCAGCGGTGCCGAACGCACCGGCGGGCAGGCTCTCGAAGGCGTTGTTGAGCAACACCGTTTGGTTCAGCATCAGGCCGTCGGGGCCGCCGCCGGAGAAGATCACCGAGAACGCGAGGGCGAGGAGGATGAGCACCTCGGCGGTGAGCGTGACGCCGAGAATCGCCGCGGTCAGGCTGATGTCGAAGTAGCACAACGCGGCGATGGCGACGATCGCGACGACGGCGATCGCCAGCCACGGAACGTCGACGTTGAAGATGGTCTTGAGGGCGTCGTTGGCAAAGTAGGCACAGCCGCCGATCAGCGAACCCTCGAACACCACGTAGGCGAACGTGGCGAGCATGCCGCTGGCCATGCCCCAGGTCTGGCCGAGGCCGTGGGAGATGAAGCCGTAGAACGCGCCGGTGGTGGTGATGTGGCGCGCCATCGCGACGTATCCGAGGGCGAACAGCGTCAGGATGATCGTCGCGAACAGGAAGCCGGCCGGGGCGCCAAGTCCGTTGCCAAATCCGACGGCGATGGGCACGTTGCCCGTCATCGCGGTGATCGGGGCGGCGTTGGCCACGGCCATGAAGATGACCGCGACGATGCCGATGGAACCCTTCTTCAGGCCGGTCGCCCGGGCGGCAGCCGGGTCGTCGGTAGTTGCGGATTCGGCACTCATATGGGCCTCCAAGCTTCGGATTCAGTGCACGAGTCGGGGCCGCCACGCTGCGGTCTGTTCCAGAGCGTCGCACCCGCATCCCGATCCGACAACTCGAATGGGCAACTTTGCGTAAAGGTCCCGTCGCGGAACTGACGCAGGCGTCGATCCGCCGATCACCCGGTAGCCGACGCAAAACGGCCCAGATCCCGGGGGATCTGGGCCGTCGTCGAGTTTGCTACAGCGTCGCGGTGTCGATCACGAAGCGGTACCGCACGTCGCTGGCGAGCACGCGCTCGTAGGCCTCGTTGACGTAATCGGCGCCGATGACCTCGATCTCGGGCGCAATGTCGTGCTCGGCGCAGAAGTCCAGCATCTCCTGGGTCTCGGGGATGCCTCCGATCATCGAACCGGACAGGCTGCGGCGCTGCGCACCGAGCGGGAAGAACGGAACCACCATCGGCTTCTCCGGCGCACCCACTTCCACCAGCGTGCCGTCGGTGGCCAGCAGGCCCATGTAGGCGGCGAGGTCGAGAGTCGCCGACACGGTGTTGACGATCAGGTCGAACTTGCCGGCCAGCTTGGTGAACGTGTCGGGGTCGCTGGTCGCGTAGTACTCGTCCGCGCCGAGTCGCAGGCCGTCCTCCATCTTCTTGAGGGACTGGCTCAAGACCGTCACCTCGGCGCCCATCGCGTGCGCGATCTTGACGCCCATGTGGCCGAGGCCGCCGAGTCCGACGATGGCGACCTTCTTGCCAGGTCCGGCGCCCCAGTGGTGCAGCGGGGAGAACAGGGTGATGCCGGCGCAGAGCAGGGGAGCGGCCTTGTCCAGGGGGATGCTGTCGGGGATCCGCAAGACGTAGTTCTCGTCGACGACGATGGCCTGGCTGTAGCCGCCGTACGTGGGAGTGCCGTCCTTGCCGGTGGCGTTGTAGGTGCCGACCATGCCGCCCTCGCCGGTGCAGTACTGCTGCAGACCGGCCTTGCAGTTGTCGCACTCACGGCAGGAGTCGACGAAGCAGCCGACGCCGACGTGGTCGCCGACCTTGTACTTGGTGACCTCGGAGCCGACCTCGGTGACGACGCCGGCGATTTCGTGGCCAGCGACGACCGGGTAGTTGGGCTCGCCCCACTCGGCCTTGACGGTGTGAATGTCGGAGTGACAGATGCCGGCGAACTTGATGTCGAATGCCACGTCGTGCGGGCCGACGTCGCGGCGCTCGATGGTGGTCTTGGTCAGCGGCTCGGTGGCCGAAGTGGCTGCGATCGCGGAAACGGTGGTGGTCATCTTCTCTGCGTACCCTCTTGTCGTCTTGTCAAGCATTCGTCGCCGCCTGTCGTGGCGGCGGCACCAAAATTTGGACGCGTCGTTGCGCCCCCAAGAATGCCAACCGGGGCCGTCGGTGGATTAATCCCCGCGCGGGCACGTCCCAGCTCGTGAGCGTCGCCACGGCGGATTCCCGGTCGTCGGCACTCACTTCGATCTAACCAGGTCGCCGGGATGACCAGCCACCCGTCACACGACGGACACGCGCGAAGCCTGTTGTTAACCGCCCGCCCGTCATCGGTTACACCGCGGCAACCACCGACGGCGCCCGGCCGAGAAAACTGTCACCTGACAGATATGTCGGGACCCACCGACGCCGAGAGCCCCTGGAGTAGCAGTGACCAGCCACGTGCGCGACGCGCCCCCTGCCGACCACCCGGACACCGCCACGACCGCGGGCGCCAAGGCACATGCGAGGGCTCAGCACGGACGGACCGCCGACGCCATGCGCCACGTCCCGGCGGTGAGCAGCCCGACGGCGCCCGACGGAGTATCGGCCGACAGCCTGGTGTGGTCGGAAACCGTTGCGCCCGGCGGATATACGACCGCGGTTCTGGCACGTGGCACGCGCATCCGGTTGACCGACGTCGACGGCGACGCGTGCGCGCACGTCCTGATCCACCGCGCGGACGGTCCGCACGAGCGCCTCAACGTCGCCGACACGGTGAAGGTGCCCTGGCAGGCCTACCTCGGAACGGGACATCCCTTGCTCAGCGGGTTCGGGCGGGTGCTCGCCACGGTCGTCGCCGACACCTCGGGGCACCACGACGCGCTCGCGGGCACCACCACTCGCGCCGGCAACGACGCGCGCTACGGCGCGGGGGCTCCCGAGTCCGCGTCACCGGCGGGGCGTGAGCTGTTGTTGCTCGCGGCCCTCAAGAACGGGCTCGGGACGCGTGACCTGCCGCCGTCACCGTCGTTCTTCAAGGGCGTGCGGGTGGGTTCGGACGGATCGCTCGAGTGGCAGGGTTCCGCGGGCGCCGGCGCGCACGTCGACCTGCTCTTGCACGTCGACGCCATCGTCTCCCTGGCGAACACGGCCCACCCGCTGGACCCACGTCCGGAGTTCACCTGCTCGGCCCTGCGGATGCACGCGTGGCCGGCCGTCGGCGACCTCGACCTCCTGGTGGCCGGTGACCTGGTGGGGCCGCTGCGCCCGGAGCACCGGCAAGCCGCCGCCAACACCGACGCCGACCTGATCGCCCGAGGAGTCCTGTGAACGCCCCGACCGCAGCGACCGACACCGCCCTCGTGCCGGGTGTCGTGGTGCTCGACGAAGAGGTCGGCGCGCGCGCCGCGTGGTCGGCGGTCGTCGCCGCCGGTGACGTGCTGACGATCGTCGACCTCGCAGGCAACCAGGCCGTCGACTGTCTGCTGTACTCCGCCGCGGACACCAGCGTCCGCTACAGCGCCTCGGAGACCATCGCGCGACAGGGTGGCATCGTGCTGACCACGGGATCGGTGCTGCGGGCCGACACCGGAGCCGCCTTGATGACCGTCGTCGGCGACGAGGTCGGCGTGCACGACACCCTCGGCGGCGCGTGCTCCAAGGAGTCGAACACGCTGCGCTACGGCCAGCACACCCGCGCCCAGCACGGCTGCATGGAGAACTTCCTGCTGGAGGGCTCCCGTCACGGGCTCGGCGCGAAAGACCTTGCCAGCAACATCAACTGGTTCATGAACGTGCCGGTGGACCCCGACGGTGCGCTCGGTATCGTCGACGGGCTGTCGGCACCGGGCAAGCGGGTCGCATTGCGCGCCGACGTCGACGTGCTGGTGCTGGTCTCGAACTGCCCGCAGGTCAACAACCCCTGCAACGCCTTCGATCCGACGCCGGTCCGCATGATCGTCACCCGGCCGGGTGAGGCGGCGTGACGCACAGCGTTCTGATCGCCAACCGCGGCGAGATCGCCGTCCGCCTGGTCCGCTCCGCACGGCTGCTCGGCCTGCGCACGATCGCGGTGTTCTCCGACGCCGATCGGGGTGCGCCCCACGTCCGCCTCGCCGACGATGCCGTCCGGCTGGGGCCCGCGGCGCCAAGTGAGAGTTACCTCCGCGCCGACGCGCTCGTCGCCGCGGCGACGGCGACCGGTGCCGACATGATCCATCCCGGCTACGGATTCCTTTCCGAGGACGCCGATTTCGCGTCGGCAGTCGAGGCGGCCGGGATGGCCTTCGTCGGTCCGACGCCGCATCACCTGCGCATCTTCGGCACCAAGCACACCGCCCGGGCCGCGGCGCGTGCCGCCGGCGTCCCCGTGTTCCCCGGCTCGGAGCTGCTCGACGACGCCGCGGCGGCCCACACGGCAGCGGCCGAGATCGGCTATCCCGTGATGCTGAAGGCGACCGGCGGCGGTGGCGGGATCGGCATGCAGGTCTGCCGTGACGCCGCCGAGCTCAGGGCGGCCTTCGACCGCGTGTCCCGGTTGGCCGCGCGCAGCTTCGGCGCCGCCGGGGTGTTCGTTGAACGCTTCGTCGACGACGCCCGCCACGTCGAGGTCCAGATCTTCGGCGACGGTGCCGGCCGCGTGGTCTCCCTCGGTGACCGGGACTGCTCGCTGCAGCGCCGCAACCAGAAGGTGATCGAAGAGGCGCCCGCTCCCGCACTGCCGGAAACGGTTCGCGCCCAGCTGCATTCGTCGTCCCGCGCATTGGCTGCCTCGGTGGGCTATCGGTCAGCGGGCACGGTCGAGTTCGTCTACGACCCGCGCCGCGAAGAGGCATCCTTCCTGGAAGTCAACGCGCGTCTGCAGGTCGAGCACCCCGTGACCGAGGCGGTCACCGGCGTCGACCTGGCGGCGTGGATGTTCCGGCTCGCCCGCGGGGAAGTCGACGTGCTGGCGCCACACCTCGAGGCCGGCACGAACGCCGGGTCCGTCCCGGTGCGCGGTCACGCGGTCGAGGCGCGGGTGTACGCCGAAGACCCCTCCCGCGACTACCGCCCGAGCACCGGAACCCTGGTGGCCGTGCACTTTCCCGACGCCGTGGCCGGTGACCCCGCGCCGCGCGTCGACGCGTGGGTCGAGACGGGCACCGAGGTCACGGCGTCCTACGACCCGTTGCTGGCCAAGGTGATCGCCGCCGGCGTCGACCGCGACCAGGCCCTCGACCGGCTCGGTCGCGCACTCGACGCCACCGTCCTGCAGGGCATCGAGGTCAACGTCGGACTGCTTCGCGCGGCGCTGACCCTCGACGACGTGCGGGCTGCCCGGCACCACACCGGCACCCTCGCCGGCGTCGTCGACCCGCGGCCGCGCATCACCGTCGACGTCGCCGGACTGTCGACCACGGTGCAGGACCTGCCGGGCCGGGTCGGTCTGTGGAGCGTCGGCGTCCCCCCGAGCGGGCCGATGGACGACCTGTCGTTCCGGCTCGGCAACCGGGCGCTCGGAAACGCCGAGGGCGCACCGGGTTTGGAGTGCACCGCCTCGGGGCCCACGCTGCGCGTGACGCATCCGACGACCTTCTGCGTCACCGGGGCGGACTGCCAGGTGACGGTCGACGGCGTGCGCGTACCGATGTGGGAGCCGGTCGTCGTGCCCGCCGACGGGGTCCTCGCGATCGGTGCGGCCGAGACCGCCGGGCTGCGCACCTACGTCCTCGTCGACGGCGGGTTCGACGTACCGGCCTATCTGGGGAGTGCGTCCACGTTCACCCTCGGGCGCTTCGGCGGCCACGGTGGCCGACCCCTGGTGGTCGGCGACGTGCTGCGGGCGACGCCGGTCGCCTCGACCGATCCGAAGGGCGCAGTCCCGCAGCACCTTCGGCCGTCGATGCCGTCGCAGTGGGAGCTGGCGGTCACCGAGGGCCCGCACGGCGCCCCGGAGTTCTTCACCCGCGAGGACGTGGACACGCTGTACTCGGCTGACTACGTCGTGCACTTCAACTCGGCCCGCACCGGGGTGCGGCTGGAGGGACCGCGCCCGAAGTGGGCCCGCCCCGACGGCGGCGAGGCGGGACTACACCCCTCCAACATCCACGACACCGCCTACTCGGTCGGCGCCCTCGACTTCACCGGCGACACCCCGATCCTGCTGGGCCCCGACGGTCCCAGCCTCGGTGGCTTCGTGTGTCCGGTCACGGTCGTGGCCGGCGACCGATGGAAGCTCGGGCAGCTGCGGCCGGGGGACACGGTCCGGTTCGTTCCGATCCGGGCGGTCGACGCGCCGTCCCGATCGGAGGTGGGCCCCGCGCGCATGGCCGCGAGCGTCTCCGTCCGGCGAACCGGCCGCGACGGTGACGACGGCGTGCTGAGCCGCCGCGACGGTGGGGACGCGCCCGCGGTCACCTATCGCCGCAGCGGCGACGACAACGTGCTGGTCGAATACGGTGACATGGTGCTCGATCTCGCGCTGCGGGCCAGGGTGCACGCGCTCGAGGAGCGGCTCGAATCCAGTTCCGTCCCCGGCATTCTCGACCTCACACCGGGAATCAGATCCCTTCAGGTCCACCTGGATCCGGACGTTCTGCCGGTCGACCGGCTCTTGGGCCTGCTCGCCGAACTCGAGGACGACCTGCCCGCCACGTCGGAACTGGTGGTGCCGAGCCGGTCGGTGCGGCTGCCGCTGAGCTGGGACGACCCGGCGACCCGGGAAGCAATCGCGCGCTACACCTCCGGGGTGCGCGACGACGCCCCGTGGTGTCCGTCCAACATCGAATTCATCCGCAGGATCAACGGTCTGGCGAGCCAGGACGACGTCATGGCGACGGTGTTCTCGGCGGAGTACCTGACCCTGGGCCTCGGCGACGTCTACCTCGGGGCGCCCGTCGCCACGCCGCTGGATCCGCGGCACCGGCTGGTGACCACCAAGTACAACCCGGCCCGTACCTGGACCGCGGAGAACTCGGTCGGCATCGGCGGCGCCTATCTGTGCATCTACGGCATGGAGGGTCCCGGCGGATATCAGTTCGTCGGCAGGACCACCCAGGTGTGGAGCCGCTACCGGCAGACGCCGCCCTTCGAACCGGGTAGCCCGTGGCTGCTGCGGTTCTTCGACCGCATCTCCTGGTACCCCGTCACGGCCGAGGAACTGTTCGACCTGCGGGCGGACATGGCCGCGGGCCGGGGATCGGTCGACATCACCGACGGCACGTTCTCACTCGCCGAACACGAGCGATTCCTCGCGGCCAACGCCGACTCGATCGCCGAGTTCCGCGCCGTCCAGGCCACGGCCTTCGCCGCCGAACGAGCCGCGTGGACGGCGGCGGGGGAGTTCGACCGGGCGGAGCGGGCCGAGTCCCGGGTCGCGATCACGTCGACCGACCTGGTCCTGCACGACGACGAACGGCGGGTGGACGCGCCGTTCTCGTCGAGCGTATGGAAGGTCGACGTCGCCGTCGGCGACCGCGTGGTGGCCGGGCAGGCGCTGCTCGCGCTGGAGGCGATGAAGATGGAGACCGTGTTGACCGCACCGGCGGACGGCGTCGTGACGCGGGTGCTGGTCGAGGCGGGCAACCAGGTCGACCCGGGCACTCCGCTCGTCGTCGTCGGGGACCAATCGCGTGAACGCAGGGTGACGGGAGTGCCAGCATGAGTGCAGCGAGAAGCGAAGCGGGATCGCGCATTAGTGCAGTGGAAAGGGTGCGGGCGACCTACGCCGCGATCGAGGCGGCCGAACGGCCGGAGGTGTGGATCTTCCTGCGCGCCAAGGCCGATGCCCTGGCCGACGCCGAAGCCGTCGACGCGGCCGTCCGCACCGGCGCCGACCTTCCGCTCGCCGGGCTGACCGCCGCGGTCAAGAACAACGTCGACGTGGCGGGCCTGGCGACCACCGCCGGCTGCCCGTCGTTCGCGACGAGCCCCGCGGCCGACGACGCCGTCGTCGTCGCCAGGTTGCGTGCCGCGGGCGCGGTGGTGATCGGCGCGACGAACCTCGACCAGTTCGCCACCGGTCTGGTGGGGACGCGCAGTCCCCATGGCGCCGTGCGGGATTCGCGGCGCCCCGACCACATCTCGGGTGGGTCGAGCTCGGGATCCGCCGTCGCGGTCGCCCTGGGCCTGGTCGACGTGTCCCTCGGTACCGACACCGCCGGGTCGGGTCGCGTGCCCGCCGCGCTGCAGGGCATCGTGGGCATCAAGCCGACCTACGGCGTCGTGCCGACCGACGGAGTCGTCCCCGCGTGCCGGTCCTACGACTGCGTGACGGTGTTCGCGCGCGACCTCGACACCGCGGACGCCGCGATGGGCGTCATCGCCGGCGCGGCACGCCCGTTCCCGCCCGACGCGCCGCTGGCGGCACCGGAGATCCCGACGGTCGCCGTACCCCGCGAACTCCCCGGGCTGTCGGCGCCGTGGCGAGAGGCGTTCCTCGCGGCCCGGGCCCGACTCGAGGCGCACGGTGCGGTGATTCGGGAGATCGACCTGACGGACTTCCTCGCCGCCGCGCGACTGCTGTACGACGGCGGCCTGGTCGCCGAACGCCATGACGCCGTCGGCGAGTTCGTCGACGCCCATCGGTCGCAGGTGGATCCGACCGTCGGGGCCATCGTCACAGCCGCGGGCACCGTGTCGGCGACCCAGCTGCTCGGGGATCGCCGCCGCCTCGCCGAGCTCACCGAGGCCGCGTCGACGACGCTGGGCGACTGCGACGCACTCCTGATCCCCACGACCACCGAACATCCCACCATCGCCGAGGTCGGCGCGGACCCGGTCGGCGTCAACTCCCGGCTGGGGACCTACACCAACTTCTGCAACCTGATGGACATGTGCGCCGTCGCGGTGCCGTCCGGCACCGCGGGCGACGACCAGTTCGGCGTGTCGGTGATCGCGAGATCGGGTGCCGATGCGGTCGCCCTCGACGTCGCCCGGCTGGTCGTGTCACCGACGCCCTCCGTCGCGCTGCCCGGTGCGACGTCGACCGCGGGCACGTCGATCCACCGCCCGTGGCCGACGTTCGCCGGCGCCGACGCGACGACCCTGATGGTGGTCGGCGCCCATCTTCGCGGGCAGCCGTTGGCCTTTCAGCTCGAGGATCGGGGCGCCCGGTGGTTGGGGCCTGCCCTGACCGCGCCGGTGTACCGACTGGCGCGCCTCGACACCACTCCGCCGAAACCCGGTTTGGTGCGGGTCGGCGCCGACGACGGCGCCCCCATCGGCGGTGAGCTGTGGCTGGTCGGCACGGCGATGCTCGGCGACTTCCTGGCCGCCCTCCCGGCGCCGATGTCGCTGGGCCGGGTCACGTTGTCCGACGGCACCGAGGTCGTCGGCTTCGGCTGTGCGCTCGAGGCGTGGCGGGCCGGTGAGGACATCACCCACCACGGCGACTGGCCGACCTACCTGAGCAGCGTCTCGGCCGGTTCCACGCTGGTGTAGCGCTCGATCAGCTCGTGGGTGCGCTCGCGTTGGGCGAGCGTGCCGCCGTCGGAGACCCCGAGGACGCGCAGGCACGCGTCGGCCACGTGGATCGGCAGTTCGGCGCGTTCGTCGCCTGGCGGCACCGACCACATGTTGACCAGCGACTCGACCAGCCGGAACGGCAGGTCGGCGGCGGCGACGTGCACCCCGGTCGCGGCGATGACGGCCTGGCTCAACGCCAGGTAGTGCAGTCGCAGGCGTTCCCGGTCAGACCAGAACGATTCGAGTCCGGCCCCCCGGAGTTCGGGCAGCAGGTACAGGGCGCCGAGGTTCCAGCGGCCGGCGAGCAGTTGCCCGCCGTCGAAGGCGGCCAGGGCGTGCAGATGTTCCTGCGCGCTCAGGGCCGGCTCGGCGCCGAGCAGGCTCGGGATGAACGCCAGTGTGGGGCTGACGGTTTGGCCGAGCAAGGCGCAGAGAATGTCGTCCTTGGTCTTGAAGTAGTGGTAGAGCGAGGCTTGGCGGATGCCCACCGACTCGGCGATGGACCGCGTCGAGGTGGCGGTGTACCCCAGCGTGGTGAACAGTTCACCTGCGGCGTCGAGGATCTCGTCACGCGCGGTGACGCCGGGACGCTTCTGGTCGTGGTGTCGGGGGCGACCGGCCCTGGCGAGCGGCATGACTTCATCGTGGACCACGAGGGACCGAAAATGGTCATGTCCCCATGTTTCTGTCACACGACAGAAACGCGCGACACCCATCGGTTACCTAAGCCGCCGTTTGGTTACGCCAGCGACACCCATGGCGGCGACGCGGCCGGAAAACTGTCAGTTGACAGGCGAGCGGCCCATGGACGTGCCGCTGTCCCGCCGACCTCGACACCTACTGGAGCGTTCTCACATGGGCATCGCTGTTTCCGAAGGGGCTGCCATCACCGACGTCGCCACACCAACGGTGCCAACGGTCGCCGATCCCGTCGCGGCCGTCGACGACCTTCACGTGACCTTCCGGCGCAACGGCCGCGACGTGCACGCACTTCGCGGGGTGTCCTTGCAGATCGCGCCGGGGGAGATCCTCGGTCTGGTCGGCGAATCGGGTTCTGGCAAGAGCGTTCTCGGGTTCAGCCTGCTGGGACTGCTGCCCGCCCACACCCAGGTCGACGGCACCGTCACCGTCGCCGGATCCGACATGGTCCACGGCGACGACAAGGCCATCCGCAAGGTTCGGCGCCTCGACCTCGGCGCGGTGTTCCAGGACCCGATGACCTCACTGAACCCCACCATGCGGATCGGCAAGCAGGTCGCCGAGGCGGCGGGCAGTGACACCGAGGCGCTGCGCCTGCTCACCGCCGTCGGCATTCCGGAACCGGGGCGACGCATGCGTGCCTTCCCGCACGAACTCTCCGGCGGCTTGCGTCAGCGGGTGATGATCGCGATCGCCATCGCGGGTGACCCGGATCTGATCATCGCCGACGAACCCACCACGGCGCTGGACGTCACGGTGCAGGCACAGGTGCTGCGGCTCCTGGCGCGGCTTCGCGACGAGATCGGCTGCAGCATCGTCTTCATCACCCACGACCTCGGCGTCGCCGCGCAGATCTCCGATCGCATCGCCGTGCTCTACGCGGGCCGCATCGCCGAGATCGGACCCACGGCTGCGGTTCTCGGCGCGCCGGCACATCCCTACACGCACGGACTGCTTCGGTCGCGCCTCACCCTGAACACCGCGCGTGACCGCAAACTGGCCGCACTCGCCGGTTCGGTGCCAAGCGCGGTGTCCCCGCTGCCCGGGTGTGCGTTCGAACCCCGCTGCACGGTCTCGCGCGACGAGTGCACGACTGCACCGCCCGACCCGGTCGCCGTCGCGGAGGACCGCACCAGCGCCTGCATTCTGCCGATGGCCGAGGTCGCCGACGGGCTGGCCACCAAGTCGCCGAACACCGCCGAGCCGTTCCCCGTCCAGCCCGATGGTCCGGAGTTGCCCCCCTCGGTCGTGCTGCGCGACGTCACCAAGACGTTCTCGGTGACCAAGCGTTGGCTGGATCGCTCCGCCGGAGGGGGCAAACTCCAAGCGTTGCGCGGTGTTTCGCTGCGCGTCGCACACGGCGAGTCGGTGGCCCTCGTCGGGGAGAGCGGCTCGGGGAAGTCGACGCTGCTGCGCGCGATCGCCGGTCTCGAGAAGCCGACCTCCGGCGAGGTGAAACTGGTCGAGGGGCAGCGACCCCAGATGGTGTTCCAGGACGCCGGCGCCTCGTTGACGCCGTGGTTGTCGGTCGGCGAGCTGATCTCCGAGCGGCTCAGCGGCAGTGGTTTGTCGCGGTCCCAACGCAGGGACGCCGTCGTCGAGGTGCTCGAGCGGGTCGGGCTACCCGCCGAGGTCGCCAAGTCCAGGGCAGGTCAACTCTCCGGTGGGCAACGGCAACGAGTCTCGTTGGCACGGGCCACCGTGGTGCCGCCGTCGGTGCTGCTGTGTGACGAACCGACCAGTGCGCTCGACGTGTCCCTGGCCGCCTCGGTGCTGAACTTGATCGGAGATCTGCGACGCAGCCTCGACATGTCGGTGGTCTTCGTGACACACGACCTGTCGGTGGCCCGCGTCGTCGCCGACCGGATCGCGGTCATGTACCTCGGCAGGATCGTCGAGATCGGACCGGCTGAACGGGTCATCGGCGATCCTGCGCATCCGTACACGCAGGCACTCGTCGACTCGATCCCCGACATGGGTCGCGAATCCCGCATCCTGCCAGGCGAACCCGCCAGTCCACTGTCACCCCCGACCGGATGTGCGTTCCACCCCAGGTGCTCGATCTCGGTCGACGCCTGCAGCGGAGCCGAACTCGACGTCCGGCTCGAGGGCGTCCCCGGCAACCCGCACCAAGTCGCGTGCATCGAAAGGCGAGCGGTCTGATGGCAATCGCAACGGCGGCTCCGCCGGCTGTACCGCTGGTGCGTGGGCGCCAGCGCCGGATCCTGTCCCTGCAGTCCCGCTCGACGGTAATCAACTGGGCTGGTTTCTCCCTCATCTTCGTGGTCACGCTGGTCGCGATCGCCGTACCGCTGCTGGCTCCTCACGATCCGCTGGTTCCCGTCGGCATGCCGCTGCAGGCACCCGGCAAGAACGGCTTCCTCCTCGGAAGTGACAGCATCGGCCGCGACATCCTGTCGCGAGTGCTCTACGGCATCCGCTCGAGTTGGTTTGCGGCGCTGGTCGTGGTGGCCGTCGGGCTGCTGTTCGGCGGGTTGATCGGCTTGATCGCCGGCGCGACCGGGGGCTGGGTGGACTCGGTGCTCATGCGCATCACCGACGGGTTCCTGTCGCTGCCCGCCCCGGTGCTGGCCATCGCCGTGGTCGCCGCGCTCGGGCCGAGCTTCGTGCACACCCTGGTGGCGGTGTCGATCGTGTGGTGGCCGTTCTATGCGCGACTGGTCCGCGGTGAGGTGGCGAGGCTGGCGGCCCGTCCGCACGTCGAAGCCGCACGACTGGCCGGAGTGAACCGCTTTCGGCTCGCACGACGCCATCTGCTTCCCGGCGCGGTACCCAATGCGGTGGTCGCCGCCAGCCTCGACGTCGGCACGCTGATCCTCACCCTCGCCGCGCTGTCATTCCTCGGTCTCGGACAGTCCGCACCGGCGGCCGAGCTGGGCGCCGACTCGGCCCGCAACCTGAGTTACTTCCTGCAGCAGTGGTGGATCCCGGTGATGCCCGGGTTGGGCGTCCTGGTTCTGGCACTGATCGGAAACATCGCGGGCGACAGCCTGCGCAACCTGATGAAGACGAGCTAGGTAGGGACATGAAGACCTTCATCGCGGCACGCATCGGTGCCACGGTAGCGATCCTGATCGCCCTGACCGGCGTGATGTTCCTGCTGCAACACATTTCCCCGATGGATCCGGTCAAGGCGCAGCTTGGCGCCCAGGCGTCGGCGCAGGCCGTGGCCGCGCGGCGGGAAGCACTGGGACTCAACGAGCCAGTGCTGGTGCAGTTTTGGCACTACCTGACCGGCGCCGTGACCGGCGATCTCGGCACGTCGTTCCGGACCCGCCACGGCGTCGCGTCCGACCTCGGCACGTTCTTTCCGGCCACCCTGGAGCTGGCGCTCTACGGCCTGGCCTTCGCGTTGGTGCTGGCCGTCTTGCTGGCCTTCAGCACGACGTTGAAGTGGCGTGGCGCCGGCATCCTGCGGGCCATCCTGTTCACCGGGTCGTCGGCGCCGATGTTCCTGCTCGGCATCCTCGGGTTGATCGTGTTCTACAAGGAGTTGGGCTGGGTGCCGGCCAACGGTCGGATCGCCATCGCCAACCCGCCCACCGGACCGACGGGGCTGCTGACCGTCGACGGCCTGCTGCACGGGCGATTCGACGTCGCCGCCGACGCCTTCCACCACCTGATCCTGCCGGCACTGGTCATCGCGATCGGTCCCGCCGTGGCCATCGGGCGCGTCCTACGCAGCAGCCTGCTCGGCGACATCGACAGCGACTACGCCAGGACGGCACGGGCCAAGGGGTTGCCGGAGGGCAAGATTCTGGCCCGCCACGTGCTGCGAAACTCCGTCGGTTCGGCGTTGTCGATGACAGGTCTTCAAGTGGGACTGATGTTCTCGGGTGTGCTGGTCGTCGAGCAGGTGTTCGGTTGGCCGGGCATCGGGCAGTACATCGCCCAGAGCATCCCCGTCGCGGACTTCCCGGCCATCGCCGGCGTCACGCTGATGCTCGGTGCCCTCTACGTCTTCATCAACACGGCGGTGGACCTCATGCAGGCCGCAGCTGATCCACGTATCGCCACAACAGGAGGTTAGGTGCCGAAACAGCCACTCATCGTGGGAAACCCGGTGTTCGTCGTCGTCGACATGCAGGAGAGCGATGCACTTCCCGCCGACGAGATGGGAATTCCCGTCATGCCAGGGCACGCCGAACGCGTCGCAGTCGCCGAGCGACTGCTCGCCGCGGCGCGCGCCGCGGACATCCCGGTGGTGTTCTTCCAAGAGGTGCACCGGCCCAGTGGCGTCGACTTCGGCCGCGAGCTCGACGGCGTCGAGGGTGTGCACTGTGTGGAGGGTCAGCGCGGCACCGACCTCGAACCGACGCTGCGACCGGTGCTCGACGGATCACGGAACGAATTCCACCTCGTCAAGCGGCGCTACTCCGGCTTCATCGGCACCGAATTCGACATCGTGCTCCGCGGCCTCAAGGCCGACACGCTGATCCTCGTCGGCGGTCTCACCGACGTCTGCGTGCACTACACCTTTGCCGACGCCCACCAGCGCGACTACTACGTGCGCGTGGTCACCGACTGCGTCGGAGGGTCCTCGCAGTACCGGCACGACGCGGCACTGGACGCGATGGAGTATCTGCAGACCGGCGCGCTGCGCACCAGCGACGAGATCCTCGCCGCGTTCACCGAGCTCGCCGATCCCGCGCCCGCTCTCGAAGAAGCCATCCGATGACCATCAGATTCCGCGCCATGGCGGCCGTCGCCACCGTGGCCGTCGTCGCGCTGAGTGGCTGCGGGGGTTCGGATTCCGGCAGCAGCACGCCGAATGCCGCGCCGACCGACAAGGTGTTGCACCTGTCGTTCCTGCAGGATCCGGGGCAGCCGCCGGACCCCGACATCTTCTATGCGGGGCAGGGCCTGCTGCTGACCACCAACACCTACGAGGGTCTGCTGCAGTACAAGGCGGGTACCGAGAAGCCGGAGCTGGAACCGCTTCTCGCCACCGAGTGGACCGCGTCCCCGGACAACAAGGTGTTCACCTTCAAGCTCCGCGAGGGCGTGAAGTTCCACGACGGGACGCCGTTCACCTCGGCGGCGGTCAAGGCCTCGTTCGACCGCAGGCTCGCCGTCAACCAGGGACCCGCGTACATGGTGTCCGACGTCGAATCAGTCTCGACACAGGGTGATTACGGCGTCACCGTCACCCTGAAGGCACCCAACTCGGCGTTCCTGGACTACCTGGCCTGCGCGTACGGTCCACGGATGCTCAGCCCCGAGGGCCTGAAGAAGAACGCGGGCACCGACAATGCTCAGACGTATCTCACCAACCACGATCTGGGCACCGGGCCGTTCACGCTGGCCGCCGCCGAGGTCGGATCGCGCTATGCGCTCGAGGCCTACCCGGACTACTGGGGTCCCAAGCCGTACTTCGAGAAGGTGGAGATTCCCGTCATCACCGACGTCTCCGCGCAGCAGCTGCAGTTCAACAACGGCCAGGTCGCGGCGATCCTGCACGACCTGCCGTCCTCGGCCGTGCAGTCCTACCTCGACAACAAGTCGTTCGCGAACTACTCACTGCCGACGATGATGTCGAACTACCTGTACGTCAACCCACACAAGGGGATGATGACCGACGCCAAGAACCGAACTGCCGTCCTGCAGGCCATCGACGTCGACGAACTGGTCAAGCAGACCTACTTCGGGCGCGGCAAGGTCGCGGACCAGATCTACCCGCCCAACGTGATGAGCCCGGAGTACGCGAAGCAGTCCGTGCCGCACGACCCGTCGGTGCTGACGGCGTTGGCCGGTAGCCTGCCCGCCGACCAGAAGAACGTCACCATCGGCTACGACTCCAGCAACCCCGACAACCAGTTGGTGAGCAACCTGATTCAGACCCAGCTCGCCGCGGCCGGCCTGACGGCCAAGGTGCAGGCGTACCCGACCTCGGAGACCTTTGGCTGGGTCGGAACCGACGGCCAGACCGCACCGGAGATCTTCGTCGCACTGGCGTGGCCGGACGCGCCGTCGCCCTATACGTGGGGCCACATCTCGTGGGACGCGACGGGTGGACTGAACTACCTGGGCTGCTCGGCGCCACCGGTGAGCGACGCACTCGCGAAGGGTCTGCCGGACGGGTCGCCCGAGGCGTTCTCACAGGCCGGTCTCGAGGCGGTCAAGACGGGCTGCTGGCTGAACATCGCCAGCGTCAACGACTTCGTGGTGGCCCAGCCGTGGCTCAAGGGCGTCGAGCAAGCGCACGTCGTGACCAACCCGAACTCCTTGCGCCTCGCCGCGCTGTCGGCGGGCTGATGACCGGGCTGGCGCGCAAGAGCGGTGTCCGCAGGATCGTCCTGTTCACGCTGGGCTGGGAGGATCTGCCGAAGTCGGTGTCGGTGTACGGCGCCCCGGAGGAACAATTCCGGTGCCCCGTGCCAGGGGTGCTGCTGCAGACCGACGGCGGGTGGGTGCTGCTAGACACCGGGTTCAACACCGCGTTGATCCGCGATCCGGCCCTGCATCGAAGGTACTTCCCCTCGATGGAGTATCAGCCGCTGCTACCCGGTCCCGGTGAACCAATCGAGGAGTCGTTGTACGAGATTGGCGTGGACATCGACGACATCCATCTCGTGGCGCTGTCGCACCTGCACGTCGACCACGCCGGTGGACTCAAGTTGTTCGCCGGCAAGGTGCCCGTGCACGCGCAGCGTCGTGAGTTGGAGTACGGACTGTCGAATCATCCGGTGCCGCAGAGCCATGCGATCTTCCGGGTGGACTTCGACGATCCGACCATCGACTGGCGCCTGGCGGACGGGGAGGCCGAGATCGCGCCGGGGATCACCGCGATACCCACCTACGGGCACACCCCTGGGCATCAGAGCTTCATGGTGGAAATGGACGAGTCGGTGGGCGGGGACGGGTTCGTGTTCGCCTTCGACGCCGCCGACCTGACCGAGAACATCGAGCACGAGCGTGCCATCGGCGGCTACGTCGACGTCGAACCCGAGGAGACCGTCGAGCCGATCCGCCGACTCAAGGAGCTCGCGGCGAAGAAGGGTTATCCGTTGATCCCCGGTCACGATCCGCACGTGTGGCCGGAGTTGACCACCCACTTCCACGAGCGCTTCGGTCCGGTACCGGCATAGATGGACGTCATGATGGCCGAATGCACCGGGCTATGGCGGCGCACCCTCCTCGTCGGCGCCGACGGATCGCGGGATACCGGCGGGAACGTTCGGTGGCTCCAAGGCATCACCGCCTACGTCGACTCCCGAGGGTTTGCCGGCCCACTTCACCAGCACGGCAACGTCTTCGAGTGGCATCGCGACGTCGACCTCGAACCACCGGGGCCGTTTCCCGACGCCGGGGCGATGCATTGGGACGGTGACGTCCTCGTCGAGACCGGCGTCCACGAAAACTACTCCGAACACTGGGTGCGCGACGCGGACTCGGCGGGTGGGTGCGCAGCGGCCTTCCTGCGATCTCCCGACGGGTCGAGCGGACTGCTGATGCGCGTCGGAGACCTCTTCGGTTGGGCGGGTTCGGGGTCGGTGGTGATCGGTGCGCTCGGCGGGGTGGAGTGGACGAATTTGGAAATCGCGCCGTCGGATGACCACGTCGACGCCGTCGGCCAGCGATGGCGCGTGCAACGATGCGAAGGGAAGTCAATCACGTGACCGGTATGACCTCGTTTACCTCGGTGCCGATCGTCGACGTCAGCGGTCTGCGATCGCCGGACGCCGCCGACCGTGACCGGGTGTCGGCCGAGATCGGAAGAGCGGCAAGTGAAGTCGGATTCTTCTACGTCAGCGGTTCCGGCGTCGACGAGTCGACGTTCGACCGCATGCTCCAGGCCACCAAGGAGTTCTTCGCGCTGCCGCTCGACGAGAAGATGCGAAGCTACATCGGCCTGTCCCGCTGTCATCGCGGCTACGTGCCGATCGGCGAGGAGGGCGTCGAAACCGCCGCGGACGCCGTGCCCGACCTCAAGGAGGCGTTCGACACCGCGCTCGACCTGCCCGCCGACGACCCCGACTACCTGGCGGGCAACCCGATGCTCGGTCCGAACGCATGGCCGGAGCTGCCGGGCTTCGCCGAGGCCGTGACCGACTACTACGAGGCGGTGCTCGAGGTCGGACATCTGCTGCTGCGGGCGTTCGCCGTTGCCCTGGGGGAGGATCCCGAGGTCTTCACCCGGCACGCCACCAAGACCCCGAGCCAACTGCGGCTCGTGCACTATCCCTACAACCCCGACGCGCGGGACGGACTCGGCATCGGGGCGCACACCGACTACGAATGCTTCACGCTGCTGAAGCCGACGGCGCCGGGGCTCGAGGTCCTCAACGGTGCAGGGGAGTGGATCGACGTCCCCCCGGTGCCGGGAACCTTCGTCGTGAACATCGGTGACCTACTCGAATTGTGGACCAGCGGTGCATTCGTCGCGACCAGCCACCGCGTCCGAAAGGTCGCCGAGGAGCGCTACTCGTTCCCGCTGTTCTTCAACGTCGACTACGACACCGAGGTGAAGCCGCTGCCGCAGTTCGTCTCTCCCGACACGCCGCAACGCCCGCCGCTGAAGGCGGGGGAGCACCTGTTCGCCCAGACGGCACAGAGTTTCGCGTACCTGCGACAGCGCGTCGAGAGCGGCGAGCTGTCACTGCCGGAGGGCTCGCTGAAGCTCAATCAGTTTGGCCAGCAGGCACTCTTGGGCGTCGAGTGACCCGCGTGCACTACGCCCTCATCACCGTCCCCGTTCTCGAAGGAGCCACCCGATGACCACCAGATTCCGCGCCCTTGCCGCGCTTGCCGCAACGGCCGTCCTCGCGTTGACCGCCTGCGGCGGTTCGGATTCGGGCAGCAGCACGCCGAATGCCGCACCGACTGACAAGGTGCTGCACTTGTCCTTCCTGCAGGATCCGGGGCAGCCGCCGGACCCCGACGTGTACTACGCGGGGCAGGGCCTGCTGCTGACGACCAACACCTACGAGGGTCTGCTGCAGTACAAGGGGGGTACCGACAAGCCGGAGCTGGAACCGCTCCTCGCCACCGAGTGGACGGCGTCTCCGGACAACAAGGTGTTCACCTTCAAGCTCCGAGAAGGGGTCAAGTTTCACGACGGGACGCCGTTCACCTCGGCGGCGGTCAAGGCGTCGTTCGATCGACGCCTCGCCGTCAACCAGGGGCCCGCGTACATGGTGACCGACGTCGATTCGATTACCACACAGGGTGATTACGGCGTCACGATCACCCTGAAGGCGCCGAACTCGGCATTCCTGGACTACCTGGCCTGCCCGTACGGACCGCGGATGCTCAGCCCGGAGGGGCTCGCGAAGAACGGCGGCTCCGATCACGCGCAGGGATACCTGACCAACCACGACCTTGGCACGGGACCGTTCACGCTGACCGCCGCCGAGGTGGGCTCGAAGTACGAACTGACCGCCTTCGGCGACTATTGGGGCACCAAGCCGTACTTCGAGAAGGTCGAGCTCCCGGTCATCACCGACGTCTCCGCGCAGCAGCTGCAGTTCAACAACGGCCAGGTTGCGGCGATCCTGCACGACCTGCCGTCCTCGGCGGTGCAGTCCTACCTGGACAACAAGGCCTTCACCAACTACTCGCTGCCGACCATGATGTCGAACTACGTCTACGTCAACCCGCGCAAGGGCATGATGACCGACGCCAAGAACCGCACCGCCGTGCTGCAGGCCATCGACGTCGACGAGTTGGTCAAGCAGACCTACTTCGGGCGCGGCAAGAGAGCCGAACAGATCTACCCGCCGAACATGATGGCCGCCGAGTTCGGCAAGCAGACGGTGCCGCACGATCCGTCGGTCCTCACGGCTCTGGCGGCAAGCCTGCCCGCCGACCAGAAGTCCGTCACCATCGGCTACGACTCCAGCAACCCGGACAATCAGTTGATCAGCAACCTGATTCAGACGCAGCTGGCCGCCGCCGGCCTCGACGCCAAGGTGCAGGCCTATCCCACGTCGGAGATCTACGGCTGGGTCGGCACCGACGGGCAGTCCGCGCCGGACATCATGACCTACCTCGGCTGGCCGGACGCGCCGTCCCCGTACACGTGGGGTCACATCTCGTGGGATGCCGACGGTGGCCTGAACTTCTTCGGATGCTCGGCGCCCGCGGTCACCGCTGCCCTGAACAAGGGTCTGCCGAACGCCTCGGCCCCGGACTATTCGACTGCCGGCGAAGAGGCGGTCAAGACCGGCTGCTGGTTGAACGTCGCCGACGTCAACGACTTCATGGTCGCCCAGCCGTGGCTGAAGGGCGTCGAGCAGGCGCACGTCGTGACCAACCCGAACTCGCTGCGCCTCGCCGCGCTGTCGGTCGGTTGATGGCGACGCTGGTCCGCCCCGGCGGTGTCCGCCGGATCATCCTGCTGACGCTCGGCTGGGAGGAACTGCCGAAGTCGGTGTCGGTGTACGGCGCCCCTCCAGAAGAGCGGATGCGGGAACCCGTGCCCGGTGTGCTGCTCCAGACCGACGGCGGCTGGGTGCTGCTGGACACCGGGTTCAACACCGCGCTGGTGCGGGATCCGGCCCTGCACCGGAGGTTCTTCCCGACGGTCGAATACCGCCCGGTGCTGCCCGGCCCCGGCGAGCCGATCGAGCAGCGGCTCGCCGAGGTGGGGGTGGACTTCGAGTCGATCCACACCGTGGCCGTCAGCCACCTGCACCACGACCATGCCGGCGGGCTCAAACTCTTCGCCGGCAAGATTCCGGTGCACGCCCAGCGCCGTGAACTCGAGTACGGGCTGTCGAATCATCCTGAGCCCGAACGCAATGCGATCGTGCGGGTGGACTTCGACGACCCGACCATCGACTGGCGTCTCGCCGACGGAGAGGCCGAGATCGCGCCGGGGATCACCGCGATACCCACCTATGGGCACACCCCGGGACACCAGAGCTTCATGGTGGAGTTGGACGAATCGGTGGGCGGTGACGGCTTCGTGTTCGCCTTCGACGCCGCCGACCTGACCGAGAACATCGAGCACGAACTCGCCATCGGCGGATTCATCGACGTCGAACCGGAGGAGACCGTCGAGCCGATCCGTCGGCTCAAGGAACTCGCGGCCCGTAGGGGCTACCCGTTGATCCCCGGTCACGATCCGCACGTGTGGCCGGAGTTGACCACGCACTTCCACGAGCGCTTCGGCACGGTGCCTGCGGAATCGATCGCCGAATAGCGCTGCGTCAGTTGATCGGTGCGTTGACCACCACGAGGTCGGCGAGGATGCCGCGGGCGGCCACGATGCCCTCCCCGGTCTGCCACACCTCGTCGTTCACGACGTACACGCGGTTGTCGCGCACCGCGGACAGCTTCTTCCACGCCTCGCTCTCGAGCACCTCCGGGGCGCGTGCCTTGGCGGCGGGAGAGTCGAAGGACAGGAAGACGACGTCGCCGTCGGCCGACGAGAAGTCGGTCGACTTGGACACGTCTGAGATGCCGACCTCCTCGTAGGGCTTGTCCTTGAAGCGCTGCGTCGCGGGGCGGTCCGCGCCGACCGCGCCCAGGATGCTGGCCGGGAAGTCGTCGAGGCCGTAGACGCGCAGCGTGTTCTCGGTCAACTGCACGACCGAGACCTGGTAGTGCGTGGCGTCGTTGTCGGCGCCGACCTTGTCGGCGGCCCGCTCGAACCCGTCGACCAGCTGATTGGCGGCGTCGGCGCGGCCCGTCGCGGCACCGACCGTGCGCAGCGTGTCCTGCCAGCCCGGACCGGGGGCTCCGGTGAACACCGTCGGGGCGATCGCCGACAGTTCGCCGTAGGCCTCCGGCGTCAGGGCCTGGGAGCCGAGGACCAGGTCGGGGTTCGCGGCCTTGATCTCGGCGAGGTCGGGTGACGAGCGGTCACCGGCTGCGGGCACGTCGTGGATCACCGCGCCGAGGTAGGACGGTTGGCCCGAGGACCCGTCCCGAGGGGCGGCAACCACGACGCGCGACTGCAGTCCGAGCGCACACAGGGCGTCGAGCTGGTCACCGGAGAGCACGGCGATGCGTTGGGGGTCGGGGGCCACCTCGGTGGTGCCGGCGGCGTGGCGCACCTCGCGGTTCGGCGGGTCGTCGAGCGGCGCCGGGTCGGGCGCGCACGACTCGTCGGGTCGGCGCTCATTGCCCAGGACGGCCGCCCCGGCGATCTTGGTGGTGCTCGTCACCGGAGAATTGGCGGGCGACGCCGAGTCCGGGGCGCCGGGTGGGTTCGGCGAGCCCCCACAGCCGGTGGCCAGCGTCGCCACGACCGCCGTGGTGACGGCTGCCGCGGCGGCGATCGGACCCATCCGCGAGCTCAGGAACGCCACGCCGCAGACGGTACCAAGCCGCGGGCCGCCCGCCCGCCCGTCGACCGCGTCCGGGCCGTTCGAGCCTGGTCACGAGCCGTCGAACGGAGACTTCTTACCAAATACGACACTTTGTAGGACCCATGGCGCGACACCGCCCGGCGGGGGATAAGATTGCCGACGAGCCCACGGGTTCGCCCGTCGATATTTTGGAGGACCTGTTGGTAGCCGAAGCGCCCCCAATCGGAGAACTCGAGGCACGCCGTCCGTTCCCGGCACGGATGGGTCCCAAGGGCAACCTGATCTACAAGCTGGTGACCACCACCGATCACAAGCTGATCGGCATCATGTACTGCGTCGCCTGCTTCGTCTTCTTCTTCATCGGTGGCTTGATGGCGCTGTTCATGCGCGCCGAGCTGGCCCTGCCCGGTCTGCAGTTCCTGAGCAACGAGCAGTACAACCAGCTGTTCACCATGCACGGCACCGTGATGCTGCTGTTCTACGCGACGCCGATCGTCTTCGGCTTCGCCAACCTGGTGCTGCCCCTGCAGATCGGCGCACCCGACGTGGCGTTCCCGCGTCTGAACGCGTTCTCGTTCTGGCTGTTCCTGTTCGGCGCGCTGATCGCGATCGCGGGTTTCATCACCCCCGGTGGCGCCGCCGACTTCGGCTGGACCGCGTACTCCCCGCTGACCGACGCCATTCACTCGCCCGGTGCGGGTGGTGACCTGTGGATCATGGGCCTGGCCGTCGGTGGTCTTGGCACCATCCTCGGTGGCGTCAACATGATCACCACGGTGGTCTGCATGCGCGCCCCCGGCATGACGATGTTCCGGATGCCGATCTTCACCTGGAACATCCTGGTGACCTCGATCCTGGTGCTGCTGGCCTTCCCGCTGCTGACCGCCGCGCTGTTCGGCCTGGCGGCCGACCGTCACCTGGGTGCGCACATCTACGACCCTGCCAACGGCGGTGTGCTGCTGTGGCAGCACCTGTTCTGGTTCTTCGGCCACCCCGAGGTGTACATCATCGCGCTGCCGTTCTTCGGCATCGTCTCGGAGATCTTCCCGGTGTTCAGCCGCAAGCCGATCTTCGGTTACACGACGCTGATCTACGCGACGCTGGCCATTGCGGCCCTGTCGGTCGCGGTGTGGGCGCACCACATGTACGCCACCGGCGCGGTGCTGCTGCCGTTCTTCTCCTTCATGACGTTCCTGATCGCCGTGCCAACGGGCATCAAGTTCTTCAACTGGATCGGCACGATGTGGAAGGGGCAGTTGACCTTCGAGACACCGATGCTGTTCTCGGTGGGCTTCCTCGTCACGTTCCTGCTCGGTGGCCTGTCCGGCGTGCTGCTGGCCAGCCCCCCGCTGGACTTCCACGTCACCGACTCGTACTTCGTGATCGCGCACTTCCACTACGTGCTCTTCGGCACCATCGTGTTCGCCACCTACGCGGGCATCTACTTCTGGTTCCCGAAGATGACGGGCCGCCTGCTCGACGAGCGCCTGGGCAAGTTGCACTTCTGGCTGACGTTCATCGGCTTCCACACCACCTTCCTGGTGCAGCACTGGGTCGGTGACGAGGGCATGCCCCGCCGTTACGCCGACTACCTGCCCAGCGACGGCTTCACGACGCTGAACGTCGTCTCGACGATCGGTGCGTTCATCCTCGGCATCTCGACGATCCCGTTCGTCTGGAACGTGTTCAAGAGCTGGCGCTACGGCGAGCCGGTCGTGGTGGACGATCCTTGGGGTTACGGCAACTCCCTGGAGTGGGCGACCAGCTGCCCGCCGCCGCGACACAACTTCACCGAACTGCCCCGGATCCGTTCGGAGCGGCCGGCGTTCGAGCTGCACTACCCGCACATGGTCGAGCGGATGCGCGCCGAGGCGCACATCGGTGGCGGACCGCACCCCTCTGGCGGTGACGTCACCGAGAACGACGACGTCAAGGTCCGTAGCTGATCGAGTCGTAGGGGCCGTTCGCAGTAATGAGTGGGTCAAGCGTGTCGGTTCTCATCACCGTCACCGGAGTCGATCAACCAGGTGTCACGTCGGCCCTCTTCGAGGTGCTGTCGCGGCACAAGGTGGACCTGCTCAACGTCGAACAGGTGGTGATCCGCAACCGGCTCACGCTCGGTGTGCTGGTGGCCGGACCGGCTGACGTCGCCGGGGGAGCGCACCTGCGGGACGAGGTGACCACGGCGATCCAGGCGGTCGGCCTGGACGTCACCATCGAACGCAGCGACGACCTTCCGGTACTCGGGGAGCCCTCGACGCACACGATCGTCGTGCTGGGCCGACCCATCACGGCCGAGGCGTTCGGGGTGGTGGCCAATGAGGTCGCCACGCTCGGCGTCAACATCGACTTCATCCGCGGGGTGTCGGACTATCCCGTCACGGGTCTGGAGCTGAGGGTCTCGGTGCCGCCCGGTGCGGCCTACGGCCAGCTGCAGACGGCGTTGGCGCGGGTGGCCGCCGCCGAGGGCGTCGACATCGCGCTGGAGGACTACAGCTTGTCGCGACGGGCCAAGCGGCTCATCGTGTTCGACGTCGACTCGACCCTGATCCAGGGCGAGGTGATTGAGATGCTGGCCGAACGGGCCGGTGCGTTGGCCGCCGTCGCCGAGGTGACGGACGCGGCGATGCGCGGCGAGCTGGACTTCGCCGAGTCGCTGCACAAGCGGGTGGCCACGCTCGCCGGACTACCCGCGACCGTGCTCGACGAGGTGGCCGACCAGATCGAGTTGACCGCGGGAGCGCGGACGACGATCCGAACGCTGCGCCGCCTGGGCTACTACTGCGGCATCGTCTCCGGCGGCTTCCGTCAGGTGATCGAGCCGTTGGCCCACGACCTGATGATGGACTTCGTGGCCGCCAACGAACTCGAGATCGTCGACGGCGTCCTGACTGGGCGCGTGGTCGGCAACGTCGTCGACCGGCCCGGAAAGGCCAAGGCGCTCAGGGACTTTGCCCAGCAGGTCGGCGTCCCGATGGAGCAGACCGTGGCCGTCGGTGACGGTGCCAACGACATCGACATGCTGGCCGCCGCCGGGCTCGGCGTCGCGTTCAACGCCAAGCCCGCGCTGCGCGAGGTAGCCGACGCGTCGCTGAGCCATCCCTACCTGGACACGGTGCTGTTCATCCTTGGCGTGACGCGCGGCGAGATCGAGGCGGCCGACGCGGTCGACGGGACGCTGCGCCGCGTCGACATCCCCGACGACTAGGTCGACTAGATGTTCTTCGCAGGCAGGTTGTGAACGGTGAGGCGTTCTATGGGTGACTTGCCGCCGATGCCGGTGTGGGGTCTGTGGTGATTGTAGAGATGAACCCAGGCTTGTTCTTCGCAGGCAGGTTGTGAACGGTGAGGCGTTCTATGGGTGACTTGCCGCCGATGCCGGTGTGGGGTCTGTGGTGATTGTAGAGATGAACCCAGGCTTGGTAGGTCGCTGCGCGGGCTTCGTCGGTGAGGTAGGTCTGGGCGTAGGCCCACTCTTGGTTGAGGGTGCGGTTGAATCTCTCCACTTTCCCGTTGGTCTGCGGACGGTAGGGACGGGTGCGTTTGTGGGCGACATCGGGACCGAGCGCTTGGGCGAACAGTGTTGAGCGATAACACGATCCGTTGTCGGTCAAAACGCGTTTGACGTCGATTCCGTGGCTGGCGAAGTACGCCTTGGCCCGCACCCAGAACGCCGCGGCGGTCTCCTTGCGTTCATCGCCGAGGATCTCCGAATACGCCAACCGAGAATGGTCGTCGACGGCGTGATGGACGAAGGCGTACCCCCGGCCGCGTTTCTTGTTGTGGCGGTTGCCGATGGTGCGGCCGAGCTTGCGATGCCCGCCACCGTCGGGGATGCGTCCGAGCTTCTTGATGTCGACGTGCACCAAGTCTCCGGGGGCGTCGTGCTCGTAGCGTCTCGGTGCCGGTGTGCGTACCGCCAATCCGGTGGCCTGGTCCAGATCCCGTAGCAGCGGCATCCGGTAGCGGTGCAGGACGGCTTGCACGGTCGACCGGGGAATGAGCAGGTGATAGGCGATGCGATGTGGCCCCCACCGGCGCTCGAACCGCAGGCCGAGGATGCGCTGTTCGGTCCTACGGCAGGTCCGGTGCGGGCTGGTGCGTGGCCGACTGGAGCGATCCGCCATGCCCGCCGCGCCGTGGGCGCGGTAGCGGTCGGCCCACTTCTTGGCCGTCGCCGGCGAGCACTGGAACCGTTCAGCCGCGCGGCGGTAGGTCCATCCGTGATCCACGATCGCCGAGGCGAGCCGAGATCGCCCCTTCGGAGTCAGACAGGCATTAGCGTGGACCATGAGGACCTCTCGGTATTGGGGTGCGTGTGGTAACCACACCGATACCGGAGGTCCTCACCTACTTTCGGAAGCCACGCCGTTCACAACCTGCCTGGTCATTACA
>NZ_JACKTL010000037.1 GCF_025822245.1 Mycolicibacterium hodleri
AGGTGGGTATCGGCCCGGGCGGCAGAAACTCCCGGCGTCACGGTGAACGACAGGATCAGGGTGGTTTTTCGAAGGGCCGTGTGAAGACGTCGTTTCGGACGGGCCATGGCGCGTCGGACAATCTGGCGTATGAGATTCCCTATCCTGAGTTCGCCGAAGAACCGGCCTTGAGTGAGTACTTCTCCCAGGCCTGGGCGGTCCGCAAGGAGCGACTGCAGGCGCAGGGCAGACTGCTCGGCGGACGTGGCCCAGCGACGATGTTCCCCAATATGTCGTTCTCCGCCGGTTTTCCGCGGACGATCCTGGTCTCACACCCGATCAGCCCCACCGAAACCGAAGTGTGGCGGTGGTACCTCATCGACAAGAACGCACCCGATGATGTACGTGACTGGCTGCGCCGCTATTACATGCGCTACTCGGGTCCTGGAGGGATGACGGAGCAAGACGATATGGAGAACTGGAATTACGCGACGCAGGCCAGCCAGGGCGTGATAGCCCGGCGCTACCCCTACAACTATCAGCAGGGTCTCGGCAAGGAAACTCCCAGTGCGCTCGACCAGGCGGTGCATTCCCACCAGCCCATCGCCGGTGAGGTGAATGCTCGCGCCTTTTACCGGCGATGGGCCGAGTTCGTGGACAACCTCTCGTGGCCTCAACTCACCGAACTCGCCAAAGACGACGAGAGAGCCGCACGGTCGTGAGTGCAACGGGCGACGAAATTTCCACGAGGCAGGACGCGGTAGAAAAGTTGCTGCTACAGGCCGAAATCGCCGACTTTCTTTATCGGGAAGCCGACCTGCTCGACGAACGACGTTACTCCGAATGGCTCGGTCTGCTCACCGAGGACTACGAGTACTCCGTTCCACTGCGGACGAACGTCGCCTACGACGACCTCGCGCAGCTGGAACAGACTCAGCAAGGTAGCGACATCTGCTGGTTCGACGAGGGGAAGGAGACGGTCACTTCGCGGGTGGAGCAGTTG
>NZ_JACKTL010000038.1 GCF_025822245.1 Mycolicibacterium hodleri
CGCCCAGCGGCGCCAGGTCGACGCGCCGCCGCGTGGCCGCCGGACCACCCGTGAGCAGCGCCCCGACACCTCGCGGCCGCACACCGGACCCATGCCGCGCCCCGCCGACGGCCCGGTGCGCCCCAAGAATGCCGCCCAGGCCAAGGCCCGGGCCAAGGCTCGCAAGGCCAAGGCCCCCAAGGTCGTACGCCCGCCACTTCGGGAGCGCCTGCTCGTCCGGCTGTCGTCGATCGACCTCGACCCCCGCAGGTTCGTCACCAGGGTGCCCTTCGTGGTGCTGGTGATCGGCGCGCTGGGAGTCGGCCTCGGCGTCACGCTGTGGCTGTCGACCGACGCCGCCGAGCGGTCCTACGAACTGGGCCGCGCCCGCCAGGTCAACCAGGCGCTGATGCAGCAGAAGGACGGTCTCGAGCGCGACGTCCTCGAGGCGCAGGCCGCGCCCGCACTGGCCGAGGCGGCCCGAAACCTCGGCATGATTCCCTCCCGGGACACCGCGCACCTGGTGCAGGACGCCACCGGCAACTGGGTGGTCGTCGGCACCCCCAAGCCGGCCGAGGGCGTGCAACCGCCGCCGCTCAACAGCCCGCTGCCCGAGCCGACGACGCCGGCGCCGCCCGCGCCCGTGGCCCCGGCCCCGCGCGTCGTCGACCCCCGCGAGGTGGCGGTGCACCTGCCGGCGGCGGGAGCCGCGGCGACCAACCCCGAGGTACCCGTTGCGGGAGCCCCGGTCGTGCCCGTCGTACCGGGGCAGGCTCCGCTTGCCGCCGTCCCGAACCCACAGCTGCCGGGGCCGACACCGCTGCCTGCCGCGCCGCTCGACGCCACCGCGCCGCAGCTCGACTCACCGCAGGCGCCTGCGCTGCCGGGCCCGGTGCCCGTGGATCCCGCCGCACCGGCTGCCCCAGCCGCCCCCGTCCCCGCACCCGGAGCCCCCGCATGAGCCGCCCCGGTACGCCACATCCCGCCAACGAGCGCCGCATCCGCAAACCCGTCGCCGACGACGGGCTGCGCAGCGCCTCCTTCGCGTTCCGGAGTCGCATGGGCAACGGCGTGATGCTCGTCGTCCTGCTCCTCGCCGCGGGTCAGCTGTTCATGCTGCAGGTGCCGCGCGCGGCCGGCCTGCGGGCCGAGGCGGCCAGCCAACTCAAGGTCACCGACGTCGAGGCGGCGGTGCGCGGCAGCATCGTCGACCGCAACGACGACAAGCTGGCCTTCACCACCGAGGCACGCGCACTGACGTTCCAGCCCACCAAGATTCAGAAACAGCTCGTCGAAGCCCAGGCCAAGAAGCCCGACGCACCCGAACCGGTCAAGCGGCTCCGCGAGATCGCCAAGGGCGTGGCGGGCCTACTGAACAACAAGCCCGACGCCGACACCCTGTACAAGAAGCTGGCCGGCAAGGACTCCTTCGTCTACCTGGCGCGTGCCGTCGACCCGGCGATCGCCGACGCCATCATCAGCAAGTACCCGGAGGTGGGCGCGGAGCGCCAGGACATCCGCCAGTACCCGGGCGGGTCCCTGGCGGCGAACATCGTCGGCGGCATCGACTGGGACGGACACGGACTGCTCGGCCTGGAGGACTCGCTCGACTCGAAGCTGGCGGGCACCGACGGATCGGTCACCTACGACCGCGGGTCCGACGGCGTCGTGATCCCCGGCAGCTACCGCAACCGCCACGACGCGGTCAACGGCTCGACGGTGCAGCTCACCCTCGACGACGACATCCAGTTCTTCACCCAACAGCAAGTGCAGCAGGCCAAGAACCTCTCGGGTGCCAAGTCGGTCTCGGCCGTGGTGCTGGACGCCAAGACCGGCGAGGTGCTGGCCATGGCGAACAACGACACCTTCGACCCCAGCCAGGACATCGGCCGGCAGGACGACCGCCAACTGGGCAACCCGTCGGTGTCCTCGCCCTTCGAGCCGGGCTCGGTAAACAAGATCATCACCGCGTCGACGGCGATCGAGAACGACCTCACCAACCCCGACGAGGTGCTCCAGGTACCGGGGTCGATCGACATGGGCGGCGTCACCGTGCGGGACGCGTGGGCCCACGGCGTCATGCCGTACACCACCACCGGCGTCTTCGGGAAGTCCTCCAACGTGGGAACGCTGATGCTGGCCCAGCGGATCGGCCCGGAGCGCTACGCGCAGATGCTCGACAAGTTCGGCCTCGGCCAGCGCACCGGCGTCGGGCTGCCCGGCGAGAGCGCGGGCCTGGTGCCCCCCATCGACCAGTGGTCGGGCAGCTCGTTCGCCAACCTGCCCATCGGACAGGGTCTTTCGATGACGCTGTTGCAGATGACCGGGATGTACCAAACCATCGCCAACGACGGCGTCCGCATGCCGCCGCGCATCATCAAGGCCACCATCGCCGCGGACGGCACCAGGACCGAGGAGCCACGGCCGGAAGGCATCCGCGTGGTGAACCCGGGAACGGCGCAGACCGTGCGAAACATGTTGCGCGCCACCATTCAGAAGGATCCGACCGGTGTGCAGCAGGGCACGGGTTCGGGCGCCGCGGTGCAGGGGTACCAAATCGCGGGCAAGACGGGCACGGCCCAGCAGATCAACCCGGCGTGCGGCTGCTACTTCGACGACGTCTACTGGATCACCTTCGCCGCGATGGTGCCGGCAGACGACCCCCGCTACGTGGTGGGCGTGATGATGGACAACCCGCACCGCACCGCCGACGGTTCGCCGGGCACGACGGCGGCGCCGCTGATCCACAACCTGTCGGCGTGGCTGTTGCAGCGGGAGAACGTGCCGCTCTCGCCCGACCCGGGTCCGCCACTGGTCCTGCAGGGCTGAGCGGAGACGTCGGCCGCGACGCGGCCGCTAAGGTGTCATGGCCATGAACTTGCGTCCCTCGAGTCCCGTCGGTGACGACGTCGCCGCATTGGCCGAGCGCGTGCACGCCGACCTGCGGGGCGGCGAGGGCCCCACGTCGCCGCGCGTCACCGGGGTGACGCTGCGCAGCCAGGACGTCCAGCCCGGCGACCTGTTCGCCGCGTTGCCCGGCGCCCACTCGCACGGTGCGACGTTCGCCGCGGACGCCGTGCGTCAGGGCGCCGTCGCGGTGTTGACCGACGAGGCGGGCGCCCAGGTGACGGGGGTCCCGACGACGACGCCCGTGCTGGTCCATCCTGCGCCACGGACGGTGCTCGGAGACGTCGCGGCCGCCGTCTACGGCAGGCCCTCGGAACACATGCGCGTCATCGGGGTGACGGGTACGTCCGGCAAGACCACCACCACCTATCTGGTGGAGGCGGGGCTGCGGGCTGCCGGCCGGGTGACCGGTCTCGTCGGCTCGGTCGGCATCCGCATAGACGGTCGCGACGAGCCCAGCGCGTTGACCACCCCGGAGGCTCCCGATCTGCAGGCTCTGTTCGCGGTGATGCTGGAGCGGGGGATCGACACCGCGGTGATGGAGGTGTCCAGCCACGCGTTGACGCTGGGTCGGGTCGACGCCGTCCACTTCGCGGTGGGTGGTTTCACCAACCTGTCCCGGGACCACCTCGACTTCCATCCCACGATGGAGGACTACCTCGACGCCAAGGCGCGACTGTTCGAGCCCCGGTCGCCGACGCATGCCGACGTGTCCGTCGTGTGCGTCGACGACGACGGTGGCCGGGCCATCGCCGCCCGTGCCGAGCGGCCGGTCACGGTGAGCGCCGCGGGCCACGCCGCCGACTGGCGCGCCGAGGACGTGCGGACCCTCGACGGCGGGGGACAGGAGTTCGTCGTGGTCGACCCGGCGGGCGTACCCCACCGGCTCCGGATCGGTCTGCCCGGACACTTCAACGTCGCCAACACCCTTCTGGCCGTGGCACTCCTTGACGCGGTGGGGGTGTCGCCCGAACAGGCGGCACCTGGGCTGCGGACCGCGACCGTGCCCGGTCGGCTTCAGCCGGTCGACTGCGGCCAGGACTTCCTCGCCGTGGTCGACTACGCGCACAAGCCCGGTGCGCTGCGCGCGGTGCTCGAGACGCTGCGCGCCCAAACCCGCGGCCGCATCGCGGTGGTCGTCGGGGCCGGTGGCAATCGCGACCCCGGCAAGCGGGGCCCGATGGGTCAGGTGGCCGCCGAGCTGGCCGACCTCGTCGTCGTCACCGACGACAACCCCCGCGACGAGGACCCCGCCGACATCAGGGCAGCCGTCGTCGCCGGTGCGACCGGCGGTGCCGCCATGGTCGAGGAGATCGGCGACCGGGCGGCGGCCATCGACTTCGCCGTCGCGTGGGCCGCGCAGGGCGACGTCGTGCTGGTGGCGGGCAAGGGTCACGAGGCGGGTCAGACCAGTCACGGCCAGACCCGGCCCTTCGACGACCGCGACGAGCTGGCTCGCGCCCTGCACGCCCTCGGAGTGACACCGTGATCGAGATGACGCTGGCCCAGATCGCCGAGATCGTCGGCGGTGAGTTGGCCGACGTCTCACCCGAGGAAGCCGAGGCGCTCGTCGTCACCGGCTCCGTCGAGTTCGACTCGCGCGCCGTCACTCCGGGCGGGCTGTTCTTGGCGTTGCCCGGAGCACGGTCCGACGGACACGACTTCGCCGCGGGCGCCGTCGCGGCCGGGGCGGTCGGCGTGCTGGCCGCCCGCCCGGTCGGAGTGCCCGCCGTCGTGGTGCGGCCCGACGCCGTCCCGGTGGACTCCGGTGCCAGCGTGCTCGAGTTCGACTCCGACGGGTCGGGTGCGGCGGTGCTGGCGGCGCTCGCCACGTTGGCCGCCGCCGTCGCCGCCGAACTGGTCGCCGGCGGGCTCGTCGTCGTCGGGGTCACCGGGTCGTCGGGCAAGACGTCCACCAAGGATCTGCTGGCCGCCGTGCTGGAGCCCCTCGGCTCCGTCGTCGCACCGCCCGGGTCGTTCAACAACGAACTCGGACATCCGTGGACGGTGCTCCGCGCGACCACCGACACTGACTACCTGATTCTGGAGATGTCGGCGCGCCACCCCGGCAACATCGCGGCGCTGGCGCGGATCGCCCCGCCGTCGATCGCGGTGGTGCTCAACGTCGGCACCGCCCACCTCGGCGAGTTCGGCTCGCGGGAAGCCATCGCCGCGACGAAGGCCGAACTGCCGCAAGCGGTTCCAGCGTCGGGCGTGGTGATCCTCAACGCCGACGATCCGGCGGTGGCCGCCATGGCCGAGCTGACCGCCGCCCGCGTGATCCGCGTCGGCCGCTCCTCGGGTGCCGACGTCTGGGCCGGCGACGTCGTCCTCGACGAGCTGGCCAGGGCGCGCTTCACCCTGCACGCCGCAGGCGGGCAGATCGAGGTGCCGCTCGCCGTGCACGGCGACCACCAGGTGTCCAACGCGCTGTCGGCGGCGGCGGTGGCGCTGGAGTGCGGCGCCACGCTCGAGCAGGTGCGCGACGCACTGGCCGCGGCCGGGCCCGTCTCGCGGCACCGGATGCAGGTCGGCACCCGCGCCGACGGCGTGACCATCGTCAACGACGCCTACAACGCCAACCCGGATTCGATGCGCGCCGGCCTCAAGGCACTGGCCTGGATGGCTCGCGGCGGGTCCGAACCCGGCGCCGAACGCCGTCGGAGTTGGGCGGTCCTCGGCGAGATGGGCGAACTCGGCGACGACGCGATCGCCGAGCATGACAGCATCGGTCGACTGGCGGTGCGCTTAGATGTGTCTCGACTGGTCGTCGTCGGAACCGGGAGATCAATGAGCGCCATGCACCACGGGGCGGTGATGGAGGGGTCATGGGGCAGTGAGTCCGTCATGGTCGACGACGTCGACGCCGCCCTGGCGCTCCTCCGCGAGGAACTGCGGGCCGACGACGTGGTGTTGGTGAAGGCCTCGAAGTCCGCGGGTCTGGCCGCGTTGGCCGATGCGCTGATGGAGCGCGGCGACTCGGGGGACGTCACCGGGGACGCGCCGGCATGAGACAGATACTCATCGCGGTCGGCATCGCGTTGACGGTGTCGATCCTGTTGACCCCCGCCCTGATCCGCGTGTTCACACGCCAGGGCTTCGGGCACGAGATCCGCGAGGACGGCCCGCCCAGTCACCACAAGAAGCGGGGCACGCCGTCGATGGGCGGCGTCGCGATCCTGGCGGGCATCTGGGCCGGATACCTCGGAACGCACCTGGTGGGCCTGGCCCTGGACGGCGAGGGTCCGTCGGCCTCCGGCCTGCTGGTGCTCGGGTTGGCGACGGCGCTGGGCGCGGTGGGCTTCGTCGACGACCTGATCAAGATCCGGCGCTCCCGAAACCTGGGCCTGAACAAGACCGCGAAGACCGTCGGCCAGCTGCTCGCCGCGGTGCTCTTCGGCGTGCTGGTCCTGCAGTTCCGCAACGACGACGGTCTGACCCCGGGTAGCCCGGAGCTGTCCTACGTCCGTGAGATCGCGACCGTGACGCTGGCGCCTGCGGTCTTCGTGCTGTTCTGCGTCGTGCTGGTCAGCGCCTGGTCGAACGCAGTGAACTTCACCGACGGTCTCGACGGTCTGGCGGCCGGAGCGATGGCGATGGTGACCGCGGCCTACGTGATCATCACGTTCTGGCAGTTCCGCAACGCGTGTGCGTTCAGTCCCGGCCTGGGGTGCTACAACGTGCGGGATCCACTGGACCTGGCGTTGGTCGCGGCCGCCACGGCGGGTGCCTGCATCGGGTTCCTGTGGTGGAACGCCGCCCCGGCGAAGATCTTCATGGGCGACACCGGGTCGCTTGCCCTCGGCGGGATCATCGCGGGGCTGTCGGTCACCAGCCGCACCGAGATGCTGGCCATCGTCCTCGGCGCGCTGTTCGTGGCCGAGGTCACCTCCGTGGTCGTGCAGATCCTGGCGTTCCGGACGACGGGCCGCCGGGTGTTCCGGATGGCGCCGTTCCACCACCACTTCGAGCTGGTGGGCTGGGCCGAGACCACGGTGATCATCAGGTTTTGGCTGCTCACGGCCATTGCGTGCGGTCTCGGGGTGGCCCTGTTCTACGGCGAGTGGCTCGCCTCCGTCGGCGCGTAACCGGGTCTCGACTTCCGCGACACGCGTCGGATGTCCACCCACCTCGGCCTGTGACGGGGGAGGATTCTGGGGTGCCAGGGACAAATGAGCTTACTGTTGCAAATGTGACTCATGTGACGAACGTGGCACGCTGACCATGGCCACCGACGTCTTCGCCAGACTGCGGCGCAGCAAACCCCACGCCGGGAACGCCGCCGCCGCCGACGCCGTTCCACGCACTCGTTTCGGCGCCTGGCTCGGGCGACCCATGACGTCGTTCCACCTCGTCATCGCCGTCGCCGCCCTGCTCGTCACGCTCGGGCTGATCATGGTGCTGTCCGCGTCGGGGGTGCACTCCTACGACGAGGACGGCTCCCCGTGGGCGATCTTCGCCAAGCAGGTTCTGTGGACCGTCGTCGGCCTGGTCGCCTTCTACGTCGCGCTGCGCACGCCGGTGGCATTCATGCGCAAGGTGGCGTTCCCCGGCTTCATCTTCACGATCATCCTGCTGATCCTGGTTCTCATCCCGGGCATCGGCAAGGAGTCCAACGGTTCTCGCGGATGGTTCGTCGTCGCCGGCTTCTCGATGCAGCCGTCGGAGCTCGCCAAGATCGCCTTCGCCATCTGGGGCGCGCACCTGCTGGCCGCGCGCCGGATGGAACGTGCGTCGGTGCGCGAGATGCTGTTCCCGTTGGTGCCCGGCGCCCTGGTGGCTTTGATGCTGATCGTGCTGCAGCCCGACCTCGGTCAGACCGTCTCGCTCGGCATCATCCTGCTGGGCCTGCTGTGGTACGCCGGTCTGCCGCTGCGGATCTTCATGAGCTCGCTGCTGGCCATCGTGGTGGCCGCGGGCATCCTGGCCATGTCGGCCGGCTACCGCTCCGACCGGGTGCAGTCGTGGTTGAACCCCGGTGCCGACATGCAGGGCTCGGGCTACCAGTCGCGCCAAGCCCGTTACGCCCTGGCCAACGGCGGCATCTTCGGCGACGGGCTCGGCCAAGGCACCGCCAAGTGGAACTATTTGCCCAACGCCCACAACGACTTCATCTTCGCCATCATCGGGGAGGAACTCGGATTCGTCGGCGCCGTGGGGCTGCTGTGCCTGTTCGGTCTATTCGCCTACACCGGCATGCGCATCGCGCGGCGCTCCGCGGATCCGTTCTTGCGGCTGCTCACCGCCACGACCACCCTCTGGGTGTTGGGCCAGGCGTTCATCAACGTCGGCTACGTCGTCGGCCTTCTGCCCGTGACCGGCCTGCAGCTTCCGCTGATCTCTGCCGGCGGAACGTCCACGGCGACAACGCTGTTCATGTTGGGCATCATCACCAACGCGGCACGGCACGAACCGGAGGCGGTCGCCGCGCTGCGCGCCGGCCGCGAGGACCGGTTCAACCGACTGCTGCGACTGCCGTTGCCCGAGCCCTACGTGCCGACCCGTCTCGAGTCGGCGCGCGACCGGCTGCGGACGCGACCCGACAAGCCGTCGCCCCCCAAGGCACAGCCGAAGGCCGGCCCCAAGAAGCCCAAGCCGAAGGTCAAGGCCAAGGCCAGCCCGAAGGTGAAGTCGAAGGGCAACCCGAAGCCGGTCCGCAAACCCGCCGAGGATCGCAGACGCACCTCGGCGGAGCCGGCCGGTCGGACGGCAAGGGGCGCAGGGCATCATGGAGACCGTCAGCGTCAGCCGAGTCGACGGGCTCGCCCTCTGGAAGGTCAGCGTTACGGGTGAGCAACCCTGATATCCCTCGCGGTGCAGTGTCCGGCGGGCAAGAGCGCAGCGACGGGGGAGTCGTGTCCGTCGTGCTTGCCGGTGGCGGCACCGCGGGACACATCGAGCCCGCGATGGCCGTCGCCGACGCCCTGGTCGCGCTGGACCCGACCGTGCGGATCACCGCCCTGGGGACGGCGCGCGGCCTCGAGACGCGGCTGGTCCCCGAGCGCGGCTACGACCTCGAGCTCATCACCCCGGTTCCGTTTCCCCGCAAGCCGTCCGGCGACCTGGTCAGGCTCCCGCTACGGGTCCGCTCGGCGGTCCGTCAGACGCGGGCGATCCTGGACGAGGTCCGCGCCGACGTCGTGATCGGCTTCGGCGGCTACGTCGCCCTGCCCGCCTACTTGGCGGCCCGCGGTGGAGCCTCGCGGCGGGCCGTCGTGCCCGTCGTCATCCACGAGGCGAACGCGCGCGCCGGCTGGGCCAATCGCGTCGGCGCCCGCTCGGCGCGGCGCGTCCTGGCCGCCACCCCCGATCCCGGACTCGGCAGGCGCGTCGAGGTGGTCGGCGTCCCCGTGCGCGAGACCATCACGTCCCTGGACCGGATGGCGTTGCGCGCCGAGGCCAGGGCGCACTTCGGCTTCGCCGACGACGACCGGGTGCTGCTGGTGTTCGGTGGCTCTCAGGGCGCGCAGTCCCTGAACCGGGCCGTCTCCGGTGCGGCCGACGACCTCGCTGCCGCGGGCATCGCGGTGCTGCACGCGCACGGCCCCAAGAACGTCTTGCAGCTGCGCGTTCCGGCGGTCGGCGACCGGCCCTACGTGGCGGTGCCCTACCTCAGCCGGATGGACCTGGCCTATGCGGCCGCCGACCTGGTCATCTGCCGGTCGGGCGCGATGACGGTCGCCGAGGTGACCGCGGTGGGCCTGCCCGCGGTGTACGTCCCGCTGCCCATCGGCAACGGCGAGCAGCGGCTCAACGCGCTGCCCGTGGTCGGCGCCGGCGGCGGCCTGCTGATCGCCGACGCGGATCTGACGCCCGAGTTCATCACCGAGACCGTGCGCGTGCTGCTGGCGGATCCGCCGCGGTTGACGGCCATGACGGCGGCCGCCACGCTGGCGGGGCATCGGGACGCCGCGCGCCGGGTCGCCGAGGTGGCGCTGCAGGTGGTCGCCGAGAACCGGGGGGCACGATGAATCCGCGGGAACTACCGCCGGCGTTGCAACGGGTGCACATGGTCGGCATCGGCGGCGCGGGGATGTCCGGTGTCGCCCGCATCCTGCTGGACCGTGGCGGCCTGGTGTCGGGATCGGACGCGAAGGAGTCGCGCGGGGTGGCCGCGCTACGCGCCCGCGGGGCCCAGGTCAGGATCGGGCACGACGCGTCGGCGCTGGACATGCTGCCCGGGGGCCCGACGGTCGTCGTCAGCACGCACGCGGCGATCCCCAAGGACAACCCCGAACTCGTCGAAGCCCGGCGCCGCGGCATCCCGGTCATCCTCCGGCCCGAGGTGCTCGCCCGGTTGATGGACGGCTACACCACGGTCATGGTGACCGGCACGCACGGCAAGACCACGACCACGTCGATGGTCATCGTGGCGTTGCAGCGCAGCGGGTTCGACCCGTCCTTCGCCGTGGGCGGCGACCTCGGCGAGGCGGGCACCAACGCGCACCACGGCAGCGGCGAGTGCTTCGTCGCCGAGGCCGACGAGAGCGACGGCTCCCTGCTCGAATACACCCCAGACGTCGCGGTGGTCACCAACGTCGAGGCCGATCACCTGGACTTCTTCGGCAGTGTCGAGGCCTACTGCGCGGTGTTCGACGAGTTCGTCGCCCGCTTGCGTCCCGGTGGCGCGCTGGTGGTCTGCGTCGACGACCCCGGTGCGGCGGCCCTCGCCGAACGTGCGGCGGCGACGGGGGTTCGCGTGCTGCGCTACGGCAGCGTCGACGGTACAGCTGACGTCACCAATCTTGCTGGCGCACTGATGAATTGGCAGCAGCAGGGCACCGGAAGCGTGTCGACCGTGCAGCTGGCGGGGGAGTCTCAGCCCCGGGGCATGCGGTTGGCGGTGCCGGGCAGGCACATGGCGCTCAACGCGCTCGCGGCGCTGCTGGCGGCGACGGAGGCGGGTGCCGACGCGGTGACGGTGCTCGACGGGCTGGCCGCGTTCGAGGGCGTCCGCCGCCGGTTCGAGTCGGTCGGGACGTCGGCGGGGGTGCGGGTGTTCGACGACTACGCCCACCATCCCACCGAGGTGCGCGCGACGTTGGAGGCACTGCGGGCCGTCGCCGGCCACGGTCGCTCGATCGTGGTGTTCCAGCCACACCTCTACACGCGGACGGCGACCTTCGCCCGTGAGTTCGGGCAGGCGCTGAGCGTCGCCGACGAGGTGTTCGTGCTCGACGTCTACGCCGCCAGGGAGCAACCCGTCGCCGGTGTCAGCGGCGCCAGCGTCGCCGAACACGTCAGCGTCCCCGTGCGATACGTCCCGGACTTCTCCGCGGTGGCGGATCTGGTGGCGGCGTCGGCGGCACCGGGTGACGTCGTGGTGACGATGGGTGCCGGCGACGTGACCATGCTCGGTGGGGAGATCCTGGCCGCGCTCGCGCAGCGCGCCGAACGTGGCGCGCCGGGGGCGCGGTAGCCGTGACCGGCCCCACCGACGAACCGGACGTCGCCGCCGACGACGGTGCCGTCCCGGGCGAGCTCTCCGACGACGTCGTCGGTGACGTTCCCGACGACGTTCCCGGTGACGGGGTCGCCAGGACCGACGACGGGCCCGACGACGGGGCCGACTTCGAGGGTCCCCGGCGACGCGCAAGGCGAGAGCGCGAGGAGCGGCGCGCGGCGCAGGAGCGCGCGACGGCCATCGAGAACGCCCGGCGTGAGGCCAAGCGACGAGTCGCCGGCCGCCCGGTCGACGAACCGAAGCCGTCCGCCCGGGGTTTGATCAGGGGACTCAAGGCGCTGATGTGGTCGGCGTTGATCAGCGTGCTGGTGGTCGGCGCCGGGCTGCTGCTCTACTTCACGCCCATCATGTCGGCTCGCGTCATGGCGATCACCGGCCTGGTCACGCTGACGCAGGACGAGGTCGAGCAGGCGGCCGCGGTCCCCGCGGACACGCCACTCCTGCAGATCGACACCGACACGGTCGCCGACCGGGTCGCGACCATTCGACGGGTCGCCAGCGCCCGGGTGCAGCGCGAGTATCCGTCGACCCTGCGGATCACCATCGTCGAGCGGGTTCCGGTGGTGGTCAAGGACTATCCCGACGGCTCGCATCTCTTCGACCGCGACGGCGTCGACTTCGCCACGGCGCCACCGCCTCCCGGGCTGCCGTATCTGGACGCCGACACGCCGGGGCCCACCGACCTCCCGACACTGGCGGCGCTGCAGGTGCTCACCGCGCTGCGTCCGGAGGTGGCCTCGCAGGTGAGTCGCATCGCGGCGCCGTCGGTCGCGTCGATCACCCTGACCCTGTTCGACGGTCGCCAGGTGATCTGGGGGACCACCGAGCGCACCGACGAGAAGGCGCTGAAGTTGGGTGCGCTGCTGACACAGCCGGGGACCACCTACGACCTGTCGAGCCCGGACCTTCCGACGGTCAAGTAGGCCGCGCGGAAACTTCCGCGGCGTGTCGCGGCGCGCCTGCACGGATACCTCGCGTGCTCGCCCTACCGTTCTGTTTGCGAAACTACTTGACATAACTCTAAGCCTATGGTTGAGGTTGAGGGTTGGCCCAGGAGGAAGACTACCGATGACACCCCCGCACAACTATCTCGCAGTAATAAAGGTGGTCGGCATCGGTGGCGGCGGCGTCAACGCCGTCAACCGGATGATCGAGCAAGGACTCAAGGGCGTTGAGTTCATCGCCATCAACACCGACGCGCAGGCGCTGTTGATGAGCGACGCCGACGTCAAGCTCGACGTCGGCCGGGACTCCACCCGCGGCCTCGGCGCCGGCGCCGACCCCGAGGTCGGACGCAAGGCCGCCGACGACGCCAAGGACGACATCGAGGAGCTGCTGCGCGGCGCCGACATGGTCTTCGTCACCGCGGGCGAGGGCGGCGGCACCGGCACCGGTGGCGCTCCCGTCGTCGCGACGATCGCCCGCAAGCTCGGGGCGCTGACCGTCGGCGTGGTCACGCGGCCGTTCTCCTTCGAGGGCAAGCGCCGGTCGAACCAGGCCGAGGCGGGCATCGCGGCCCTGCGCGAGAGCTGCGACACGCTCATCGTGATCCCCAACGACCGGCTGCTGCAGATGGGTGACGCCGCGGTCTCGCTGATGGACGCGTTCCGCAGCGCCGACGAGGTGCTGCTCAACGGCGTGCAGGGCATCACCGACCTGATCACCACCCCCGGTCTCATCAACGTCGACTTCGCCGACGTCAAGGGCGTGATGTCCGGGGCGGGCACGGCGCTGATGGGCATCGGCTCGGCGCGCGGCGACGGACGTGCCCTCAAGGCCGCCGAGATGGCCATCAACTCCCCGCTGCTCGAGGCGTCCATGGAGGGTGCGCTCGGCGTGCTGCTGTCGGTGGCCGGCGGCAGCGACCTCGGTCTCTTCGAGATCAACGAGGCGGCGTCGCTGGTCCAAGACTCCGCCCACCCCGAGGCCAACATCATCTTCGGCACCGTGATCGACGACTCGCTCGGCGACGAAGTGCGCGTCACGGTCATCGCCGCGGGCTTCGACGCCGCCGGACCCAGCCGCAAGCCCGTCCTGGGCGCCGGCGTCAGCGGGCCGTCGGTCGCCTCGGGCACGTCGGGCAAGCTGCGGCCGCCGTCGGCGTTCGATCCGGACCCGGCGAGCGTGCCCGTGCACACCAACGGAGCGACGGTCAGCATCGGCGGCGGTGGGGACGACGACGACGACGTCGACGTGCCGCCCTTCATGCGTCACTGATCGGGCCGTTCCCGAGGGCCGGGATACTGGGCAGCGTGACCCGACGCATCCGATGTGTGACCACGACGAGGGCCGGTGGCGCCTCGGCTCCGCCATTCGACACGTTCAACCTGGGCGACCACGTCGGTGACGACCCGGCCGCGGTGGCGGCCAACCGGGCCCGGCTCGCCGAGACGACCGGGCTCGGCCCCGACGGCGTCGTCTGGATGAATCAGGTTCACGGCGACCGCGTCGTCGTGGTGGACGGACCGGTCGAAGGGGCAGTCGACGACGCCGACGGGCTGGTGACGACCCGGCCCGGGTTGGCGTTGGCAGTGGTGACCGCGGACTGCGTGCCCGTCCTGTTGTCCGACCCGCACGCCGGCGTCGTCGCGGCCGTGCACGCCGGTCGGGCGGGCGCCAAGCTGGGCGTCGTCGCGCGGGCCGTCGAGGTCATGCTGGCCCACGGCGCCCACGTCGAGGACGTCTCGGTGCTGCTCGGCCCGGCGGTGAGCGGTCGCAACTACGAGGTGCCCGACGACATGGCCGCCGATGTCGAGGCGGCACTGCCGGGCAGCCGGACCACCACCGCCCGCGGGACCGCGGGCTTGGATCTGCGGTCCGGGATCGCCCGCCAGCTGACCGAACTCGGCATCACCTCGATCGGCGTCGACCCGCGCTGCACGGTCGAGGACCCGAACCTGTTCAGCCACCGCCGCAGCGCGCCCACCGGACGCCTCGCCTCCCTGGTGTGGATGCAATGACGTCAGCCCGCGCCACCGAGCTCGCCGAATCCCTTGCGGCGCTGAGAAAACGGGTCGACGACGCCGCGGCGGCGGCGGGTCGCGACGCATCCGAGATCGAATTGCTGCCCGTGACGAAGTTCTTCCCGACGTCCGACGTGGTCGACCTGGTGCGCCTCGGCTGCGACGCCTTCGGCGAATCGCGCGAACAGGAGGCGTCCCGCAAGATCGCCGACCTGGCCGCGCTGTCGGCGGAGGAGTCGCTGCCCGCGGTGCGCTGGCACATGATCGGCAGCATCCAGCGCAAGAAGGCGCGCGCGGTGGCGAGTTGGGCGTATGCCACCCATTCGGTGGACCGCGCCGCCGTCGTCGAGGCGTTGGGGCGCGCGGCGGCCGAGGCGCTGGCCGACGGCACGCGGACGGACCCGCTGCGGGTCTACCTGCAGGTGAGCCTCGACGGCGATCCCGATCGGGGCGGGGTCGACGTCGCCCGACCGGACCTCGTGGACGAGCTGTGCGCGTTGACCGACGCCACGGAGGGACTCGAGTTCGTCGGGCTGATGGCCATCCCGCCGCTCCACGCCGACGCCGAGGAGTCATTCGTGCGTTTAGAGGCCGAACTGCAGCGGGTACAGGGCTTCTACCAGCAGCGTCTCGGTCTCTCGGCGGGTATGTCCGGTGACCTCGAGACGGCGGTGAAACACGGCTCGACGTGTGTGCGTGTCGGTACCGCTCTTATGGGAGCACGTCCTCTAACGTCTCCCTGAGTAGTCACTCCAGTCACATCTTCATCACAGACAACACGAATTTCCGTCATCAGAAGGGTCTCCGATGAGCACACTGCATAAGGTCAAGGCCTACTTCGGTATGGCGCCGATGGACGATTACGACGACGAGTACTACGACGACGACGACCGCACGTCGCGCGCCGCCTACCCGCGTCGTGCCCGCGAGGACCGCTTCGAGGACGAGGGCCGCGGATACGACGCCCGCCCCGGTGAGCCGCGCGGCTACGACGACCGGATGGACCGACCCGGCGGACGCGAGTTCGAACGCGAAATGGCCGGTGCCCCAGCGGGTTACCGCGGCGGATACCTCGACGAGCCGTCCTTCCGGGGCCGTCGCGACTTCGAGCGCCCCCGGTTCAACACGCTGCGTGGCGCCACCCACGGCGCCGTCGCGATGGAACCGCGCCGCATGGCCGAACTCTTCGAGGCGGGCAGCCCGCTGGCGAAGATCACCACGCTTCGTCCCAAGGACTACAGCGAGGCCCGCACCATCGGCGAGCGCTTCCGCGACGGCACGCCCGTGATCATGGACCTGGTCTCGATGGACAACGCCGACGCCAAGCGTCTGGTCGACTTCGCCGCCGGACTGGCGTTCGCCCTTCGCGGTTCCTTCGACAAGGTCGCCACGAAGGTCTTCCTTCTGTCGCCGGCCGACGTCGACGTGACCGCCGACGAGCGCAAGCGCATCGCCGAGGCCGGCTTCTACGCCTACCAGTGACGGCCTGGGTAGGCTGGTCGTAGATCGGGTCCTCCTTCGACCCGTGTTCCAGCTCTATCCAATGTCATCATCGCCTGGAGTGAGGTCGCGCAGTTGTCGCTGTTCTTTTCCATCCTGGGCTTCGTGCTGTTCGCGTTCTGGCTTCTCCTCATCGCGCGGGTGGTCGTCGAATTCGTGCGCTCGTTCGCCAGGGACTGGCGTCCGCGAGGCTTCATGGTCGTCGTCCTCGAGGTCATCATGACGGTGACCGACCCGCCGGTGAAGTTGCTCCGCCGCATCATTCCCCAGCTCACGATAGGTGCGGTGCGCTTCGACCTGTCGATCATGGTGCTTCTCCTGGCCGCGTTCATCGGCATGGAGTTGGCCTGGAGCCAGTAGCGCGAGCCAGCCGGCGGGGGACCCCCGACGGCCCCGTGAACTGTGAAATTCGCTCTTAAACTGGACCTCAACCGCAACCGCCGGGTCTACTGTGACAGGATGGACGCCAGTTACTTCCAACATGGCTTTCATATGACACCGGTTGACGGTCCAGACCTCAAGGGGGCAGACAATGCCGCTTACACCAGCCGACGTCCATAACGTCGCGTTCAGCAAGCCGCCGATCGGCAAGCGCGGTTACAACGAAGACGAGGTCGACGCGTTCCTCGATCTCGTCGAGAACGAACTGACCCGCCTCATCGAGGAGAACGCCGACCTCCGTCAGCGGGTCGCCGAGCTCGACCAGGACCTCTCGAGCGCCCGCTCCGGCAGCGGCGTCCAGGCCACCCAGTCGATCCCGCAGTACCAGCAGCCCGAGCCCGAGCCGGAGCCAGTCGCGCCCCCGCAACCGGCCTACGAGGCGCCGCAACCGGTCGCTGCTGCGCCCGTGAGCGAGGACTCGCACATCAAGGCCGCGAAGATCCTCGGCCTGGCCCAGGACACGGCCGACCGTCTGACCGGCACCGCAAAGGCAGAGTCCGACAAGATGCTCGCCGACGCGCGGGCGCAGGCCGACGCGATGGTCAACGAGGCCCGTCAGACCGCCGAAACCACGGTGTCCGAGGCCAAGGCGCGCGCCGACGCACTGCTGTCGGACGCGCAGACGCGCTCCGAGACCCAGCTGCGGCAGGCGCAGGAGAAGGCCGACGCCCTTCAGGCCGACGCCGAGCGCAAGCACACCGAGATCATGGGCACCATCAACCAGCAGCGCACCGTTCTCGAAGGCCGGCTCGAGCAGCTGCGCACCTTCGAGCGCGAATACCGCACGCGCCTCAAGACCTACCTCGAGTCGCAGCTCGAAGAGCTGGGCCAACGTGGCTCGGCGGCACCGGTTGACTCGACCGCCAACAACGACGGCGGCGGGTTCAACCAGTTCAACCGGGGCAACAACTGATCGGTAGGTTGGCTGACTGATGCTCATCGTTGCGCTCGTCCTTGCCGTCATCGGCCTTGCGGCCCTGGTGACCGCGGTCGTCACCAGCAACGAGCTGATCGCCTGGGTGTGCATCGGGGCCAGCGTCATCGGTGTGCTGCTCCTCATCGTCGACGCGCTCCGCGAACGGTCGAAGAGCGCCGACGTCGTCGACGCCGAGGGAGACGACGACGGGGAGGACGCCACGACCGTCATGCCGGCCGTGACGGATCCCGAAGCCGCGGAGGACTATCCCGACGAGCCCGCCGACGTCCCCGCCGAGCCCGAGCACGAGCCGTCGACCGTCGGCGTCGAGGCCCGTGACGGGGGCAATGGCGACGGCACCCCCGACGAGACCCCAGAAGCCAAGCGCGACTAGCGTTTCAGGGCCGCGCGAACCTCGTCGTCGCTCACTTGGCGGAAGTCCTCGTATGCCTGCCCGACGGCGTCGAAGCGCCGTGGCACCGTCGCGACGACGACGTCGTCGCACTCCCCCCGAAGCAGGTCGAACGTCGACGACGGTCCGACCGGCACCGCCACGATCACCCGCGTCGGCCCGGCGGCGCGCACCGTTCTGAGCGCGGCCAGCATCGTCGCCCCGGTGGCGATGCCGTCGTCGACCAGCACCACCGTTCGGTCCGCCAGCCGCGGTGGCGGAGCCGGACCGCGATAGGCCACCTCCCGCCGCGACAATTCCCGCGTTTCGGCCTCGACCACCTCCCGCAGTTCGGCGTCGGTGATCCCCAGGCGTCGCACCACGTGGTCGTTGACGACGATGCCGCCACCGCTGGCGATCGCCCCCATCGCCAACTCGGGCCACTTCGGCGCACCGAGCTTGCGGACCACGAAGGCGTCGAGCTCGGCGCCGAGCCGACCGGCGATCTCCAGCCCGACCGGCACGCCGCCCCGCGCCAGGCCGAGCACCACGACGTCGCGGCCCGCGCAGCGGTCGGCCAGCATGTCCGCGAGGACTCTGCCCGCCGCGTGGCGGTCCTCGAACGCGCGATCAGCTGAAGGCCAGATGTCGGCATCGTAGGCCGATGGGCCCAGGCCGGGCGTGCAATCCGGCCCCGAGGCGGCTACGAATGGATGTCGTGGGCATCGAGTTCGAGAGCGTGGTCGACCATCCGTTGGACGAGGTCTTTGCCTGGCACACCCGGCCGGGCGCCATGCCACGGCTGGTGCCGCCGTGGCAGCCGATGACGGTGGTCGCCGAGACGGCGTCGGTGGCCGACGGGCGGGCGGTGCTCGGCCTGCCGGCCGGACTTCGGTGGGTCGCGCAGCACGAGGCCGCCGACTACGACCCGCCACACCGCTTCGTCGACCAGCTGTCCTCCGACGGCGTGCGGTCGTGGCCGCCGCGGATCATCGGAACCTGGCGCCACACGCACGACTTCAGCGCCGAGGGGCCGGACGCCACCCGGGTGCACGACCGCGTCGAGGCGCCGGTCCCCGCGGCAGCGCTGCGGTCCACCTTCGTGTACCGCCACCGCCAACTGGCCGACGACCTCGACGCCCACCGGGATGCCGCCGAGGCGGGCTTGGGCCCGATCACCGTCGCCGTCACTGGGGCCTCGGGGCTGGTGGGTTCGGCGTTGACGGCACTGCTCACCAGCGGTGGACACCGGGTGATCCGGCTGGTCAGGCACGCCGCCAAGGGCCCCGACGAGCGCCGGTGGGATCCCGATGCGCCCGCGGCCGACCTGTTGGACGGCACCGACGCGGTGGTGCACCTGGCCGGCACGTCGATCGCCGGCCGCTTCACCGACGCCCATCGCGCGGCGATCCGGGACAGCCGCGTCGAGCCGACCCGCAAACTCGCCGAGGTCGCCGCCCGTCCGGACGGTCCGCCGACGTTCGTGACCGCCTCGGCGATCGGCTTCTACGGGTACGACCGCGGGGACACCCCGCTCGACGAGGACAGCTCCCGCGGCGACGGCTTCCTGGCCGACGTGGTCGCCGACTGGGAAGCCGCGACCGCACCTGCGTCCGACGCCGGACGGCGCGTGGTGGCGGTGCGCACCGGCATCGTGCAGGCCGCCCGCGGAGGCACGCTCAAGCTGATGCGTCCGCTGTTCGCCGCCGGTCTGGGCGGCCGGCTGGGCAGCGGCCACCAGTGGCTGTCGTGGATCGGCATCGACGACTTGGTCGACGTGTACTACCGCGCGCTCTACGACGAGCGCCTCAGCGGACCGGTGAACGCGGTGGCGCCGAACCCGGTGCGCAACGTGGAGTACACCACGGTGCTGGCCGCCACCATGCATCGCCCCGCGCTGCTGCCGGTGCCGGCGTTCGGCCCGCGGCTGCTGCTGGGCAGCCAGGGCGCCCGCGAACTGGCCGAGGCCAACCAGCGCGTGCTGCCCGTGACGTTGCAGAAGGTGGGGCATCGATTCCGCCAGCCGGTGCTCGGCGACGCGCTGGCCCACCAGCTGGGGCACGCTCAGGCCTGAGCGACCCCGTCCACGAACGCCCGGACGAGCGCGTGCACCCGCTTGGTGGCGTTCTCGAGTTCGGCCCGGGTGGCGGTGCGCAACCGGTCGGCGTCGACGCCGAGCGCGGCCAACTCGTCGGCGCCGTTGCCGGCCAGCCACGTCTCGAGCAGGCCCTCGTCGACCTCGGGATGGAACTGCAGGCCCATCGTGGCGCCCATCACGAACGCCTGGGAGGCGTTGGAGTTCCTGGCGATCTCCACCGCACCGGCCGGCACGGTGAACCGGTCGAAGTGCCACTCGAACCACGGCCCGCCGGGCACCAATTCGGTCCGCGAGGCGTCGACGTCGAACCAGCCGACCTCGGGTGCCGGCGATCGGGTCACCGAGCCGCCCAGGGCGTGGGCGATGAGCTGACCACCGAAGCACACCCCGAGCATGGGGACCCCGGCCGCGTGCGCGTCTCGCACCATGGCCGCCTCCGAGTCCATCCACGCGAACCCGTCGTTCACCCCCCACCGTGAGCCGAGGGGGACCACCACGTCGTAGGCGGTCGGGTCCGGCATCGTCGCGTCGAACGCCGGCTCGTCGGCCTGGGCGGCGGTGACGACCTCGAAAGTCGTGACGTCGTAACCGCATTCGGTGAACGCGTCTCCCAGCATCGCCTCGGGCGCAGTGGGATCGTTGTAGAGGAACAGCACCGTCTTCGCCACCGCTAGAGGATACGGGCGAGTGCCCCGCCTTCGCAGGTGGGCGTGTCAGGAAGGTATGTCGAGGAGCTGCTCGAAGAACCCGCCGAAGCCGCCCTGCCGGTCGATGAGGTGGACCTCGAGGATCCAGTGGCAGTCCTGCCCGGCCGGGTCGGCGCGGCGCATGGGATCGGGGTTCGCCGCGGCGATGTAGCTCGCCATCTCGTCGCCGCTGATGCGGACGTGTGGGAACTCTCCGACCAGATGCCCGACGTGCTCGCCCGCGTGATCCCACCCGGCGTCGCGGATCAGCCCGAGCACGTGGGCGTACAGCTGCGCCCCCGTGACGTCGGGGTGCGCCTCGAAGTAGGTCCGGCCGGCGTCCCAGATCCGCGGGAGGTCCTCGGCCAGCCGGTGCTTGGCGGGGTCGTCGCCCAGGACGTAGGTCCGGCCGAAGTCGGCTTCCCAGTCGGCGAAGATGGGCCCGAAGTCGAGGAACACGATGTCGTCGGCCTCGACGACGCGCTCGGGTGGGTTCTCGGCGTAGGGCTCGACGGTGTTGGCGCCGGCCCGCACGATGCGCTTGTGCCAGAACTTCCTGACTCCGAAGAGTTCGTCGGCGAGGCCTCGGATCTGGTCGCTGAGCTCGCGTTCGCCGACGCCGGGCACGATCAGCCCACGGGCCACCACCTCGTCGAAGAGGGTGCGGGCCTTGCGCTCGGCGTCGCGAAGGGCCTCGACTCGGGATTGCTCGACTGCTGCGTCCATGGCCCTATTCTGCGCGGCGCGCCCGGTAGCGGCGCTCGGGCCTGCCCGCGCCGTACTGCAGCCGGAGCTCCAGGGCGCCGACGCCGAGGAAGTGCTCGAGGTATCGCCGCGCGCTGACCCTCGAAATGCCCACCAACTCTGCGCATTCCGCCGACGACACCTCACCGGCGGCGCGCGCGGCGTCCAACACCAGCTGCCCGGTGACCTTCCCGAGTCCCTTGGGCAGGGCGTCGTCGACGGTGACGGCCGCACCGCCCGGACTGCCGAACAACGAGTCGATCAGCGACTGGTCGGCCCCGGCCGCCGACGACAGCGCGTCGGCCCGCGCCGCGAAGGCCTCCAACTTGGCGTGCAGCTGGGGAAACTCGAACGGCTTGATCAGATAGTCGGCCGCCCCGCCGTCGAGAGCTCCGCTGACGGTGTCCAGTTCGCGGGCCGCGGTGATCATGATGACGCCGACGGGGTCGCCGGCCGACCGCAGCCGCTTCAACACGTCGAGCCCCGTCATGTCGGGCAGGTACACGTCGAGCAGGATGAGGTCGGGCCGCAGGGCGCCGGCCAGCTCGAGGGCCTCCGCCCCGGTCCGCGCGGCGCCCACCGTGGTGAACCCGTCGACGCGGTCGACGAACTTGCGGTGGATCTCGGCGACCATGAAGTCGTCGTCGACGACGAGCACCTCACGCATGTTCGGCCAGCCGGGCCGGGGGAAGGCAGACCCGGAAGCGCGCGCCTCCGGAGGGGGCGTCGGTCACGTCGACCGTGCCGCCGAGCTGGGCGCTCACCAGCCGGACCAGAGCCAGGCCGATGCCGCGGCCGCCGGGCACCTCTGGTTTGGACGTGACACCCCTGGCGAAGATCTCTTCCCGAAGGTGTTCGGGCACACCGGGTCCCGAGTCGGTGACGGACACGGTCATCCCTTCGGCGTCGTCGAGGTGGACGGTGACGCGCGCCGCGGGCGAGCCCTCGGACACGTCGACCGCGTTGTCGATGAGGTTACCGAGCAGGGTGATCACGTCGGTCGAGAGTGCGGGGTCCAGCGCCGACAGGTGCGAGTCGCCGTCGATTGTCAGCGCGACACCGCTCTCGGCGGCCAGGGACGTCTTCGCGATCAGCAGGGCGGCGACGGCGGGGTCGGAGACGAGTGTGGTGACGGCGTCGCTGATCTCGGCTCGGCGGCGGGTCAGGGCTCCGACGAAGTCGCGGACGGAGTCGTATTCGCCGAGCTGGACCAATCCCGAGATGGTGTGCAACTGGTTGGCGAACTCGTGGGTCTGGGCCCGCAGGGTGTCGGTCACGCTCTTGTGCGACGACAGCTGACCCTGCATGGACGCCAACTCGGTGCTGTCGCGCATGGTGGTGACCGTGCCGATCCGCTTGCCCTGGCTGGTCGCGGAGCGGCGGTTGAGCGCCAACACCCGGGTGCGGGTCACGATGACGACGTCGGACTGGGCGTTGTCCGATTGCGCGGCCACGCCGGACAGCAGGAACTCGCTGACCGCCGGATCGAGGTCGACGTCGTCGACGCGGCGTCCCACGGCGTCCTCGGTCACGTCGAGCAACATCTGCGCGCTGTCGTTGAGCACCGTGATCACACCGTCGTCGTCGACGGCCACCACGCCCTCTCTGATGCTGTGCAACAACGCTTCCCGATGTTCGGCCAGGCCGGCGATCTCGGCGATCTCCAGCCCGCGGGTTTGTCGCTTGATGCGTCGTGAGAGCAGCCACGACGCCATCGAACCCAGGGCCGCGCCGAGCCCGAGGTAGACCAGGAGGCGTTCGCCCGCGCCGCCGAGGAGCTGCCAGATCGAGGGGTATCTCTCGGAGACGGACACGACGGCGAGCACGACCCCGTCGATGTCGTTGATGGGCACTTGGCCCGCCAGGCCGTGCTGACCGTCGACGTCGAGGTCGCCGAACCAGGCTCGGCCGTGCGCGGCACCGCTGTCGGAGAGGTCCAGCCGCCGCCCGATGCGCGACGGATCCGTGGACACCCGGACGCCACCGGAGGGGTCGGCGATCTCGGCGAGCTCGGCGCCGGACAGGGCGGCGGCGCGGTCGACGTCGGGCGCCAGGATCTGCCCGGCGAACGGATCGGCGAACCGTTCCCGGACGATCGGCGTCGAGGCCAGATTCTCCGCGACCGCGATCATCCGCTGCCCACGAACGTCGCGGAACTCGTCGGTGGACTGGGTGACCGACACCGCGGCGACGGCGACCAGCACGATGGCGATGACCACCAGTTGAAAGACCAGGAACTGGCCGGCCAGACTGCGCGTGCTACGCGCGCCTCCGTCGGCCCGGCCGGACGTGGCGCGTCGCCCCACGCGTCTCACGGGTGATCGCAACGACCACAACTTCCTTTGCGTTCGCAAGAGTGACCTGTGTCACCTCGGAGTCCAGTATTGCTCAGCATCACACTCAAGCGAATTGGGACGACCCTATGAGAGCACGACCTCCGAGAACGACCCGCATCCTGGCGTTCCTGATCAGTCTCGCGTTCGCCGCCGCGTTCGCGACGGGCTGCGGCGTGACGCGCGGCGACGACGACTCCGGCCTGCACCGGCTGCGAATGATGGTGCCCAACAGCCCGGGCGGCGGTTACGACCTGACCGCGCGCACCGCCGTCAAGATCATGGAGGACGACGACATCACCGGTCGCGTCGAGGTGTTCAACGTCATCGGCGCCGGCGGCACCGTGGCGATGGCCCGGCTGATGAACGAGAAGGGCAACGGCGACCTCATGATGATGATGGGGCTCGGCGTGGTCGGCGCGGTGTACACCAACGGGTCCAACGCACTCGCCACCAATGCGACCGCGCTCGCCAAGGTCGTCGAGGAGCAAGAGGGCATCCTCGTTCCGGCCGACTCGCCCTATCGGACGGTCAACGACTTCGTCGCCGCGTGGAAGGCCGATCCGGCCAAGGTCACCATCGGCGGGGGCTCCTCGCCGGGCGGTCCGGACCATCTGTTCCCGATGGAGACCGCACGCGCCGTGGGCGTCGACCCCAAGAAGGTCAACTTCGTCTCCTACGACGGCGGTGGCGACCTGCTCACCGCGCTGCTCGGACAGAAGATCGCGGCGGGCACCTCGGGTCTCGGCGAGTACGTCGACCAAATCGAGGCCGGCCAGGTCCGGGTGCTCGCCGTCTCCGGCGACAAGCGCGTCGAGGGCGTCGACGCGCCGACGCTCAAGGAAGCCGGCATCAACCTCACCTTCACCAACTGGCGCGGCGTCCTTGCGCCGCCGGACATCTCGGAGGAGTCCAAGCAGGTGCTGGTCAAGACGCTCGAAGAATTGCACGCCACCGACGCTTGGAAGGAGGCCCTGGTGAAGAACGGCTGGAGCGACGCGTTCATGACCGGAGCACCGTTCGAACAGTTCCTCAAGGATCAGGACCAGCGCGTCTCGACGACGCTGACCGAGCTGGGGCTGCTATGACCGAGCCGATCGAGAAGCCGGCGGAGCAGCCGGCCGCGGTGCAGACGCCACCCGAGCCCACCGTCGACCGGGCGCAGTACCTGGTGTGTGCGGTGCTGGTGTTGGTCGGCGCGTTCCTCGTCTACGACGCGCTGAACCTGCCCAGCGGTTTCGCGAAGGTGGATCCCGTTGGGCCACGGCTCTTTCCGATGATCGTCGGGGTGGGTCTGGTGGTGTTGGCGGCCATCCTGGCGATCGCCATCCCGCGCGGATCCCGGGGTGAGGCGGACGCGGGCGAGGACATCGACCCGGATCTGCCCAGCGACTGGCGCACCGTCGGCCTGCTGGTGGCGATCTTCGTCGCCACGATCCTGCTCGTCATGCCGCTGGGCTGGGCGATCACCGGGGCCCTGATGTTCGCCGCGTGCGCCACGGTCCTCGGCAGCAAGCACTACGTCCGCAACATCGTGATCGGCGCGGTGCTGAGCACCGCAAGCTTCTATGCGTTCTACTCCGGGCTCGGAATTCCGCTGCCCGCAGGCATTCTGGATGGGATTCTGTAGATGTTGGACAATCTGGGCTGGCTGCTTCAAGGCTTCGAGCAGGCCGCCACGCCGATGAATCTGCTCTACGCCGTGATCGGCGTGCTGTTGGGGACGGCGGTCGGGGTGCTCCCCGGCATCGGACCCGCGATGACGGTGGCCCTGCTGCTGCCGATCACCTACAACGTCAGCCCGAGCGCGGCGTTCATCATGTTCGCCGGCATCTTCTACGGCGGCATGTACGGCGGGTCCACGACCTCGATCCTGCTGAACACCCCCGGCGAGTCGTCGTCGGTGATCACGGCGATCGAGGGCAACAAGATGGCCAAGGCGGGCAGAGCCGCGCAGGCGCTGGCGACGGCGGCCATCGGGTCGTTCGTCGCGGGCACCATCGGCACCGTGTTGTTGGCGCTCTTCGCCCCGGCGATCTCGCGCTTCGCGGTCACCCTCGGTGCGCCGTCGTATCTCGCGATCATGCTGTTCGCCCTGGTGGCGGTGACGGCCGTGCTCGGCTCGTCGAAGCTGCGCGGCGGTATCTCGCTGTTCCTCGGGCTGGCCATCGGCCTGGTGGGCATCGACTCCCTGACCGGACAGGCCAGGGCGACGTTCGGTCTGCCGCAGCTGTCGGACGGCATCGACATCGTCGTCATCGCGGTGGCGATCTTCGCCCTCGGCGAGGCCCTCTGGGTCGCGGCGCACCTGCGGCAGAAGCCCGCCGAGGTGATCCCGGTCGGCCGGCCCTGGATGGGCAAGAGCGACTGGCAGCGGTCCTGGAAGCCGTGGCTTCGCGGCACGGCTTACGGCTTCCCGTTCGGAGCGCTGCCCGCCGGCGGCGCCGAGCTGCCCACCTTCCTGTCCTACATCACCGAGAAGAAGCTCTCCAAGCATCCCGAGGAGTTCGGCAAGGGCGCCATCGAGGGCGTCGCGGGTCCGGAGGCGGCGAACAACGCCTCGGCGGCGGGCACCCTGGTGCCAATGCTGTCGCTGGGTCTGCCGACCAACGCCACCGCCGCGGTCATGCTGACGGCGTTCGTCTCCTACGGGATCCAGCCCGGCCCCACGCTGTTCGACAAGGAGCCGCTGCTGATCTGGACGCTGATCGCGAGCCTCTTCATCGGCAACTTCCTGCTGCTGGTCCTCAACCTGCCGCTGGCGCCCCTGTGGGCGAAGCTGCTGCGCACGCCGCGGCCGTACCTCTACGCAGGCATCCTGTTCTTCGCGACGCTCGGCGCGTTCGCGGTGAACATCCAGCCGCTCGATCTGGTGCTGCTGTTGGTCTTCGGCCTGCTCGGGTTGATGATGCGGCGCTTCGGACTACCGGTGTTGCCGTTGATCATCGGTGTCATCCTCGGGCCGCGGATCGAACGTCAGCTGCGCCAGAGCTTGCAGCTGGGCGGTGGTGAGTGGGGCAGCCTCTTCACCGAGCCGGTGGCGATCGGCGTGTACGTCTGCATGGCGCTGCTGCTGCTGGCGCCGCTGGTGCTGAAGCTGATGCACCGCAGTGAGGAGACGCTGTTGGTCGTGGAGGACGACAAGGACCAGAGAGAGAAGGCGGAGTCGAAGTGATCGTCGTCGGATACACCGCGGATCAGTACGGCCAGGCCGCTCTGGAACACGCCATGACCGAGGCGTCGGTGCGGGGGACGGGCCTGCTGGTGGTCAACTCGACGAAGGGCGACGCGTACGTCGACCCGGCCTTCGCCGGAGCGCCGGAGGTGCACGACGTCGAGGACCGGCTCAAGAACAGCGGGCTGGCCTACGAGCTGACCCAGCCCGTCGGCGTCGACCCCGTCGACGAGCTGTTGACGGTGATGGACCGCCCCGATGCCGAGCTGTTGGTCATCGGCATCCGACACCGCAATCCGGTGGGCAAGCTGCTGCTGGGGAGCGTGTCCCAACAGCTGCTGCTCGAATGCCAAAAGCCGGTATTGGCCGTCAAACCAGCCGTCTGAAGCCGCCATCGACGGATACGTCAATTTTATTTGCTGCTGGCGAACTCACCATTGGTCACGAGGCCTTCAGAACATTCCATTTGAACGCTTTCGACCATCATGATCGCAAATGGTGCAGCATGGCGAAATTACTATGTTTAAAATTCGATGACACGTGTGAACTGGGGTTATTCCGCAATGGATCGGTGACGGCAACGCCGAGCCCCTTGCCTGGGCACCAAGAGACGGCGTCGGCGTCCCCATCGCGCGCCACGTGGGCATCGACGACGAGCTCGGCGGATTGACCTGAACCTGCGTGGTCGGGCCGGTCTCGGCCTCGTCGTCGCCTGGCTGCGACACTCCGGAGCTCCGGCGCGACGCCGCCGCGACCCGTCGGTGGCGCCCCCGTCGCGGGCGAATGGGGCGGTCCGCTGACGGGAGTGAGCCACGCCATGATGGTGAGAGTCCTGTCGGCGCGATCACTGCATTGCTGAAACTCCGCACCGTCGTCCCGCGGCGACGGACTGGCGACGCGGGCACGCCCGTGAGCTGCAGGTTGATGACTTTCGACTGACGCAGTGGCGTTCACGTGTGGTTCTGGTCGGTGTTGCTGAGCCGACCCGGACACGGGCCGGGTCGCGGCCGCCGGCTTTTGCCAGAAGTTCGACTTCGGCGCACTCGGCAAGCCGCCATTGCCGCCGTCCAGCAAATTCATTTCAAGATCGATCGGCCGTCTGAAAAATTTCTCCAGCAAAGTAGTGCATCTGACCATTACGAAGTTATAAAGTTTGCCCATCGGTCTCATCCCAACGCAGGAGATTCACATGCAACGCGCCATTCGCTCACCACTCACAGCAGGCATCGCTCTCGTCGGAGCCGCCGCAATCGCGATTGCTCCCCTGACGCCCACGCCGCCGAGTCTGACCATCAAGGCAGACCAGATTCCGTCGGTCTTCGCCGAGTACACGCCCACCGGTCTGGCCCAGGCGCTCGCCGACCTGACCTCCGGCGCCACGCTCGCGCTGGCCCAGGGCGCCCAGGGTCTCGGCATCACGGGCACGAACGCGCTGAACAACTTCGGCGCCGCGGGGAACGCACTCAACCAGACCATCGGAATCGCCGGCACCACACTGTCGACCACCACCCTCGGCGCGCTCGCGACGATCGCGTCGAACCCGTTGAACCCGGGCGCCTACCCGGCCGCGCTGGCGCTTCTCATCGCCGGCGGCAGCCAAGGTCTGAGTCAGGCCGCGTTGGGACTCGGGGTGACGGGCAACTTGGCGAATTACGCGGTGGGTGCGTTGGGCACCAACCTGCTCGCCACCATCGGCACGGCGGGCACCACGCTGAACACCGCCATCGGTGCAGCCCTGGCTGATCTCGCCCCCGACGTGCTGTCTGCGATCGGGACGCTCGCGACCGGCGCCGCCATCGCGCTGAGCCAGGGCTACGTGGGGCTGGCGACCGCGGGCACGCAGGCGCTCGCAGGCGTCGGCGCCGGGATCACGACCGCTCTCTCGGGTCTCGGCGCTGCCGGGACCGTCGCCCTCGCGGGACTGGGTACCGCGGGCGCGCAGGGTCTCGCGGGCATCGGTTCGACGATCGGCACCGGTCTGGGCACCCTTGGCGCGGTCGGTGCCTCGGGCCTGGCCACCCTCGGCGGCGCAGGCGCTGCCATCGCCGGTGGTGGGGTCGGCGCGTTGACGGCCATCCTCGCGAACCCGTTGAACCCCGCGAACTACGCAGTCGCGCTCGGCTCGCTGCTCACCGGCACGTCGGTGGGCTTGACCACGGGTCTGGCCGGCCTCGGCGCCACCGGTGCCCTGGGTCTGGCCGGCCTCGGCGGCACCGTCGCGGCGGGACTCGCCACGCTGAACACCGCGGGTGGCACCGCGCTTGCGACGCTCGGGCAGGCCGGCGCGATCACCCTCGCTTCCTCGGTGGGCGGCGGCGCGCAGGCGCTGGCCGGCCTCGGCGCGGCCGGCGCGACAACCCTGGCCACGGTGGGTGGCGTCGGTGCGACGCTGCTGACCGCCATCACCACGGCGCTCGGCCTGGCAATCGGGGGCCCCGCTCCCGCCGCCGTCTCCGATACCAGCCGGACCGCTGCCCTCGTCGCCGACGATCAGCCGGTCTCGACGCTGGCCCTCACCCCGGGTGACCTCGCCGGTGCGGCCGCCGTCGTCCTCGCGGGCACGGGTCTGGCTGGCGCGCAGACCCTTTCGGGCATCGAGAACACCGGCGCCGTCGGCCTGCAGGGCGCGGGCGTCACCGGTGCCACCGGCCTGCAGGCGGCCGGCGTGACGGGTGCCACCGCCCTCCAGGGCATCGGCGTCACCGGCGCGACCGCCCTCCAGGGCATCGGCGTCACGGGTGCCACGGGTCTCGCGGCCCTCACCACCACCGGTGCCACCGCCCTCCAGGGGCTCGGCGTCACGGGAGCGACGGGCCTGGCTGCCGCCGGTACCGCGGGAGTTGCGTTCGCGGCCGGCGGCATTGGTGCCATCGCGGCCATCCTGGCCAACCCGCTGAACCCCGGCAGCTACGCGGCAGCGCTCGCGTCGCTGGCAACGGGCGGAGTGAACGGGCTGGCGCAGGGCCTCGCCGGGGCCGGGGCGACGGCCGCCCAGGCTCTCGCGTACGGCACGGCGACGGGGGCTCAGGCTCTCGCAGGTGTGACGGCGACGGGTGCGCAGGGACTCGCCTACACCGGTGCGACGGTGGCGCAGGGCGTGGCCTACGGAGCGGCGACCGGTGCGCAAGCACTCGCCGGTGGAGCGGCCACGGCGGCACAGGGTCTGGCGACCGTGGGCGCCACCGGCGCCACCGGGCTGGCCTCGGCCGGCCAGGTCGCCGGCACGGTCGGCACCACGCTCACCACGGCGGGTGGCATCATCGCCGGCCCGTCGACCACCGCGGTCCAGACCGGCCCGTCGGACATCTCGGCGCTGACGACGAGTTCGCCGAACGTGACCCTCAAGCTCGCCAAGACCGAGCCGGCGGCGATCGCGGCGGCCCCGTCCAAGACGGAAGCCGACGCGTCGTCCAGCGCCACCTCGGCGACCAGCGGGGCCTCGGCCACCGGTGACAAGCAGGACGCCAAGGAGGCCAAGAAGGAGGCCAAGGAGGCAGCCAAGGAGGCCAAGAAGGAGGCCAAGGAGGCGGCCAAGCAGGACAAGAAGGACGCCAAGGATGCGACGTCCGCCGCGGGCGGGGGCAACAAGGCCGAGCCCAAGACCAAGGCGGCCAGCTCCAACGCCGGTGGTGGCGAAGGCGGCTCCACGTCCGCGGCCGGCGGCGAGGCCAAGTCCAGCACCTCGGGCGGCGAGTCCGGTGCCTCCAAGGGTGGCGAGAGCTAGCCGATAGCAGCACGCACACGGCCATGGGCCCCTCCGATGGAGGGGCCCATCGTCGTCGGCGTTCCGTCTACTTCGTCGTCAATATTTCGGTTTGGCGCGTGGCGAGCGCTGGGTACACCCCGGCCATGGTCGACACCCGGTCGGCGGCTCACACCGCCCACGACAACGTCTGGTTCGAACGCGCAGCGCGAGCGGGCTTTGCGGCCAGCGGACTTCTACACATTCTGATCGCCTTCATCGTCGCGCAGTTGGCGCTGGGCACCGGCGGCAACGCCGACCAGTCCGGCGCGCTGGCAACCCTTGCCGCCCAACCCGGCGGTGCGGTCATGCTGTGGGTGGCCGCCGTCGTGCTCGGCGCGCTCGGGGTCTGGTACCTCGTCGAGACCTTCCTCGAAGACGACGCCAAGCATCGGGTCAAGTCCGCCGCCGTGGGCGTGGTCTACCTCTCGCTCGCCTTCTCGGCAGGCAAGTTCGCGATGGGCAGCGGCAAGTCCAGCGGTCAGCAGAACGCCGGCCTGAGCGCCGAGATGATGAAGTCCGGCTGGGGCAAGGCGGCGCTGATCGTCATCGCGCTGGGCATCATCGCCGTCGGCGGCTACCACGTGTACAAGGGCGTGACCAAGAAGTTCCTGGAGGAACTCGACGTGTCGGGAGGCACCGCCGTCACCTGGGTGGGGATCGTCGGCTACGCCGCCAAGGGCCTGGTGCTCGCGGGTGCGGGCATCCTGGTCATCGTCGCCACCTTCACCGCGGACCCAGCGAAGGCCTCCGGGGTCGACTCCGCCGTGAAGACGCTGGGCGCCGCGCCGTTCGGCAAGTTCCTGCTGCTGCTCGCCGCGGTGGGCCTCGCCGCGTACGGCGCGTACGGCTTCGTCCGTGCCCGCCACGCGGACATGTGACGGCTCAACGGCATTCGAGGGTCAGCAGGATGGACCCGTCGTCGTCGGCGCGCACGGCGTGCGAGCAGACGCCGGGACCGCTGCCGGTCGTCTCGGCTCCACTGGCCAGGTCGTAGGTTCGGCCGTGCAGCGGGCACACCACCGAGTCGTCGTCGGTGAGGCCGTCGGCCAGCGGCCCGCCGCGGTGCGGACACACCGCGCCCAGCGCCCGCAACGTGCCGTTGCGCATGCGATACACCGCGATCTGCTCACCGCCGACGGCGAAGGTGCGCCCCTCGCCGACCGGAATCTCGGTCACCCGGCCGATCGTCGCGTCGCTCATCGGACCGGAACCTGGGGGAGCGGCAGCAACGGCAGCGCCGACCGGAACTGACCCTCGCTCGTCGGCTCGCGACCGTCCAGCCACGGATCGCGATAGGCGGCAACGGATTTCGCCATGTTCGCGTCCAGCTGCGCGGCCAGTCCGTCGGCGTCGTCGACCACCACCGCGCGGACGTGCTCGATCCCGACCCGAGGCACCCACGCATACGTGCGCTCCAGCCAGTTCGCGTTCTCCCGGTAGTACTGCAGGAAGCGGCCGGTCAGGGTCATGACCTCGGCCGCGGTGTCGACGGTGGCCAACAGATCGCCCTTGCGGATGTGGGCGCCCGCGGCACCGCCGACGTACATCTCCCAGCGGCCGCCCTCGACGGCGACGACGCCGAGGTCCTTGCACAGCGCCTCCGCGCAGTTGCGCGGGCACCCGGTGACGGCGAGCTTCATCTTGGCCGGGCTGGCCAGGCCTTGAAAGCGTTCCTCGATGGCGATGCCCAGTGCCGTCGAGTCGCCGACGCCGAAACGGCAGAAGTCGCTGCCGACGCACGTCTTGACCGTGCGAAAGCTCTTGCCGTAGGCGTATCCCGAGGGCATGTCCAGGTCGGCCCACACCCCGGGCAGGTCTTCCTTCTTGATGCCGAGCAGGTCGATGCGCTGACCCCCGGTGAGCTTGATCATGGGGACGTCGTACTTGTCGGCCACGTCGGCGATCCTGCGCAACTGGTGCGGGTTGGTCACCCCACCCTTCATCTGGGGCACCACCGAGAACGTGCCGTCGCGCTGAATGTTCGCGTGTACCCGGTCGTTGACGAAGCGGGCGTCGCGCTCGTCGACGAACTCGTCGGCCCACATCGTCTCCAGCAGCGACGCCAACGCCATCTTGGATCCGGCGTCGGGCCGGCCGTCGGGTGTCAGCGCCGCGAACACCGATGACACCGAGTGCAATTGGAGCTCTCGGATCATGGTCATCAACGTCGGCTTGTCGTACGGAACGGCCGGGACGTACCAGTTGGCCGACGGATCCTCGGCGACGGCGCCGTCGGCGGCCCACTCCACGACCTGGGCCACCAGTTGCTTGCACGAGCCGCAGCCCTTGCCCGCCTTGGTCGCCTTCATCACCCCGGTGACGGAGCTCTCGCCATTGCGCACGCAGGCCACCAGGGCGCCCTTGGAGACGCCGTTGCAGTTGCAGACCTGCGCGTCGTCGGACAGTTCGGCGACGCCGACCGCGACGTCCGGCGTCCCGATGTCGAACAGCAGCGACACGCGTTCCTCGGGCAGCTGAAGGCCACTGTCGAACGCCTGGGTCAGAAACGACACCTTGCGGACGTCGCCGACCAGGGTCGCGCCCACCAGCTTGCCGTCGCGGATCACGATCGTCTTGTACACCCCGTGCCGCGGCTCGGAGAATTGGACGAACTCGTCGTCGGGCAGCTCCGGACCCTTCAGCCCCATCGACGCGACGTCGACGCCCGCGACCTTCAGCTTCGTGGCCGTCCGCGAACCATGGTAGGCCGCAACGGAGTTGGCACCCGTCAGATGGTCGGCCAGCACGGCGGCCTGCTCCCACAACGGGGCCACCAGCCCGTATACCTGGCCGCGATGTTGCGCGCACTCACCGACGACGTAGACGTCGTCGTCGTCGACTGACCGCATGTGGTCGTCGACCACGATCGCCCGTTCGACGGTCAAGCCCGCCCGCTGCGCGAGTCCCACGTTGGGCCTGATGCCCGTGGCGACGACCAGCATGTCGCACGCGATCGAGGTGCCGTCGGCGAACACGATGCCGGTGAGTCGGCCGTCTTCGGACGTGGTGACCTCGGTGGTGCGCTTGTCGACGTGGACCGTGATGCCGATGTCCTCCACCGACTTTCGCAGGATCGCGCCGGCGGGGTCGTCGAGTTGCGCGTTCATCAGGGTGGGTCCGGCGTGGACGACGTCGACGTCGAGTCCGCGGTTCTGCAGACCGCGGGCCGCCTCGAGGCCGAGTAGTCCACCGCCGATCACCACGGCCTTGGTGCGGTGCGCGGCCTCGGTGATCATGCCGACGCAGTCGTCGAGGGTGCGGAAGCCGAAGACGCCGTCGACCAGGTTCTTGTCGTCGGCCCACAACCCCGTCATCGGAGGAAAGAACGACCGGCTGCCGGTGGCCAGGATGAGCTTGTCGTAGCGGGTGGTCGCGCCGTCGTCGGAGTGCACCAGGCGGGCGTACGGGTCGACGCGCACCACCCTGACTCCCGCCCGAAGCGAGATCCCGTTCTCGGCGTACCAGTCGACCTCGTTGAGGTAGATCTCACTGGGATCGTCGCTGCCGGCAAGCACATTGGACAGCAGGATCCGGTTGTAGTTGCCGTACGGCTCGTCACCGAAGACGGTGACGTCGAACGAATCCGACCCACCGCGGGCGAGGATCTCCTCCACCGCGCGGACGCCGGCCATCCCGTTGCCGACGACGACGAGCTTGCGGCGGCCGTTCGTCACCGGACCTGCACCATGCCGAGGTCGACGACGACGGTACCGCTGCACCCGACGGGCGCGGCGACGAAGAGTTCGAGCACGGAGTCGGCGAGCAGGTCCTCGACCACCCGCAGGGCGACGTGGGTGGCCCCCTTGGCGGCAATGGGAAAGTAGCGCATGGGCTTTCCGTCGCGAAACAGCACGACGGAGATCATGTCCTCGGTGGAGTTGCCCCCACGAAAGTACACCGGCTGAGTCGTCGCGCCGGCCGGGACCACGTACCGCAGCGAGTCGTCGATCGGCAGCGGCTCGTCCAAGCCCTTACCCTCGAACGCGAACGGGCCCTGCAGGAATACCGGAGTGCTGCCATCGCTCATCGCACCGAAGCTAAGTCTGGATTGTTTCGGCGTCGTTTCGGGGGCGCGTCCACTGTGGACAACATCGCCTCACCGGCACCGCTGACTACTCGTGAGGCACTGTTGACACGCTCGACACGGCTGGGCAACGGATGCGGAATGGCCTGGCCGTAAACCTGATTCACCACCTTCTGAGGAGAATCAGTGATGCCGCTCATACGCGACCGCAACATCGAGACATGGGACGCCGAGGACGTCGCCGCCTGGGAGGCAGGGGGCAGTAAAGTCGCCAAACGCAATCTGATCTGGTCGATCGTCGCCGAACACGTGGGCTTCTCGATCTGGTCCATCTGGTCGGTGATGGTGCTGTTCATGCCGCAGGCCGTCTACCACGTCGACGCGGCCGGCAAGTTCTACCTGGTGGCGATGCCGACGCTGGTGGGTGCCTTCATGCGCATTCCGTACACCATCGCCCCGGCTCGCTTCGGCGGCCGCAACTGGACCGTCGTCAGCGCGCTACTGCTGCTGATTCCGACGGTGCTGACGCTGTACGTGATGAAGCAGCCCGACACCAGCTACACCACATTCATGGTCGTCGCGGCGTTCGCTGGCTTCGGCGGCGGCAACTTCGCCTCGTCGATGACCAACATCAACGCGTTCTACCCCCAGCGGCTCAAGGGCTGGGCGCTGGGTCTCAACGCGGGCGGCGGCAACATCGGCGTTCCGGTGATCCAGCTCATCGGGCTGTTCGTGATCTCGGCGATCAGCAACACCGCGCCCGAAATCGTCTGCGCCGTATACCTCGTCGCGATCGCCGTGGCGGCACTCGGTGCGGCGTTCTTCATGGACAACCTTCGCAATCAGCGCTCCAACCTCGGGGCGATGGTCGAGGCGCTGCGCTACCGCGACTCCTGGGTGATGAGCTTCCTCTACATCGGGACGTTCGGCTCGTTCATCGGCTTCAGCTTCGCCTTCGGTCAGGTCATGCAGATCAACTACCTGGCGGGCGGCGACACCGCCGCGCAGGCCTCGCTGCACGCCGCCCAGATCGCCTTCATCGGCCCGCTGCTCGGGTCCGTCGCCCGTCCGTTCGGCGGCAAGCTGGCCGACCGCATCGGCGGTGGCAAGGTGACGCTGTACGTGTTCGTGGCGATGATCTTCGCGGCGGGCATCCTGGTCGGCGCCGGGGTTCTCGACGACGCACAAAAGGGAGCCCCCAGCGGTGGGCAGCTCGCTGCCTACGTCGTCGGCTTCATCCTGTTGTTCATCCTGTCCGGTACCGGAAACGGCTCGACCTACAAGATGATTCCGTCGATCTTCGAGGCCAAGGCCCAAGGCAAGGACGGCTGGAGCCGAGAGGAGAAGGCGGCGTGGTCGCGCAGCATGTCCGGTGCGCTGATCGGCTTCGCCGGAGCCGTCGGCGCGCTGGGCGGGGTGTTCATCAACATCGTGCTTCGGGCGTCCTACGTTGGTGACGCCAAGTCGGCGACCAACGCGTTCTGGGTCTTCCTGGGCTTCTACGTCGTCTGCGCGGTCACCACGTGGGTCGTCTTCCTGAGGATGACGAGCCGCGCCCGGGCCGGGGAGCACGTCGGCAGGGCACCCGAACCGGTCGCCGCGGGCTGACCGGCGTGACCGTCACGACCAGAACCGCGTGCTCCTACTGCGGTGTCGGCTGTGGCATCGAGGTCCAGACTCGAACCGACTCCGCCACGGGGCATCCGGTGATCGCCAGGGTGTCGGGCGACAAGCTGCACCCCACCAACGTCGGTCGCCTGTGCACCAAGGGCGCGACGCACGCCGAGATGATGGCGGCCGACGACGACCGGCTGGGCTCGGCTCTGGTGCGGCCGTCGCGCGGCGAAGAGCCCGTGCCGACGTCGGTCGACGAGGCCGTCGCCGAAGCCGGGCGGCGGCTCCGCGCGATCGTCGACGAGCACGGGCCCGACGCGGTGGCGCTCTACGTCTCCGGTCAGATGTCGATCGAGGCGCAGTACCTGGCGACCAAGCTGGCCAAGGGCTTCCTGCGCACGATGCACATCGAGTCGAATTCGCGCCTGTGCATGGCAAGTGCGGGAACGGGTTACAAGCAGTCGCTGGGCGCGGACGGTCCGCCCGGATCCTATGCCGACTTCGACGTCACCGACCTGTTCTTCGTCATCGGGTCGAACATGGCCGACTGTCATCCCATCCTGTTCCTGCGGATGGCCGAACGCCTCAAGGCCGGGGCCAAGCTGATCGTCGTCGACCCGCGCCGCACCACCACCGCCGAGAAGGCCGACCTGTATCTGCAGATCGCACCGGGGACCGACCTCGCCCTGCTGAACGGCATCCTGCACCTGCTGGTCTCCTGGGGTGAGGTCGACGCGCAGTTCATCGCCGACCACACCGAGGGCTGGGACGCGATGCCGGACTTCCTCGCCGACTATCCGCCCGAGGTCGTCGCACGAATCACCGGTCTGGCCGAGGCCGACATCCGGCTGGCGGCGCGCATGATCGCCGACGCCGGCGATTGGATGACCTGTTGGACGATGGGCCTCAACCAGAGCACCCACGGCACGTGGAACACCAACGCCGTCTGCAACCTTCACCTGGCGACCGGCGCGATCTGCCGGCCGGGCAGCGGGCCCATGTCCCTGACGGGTCAACCGAATGCCATGGGCGGCCGCGAAATGGGATACATGGGACCGGGTCTGCCGGGTCAGCGGGTGGTCACCTCGGCCGACGACCGTGCCTTCGTCGAACGCGTGTGGGGCCTGGCCGCGGGCACCATCCGCACCGACGTCGGCCCCGGCACGGTCGACATGTTCCGGCAGATGGCCGACGGCCACGTCAAGGCCTGTTGGATCATCTGCACGAATCCCGTTGCCAGTGTGGCCAATCGCAAGACGGTGATCACCGGTCTGGAATCGGCGGAGCTGGTGATCACCCAGGACGCCTACCGGACGACGGCGACCAACCACTACGCCGACGTCGTCCTGCCGGCGACGCTCTGGGCCGAAGCCGACGCGGTGATGGTCAACTCCGACCGCAACCTCACGCTGCTCCGGCAAGCCATCCCCGCCCACGGCGACGCCCGGCCGGACTGGCAGTTGATCTGCCAGGTCGCCGGGCAGCTCGGCTTCGGCGAAGACTTCGCCTACGCCTCGAGCGAGGAGGTCTTCGAGGAGATCCGCGAATTCTCCAATCCCCGCACGGGTTACGACCTCAGAGGGGTTGACTACGAGCGGCTGCGGCAGGGGCCGGTGCAGTGGCCCGCGCCGCCGCCCGGTCAGCCGGGCGGGGACGTCGACCGCCACCCCATTCGCTACCTCAACGACGGCGTCAGCCAGGACCCGTTCGTCGACCTCGACGGCCACCGCCCCCGGCTCGCCTTCCCGACCCCGTCGCGACGTGCGGTGTTCCACCCCCGGCCGCACCTTCCGCCGGCCGAGATGCCCGACGACGACTACCCGACGGTGCTGAACACCGGTCGCCTGCAACATCAATGGCACACCATGACCAAGACCGGCAAGGTGGCCAAGCTAAACAAGCTCGACGACGGTCCGTTCGTCGAGATCCACCCGGACGACGCCGCGGCGCTGAACGTCGTCGAGGGTCAGCCCGTCGAAGTGGCGTCGCGACGCGGTCGCGCGGTGCTCCCCGCCGTGGTCACCGACCGGGTGCGCCCCGGCAATTGCTTTGCGCCCTTTCACTGGAACGACGAGCACGGTGAATATCTCGCGGTCAACGCCGTCACCTCCGACGCCGTCGACCCCGTCTCGTTGCAACCCGAGTTCAAGGCGTGCGCGGTCCGGATGCGCCCCGCCGGACCGCCGCCCGCACCGGTGGACCTCGCCGGCGGTCGGACCCACCGGATCGGGTCGGCGCTGGGCCTCGACGAGCACCCGGTGCCCGCCCTCGCCGACGCCGAGAAGCATTACCTGGCAGGCTTCTTCCGCGCTCTGCCGCCGGACGTTCACGGTGTCCCCGTGCTTCCGGCCGAGGCGCCGGTGGGTGCCGCGGTGCGCCACTACGTCGACGGCATGCTCGCGGGAACCTACTCCCGCCTTGCGACTGGTGCCGAGGTGGCCGCGCCAGGGCCGTTGGTGCTGTGGGCGTCCCAGACCGGCACCGCCGAGGACGTTGCGGCCCAGGTGGCCGACCGGCTCGGACCCGCGCGCGTGGTGAACATGGACCAGTGCCAGCTCTCCGAGTTGGCCACCGCCGGCGACGTCCTCATCGTCACCAGCACGTTCGGCGACGGCGGGCCACCGGACAACGGCGCGGACTTCTGGGCCCGCCTGGCCTCGGCCGACGCGCCGGCGCTCGACGGGGTGCGGTACGCGGTGCTCGGCATCGGGGACCGCTCCTACGACGACTTCTGCGGGCACGCCAGGTCGGTGGACGCCCGGTTGAGCGAGTTGGGGGCCACCCCGCTCACCACACGTGCCGATTGCGAGGCCTACGACGCCGAACCGATGGCGCAGTGGGTCGACCGGGTCACCGCTCTGGTCGGCGCCTCCTCGATTCCCGTGACTCCCGCGCCGGCGCGCCGTGTCGCGCCGTTCACCAGGGCCAACCCCGTCGACGCACCGTTGAGCCGCAACGTGTTGCTCACTCCGCCGGGAGCCTCGAAGGAGGTGCGGCAGTTCGGATTCGACGTGTCCGCGCACGGCGTCGCCTATGCCGTCGGCGACGCGTTGGGCGTGTGCCCCGTCAACGACGAGGCCACGGTGCGCCGATGGCTCGACGCCACGGGGCTGTCCGCCGACGACGTGATCGAGGTCGACGGCCACGACATGGCGTTGGGTGAGGCGTTGACGACCCGCTACGACATCTGTCGCGTCACGCCCAACCTGCTCGAGCTGATCGGCGAGGGCGGCCCTCGCAGCCGGTCGGAGATGGATCGGTGGCTGCGCGGCCGCGACGGCGTGGACGTGGTGAGCGAATTCGGCGTCCGTGCCGAGCCGCAACGGTGGCGCGACGCCCTGGTCCGACTGACGCCGCGGTCGTACTCGATCTCGAGCAGCCCGCTGGTCAGTCCCCACGAGGTCCAGCTGACCGTGTCGGTCGTCCGCTACCTGACCGGCGACGGAGGCCGGCGCGGGGGAGTGTGCTCGACGTTCCTCGCCGACCGGGCGTCGCACGCGTCGGTGTTCCTGCAGCCGTCGCCGCACTTCCGGCCGCCGGAGGACGGCTCGGTCCCGATGATCATGGTGGGCCCGGGGACGGGCGTCGCCCCCTTCCGCGGATTCCTTCAGGAGCGCCGCGCGCTGGGGCACACCGGCCGCAACTGGCTCTTCTTCGGCGACCGGCACCGCGCCGAGAACTTCTACTACCGCGAGGATCTGGAGGACATGGTCGACGACGGCCTGTTGAGTCGACTGGACGTGGCCTTCTCCCGCGATCAACCCGAGCGGGTTTACGTGCAGCACAAGATTCGCGACTACGGCGCCGACGTGTGGCGCTGGCTGGAGGACGGTGCGCACGTCTACGTCTGCGGCGACGCCACCCGCATGGCCAAGGACGTCGACGACGCACTCACGGCGGTGATCCGCACGCACGGTGGACTGTCGAGCGAGGGCGCACACGACTACAAACGCGAACTCGTCGCCGCCAAACGCTATGTGCGCGACGTGTACTGACAGTCGTCGACCACCTGTGGCCGTCACCGTGGAGGTGTAGGTTTCCGACCATGGCCGCACCCACCGTGAACGTGAATCTGCCGGGCCGCCTTGGCGACCCGACCATGGAAATGCGTACCGACCCACGTGTCGATCCCCGATTGCTGGCAGCCATCGCCCCGTTCGGCCTCGACGCGAAGGCCGCCGAGGTGCCCGTCACCAGGGACTCGCCGCTCGAGGATCTGCTCGCCGTCGCGGCGGCGGCGGAGCAGGGTTTCGACGGCCTGTTCGGGGCGTTGCTCGCCGACGTCCCCGCCGCCCAGGGCGTCGAAACCCGCAGCCTCACCATCACCGGCGTCGACGGCAACGACGTCGCGCTGTACGTGCACCGCCCGATCGGGGTGTCGATGCCGCTGCCGGGTCTGCTGCATCTGCACGGCGGCGGCATGGCGATCCTCACCGCCGTCGACGAGGGGGCCGCTCTGTGGCGCAACCATCTGGCGGCCCGCGGGTGCGTCGTCGTCGGGGTGGAGTTCCGCAACTCCGGTGGTGCCCTGGGGCCACATCCGTTTCCGGCCGGCCTGAACGACTGTGCCAGCGCGCTGGACTGGATGCACGCTCAGCGCGAGGGCCTGGGGTTGACGTCCATCGTCGTCACGGGCGAGTCGGGCGGCGGCAACCTGTCGATCGCGACGGCGCTGAAGGCCAAGCGCGACGGTCGGCTGGACCACGTCGACGGGGTCTACGCCCAGGTGCCGTTCATCTACGGCGGTTACGACACCCCCAATCCCGCGCTGCCGTCGTTGGTCGAGAACGAGGGGTACATACTCAGCCCGTCGGTCATGACGCTCATGGCGGCGCTCTACGACCCGACGGGGACGCACGCACGCGACCCGCTGGCGTGGCCGTACTACGCCGACGAGGACGATCTGCGGGGTCTTCCGCCGCACGTGGTGACGACCGACGAGGTCGACCCGCTGCGTGACGAGGGGCTGGCCTTCCTGCGAGCCCTGCAACGGGCCGGGGTCGACGCCACCGGCCACACCTACAGCGGTGTGGGGCATGGGTGCGAGCAGTTGATGGGGGCGTTCATCCCGGACCTCTTCGAGCGGGCCCTGCACGACGTCGTCGACTTCGCGCGCGGGTTGGGTAGAACGCTGAGTTGAAAGAGTGTCCGAGGGGGGACTTGAACCCCCACGCCCATTAATAGGGCACTAGCACCTCAAGCTAGCGCGTCTGCCATTCCGCCACTCGGACAAGAGCGCCTAAGGCTAACGGATTCCGGGGCCCGGACCAAAACGCGTAGAAGTGAGCAGTGGTACGAATGGTGACCGTGACTGACTTTCCGCAGCCCTCCGACGAGGTCGTCGAGCTCGTGAGCTCGCTCATTCGGTTCGACACGTCGAACACCGGCGAGCTCGAGACCACCAAGGGCGAGGCCGACTGCGCCCGCTGGGTGGCTCGGCAGCTCGAGGAGGTCGGCTACGAATGCGAGTACGTCGAGTCCGGTGCCCCGGGCCGGGGGAACGTCGTGACCCGGCTGGCGGGCGCCGATCGCAGCCGCGGGGCCTTGTTGATCCACGGGCACCTCGACGTGGTGCCCGCCGAAGCCGCCGACTGGAGCGTGCATCCGTTCTCGGGCGCCGTGTCCGACGGCTACGTGTGGGGCCGCGGCGCGATCGACATGAAGAACATGATCGGCATGATGATCGCCGTCGCGCGGTACCTGAAGCGCTCGGGCATCGCGCCACCGCGAGACCTGGTGTTCGCCTTCGTCGCCGACGAGGAGGCCGGCGGCAGGTACGGCTGCGGCTGGCTCGTCGAGAACCGCCCCGACCTCTTCGAGGGCGTCACGGAGGCGATCGGCGAGGTCGGCGGATTCTCGTTGACGGTGCCCCACCGCGACGGCGGCGACAAGCGCCTGTACCTGATCGAGACGGCCGAGAAGGGCATGCGCTGGATGCGGCTGACCGCCCGCGGCCGCGCGGGCCACGGCTCGTTCGTGCACGACGACAACGCCGTCACGACCCTCGCCGGCGCGGTGGACCGGCTGGGCCGCCACCAGTTCCCGGTGGTGCTCACCGACACCGTCGCGCAGTTCCTCACCGCCGTCGGCGAGGAGACCGGGCACTCCTTCGATCCCGACTCGCCGGATCTTGACGGCGTGGTCGCCAAGCTCGGTCCGATCGGGCGCATCGTGGGTGCGACGCTGCGCGACTCGGCGAACCCGACGATGCTCAAGGCCGGCTACAAGGCCAACGTGATCCCGGGGTCGGCCGAGGCCGTGGTGGATTGCCGCATCCTGCCCGGCCACGCGGCGGAGTTCGAGGCCGCCGTCGACGAACTGATCGGGCCGAACGTCACCCGCGAGTGGATCACCGATCTGCCCGCCTACGAGACCACCTTCGACGGCGACCTGGTCGAGGCCATGAACGCCGCGCTGCTGGCGGTCGACCCGGAGGCACGCATCGTGCCCTACATGTTGTCCGGCGGGACCGATGCCAAACACTTTGCGCGGCTTGGCATTCGATGCTTCGGCTTCATTCCGCTGCGGCTGCCGCCCGAACTGGACTTCGCCGCGTTGTTCCACGGCGTCGACGAGCGGGTACCCGTCGAGTCGCTGACGTTCGGCACCGAGGTTCTCCAGAGCTTCCTGTTGAATTGCTGACCCACCCACAGTTGCACCGAAAGGACCTGATGAGCACCCCGTACGACGACCTTCCGACGCTGCCCTCCTTCACCCTGACCTCGACGTCGGTCACCGACGGCCAGCCCTTGGCCAACGACCAGGTCAGCGGCATCATGGGCGCCGGGGGCTCCGACGTCTCCCCGCAGCTGAGCTGGTCGGGGTTTCCCGAGACGACGCGCAGCTTCGCGGTGACGATGTACGACCCCGACGCGCCGACGGCCTCCGGCTTCTGGCACTGGGCGGTGGCCAACCTGCCCGCCACCGTCACCGAGCTGCCCGAAGGCGTGGGGGACGGCAGCCACAGCGGCTTCCCCGGTGACGCGATCACCCTCGCCAACGACGCCGGCCTCAAGCGCTTCATCGGCGCCGCCCCGCCGCCGGGGCACGGCCCGCACCGCTACTTCATCGCCGTGCACGCCGTCGACGCCGAGAAGCTCGACATCCCCGAGGATGCGACGCCGGCCTATCTGGGTTTCAACCTGTTCAGCCACGCCATCGCCCGCGCCGTCATCATGGGCACCTACGAGCAGAAGGAGGGCTAGCGGGCCTCCGACCCCACGGCGTCGGTCAGCGACGCGAAACCGCCGGCGTGCAGCTTCTCGGCGAGGCCGTCGTGAACGTGCTTGGCCCACAACCCCCCGCCGTACACGAAGCCGGTGTAGCCCTGCAGCAGTGAGGCGCCCGCGGCGATGCGCTCCCACGCGTCGTCGGCGGTCTCGATGCCGCCGACGCTGATCAGCACCAGTCGGTCGCCCACGCGGCGGTACAACCGCTGGAGCACCTCGACCGAGCGGCGGGCGACGGGCGGGCCGGACACGCCCCCAGCGCCCAGCTCGTCGGCGCCAGGGGTGACCAGTCCGGCGCGCGAGATCGTGGTGTTGGTGGCGACGATGCCGGCCAAGCCCAGTTCGACTGCCAGGTCGGCGATGTCGTCGACGTCGGAGTCCGACAGGTCGGGGGCGATCTTCACCAGCACCGGGGTGGTGGTCTCGGCCCGGACGGCGGCCAGGATCGGCCGCAGCGACTCGACGGCCTGCAGATCGCGAAGGCCGGGGGTGTTGGGAGAGCTGACGTTCACGACGAGGAACGACGCGAGCGGACCGACCAGGCGCGCGCTTTCGGTGTAGTCGGTGACGGCGTCCTCGGCGGGGGTCGCCTTCGTCTTGCCGATGTTCGCCCCGATCGGCACCTCGGCGACGCGACGGCTCAACCGACGTGCCAGCGCCGCCGCGCCGTGGTTGTTGAAGCCCATCCGGTTCAGCAGGGCGCGGTCCTGCGGCAAGCGGAACATTCGCGGTGCCGGGTTGCCCGGTTGCGGGTGTGCGGTCACCGTGCCGACTTCGGCGTAGCCGAAACCCAGTGCACCCCAAGTCTTCAGGCCAGTACCGTCCTTGTCGAAGCCGGCCGCGAGACCGACCGGCCCCGGAAACCGCACGCCGAACACCGTGCTGGCCAGGACGGGGTCGTGCGGGGCCAGCCACCTGGTCAGGCTCCGGCGCAGGGGCCTCGGCGCGGTCGCCAACCGCAGGGCGGCGAACACCAGGGTGTGGATCCGCTCGGGTGGAACGAGGAAGAAGAGTCGTCGCAGCGCGTGGTAGATCACGAGGCGGGCTGACCGTCGACGCTCGCCCATGCCGCAGACTTCCTGCGCCGCAACAGAACTCGTCGACTTCCGTCGGTGTAGAGGCGAACCCTGGTCAACTCCCACCCGCGATACTCGGCTTCGATCGACAGCCGGATCGACGCGGAGACGCGCGTGACGTCGGGGGGCAGCCGCAACGGCACCCACTCGTACTCGTCGGAGAGGTCGGCCTCCCACGCGGCGGGCATGCGTCCCCGCTGAGGCGAACTCACGAGCCCGCCCCCGGGATCACTTGCACACCCGCGCCCGAACCGGACACCACGAAGAGTGTTCCGGTCTGGTCGTCGTATGTCATGGAGTTCGGTTGCTGCACGGTTCGATAACGCACCTTCTCGACGGGTATTCCGGTCGCCAGATCGTAACCAACGACGGTGTTCGTCGCAGTTTGCGACACCCACGCCAGTCGCGACGACCCGGCCAGCGCGAACGGCGCACCCTTCACCGGGTATTGCTGGCGCAGCATCAGGGGGTCGGTGCCGAAGACCAGCAGCGCCTCCCCGCGGGTGTCGGCCACCAGGATGCGGCCGGCCGGGTCGGCCACCATGGTGGTGGCTCCCTCACCCGCGCGAAGGGCGTGCTGCTGCTTGGTGCCCGACGGGTCGACCGTCGTGACCGACGTCTGGCCCCGATCCAGGACGGCGACCGTGTCGCCTTCTGCGACAAGCGCATCCACGCGGGCGAAGATCTGCAGCCGTGCGCCGACCGTGGTGTCGGAGCTCAGCGTGTACACCGCACCGGAGGCGCTGCCGAGCACGATCTTGCCGTCGGCCCGGCGGGTGACGGCGGTGAAGTCGGTGTCGCGTTCGCCGTCGACGTCGCGCCGGACCACCGAACCGCCCGCGCCCAGGTTCACGGTGAAGTATCCGCCCTTGGTCGCCGCGTAGACGGTCCCGCGCCCGTCGCCGGCGATCGCCGTTGCGGGGCTCGGCAGCGGCACGGTCCGCGACGGCCCCGTGACCGGGAACGCGACGAGCGCCGACTGACCGGCGGCGTCGGCGCTCAGCACCACCGACGACGACGTGGCCGCGTCGAAGACGACGGCCTCACCGCGCCCGGCCAGGGGCCGCACCGAGCCCGCAGGCGTCTCGCTGGCCGCCGGTGACACGGCGGCGGTCGCGGGCGAGATGGTCGGCGGGGGAGCGTCGGAGGCCTTGGAGCCGCAGGACGCGAGGGCGACCACCGTCACGATCATGGCCGCGCCGTGAGTCAGGCGACGCCTCGGTGTTCTGGTCGGTGGCAAGGGGTAAACCTCTACGATGGGATGGGATTGGGGCTCGAAGGGCCAGTTTAGGCACGTCGGGACACCGCCCCGGCGCTATGGTTCGGACATGACCCTGGCCGCCGATGACGACGTGTCCGAAAGCGAGTTCAGCGTCGAGGTCGTCTCCACCGGCCTCCACGCCAGCGGCTTCGGCCGCGTGGGTGACGGCAGGAGTTTCTCCTTCCAGGTCGACCGTCGGCGTCTCACCGTCGAGGTGTACCGCCCGCGCCTGCGGGGCCCGGTCCCGCAGGAGGAGGACGTCGTCGCCGCGGCCAGCCGCAGCCTCGAGCACGTCGACGTCACCGACGAACGCAGCCTGACGGCGGCCGTCCGCGACGCCGTCAACGACGCCCAACCGGTGCCGCGCACGGCTCGCTGACCGCCCGCCCACGGTACGGTCGTCGGCGTGATGGACATGTCGTGGCTGCAGGTCGTGGTGTTGTCGGTGGTGCAGGGCCTGACGGAGTTCCTTCCCGTGTCCAGCTCCGGGCACCTCGCGATCGTGTCGAAGCTCTTCTTCGCCGACGACGCGGGCGCGTCGTTCACCGCGGTCAGCCAACTCGGCACCGAACTCGCGGTGTTGATCTACTTCGCCAAGGACATCGGCCGCATCCTGGCGGCGTGGTTCGGCGGGCTGCGCGACTCCTCGCGTCGTACCCCGGACTACTGGCTGGGCTGGTGGGTCATCATCGGCACCATTCCGATCGGCGCGGCCGGGCTGATCTTCAAGCACTTCATCCGCGACGACGTCCGCAACCTCTGGGTCATCGCGACGGCGCTGATCGTGTTCTCCGCCGTCATCGCCGCCGCCGAGTACTTCGGCAGGCAAACCCGCCCGATAGAGCAGTTCACCTGGAAGGACAGCATCGTCATCGGCGTCTCCCAATGCTTGGCCCTGATCCCCGGGGTGTCGCGATCGGGTGCGACCATCAGCGCCGGTCTGTTCATGGGTCAGCAGCGCGAGGCCGCCGCCCGGTTCGGCTTCCTGCTCGCCATCCCCGCCGTCCTGGCCTCGGGGCTGTACTCCTTGCCCGACGCCTTCCATCCCGACGGGCGGGGGATGAGCGCCTCCGGGCCGCAGCTCGCGGTCTCGGTCGTCATCGCCTTCGTGGTCGGCCTCGCTGCCGTCTCCTGGTTCCTGAAATTCCTGGTGCGCCACGGCATGTACTGGTTCGTCGGCTACCGGGTGATCCTCGGTGCGACGCTGCTGGTCCTGCTGGGCACCGGCTCGGTGGCAGCACAGTGAGCGGCGGCGCCAGGCGATGACGGTCATCCTGCTTCGACACGGTCGCTCGACGTCCAACACCGCGCACACCCTCGCGGGTCGCTCCGAGGGGGTCGACCTCGACGACAAGGGCCGCGAACAAGCCGAGGCGGTGGTCTCCCGCGTCGGAGACCTTCCGATCAAGGCGATCGTGCGCTCGCCGCTTCTGCGCTGTGAGCGAACGGTGGCGCCGCTGGCTGCCGCGCTCGGGCTGGAACCCGTGGTGGAGGAACGGCTCTCGGAAGTCGACTACGGCGCGTGGACCGGCGCCAAGATCGGCGACCTCGTCAAGGAGCCGCTGTGGGCGGTGGTCCAGCAGCAACCCAGCGCCGCGGTGTTCCCCGACGGAGAGGGGCTGGCGCAGGTTCAGGCCAGGGCGGTTGCCGCGATCCGCGAACACGACCGCACCCTCGCCGAGCAGCACGAAGGCGACGTTCTGTGGATCGCCTGTACGCACGGCGACGTCATCAAGTCGATCATCGCCGACGCGGTGGGAAGCCACCTGGACAACTTCCAGCGCATCACCGCCGACCCGGCGTCGATGAGCGTGATCCGGTACACGTCGACGCGTCCGTTCGTGCTCCACGTCAACCACACCGGCCCCGCCCTGACCTCGGCGCTGCTGGCGAAACCGGAGCCCTCCGGGGACGCGGTGGTGGGTGGCTCCACCGACTGACAGGTCCGGACACGTCGGTGGCGTCACCGTTCGGATTACGGATGCGGTGGCTCTACCGGTATTTTGGGAGGTGCCATGACCCGTTCGATTCACGTCTTCCGCTCACCCGACCGCTTCGTGGCCGGGACGGTCGGGCAACCTGGCGACCGCACGTTCTACCTTCAGGCCGTGCACGACGAACGCGTCGTGTCGGTGATCCTGGAGAAGCAACAGGTGGCGGTGCTCGCCGAGCGGATCGCCGCCCTGCTGCTCGAGATCAACCGCCGCTTCGGCACCCCGGTGCCGCCGGAGACCGCCGAGGTCGAAGATCTCAGCCCACTGATCACCCCGGTCGACGCCGAGTTCCGCGTCGGCACGATGGGCCTGGGCTGGGATTCGGAGGCCGAGACGGTGGTGGTCGAACTGCTCGCCGTCTCGGAGACCGAGTTCGACGCGTCGGTGGTGCTCGACGACGCCGAGGACGGTCCCGACGCCGTACGGGTGTTCCTGACGCCCGAGTCGGCGCGCGAGTTCGCGGCCCGCTCCAATCGCGTCATCTCCGCGGGCCGGCCGCCGTGCCCGCTCTGCGACGAACCCCTGGATCCCGCGGGACACATCTGCGTGCGCACCAACGGTTACCGACGAGGCATGCTGGCGGAATCCGACGATGACGCCGAATTCTGACCGCAGTGTCGACGACCGCGCAGGTGACGACGAAGTCCTTCGCTCCGGCGCGCTGACGGTCCTGGGGCGGATCCGGTCGGCCAGCAACGCGACGTTCCTCTGCGAGGCGACCCTCGACGAGCGCACCGTGCACTGCGTCTACAAGCCCGTCGCCGGTGAGGCGCCACTGTGGGACTTTCCCGACGGCACCCTCGCGGGTCGCGAGGTGTCGGCCTACCTGGTGTCCGCGGTGCTCGGCTGGAACGTGGTGCCGCACACCGTGGTTCGCGACGGACCCGCGGGCCGCGGGATGGTGCAGCGGTGGGTCGACCAGCCCGGCGACGTGCTGGACGACACCGAGGTGCCCGACGACCCGGACGCGGGCCCCGACCTGGTCGACCTGCTGCCCGCGGGTGAGGTGCCGCCCGGGTTCCTGCCGGTGCTGCAGGCCTACGACTACGCCGGCGACGAAGTGACCCTCGTCCACGCCGACGACGCACGGCTGCGGCGGATGGCGGTGTTCGACGTCATCATCAACAACGCCGACCGCAAGGGCGGGCACATCCTGGCTGGCGTCGACGGCAACGTCTACGGCGTCGACCACGGCGTGAGTCTGCACTCCGAGGACAAGCTCCGCACGGTGCTGTGGGGGTGGGCCGGAAAGCCCGTCGACGACGACGCGCTGCGGGACGTCGCCTGCCTGCGGGACGCGCTGCTGGGTGATCTGGACCAGACGCTGCGGCCACACGTCACCAACCGGGAGATCGACGCGCTGTATGCCAGAACCGTTGGTCTGCTGGAGAACCCGGTGATGCCGTCACCGGACAGGCGCAGGCCGATCCCGTGGCCGGCGTTTTGACCTGAGTGTTCTACGCTCGTCGTCATGACTGATCACGATCACGCCGCCGCCCGCAGGGAGATCGCCGACGCCCTTCAGAAGGCGCTCGACCGCCGCCACGAGGTGCTCGACGCGATCGTCGAAGCCGGCGACCGGGCGGCCGCCGTCTCGGCCATCGCGGCGCTGCTCGACACCTCGCCCAAGGGCGGTGAGGCGGTGATGACCATCTCCTTCGACCAGCTCACCAGGGACTCCCGTCGCAAGATCGCCGAGGAGCTCGAGGATCTGAACAAGCAGCTCACCTTCACCCTCGGTGAGCGACCGGCCAGCTCGGGCGAGAGCCTGTCGCTGCGCGCGTTCTCCTCCGACACCGACCGCGACCTCTTCGCCGCGCGCACCTCCGACGTCGGCGCCACCGGCGACGGCTCCGGCGGGCCCGCGGGCAGCATCGACGACGAGATCAGCGCCGCGCTGGGCCGGGTCTCCAACGAAGAGGCGGTCTGGTTCGTCGCCGAGGAGGGATCCGACAAGGTCGGCATGGTGTTCGGCGAGCTCGTCGGGGGTGAGGTGAACGTCCGCGTCTGGATCCACCCCGATCATCGTCACCGCGGCTTCGGTACCGCGGCGCTGCGGCGCTGCCGCTCGGAGATGGCGGCGTACTTCCCGGCGGTGCCGATGGTCGTGCGCGCCCCCGGCGCGACGCCCAAGTAGGACCCGATTAGTCCCCGCATCAGCGATGCGGCGCTCGCCGCGGAGGTGGCCGCCGAAGCCGGCCGGATGTTGGTCGCGTTGCGCGCCGAGATCGGCTTCGACGACTTCTACGACCTCGGCGACGCCGGGGACCGTCGTGCCAACACCTTGATCCTGAACCGGCTGCGCGAGCACCGGCCCGACGACGCCGTGCTCTCCGAGGAGGCGGCCGACGACCTGTCGCGGCTCCGCGCCGACCGGGTCTGGATCGTCGACCCGGTCGACGGCACCCGGGAGTTCTCCACGCCCGGCCGCACCGACTGGGCGGTGCACATCGCGCTGTGGCAGCGCACCTCCGGACCGAACGGCGCGATCACCGACGCCGTGGTGGGGTTGCCCGCGCTCGGGGCGGTGTACCGCAGCGACACGGTGTCCGCGCCCCCGCCGCGCGAGCCGGGGCCCATCCGCATCGCGACGAGCCGCCACCGCCCGCCCACGGTGTTGTGGTGGCTGCGGGACATGCTCGACGTCGAACTGGTCGGCATCGGGTCCGCCGGAGCCAAGGCCATGGCCGTCGTCCGGGGCGACGTCGACGCCTACGTCCACGCCGGCGGTCAGTACGAGTGGGACTCGGCGGCACCGGCCGGGGTGGTGACGGCGGCGGGACTGCACGCCTCGCGGTTGGACGGTTCGCCCCTGCGGTACAACCGGCCCGACCCGTACCTGCCCGACTTCGTGATGTGCCGGCCGGAGCTGGCCGGCACCCTGCTGGACGCGATCGGCTCGCTGTTCTGAGCGCGTCCGGGAATGGATCGGTGCCGCCCGTTGTCCCAGACTGCGAACAACCACCGTCGGAGGCCGAACTGAACGCAACCCCTAGAGTCGGAGCCATGCAATCGTGGCCTGCGCCTACCGTTCCGCAGCTCACCGGTGAGGGAACGCCGTTGCGCCTCTACGACAGTGCCGACGGCCAGGTCCGGCCCGTGGCCGCCGGTGAGACCGCGACCATGTACGTGTGCGGCATCACCCCGTACGACGCCACCCACCTGGGCCATGCGGCGACGTATCTGGCGTTCGACCTGGTCTACCGGTCCTGGCTCGACGCGGGTCACCGGGTGCACTACGTCCAGAACGTCACCGACGTCGACGACCCGCTGTTCGAGCGGGCGGCGCGCGACGGCGTCGACTGGCGTGACCTCGGCGCCCGGGAGACCCAGCTGTTCCGCGAGGACATGACGGCCTTGCGCGTGCTGCCGCCGCACGACTACGTGGCCGCCACCGACGCCATCGCCGAGGTGGTCGAGCTGGTCGAGAAGCTGCTGGCCGACGGTGCGGCCTACGTGGTCGACGACGCCCAGTACCCCGACGTGTACTTCCGGGCCGACGCGACGCCGCAGTTCGGGTACGAGTCGGGGTATGACCGCGAGACGATGCTGCGGCTGTTCGCCGAACGGGGCGGGGACCCCGACCGGGCGGGCAAGGGGGACGCGCTGGACGCCCTGCTGTGGCGCGCGGAGCGTCCCGGCGAGCCGAGCTGGCCGTCACCGTTCGGCCCGGGTCGGCCCGGATGGCACGTCGAGTGTGCCGCCATCGCGCTCGACCGCATCGGCACCGGCCTCGACGTGCAGGGCGGCGGCAGCGACCTGATCTTTCCGCACCACGAGTTCTCGGCCGCCCACGCCGAATCCGTCACCGGCGAGCGACGTTTCGCCAGGCACTACGTCCACGCCGGCATGATTGGCTGGGACGGCCACAAGATGAGCAAGAGCCGCGGCAACCTGGTGTTGGTGTCGAAGCTTCGCGCCCAGGGCGTCGACCCCGCGGCCATCCGCCTGGGCCTGCTGGCCGGGCACTACCGCGCCGACCGCTCCTGGAGCGACGCGGTCCTCGCCGAGGCCCAAGACCGGCTGGGCCGGTGGCGCGCGGCGGCGGCGCTGCCTGCCGGACCCGACGCGACCGACGTGATCACCAGGGTTCGCCAGTACCTGGCCGACGATCTCGACACCCCGAAGGCGCTTGCCGCCGTTGACGGTTGGGTCGCCGACGCGGCGGAGTACGGCGGCGACGACGCCGACGCCCCAGGCCGCGTCGTGGCGGCCGTCGACGCGCTACTCGGGGTCGCGCTCTAACCACGAGGTACCTTTTCGCCCATGAGTTCGGTGAGCGGCAAGGTGGTGTTCGTCACCGGCGGCGCGGCGGGTGTCGGCGCGGAGGTCGCACGACGGCTGCACGCCAAGGGTGCGCGACTGGTGCTGACCGACGTCGACGCCGACGCGCTCGACCGGTTCGCCGCCACACTCGGAGACGACCGGGTGCTGACGGTCACCGCCGACGTCCGCGACCTGCCCGCCATGCAGGCGGCCGCCGACGCCGCGGTGCGCCGCTTTGGCGGCGTCGACGTGGTGGTGGCCAACGCGGGCATCGCCAGCTACGGATCGGTGCTGCAGGTCGACCCCGCGGCGTTCAAGCGACTGCTGGACGTCAACGTCCTCGGGGTGTTCCACACCGTGCGGGCGACGCTGCCGTCGATCGTCGACCGCCGTGGGTACGTGCTCGTGGTGTCGTCGTTGGCCGCGTTCACCGCCGCCCCGGGACTGGCGCCCTACAACGCCAGCAAGGCCGCGGTCGAGCAGTTCGCGAACGCGCTGCGGCTCGAGGTCGCCCACCACGGCGTCGACGTCGGGTCGGCGCACATGTCGTGGGTCGACACGGCGATGGTGCGCGACACCAAGACCGATCTGTCGACGTTCGGCGAGATGTTGGCCAAGCTGCCCTATCCCGTGAACGTCACCACGTCCGTGCAGAAGTGCGGCGCGGCCTTCGTCGCCGGCATCGAGGGTCGCAAGACCCGCGTGTACTGCCCGCGCTGGGTGGGCGCGCTGCGATGGCTCAAGCCGCTCGCGTCGACCCGTCTGGGCGAGGCGCCGATCAAGAGGTTCGTGCCCGACCTGCTGCCGCGGATGGACGCCGAGGTGGTCGCGCTGGGGCGGTCGACGAGCGCGCACTCCGAGGCGGTGAACGCGCCAAACCCCACGTGACACCCTGCCCGTCGAGGGTCCGGGATCGGCAGCCGCTCAGGTGGTTTGATGATGACGTGAAGTCGACCTTCCTCCGACGGGCCATGGCCTTCGGCATCGTGGCGGCGCTCGTCACCGTCGCCGCGGCATGTGCGAAGGGTGACAAGCCCCAGGCGGTCGGCTCCGCACCGCCGCCCCCACCGTCGTCGGCCGTCAGCCCGGAGCAGGCCAGGGCGATCGCGAAGGAGGCCTACGTCTACGGCTTCCCGATGGTCGACGACTACCGCGTCATGTACTCCTACTTCGTGGACAAGGAGGACGCCGAGTACAAGGGCGGCTGGAACCAAGTCCACAACACCGCACGGGTTTACACGCCGGCCGACACCACGATCCAGACCCCGAACTCGGACACGCCCTACTCGGCGGTGGGAGCCGACCTGCGCACCGAGCCGCTGGTGTTCACCGTCCCGCCGATCGAGCAGGACCGGTACTACTCACTGCAGTTCGTCGACCAGTACACGGCCAACTTCGCCTACGTGGGCAGCCGCACCACCGGCAACAGCGGGGGCAAATACCTTCTGGCAGGCCCCAATTGGACAGGGGAGAAGCCCGCGGGCGTCAACGAGGTCATCCGGTCCGACACCGATCTGGCGCTGGTGCTCTACCGTACCCAGTTGTTCGAACCGGCAGATCTGGACGCCGTCAAGAGGATTCAGGACGGCTATCGCGTGGAGCCGCTGTCGGTCTTCCTCAAGCAGCCGCTGCCGCCGCCGGCCCCGGCGATCGACTTCGTCCCCGCCCTGACTTCCGACCAGGAGCGCACCTCACCCCAGTTCTTCGACATCCTGAGCTTCATCATGAAGTTCACCCCGACGCTGCCCGCCGAGAAGGCGATGCGAGACCGGTTCGCCTCCATCGGCATCGGGCCCGACGGGTCCTTCGACGCCGAGAAGCTCTCACCCGAGATGCGTACCGCGGTCCAGGACGGCATGGCCGACGCCTGGGCCGACCTCGACGCCCTGAAGAAGAACGAGATCGACACCGGAAAGTTGTCCTCCGCCAGCCTGTTTGGCTCCAAGGAGGACCTCAGGGGCAACTACCTCTACCGGATGGCCGGCGCGGTGTTCGGCATCTACGGCAACACCGCGGCCGAAGCGCTCTACCCGAATTTCTCCACCGACGCGTCGGGTGCGCCGCTCACCGGCGCCAACGCCTACACGTATCACTTCGCCCCGGGCCAGCTGCCGCCCGTCAACTCGTTCTGGTCGTTGACCATGTACGGGTTGCCGAAGAGTCTGCTGGTGGCCAACCCGATCAACCGCTATCTGATCAACTCGCCGATGCTGCGCGAGCTGGTCCCCGACGTCGACGGCGGCTACACCATCTACGTGCAACGGGATTCACCCGGGCCCGAGCGCGAACCCAACTGGCTGCCTGCCCCGGACGGCCCGTTCGCCTTGATACTGCGGCTCTACTGGCCCAAGCCCGACGCGCTGGACGGTCAGTGGCAGGCGCCCAAGCCAATTCGGGTCTAGCCGGTGCGCGTCCCGGGTCTACCCACATTCCGCGTGTAGGTTGGCCCAGTCAGTTCAGCGCCAAGACTCCAGCGATGACGTGGCGACCACGACCACGACCACGACTGCGGACGGCGGACAATTGGCAAGAACACTCACCGACGTAGAGCTCCTCCGCGAGCTGGAGCCGGTCGCGGAGGCCGGACTCAACCAACACCTCGCCACGACCAAGGACTGGAGCCCACACGACTACGTGCCGTGGTCCGACGGCGCGAACTACGCCGCGGCGGGCGGCCGCGAGTGGGACGTCGACGACTCGGGCATCTCCGATCTGGCCAGGGTGGCGATGATCACCAACTTGCTCACCGAGGACAACCTGCCGTCGTATCACCGCGCCATCGCCGAGAGCTTCACCGTCGACGACGCCTGGGGCGCGTGGGTGAATCGCTGGACCGTGGAGGAGAACCGGCACGGCACGGCACTTCGCGACTACCTGGTCGTCACGCGGGCCGTGGATCCGGTCGAGCTGGAACGGGCCAGGATGCTGCAGGTGACCGCCGGCTTCAGTCCCGGCCAGCAGGGGCAGGGGACCGTGGGTCCCGAGTCGATGCTCGACACCCTGGTGTACGTGACGTTCCAGGAGCTGGCCACCCGCGTGTCTCATCGAAACACCGGCAGGGCCTGCGACGAGCCGATCGCCGACCAGTTGCTCAAGCGCGTCTCCGCCGACGAGAACCTGCACATGATCTTCTATCGCGGCGTCGGGGCAGCTGCGCTCGACCTCTCGCCCGACCGCGCGATACGCGCGATTTGCCGCATCCTGTCGAGCTTCCAGATGCCTGGCTTCTCGATACCCAACTTCCGCCGCAACGCCGTCAAGATCGCCGTCGGTGGAATCTACGATCTGCGGCAGCATCTCGACGAAGTGATCATGCCCGTGCTGCGGTACTGGCGAATCTTCGAGCGCGACGACTTCACCGGCGAGGGTCTGCGGTTACGCGACGAACTGGCCGTCTTCATCGCCTACACGGAGGTCGAGGCGGACAGGTTCGACGAGTCGAAGGCCAGGTATCTCGAGCGCGACGCGCGCAAGGCGCAACGGCTCTCCGCCAGGTCGTCGAGCCAACCGGTCTAACCCCGGTAGCCCGGCCCGCGCCGACGCAGATACCGCTCGAACTCCGCGGCCAGCGCGTCGCCGTCGATCTTGCCCAGGGCCTCGGTCATGTCCACTTCGGCGTCGCCGCGCTCCTCGAGGGACTGGACGTACTCGGCGATCTCCTCGTCGTCGGCGGTCATCTCGGTGACGGCCTGCTCCCATTCCTCGGCCTGGATCGGCAGGTCGGCCAGGGGCACCTCGATGTCCAGGACATCCTCGACACGGCGCAGCAGCGCCACCGTCGCCTTGGGGTTGGGTGGCTGCGACACGTAGTGCGGCACGGCGGCCCAGAACGTGACGGCGGGGATTCCGGCGGCCACGCAGGCGTCCTGGAAGACGCCGGCGATGCCGGTCGGTCCCTCGTACCGGGTCTCCTCGAGGCCGAAGAACTTGGCCGACTCGGGGGAGTAGGCGGCTCCGGAGACCGGCACCGGCCGGGTGTGCGGCGTGTCGGCCAGCAGTGCGCCCAGGATCACGACGGTGTCGACGTTGAGCTTCTCGGCGATGGCCAGCAACTCCGCGCAGAACGTCCGCCACCGCATGTTGGGCTCGACGCCGTGCATCAGGACGATGTCACGGTTGCTGCCGGGTGGGCGGCAGTGCGAGATCCGCATGGAGGGCCACACCAGCTCGCGGGTCACGCCGTCGATCTGGCGAATCACCGGGCGATTCACCTGGTAGTCGTAGTAGGACTCGTCGTCGATCTCGACGATGGTGTCGGCCTCCCAGATCACGTCGAGGTGTTCCAGGGCGTCACTGGCCGCGTCACCGGCGTCGTTCCAGCCTTCGAAGGCCGCCACGATGATGGTGTCCTGCAGGTCGGGCAGGTCTGTCACCAGGCCAGCGTAAGCCCTGCCCGGCACCGGCGAGTGCCATCGCCGGGCGGGTCGCCGTCCGCGCTGGCGTCGCCGTGAAATACCTTCGGCGGCAGTGTCGTTACCCTGGGTAACCAAGACCGGGTCGACGCCACCTGCGTCGGGCTTGATCTTGACCATGACGTGGGCGTCCAGCCGTCGTGAGGACGACGACGTAGACTTGCTCGGTCGAGAGGCGTTGCAACGGTTGCCGGGGGCGCGGGGATTGACCTCGCCCAGCCCGGTATCCGCCACGCTCGGCAGAGCTAAGGACGCCTTCCGCTACGGAAGGAGTGCACGTGGACGCCACCGCAACCGACTCGGCGCCGGATACCTTCGTGCCACACGTCCGCCCCGACTGCACCGAGGAACTGACCGCTGCGCTGCGCCAGCGCATCATGGTGATCGACGGTGCGATGGGTACGGCGATCCAGCGGGACCGGCCCGACGAGGCCGGCTACCGCGGCGACCGGTTCACGGAGTGGCCGACCGCCCTGCAGGGCAACAACGACCTGCTCACCCTGACGCAACCCCAGATCATCGAGGGCATCCACCGCGAGTATCTGGAAGCGGGCGCGGACATCCTCGAGACCAACACGTTCAACGCGAACGCGGTCTCGCTGTCGGACTACGACATGGCCGACCTCAGCTACGAGCTGAACTACGCAGGCGCCGCCCTGGCGCGCCAGGCGGCCGACGAGTTCAGCACCCCGGACAAGCCCCGCTACGTCGCGGGCGCGCTCGGACCGACGACGCGGACGGCGTCGATCTCACCGGACGTCAACGACCCCGGCGCCCGCAACGTCTCCTACGACCAGCTGGTCGCCGCCTACCTCGAGGCGGCCAACGGTCTGGTCGACGGCGGCTCCGACCTGATCATCATCGAGACGATCTTCGACTCGCTGAACGCGAAGGCCGCGGTGTTCGCCGTCGAGACGCTGTTCGAGCAGCGCGGCCGCCGCTGGCCGTTGATCATCTCGGGCACCATCACCGACGCGTCCGGCCGGACGCTGTCCGGTCAGGTCACCGAGGCGTTCTGGAACGCGATCCGGCACGCCAGGCCGCTCGCGGTGGGTCTCAACTGCGCCCTCGGCGCCCCGGAGATGAGGCCCTACATCGCCGAGGTGGCGCGGATCGCGGACACCTTCGTCTCCTGCTATCCGAACGCCGGCCTGCCCAACGCCTTCGGCGAGTACGACGAGTCTCCGGAGGCGCAGGCCTCCTACATCGCCGACTTCGCCGACGCCGGCCTGGTCAACCTCGTCGGCGGGTGCTGCGGCACCACGCCGGAGCACATCGCCGAGATCGCCAAGGTCGTCGAGGGCAAGCCTCGGCGCGAGCTGCCGCAGATCCCGGTGGCCACCCGGCTCTCGGGTCTGGAGCCGCTCAACATCACCGACGACTCGTTGTTCGTCAACATCGGTGAGCGCACCAACATCACCGGCTCGGCCCGGTTCCGCAACCTGATCAAGGCCGAGGACTACGACACCGCCCTGTCGGTCGCCCTGCAGCAGGTCGAGGTCGGTGCCCAAGTCATCGACATCAACATGGACGAGGGCATGATCGACGGCGTCGCCGCCATGGATCGCTTCACCAAGCTGATCGCGGCCGAGCCGGACATCAGCCGCGTCCCGGTGATGATCGACTCCTCCAAGTGGGAGGTCATCGAGGCGGGCCTGAAGAACGTCCAAGGCAAGCCGATCGTCAACTCGATCTCCATGAAGGAGGGCGAGGAGAAGTTCGTCCGCGAGGCCCGGCTGTGCCGCAAGTACGGCGCCGCCGTCGTCGTCATGGCGTTCGACGAGCAGGGTCAGGCCGACAACCTGGAGCGCCGCAAGGAGATCTGCGGGCGCGCCTACAAGATCCTGACCGAAGAGGTCGGCTTCCCGGCAGAGGACATCATCTTCGACCCGAACTGCTTCGCGTTGGCGACGGGCATCGAGGAGCACGCCACCTACGGGATCGACTTCATCGAGGCCTGCGCCTGGATCAAGGAGAACCTGCCCGGGGTGCACATCTCCGGTGGCATCTCGAACGTGTCGTTCTCGTTCCGCGGCAACAACCCGGTGCGTGAGGCCATCCACGCGGTGTTCCTCTACCACGCCATCAAGGCCGGCCTGGACATGGGCATCGTCAACGCGGGTGCGCTGGTGCCGTACGACTCGATCGACCCCGAGCTGCGGGACCGCATCGAGGACGTGGTGCTGAACCGTTGTGAGGATGCGGCCGAGCGGCTGCTGGAGATCGCCGAGCGGTTCAACAGCTCGGAGAAGGCCGACGATCCCGTGGCCGCCGAGTGGCGCAGCCTGCCCGTCCGCGAGCGGATCACCCACGCCCTGGTGAAGGGCATCGACGCCAACGTCGACGACGACACCGAGGAATTGCGGGCCGAGATCGAGGCCGCGGGTGGTCGTCCGATCGAGGTGATCGAGGGCCCGCTGATGGACGGCATGAACGTCGTCGGCGACCTCTTCGGCGCGGGCAAGATGTTCCTGCCGCAGGTGGTGAAGTCGGCCCGGGTGATGAAGAAGGCCGTGGCGTACCTGCTGCCGTTCATCGAGGCCGAGAAGGTGACGTCCGGGGCGGCGGCGAAGAAGGACACCAACGGCACGATCATCATGGCGACGGTCAAGGGCGACGTCCACGACATCGGCAAGAACATCGTCGGGGTCGTCCTGCAGTGCAACAACTACGAGGTCATCGACCTCGGCGTGATGGTGCCCGCCCAGAAGATCCTGGACGCCGCCAAGGAGCACGACGCCGACATCATCGGGCTGTCCGGCCTGATCACCCCGTCGCTCGACGAGATGGTGAACTTCGCCGTCGAGATGGAGCGCCAGGGTCTGACGATCCCGCTGCTGATTGGTGGTGCGACGACGTCGCGGGCGCACACCGCGGTGAAGGTGGCGCCGCGTCGTAGCGGTCCGGTGGTCTGGGTCAAGGACGCGTCCCGTTCGGTGCCGGTCGCCGCCGCGCTGCTGGACGACAAGCAGCGCCCGGCACTGCTCGAGGCCACCGAGAAGGACTACGCCGCGCTGCGCGAACGGCACGCCCAGAAGAGCGAGCGCAAGATGCTCACGCTGGAGAAGGCGCGGGCCAACCGCACGCCGATCGAGTGGAACGGCTACACGCCGCCGGTGCCCGCCCAGGGCCTCGGCGTGCGCGAGTTCCTGGACTACGACTTCGCCGAGCTGCGCGAGTACATCGACTGGCAGCCGTTCTTCAACGCCTGGGAGATGAAGGGCCGCTTCCCCGACATCCTCAACAACCCGGTCTCCGGGGAGACGGCCCGCAAGCTGTACGAGGACGCCCAGGAGATGCTCGACACCATGATCAAGGAGAAGTGGCTGACCGCCAACGGCGTGATCGGCTTCTTCCCGGCGAACGCGGTCGGCGACGACGTCGAGGTCTACACCGACGAGTCGCGCACCGAGGTGTTGACCAGGCTGCACAACCTGCGCCAGCAGGGCGAGCACCGGGACGGCATCCCCAACCGCAGCCTCGGTGACTTCATCGCGCCCAAGGACACCGGTCTGGCCGACTACGTCGGTGCGTTCGCGGTCACCACCGGGCTCGGCAGCCAAGCCAAGTGCGACGAGTTCAAGGCCGCCAACGACGACTACGACGCGATCCTGCTGGAGTCGCTCGCCGACCGGCTGGCCGAGGCGTTCGCCGAACGGATGCACCAGCGGGTCCGCAAGGAGTTCTGGGGCTTTCAGCCCGACGAGCAGCTCGACAACGAGGACCTGATCGGCGAGAAGTACGTCGGCATCCGCCCGGCGCCCGGCTATCCGGCCTGCCCGGAGCACACCGAGAAGGCCACGCTCTGGGACTTGATGGACGTCAAGGAGCGCACCGGCATCGAGCTGACCGAGTCGATGGCGATGTGGCCCGGCGCCGCAGTCAGCGGCTGGTACTTCTCCCACCCGCAGTCGCAATACTTCGTCGTGGGCCGGCTGGCCCAGGATCAGGTCGCCGACTACGCCAAGCGCAAGGGTTGGACGCTGCAGGAGGCCGAGCGCTGGCTGGCCCCCAATCTCGGCTACAACCCGGAGGACTGAGGATGAAGGCAGTGCTGAGGGCCGTCCTGTTCGACATGGACGGCACCCTCGTCGACTCCGAGAAGCTGTGGGACGTCTCGTTGCAGGCGCTCTACGGACGTCTCGGCGGCGTGCTGACCCCCGAGGTGCGGGACACGACGGTGGGCAGCTCGTCGGAGGGTCTCATGCGCATCGTCTACTCCGACCTCGGCCTGGACCACGATCCGGTCGCCATGGAGGATTCGGCCGACTGGTTGCACGACTACACCGGCGAGCTCTTCGAGCAGGGTTTGACGTGGATGCCAGGGGCTCGGGAGCTGTTGGACGCGTTGACCGACGCCGGGGTTCCCATGGCGTTGGTCACCAACACGCGCCGTGCGCTCACCGAGCGCGCGCTGAAGAGCATTGGCAGCCATTACTTTTCGGCGTCGGTGTGTGGCGACGAGGTTGAGCACGCCAAGCCCGCACCGGACCCGTACCTGCGGGCCGCGCACCTGCTCGGCGTCGACCCGGCGGAGTGCTTGGCCATCGAGGACTCGGTGACGGGGGCGTCGGCCGCCGAGGCGGCCGGGTGCCCGGTGCTGGTCGTGCCCAACGACGTCGAGGTGCCCGAGGGGCCCCGGCGCCGGCACGTGGCCTCGTTGGCCGAGGTCGACGTGGCCGCGCTGCGCGCGATTCACGCCCAGCTGAGCGTTGCTGACGGGGTGGGATCGCAACCGGAGCACTGATTTCGGCTCCCGCCGGGGTTCGCTAGCGGCAGACGTGGTCAAGATCGGCGAATTGCCAAGTGGCATACGGCCATTTCGATCGCCACGGTGTCCTATCGTTGTGTGACAGACACCACGCAGTGTTGCGAAAGGACACGTCATGGCCGGTCAGGGTCCACCCGTCGACGACTCGACGTCGGTGATAAGCGACGACGACTTCTCCTCTGGCGGCACCGCCGTCCGGATCGCGGGTGTCGCCGCACTCGGCGGCCTGCTGTTCGGCTACGACAGCGCCGTCATCAACGGCGCGGTCAAGTCGATCGAGGAGCAGTTCGGGATCGGTTCGATCGAATTGGGGTTCGCCGTGGCGTCGGCGCTCCTCGGCGCCGCGGTCGGCGCGATGACGGCGGGCCGCATCGCGGACAAGATCGGCCGCATCTCGGTGATGAAGATCGCCGCGGTGCTGTTCTTCATCAGTGCCATCGGAACGGCGTTCGCGCCCGAGGTCGTCACCCTGGTGGTCTTCCGCGTCATCGGCGGCATCGGCGTCGGCGTCGCCTCGGTGATCGCGCCCGCCTACATCGCCGAGACCTCGCCGCCCCGGATCCGCGGCAGGTTGGGCTCCCTGCAGCAGTTGGCCATCGTGTTGGGCATCTTCCTGTCCTTCGCAATCAACACCCTGCTGCAGACGATCGCGGGCGGTGCCAGCAAGGACCTGTGGTTCGGCCTCGAAGCGTGGCGGTGGATGTTCCTGGTGATGATGGTGCCCGCCGTGGTGTACGGCGTGCTGTCCTTCACCATTCCGGAGTCGCCGCGTTACCTGGTGGCCAGCCACAAGATCCCGGAAGCCCGCAGGGTGTTGAACCTGCTGCTCGGAGAGAAGAACCTCGAGATCACCATCGATCGCATCAAGGAGACTCTCGAGCGCGAGGACAAGCCGTCCTGGCGCGACATGCGCAAGCCGGGTGGCAGCTTCCTCAGCTTCTACGGCATCGTCTGGGTCGGTCTCGGACTGTCGGTCTTCCAGCAGTTCGTCGGCATCAACGTGATCTTCTACTACTCGAACGTGCTGTGGCAGGCGGTCGGCTTCAGCGAGAGCGACGCGGCCTGGTCCACCGTGATCACCTCGGTGGTCAACGTGGCGACGACGCTCATCGCCATCGCACTGATCGACAAGATCGGCCGTAAACCGCTGCTGCTCATCGGTTCTACCGGAATGGCCGTCACCCTGTTGACCATGTCGGTCATCTTCGCCAATTCCACCATCGGAGCCGACGGCATCCCGAGCCTGCCCGAGGGAACCGACACCATCGCGCTCATCGCGGCGAACCTGTTCGTGGTGGCGTTCGGCATGTCGTGGGGCCCGGTGGTCTGGGTGCTGCTCGGTGAGATGTTCCCCAACCGCATCCGCGCTGCCGCCCTGGGCTTGGCCGCGGCCGGTCAGTGGGTGGCCAACTGGCTGATCACGGTGTCGTTCCCCGAACTGCGGAGTCACCTGGGCCTGGCGTACGGCTTCTACGGCCTGTGCGCGGTGCTGTCCGGGCTGTTCGTGTGGAAGTGGGTCATGGAGACGAAGGGCGTCTCGCTCGAGGACATGCACGGCGCGATCGTCGCGGGAAACAAGCCCGCGGCCAACGCCTGAGACGTCGCGGCGGGAAACCGCCGTGACTTCACGGCAGGCGGCGTGGAACAATCGCCTGCCGTGAAGACCTTCGACGCGCTGTTCGCCGAACTGAGCGAGCGCGCGCGCACCCGACCGGAAGACAGTGGCACCGTCAGGGCATTGGACGGTGGCGTGCACGCGCTTGGCAAGAAGGTCCTCGAAGAGGCCGGCGAGGTGTGGATCGCCGCCGAGCACGAGGGCGACGACGCGCTCGCCGGAGAGATCAGCCAGCTCCTCTACTGGACGCAGGTCCTGATGATCTCGCGCGGTCTCACCCTCGACGACGTCTACGCCAAGCTGTGAACGATTCTCCCGGGAACGGCACCATGCTCCGCGTCGCCGTGCCCAACAAGGGTGCGCTCAGCGAATCGGCCGCCGAGATCCTCTCCGAGGCCGGCTATCGGCGTCGTCGCGACCCCAAGGACCTGACCGTCGTCGACCCGGCGAACAACGTCGAGTTCTTCTTCCTGCGGCCCAAGGACATCGCGATCTACGTCGGATCCGGCGAGCTGGACTTCGGCATCACCGGACGCGACCTCGCGCAGGAATCGGATGCTCCCGTCCAGGAGCGGTTGGCGCTCGGGTTCGGCTCGTCGAGCTTCCGCTACGCCGCACCGGCGGGCCCGGCGTGGACCGTCGACGGCCTGGCGGGCAAGCGGATCGCCACTGCCTACCCCAATCTGGTCCGAAAGGATCTGGCCGCCAAGGGCATCGAGGCCACCGTCATCCGCCTCGACGGGGCGGTCGAGATCTCGGTGCAGCTCGGCCTCGCCGACGTCATCGCCGACATCGTGGGCACCGGTCGCACCCTGGGTCTGCACGGACTGGTGGCCTTTGGTGAACCGCTGTGCGACTCGGAGGCCATCCTGATCGAACGCGCCGACCCGGATCCGGCGACGGCGCGGGCACGCGACCAGCTCGCGGGCCGCGTGCAGGGCGTGGTGTTCGGGCAGCAGTATCTGATGCTCGACTACGACTGTCCGCGTTCGGTTTTGGATCGGGCGACGGCGGTCACCCCGGGGCTGGAGTCGCCCACCATCGCGCCGCTCGCCGATCCGGCCTGGGTCGCGGTGCGGGCGCTGGTGCCGCGCCGGACCGTCAACGCCATCATGGACGAGTTGGCGGCCATCGGCGCCAAGGCGATCCTGGCCTCCGACATCAGGTTCTGCCGCTTCTGAGCATTCAGTGTTAGCTTTCCAGCCATGACGCAAGTCCTGGTGATCGTCTTGGCTCTCCTCATCGGCGTCGTGGCGGGGCTTCGCGCGCTGACGCCGCCCGCGATCGTCGCCTGGGGCGCGCTGCTGGGCTGGCTGCCCGTCGACGGCACCTGGGCGCAGTGGGTCGGTCATCCCGTCACCGTCGGCGTGCTGACCGTGCTGCTGGTGGTGGAGCTGGTCACCGACCAGCTGCCCAAGACCCCCAGTCGCACCGTGCCGCCGCAGTTCATCGCGCGACTGCTGACGGGCGCGTTCGCCGGAGCGGTCGTCGGAGCGGGCACGCACCACACCATCCTGGGCATCGGGGCGGGCATGATTGGCGCCGTACTCGGCACGCTCGGCGGGTACCAGGCGCGCAGTCGGCTGGTGGCGGCCAACGGCGGGCGAGATCTCCCCGTCGCACTCACCGAGGACGCAATCGCGGTGCTCGGCGGCCTCGCCGTCGTCGCCCTCGCGTCGACCGCGTTCTGAGTGCCGACGTGACGACGAAGTACGACGCGATCATCGTCGGGGCGGGACAGGCCGGACCCCCGCTGGCGGGCAGGCTCACCGCGGCGGGCCAGACGGTGGCCGTAATCGAACGCAAGCTGGTCGGCGGCACCTGCGTCAACACCGGGTGCATTCCCACCAAGACGTTGGTGGCCAGCGCGCACGTCGCCCACGCCGCGCGCCGAGGCGCGGACTACGGCATCACCACCGGTGAGGTGGTCGTCGACATGGCAAAGGTCAAGGCGCGCAAGGACGAGATCAGCCAGGGCGACCGCCACGGCCTGGAGTCCTGGCTGGAGGGCATGGACGGGTGCACCTTCATCCGTGGCCACGCCCGTTTCGAGGGACCCCACACCATCCGGGTCGACGACCAGGTGCTGGAGGCCGACCGCATCTTCCTCAACGTCGGCGGCCGCGCGACTGCGCCCCCGATTCCCGGGCTCGACGACGTCGACTACCTCACCAACGTCGGCATCCTCGAGCTCGACGTCGTGCCCGAGCACCTGGTGATCATCGGCGGCAGCTACATCGGGCTGGAGTTCGCACAGATGTACCGCCGCTTCGGCGCCCGCGTCACCGTCGTCGAGCGCGGCCCCAGGGTCACCGCCCGTGAGGACGAGGACGTGTCCGCGGCGATCCAGGAGATTCTGGAGGGCGAGGGCGTCGACGTCCACGTCGGCGCAACCGGCATGCGAATCGTCAAGCACGACAACGGTTCTGGCTTCGACCTCTACCCGCGCGACGGCGCCGACCCCATCTCGGGCAGCCACCTGCTGGTGGCGACCGGTCGCCGGCCCAACACCGACGACCTCGGGCTCGACGTCGCCGGGATCGAGACCGACGAGCGCGGCTACATTGTCGTCGACGACCAGCTCCGCACGTCCGTCGACGGGGTGTGGGCTATGGGGGACTGCAACGGCAAGGGCGCGTTCACCCACACCTCCTACAACGACTTCGAGATCGTGGCGGCGAACCTGCTCGACGACGACCCGCGCCGCGTCAGCGACCGGGTGCCGACCTACGCGTTGTACGTCGACCCGCCGCTCGGCCGGGCGGGCCTGACCGCCGACGAGGTCCGCACGTCGGGCCGCAAGGCACTCGTGGGCAAGCGCCCGATGACGAAGGTGGGCCGCGCCGTCGAGAAGGGCGAGACCCAGGGCTTCATGAAGGTCGTGGTCGACGCCGAGACCCACCAGATCCTCGGTGCGTCGATCCTCGGCGTCGGCGGTGACGAGGTGGTGCAAGACATCCTCGACGTGATGACCGCCAAGCTGCCCTACACCGCCATCTCACGGACCATGCACATCCACCCGACGGTCAGCGAGCTGCTGCCGACGATGCTGCAGGACCTGACTCCACTGGAGTGATTGCGGCGCAACGCCGTTCACCCGTCAGCGCCGCTGCACCAACAGGGTCTGAACCGACGTGCCGACGAATCCCCTGCGGTCGAAGATCTCCGCGGTGGTGGAGCCGATGCCGTCCGGTCCGATCGACGCCCGGGAGCGCAGCCCGAAGTCCTCACCCTCAGGCGCCCGATGCAGGTGCACCGACGTGTCGGTGTTCATGAACAGGAACCGTTCGGGGTGGAGCACCGCGCCGACGCCGTTGGCCGAGTCGACCACCAGCGCGAGCCGTTGCACGTCGGTGGTGTCCTCGCCGGCCACCAGCGGGACGAGGGCCCTGAGCCAGCCGACGTTGGCCTCGCCCGGGTCGGTGGCCTGGGTGCGCCAGCTGACCCGCTCCAGGTATCCGGGCGCCCCCGCCCAGCCGTGGGCGTGCGGCACGGTCTCACCCTCGACCAGCGGTGGGTAGCGGTCGGTGGCCACGTCGGCGGTGTCGGAGGTGGCCAGCAGCCAGGCCGACAGGCGGGCCACCGGCCGCTCGGAACCCACGGGCGACATCTCCGCGCACATCAGCGAGATGCGGGCTCCCGGCCGCTGCGTCCAGGTCGTCACCCGTACCGGCGCCACCGGGATGGCGCCGAGGATGTCGAGGGTGAGCCTGCCGATGCGCAGCGACGACCCCGCCGCGTGCTCCTCGACGGCCTTCGTCATCAGGGCCAGGGGAGGAGAGCCGTGCTGAATGTTGCTGTCCCAGTTGCTCGCCGTGCCCGCGGTCGACTCGAAGACCGCGGCGTCGCCGTCGGCGTCCAGCCGGCGATAGAAGCCGTCGCTCATGCCGCCGGCTCCACGGCGACCGGCCAGCCGGGATAGGGCGGCGGCGTGCCGCCGAAGGTCGGGCAGTGCTCGTGGTGGGCGCACCAGTCGCACATCCGGGACGGCTTGGGCCGGAAGTCGCCGGTGACACCGGCGGATTGGATGGCCTGCCACATCGCCATCAGCGTCTTCTCGAAGCGCACCAGCTCGTCGAGGTCGGGCGTGTAGTCCAGCACCTGACCGTCGGCCAGATACAGCAGCCGAAGGCGGGCGGGCAACACTCCGCGGGATCGCAGCAGTGCCACGGCGTAGAACTTCATCTGGAACAACGCCTTGGCCTCGGCGAGTTCGCGGGTGGCCGAGGGCGCCTTGCCGGTCTTGTAGTCCACGACCCGCATCTCGCCGGTGGGGGCGACGTCGATGCGGTCGACGAAGCCGCGCAGCAGCGTGCCGTCGGAGAGTTCGACCTCCACCCGCTGTTCGCAACTCTCGGGATCGAACCGCGTCGGGTCCTCCAGCCGGTAGTACCCCGACACCAGCGCGCGGGCTTCGTCGAGCAACTTCTCCCGAAGGGCCGGGTCGAGGTCCTCGGCGAGCTCGGGGCGAGACGCGGCCATCTCCTCCCACGCCGGTTCGACCAACGTCGTCGCGGTGGCGGCCACCCGGCTGGCGGCGGGCAGCGCATACAGCAGCTCCAGCGCGCCGTGCACGACCGTTCCGCGGACCTGCGCGGGCGAGGACGGCTCCGGCAGCCTGTCGATGGCCCGGAGGCGGTACAGCAGCGGGCACTGCTTGAAGTCGCTGGCACGTGACGGCGACAGGGCCGGACGCCTGGTCGGCGCGGTCCCGTCCTCAATCACGGCCTCTGTCACGAGCTGGTTCCTCTCCCGGGTCGCTGCGCTCCTGCCCTCCGGAGCCTATGACGCCCGTCCGACAACCCCGCGCACCGGAGCCGGTGGGTCTGCTGGCAGGCTGATCAGCTGTGAAACGCACCGGGCCGTTCGACGTCGGCGATCGTGTCCAGCTGACCGACGCGAAGGGCAAGCACTACACGATGGTGCTCGCCCCCGGCGGCGAGTACCACACCCACCGCGGCGGCATCACCCACGACTCGGTGATCGGGCAGCCCGAGGGCAGCGTGGTCAAGTCCGCCAACGGCGACCCGTTCCTGGTGCTGCGTCCCCTGCTGATGGACTACGTGCTCTCGATGCCCCGTGGCGCGCAGGTCATCTATCCGAAGGACGCCGCACAGATCGTGCACGAGGGGGACATCTTCCCCGGCGCGCGCGTGCTGGAGGCCGGTGCGGGATCGGGCGCGCTGACCTGCTCGCTGCTGCGGGCCGTCGGTCCCGACGGCACGGTGGTGTCCTACGAGCTGCGTGAGGACCACGCCGAGCACGCCGAGCGCAACGTCGTCACGTTCTACGGCGAGCGGCCGGCGAACTGGGACCTCCGCATCGCCGACCTGAACACCTACGACGGACCGCAGGTCGACCGCGCGGTGCTCGACATGTTGTCGCCGTGGGAGGTCCTCGAGGCGGTCGCAGGGGCACTGGTGTCCGGTGGCGTTCTGATGGTCTACGTCGCGACGGTGACCCAGTTGTCGCGGGTGGTCGAGGCGCTGCGCGAGCAGTTGTGCTGGACCGAGCCGCGGGCGTGGGAGTCGCTGCAACGCGGCTGGGACGTCGTCGGCCTCGCGGTGCGGCCCCAGCACTCGATGCGCGGCCACACGGCATTCCTGGTCAGTGCCCGCAAGCTGGCCCCGGGAACGGTGACGCCCGCGCCGTACCGGCGGAAGCGGCCGGCCGTCTAACCCGGCGGCGCGGGAGGCGGGGCCGCCCCGACGAGCGGCAGCAGTTGGTCGGCGGTGCGCTTGCTCAGCTGCCAGCTGTTGCGGATCGGGGCGAATTCCATCGGGAACGTGAACGGCCGCACCTGCGGGTTGGGGGAGCCGATGGTCACCGAGGCGACGACGTGCCCCGGCTCGCCGGCCCACTGCAGGTCGGCGGCGTCCACCGTCAGCGGTGCGAACCCGCTGGCGACGAGCGCTTCGCCGAAGTTCTTCAGGGCGGGCTCGTCGTCGACCGTGGCGTACTGCACCAGGGCGACCTTCTGCTCAGCGGGAATCGAAGTGTCGGCCAGCCGGTAGAGCACTGCGGTCAGCTGGTCCAGGGGAGGCAGCGGGGCGACCGTCGGCATCGCCGGGCGCAGCGTGCCCGTCAGCGGACGCGGGCTCTGCGGGGCGGCCGTGGGTGGATCCTCGGCACAGCCCCCAAGCCAGAGCGCCGCCACCAGGGTGACGGCGCTCAGGGTCAAGCTTGGGGTGCGGTGCACTCAGCCGTTCGAGGACAGCAGTGCCAGTGCGGACTGCTTCGAGATCTGCCAGCCGGTGGGGCTCGGGCCGGCGACGAAGGTGACCGGCTCGGTCTTGGCGACCCCGGTGTTCGCGGTGGCGGTCACGTTCGCTGTGGCGGTCGTGCCGTCGGAGTCGACGTCGGCGACGACGAAGCTCAGCGGGAAGTAGCCCTTGGCCGCGGCCTTGCTGTATTCGCGGTCGGCGGCGATGCCCTCGATGCGGCCGAGGCCGCCTTCGATGTAGGTGCCCTTGGCGCCGGAGAACGAACCGCCGCCGGCGAGGCCGTTGAGGGTCTGCAGGAGCGGCGCCTGGAGATCCGGTGCCGGTGCCGCAGGGAGCGGGATGCCCATCACCACGGGCTGGATGGCCGCCGTGGACGATGACGCGCCCGAGCTCAGGCTCGATGCAACGGACGTCACACCACCCGCTGCTCCGGCCACGACGGCAGCAGCTGCCATGCCGGTAACGAGGGTTTTCAGGATCACGGCTGTCCTTTCGATCGGCCTAACTCATCAATGAGGCTAACAGTGTTGCTGGTGTGTCGAATTCCTACACGACGCACAAAGACTGAATCGCCGGTAGCGTTGAAGGTGTTACTGCACCAACTTTCGGTGCGGGGAGGGGCGCAATATGAGTGAGTCACAGCCCATGTCCAGTGGCGAAGCTGCCGAATTGGAAGAACTGCGCCGCGAAGCCGCCGCGCTTCGCGAGCAGCTCGAACAGTCGGTGGGGTCCGACAGCGGCCTCCGGAGTGCGCGAGACGTACACCAACTCGAGGCGCGCATCGACTCGTTGGCGTCGCGCAACGCCAAGCTGATGGACACCCTCAAGGAAGCCCGTCAGCAGTTGCTGGCGTTGCGTGAAGAGGTGGACAGGCTCGGCCAGCCGCCCAGCGGCTACGGCGTGCTGCTGGGCAGCCACTCCGACGACACCGTCGACGTGTTCACCTCCGGACGCAAGATGCGGCTGACGTGCTCGCCGAACATCGAGGTGAAGGATCTCAAGCAGGGCCAGACGGTCCGGCTCAACGAGGCACTGACCGTCGTCGAGGCCGGAACCTACGAAGCCGTCGGCGAGATCAGCACCCTGCGCGAGATCCTCGGCGACGGCCACCGTGCGCTCGTGGTGGGTCACGCCGACGAGGAACGCATCGTCTGGCTCGCCGAACCGCTCGTCGCCGCGGAGTACCTGGTGGAGGATCCCGACGCCGAGGAGTCCGACGACGACTGGAAGCCCAGGAAGCTGCGCCCGGGTGACTCGCTGCTAGTCGACACGAAGGCCGGGTACGCGTTCGAGCGGATCCCCAAGGCCGAGGTCGAGGATCTGGTGCTCGAGGAGGTGCCGGACGTCAGCTACGAGGACATCGGTGGCTTGACTCGGCAGATCGAGCAGATTCGCGACGCCGTCGAGTTGCCGTTCCTGCACAAGGACCTCTATCGCGAGTACTCGCTGCGGCCCCCGAAGGGCGTCTTGCTCTACGGGCCTCCCGGGTGCGGAAAGACGCTCATCGCCAAGGCCGTGGCCAACTCGCTGGCCAAGAAGATGGCCGAGGTTCGCGGCGAGGACGCCCGCGAGGCGAAGTCCTACTTCCTGAACATCAAGGGCCCGGAGCTGCTGAACAAGTTCGTCGGCGAGACCGAGCGTCACATTCGGCTGATCTTCCAACGGGCTCGCGAGAAGGCGTCCGAGGGCACACCGGTCATCGTGTTCTTCGACGAGATGGACTCGATCTTCCGCACCCGCGGTACCGGCGTCAGCTCCGACGTCGAGACCACCGTCGTGCCGCAGCTGCTCAGTGAGATCGACGGCGTCGAGGGCCTGGAGAACGTCATCGTCATCGGCGCCTCCAACCGCGAGGACATGATCGACCCGGCGATCCTGCGGCCCGGCCGCCTGGACGTCAAGATCAAGATCGAGCGGCCGGATGCCGAAGCGGCGCAGGACATCTTCTCCAAGTACCTGACGGAGAACTTGCCGGTGAACGCCGACGATCTCGCCGAGTTCGGCGGCGATCGGGGCGCGTGCGTCAAGGCGATGATCGAGAAGGTCGTCGACCGGATGTACGCCGAGGTCGACGAGAACCGGTTCCTGGAGGTCACCTACGCCAACGGTGACAAGGAAGTCATGTACTTCAAGGACTTCAACTCCGGTGCGATGATCCAGAACGTCGTCGACAAGGCCAAGAAGTTCGCGATCAAGTCGGTGTTGGAGACCGGTCAGCACGGTCTGCGGATTCAGCATCTGCTCGACTCGATCGTCGACGAGTTCGCCGAGAACGAGGACCTGCCCAACACCACCAATCCCGATGACTGGGCCAGGATCTCGGGCAAGAAGGGCGAGCGGATCGTCTACATCCGCACGCTGGTCACCGGAAAGAGTTCGAGCGCCAGCCGGGCCATCGACACCGAATCGAACCTCGGTCAGTACCTGTAGGTCAGGCGGTCAGCGGGCCGGGCGTCCCTCGAGGTCGAGGTACGCGTCCCGGCCCGCCAGGCTGACGGCGACGTCGGCGATCAACGGGTCGAAGAAGCGCTGTCGGTACAGCGGGTCGACGCTGGTGCTGACCGTGAAGTACAGCCCGGACAGCACCGCGACGAACAGCGACATGTGCGCGACCGTCTGGGGGATGGGCACGTGAATCCCGAACCACGTGCCGGCGCAGGGCGGTTCGCCGACGGCGCAGGTCTGCTCGGCTGACCACAGGACGGCCACGTCGTCGGGGACGGCGATGATGCCGAGTGCCAGGAAGAACGCGAACAGGCCCGCGGTGAAGAACACGACCTGAATGGCCTGCGACACCACCATCACGGCGACGACGTTGACCTGCTCGGCGCGGGACAGCGCGGTGCGCGGGATTCGGGTACCCGCCGGCACGGCCAGTGGCGTTCCGACGAGCAAGCCGGCCGGGTCGGTCTCCTCGGCCCGGTCCTCGCGCAACGCCCGCACCTCGTCGCGAATGGTGGTCACCATGAACGCCAGTGCGACGACGGCGAAGAACCCGATGACCTGCCAGAGCCGTTGGCGCGTCATGCGGGCGGCCAGCTGCCACAGCTCGCCGGTGAAGTACACGACCACCGTCAGCATCAGCAGGGGCAGGGCGCGGCTCATCAGGGTGCCGAGCGCACCGAGCTGCACCCAGGCGAACCGGAACGCCCACGCGGCGATCGACCCGAAGCCGACGTAGGTCAGCCAGATCGCCAGCAGTGTGATGACGACGAACGCCGGCGCCTCCGCTGCCGCCGCGGCCGACCACCCGCTGACGGTCACCGGCATCACCACCACGAAGATCGCCATGACCACCAGCGCCGCCGTGCGGCGACCCGCCTCACCGCGGGTGGTGTCGAGGCGATGCAGCAGATGGAGCGCGAACGGGGCGGCGACCAGGACTGCGGCGATGACGCCAAGGCGAACGGCGTAGCCGTAGTCGGGGGAGTCGCCGGTGACCTCGGCCAACGACATCGTCACCGCGGTGAGTGCGCCGACGCCACTGACCATGGGTGCCGACCGCTCGATCAGGCGACGTGCGCGCACCCGTCTGGTGAGCACCAACGGCAGGCCGCGATGCAGAAACCACTCGTGGACCTGCTGCATGTCGGGCACGGCGAACATTGTGGTGGACTGGTGACCGCCATGGCGAGACGACGCACTGCCGACTGGGGCATTTCGGCGCGGTCGGCGTTCGTCGCGGCCACGGTGGTCTTCGTCGCCCTCGGTATCGCCGGGGCCGGGCTCGCCGCGATTCTGTACCGCACGATGTTGTCGGGCGTCGACTCCGCGGCGGCGACCCGGGTCAGTGAGATCACCACCCAGGTCGCGGCGCGGGGGGCGGCGGGGTTGGACCCGGTGCTGCTGGCCACCGACCAGCGGATCGTGGCGGTGCAGGTGGTCGCCGGTGACGGCTCGGTGGTTCGGAGGTCCCCGTCGGCCCCCGACACGCCGCTGGTCGCGTTGGACGAGGTGGGCGACGGGATGCGCGTCGGCATGCCGGAGCCGTTCTCGCCCTTCGGCCGGATCCGCTTCAGTGCCCAGACGGTCGTCGGTCCCGACGACCGGTACACCGTCGTGGTCGGTGAGGGCACGGCGACGATCGCGTCGACGGTGTGGGCGGTGGTCGTCGCCCTGGCCATCGCCGCGCCCGTGGTGATCCTGGTGTCCGGGGTGGCCACCTACGTCCTGGTTCATCGCTCCATGCGGTCGGTGGACGACATCCGGTCCCGGGTCGCCGACATCACCACCTCCGACCTCGCCGACCGCGTTCCGGTGCCGGACAGCCGGGACGAGATCGCGGCGCTCGCGGTCACGATGAACGAGATGCTGGCCCGCATCCAGGCGGGCCACGAGGCGCAGAAACGTTTCGTCGGCGACGCGTCGCACGAGCTGCGCAGCCCCCTGACGACCATCATCTCGGCGCTGGAGGTGGTCGTGGCCCACCCGGAAGTGCTCAGTGCCGACGTGGCCGGCGACCTGGTCACCACGACGCTGATGCCCGAAGCGCTGCGCATGAAGGTCCTCATCGACGATCTGCTGTTGCTGGCCAGGGCCGACGAGCGGGGCCTGGACATCGCGCGCGAAGACGTCGACCTGGACGACCTGGTGGCCGGCCAACTGAAGCGACTGCGGCGCGAGACCGCCCTGGAGGTGCGGGGCGACCTCGAGCCGGTGCGGCTGACGGGTGATCCCGCCGCGTTGTCGAGGGCTCTGCGCAATCTGCTGGACAACGCTGCGCGGCATGCGGTGTCGCGCGTGGCGGTCTCCGTCCGGCGCGGCCCCGACGGCGTTCGGGTCGAGGTCGCCGACGACGGTCCGGGGATCCCACCCCGGGACCGCGACCGCGTCTTCGACCGCTTCGTGCGGTTGGACTCCGACAGATCGAGGGGCGCGGGCGGTTCCGGCCTCGGTCTGGCGATCGTCCGGGAGATCGTGGCGGCTCACGGCGGTCGGGTGAGCATCGGTGACGGGATCGGCACCGGAGCGTCGGTGACGGTTCAGCTGCCCTTGACGGACGAGCCCGAGCCGAGGTCCTCCGAGGCCAGCCGGTAGCCGACGCCGCGAACGGTCTCGATGGTCCTGGTGCCGAACGGGAGGTCGATCTTGCGCCGCACGTAGCCCACGTACACCTCGACGACGTTGTCGGCGCCCTCGTAGTCCGCGGCCCAGACGTTCTGCAGGATCTGGGACTTGGTGACGACGGTGTCCTTGTTGCGCAATAGGTATTCGAGCAACCCGTACTCCCGCGGGGTCAGCGAGATCGCCACGTCGCCGCGGAACACCTCGCGGCGCGACGGGTCCAGCGTCAGCGTCCCGGCCTCGAGCACGGCGGGGCGTTGCGGTGCCGCGCGCCGGACCAGGGCCCGAAGTCGGGCCACCAGCACCATGAACGAGAACGGCTTGGTCAGGTAGTCGTCGGCGCCGAGGTCGAAGGCGTCGGTCTGGTCGTATTCGCCGTCCTTGGCGGTCAGCATCAGCACCGGCGTCCAGATCCCGCGGGAACGCATGTGCCGCAACACTTCGTAACCGTTGAGGCCGGGCAGCATGATGTCGAGCACGACGACGTCGTACTCGCCTTCGGTGGCACGGGCCAGACCGTCGACCCCCGTGGCCACGGCCACCACCGTGAACCCCTCGGCGCGCAACCCGATCATCAGCGTCGACGCCAGCAGCGCTTCGTCTTCGACGACGAGGACTCTCATCTCGGGATCACCGTCCGTCCCGGAGGTACGCCCGATAGCGGTTGCGGGCCACCAGGTTCAGGCGCAGATCGTCCACCAGTGGGTCGAGGAACCGGGTGCGGTACTCACCGTCGCCGACCGATCTGGCACTGACGTACATGAACGTCAGGGCGCCCGGGAACATCGTGACGTGGATCAGCGCCTGCGGCACCGGCAACGTCATGCCGAACCAGGTGCCCTGATCGGATCCGTTGGCGGTCCACGCCGCCAGCACCGCGGGGCTGAGCACCAGAAGTCCCATCACGAAGAAGATGGCCGCGGTCACGATGGCGACCGTGGCGATCTGGGTGATCTGCGACGCCATCACGACGAAGATCACGTTGGCCCGTTCGCTCGGCCGGAGCCGGTCGCCCCGCTCCGGGTCGGGCATCGAGGCGAAGGGGGTGTCGCCAACCGGGCGGCGTCCGAATCGCGGGTGTTCCCGTCCCGCAGCACGGGTCGCGTCCTTTCGACGACGCCGGTGAAGAGGAACGCGATCGCGATGACGGCCATGAACGCGACGACCGACCACATGCGGCCGCGGTCGATCTTGGTGGCCATCGACCAGACGAAGCCGTTGAAGAAGACGAGCACCGTGAGCAGGACCACGGGCAGCGCCCTGGTGACGAGGGCGCCTGCACCCGCGAGGTGCGAACACGTGAGCCGCACGGCCCAGCCGAGTACCGAACCCACGCCCATCCCGTTCAGCACCAGGGTCAGCGCCGTGATCTGGGCGACCATGACCAGGTTGCCCAGTCGCTCGGTCCACGTCGCGTTCACCAGAACGGCGCACGCGACGGCCGCGGCGACCGACGCGGTGGCGACTGCGCGGCGCACCCGTGGATCGTCGACCCTGGACACCAGCCAGGTCACCAGCAGCACCAGCGGCACCAGCGCCGCGAGCACCGCGAGGATCAGCACCTGAGCCGGCGTCGGGTTCGCGTCCACGTCGACGTCCTGGCCACCCGCGGCGACGTCGACGACGGTGACGCAGGCCAGCGCCGTGGCGTAACCGGCCAGCGCGGGAGCCGACCGCCGCCACAGCCGGCGCCACCGTGCCCGGCGCGTCAGCACCGACGGCAGACCGCGCTGCAGGAACCACGATTCGGCCGCGACGCGGTCGGCGGCCTCGGCATCAACCACGTCGCGCCCGCCAGACCAGCAGCCCGCTCTGCACGCCGGGGGCGATGGAGATCATCGAGATGAACGTCCCCGTGAACACCGTCGTGCTGTCGGTGCCCAACACCTCCGTCACGCCCATCAGTCCCAGCGAACCGGGCACCAAGAGCCAGAAGCCCGGCAGGATCAGCGACATCGCGTCGGGGGTGCCGGGACGGCGCGCGACGATCATCGCGCAGACGGTGAGGGCGAAGCCGCCGCCGAAGCCGGCCGCGTAGGTGCCCAGCACGGCGTTGCCCGCGAGCTGGCCGAGGTAGGCGACCGTCAGCATGGCGAGCATCCAGGGCAAGAACCGCGTCGGCGGCCCGAACGACAGCATGGCGCCCACCCCGTACAGCAGGATGCCGAGCCACGGTGCCCACGGGCCGAGTCTGTCCACGTGGGCCACGCTCAGGTGGGAGTCGGAGATGCCGGCGACTTGGGCGGCGACCAGGATTCCAAAGGCCAACTGGGCCATTCTCATCAGCCCGCTCACCAGTCGGCTGGCGCCGGAAACCAGTTGGCGAGAAGATAATTCGGCGACGGCGAGGGTTATCGCCGCGCCAGGGAGAAAGGTCGCCAGCGGCGGGGCCAGCGCCCGCAGGCTGGCGTCGGCCAGGTGCAACCAGTCCACGGCGGTGAAGGCGACCAGTGACACGGTGAACGCGCACACGGTCGGAAGCAGCTGCTGGACGGCGTCGTTGTGGCGGGCCAGCTCGCACATCACCCCGACCACGGCGCCCAGCACCACCGCCATCAGCAGCGTCAGCGGGGCGGGCTGCAGGATCAGGGCGAGACCCGCACTTTGCACGGTGTACCCGATGACGCCGACCCACGCCGGAAAGCGGTTGGGCATGCGCCAGATTCGGGTCAGCTCGGCCTGGCCCTCGGCGGGGGTGACCGCCCCGGTCTGCGCCCGCTCGATGAGCGTCGCCAGCGGGAAGGTCTGGTCGAACCGCAGATCGTCGTCGGGGTGGGAGATGAAGAGCCGGCCGCCGCTGCTCGACGAACCGACCTGAACGTAGTTGGGCAGCGCCAGATACTGGGTGTCCAGACCGTACGCCCGCGAGGTCGTGACCATCGTGTTGCGCACCAACGTCACCGGATAGTTCGCCGCTGCCATCGCGGCACCGAGGGCGGCGACGAGCTGCATCACCGCGGCGTCGTCGGGTTCGCGGGGCACGGGTTAGTTGACCAACTCGGGTGCCCGGCTCGCAACCAGGGGCCTTCCCCTACGCTGAGTGCATGCAACGGATCATCGGTACCGAGGTCGAATACGGCATTTCCTCGCCGTCCGATCCGACCGCCAATCCGATTCTGACGTCCACGCAGGCCGTGCTCGCCTATGCGGCGGCTGCGGGCATCCAGCGGGCGAAGCGGACGCGGTGGGACTACGAGGTGGAATCGCCGCTGCGCGACGCGCGCGGCTTCGACCTGAGCCGCGCCAGCGGACCGCCACCGATCGTCGACGCCGACGAGGTCGGCGCCGCGAACATGATCCTGACCAACGGGGCGCGGCTGTACGTCGACCACGCCCACCCGGAGTACTCCGCTCCCGAGGTAACCGACCCGCTGGACGCCGTCATCTGGGACAAGGCGGGCGAGCGGGTGATGGAGGCCGCCGCGCGGCACGTGGCCAGCGTTCCTGGCGCGGCCAAGCTGCAGCTCTACAAGAACAACGTGGACGGCAAGGGCGCGTCGTACGGCACTCACGAGAACTACCTGATGAGTCGCCAGACCCCGTTCTCCGCAGTGATCGCCGGGCTCACGCCGTTCCTGGTGTCGCGCCAGGTGGTCACGGGGTCCGGCCGCGTCGGCATCGGCCCCGCCGGCGACGAACCCGGGTTCCAGCTCACCCAGCGCGCGGACTACATCGAGGTGGAGGTCGGCCTCGAGACCACCCTCAAGCGCGGCATCATCAACACCCGCGACGAGCCACACGCCGACGCCGACAAGTACCGCCGCCTGCACGTCATCATCGGCGATGCAAACCTCGCCGAGACGTCGACCTACCTCAAGGTGGGCACCACCTCCTTGGTGCTCGACCTCATCGAGGAGGGTCCGGCTCACGGCCTCGACCTCTCCGACCTCGCGTTGGCGCGACCCGTTCACGCCGTGCACGTCGTCAGCCGGGACCCGTCGCTGCGGGCCACCATCGCGCTGACCGACGGTCGCGAGTTGACCGCCCTTGCGCTGCAACGGATCTACCTCGACCGGGTGGCCAAGTTGGTCGACGCCCGCGATCCCGATCCGTCCGCCACGAGGGTGCTCGAGACGTGGGCGACGGTGCTGGATCTACTCGAGCGCGACCCGATGGAGTGCGCGGAGATCCTCGACTGGCCCGCCAAGCTGCGGCTCCTGGAGGGCTTCCGGCAGCGCGAGAACCTGGGCTGGTCGGCCCCGCGGCTGCACCTGGTGGACCTGCAGTACTCCGACGTCCGGCTCGACAAGGGTCTCTACAACCGACTGGTGGCGCGCGGTTCGATGAAGCGCCTGGTCACCGAGCAACAGGTCATCGACGCCGTCGACAACCCGCCCACCGACACGCGCGCGTACTTCCGTGGTGAGTGCCTGCGCAGGTTCGGCGCGGACATCGCCGCGGCCAGCTGGGATTCGGTGATCTTCGACCTCGGCGGCGACTCGCTGGTGCGAATCCCCACGCTGGAGCCGCTGCGTGGGAGCAAGGCCCACGTCGGCGCGTTGCTCGACTCGGTGGACAGCGCAGCCGAACTCGTCGCGCAGCTGACGACCTGACGAGCGGTAATCCAGACCTCGACCGGTACTGTGAAGGAACTGGCGGGGATTGACACGAGCAGGAGGCAGCGATGGCTCAGGAGCAGACCAAGCGTGGTGGTGGCGGCGGCGATGACGACGATCCCACCGGCAGCACTGCGGCTGGCCAGGAGCGTCGCGAGAAGCTCTCCGAGGAGACCGACGATCTGCTCGACGAGATCGACGACGTACTCGAAGAGAACGCGGAGGACTTCGTGCGCGCGTATGTCCAAAAGGGCGGACAGTGACCTGGCCGCATAACGATCGGCCGTCATTCCTCCAACAGAGTCTCGGGAGCGACACGTCGTCGTTCTTCGAACTGCTGCGCCGCCAAGCGCCGCATCTCCTCCCGACGGGCCGGCCGGACGGACACCTCGTGGCCGGTGACCCCACGGCGACCAACGCGGTGCCCCACGGCACCACGATCGTCGCCATCAAGTTCCCCGGGGGCGTGCTGATCGCCGGTGACCGCCGGTCGACGCAGGGCAACATCATCGCCGGCCGCGACGTGCAGAAGATTCACGTCACCGACGACTACACCGCGACCGGCATCGCCGGCACCGCCGCCATCGCCGTCGAATTCGCCCGGCTCTACGCCGTCGAACTCGAGCACTACGAGAAGGTCGAAGGCGTCGCGCTGACCTTCGCGGGCAAGGTGAACCGGCTGTCGATCATGGTGCGCGGCAACCTCGGTGCCGCCATGCAGGGCTTCGTGGCACTGCCGCTGCTGGTGGGTTACGACCTCGACGACCCCAATCCCGAGGGCGCCGGACGCATCGTGTCGTTCGACGCAGCGGGCGGCTGGAACGTCGAACTCGAGGGCTACCAGTCGGTGGGTTCGGGCTCGATCTTCGCAAAGTCGTCGATCAAGAAGCTGTACTCCCGCGTCACCGACGCCGAGTCCGCCTTGGCGGCGGCCGTCGAGGCGCTCTACGACGCGGCCGACGACGACTCGGCCACCGGCGGTCCCGATCTGGCGCGCGGCATCTACCCGACGGCGGTGATCATCGACGCCGACGGCGCGGTCGAGGTCACCAAGGAACGGATTGCCGCACTGGCCCGTGAAGTCATCGAAAGGCGTTCTCGTGACGAGTCTTTCGGCATCGATGAGGGGACGGTAGAGCTGTGAGCTTTCCGTACTTCATCTCGCCAGAGCAGGCGATGCGTGAGCGGTCCGAGCTCGCGCGCAAGGGAATCTCCCGTGGCCGCAGCGTCATCGTCCTTGCCTATTCGGGCGGGGTGCTGTTCGTCGCGGAGAACCCGTCGCGCTCGTTGCAGAAGGTCTCGGAGCTGTACGACCGGGTCGGCTTCGCCGCCGTCGGCCGGTTCAACGAGTTCGACAACCTGCGTCGTGGCGGCATCCAGTTCGCCGACACCCGTGGGTACGCCTACGACCGGCGCGACGTCACGGGCCGTCAGCTGGCCAACGTGTACGCGCAGACCCTGGGCACCATCTTCACCGAGCAGGCCAAGCCCTACGAGGTCGAGCTCTGCGTGGCCGAGGTGGCGCACTTCGGAGAGCCCAAACACCCTGAGCTGTACCGCATCACCTACGACGGTTCCATCGCCGACGAGCCGCACTTCGTCGTGATGGGCGGCACCACCGAGCCGATCATCACGGCGCTGAACGAGTCGTTCACCGAGAACGCCAGCTTGAGCGAGGCGGCAAAGATCGCCGTCGACGCGCTCAAGTCGGGCATCGCGGCGGCCGCCGCCAACGGCACCGAGTCCCGCACGCTGGGCCCGGCCACGCTGGAGATCGCCATCCTGGACGCCAGCCGTCCGCGGCGCGCATTCCGCCGCATCACGGGTTCGGCGCTGGAGGCGCTTCTTCCGGTGGAGGAGTCCTAGACGACGTCGTCGAGGTCGTCGCCCCGGCCGGTGGCGATCTCTCTGATCTTGTGCACCGAGTGGGTGGCGATGTCCATCGAACTGGACACGATGCCCTCGACGCCGGCGGAGACGTCGCCCTTGAGGATGTGACCGGCGCTGTCGACGATGTCCGCCGACCGCTCGACGGCGTTCGTGGCGATGTCCTTGACCGATTCGATCGCGTCCCGGGGGTTGAAGCCCATCAGATTCTCCTCTTCGCGCGGTGTTTGGTGCCAACCGTAGCGTCCCGAGGCAACGCCGGGGCGAATGGTCACCACGCCTGGCACGCACAACCCGTAAGCTCGACTACGTGCAGCGGCGAATCATGGGCATTGAGACCGAATTCGGTGTGACGTGCACGTTTCACGGTCACCGAAGGCTGTCTCCCGACGAAGTTGCCCGCTACCTCTTCCGGCGCGTGGTCTCGTGGGGCCGAAGCTCCAACGTGTTCCTCCGCAACGGCGCCCGTCTCTACCTCGACGTGGGGTCGCACCCGGAGTACGCGACGGCCGAGTGTGACAGCCTCATTCAGCTCGTCACCCATGACCGCGCAGGTGAGCGCGTGTTGGAGGACCTTCTGGTCGACGCCGAACAGCGGCTGGCCGACGAGGGCATCGGTGGCGACATCTACCTGTTCAAGAACAACACCGACTCCGCTGGCAACTCCTACGGCTGCCACGAGAACTACCTCATCGTCCGCGCCGGGGAGTTCTCCAGGATCTCCGACGTCCTGCTGCCCTTCCTGGTCACCCGCCAATTGATCTGCGGCGCGGGCAAAGTGCTGCAGACCCCCAAGGCGGCCACGTTCTGCCTGAGTCAGCGTGCCGAGCACATCTGGGAGGGCGTCTCCAGCGCGACCACCCGCAGCAGGCCCATCATCAACACCCGCGACGAGCCGCACGCCGACGCCGAGAAGTACCGCCGACTGCACGTCATCGTGGGCGACTCGAACATGTGCGAGGCCAGCACGATGCTAAAGGTCGGCACCGCGGCGCTGGTGCTGGAGATGATCGAGGCGGGCGTGCCCTTCCGGGACTTCTCCCTCGACAATCCGATTCGCGCCATTCGCGAGGTCAGCCACGATCTGACCGGTCGCCGCCCGGTGCGGTTGGCCGGTGGTCGGCAGGCCAGCGCGCTCGACATCCAGCGGGAGTACTACAGCCGCGCGGTCGAGCACCTTCAGACCCGGGAACCCAACGCCCAGATCGAGCAGGTGGTGGATCTCTGGGGGCGTCAGCTCGACGCCGTCGAGAGCCAGGACTTCGCGAAGGTCGACACCGAGATCGACTGGGTGATCAAGAAGAAGCTGTTCGAGCGCTACCAGGATCGCTACGACATGGAGTTGTCCGACCCCAAGATCGCGCAGCTCGACTTGGCCTACCACGACATCAAGCGCGGTCGCGGCGTGTTCGACCTGCTGCAGCGCAAGGGTCTGGCCGCGCGGATCACCACCGACGAGGACATCGACGCGGCGGTCAACGAACCGCCGCAGACCACCCGGGCCAAGCTCCGTGGTGAGTTCATCAGTGCCGCGCAGGCGGCGGGGCGGGACTTCACCGTCGACTGGGTGCACCTCAAGCTCAACGACCAGGCGCAGCGCACGGTGCTGTGCAAGGACCCGTTCCGGTCGGTCGACGAACGCGTGAAGCGCCTCATCGCGTCGATGTAGGTGGCCTCCTGCGGCACGCCTTAAGCTCGCTGGGTGGGGATCTCCAAAGTCGAGCGCTTGATGAACCTCGTCATCGCGTTGCTGTCGACCCGTTCGTTCATCACGGCCGAGCGCATCCGGGAGACCGTGTCCGGCTATGCGGACAGCCCCAGCGACGAGGCCTTCTCGCGAATGTTCGAGCGGGACAAGAACGAATTGCGTGACCTCGGAATCCCCCTGGAGACGGGGCGGGTGTCGTCGATGGACCCGACGGAGGGCTACCGAATCAACCGCGAGGCCTACGCGCTGGCCCCCGTCGAGTTGACCGCGGACGAGGCCGCCGCCGTCGCCATGGCGACTCAGCTGTGGGAGTCGCCGGAGTTGGTCACGGCTACCCAGGGCGCGTTGCTGAAGTTGCGTGCGGCCGGGGTGGACGTCGACGCGCCGGAGTCGGCGGTCGCGATCACCACCACCGCCGCGCTGCCCGGGCTGCGGGGGTCGGAGGACGTGCTGGGAATCCTGTTGGCGGCGATCGACTCCGGGCAGGCGGTTCAGTTCAAGCATCGGGCGTCGCGCGGCGAGCCGTACACCGAACGCACCGTCGAACCGTGGGGTGTCGTCACCTTCCGTGGCCGCTGGTACCTGGTGGGCCACGACCGGACCCGCGACGCCACCCGAACCTTCCGCCTCTCGCGCATCGACGCCGACGTGACGCCGATCGGCCCCCGGGACGCGGTGCGCCGGCCGGACGGCGTCGACCTGCGGCACATCGTGCATCTCGCGGTCGCCGACGCGCCGCCGAGCGCACAGGCCCGGGTCTGGGTGGCTGAGGGCCGCGGCACGGCGCTGCGGCGCCAGGCGGTCACCACCACGCCGCACGCGTTGGCGGGGCGTGCCGGTGACGAGATCGCGCTCGACGTCGGCCGAGAGGACCAGCTGGCGCGTGACGTCGCCAGCTGCGGTGCGGACGCCGTCGTCCTGGACCCGGCGTCGCTGCGCCAGAACGTCGTCGAGCGCCTCCGCGCCCACGCCGGGGTGGGGGATCGCTCGTGAGCAGCGTCTCGACGCGGCTGGTACGGCTGCTGAACATGGTTCCGTACTTCCAGGCCAACCCGAGGATCACCCGGGCCGAGGCCGCCGCCGAACTGGGGGTGACCGAATCGCAGCTCACCCAGGACCTCGACCAGTTGTGGATGTGCGGCCTGCCCGGCTACGGCCCCGGCGATCTCATCGACTTCGAATTCTCCGGCGACACCATCGACGTCACCTTCTCGGCGGGCATGGATCACCCGCTGCGCCTGACCTCTCCGGAGGCGACCGGCATCCTGGTGGCGCTGCGGGCGCTGCTCGAGGTGCCCGGCATCGTCGACCCCGAGGCCGCCCGCAGTGCGATCGCCAAGATCGAGTCCGCCGCCGGGACCGCCACCGGGGCCCGCGAGGGTGCCGACGCCGCGATCGAGGAACCCGCTCCCATCGAGAGCGGGATCGCCGCCGCGGTGCGTGGGGCGGTGCGCGACGGCCGCGCCCTGGCCATCGACTACTACTCGGCCAGCCACGACGCGCTGTCGAGCCGTGTCGTCGACCCGATCCGCGTCGTCCTTGTCGCCGATCACGCCTACCTCGAGGCGTGGTGCCGCACCGCCGAGGGCGTCCGGCTCTTCCGATTCGACCGCATCGTCGACGCGCGGGTGCTCGACGAGCGGTCCGCCCCGCCCGAACCCGCCGTGGCCGCCCGCCCGGACACCTCGCTGTTCGACGCCGACCCGTCACTGCCCGCGGCGACCCTGCTGATCGACCGGTCCGCGGCCTGGATGTTCGACTACTACCCGCTGCGGGTGGTGCGGGAGCACCCGGACGGTGCCTTCGAGGCGGCGATGACGTACGCCTCGGAGGGATGGATGGTGCGCTTCGTCCTTGGCTTCGGCTCCGCGGTGCGCATACTGGAACCACAGGCGTTGGCCGACCGGGTCCGAGAATCCGCCGCGGCGGCGCTCGAGGCGTACGAAGCCATCGTCGTCAACGAGGACGGGTAGACTCGTCCGCAACACTTGGAGGTGTCCAAATTGGGTGGTCTACAGCCGTGGCACTGGTTGATCGTCATCGCGGTGTTCGTCTTGCTGTTCGGAGCGAAGAAGCTTCCGGACGCAGCGCGGTCACTGGGCAAGTCGATGCGAATCTTCAAGTCCGAGATCAAGGAAATGCAGTCCGACGGCAAGGACGCCGAGACGCCGCCGGCGCCGGCGCCCATCACGTCGGAACGAGTTCAGCCGGAGGCCGCACCCGTGCAGTCTCCCGAGCAACGACCGGCCTGATCTCACCCTTCCCACAGCGCACCGCGAGGCTGCGCGGCTGATTGGCGTCTAGACACCCCGTGCGCACCCCTGGAATCTTCAAGCGGCTCGATCCGCGTCGTCGGCGATCGCAAGCCAATCCCGACGGCACCATGTCGCTGGTCGACCACCTGCAGGAGCTGCGCAACCGGTTGCTGATTGCGGTGGGGGCAATCCTGCTGACGACGATCTTCGGCTTCGTCTGGTACACCCACGGGTTCTTCGGCCTGCCCAGTCTCGGCGACTGGCTCCGGGCGCCCTATTGCTCACTGCCCGCGTCGTCGCGCGCCGACATTGCCCCCGACGGCCAGTGCCGTCTGCTCGCCACGGCCCCGTTCGACCAGTTCATGCTGCGGTTCAAGGTCGCGTTGACCGCCGGCGTCGTCTTGGCCTGTCCGATATGGCTGCAGCAACTGTGGGCCTTCATCACCCCTGGGCTCTACCAAAAGGAGCGCCGGTTCGCGTCGGTGTTCGTCGCCTTCGGGGCGGCGCTGTTCGTCAGCGGCGCCGTGCTGGCCTACGTCGTGCTGTCCCAGGCGCTGGCCTTCCTGCTCACCGTGGGCAGCGACGTGCAGATCACCGCGCTTAACGGTGACCAGTACTTCGGCTTCCTGATCAACCTGCTGCTGGTGTTCGGCATCAGCTTCGAGTTCCCGCTGCTGATCGTCATGTTGAACCTGGTCGGCATGCTGCCGTACGAGAAGTTGAAGTCGTGGCGGCGTGGACTGATCTTCGGCTTGTTCGTCTTCGCCGCATTCGCGACGCCCGGCTCGGATCCGTTCTCGATGCTCGCGTTGGCCCTCGCCCTGTCGCTGCTCCTCGAGTTCTCCATCCAGATCGCCCGGTTCAACGACAAGCGCAAGGCCCGCCGGGCGGCGCTCGAGGACGTCCCCGACGATCAGGCGGCCCCCATCGGCAGCGTCGAGCCCGTCGAGGTCCCCAGCGCCGTGCCTGCCCCGTCCCGCCTGGGCATCGATGACCAAGCCACCTGACCCATCGCCCGGCGCGACGCGACTCGACGACTTCACCGCGCAACTGCCGTTCTCCCTCGACCCCTTCCAGATCCGCGCCTGCAAGGCCCTCGAGAACGGCCACGGCGTCCTGGTGTGCGCACCCACCGGCGCCGGCAAGACCGTCGTGGGGGAGTTCGCGGTGCACCTTGCGCTCGCCGCGGGCCGAAAGTGCTTCTACACCACGCCAATCAAGGCGCTGAGCAATCAGAAGCACAACGACCTGGTGCAGCGTTACGGCGCCGAACGCATCGGGCTCCTGACCGGTGACCAGAACGTCAACGGCGACGCCCCGATCGTCGTGATGACCACCGAAGTGCTCCGCAACATGCTCTACGCCAACTCCGATGCGCTGCACGGCCTTTCCCATGTCGTCATGGACGAGGTGCACTTCCTGGCCGACCGGATGCGCGGCGCGGTCTGGGAGGAGGTCATCCTGCACCTCTCCGAGGACGTGCGGCTGGTCAGCCTGTCGGCGACGGTGAGCAACGCCGAGGAGTTCGGTGGCTGGATCCAGACGGTCCGCGGTGACACCACCGTCGTCGTCGACGAGCACCGACCCGTTCCGCTGTGGCAGCACATGATGGTCGGCAAGCGCGTGTTCGACCTGTTCGAGGGCTCGGAGGCCACCGGCGACCGCAGCCTGGTCGATCCCGAGTTGATCCGCCACATCTCCCATCGACGCGAGGCCGACCGGTTGTCGGACTGGCAGCCCCGCGGCCGCGGTCGACCGGGCAACCGGGGCGGCGGCCGACCCACCATCTACCGTCCGCCGTCGCGGCCCGACGTCATCGGCGTCCTCGACCACGAGGGCCTGCTGCCCGCCATCACGTTCGTGTTCTCCCGGGCCGGCTGCGACGCCGCGGTCAAGCAGTGCCTGCGTTCGTCGTTGCGACTCACCGACGAGAAGGAGCGGGCGCGCATCGCCGAGGTGATCGACCGGCGGTGCGCCGACCTCGACGACGCCGACCTGTCGGTGCTCGGCTACTACGAGTGGCGCGAAGGGCTGCTGCGCGGCATCGCCGCCCACCACGCCGGCCTGCTGCCGGTCTTCCGGCACACGGTCGAGGAGCTGTTCACCGCCGGGCTGGTCAAGGCCGTGTTCGCCACGGAGACACTCGCCTTGGGCATCAACATGCCAGCGCGGACCGTCGTGCTTGAGCGGCTGGTCAAGTTCAACGGCGAACAGCACGCCCCGCTGACACCGGGGGAGTACACCCAACTGACGGGCCGCGCCGGGCGCCGCGGCATCGACGTCGAGGGGCACGCCGTCGTGCTGTGGCACCCCGACGTCGAACCCGCCGACGTGGCGGGTCTCGCGTCGACCCGCACGTTCCCCCTACGCAGTTCGTTCGCCCCGTCGTACAACATGACGATCAACCTGACCAACCACATGGGGCCCGAGCAGGCGCACCAACTGTTGGAGCGATCGTTCGCCCAGTTCCAGGCCGACCGCTCCGTCGTCGGCCTGGTCCGCGGCGTGTCCCGCGGCGAGAAGATGATGGACGAGATCGCCGCGGAGTTCGGTGGTCGGGACGCGCCCATCCTCGCCTACGCCCGGTTGCGCGCGACGATCGCCGACCGCGAACGCGCGCAATCCCGGGCGTCGCGGGTGCAGCGCCGGCAGGCGGCCAACGACGCGCTGTCGGCGCTGCGCCGCGGTGACATCATCACCATCGGGCAGGGGCGCCGCGGAGGGCTTGCGGTGGTCCTCGAGCCGGCCGGCGATCGGGACGACCCCAGGCCGCTGGTGCTCACCGAAGACCGTTGGGCAGGCCGCATTTCGTCGACCGACTTCTCGGGGTCGTCGCTGAGGGTGGGGTCGATGACGCTGCCCAAGCGCGTCGAACACCGCCAACCTCGGGTCCGCCGGGACGTCGCATCGGCGTTGCGGTCGGCCGCGGCCGGACTGCCCGTGCCCACCGAACGGCCCAAACGTGGTCAGCCGGGCCAAGATCGGGAACACGACGTCGATCCCGAACTCGCCGGCCTACGCGAGAAGTTGAAGGCCCATCCGGCGCACCACCTCGCCGACCGTGACGAACGAGTCAGGCAGGCCGAGCGCTTCCTGCGCATCGAGCGGGACAACGCCGACATCCAAAAGAAGGTCAACGCCGCGACCAATTCGCTGGCCCGCACCTTCGACCGAATCGTGCTGCTGCTCACCGGCCGTGGGTTCATCGAGAAGACGGCAGACGGCGATCTGGTGGTCACCGACGACGGACGCCTGCTCTCGCGCATCTACAGCGAGAGCGATCTGCTGGTCGCCGAATGTCTGCGCAGCGGCACCTGGAACGGCCTCGACGCCGCCGAGTTGGCGGCGGTGGTGTCCGCGGTGCTGTTCGAGTCGCGGGGCGACACGCCGGGCGGGTCAGCGGTCGTCGACGGCGCGACGCCCGGCATGCGGCGGGCGCTGTCGCAGACGCGCCGGTCGTGGGCGGAGATTCGCGCCGAGGAGCAGCAGCACCGGCTCCCGGCGAGTCGCGAGCCGGACGTCGGTTTCGTGGCCGCGATGCACCGCTGGGCGACCACGGGCGACCTGTCGGCGTCGTTGGCGGCATCCGACGCCTCGGGCGGCGGATCTCCGTTGTCGGCAGGCGATTTCGTGCGGTGGTGTCGCCAGGTCCTCGATCTGCTCGACCAGGTGCGAAATGCCGCCCCGACACCCGCGTTGCGGGCGTCGGCGAAACGCGCGATCGGCGCGATTCGGCGCGGCGTCGTGGCTGTTGACGCGGGGTAGGGTGTGGCCAACGTTTCGATTTTGACTGCAGATGGAACCAAGGAGAGACGATGAGCGGACCGCAGGGATCCGATCCCACCCAGCCGTGGGCGGGTCAGCAGCCGGCCGATCCCGCGTGGCAGCCTCAGGGCCCCGAACAGCCGCAGCCGGAGCAGTCGCCCTGGGGTCAGCAGCCGCCCGCCTACGGCCAGCAGCCGCCGGCGTACGGCGGACAGCCGCAGTACCAGCAACCCACCTACGGGCAACCGCAGTACCAGCAGCCGCCGACCGCGTACGGCCCGTCGTCGTATCCGCAGCAGCCCCAGTACGGTCAGCCGCCGCAGTATGGGCAACCACCGCAGTACGGGCAGTACGACCCGAACCAGCAGTACGGCCAGCCGCCGGGGCAGTACGACCCCAATCAGCAGTTCTCCCCGTACTCGTCGACCGATGCGGGGTCCAAGAAGTCGAAGGGTCTCGTCCTCGGCGTGATCGGCGCCCTGGTGGCGGTCGTCATCGTGGTCGTGGGCATCCTGGGCTTCTGGAAGCCGGGTTTCTTCATGACCACCAACCTCGACGTCAAGGCCGCCCAGTCGGGTGTGCAGCAGATCCTCAGTGACTCGACCAACGGCTACGGTGCCAAGAACGTCCAGGACGTCACCTGCAACAACGGGGCCAACCCGAAGGTGGTCAAGGGCGGGACCTTTGACTGCGAGGTCAGCATCGACGGCACCAAGCGCCAGGTGACGGTGACGTTCCAGGACGACAGTGGAACCTACGAGGTCGGCAGGCCCCGCTAGTCCGACGGCAGTCCGTCGAGCGCCTTCTGGAGACGTCCGACGGACGACGTGACGCCGTACTCCCCGGCGAGTTCGGCGACCCGACGCGGATCGCGAGCCGTCAGGGGTAGCACGTCCGATTCGGTGGACGTGCTGACCTCGGCGTCGGTGGCCACTCTGACGACCTTCTCCGCCGCCGTCACGTAGTCGGTCGCCGCGGACAGCTTCTTGCGTTGCGCGGCAGGCATTTTCGACGACGGATCGTGGGCGGCCGCCATGATCCGCTCCAGCGAGCCGTACTGGGCCAGCAGGGTGGATGCGGTCTTGTCGCCGATGCCCGCGACGCCGGGCAGGCCGTCGGACGGGTCACCGCGCAGCAGGGCAAGCTCCGCGTAGGCGGCGCCCGCGCGGTCGAGTGGCACCCCGTACTGCTCGGAGACCTCCCGCGGACCGAAGAGCGTCGCCTTGGCCAGGCCGCGACCGATGTAGAGCACCCTGACCTGATTGGGGTCGTCGGCGACGAGCTGGAGCAGATCGCGGTCCCCGCTCACGACGACGACGGGATCGACGCGTTCGCGGGTCGCGAGCGTGCCGAGGACGTCGTCGGCCTCGAATCCGGGGGCGCCGGCGGTGGCGATGCCAAAGGCATCGAGCATCGCCATGATCATGTCGACCTGCGGCGTGAGGTCGTCGGGCACCTCCTCGACGTCGGGCTCACCGGCGGCGCGTTCCTCCTCCACCCGGTGCGCCTTGTACGACGGAATCAGGTCGACCCGCCACTGTGGCCGCCAGTCGAGGTCCAGGCACACCACGAGCCGCGACGGACGGTGGTTGGTGACGAGGGTGGCGACGGCGTCGAGGAAGCCGCGCAGCGCGTTCACCGGGCGGCCGTCGGGTGCGGTGATGGACGACGGGACCCCGAAGAACGAGCGGAACCACATGCTGGCGCCGTCGAGGAGCAGGACGGGTGCGGTCATCGATTGACAGTAGCGTGCGGTATTGATGGAGCCATGGGCTTGTCCGTGGACCGCATCGACCACGTCGTCGTCAACACGGTCGACGTCGACCGCACCGTCGACTGGTACGTCCGGGTGCTCGGGATGACCCGCGAGGTCTTCGGCGACGGCCGGATCGCGCTGCGGTTCGGCGACCAGAAGCTCAACGTCCGACCCACCGGGGCACCGAACTGGGTGACCGCGGCCGTCGACGCTCCGGGCACCCTGGACCTGTGCTTCGTCGTCGACGCCGACGCGGATGCCGTCGGGGCGCATCTGCGGTCGTGTGGCGTGGAGATCACCGAGGGGCCGGTCGCCAAGACGGGGGCGCTCGGTCCGATGACGTCGCACTACTGCCGCGACCCGGACGGCAACCTGATCGAGGTCGCCACCTATCGGCGCGCCGATTAACCTCGACGACATGGACATCGGGAGATTCGGCACGGACGTATACGCGGGACGCTTGCGGGCGGCGACGGCTGCGGCCGCCGATGCCGGCCTGGCGGGTCTGGTCATCACGCCCGGGTACGACCTGCGCTACCTCGTCGGGTCGCGCGCCCAGACCTTCGAGCGGCTGACCGCGTTGGTGCTGCCCGCGGCCGGTGAGCCCACCGTGGTGGTTCCCCGGATGGAGCTGGCGGCGCTCAAGGACTCCGCGGTGATGGAACTCGGCCTGCGCGTGCACGATTGGGTCGACGGTGACGATCCCTACGCCCTGGTCGCCGACGTGTTCGGCGGTGGCTCGGTCGCCACCGCGGTCACCGACGCCATGCCGGCGCTGCACCTGCTCCCGCTGGCGGAGGTGTTGGGCACCGTGCCGGTGCTGGCCACCAGCGTGCTGCGCCGGCTGCGGATGATCAAGGATGCCGCGGAGGTCGACGCGCTCCGCAAGGCGGGGGCCGCGATCGACCGAGTGCACGCGCGGGTTCCCGAGTTCCTGGTGCCGGGGCGCACCGAAGCCGACGTGGCCGCCGACATCGCCGAAGCGATTGTCGCCGAGGGACATTCGGAAGTGGCGTTCATCATCGTCGGGTCGGGTCCCAATGGTGCCGACCCGCACCACGAATGCTCCGATCGCGTGCTGCAGGCGGGCGACGTGGTGGTCGTCGACGTCGGCGGCCCGTACGAGCCCGGATACAACTCGGATTCCACGCGGACCTACAGCATCGGCCAGCCGGACGACGACGTGGCGGGGCGTTACGCGGTCCTGCAGCGGGCGCAGCAGGCAGCGGTGGCGGCGGTCCGGCCCGGTGTGACTGCCGAGCAGATCGACGCCGCCGCGCGCGACGTGCTCGCCGCGGAGGGGCTGGCGGAGGCCTTCGTGCACCGCACCGGTCACGGCATCGGCCTCTCCGTGCACGAGGAGCCCTACATCGTCGCCGGCAACGATCTGCCGCTCGAGGAGGGCATGGCGTTCAGCATCGAGCCGGGCATCTACTTCCCCGGCTCGTGGGGCGCCCGTATCGAGGACATCGTGATCGTCACCAGTGACGGGGCCCAGTCGGTCAACGACCAGCCCCGCGATCTCGTGGTGGTTCCGGTCTAACCAGGCGGCGCGCCAGCGAGTTCGCCGCGTTCGCGTTGGATGCGTCTGGCGCGGTCTTGGGCGCGGGTGGTCGTGCGCCGCGGCATGGTCAGGCCCGACGCGTGGCCTCTTGGAACGCCGCTCGCCTCAACGGTTCTGGTGGGCTGGGATAGTTCGGGGAACAGTAGTCGGCTGCCCGGTGTGGTGACGTGGGTGCGCCCGTCGGGTGCGGTCCACACAATCGTGCCGTCATCGAGTTGTTGATCCCGCCAACCACTCTCACCACCCCAGAACGTTTTTAAGAGATGATGTCGGCGGCAGAGGCATTTCAGGTTGGACGCCGCCGTCGGGCCGCATGGCCACGGAATCGTATGGTCGACGTCACAATTCGTCGCCGGGGCACGGCAGCCCGGGAAGCGGCACGTCATGTCGCGGCAGCGGACGAAGTCGGCCAGCTTCTTCGAGGGTCGGTACCGGGGTTCCGGTGGGGCTTGGCCGGGGTGCACGATCGGGGTGATCGTGGCCCCGACGGTGGCGCGGCAGGCGATCGCCCCGGGCAGGAACTGGCCACCCATCATCGCCGCGGGCCGAATGGTGGCCAGCCGGCCGGGGGTGGGGGTGAGGGCTTCGGTGAGGGTCAGCTCACGCAGCGGCTTGGCGAACATGGCCGGGGGTTCGCCGTCGAGGGCGGTGCGCTCGGCGGCGGGGGCGGGACTGGCCGGGGTGTCGGCCGACTCCTGTTCCGCGACAGCCTCGTCGGCGATCGCGGCTTCATCGGCGACGGTGTGGTCCGGCGCTGAAACATCGGGCGCAGACGGCGGCAGTGGTGGTGCCGGTGGCGCTGGCGCCGGCCGCTCGTCGAGGGTGAGCGTGTCTTGGCTGGCGATGACGTAGACCACCACCCCCGTCGAGGGTGGATTCTCACCGGCGGGGCAGTCCTCGGACTCGCAGAGGCAGGCCAGGCGGTCCGCGCCGTGGGACAGTGCGCCCATCGCGTCGGAGCGGCGTTGATCCAGGGTGCGGGGATCAGCCGGGCAGACGGTGCGGGCCAGCGCGTCGATCCGGGTGTCGAAGGCCTTGGCGTCGTGGGCGAACAACGTCGCGAAGACCGTCGCCATCCCGCTGCCGTCCTCGTCGCCGATCTCCACCGAGCGGCCCCGGGCCCTAGTCTCGGTGCGGATGACCGCCTGCGGGTCGACTTGGGCGACGAACCCGTCGATCGTCTTCTCCAGCGTTGCCACCGACATGGGTTCCCGGGTGCTCAGCGCCGCCGCCAGCATGGCGTCGAGAGCGTGGAGGGCGTCGGGGTCGACGACCAGGGCGCCGCGCTGCACCACCGTCCGCACCAGCTGATAGGTGATGAGCCCGTCGGCGAACACCGCGGCCACCTGGGGGAACCGTTCGTGTAGCGCCACGGCGATCAACAGTTGGTTGGACGCGGCGCCGGTGGTGATCCGCAGGACCGCCCCGATGTGCGCGGCGACGGCATCGAAGTTGTCGACACACCACAGGTCCCGAGACGCCGACCCGGACGCGGCGTAGGCGGCCTCGAGCATCCCGGCCATCGCCGCGACTTTGCGAGCGCACGCGGCGGACTCCGCCTGAGACCACGCCGGCACTGCATCGGCACCCGACGTACCGGCCGCGGAAGCCACCAACGAATCGAACATACTTGCGAATTTACCGTTGTGAACCGACGGAGAAGCCGAAATACGAGCCGTCGGCCCGGATCTGTGGATGAATCACCCACTGTGCACAACCGAAGCGCCCAGCCCCAAAATGTCAGGGCCGCATGCTAATCCGCGGCGTCAGTCGTCTTGGCTGCGATCGAGGAGATCCGACGACCCGAGGACCCGCTCGATTCGCACCTCGATCACCACGCGCCGGGGGTTGACCCGCGGCGTGCGGTAGCGCTGGGCGTAGCGGAGCTCGGCGTCGCGTACGGCCGCAGGCTCGGCGCTCACCGTCGAACTGCCCTCCAGCGACAGCCACCGGGCTCCGTCCACCTGGCTGAGCACGGCGACGCCTCGTTGGTCGGCGTTCACCGCCTTCTGCGACCCACCCGTGGTGATGACCCGCGCAACGTGGGTCTTGGGATCGAACGTGAATCCGACGGCCACCACGTGCGGCGAATTGTCGGCTCGCAGTGTGGTCAGCATGGCGAGATGCCGTTCGGTCAGGAACGCCAACGCATCGTTCGTCAGTCGCGTAGTTGCCTTCGCCATCGGTGTCCAACTTAGCGCAGGACATAATCGCAACCATGGAGGACACGGCGGACAACCGCCTGGTAGTCGTTTTCGGTGGGCGCAGCGAGATCGCGATCGAACTCGCGACCCGGTTGGCCAGCGGCGCGACGGTGGTGCTGGCCGCGCGCAACGCCGGTCGACTGGCCGACGAAGTCGCGACGGTGACGGCGGCCGGGGCCGGGGCCGTCCACGCTCGCGAGTTCGACGCCGACGCACTCGACTCGCACGCGCCGCTCGTCGCGTCGATCGTCGCCGAGTTCGGCCCGATCACCACCGCGGTGGTGGCCTTCGGGATCCTCGGTGACCAAGCGCGCGCCGAGACCGACCCGGCCCACGCCGCCGCGATCGTGCACACCGACTACACCGCGCAGGTCAGCCTGTTGACCGTGCTGGCGGCGACGATGCGGTCGGCCGGCCGCGGTGCGATCGTGGTGTTCTCGTCGGTGGCCGGCGTGCGACCTCGGCGCGCCAATTACGTGTACGGCTCGGCCAAGTCGGGACTCGACGCGTTCGCCCGTGGGCTGACTGACGCCCTGCACGGCTCGGGTGTTCGCCTGCTGTTGGTGCGGCCGGGTTTCGTCATCGGCCGCATGACCGAGGGGATGTCGCCCGCCCCGCTGTCCAGCACGCCGACCCAGGTGGCCGACGCAGTGGCGGGGGCGCTTGCCAAGGGGCGCAACGAGATCTGGGTGCCGCGGTCGCTGGCCGTGCTGGTCCTCGCATTCCGGCTGACGCCGCGGGCGATCTGGCGTAGGTTGCCCCGATGATCGTCGTCGTAGGAATTGGGGCCGACGGCATGTCGGGGCTGCCCACCGCATCCAGAGTCGAACTTGCCCGGGCCACAACCGTTTACGGATCACCGAGGCAGCTGGATCTACTCGACGACTCCGTGTCTGCGCACCGCCGGGCGTGGCCGTCGCCGCTGCTGCCCGCGTTGCGCGCGCTGCTCGACGACGCCGAGGTCGACGTCCACGTCATCGCCAGCGGTGATCCGCTGCTGCATGGGATCGGCAACACCCTAATCCGGATGTACGGGCCAGAGCGGGTTGCGGTCCTGCCGCACGTGTCGTCGGTGACGTTGGCCTGTGCACGTGTCGGCTGGGCGGTGCAGGACACCGAGATCATCAGCCTCGTCACCGCGCGAGTGCACACCGCCGTGCGCCGCGGAGGCCAGGCGGTGGTGTTGTCGCGGGACGCCGACAGCCCCGCCACGTTGGCGCGGTTGCTCGCCGAGACCGGGCGCGGAGACTCCGAACTCACCATTCTCGAGCAGCTCGGCGGCCCGCAGGAGCGCCGCAGGTCGGCCACCGCGCGGGAGTGGGCGGGCCGCCCCCCGCACGACGTGGACAAGCTCAACGTCATGGCGGTGCGGTATCTGCCCGACGACCGGGTGGCCCATGCGCTGCCCGACGACGTCTTCGCCCACGACGGGCAGATCACCAAACAGTCGGTCCGGGCGGTCACGCTCGCGGCGCTGGGTCCGCGTCCCGGCGAGCTGCTGTGGGACGTCGGATCGGGTTCCGGGAGCATCGCCGTCGAGTGGTGCCGCAGCGCATCCGGTTGTGCGGCGGTGGCATTCGAACGCGACGAGGTTCGCCGGGCCCGCATCGAGACCAACGCGATCACCTTCGGTGCCGCCGTGGACGTGCGCGGGGCGGCACCGGTCCACTTCGACGGTGCCCCCGAGCCCGCCGCCGTCTTCGTCGGCGGCGGCCTGACGCAGCCCGGGCTGCTCGAGGGCTGCTTCGAGCACTTGCCCGTCGGCGGTCGACTGGTCGCCAACGTCGTCACCGTGGAGTCCGAAGCGGTGGTCGCGCAATGGTATTCGCGGATCGGGGGAACGTTGAGACGGTTTCAGCACTACCACGGTGAGCCCGTCGGTGGCTTCACCGGCTGGCGCGCCGCGATGCCGGTCACCCAGTGGATGGTGACCAAGCGATGACCGTCTACTTCATCGGCGCCGGGCCGGGTGCGGCCGATCTGATCACCGTCCGCGGGGAACGCCTGCTGAAGCGGTGCCCGGTGTGCCTCTACGCGGGCTCGATCATGCCCGAGGATCTCTTGGCGCTGTGCCCGCCGGACGCCAGGGTGGTCGACACGGGACCGCTGACCCTGGAGCAGATCGTCACCGAGCTCACCGACGCACACGCCGCAGGGCTGGACGTCGCGCGCCTGCACTCCGGGGACCCGTCCATCTACAGCGCGTTGGCCGAACAGTGCCGCCGGCTCGACGCGGCCGGCGTCGACTACGAGGTGGTTCCGGGGGTGCCCGCCTTCGCGGCCGCGGCTGCCGCACTGGGTCGCGAGCTGACCCTGCCCGGGGTCGCCCAGACCGTGACGCTGACCCGGGTCGCGACCCTGTCGACGGCGATGCCGCCGGGGGAGGACCTGCAGACGCTGTCGAAACCCGGTGCCACGTTGGTCCTGCACTTGGCGGCCGCTCAGGTCGACGCGATCGTCCCCGATCTGCTCGCCGGTGGATACGGTACCGAAACCCCCTGTGCGGTGGTCGCGTTCGCGTCATGGCCGCAGGAGACGGTCTTGCGGTGCAGTCTTGGCGAGTTGGCCGAACGCGTTCACGCGGCCGGGGTCACCCGCACCGCCGTCATCATCGTCGGCGACGTGCTCGCGGCCGACGGCTTCTCCGACAGCTACCTCTACTCGTCGGGGCGTCGCCGCGGAAGTCGGCACTGATGCGCGTGCTGCTCCTCGGTGGGACGGCCGAGGCGCGGGCGCTGGCCGCCGAGTTGAATCCCGACGTGACGGTGGTCAGCTCGCTCGCCGGGCGTGTCCCGGATCCGGCCTTGCCGGTCGGCGACGTTCGCATCGGAGGGTTCGGAGGAGTCGACGGGCTGCGCCGCTGGTTGCGCGACGAGCGGGTCGACGCCGTCGTCGACGCCACCCACCCGTTCGCCGCCCGCATCACCGCCAACGCGGCGCGAGCCTGCCGCGAGGAGCGCCTGCCACACGTCGTCCTGGCGCGACCGGCATGGCCGCCCGGTAACGCCGTCGTGGTCGGCTCGGACGTCGAGGCCGCGGACGTGGTGGCCCGCAACCACCATTCGCGGGTCTTCCTCACCACCGGGCGCTCCGGAAGCGCAGCGTTCGCCGCCGTCGACGCGTGGTTCCTGATCCGCGCGGTCACCCCGCCGGACGACGTGGAGTTGCCGCCGCGCCACCACCTGCTGCTCTCGCGTGGCCCGTACCGCTACGCCGACGAGCGAAAGCTGTTGGAGGAGTACCGGATCGACGCACTGGTGACGAAGAACAGCGGGGGCGACATGACGCGGGACAAGGTCACCGCCGCCGTCGACCTCGGCATCCCCGTGATCATGGTGCAGCGGCCGGGTCTGCCCGACGACGTGCGTGCGGTGCCCACCGTGGCCGACGCCGCGGCGTGGGTCAGGGCGCTCTGACCAGATCCAGACTGCCGAGTTCGCGGATGGCCTGGCAGCCGCGCTGCATCATCACCAGCATCATGTCGTCGCCGCGCTCGGTCGAGATCGAGAACGCGCAGCCGAGCACCGAGAGGAACGGCACCTGCAGCATGCCGACGCGGTAGTCGTGCCAACAGGCGTCGACGTCGTAATCGGTCATGCCGTAAGCGGACAACTCCGCGAAGTAGGCGGCGACGAGGTCTCGGTCGACGGCCGACCGGGTCTCGGGCGTCAGGCTGGTGCCGGTGAAGTACGCCAGGTCGCGGGCGGGCAGTCCGACGCCCAGCGTCTGCCAGTCGACGACGGTGACGTGACTGCGGTCGGGCGTGAACAGCAGGTTGTCCAGGCGGTAGTCGCCGTGCATCAGCGCGAAGCGATCGCGGTCGGCCATCAGCCAGGGCGTGACGGCCGACATGGCCTCGGTGATGGTGTCGCGATCCTCGGGCGTCATCCGCGAACCCAGTCGGTCGAGCGTCATCTGCGAGGCCATCACGGCGACGTCGCCGAGCCCCTTCATGGCGTCCTCGGTGGCCGTCGACATGACCAGGCCCTCGAACTCCGACCACCTCGGGTCACACCACGTGGGGCCGTGCAGGCCTGCCAGCGCGCGGACGGCCAGCTCAGCCTCGGCGGCCGTACAGCCGGCAATCTGGTCACCCTGGACCGCGGGCGCCATGTCGGCCAGCAGGAGCACGAAATCGCCGCCGTCCTCGGAGATTTCGCAGTGGAAGTGTCGGGGGATCGGCACCCGGACGACGTCCGCGACGTCGGTGTAGAAGGCGTGTTCGGAGCGATACCCGAGGGCGACGCGGTCGCGTACGGCGTCGTCCTGGGAGGAGAGCTTGACCGCGAACGTGTCGGGCAGTCCCGTCGTGTCGGTCGCGTATTTCACCGCGAGGCGGTAGGTGGCGCCCGTCTGGCCGGTGCCGATCGGGGTGACGTCCACGGATCGAACCTCGGTCGCGAGCACGTCTTCGACCCACTGCGGCGTCACGTCCGTCGGACTGCGGGGGATCGAGACGGCCGGCGGGATACGCCCAGTCATGGGGCCGGACAGTAACCGCCCCGCTGGACACTTGTCTACTCCCGCTCGGTCGCCACCGCGTTGACGGCGGCCGCGGCCATCGCGCTGCCGCCTCGGCGTCCCGTCACCACGAGGTAGTCCATCCCGCGCGGGCGATCGATGAGCTCGTCCTTGGACTGCGCCGACCCCACGAAGCCCACGGGCCCGCCCAGCACGGCGGCGGGCACGGGTGCGCCCTCGTCGAGCAGTTCGAGCAACCGGAACAGGGCGGTGGGCGCGTTGCCGATGGCCACCACCGCGCCACCGAGTCGGTCGGCCCACAGGTCCACGCCCGCCGCGGAGCGCGTGCTGCCCATCTTCGCGGCCAGGTCGGCCGCCCGCGGATCGGCCACCAGCGAGACCACCTCGTTGTCGGCGGGAAGGCGGGTGCGGGTGATGCCCGCGGCGACCATGGAGGAGTCGCACAGCACCGGCGCCCCCGCGGCCAGGGCGCGATGGGCGGCTTCGGCGACGCCCGGCGTGAACGCGACGTGGTCTGCGACGTCCACCTGACCGCAGGTGTGGATCAACCGGACGACCACGCGCGACACGTCGTCGGGAAACCGTGCCAGATCGGCCTCGTCGCGAATCATCGCGAACGATTGACGGTAGATCTCGGCGGCGTCGCGGGTGTAGTCGAGCACCCGATCACCCTACGGGTGGCGCGCCTCGTAGCCGCTCTCGGTGGCGACCAGAACCTCGCCGACCGGGGGGCTCCCGCAGGCGCGTTCGCACCCCACGAAGTGCCGGTGCGAACCCCCGGTTCCGTCGTGCACGGCGGCCGCGGCGTCGCGACGGACGTCGGCGACGGAGTGCGCGCAGCCCGGGCTGCCCGTGCAGGCGCTGACGTCGAGCCACGGTGACGCCTCGTCGAAGACCAGCCCGAGGGGGGCGAGCACGCGCAGGGCGGTGTCGGCGATCTCCTCGTCGAGGTCGAACACCAGCACCGAGCGCCACGGCGTGATCACCACGGGGGACCCGACCGCCGCGAGGTACTCGGCGACCCTGGTCTTCAACACGCCGAGGGGCACGGCGGCGCCGAGGGCAACCAGTCCGTCGTCCTGGGGGAGCCAGCCCACCGGGGGGCGGGCGACGGGAGGCCACGTCCTGCCTGGTTCCGCGGTCGGCGTCAGCCCCTCGAGGAGAGGGCTGACGTCGTCGAGTTCGATTGTCCGCCACGCCGTTCCACGAACGTCGGCGAACCTCTCGGCCACCCGGATCAGCAGCGGCACGCCGTCGCGGGTGCGCACGCCGGTGTCGACGCCACCCACCAGCAGCGCGGCGGTCTCGTCGTCGAGGAAGTGCAGGCCGACGTCGGCTCCCAGTCCGGACACGTCGCCACGGCCGTCGTCCAGGGCGAACATGAACCGTCCCGGCAGGCGTGCCAGCCGGTCGTTCGACTGGATCGCGGAGTCGAGGGCGCGGACCAGGTCCCGCACGTCGGCGGTACCGCCTTGACGGCCCGTCAAGGGTGAGGCGACCACGTTGCGCACCCGTTCGTGGGTGGGCGAGGGCAGCAGGCCCGCGTCGGCGATGGCGTCGGCCAGCCCGTCGGCGTCGGTGATCCCGCGGATTTGCACGTTGCCGCGCGAGGTCAGTTCCATTGCCGGGGAACCGAACCGGGCGGCGGCGAGCGCCAGCGCCTCCAGCTGGGGTGCCTCGATCATGCCGCCGGGCAGGCGCACCCTGGCCAGTGCGCCGTCGGCGGCCTGGTGCACGGCGAGCGCGCCGGGGCACGCGTCGTCGTCGCGGGTTCGGGCCATCCCCCTACGGTACGGCGACCAGACGTACCGGCGCCACGACCTCCGAGTAGTGCGACGCGTCGCCCGCGACGACGCGGCTGGGCGTGCCGTGCACGTCGACCGGGACGTCGCCGGCCAGGGTCACGCGGCTCAGGCGGCGGTACTGGTCGTCGTAGTCGGACACGGCGTAGTGTTGCGTGGCCCGGTTGTCCCAGATGGCCAGATCGCCGGGGCTCCAGTTCCACCGAATCGTGTTCTCCAGCTTCGTCACCCGGGCCTGCAGCAGTTGCAGGAGCGTGGTCGACTCGCCCGAGCCGAGGCCGACGAACCTCTTGACGAAGTGACCGAGCAGCAGCACCCGCCGTCCCGTCTCCGGGTGGACGCGGACCACCGGATGTTCGGTCTCGAAGTGCTCGGAGACGAACTCCTCGCGGTACTCGCGGACGGTGTCGGCATCGCGGTGGTCTTCGTCCTCGGCGAAGTCCTTGACGTAGTCGTAGTCGTTCGTGTGGATCGCCCACAGGTTCTCGGCGAGGGCGGCGAGCGGCGCAGGCAGCTGGTCGTAGGCGGCCTCGGTGGACGCCCACGTGGTCGTGCCGCCGTACTCGGGCAGGGTGATCGCCCGCAGCAGCGACGCCTTGGGAATCCGGTCGACGAAGGTGACGTCGGTGTGCCAGGAGTTGGCCTTGTCGTACCGCGAGTCGATGGGCAGCACGTCGGCGCCGCGCGAGGTCACCGTGGGGTGCGCGACGGTGGGCGTGCCGAGAGTCCTGGCGAAGTCGAGTTGGCCCTCGTCGTCGAGGTGGTGCTGGTCGCGGAACAAGATCACCTTGTGCTCGAGGAGGGCGTCGTTGACCGCCTCGACGGTCGACGCCGGGAGATCGCCTCCGAGTCGAACGCCGTCGATGCGGGCGCCGATGTTCGCGCCGAGCTTCACGATCACGGGGGAGTTGGCCATGGCTCATTGGCTCACGGCCGGCCGGTCGTGGACAGCCTTCGGCTACCGACGATTCGAACTCCCCCTCGTTGTGACTCCCGTCACACCAGCGCGCGACCTGTTCGGTCCCGCACCAAACCCACTTAACCGGTACCGCCGGTACTACCTTCAACTCAACTCGTTGGCACGACGCAGGAGGAACGGCAATGGTGGGACTCGTCGCATTCGCGGCAGTGGTGCTCGTACTACTGGCAATACTCGGGCTGCCCTACGACCAATCGTGGTACGGCCGTTGGGGCAACTCCGACCGGTAACCCCGATGCGGTACGAATGGTAGGTGCACCAGCCCACCGTTCTCCTGCTGTCCACGTCGGATACCGACCTGATGACGGCTCGCGCCAGCGGTGCGCGATACCGGTGGATGAATCCCAGCCGCCTCGTCGACGGTGAACTCGACTCGCTCCTCGAGGGCGTCGACGTCGCCGTCGTGCGGATCCTTGGCGGCTACCGCAGCTGGCAGGACGGCATCGACACCGTGGTGGCCACGGGCATTCCCACGGTCGTGATCAGTGGCGAGCAGTCCCCGGACGCCGACCTGATGAGCCATTCCACGGTGCCCGCGGGCGTCGCACTGCAGACCCACGTCTATTTGGCCCAGGGTGGCGTCGCCAATCTCGAACAGCTGCACGCCTTCCTCAGCGACACGCTGCTGATGACGGGTTTCGGCTTCTCGCCGCCGGAGGCGACCCCGACGTGGGGCGTGCTGGAGTGCCCCGCGGGCCACGCGGCCTCCAACGACGGCCCTCGCGTGGCGGTCCTCTTCTACCGCGCCCAACATCTGGCGGGCAATTCGGCCTACGTCGGCGCGCTGTGCCACGCGATCGACGCCGCAGGCGGCCAACCCGTCCCGATCTACGCCGCGTCGCTGCGGACGCCGGAACCCGCCCTGCTCGAACTGCTCGGCACCGTCGACGCCCTGGTGACCACCGTGCTGGCCGCCGGTGGTGCCGTTCCCGCGACGGTGACCGCCGGTGGGGCCGACGACACCTGGGACGTGGCCCATCTCGCGGCGCTGAACATCCCGATCCTGCAGGGGCTGTGCCTGACCAGTTCGCGTAAGCAGTGGACTGACAACGACGACGGTATGAGCCCGCTCGACGTCGCGACCCAGGTGGCGGTGCCGGAATTCGACGGCCGCATCATCACGGTTCCGTTCTCGTTCAAGGAGATCGACGACGAGGGGCTGATCTCGTATGTCGCCGACCCGGAGCGCTGCGCCCGGGTCGCCGGTCTCGCGGTGCGCCAAGCCAGGCTCCGGCGCATCGCGCCTGCGGACAAGCGGGTGGCGCTGGTGTTCTCCGCCTACCCGACCAAGCACGCGCGCATCGGCAACGCGGTGGGACTCGACACCCCGGCCAGCGCCGTCGGACTGCTCCAGGCGATGCGCGACGCCGGCTTCCGCATCGGGGAGGTGCCCGGCGTCGACGCGAACGACGGGGACGCGCTCATCCACGCCCTGATCGAACGCGGCGGGCAGGACCCCGACTGGCTGACCGAAGAACAGTTGGCCCGCAACCCGATCAGGGTGTCGGCCAAGGACTACCGCGCCTGGTTCGCCACGCTGCCGAGCGGCCTCGCCGACGCCGTCGTCGAACACTGGGGACCGCCGCCCGGCGACCTGTTCGTCGACCGCACCCACGATCCCGAGGGCGAAATCGTCATCGCCGCAATGCAATCCGACAACATCGTGATCATGGTGCAGCCGCCTCGCGGGTTCGGCGCCAACCCGGTGGCGATCTACCACGATCCCGACCTGCCGCCCAGTCACCACTACCTGGCCGCCTACCGGTGGCTCGACGCGGAGTTCGACAACGGATTTCGGGCCGACGCCGTCGTCCACCTCGGCAAGCACGGCAACCTGGAGTGGTTGCCCGGCAAGACACTTGGCATGTCGTCGACGTGTGGTACCGACGCCGCGCTCGGCAATCTTCCGCTGATCTACCCGTTCCTGGTCAACGATCCGGGGGAGGGCACCCAGGCCAAGCGCCGGGCCCACGCCGTGCTGGTCGACCACCTCATTCCGCCGATGGCGCGGGCGGAGAGCTACGGCGACATCGCCCGGCTCGAGCAACTGCTCGACGAACACTCCAACATCGCCACGCTCGATCCCGGCAAGCTCCCCGCCATCCGGCAGCAGATCTGGACGCTGATGCGGGCGGCGAAGATGGACCACGACCTGGGTCTCGAGGATCGTCCCGACGAGGACGTCTTCGACGACATGCTGCTGCACGTCGACGGCTGGCTGTGTGAGATCAAGGACGTCCAGATCCGCGACGGGCTGCACATTCTCGGTCAGGCCCCCGTCGGGGAGGCCGAAGTGGATCTGGTGCTGGCCATCCTGCGCGCGCGGCAACTCTTCGGCGGCGAACACACCGTGCCGGGCCTTCGGCAGGCGCTGGGTCTGGCCGAGGACGGCACCGACGTCAGAGGGGCGGTCGACGCCGCGGAGGAACACGCGCGGGCGCTCGTCGCCGCCTTGGCCGAGGCCGACTGGGACGTCGCCGCGGTCGACCGGATCGCCGAGAACCCGGAGGTGGCCAGCGTGCTGCGCTTCGCGGCCACCGAGGTGGTGCCGAGGCTGCGCCAGACCAACGGCGAGATCAGTCAGATCCTGCACGCCCTCGACGGCGGCTTCATCCCGGCGGGCCCGTCGGGTTCGCCCCTGCGCGGCCTTGTCAACGTGCTGCCCACGGGCCGCAACTTCTACTCGGTGGACCCCAAGGCCGTGCCGTCCCGGCTGGCCTGGGAAACCGGTGTGGCGCTTGCGGATTCGCTGCTGGAGCGTTACCATGCCGACCACGGCGAGTGGCCCAGCTCGGTCGGCCTGTCGGTGTGGGGCACCTCGGCGATGCGCACCTCTGGCGACGACATCGCCGAAGTCCTCGCCCTGATCGGCGTGCAGCCGATCTGGGACGACGCGTCCCGCCGGGTCGTCGACCTGGAGCCGATCGGCCTGGCCGAGCTCGGGCGGCCCCGCGTCGACGTGACCGTCCGGATCTCGGGCTTCTTCCGCGACGCCTTCCCCCACGTCGTGACCATGATCGACGACGCCGTCAGCATGGTCGCCGAGCTGAACGAGACCGACGAGCAGAACTACGTGAGGGCCCACGCGAGGGTCGACTTCGCCGAGCACGGCGACCGTCGTCGCTCGACGACGCGGATCTTCGGGTCTAAGCCGGGGACCTACGGGGCGGGTCTGCTCCAGCTCATCGACAGCAAGAACTGGCGCGACGACGCCGACCTCGCGGAGGTCTACACCGCGTGGGGCGGCTTCGCGTACGGCCGCGGTCTCGACGGCGCCGCCGCCAGTGACGACATGAACCGGCAGTACCGCCGGATTGCGGTCGCGGCGAAGAACATCGACACCCGCGAGCACGACATCGCCGACTCCGACGACTACTTCCAGTACCACGGCGGGATGGTCGCGACCGTGCGCGCGCTGACGGGCAAGGACCCCGAGGCCTACATCGGGGACAACACCCGGCCCGAGGCCGTGCGCACCCGCACGTTGAACGAGGAGACCACCCGGGTGTTCCGGGCGCGGGTGGTCAACCCTCGCTGGATCTCGGCCATGCGCAGGCACGGCTACAAGGGCGCCTTCGAGATGGCCGCCACCGTCGACTACCTGTTCGGTTATGACGCGACGGCGGGCGTGATGGCCGACTGGATGTACGAGCGGCTGGCGGGGGAGTACGTGCTCGACGACGAGAACCGCAAGTTCATGAACGAGTCCAACCCGTGGGCGCTGCACGGCATGGCCGAGCGGCTGCTCGAGGCCGCGGGGCGCGGCATGTGGGCCCAGCCCGAGTCGGCCACCCTCGACGGACTGCGCCAGGTGCTGCTCGAGACCGAAGGCGACCTGGAGGGCTGAGCCCCATTAGATTGGCGGTATGCCCACGTTCGCCGAGGTCGCGAAGTCCGAATACGTGTTGTTGACGACGTTCACCAAGGACGGCCGGCCCAAGCCGACCGCCATCTGGGTGGCCCCCGACGGCAACCGCGTGGTCGCCATCACCCAGGAGAAGTCCTGGAAGGTCAAGCGCATCCGCAACACGCCGCGGGTGACCGTCGCCGAGTGCGACCGCGGCGGCAAACCGACGGGCGAGGCCGTCGAGGCGGTCGCGGTGATCCTGGACAAGTCCGAAACCCAGGCCGTGTACGACGCGATCGGCACGCGCTACGGCATCGTGGGCAAGCTGTTCAACGTCTTCAGCAAGCTCAAGGGCGGCATGAAGAACAACGTCGGCATCGAGCTCAAGGCGGCCTGAACCGGATGCCCAGCTTCGAGGACGTCTACCGCGAGAAGTACCTGTTGCTGACGACGTTCACCAAGGACGGCCGCCCCAAGCCGACGCCGATCTGGGGCGTCCCCGACGGCGACAAGCTGGTGATCAGCACCGACAAGGGGTCGTGGAAGACCAAGCGCATCAACAACACTCCCCGCGTCACGATCCAAAAGTGCGGAGTCCTCGGCAAGGTCAAGGGCGAACCGGTCGAGGCCGTCGCGCGGATGCTGCCCGAATCCGAGACCCGGCGGGTGTTCGACCTGGCCACCAAGCGGTTTTGGTACCACGCCTGGTGGTGGATCCCCCAGGCGATCTTCCGCGGTGGCGTCGACGAGGTGCACGCCGCGATCGAGATTCGCGCGGCCGACTCGCCCGCGGCAACGGGCTAGGAACCCCGGCGCCGCCCCGAACGTTGTCACGGCATGGCTATGCGGCTCTTTCTGGTCTACGTCCTCGTCGAACTGGCGGTCGTGGTCGCCCTGGTGTCCACGATCGGGTTCGGGTGGACGTTGCTCCTGGTGATCGGCACCTTCGCACTGGGTCTCGTCCTGGCCGGATCGCAGGCGAAGCGCCAAATCCAGCGGCTGCGGACGGGCCTGGCCACCCCAGAGGGCGCGGTGTCCGACGGCGCGCTGGTGGCCCTCGGCGGCGTGCTGACCGTCGTGCCCGGCCTCGTCACCTCGGTGCTGGGTCTGCTGCTCCTGCTGCCGCCCACCCGCGCGGCCGCCCGCCCGTTGGTGGCGGCCGTCGCCGCCCGTAGCCTCGGTCGAATGCCAGTCATCGTCACCACCACCGGCGGCGCGCCGTTCCGCACCACCCGTCGCACCGAATACGTCGACGGCGAGGTGGTCGACGTGACCGACGTGGAGCAGGCGCGTCTGCCCAAGCACCCCGACGTCGCTTGACGACGCTGCTGCTCGGCGGCCGCGTCTACAGCGCGGCCATGCCGGACGCGACGGCGGTCGCGATCAGCGACGGACCAGACGGCGTCGTGGCGTGGCTGGGTACCGACGACGTCGGTCGCAAGCAGTTTCCCGACGCCCGCGTGGTCGACCTCGACGGCGGCTTCGTCACGCCCGCGTTCGTCGACGGTCACGTCCACGTCACCGCCACCGGGCTCGCGGTGGTCGGCCTGGACCTCCGCGCCGCGACCTCACGGGAGGATGTGCTGCGGCTCGTCGGCGAGTACGCCCGCCGCCATCCCGAGGGGCTCGTCTGGGGTCACGGCTGGGACGAGTCGGGGTGGCCGGAACCGACCCCGCCCACGACCGCCGACCTCGACGCCCTCCTCGGCAACCGGCCCGCCTACCTGGCGCGCGTGGACGTGCACTCCGCGGCGGCGTCGACGGCGCTTCGGGCCAGCGTTCCCGGGGTGGATGCGGCGGCGGGCCACCACGACCAGCTGCCGCTGACCGCGCACGCCCACCACCTGGTACGCGCCGCGGCCCGAGCCGCGCTGACCTCCGACCAGCGGCGCGAGGCCCGCGTCGCCGCGCTCGATCTGGCGGCCCGCTCCGGCGTCGCCGCGGTGCACGAATGCGCGGGACCCGACATCGGGGGCGTCGACGACTGGCGCGAGCTTCGTGCGTTGGCGCACGGCGTCGAGGTCGTCGGCTACTGGGGCGAGGCGGTCGCGTCGGCCGCCCGGGCCCGAGAACTGGTGGACGACCTCGGAGTCCGCGGGTTGGCCGGTGACCTGTTCGTCGACGGTGCGCTCGGGTCCCGCACGGCGTGGCTGGCCGAGGACTACGCCGACGCGCCGGGGTGCGTCGGCAACGCCTACCTCGACGGTGCCGCCGTCGAGGCGCACCTGGACGCGTGCACCGAGGCAAGGATCACCGCGGGCTTCCACGTCATCGGCGACGCCGCGGTCACCACGGTGGTGGACGCGCTGGCGCGCGTGGTGGCCAGGCACGGCGCCCCCGCGGTCGCCCGGTGCGGACACCGCCTCGAGCACCTCGAGATGGTGTCCGAGGCGCAGGCTGCCCGGCTCGGCAGCTGGGGCATCATCGCCAGCGTGCAACCGAACTTCGACGCGCTGTGGGGCGGTCCCAACGGTATGTACGCCCAGCGGTTGGGGCCGCAGCGGGCCGATCGGCTCAACCCACTGGCGCTGTTAGCATCCCAAGGCGTGCCCCTCGCCTTCGGTTCCGATACGCCGGTCACCGGCATGAACCCGTGGGAAACGGTGCGAGCCGCGACGGCGCACCACACCGCGGGCAGCGCGTTGTCGGCCCGGGCCGCGTTCGCTGCCGCCACCCGCGGGGCGTGGCGCGCTGGTGGGGTCCGCGACGGCGTGGCAGGCACGCTGGCTCCCGGAGCGCCCGCCACCTACGCCGTGTGGGACGTGCCCGGCGGCCCCGGGGCCCTCGAGGTGGCCGCGCCCGCCGACACCGCCGCGCGATGGTCCACCGACCCGCGGTCGCGGATCCCCGCCCTGCCGCGGCTCGCTCCGGATGCGCCCCTGCCGACCTGTCGTCAGACGGTGCACCGGGGTGTCACCATCCATGGCTGAGCGTCCGTCCGTGGCGCGGCTGCGGGCCGCCCTCGGACCGCGCGTGCTGCGCATCGCCGCGGCCGTCGCGGCCGGAATCCTGGTGTGCACGAGCTTCCCGCCGTTCGGCTGGTGGTTCTCGAGTTTCGTCGCGTTCGGTCTCCTCGCGTGGGTGCTGACCCATCCCGCCACCACGAAGGCCGGCGGCTTCGGCTACGGCTTCCTGTTCGGGTTGGCGTTCTACGTGCCCCTGTTGCCGTGGATCAGTGGGTTCGTCGGGGCCATGCCGTGGTTGGCGCTGGCGGCGATGGAGGCGCTGTTCCCCGCAGTCTTCGGACTTCTGGCCGTGGTGGTGCGGCGGTTGCCCGGCTGGCCGGTGTGGTTCGCCTGCCTGTGGGTGCTTGGCGAGTGGCTGAAGTCGACCGTGCCGTTCGGCGGATTTCCGTGGGGGGTCGTCGGCTACGCCCAGGACGACGGCCCGCTGCTCGTCGTCGCCCACTTCGGCGGCGTGCCGCTGGTGTCCTTCGCCGTCGCCCTGGTCGGGTTCGGCCTGGGCGCCATCGCCCTGGAGGCGGCGCGCTGGTGGCGCACCGACCACCACACCGGACACGTGGACGTGCCCGCGATCCTGGTGCCCGGTGCAAGCGTGGCACTGGTCCTGGTCGTCGTCGCCCTCGGCACGCCGTACGTACGGCAGTCCGGCGTGGGTGCGGGGGACGACCCCACCACGACCGTCGCGGCCGTACAGGGCAACGTCCCGCGTCTGGGCCTCGACTTCAACGCGCAGCGCCGCGCGGTGCTCGACAACCACGTTCAAGAGACGCTGCGCCTCGCCGAGGACGTTCGTGCCGGTCGCGCCCAACAGCCCGCCGTGGTCGTGTGGCCGGAGAATTCGTCGGACATCGATCCGATCGTCAACCAGGACGCCGCCGACCAGATCGGGATCGCCGCCGACGCCATCGGCGCGCCCATCCTCGTCGGGGCCGTCGTCGCGGCACCGGGTTACACCCCGGAGGATCCGCAGGCGACCAACACGGTGATCGTCTGGGACCAGGCCACCGGACCCGGCGAGCGCCACGACAAGAAGATCGTGCAGCCGTTCGGCGAGTACCTGCCGTGGCGGAGCTTCTTCCGGAAGCTGTCGTCGTTCGCCGACCGGGCCGGGTACTTCGTGCCCGGGGACGGCAACGGCGTCGTCCACGCGGCAGGCGTGCCGATCGGCGTGACGACGTGCTGGGAGGTGATCTTCGACCGCGCCGCCCGAGAGTCCGTGCTCAACGGGGCGCAGTTCCTCGCCGTACCCACCAACAACGCGACGTTCGACGAGTCGATGAGCGCCCAGCTGCTCTCCTTCGCACGGCTGCGGGCCGTCGAGCACGACCGCTTCGTCGTCGTGGCGGGGACCGTGGGCATCAGCGCCGTCATCGGACCCGACGGGCAGGAGCTGGACCGCACCCAGTTCTTCCAGCCCGCCTATCTCGACTCCCAAATCCGACTCAAGACCAGCCTGACGCCGGCCACGCGCTGGGGCCCCGAAATCCAGGCTGCGATCGTGATTGCCGGTGTTGCGGGCCTTGCCTGGGCGATGCTGCACAATGGACCGCTGGCGGATAAGTTCGAGCGGCGCCGTAAGAAGGCGCCGGCCGCGGAGAAGTCCAAGACGAAGGAGTGACATGACCGACGAGCGGGTGCGCGCATGATGCCGGGTGGCGACCGCCCCAGTCAGCGCACGCTGGTCATCATTCCGACCTACAACGAGCGCGACAATCTGCCGTTGATCGTCGGGCGGGTGCACGCTGCCCGGCCGGACGTACACGTCCTGGTGGTCGACGACGGCAGTCCCGACGGCACCGGCGAGCTGGCCGACGAGCTGTCCCTGGCCGACCCGGACCGGGTCCACGTGATGCACCGCACCGCCAAGGCCGGCCTCGGTGCGGCGTACCTGGCGGGCTTCGCCTGGGGCCTCGGCAGGGCCTACTCCGTCCTGGTGGAGATGGACGCCGACGGTTCGCACGCGCCCGAGGAACTGCATCGTCTGCTCGACGCGGTCGACGCGGGCGCCGACCTGGCCATCGGCTCGCGCTACGTCGACGGTGGCACGGTACGCAACTGGCCGCGGCGACGAATGGTGTTGTCGCGCACGGCCAACGGCTATTCCCGCTTGTCCCTGGGGGTGGACGTCAACGACATCACCGCCGGCTACCGGGCGTACCGCCGCGAAGTCCTCGAGAAGATCGACCTCGCGGCCGTCGACTCCAAGGGGTACTGCTTCCAGGTCGACCTCACCTGGCGCACCATCAGTGCGGGCTTCGTCGTCAAGGAAGTGCCCATCACGTTCACCGAACGCGAACTGGGCAAGTCGAAGATGAGCGGCTCGAACATCCGCGAGGCGATCTTCAAGATCGCCGAGTGGGGCATCCGCGGGCGCTTGGATCGCGCCCGCGGCGTCGTCCGCTAGCTGCTGGCTCCGCGGCGGCGGGTCTTGATGATGTCCAACCGCTCCTTGAGCAACTCGTCGAGTTCCTCGACCGAGCGACGCTCCAGCAGCATGTCCCAGTGGGTGCGCGGAGGCTTCACCTTCTTGGGCTCCGGCACGTCACCGTCGATCAGCGTGCCCTCCAGGCCGTTGCGGCAGGGCCACGTGCCAGGGATCTCCGCCTCGTCGGCGAACGGGACCTCGAACTCCTCGCCGTTGTCGGTCCGGTAGCGCGCCATCTGCCTCGGCGCCAAGTCGTGGTTGCGGTCGGTCTCGTAGCTCACGGCTCCGAGTCGACTACCCCTCAAGACGCGATCAGCCATTGTCACCACTCCTCATCGACAAACGTTCCGCGGGTAACAACGCTGCCGTATGGCATGAAGTTCCCGACGCGACTGTCCATGATACCGGGATCAACCGGGTGAGCCGTTTACAGTCGAGTGCCGTGGCACCAGAGACCCGACGGCGACCCCGAGTTCAACCGTGCCGGTGGTGTGGACGCGAGGTTCCGGACGCCGGAATGGGCCGGCGCAGGCAGTACTGCCGGCAGTCGTGCCGGCAGCGCGCCTACGAGCAGCGCGCCATGGTCAAGGGCACCTCGCTTGCCCCAGACGCGGTGGTGCTGTCCGCCGACGAGGCCGCGCAGCTCTCCGATCGCGTCTATCAGGTCAGGTGCGCCGCCGAGGACATGGCCACGGCCATCGAGGAAGGCGCCAACGGTTCGGAGCTCCGGGAGCTGTGCGACGCACTGATGCGTGCCGCGAAGGCGGCCGACGGCTGGCGATGATGCCTGGTAAGACGCCCCGGACACACGAGTTTCGCGGCGACTGAACCATTTCGCGACCTCGCCCGTCGTTCCTCCTGACAGCGCCCCAAGGGGGCGCAACGCCAGAAGGGAAACACCGTGACCGTGCTATCGCCGCTTCCGTCGGCCGCCCCCGATCTCGAGCCCGCCGTGTGGTTCTTCGGTGACTTCGTGCTGGACCTTCCGCGCTACGAGTTGCGGCGAGACGGGGTCTCGATCCCGGTCGAGCCCCAGGTGTTCGACGTGCTCGTGCAACTGGTGACCCACCATCACCGGGTCGTCACGAAGATCGAGTTGTTCGACGCCGTCTGGGGCGGCCGGTTCGTCGGCGAGGCCGCACTGTCCAGCCGGATCAAGGCGGTCCGGCGCGCACTCGGCGACGACGGGGTGTCGCAGCACGTCATCCGCACCGTCCGCGGGCGGGGATATCAGTTCGTCGGGGTCTTGCGCACCACCCAGGAGGAACCGAGCGACGAACCCAACGGTCTCGACGACGCGGGCACGGAGGCCGTGCTGAACCTCCGGTGCCTGCGTTCTCGGCGCGTGCGGGTTCACGGCAACCGCTACCGCATCGCACCGTCGACGCGCCGGCGCGAGTTCCACGGGCCGCCGAGGTGAGATCACGCCGACGTCGGTGTCGTCGAATCGGGAATGAAACGGAGGATTGGGTATGTTTCAACTCCGGGCGTCGCCGCGATGTGCAGTGCTAGCCGTCAGCCGCGTGAACCACGGACCGATAGAGGAACTAGCTCACGATGACGGACTCTTCCCCCGAGCACCAGCGGACGGACGATCCAGCGAACGCCGAACTGCTGCGGGTCATCCACGACGAGCACGGCCCGGCGTTGAATCGCTTCGTCCTGCGGCTGACCCGGGGCGACCGGGAATTCGCCGAGGACGTCGTCCAAGAGTCGCTCCTGCGGCTGTGGCAGAACGGCACCATCCTCACCACCTATTCCGAGGACTCGACGCGGGCGTGGCTGCACACGGTGGCCAGGAACCTCGTCATCGACGACCGGAGGAGTTCCCGTCACAAACGCGAGTTCCAGACCGACACCGTCCCCGAGCGAAGTTCACCGGACGTCTTCGGGCCGGCGGTCGACAAGTTCGTCGTGTCCGACGCCCTGCGATCCCTGAGTCCTGAGCACCGGACCGTGTTGGTACGCGCGCACTATCTGGGACAAACCGCCGTTGAGATCGCGCGGCACGAGGGTATCCCGCCGGGAACCGTCAAATCGCGGCTGCACTACGCACTACGCGCGCTCCGCGTGGCCTTGGAGGAAAGGGGGGTCGTCCAATGACCTCCGAACGCGACATGGCCGAATGGGATGCCGCCTATCTGCTCGGCGCCCTCTCGGCATCCGAAGCCGCCGAATACGAGCGGCACCTGGCCGACTCGCCCGAGTCCGCCGACCCGTGGGACGCGTCCGACCTTCCCGCCATCCTGGACGTGCTGTCGCCCGAGGAAGCGCTGGCCCTGCTCGACGCGGAACCCGAATCCGAGACGCCGGACGAGGCCGTCCCTGCGCCGGCCTCCTTCGCCGCGGCCGCGCATCGGCGCCAGACCCGCTCGCGCGGTGCCCGGCTGGCGACGGCGCTCGCGTCGGCTGCCGCCTTCCTCCTCATCGGCGGCCTCGTGGGCTATGCCGTCATCCCGCATCAGTCGTCTACCGGGGTGTCGCTGCAGGCGATGGCTCCGGGCCAGCGACAGGGTGTCACGGCGGCGCTCGCACTCTCCGAGGAGCCGTGGGGAACACGTCTCGACTGGGAGTGCCAGTACACCAAGGACTGGGCCGTGAAGGCCACCGGCTACGACTTGGTCGTCACGACCAAGAACGGCGCGGAGACCACCGTCGCCTCGTGGCGTCCGTCGGGCACCGAGAAGCAGGCGTCGAATCTGGCTGCGGCCACGGTGATTCCGAAGTCGGACATCCGTACGGTGACCATCCGGGAATCTGGATCCCCCACGCCGCTTGCGGTCACCACCGTGGCCTGAGCGGCCTCCTTCCGCTCAGGGCGAGTCGAAACCTTCCGTGGTGATGCGGCGCTCCGTAGCGTCGCATCATCGTGACCGCCTCCCTCGTCGTACCTCCGCCCGTGACCCGGGTGAAGCGGCGACGCTGGGGGCTGATCCGGTTGGCGTCGCCGGTCGTCCTCCTGGCGCTGTGGCAGCTCGGCAGCGCGCTCGGACTGATTCCCCAGGACGTTCTGCCCGCGCCGTCGCTCATCCTCGAGGCGGGCGTCGAACTCGTCAGAAGCGGTGAACTCGCCGACGCCCTTGCCGTGTCGGGTGTTCGGGTACTGGAGGGCTTGCTGCTCGGCGGGGTGATCGGAGTCGCCCTCGGCACCGCCGTCGGGCTCTCGCCATGGTTCGAGGCCACCGTCGACCCGCCGATGCAGATGGTCCGCGCGTTGCCCCACCTCGGCCTGATTCCGTTGTTCATCCTCTGGTTCGGCATCGGCGAACTGCCCAAGGTGCTCCTGGTCGCGCTCGGCGTCAGCTTCCCGCTGTACCTCAACACCTTCTCCGCGATCCGGCAGGTCGACCCCAAGCTGTTCGAAACCGCTCAGGTGCTTGGCTTTTCGTTCTGGCAGCGGTTCCGCACGATCATCGTCCCCAGCGCCGCGCCCCAGGTGCTCGTCGGCTTGCGTCAATCACTGGCCATCGCCTGGCTCACGCTCATCGTGGCCGAGCAGATCAACGCAGACAAGGGCATCGGGTACCTCATCAACAACGCCCGCGACTTCCTCCGCATCGACGTCATCATCTTCGGCCTGGTCGTCTACGCGATGCTCGGCATCGGGACGGATGCGATCGTGCGGGTCGCCGAACGCCGAGCGTTGAGGTACCGCTCGTGACGGTGACCTCCGAACGGCAGACCGGAACGGTCGGCGAACTTCGACACGTCGACAAGTGGTATGGCGACCACCACGTGCTGGACGACGTCTCGGTGCGCATCGGCCGCGGAGAGATCGTCGCGCTCATCGGCCGCAGCGGGTCCGGCAAGTCGACGGTGCTGCGCGTCTTGGCGGGTCTGTCCACCGATCACACCGGTGAGCGCGTCGTCACGGGCCCGCCCGCGTTGGCGTTCCAGGAGCCGCGGCTGTTCCCGTGGCGCGACGTGCGGACCAACGTCGGATACGGGTTGACGCGAAGCCGACTGTCCAAGGCCGACAGAGCAACTCGCGCCGATCGGGCCCTGGCCGACGTCGGTCTCGGCGACCGTGGCACTGCGTGGCCCCTGACGCTGTCCGGTGGGCAGGCGCAGCGGGTGTCGTTGGCCAGGGCGCTGGCCGCCGAACCGGAACTGCTGCTGCTCGACGAGCCGTTTGGCGCCCTCGACGCGCTGACGCGGCTGACCATGCGGGCCCTGCTGCTGACGTTGTGGCGCGAACACCGCTTCGGAGTGCTGCTGGTGACCCACGACGTCGACGAAGCGGTGGCCTTGGCCGATCGGGTGTTGGTCCTCGACGAGGGCCGTGTGTCGCACGAGCTCGTCGTCGACGACGCCCGGCGTTCGCCGTCGGATCCCTCGCCGAACACCGAGCGCTACCGGGCCGAGCTCCTCGACGAGCTCGGCGTCGAACTCTGAGCACCGTGCCGTCGATTCACGAGGGGGAACCGTCATGCCCGCATCCAGACGAGTGATCGGCCTGCGCGTCGCGGCCGTCGTGGTACTGGTCGGACTGCTGGCCGGGTGCGTCTCGCGGCAGGAGAACGCGGGCGCCCAGCAGGCCCCGGCCACGGTGCCGCTGTCCGAGCTGTCCGACGTGACACTGCAGATCGGCGACCAGAAGGGCGGCACCGAGTCGTTGCTGAACGCCGCGGGCGCCCTGACGGACCTGCCGTACAAGGTGGTGTTCTCCACCTTCACGTCGGGGCCGCCGCAGATCGAGGCCGCGACCGCGGGCAAGATCGACTTCGCCATCACCGGCAACACCCCGCCGATCTTCGGCGCCGCCGCAGGCGCGAAGGTCAAGGTGGTGACGGCCTACGAGAACGGCGGAGACGGCGACCGCGTCCTGGTACGGGCGGACTCGCCGATCAAGACCGTCGCCGATCTGCGCGGCAAGAGCGTGGCCGTCGGCAAGGGCAGCTCCGCCCATGGGCACATCCTCGCCCAGCTGCAAAAGGCGGGGTTGTCACCGGCGGACGTGAAGCTGGTGTTCTTGCAACCCGCCGATGCGCTGACCGCCTTCACCAGCGGACAGGCCGACGCGTGGGCGATTTGGGACCCGTACACCGCGCAGGTCGAACAACAGGTGCCCGTGCGCAGCATCGCCCAGGCCACCGGGGTCACCAACGGGGCCGGGTTCGGCATCGCCTCGGACGCCGCCCTCGCCGACCCGAAGCGCAACTCGGCGCTCGGGGATCTGCTGGTGCGCTACGCGAAGGCAACCCGCTGGGCGCAGGACCACCCCGCGGAATGGGCCGCCAAGTATTCGGCGGCGGTCGGCCTCGCCCTGCCCGTCGGGACCGCCGCGCAGGGTCGCAGCTTGCGGTCGTCGGTCGCGCTGGCCGGGCCGCTGGTCGAGTCCGAACAGAAGCTGGCCGACCTGTTCGCCGAGACCAAGCAGATCGCGTCGGCGCCCACGTTCGCCGACTGGGTCGACCACCGCTACGACGACGCGCTCAAACCCTTCACGACGACCGGAAGTTGAGGAATGTCCACGCGAGTTGAATTTCCCGCTTCGCGGGCCAAGTTCTTCTGGTTCCTGCCCACCAGCGGCGACAGCCGTTCCATCGTCGCGTCGTCGCACGCGTCGTCGAACCAGGTCCTCCCGCCGAACTACCGGCCCCCCACCCGCGGCTACCTCGCCGAGGTGGCCCGGGCGGCCGACCGGCTCGGCTTCGAGGGCGTACTGACGCCGACCGGAACGTGGTGCGAGGACGCGTGGTTGACCACGGCGGCTCTGCTGGCAGAGACCGAGAGGCTGAAGTTCCTCGTCGCCTTCCGTCCCGGACTGGTTCCTCCCACGCTGGCCGCCCAACAGGCGGCGACGCTGCAGCGCTTCTCGGGCGGCCGCGTGCTGCTCAACATCGTGACCGGCGGCGACGACGTCGAACAGCGGCGCTTCGGCGACTGGCTCGACCACGACGAACGCTACGCTCGCACAGGCGAATTCCTGCACATCGTCGACTCGGTCTGGCGAAACGGCCCGCTGGACTTCCGTGGCGAGTACTACCAGGTCGAGAACGCGATGGTGTCCGCCCCGCCAGACCCGTTGCCGCAGTTCTACTTCGGTGGGTCCTCCCCGGCCGCCCTGCCCATCGCGGCTCAACACGTCGACGTGTACCTGACGTGGGGCGAGCCGCCGGAGGCCGCGGCCGCCAAGATCGCGAAGGTGCGCGAACTCGCCGCGGCGCGGGGGCGCACGCTCAGATTCGGCATTCGTCTGCACACGATCAGCCGGGACACCTCGGCGGCCGCGTGGGCGGTGGCCGACGAGCTCGTCGCCGGGCTCAGTGAAGACCAGATCGCCAAGCAGACTGCCCTACACGCCAGTTCGCAATCGGAGGGGCAGCGTCGGATGACGGCGCTGCACGGCGGCCGGCTCGACGGGCTGGAGATCTACCCCAACCTGTGGGCAGGGGTCGGCCTGGTGCGTGGGGGAGCGGGCACGGCGCTGGTGGGCAGCCACGAGGAGGTCGCCAACCTCATCGTCGAGTACCACTCCCTGGGGTTCGACGAGTTCATCCTCTCCGGCTACCCCCACCTCGAGGAGGCGCACTGGTTCGCCGAGGGTGTGCTGCCGCTGCTCGTGCAGAAGGGCGTCGCCTGAGGGCCGGTTGGCTACCCTCCAGGGGTGGACGAGTGGTTTGAACACAGCCCCTTCGTCGGGTTCGTGCCGTGGATCATCTACTGGGTGGTGGCCGAGGGGCCCAGCACGTGGATGTTCGGCGCGCTGTGTGCCGTGCTGTCGGCGATCATCCTCGGCATCTCCATGGGTCGCGGGGGACCGAGGCTGCTCGAGATCGTCACGATCGTGTTCTTCGTCGTGGTGACCGCGGTCGGGATCATGCTCGGGGCGAAGGACCGCGACTGGATGGACACCTACGCGACGACGCTGTCCAGTGGCGTGCTCGCGGTAATGGCGCTCGGGTCGATGGCGTTCACCCCGTTCACCGAGCAGTACGCGAAAGTCGACCGGCCCCTGCAGGATTGGGAGAAGGCGGCCTTCCGGCAGACCAACAGGGTCCTGACGTTGATGTGGGCGCTGGTGTTCGCGCTGACCTCCGTGCTGGGCTACTACGCCGCCCGGGTTCCGCAGACCGTCGACTGGACCAACTGGGTGATCCCGGTCGTCGTCATCGTCGGCGCGGTGGGCATGACGCAGACCTATCCGACGCGGGTTCGCGAACGGGCCCGCCCCACGGCGTAGCCAGAGGGTAGCGCGGCTCACACGTCGCCCCTGGCTATGATCGCCGGGTGGTAAATCAGCCGGATTCGTCGGGACTTTCGCAGGAAGCGCTGGCCACTGCCGTCAGTGCGGCCCGCCAGGCCTTCGAGCTGGCGGCTGACCTCGACGCCCTGGCACGCGCCAAGACCGAGCACCTCGGCGACAAGTCGCCCATCGCGCTGGCCCGTCAATCTCTCGGCGCGCTCGACAAGGCCGAACGAGCCGAGGCCGGGCGCCGCGTCAACGTGGCGCGCACCGGTGCGCAGGAAGCCTTCGACGCGCGCATCGAGGTGCTACGCGCCGAGCGTGACGCCGCCGCCCTGGTCGCCGAGCGCATCGACGTCACGTTGCCGTCGACGCGGCAGCCGGTCGGCGCCCGGCACCCCATCACCATCCTCGCCGAACACGTCGCCGACGTATTCGTCGCGATGGGGTGGGAGCTGGCCGACGGGCCCGAGGTCGAGACCGAGCAATTCAACTTCGACGCCCTGAACTTCCCGCCAGACCATCCCGCCCGCAGCGAGCAGGACACGTTCCAGATCGCCCCGGACGGGTCCCGCCAGGTGTTGCGCACCCACACCTCCCCGGTGCAGATCCGGGCACTGCTCGAACGCGAGCTGCCCGTCTACATCGTCTCCATCGGTCGGACGTTCCGCACCGACGAGCTCGACGCGACCCATACGCCGGTCTTCCATCAGGTCGAGGGCATGGCCGTCGACCGCGGTCTCACGATGGCCAACCTGCGCGGCACGCTGGATGCGTTCGCGCGCGCGGAGTTCGGGCCGGAGGGTCGCACTCGACTGCGTCCCCACTTCTTTCCCTTCACCGAACCCTCGGCCGAGGTCGACATCTGGTTCGAGGGCAAGAAGGGCGGACCGGGCTGGGTGGAGTGGGGTGGCTGCGGGATGATGAACCCCAACGTCCTGCGCGCGTGCGGCATCGACCCCGACGAGTACTCCGGGTTCGCCTTCGGCATGGGCTTGGAGCGAACTCTGCAGTTCCGCAACGGTATTCCCGACATGCGGGACATGGTGGAGGGTGACGTCCGGTTCTCGCTTCCGTTCGGGGTGGGTGCCTGATGCGCGTTCCCTACAGCTGGCTGCGTGACGTCGTACGCGCCGGCTCTCCCGGCTGGGACGTGTCTCCCGAGGAACTCGAGCGTGCGCTCATCGCCATCGGCCACGAGGTCGAGGAGATCATTCCCGTCGGCCCGGTGTCGGGGCCGCTGACCATCGGGCGGGTCGCCGAGATCGAAGAGCTCACCGAGTTCAAGAAGCCCATCCGGGCCTGCAAGGTCGACGTCGGCGAGGACGAGCCGCGCGACATCGTCTGCGGCGCAACCAACTTCGCCGTCGGCGACCTGGTCGTCGTGGCGTTGCCCGGCACCACGTTGCCCGGTGACTTCACCATCGCCAAGCGAAAGACCTACGGCCGCACGTCCGACGGGATGATCTGCTCGTCCTCGGAGCTCAACCTCGGCAGTGACCACGCCGGGATCTTGGTGCTGCCACCCGGCACCGCCGCGCCGGGTGACTCCGCGGTCGACGTCGTCGGACTCGACGACGTCGTCTTCCACCTCGCGATCACCCCGGATCGGGGCTACTGCCTGTCCATTCGCGGCATGGCCCGCGAACTCGCCTGCGCCTACGACCTCGACTTCGACGACCCTGCCGCCGTCGAGCCGTTGCCCGCCGCCGGGGAGGCGTGGCCGCTGACCGTCGAACCCGGCACGGGCGTGCAGCGATTCGGCCTCCGGCCGGTCATCGGCATCGACCCAGGGGCCGTCTCGCCGTGGTGGATGCAACGCCGACTGCTGCTCAGCGGCATCCGGGCCATCTCCCCGGCGGTCGACGTGACCAACTACGTGATGATCGAGCTCGGCCATCCCCTGCACGCGCACGACCGCAGCCTGATTCACGGCGGCCTGCACGTCCGCTTCGCCACGCAGGGGGAGAAGGTCGTCACCCTTGACGACGTCACGCGCACCCTGGATGCCGGCGACGTGTTGATCGTCGACGACGTGGCCACCGCCGCCCTCGGCGGCGTGATGGGCGCAGGCACCACCGAGGTCCGCGACAGCACCACCGACGTTCTCCTCGAGGCCGCGGTGTGGGATCCGGCGACGGTGTCGCGCACCCAGCGGCGCCTTCACCTGGTCTCCGAGGCGAGCCGCCGCTACGAACGCACCGTCGACCCGGCGATCTCCATCGCCGCGCTCGACCGCAGTGCCGCCCTGCTGGCCGAGATCGCCGGCGGCGCAGTCGAACCCACGCTCACCGACTGGCGCGGTGACCCGCCACGCGAGGACTGGTCGCCGCCGGCGGTCAGCATGCCGGTCGACCTGCCCGACCGCCTGGCCGGCGTGGCCTACCCGGCGGGTGCCACCGTGCGGCGGCTGACGCAGATCGGGTGTCGCGTCACGGAGTCCGAGGGCATCGTCACCGTCGTCCCGCCGAGCTGGCGGCCCGACCTCAAGCAGCCTGCCGACCTCGTCGAAGAAGTGCTGCGCCTCGAAGGGCTCGAGAAGATCCCGTCGGTCCTGCCGACCGCTCCCGCGGGACGGGGTTTGAGTCCCATCCAGAAGCGCCGTCGTGCCGTCGGGAAGTCGTTGGCGCTCAACGGCTACGTCGAGGTGCTGCCGACGCCGTTCCTGCCCGCGGGCGTCTTCGACGCCTGGGGGCTGCCCGCCGACGATCCCCGTCGCGCCACCATGACCGTGCTCAACCCGCTCGAGGCCGACCGGCCTCAACTCGCCTCGACTCTTCTGCCCGGCCTGCTGGAGGCGTTGACGCGCAACGTCTCCCGCGGCGCCACCGACGATGCACTCTTCGGCATTCAGCAGGTGGTGTTGGCGACGCCGGAGACCAAGGCGATCGAACGGCTCCCCGTCGACCGCCGCCCCACCGAGGCCGAGATGGCGCTGATCGACGGCGCCCTGCCGCGGCAACCGTTGCACGTCGGCGTGGTCCTGTCCGGCATGCGCCAGCCCGCCGGCCCGTGGGGGCCGGGCCGACCGGTCGACGCGATGGACGCCTTCGAGGCGGTGCGCGTCATCGGACGGGCCTGCCACGTCGAGTTCGAGTTCCGCGCCGCTCGACAGCTGCCGTGGCACCCGGGTCGGTGCGCCGAGATCGTCCTCGACGGGGCCGTGATCGGGTACGCCGGTCAGTTGCATCCCGCAGTCATCGAGCGGTCCGGCCTGCCGAAGGGCGTCTGCGCCGTGGAGCTGAACCTGAGCGCCGTGCCCGCCGTCGAGCCGTTGCCGGCACCGTCGGTGTCGCCGTTCCCCGCGGTGTTCCAGGACGTGAGCCTGATCGTCGCCGACGACGTCGCCGCCCAATCGGTGGTCGACGCGGTCCGCGACGGGGCGGGGGATCTGCTCGAAGACGTCCGCATATTCGACGTGTACACCGGCCCGCAGGTCGGCGAGGGGCACAAGTCGCTGGCCTTGGCGCTGAGGTTTCGGGCACCCGACCGGACGCTCACCGAGGACGAGGCGAGCGCGTCCCGCGATGCGGCCGTCGAGGTTGCCGCCGCGCGCGTCGGTGCCGTGCAGCGCCGCAGATAAATGAATTTGCACCGACGCGCATAAACATGCAGAATCGCTGCATGACCTCAGTTGCGGTGGCCGGCGCGAGCGGCTATGCGGGCGGCGAGATCCTTCGACTCCTCCTCGGGCACCCCGCCCTCGCGGACGGTCGCCTGAGCATCGGCGCACTGACGGCCGCGGCCAGTGCGGGCACCTCGTTGACCGAGCATCATCCCCACCTGTTGCCGCTGGCCGACCGGGTTCTCGAGCCCACCGACGTCGACGTGTTGGCCGGACACGACGTCGTGTTCCTCGCTCTGCCGCACGGGCACTCCGGCGCACTCGCCGAGCAACTGGGACCCGACACCCTCATCGTCGACTGCGGCGCAGACTTCCGGCTCACCGATCCGGCCGCGTGGGAGCGGTTCTACGGTTCGGCACACGCCGGTAGCTGGCCCTACGGGCTGCCCGAACTGCCCGGCGGCAGGGAGGCGCTGCGCAACACCAAGCGCGTCGCCGTGCCCGGCTGCTACCCGACCGCCGCCCTGCTCGCCCTGTTGCCCGCGCTCGCCGAGAACCTCGTCGAGCCCGCCGTGACCGTCGTCGCGGTCAGCGGCACCTCCGGCGCCGGCCGAGCAGCCAAGGTGGACCTCCTCGGCTCCGAGGTCATCGGCTCGGCCCGGGCGTACAACGTCGGCGGCGCGCACCGGCACACCCCCGAGATCGCCCAGGGTCTGCGGACGGTCACCGACGAGAACGTCACCGTGTCGTTCACCCCGGTGCTGATCCCCACCTCCCGAGGCATCCTCGCGACGTGCACGGCCAAGACGGAGGCCTCGCTGTCGGAGATCCGGGCGGCCTACGAGAAGGCTTACGGCAACGAGCCGTTCGTGCATCTGCTTCCCGAGGGCCGCCTGCCGACGACGGGCTCGGTGATCGGAAGCAACGCCGCCCAGGTCGCCGTCGCGGTCGACGCGGACGCCGGTGTCCTGGTGGCGCTGTGTGCGATCGACAACCTCGTCAAGGGGACCGGAGGGGCGGCTGTGCAGTCGATGAACCTGGCGCTGGGCTGGGGGGAAACGGAAGGACTTTCGATCGTGGGTGTGGCGCCGTGACCAAACTCGTTCGCAATCAAGGCGTCACCGCGCCGTCGGGCTTCCGTGCGACCGGCATCTCGGCGGGCATCAAGGCCTCCGGCAAGCCAGACCTCGCCCTGGTCGTGAACCAGGGCCCGGATCTGGCCGCCGCCGCGGTGTTCACCCGCAACAAGGTGAAGGCCGCGCCGGTGCTGTGGACCCAGCAGGTGATGACCACCAGGCGTCTTCGCGCCGTCATCCTCAACTCCGGTGGCGCCAACGCCTGCACCGGCCCGCTCGGCTTTCAGGACACGCACGCCACGGCCGAGGCCGTCGCCGGTGCACTGTCGGACTGGGGCACCGAGACCGGCGCGATCGAGGTCGCGGTCTGCTCGACGGGACTGATCGGCGACCGGCTCCCCATGGACAAGGTGCTCGGCGGCGTCAAGGACATCGTGCACGAGATGGCCGGCGGGTTGACCGGCGGCGCCGAAGCGGCCCAGGCCATCATGACCACCGACACCGTGCCGAAACAGGTTGCGCTGCACCACGAGGCGGACTGGACGATGGGTGCGATGGCGAAGGGTGCCGGCATGATGGCCCCGTCGCTGGCGACCATGCTGTGCGTGATCACCACCGACGCCGTCGCCGACGCGGACGCCCTCGACCGGGCGCTGCGCGCCGCCGCGGGTCGCACCTTCGACCGGCTCGACATCGACGGCAGCTGCTCGACCAACGACACCGTGCTGCTGCTGGCCTCCGGCGCGAGCGAGATCACCCCGACGCAGGACGAACTCGACGCCGCCGTATGGGCCGTTTGCGACGACCTGTGCGCACAACTGCAGGCCGACGCGGAGGGCGTCACCAAGCGGGTCGCCGTCACCGTCACCGGCGCGGCCACCGAGGCCGACGCCGTCGTCGCCGCCCGGGTCGTCGCGCGCGACAGCCTGGTCAAGACGGCCCTCTTCGGATCCGATCCCAACTGGGGCCGGGTGCTCGCCGCGGTGGGGATGGCACCCGTCGACATGGCGGCCGACCGAATCAGTGTGTCGTTCAACGGCACTCCGGTGTGCGTCGACGGCGCCGGCGCTCCGGGCGCCCGTGACGTGGACCTCTCCGGCATCGACGTCTCCGTCGTGGTCGACCTCGCCGTCGGCACGGGGGAGGCCACCGTCCGCACCACCGATCTCTCCCACGCGTACGTCGAAGAGAACTCGGCGTACTCGTCATGACGGCGGCTCGGGTTCTCGCCGAGGCACTTCCGTGGCTCAAGCAACTCCACGGCAAGATCGTCGTGGTGAAGTACGGCGGCAACGCGATGACCGACGACGCCCTCAAGACGGCGTTCGCCGCGGACATGGTGTTCCTGCGCAACTGCGGCATTCATCCGGTCGTCGTGCACGGCGGCGGCCCGCAGATCAGCGCCATGCTCGCCAAGCTCGGCATCGCCGGCGACTTCAAGGGCGGGTTCCGCGTCACCACGCCGGAGGTGCTCGACGTCGCCAGGATGGTGCTCTTCGGTCAGGTCGGGCGTGAGCTCGTCGGACTGATCAACGCGCACGGCCCGTATGCCGTCGGCATCACCGGCGAGGACGCCCAGCTGTTCACCGCGGTACGGCGCACCGTCCTGGTCGACGGCGTGGCCACCGACATCGGCCTCGTCGGAGACGTCGCCAGCGTGGACGTCAGGGCCGTCATGGATCTCATTGCCGCAGGGCGGATTCCGGTGATCTCGACCATCGCGCCCGACGTGGCGGGGGTGGTGCACAACGTCAACGCCGACACCGCGGCGGCCGCTCTGGCCGAAGCGCTGTCCGCCGAGAAGCTGTTGATGCTCACCGACGTCGAGGGCCTCTACACCAGCTGGCCCGACCGCACCTCGCTGGTCAGCGAGATCGACGCCACCACCCTGACGGGGCTGCTGCCGGCACTGGAATCGGGGATGGTGCCCAAGATCGAGGCCTGCCTGCGCGCGGTCGCCGGCGGCGTTCCCAGCGCACACGTGATCGACGGCCGCGTGGAGCACTGCGTGCTGGTGGAACTGTTCACCGACGAAGGCTCCGGAACGAAGGTGACCGCATGACGAATACCGAAGACCTGCAAGCACGTTGGCGGGCCGTGATGATGGACAACTACGGCACGCCGCCGGTCGCGCTGGTCAGCGGCGACGGTGCCGTCGTCACCGACGCCGACGGCAAGTCCTACGTCGACCTGCTCGGCGGCATCGCGGTCAACGTGCTCGGGCACCGGCATCCCGCCGTCATCGAGGCCGTGACCACCCAGCTCAACACGCTCGGTCACACGTCGAACCTGTATGCCACCGAACCGGGCGTCGCCCTGGCCGAGGCGCTCGTCGCGCATCTCGGCGGCGACGTCGAGGCGCGGGTGTTCTTCTGCAACTCCGGGACCGAGGCCAACGAGGTCGCGTTCAAGATCTCGCGCCTGACGGGCCGGACCAACCTCGTCGCCGCCGAGAACTCCTTCCACGGCCGCACCATGGGTGCGCTGGCCCTGACCGGTCAGCCGGCCAAGCAGGCCCCGTTCGCGCCGCTGCCCGGCAACGTCACCCACGTGCCCTACGGCGACGTCGACGCCCTTGAGCACGTGGTGGATTCGTCGACCGCCGCGGTGTTCCTCGAGCCGATCATGGGGGAGGGTGGGGTCGTCACGCCCCCGCCCGGTTACCTCACTGCGGCCCGCGAGATCACCGCCCGGCACGGCGCCCTGCTGATCCTCGATGAGGTGCAGACCGGGATCGGCCGGACGGGAACCTTCTACGCGCACCAGTACGAGGGCGTCACACCCGACGTCGTCACCCTTGCCAAGGGTCTCGGCGGCGGTCTTCCCATCGGGGCCTGCTTGGCCATCGGCGAGACGGCGAACCTGTTGACGCCGGGCCTGCACGGCAGCACCTTTGGCGGCAACCCGGTCTGCACGGCCGCCGCACTCGCCGTGCTCCGGACGCTCGCCGCCGACGATCTGGTGGCGCGCGCCGACGTGCTCGGCAAGGTCATCGGCCACGGTGTCGAGGCCATCGGTCACCCGCTCGTCGACCACGTCAGGGGCCGAGGTCTGCTCCGTGGCATCGTGCTGACCGCGCCGAAGGGCAAGGCGGTCGAGGCGGCGGCGCGCGACGCCGGCTTCCTGGTCAACGCCGCGGCGCCCGACGTCATCAGGCTGGCGCCGCCGCTGGTGGTCACCGACGCCCAGATCGACGCGTTCCTCACCGCGCTGCCCGCCGTCCTCGACACCGCCCAGGAGACCTCGTGACGATTCGGAACTTCCTGCGCGACGACGACCTGTCACCGAGCGAGCAGGCCGAAGTCCTCGCTCTCGCCGCCGAACTCAAGAAGGCGCCGTTCAGTGCGCGCCCGCTCGAGGGTCCGCGCGGGGTCGCCGTCATCTTCGAGAAGAACTCGACGCGAACGCGGTTCTCGTTCGAGATGGGCATCGCCCAGCTCGGCGGTCACGCGGTCGTGGTGGACGGTCGCAGCACCCAGCTGGGGCGTGAGGAGACGCTCGAGGACACCGGTGCGGTGCTGTCGCGCTACGTCGACGCCATCGTCTGGCGGACGTTCGCCCAGGAACGGTTGGCCGCCATGGCCACCGGCTCGACCGTGCCGATCGTCAACGCGTTGTCCGACGAGTTCCACCCCTGCCAGGTGCTCGCCGACCTGCAGACCCTCGCCGAGCGCAAGGGCGAGCTGAAGGGCCTGCGAATGACCTACTTCGGCGACGGTGCCAACAACATGGCGCACTCGCTGATGCTCGGTGGCGTGACCGCGGGCGTCCACGTCACCATCGCCGCCCCAACGGGTTTCGAGCCGGCCCGACAGTTCGTGGCCGCCGCCGAACGCCGCGCCGAGAAGACTGGCGCCAGCGTGACCGTCACCTCGGACGCGAAGGCGGGCGCCAGGGGCGCCGACGTCCTGGTCACCGACACGTGGACGTCGATGGGTCAGGAGAACGACGGGCTCGACCGGGTCCGGCCGTTCCGGTCGTTCCAGGTCAACGGCGGGTTGCTCGAGCTGGCCGACTCGGAAGCGGTCGTGCTGCACTGTCTTCCCGCCCACCGCGGACACGAGATCACCGACGACGTCATCGACGGACCGCAGAGCGCGGTCTGGGACGAGGCGGAGAACCGGCTGCACGCGCAGAAGGCGTTGCTGGTCTGGTTGCTGGACCAATCGTGACCACGTCGACGAGGGCGGGCAGGCAGGCGCGGATCGTGACCCTGCTGTCGTCGACTGCGGTGCGCAGCCAGAGTGAGCTCGCCGCGATGCTGGCGGCCGAGGGCATCGACGTCACCCAGGCGACGCTGTCCCGCGACCTCGAGGAGCTCGGCGCGGTGAAGCTGCGCGGCGTGGACGGAGGCACTGGGGTGTACGTCGTCCCGGAGGACGGCAGCCCCGTCCGCGGAGTGTCCGGCGGCACCGACCGGATGACCAAGCTGCTCGGCGAGCTGCTGGTGTCCACCGACGCGAGCGGCAACCTCGCGATCCTGCGCACCCCTCCGGGCGGGGCGCACTACCTGGCAAGCGCCATCGACCGCTCGTCGCTGCCCTACGTCGTCGGCACCATCGCCGGGGATGACACCATTCTGGTCGTGGCGCGCGAACCCATGACGGGCGCTGAATTGGCCCGCACCCTCGAACGACTTCAACAGCCAGCCCCAAGAACTATCTAAGGAGATCGATTACATGTCCGAACGCGTCATCCTGGCCTACTCCGGCGGTCTGGACACGTCCGTCGCGATCAGCTGGATCGGCAAGGAAACCGGGCGCGAGGTGGTGGCCGTCGCCATCGACCTCGGCCAAGGTGGAGAGGACATGGAGGTCGTGCGGCAGCGCGCGCTCGACTGTGGCGCCGTCGAGGCGGTCGTGGTCGACGCCCGCGACGAATTCGCCGAGGAGTACTGCCTGCCGACCATCCAGAGCAACGCGCTCTACATGGATCGCTATCCGCTGGTGTCGGCGATCAGCCGGCCGCTGATCGTCAAGCATCTGGTCGAGGCCGCGCGGGAGCACGGTGGCGGCATCGTGGCGCACGGCTGCACCGGCAAGGGCAACGACCAGGTGCGCTTCGAGGTCGGCTTCGCCTCCCTGGCACCCGATCTCGAGGTGCTGGCGCCGGTCCGCGACTACGCGTGGACTCGGGAGAAGGCGATCGCCTTCGCCGAGGAGAACGCCATCCCCATCAACGTCACCAAGCGCTCTCCGTTCTCCGTCGACCAGAACGTGTGGGGCCGTGCGGTGGAAACCGGCTTCCTGGAACACCTTTGGAATGCGCCGACGAAGGACGTCTACGACTACACCGAGGACCCCACGGTCAACTGGAGTTCGCCGGACGAGGTGATCGTGGGCTTCGAGAAGGGCAAGCCCGTCTCGATCGACGGCAAGCCGGTCACGGTGCTCGAGGCCATCGTCGAGCTGAACCGGCGGGCGGGCGCTCAGGGCGTCGGCCGCCTCGACGTCGTCGAAGACCGGCTCGTGGGCATCAAGAGCCGCGAGATCTACGAGGCGCCCGGCGCCATGGTGCTGATCACCGCGCACACCGAACTCGAACACGTCACGCTGGAGCGTGAACTGGCCCGGTTCAAGCGGACCACCGATCAGCGCTGGGGCGAGCTGGTCTACGACGGGCTGTGGTTCTCGCCGCTGAAGCGGGCGCTCGAGTCGTTCGTCGCCGACACCCAGCAGCACGTCACCGGTGAGATCCGACTGGTGTTGCACGGTGGGCACATTGCCGTCAACGGCAGGCGCAGCGCGGAATCGCTGTACGACTTCAACCTCGCCACCTACGACGAGGGTGACACCTTCGACCAGTCCAGTGCCAAGGGCTTCGTCCACGTGCACGGGCTGTCGTCGAAGATCGCCGCCCAGCGCGACCTCGCTGGCAAGTGAGCACCAACGAAGGCTCGCTGTGGGGCGGCCGGTTCGCCGACGGACCGTCGGATGCCCTTGCCGCCCTGAGTAAGTCGACGCACTTCGACTGGGTGCTGGCGCCCTACGACGTGACGGCGTCCAAGGCGCATGCTCAGGTGCTGTTCCGCGCCGGCCTGCTGACGGAGGAACAGCGCGACGGGCTGCTGGCCGGGCTGGACAGCCTGGGCGCCGACGTCGACGACGGCAGCTTCGGACCGCTGCCGTCCGACGAGGACGTGCACGGCGCCCTCGAACGCGGCCTCATCGACCGGGCCGGTGTCGACCTCGGTGGTCGGCTGCGCGCCGGTCGATCGCGAAACGACCAGGTGGCCACGCTGTTTCGGATGTGGCTGCGCGACGCCATGCGCGCGGTGGGCTCCGGGGTGCTGGAGGTCGTCGGGGCGCTGGCCACCCAGGCCGCCTCCCATCCCACCGAGATCATGCCCGGCAAGACACATCTGCAGTCGGCCCAGCCGATCCTGCTGGCACACCACCTGCTGGCCCACGCGCACCCGCTGCTGCGCGACGTCGACCGGATCCTGGACTTCGACGACCGCGCCGCGGTGTCGCCGTACGGCTCGGGAGCGTTGGCCGGGTCGTCGCTCGGGTTGGATCCCGACGCCATCGCCGCCGACCTCGGCTTCACTGCGGCCGCCGACAACTCGATCGACGCGACGGCGTCACGCGACTTCGCGGCCGAGGCCGCGTTCGTGCTGGCGATGATCGCCGTCGACCTGTCCCGGCTTGCCGAGGACATCATCCTCTGGAGCACAACGGAATTCGGCTACGTCAAGCTGCACGACTCGTGGTCGACCGGCAGTTCCATCATGCCGCAGAAGAAGAATCCGGACATCGCCGAGCTGGCGCGCGGCAAGTCCGGCCGCCTGATCGGCAACCTGACCGGTCTGCTGGCCACGCTCAAGGCGCAGCCGCTGGCCTACAACCGCGATCTGCAGGAGGACAAGGAGCCGGTCTTCGACTCGGTGGCCCAACTGCGGTTGCTGTTGCCCGCGATGGCGGGGCTGGTCGCCACGCTGACCTTCGACGCCGACCGGATGGCCGAGCTGGCACCGCTGGGCTACACGTTGGCCACCGACGTCGCGGAATGGCTCGTCAGGACCGGAGTGCCGTTCCGCGTCGCCCACGAGGCGGCCGGCGCGGCCGTGAAGGCCGCCGAGGCACGTGGCGTGGGGCTCGAGGAGCTCACCGACGACGAGTTGGCGGGCATCCACCCGAGTTTGACGGCCGAGGTGCGCGAGGTGCTGACGGTCGAGGGCTCGGTGAGCTCGCGCGACGCCCGCGGCGGCACGGCACCGGTCCAGGTCGCCAAGCAGCTTCAGGTCGTGCGCGACACGGCCGACCGGCTGTCGTCGCGACTGCGCCCCTGACCCTCAGTCGTCGGCCAGGGCCAGCCACTCCTCCTCGAGTGCCTCCTTGCGCTCCGTCAGCTCGACGAGCTCGGCGTTCAGTTCGCCCAACCGGACGTGGTCGGCGGCCTCGTCGGCCATGGTGAGGTGCAGCTTGGCGATCCGCTCGTCGAGCTTCTTGAGCTGACTCTCGATGCGGGACAACTGCTTTCCCGCCTTGCGTTCCCGCGCCGAGGCCGTCTCGTTGCGATCGGCCGGCCGGGTCGCGGGGGCACCGTTGGCGCTCGGGCGTTCGGCCAGGTACTGCTCGATGCCGCCGGGCAACAGCACGCAGCGGCCACCGCCGGGGAGCGCGTAGGTCACGTCGCTGACGCGCTCCAGGAAGTAGCGGTCGTGGGTGACCACGATCAGCGTGCCAGGCCACCCGTCGAGGTAGTCCTCGATGACGTTGAGGGTGTCGATGTCCAGGTCGTTGGTCGGTTCGTCGAGCAACAACACGTTGGGCTCGTCGAGCAGCAGGCGGAGGAACTGGAAGCGGCGGCGTTCGCCACCCGAGAGCTCCGAGATCCGGGTGGTCAGCTTGTCGCCGGTGAAGCCGAAGTCCTCGAGCAGGGTGGCCGTGCTGACCTCCTTGCCGCCGGCGAGCTCGGTGATCCGCTTCGCGTTCTCGACCGCGTCGAGGACGCGTTCGTTGCCGTCGATCTCGACCAGTGCCTGGCTGAGATAGCCGATCCGCAGCGTCTTCCCGCGCTTGACGGTGCCCGACGTCGGCTCGATCTCCCCGATCAGCAGCTTGAGGAGCGTCGACTTTCCGGTGCCGTTGACGCCGACGAGCCCGATCCGCACGCCCGGTCCGATCGACCAGTCGAGCTTGTCGAGAAGGAGCTTGTCGCCCAACTCGAGCGTCACCCGGTGCATGTCGAAGACGTCCTTGCCCAGGCGCGCCGTCGCGAAGCGTTGCAGCGCAAGCGAATCCCGCGGCTCGGGCTCGTTGGCGATCAAGTCGTTGGCGGCCTGGATGCGGAACTTCGGCTTCGAGGTCCGTGCGGGCGGCCCGCGCCGCAGCCACGCCAGCTCCTTGCGCATGAGGTTGCGGCGGCGCGCCTCGGTGCCCGCGGCGACCCGCGAGCGTTCCGCCCTGGCCAGGACGTACGCCGCGTACCCGCCCTCGTACGCGTCGATGGTGCCGCCGTGCACCTCCCAGATGCGGGTGCAGACCGCGTCCAGGAACCACCGGTCGTGGCTGACCACCACCATCGTCTTCGCGGTCCGCTTGGATAGGTGGCCGGCGAGCCAGCCGATGACCTCGACGTCGAGGTGGTTGGTCGGTTCGTCGAGGACGAGGACGTCGTGACCCGCGAGCAGGAGCGCCGCCAGCGCGACGCGGCGTCGCTCACCACCACTGAGGTTGCTCACCTCGCGGTCCATCGCAACCTCGGTCAGCAGGTTCTCCACCACCGACCTCGTCTCCGCGTCGGCCGCCCAGATGTGGTCGGCCTGCCCGTGGACGATGACGTCGCGCACCGTTGCGTCGGGGTGGAAGTCGTCGGATTGGTGGAGGTAGCCGACCGACAATCCGGAGGTGTGGGTGACGCGCCCGGAGTCGGGTGGCCGGGTCGCGGTGAGGATCTTCAACAACGTGGACTTGCCGTCGCCGTTGCGGCCGACGACGCCGATCGCGTCGCCTTCGTCGACTCCGAGGCTCACGCCGTCGAGCAGGGTGCGCGTGCCGTAACCAACGGTTGCACGTTCGAGGTTGATCAGGTTCGCCATCAGGCGCCGATCATAGGTGCTGATGCCACAGAGCCCCACGTCCGCTGTGCCATGATGTCGTCGGATCGGGGGATTGGCGCATCGTACGAAAGGGGACGGTCGTCGTGGATCTTTCGGCACTCGTCAAACCGGTGGAGCGGCTGATGGCCACCGCGCAGAACGGACTCGAGGTGCTGCGCTACGGCGGTCTGGAGACCGGCGCGGTGCCGTCGCCCTTCCAGATCGTGGAGAGCGTGCCGATGTACCGGCTCCGTCGGTACTTCCCGCCCGACAGCAGGCCGGGGGCCAAGCCGGCCGGCCCACCGGTGCTCATGGTGCACCCGATGATGATGTCCGCCGACATGTGGGACGTCACCCGCAACGAGGGCGCCGTCGGGATTCTGCACGCGGCGGGCATCGACCCGTGGGTCATCGACTTCGGCTCCCCGGATCAGGTCGAGGGCGGCATGCAGCGCAACCTCGCCGACCACGTGGTCGCGCTCAGCGAGGCCATCGACACTGTGAAGAAGGTCACCGACCGCGACGTCCATCTGGCCGGCTATTCCCAGGGCGGCATGTTCGCCTATCAGACCGCGGCGTACCGACGGTCCAAGGATCTGGCGAGCATCGTCGGGTTCGGGTCGCCCGTGGACACCCTGGCGGCGCTGCCGATGAACCTGCCGGCCGGCCTTGCCGTCGGGGCCGCCGACTTCATGGCCGACCACGTGTTCAGCCGCCTCGACGTCCCCGGCTGGCTGGCCCGCACCGGTTTCCAGATGCTCGACCCGATCAAGACCGCCCAGTCCCGCCTGGACTTCCTGCGCCAACTGCATGACCGCGAGGCGCTGCTGCCACGCGAGCAGCAGCGGCGATTCCTGGCCAGCGACGGCTGGATCGCGTGGTCCGGCCCGGCGATCGCCGAGTTGCTCAAGCAGTTCATCGCCCACAACCGGATGATGAGCGGGGGGTTCGCCATCCGCGGCGACCTCGTCACCCTGGCCGACATCGACTGCCCGGTGCTGGCGGTCGTCGGCGAGGTCGACGACATCGGTCAGCCCGCATCGGTGCGCGGCATCAAACGGGCGTCCCCGCAGGCCGATGTCTACGAATACCTCATCCGCACAGGGCATTTCGGCCTCGTCGTCGGATCCAAGGCGGCCACCCAGACGTGGCCGACCGTGGCGGCGTGGGTGCGGTGGATCGCCGGGGACGGCGACATGCCCCAGGACGTCGTCCCGATGGCGCTGCAGCCCGTCGAGACCAACGACGCCGGCGTGCCGCTGGCCTCCCGAATCGCCCACGGTGCGGGCGCCGCCGCGGAGGTCACGTTCAGCGTGGCCCGCTCGGCGGCGGGCGCCATCGTCGCCGCCAACAAGTCGGCCCGTGCCCTGGTCGCCGAGACCGCCCGCACGCTGCCCAGGCTGGCCCGGCTGGGGCAGATCAACGACCACACCCGCATCTCGCTGGGGCGCATCATGTCCGAGCAGGCTCGCGCCACCCCGGGCGGCGAGTTCCTCCTGTTCGACGGTCGCGTGCACACCTACGAGGCGGTGGACCGACGCGTCAACAACGTCGTCCGCGGCCTCATCGACGTCGGCGTTCGCCAGGGCGCGCACGTCGGCGTGCTGATGGAGACGCGCCCCAGCGCCCTGGTGGCGATCGCGGCGTTGTCGCGGCTCGGCGCCGTCGCCGTGCTGATGCCGCCGGACGCCGATCTGGTCGAGGCCGCCCGCCTGGGGGCCATCTCCGACGTCATCGCCGATCCGGTGCACCTCGACGCGGCTCGCATGCTGCCGCTGCGCGTGCTCGTCCTTGGTGGCGGCGAGGCGCGCGACCTTGACTTGGCCGCCGACGACGACGTGGTCGACATGGAGAAGATCGACCCGGACGTGGTGGCGCTCCCCGGTTGGTACCGCCCAGACCCCGGCTACGCGAAGGATCTGGCGTACATCGCCTTCGCCACCGTCGGCGGCGAGCTCGTCGCCCGGCAGATCACCAACTTCCGGTGGGCGTTGTCGGCCATCGGCACCGCCTCGGCGGCCAATCTGGGCAACGGCGACACCCTCTACTGCCTGACCCCGTTGCACCACCAGTCCGGCTTGCTCGTCAGCCTCGGCGGGGCGGTCGTCGGCGGCACCAGGATCGCGCTGTCGCGCGGCCTGCGCCCGGACCGGTTCGTGCACGAGCTGCGGCAATACGGCGTCACCGTGGTGTCGTACACCTGGGCAATGCTGCGCGAGGTGATCGACGACCCGGCCTTCGTGCTCAACGGCAACCACCCCGTCCGGCTCTTCATCGGCTCGGGCATGCCGACGGGATTGTGGAGGCGCGTCGAGGAGGAATTCGCACCGGCCTTGGTCGTCGAGTTCTTCGCCACGACGGACGGGCAGGCGGTGCTGGCCAACGTCGCGGGCGCCAAGGTCGGCAGCGAGGGCCGACCACTTCCCGGCGGCGGCCACGTCGAGCTGGCCGCCTACGACCCCGACGACGACCTGATCCTCGAGGACGAGCGCGGTTTCGTCGCGCTCGCGGCCACCAACGAGGTCGGCGTCCTGCTGGCCCACCCGCGCGGTCCCGTCGACCCCACGGCGTCGGTCAAGCGCGGCGTGTTCGCCCCCGCGGACCTCTGGGTGTCCACCGAGTACCTGTTCCGTCGTGACGAGGACGGCGACTTCTGGCTCGTGGCCAATCGGGGGAACGTGATCCGCACCCCGCGGGGCCCGGTGTTCGGCGACGCGGTGAACGACACGCTCGGCCGGATCGGCGCGGTGGACCTCGCGGTCACCTATCGCGTGGCCGTCGGCGAGGGCGACCTGGCGGTCTCGGCGCTGCAGCTGCGCCCGGGCGGCAGCGTTCCGACCGCCGATCTGAACGCGGCCATCGCGGGCTTGCCGGTCGGGGTGGCCCCCGACGTCGTGCACGTGGTCTCGGAGATGACCCTGAGCGCCACCTACCGGCCGCTGCTGGGTCCGTTGCGGGCGGCCGGTGTGCCCAAGCAATCGCGGCACGCGTGGTACCTCGACGACGATGGGACCTACAAGCGGCTCACCGCGGCCGTGCGCGCAGAACTCACCAACTCGGCTGACGACGAGTGAGGGAAGTGAAGCGAGTGACATGCTGCCGCGCTCGCGACGCTTTGTTAGGCTCCGCCTGGCTGTACGTGGCCACCCGGGTCGGGCCGGAAACTCATGGACGCTCGACGATGGAGGATTGATGGCCGAACAGACCAGCTCGAACGGCTGGCGTCGCGCGCTGGTGGGCGCGGTGGCCAGTGCTGCCCTGGCAGCTGGGCTCGTGACCGGTGTGAGCGCGGCGTCCGCCGCGGCTGACCCGTCCGCCGATGCCGCGGCGGCCAGTGACGCCGCTCCCGCGATGAGCGTCGACCAGGCTCTCGCGATGATCGCCACGGAATACGACACCGGCGCCGGCGGCGGTCAGATCTCCACCCTGATCCACAAGGTCATGACGCTGCGCGCGCGGGGCTTCCGACCCTCGACCTCCAACGGGGAGGCCCTGGTGGCGGCGCTCGACAAGCGGCCGAACCAGGGACCGTTGGTCGAGGCCCTGCAGTCGACCCTGTCCTTCCAGATGCGGCAGGCGTCCCGGCAGACCGGTGGCGGGCCCGTGCTGAACCCGCCGACCATCGGCATCGGGGGCAACGGTGGCGGAGCGCCGAGCATCAACAGCGGTGGCGGCGTCAACATCCCGCTCGGCTGACACCGTGATCGACCAACGACTGCGCAGCCTGCTCGTGTGTCCGGAGGATCGTGGGCCGCTGCTTCTGGTGGGTGACGACGTCCTCTACAACCCGAGGCTCCGGCGCGCCTATCGGATCGAGGCGGACGTGCCCGTGCTGCTGATCTCCGAAGCAGTCACCGTCACCGACGACGCCGAGCACCAGGGTCTGCTGGAGCGCGCCGAGTCCTGATCAGCTCAGCCCGGGCAGGTCGCCGGTGAGGTAGCGCTGCAGATTCGGCGCGATGGTCTCGGCGATCTGCTCGACCGGCAGTGACGCGAACGGTTCCAGTTCCAGGATGTAGCGCGCCATCACCACACCGACCAGCTGGGATGCGACGAACTGGATGCGGACCGGGCCCGAACCCGGCGGCTCGTCCACGCGCGACCCAATCTCGACGGCGATGACGTCCTGCAGGAACGACCGGATCAGGCCGACGCCGTCCCCCGCGAGCATCGAGCGCAGCGTGGCGAGGAACGCCGACCCCATCTCCGAATCCCACAGCGGCAGCAGCAGCGACGGCAGCGTCAGCCCGAGTTCCTCGACCGGCACCTCCCGCATCGGACCGAGCACCAGCATCGGGTCGACCGGGATGTGCACCGCCGCGGCGAACAGCTGCTCCTTGGTGCCGAAGTAGTGATGCACCAGCGCCGAGTCGACACCCGAGGCGGCGGCGATCGACCGGATCGACGTCTTCCCGATACCGTTGCGCGCGAACAACTCTCGGGCGTTGTCCAGGATGCGGTCGCGGGTGTCGGAGGTGCCGGGCGGACGGCCGGGGCGCTTGCGCTGCGACGCGCTCACGGAGTCCTGCGCCGGAGGGTGGCCGCGGCCAGGCCCATCGCGACCACCGCGAAGGCGACGACGACTGCGATGTCGCGGGCGGCGGTCGCGGTCAGGTTGGGGTGGGCGCCGACCTCCCGCAACGCCTCCAGTGCGTAACTGGCCGGCAGCGCGTTGCTGATCCATTGCAACCAGTCGGGCAGCATGTCGCGCGGCACGATGATGCCGCACAGCAGCAGCTGCGGCACGATGACCACGGGCATGAACTGGACGGCTTGAAACTCGGTGCGCGCGAACGCACTACACAGGAGCCCCAGTCCGACGCCGAGTACCGCGTTGACGATGGCGATGAGGAACACCAGGGCGGGGCTGCCCGCCGTGTCGAGCCCGAGCAACCAGAAGGAGATGACGCACGCGAGGGTGGCCTGGGCGGCGGCGGCGACGGAGAAGGCGGTGCCGTAGGCGGCCAACAGATCCAGCCGGCGCAGGGGAGTGGTGAGGATTCGTTCCAGCGTTCCGGACGCGCGTTCGCGCTGCATGGTGATCGACGTGATCAGGAACATCACGACCAGCGGGAACACCCCGAGCATGATCAGGCACGCGTTGTCGAACGGCGACGGTGTCCCCGGCCGGTGGGGCACGTTGGCGAACATGAAGTACATCAGCGTGATGACCAGGCTCGGTACGACGAGGATCATCGCGACGCTGCGGTGATCACCGACGAGTTGCCGCAGGATCCGCCCGGTGGTGGCCAGGTAGGCCTGCGGGCTCAGCCGAGAGCGGGTGCGGTGCTGTGCCGGATGACGGACAGAAACGCTTCCTCCAGTGACTGACATCCCGTGTCCTCTCGTAGGCGGGCCGGTGTGGTGTGGGCGAGAAGGCGCCCCTCGCGCAGGAGCAGCAGATCGCCGCAGTGGTCCGCTTCGTCCATCACGTGGCTCGACACCAACAGCGTCGTCCCACGGCTGGCCAACTGGCGGAACTGCGCCCAGAGGTCGACCCGCAGTACGGGGTCCAGTCCGACGGTGGGTTCGTCGAGCACCAAAACCTCGGGGTGGGCCACCAGGGCGCAGGCCAGCGAGACTCGGGTGCGCTGACCTCCGGAGAGGTTGCCGCACAACGCTGTTCGGTGATCGGCGAGCCCGACGTTGGTGATGGCCTCGTCGGCGGCGTCGGCGGCGTCGGCGCCGGTGCCGTACAGCGAGGCGAAGTAGCGCACGTCGTCGACGACGCGAAGATCCTCGTAGACGGTGGCGTTCTGGGTCACGTAGCCGACGCGATGTCGCAAGTCCGCCGACCCCGCGGGTCGCCCGAGCACCGTGACGGTGCCCTTCGCGATCAGCTGGGTTCCGACGATGCTGCGAATCAGCGTGGTCTTTCCGCATCCGGAGGGACCGAGCACGCCGGTGATGGTGCCCGGGGCGATGCGCACGGTGACGTCGTCCAGTGCGGTACGCGCGCCGCGGACCACGGTCAGATGCTCGACCGAAACGGCGGGCTGGACACCGTCGGCCAATAATTCATCATGCGATGAACTCATCATGTGATGAATATCCTCCCCGCAGGTAGTGCCGTCAAGGGTGGCGGGCAGAATCGTCTCGATGAGCGCGCAACGGTTGGCCACCGACCCGGTGTCTGCTGCACGACTCCTGGTCGGCGCCACGTTGAGCTGCCGAGGAGTCGTCGCGACGGTCGTCGAAGTCGAGGCCTACGGTGGCCCCGAGGACGGCCCGTGGCCGGACGCCGCCTCGCATTCCTACCGTGGTCGCGGCGGCCGCAACGAGGTCATGTTCGGTCCGCCGGGACGGATGTACGCCTATCGCAGCCACGGCATCCACGTGTGCGCCAACGTCGTGTGCGGTGAGGACGGTGTTGCCGCAGCGGTCCTGTTGCGTGCCGCGGTGGTGACCGACGGCTTCGGCAGCGCCCACGCAAGTCGCGGGCCGGTGCCCACCGCCGCGCTGGCGCGCGGCCCAGGAAATCTCTGCTCCGCTCTCGGAATCACCATGCAGGACAACGGAATCGACCTCTTCGACGCGGGCAGCCCGGTTCGGTTGACGCTCGGTGCTCCGCGTCCGGTGATCAGCGGGCCGCGGGTGGGGGTGAGCAAGGCGGCAGACCGACCGTGGCGGTTCTGGCTCGCCGAGCACCCGGAGGTCTCCGCGTACCGCCGTAGTCCCCGGGCACCCGCGCCGGGTGACGGCGACGGATGGTAGAGGATTGACGGCGTGACTTCTCCGGGCGCCGACATCCTCGACGAACTGGACTGGCGCGGCTTGATCGCGCAGTCCACCGACCGCGAAGCGTTGGCCGCCGATGCGGCATCGGGACCGCTGACGCTGTACGCCGGGTTCGACCCGACGGCACCGAGTCTGCACGCCGGGCACCTGATTCCGCTGCTGACCCTGCGCCGGTTCCAGCGTGCCGGCCACCGGCCGATCGTATTGGCCGGCGGCGCCACCGGACTGATCGGCGACCCACGGGAGACCGCCGAACGCACGATGAACACGGCGGACACGGTGGCGGAGTGGTCCGAGCGCATCCGCGGCCAGCTCGAGAAGTTCGTGGAATTCGACGGATCCGCTACCGGCGCCGTCGTCGAGAACAACCTGACCTGGACCTCGCAGCTGTCGGCGATCGAGTTCCTGCGCGACGTCGGCAAGCACTTCTCGGTGAACGTCATGCTCGACCGCGACACCATCCGCCGGCGCCTCGAGGGTGACGGCATCTCCTACACGGAGTTCAGCTACATGCTCTTGCAGGCGAACGACTACGTCGAACTGCATCGCAAGTACGGCTGCTCGCTGCAGATCGGCGGATCGGACCAGTGGGGGAACATCATCGCCGGCGTCCGCCTGGTCCGCCAGAAACTCGGCGCCAGCACACACGCGCTGACGGTGCCGCTGGTGACCTCGGCCGACGGCAAGAAGTTCGGCAAGTCCACCGGGGGTGGCAACGTCTGGCTCGACCCCGAGCTGACCAGCCCGTACGCCTGGTACCAGTACTTCTTCAACACCGCCGACGCCGACGTGGTGCGCTATCTGAGGTGGTTCACGTTCCTCTCGGCCGACGAACTCGGCGACCTCGAGCTCGCGACCACCGAACGGGCGCACGAACGCGCCGCCCAGCGGCGACTGGCCCAGGAACTGACCACGCTGGTCCACGGGCAGCAGGCCACCGACTCCGTCGAACTGGCCAGCCAGGCGCTGTTCGGCCGCGGTGAGCTGGCCGGCCTCGACGAAGCCACGCTGGCAGCAGCCTTGCGTGAGACGTCGGTGGCAGAGCTCCAACCAGGCGGTTCGGACGGCATCGGTGATCTGTTGGTGGCCGCGGGTCTGTCGAAGAGCAAGGGCGAGGCACGACGGACGCTGTCCGAGGGCGGTGTCTACGTCAACAACGTTCGAGTCGACGCCGACGACTGGGTTCCGCAGCCGGGGGACTTCTTGCACGGCAAGTGGTTGGTGTTGCGGCGCGGCAAGCGCAACGTCGCGGGCGTCGAACGGGTTCAGTGACGTCCACGAAGGGGTCTGGAGAACCGTTTGAGCACCCGCTCGGGGCCTGAACTTCTGCTAGTCACGCCTCTGACCAGGCGATTTGACTCTCCGTTATCCGGCACGTAACTTTATCCAAGTCGTCAGCGACGCGGTCCAGATCGCAGAGCGCGACGGCATCCCAGAGGGAAGTTCACTTCGGTGGTTTCACTCTACTGTCCGCAAGAGGCTAGCGGCTTTTCGCCGCGGGGCTGTCATGCGAGCAGGTGGGGCGTGTTGTTTGAGAACTCAATAGTGTGTTTGGTGGTTTTTGTTTGTTGTTTTTGGCCATCTTGGTGGGGGACTTCCCGTCTTCCTGCTGCTTATGGATGGTTTTGTTTTTTTTGCCAGTTTTGACTGGTTGTTGGATATCGGATTTCTCTGATTTGCGATGCACCTGGTTTTGCCGGGTTGTTTTTGTTTGG
>NZ_JACKTL010000039.1 GCF_025822245.1 Mycolicibacterium hodleri
CAACTGCTCCACCCGCGAAGTGACCGTCTCCTTCCCCTCGTCGAACCAGCAGATGTCGCTACCTTGCTGAGTCTGTTCCAGCTGCGCGAGGTCGTCGTACGCCACGTTCGTCCGCAGTGGAACGGAATACTCGTAGTCCTCGGTGAGCAGACCGAGCCATTCGGAGTAACGTCGTTCGTCGAGCAGGTCGGCTTCCCGATAAAGAAAGTCGGCAATATCGGCCTGAAGCAGCAACTTTTCTACCGCGTCCTGCCTCGTGGAAATTTCACCGCCCGTTGCACTCACGACCGTGCGGCTCTCTCGTCGTCTTTGGCAAGTTCGATGAGTTGAGGCCACGAGAGGTTGTCCACGAACTCGGCCCATCGCCGGTAAAAGGCGCGAGCATTCACCTCGCCAGCGATGGGCTGGTGAGAATGCACCGCCTGGTCGAGCGCACTGGGAGTTTCCATATCGAGACCCTGCTGATAGTTGTACGGATACCGCCGGGCTATCACGCCCTGGCTAGCCTGCGTCGCGTAATTCCAGTTCTCCATATCGTCTTGCTCCGTCATCCCTCCAGGACCCGAGTAGCGCATGTAATAGCGGCGCAGCCAGTCACGCACATCATCGGGTGCGTTCTTGTCGATGAGGTACCACCGCCACACTTCGGTTTCGGTGGGGCTGATCGGGTGTGACACCAGGATCGTCCGCGGAAAACCGGCCGAGAACGACATATTGGGGAACATCGTCGCTGGGCCACGTCCGCCGAGCAGTCTGCCCTGCGCCTCTAACCGCTCTTTACGGAGTGCCCAGGCCTGGGAGAAGTACTCACTCAAGGCCGGTTCTTCGGCGAACTCAGGATAGGGAATCTCATACGCCAGATTGTCCGACGCGCCATGGCCCATCCGAAACGACGTCTTCACACGGCCCTTCGAAAAACCACCCTGATCCTGTCGTTCACCGTGACGCCGGGAGTTTCTGCCGCCCGGGCCGATACCCACCT
>NZ_JACKTL010000040.1 GCF_025822245.1 Mycolicibacterium hodleri
CAAACTCCGCTACGAAACCGGCGACCGCACTATCCAAACTCCGCTACGAAACCGGCGACCGCACTATCAGCATCGCCTCCATCACCGACCAAGCCCTCGACGCCTACCTCACCCAACGCGGCTGCTAGCTAGCCGTGCTAGCTGAGATAGCAACGCCCTCTCAACTGGGCCAAACTCGGCTGCTCTTCCCTAGCTCGCAATCCTGGTGAACGTGGTGGGGGTCTCGGTCAAGGCCACGCCGCTGCGCGGTCGACACGGCCGAGCCCTGACAGACACCCCCACCACGCACAAGAGCGGCCAGTACGAGGAAGGGGACCGGGCCTAGTTCCCTGCAACCCAGCGCGACTCAGCACACAAGACCGTTCAACGGGGCAATGACACGCTGATCTGTCGCATTCGCATTGCTCAGAATCCAGCCGAAGGCTATTTCGGCGAAAGCTTTGTGCCTTCCGCCCGGCCGACGGCGCATGTCGGTCTGCCAGTCGTCAGTGCTGACCTCGTTTACCGCGACCCTCAGTCGAGGCGCCGCCGTCGAGCGGAGTCGGCCCAGCCCGCCGCCTGACCCAAACTCAGGTGTCACACCGGTCGCATATAACCGCGTGTCGCTATCAGTTACGGATTGTCTGGGCTGGCAGAGTTCCACTCATGGCTCAGCCGCATAAAGGTGATCGTGCCCAGATCATGACGCGCCCCCCTCGGACGGTCTACGACATCGTCAAGCAAAGGGCGGCCCAGCTCGGCATTCCGATGGGTCAGTACGTCGCCGATCTGCTAGCTGAGCACGTCGGTCACCCTGAGCTTGTTCTCGAACTCAATAAGTCCAGGGAGGAATTGCCGCTGGCGATGTGAACGCCGTACGAGCCCGGAGCTGCCGGACACATCAGCCTGGGCCGACACGTGACATCTGAATAGCTGGTGTGCGGATCTCCCGCTGAATGACGAAGGCCCCGCCTTAGGCGGGGCCACGTCTAGAGATTCAAACCGAGTTGGCGCTCGGTTCAGGGCTCTCCGCACCCCTTCCCCGAAGGGACTGTCTTGGTGGACAGCTCTCACGGTAGCGCACGTCTGTCTCCGGTTCTAGATGACGCGCACCGTGATTTATCGAATCGTCATCTTCGCCCACATAGCTACCGCGGTTGCACTGCGGCTCGCCCGCGCCGCGGGGTGGTCCGCACGCGCCCGACACGGGCGCTGCGGTTGGTGTCCCCGGCCGGGCACCGCGCACTCCCCGGCACTGCCCCACAGGGCGGGCGTGGGCCGGCGATCGTGTTGGAGTTGGGGGAGCGGGCCTTCGCGGGTGTGCCGTGCTGGAGCGGGCGCGCGGAGCGATGGACGGTATTCACCGTGCCGGTCGCCTATGACCTGCGCTACGACACGCACGTGCGTCCGGTGCTGGGCGGCAACCAGGTCAGTCGGAAAGCCGTTCTACGTGTCGCTGAGGCCCGCGCGCGGTACGCCGAGTACGGCACCGGCCGTGGCAGCCGGCCGTCCAATGAGCGGTTGGCCGCGGACACCGGCTACAGCGTGCGTACGGTGCAGCGCGCCGATGTGGCGTTGCGGTTGTTGGGGGTGGCCACCGAGGTGCTGCGCGGGCGCCAACGCACCCGCACCGAACGGTTGGCGTCGTGGCGGGTGGGTGACCGTGGCCGGGGGTGGGCCTCGGTGTGGGCGTTGCACGACGACGCGGAGTTGGCCCGTCAGGTATCAGCGCTGTCACCCCATCCCAGAGGGTCTTCTGTTAGATCTTCTTCCTCTCGTAGAAAGGTGGTTACTACCGGTCGCCGCCGCCCTGCGGGCGTGGAAAAGCCAGCTAGGACAACGGGGGGTGGCCCGGATCCGGGGGGGACGCGGTTGGCGGTGGCGTGGCGGGCCGATCGGGACAGCCCGCGGTGGGCGCACCGGTACACCCCGCAGGCGTGGGCGCGGCTGCTGGCCGGCCCGGCACGGCAGCGGTGGACTGCGCGGGATCTCAACGCGTTGGTCCGCGACTGGATCGGCGTGAAGGGCACCGTGCCCGACAGCCCGCATCGACCGATCGGATTGTTGGGGGCGATGCTGGCCTGGCATGGCGATGACACCGCCCGCCCGGCGGCCCTCGACGACGCCCGGGAGGCCGAAGAACGGGCCGCCGCCCGGGCCCGGGTCGCCGCCCAACACGTGGAGCGCGCCGCCCGCGGC
>NZ_JACKTL010000041.1 GCF_025822245.1 Mycolicibacterium hodleri
GGGGCTGTCTCGGCGCGGAAAAAACCCGCCGATCCCCGCCCGGGCCCGGGGACCGAACGTCCCGCCCGCCCCCGCGCCGGCGCCCGCCGATCCGGCCGTGCCCGCCCCCGCGCCTGCGCCCGGCGACCCGGCGTTGCTCGTGTCGGCACCCGCACCCGCCAACTAGGAACGGGAGGGGCTCGGTCCTAAGCCGAGCCCACCCATTCGTCGGATCCGTCGACGAAGAGTTGGTGCTTCCACACCGGTAGACGCTCCTTGACCGTGTCCACCAGCAGCGCGCAGGTCTCGAACGCGGCCTTGCGGTGATCGGCGGCGACGGCCGCGACCAGAGCCGCATCACCGATGTCGAGCGTGCCCACGCGATGGCTGACGGCGATCGCCCGCACCCCCTGGCAGTTCTCGGCGATCTCGGCGGCCACCTCGGCCAAGACCCGCTGCGCCGTCGGGTGGGCGGAGTATTCGAGTCGGGTAACCGACCGGCCGCCGTCGTGGTCGCGCACCGCGCCCACGAAGCCGACCACCGCCCCGGCCGCGCGATGCACCACCAGCGCCTCGTGCTCGGCGAGGTCGATCGTCTGCTCGCTCAGGTCGGCCCGCAGCACGATCGCGCTCATGGGGTGTGGTCTCCTCCGCCGAGTTGGTCCAGTGCGTGCTCGAGCACGTCGGCGAGTACGCCGAGGCCGTCCTTCACGCCGCCGGGCGATCCCGGCAGGTTCACGATGAGCGTGCCGTCGCGCACGCCGCAGACTCCGCGAGACAGCACCGAGGTGGGTACGTGCGGCAGGCCCGATCGTCGAATCGCGTCGGCCAGCCCGGGAATCTGGAAGTCCACGACGGCGGCCGTCGCGTCGGCGGTGCCGTCGGTCGGCGAGATGCCGGTCCCGCCGGAGGTCAGGATCAGGTCGACCTTCTCGTCGAGCGCGGTCGTCAGCCCGAGGCTCACCGCCACTCCGTCGGCCACCACGTCGGGCGGCGGGACGTCGTACCCGCGGGCGCTCAGCCACTCCACGATCACCGGCCCGGTGCGGTCGTCGTAGACCCCGTTGGCCGCGCGCGTCGACGCGATGATCACGCGTGCCGACCGTGTCCTCACGTTCGCTCCCAGGTACCCGTCTTGCCGCCGTCCTTGCGCACCACCGCGATGGCGTCGATGGTCGCCGCGGGGTCGACGGCCTTGAGCATGTCGTACAGCGTGAGTGCCGCGACGCTGACGGCGGTCAACGCCTCCATCTCCACGCCGGTGCGGTCGGTGGTTCGGACCGTCGCGGTGATCGCGACTTCCGTTGGGCCGACCTCGAATTCGACGTCGACGCCCGTCAGCGCCAACTGGTGGCACAGGGGGATCAGATCGCTGGTGCGCTTGGCGGCGAGGATCCCGGCGATCCGGGCGGTCGCCAGGGCGTCGCCCTTGGGCAGCCCGCCGGTGGCGATGAGGTCGACGACGTCGGCGCGCGTCCGCAGGACTCCGGTGGCGACGGCCGTGCGCTTGGTGGCGTCCTTGGCGGTCACGTCGACCATGTGCGCCGCGCCCGAGTCGTCCAGGTGCGACAGTCGACCGTGGCGGGCCGTCACGTCTACTTGTTGATGACGGTGACCGGGTGCGTGTACGGCAGATCCTCGACCGGCAACGGGAACGTGAGTTCGCCGAAGGGCGACAGTGCGCCGGTGCGGTCGGCGGCGAGCTCGCTGACCGGGTGATCGCCGTCTTCGCTCACAGGCCAGCCGTTGTCGACGTAGTGGTTCTTCTGCGGTTTCTTGTCAGCCACGCCTCACATTGTGGCAGGCGTGGAGTGCGGTGGCGAGACCGGCGGGCCTACGCTGGTAAGCAATGTCCGAATCAGCTCCCGTCGTGCCGTTGGGCGCGTGGCTGGCCGAGCTGACCGACGATCAGCTCGTCCGCCTGTTCGAGCTGCGTCCCGATCTCGCCCAACCCCCACCGGGGTCCATTTCCGCACTCGCCGCCAGAGCACAGGCCCGGCAGTCGGTGAAGGCTGCGACCGACGGCCTCGACTTCTTGGCGCTGGCGACGCTCGACGCGCTGCTCGTCCTGCACGCCGATGCCGGCGGGGTGCCCTTGGCCGCGCTGTCGGAGTTGCTCGGCGGCCGGGTCGACAGCGACGATCTGGCCACCGCGCTGGACGCGCTGCGAGCCCGCGCCCTGGCGTGGGGCGACGACGCGCTGCGGGTCGCCCAGGAGTCCGCGGCGGGTCTGCCGTGGCATCCGGGCCAGGTCACCCTCGAGGCCGACGGCCCCGATGCCGCACACGTCGCCGAATTGGTCGCTCGCGTGGACGGGCCGCAGCGCGAACTGTTGGAGCGACTGGTCGACGGGTCGCCGATCGGCCGCACGCGGGACGCGGCGACGGGCACCCCCGCCGACCGACCGGTCCAGCGTCTGCTGGCGGCCGGTCTGCTGCGACGGGTCGACGAGGACACCGTGATCCTGCCGCGCCTCGTCGGGCAGGTGATGCGCGGCGAGGCGCCGGGGCCCCTCGGGCTGGCCCCACCCGACCCGACGACGACGGCGACGTCGGTGGCCGACGTCGACGCGGCCGCGGCCGGCTCCGCGATGGATCTGCTCCGCGAGGTCGACGTGGTGCTCGACGCGCTGTCCAGTGCGCCGATCCCCGAGCTGCGAAGCGGCGGCCTCGGGGTTCGCGAACTGAAGCGCCTCAGCAAGGGCACCGGCATCGACGACGACCGTCTCGGCCTCATTCTCGAGGTGGCCTCGGCGGCGGGGCTGATCGCGGCGGGCATCCCCGAGCCGGATCCGCTCGACGGCGCCGGGCCGTACTGGGCGCCGACGCTGGCCGCCGATCGGTTCGTCGAATCCCCCAATGCGGTGCGGTGGCACCAGATCGCGTCTGCCTGGCTGGACCTCCCGGCCCGGCCAGGCCTCGTCGGCGAGCGCGGACCCGACGGCAAACCCTATGCGGTGCTGTCAGATTCGCTGTATTCGACCGCCGCGCCGCTGGACCGCCGACTGCTGCTGGCCACGCTCGCGGACCTGCCTCCCGGTACGGGAGTCGACGCCGCGGGGGCCTCGGCCGCGATGACGTGGCGGCGACCACGCTGGGCGGCCCGCCTTCAGGTCTCGCCGGTCGCCGACCTCCTTGCCGAAGCCCACGCCGTGGGTGCGATCGGACGGGGCGCGATCGCCACCCCCAGTCGCGGCATGCTCTCCTCCGAGCCGGAGGACGTCGTCGTCGCCGCGATGAACAAGGTACTGCCCGCGCCCATCGACCACTTCTTGCTACAGGCCGACCTGACCGTGGTGGTCCCCGGACCGCTGGATCGTGGCTTGGCCGAACAACTCTCGATGGTGGCCACCGTCGAGTCGGCCGGCGCGGCGATGGTGTACCGGATCAGCGAGCAGTCCGTTCGACGGGCCCTCGACACCGGACTCAGCGCCAGCGAGTTGCACGGGTTGTTCGCCAGGCACTCGAAAACCCCTGTGCCACAAGGGTTGACGTACCTGATCGACGACGTGGCGCGCCGCCACGGCCAGTTGAGGGTCGGCATGGCGGCGTCGTTCGTCCGGTGCGAGGATCCCGCGCTGCTGACGCAGGCCATCTCGGCGCCTGCGCTCGAGAAGCTGGACGTCCGGGCCCTGGCGCCGACCGTCGCCGTGTCGATGTCGCCCATCAACGAACTGCTCGCCGCGCTGCGCAGCGCCGGCTTCGCACCGGCCGCCGAGGACTCGTCAGGGACGATCGTCGACGTCAAGTCGCGTGGAGCGCGGGTGCCGACGCCCGGTCGCCGCCGCGGCTACCGCCCGCCGCAGGGCCCGACGGCTCAGACCCTGGGCGCCATCGTCGCGGTGCTGCGCAAGGTGACGGGCTCCCCCACCGACGGAACCCGCCTCGACCCGGCCGAGGCCATGGCGCAGCTGCACGGCGCGGCACACCGGCAGGAGTCGGTCGTCATCGGCTACGTCGACCCGGCGGGGGTGGCGACGCAGCGCGTCGTCGCCCCGATCAACGTCCGGGGCGGCCAGCTCACGGCCTACGATCCGGCTGCCGGGCGGGTTCGCGACTTCGCCATTCATCGCGTGACGTCGGTGGTGTCGGCGGAGCGGGGATAATGGGTCCGATGATGTCAGCTAAGCGGGATCGCGGATGACCGACGGCCCATTGATCGTCCAGTCCGACAAGACGGTGCTGCTGGAGGTCGACCACGAACTCGCGGGCGCGGCGCGCGCGGCGATTGCACCGTTCGCCGAGCTCGAACGGGCACCCGAGCACATCCACACCTACCGCATCACCCCGTTGGCGCTGTGGAATGCCCGCGCCGCCGGTCACGACGCCGAGCAGGTGGTCGACGCCCTGGTGTCCTTCTCGCGGTACTCGGTGCCGCAGCCGCTGCTGGTCGACATCGTCGACACGATGGCCCGCTACGGCCGTCTGCAGCTGGTGAAGAGCCCGGTGCACGGCCTGGTGCTGGTCAGCCTGGACCGCGCCGTGCTCGAGGAGGTGCTGCGCAACAAGAAGATTGCCCCCATGCTCGGCGCCCGCCTCGACGACGACACGATCGTCGTGCACGCCAGCGAGCGCGGTCACATCAAGCAGATGCTGCTCAAGATCGGCTGGCCCGCGGAGGATCTCGCGGGCTACGTCGACGGCGAGGCCCATCCCATCGAGCTGGCGCAGGACGGGTGGGTGTTGCGTGACTACCAGCAGATGGCCACCGACTCGTTCTGGGCGGGCGGCTCAGGCGTCGTCGTGCTGCCCTGCGGCGCGGGCAAGACGATCGTCGGCGCCGCGGCAATGGCCAAGGCCGGGGCGACGACGTTGATCCTGGTGACCAACACCGTCGCAGGCAGGCAGTGGAAGCGCGAGCTGATCGCCCGCACCTCGCTGACCGAGGAGGAGATCGGCGAGTACTCCGGCGAACGCAAGGAGGTGCGCCCCGTCACGATCGCGACCTACCAGGTGATCACGCGCCGAACCAAGGGCGAATACAAGCACCTCGAGCTGTTCGACAGCCGCGACTGGGGCCTGATCATCTACGACGAGGTGCACCTGCTGCCCGCCCCGGTGTTCCGGATGACGGCCGATCTGCAGTCGCGCCGCCGGCTCGGGCTGACCGCCACCCTGATCCGCGAGGACGGCCGCGAGGGTGACGTGTTCAGCCTGATCGGCCCCAAGCGGTACGACGCGCCGTGGAAGGACATCGAGGCCCAGGGCTGGATCGCGCCGGCCGAGTGCATCGAAGTCCGGGTCACGATGACCGAGAACGAGCGGATGATCTACGCCACGGCCGAGCCGGAGGAGCGCTACAAGCTCTGTTCGACGGCGCACACCAAGGTGGCGGTCGTGAAGTCGATCCTGGCGCGCCATCCCGGTGAGCCGACGCTGGTGATCGGTGCGTACCTCGACCAGTTGGAGGAGCTGGGCCGCGAACTCGACGCACCGGTGATCCAGGGGTCGACGAAGAACGCCGAACGCGAAGTCCTCTTCGAGGCCTTCCGCACCGGTGAGATCCAGACGCTGGTGGTGTCCAAGGTCGCCAACTTCTCCATCGATCTACCCGAAGCCAGTGTCGCGGTACAGGTTTCGGGCACGTTCGGGTCGCGACAAGAGGAGGCGCAGCGATTGGGCAGGCTCCTGCGGCCCAAGGCCGACGGCGGCGGCGCGGTGTTCTACTCCGTGGTGTCACGCGACAGCCTCGACGCCGAGTACGCCGCGCACCGCCAACGATTCCTCGCCGAACAGGGCTACGGGTACGTCATCAAGGACGCGGACGATCTGCTCGGTCCGGCGATATGACGGTGCGGCGGGTGGTGCCGAACCTGACCGTCGCCGACGTCGAGGCCGCCCGCACCGCGTACGTCGAGACCCTGGGCCTCGCCGAGGTGATGAACCACGGCTGGATCCTCACGCTGGCCGATGACGCCGGCCACCAGATCAGCCTCGTGACAAGGGATCTCACCGCACCCGTCAACCCCGACCTGTCCGTGGAGGTCGACGACGTCGACGGTGCCCACGCCGCGGCGGTGTCCGCCGGCCTGACCATCGTGCACCCGCTAACCGACGAGGAGTGGGGCGTGCGGCGGTTCTTCTTCGAAGATCCGTCGGGCAACGTCGTCAACGTGCTGAGCCACCGCTAGCTCAGCGCCGGGATGACCTCCCGCTCGAACAACTCGATGCCCGAACGGTCGTAGGCCGCCTCGGGGAAGTAGAGGATCGCGTACTCGCAACCCAGGTCCCGCAACCGACTCAGCCGCTCGACCACCTGCTCGGGCGTTCCGGAGGCCGCGTCGGGGGACGTGGCGTTGGCGAGCATGGCGTCGACGGCCTCGGGATTGGCCTTGGCGACCTGACGGGCCCGGATCCGCTCGACCCGCTCGGCCACGTCGGCCTCGGAGGTACCGACGACGGCGTTGAAGTTGGCCGACCGCACGATGGCGCCGTAGTCGGTCCCGACGTTCGCGCAGTGCTCCTCGAGCACCTTCGACTTGTGTGCGAATCCGTCGGGCTCGGAGGTGAAGTTGGTGTACTGCGCGTACTTGGCGGCGATCTTCAGCGTCACCTTCTCGCCGCCGCCGGCGATCCAGAGCGGAATACCAGCCTCCTGCAACGGCTTTGGCGCGACGATGGCGTCGTCCACCTGGTAGTGCTTGCCGTCGAGGGTCACCCGGCCGTCGCGCCACGCGTCGCGCATGATCTGGACGCCCTCGTCGAGCCGGCCCAACCGCACCCCCGCCGAGGGGAAACCGTATCCGTAAGCGCGCCACTCGTGTTCGTACCAGCCACCACCGATGCCCATCTGCACCCGGCCGCCCGAGATGACGTCCACCGTGGCGGCCACCTTGGCCAGGTAGACCGGGTTGCGGTAGCTCATCGCCGTGCACATCTGCCCGAGCTTGATGCGCGTGGTCGTCGCCGCGTACGCCGACATCAGGGACCACGCCTCGTGGGTCGCCTCACCGGTGGGCACCGGCACGGTGTGGAAGTGGTCGTAGACCCACAGGGAATCCCACGCTCCGCCGTCGGCGTAGGTGGCGAGGTCGCGCATCACCTCCCAGTGCCGTGCGGTGGGGATGTCCACCAGATCGAGTCGCCAACCCTGCGGGATGAAGAGTCCGAAGCGCATGCGTCCGACTCTAAGCGGTGTCACCGGTCGGCGGTGCGCCGTAGTGTCGACGCGGGACGTCCGGATGGAAGGAACGAAGTGCGATGGATCGTTACGAGCGGCTGGCGAATGCGTTCGTCGGCCTGGCGGACACCCTTGTCGCCGACTACGACGTCATCGAGCTAGCTCAGCAGCTCATCGACAACACCATGGAGCTGCTGCCGATCACCGCGGCGGGCATCCTGCTCGGTGACGCCAAGGGGGCGTTGCACGTGTTCGCCTCGAGCAGCGAGCAGAGCCGGCTGCTCGAGCTTCTTCAGGTCGAGGCCGACGTCGGTCCGTGCCTGGACGCCTACCGATCCGGCGAGGCCGTCCACGTGGAGGACCTTGCCGCCAGCGCGGCGCGGTGGCCCGCCTTCGCCCAGCGCGCCGCGGAGTACGGCTTCCAGGCGGTCCTGGCGTTGCCGTTGCGGTTGCGCACCGAACGGATCGGCGCCCTCAATCTCTTCCTCGGCAACACGGGTCCGGTACAACCCGCCGACGTGTCCGTCGGCCAGGCCCTCGCCGACGTTGCCACGATCGGCATCGTCCACCAACGGATTCTGAGCCACTCCGAACTGGTCAACCAGCAACTGCAGACGGCGCTCAACACCCGCTTGATCATCGAACAGGCCAAGGGCGTACTGGCCGAACGCGGCAACCTCGACATGGATCGCGCCTTCAATCTTCTCCGGCAACATGCCCGTCGCACCAATCGCCGTCTGGCCGACCTCGCCCACGAGGTCGTCAACGGGGGGCCGACGCGCGAGATCATCGGCACCCCGACGAACTGACCGGTCCAGCCGGGAGGTTTGCGTCCACTGTCCCGCGGCTAGCCTCACCCATGGCGCTTTCGCAGGACGAACGGGAACTCTTCCTTGCCGAGCCTCGCGTCGCGGCGTTGTCCGCCTACGCAGGCGACACACGCGGCCCGCTGGTAGTCCCCATCTGGTACCAGTACACCCCGGGCGGTGAGCCGTGGATCCTGACCGCCCCGGCCTCGCGCAAGGCCCGCCTCATCGAGGCCAACGGCTTCTTCTCACTCATGGTGGAACGATCTGAGCCCACCACCCGCTACGTCGCCGTCGACGGGGCCGTCAGCCGCATCGAGCCGGCCACCGAGGCGCAGCTCGAAGAGATGACGCGGCGTTATCTCAGTGGCGAGGCGGCCGACCGGTATCTCGAGTTCGCCCGCACGGAGCTGGGTGAGCACGTGGCGATCTGGATGGCGCCGGAGCACTGGCTCTCGGCCGACCTGGGTTCGTTCTGAGCGACGCAAAGGTCCCCGAAGCGCCATTGCTTCGGGGACCTTCGCTGGAACTGGGGCTGGCTAGCTGGTGAGCGACGCCGGCGGTTCGAACCGCTCGCCGTAGCGTTCCGCCAGCTCCTTGGCGCGGGCCACGAAGGCGGCCTTGCCGACGCCGTGGGGGCCCTCGTAGCCGACGATGAACTGCGCCGACCCACCGGTCCACGGCGGGAAGCCGATGCCCATGATGGACCCGATGTTGGCGTCCGCGGTGGTCATCAGGACGTTCTCGTCGATGCACTTCTGCGTCTCGAGCGCCTCGGCAAAGAGCATCCGGTCGATCATGTCCTGCAGCGGAAGCTCCGTGGTGCCGGAGTTGAAGGTGTCCTTCAGGCCCGACCACAGACCGACGCGCTTGCCGTCGGCGTAGGAGTAGAAGCCGGCGCCCTTGAGCCGCGACGGACGACCGATCTCGATCATCTTCTCCACGACCGCCTCGGCCGGGTGCGCCTCGTACGTGCCGCCGGCTTCCTCGACGCCCTTGCGCGAGGCAACGGCGATCTTGTGCATCAGTTCGAGGTTGAGCTCGTCGGACAGCTGCAACGGCGGCGCCGGGTAGCCGGCTTGGGAACCCGCCTGCTCGATGCTCGCCGGAACCACGCCCTCGCCCAGCATCGCCAGCGCCTCGTTGACGAAGGTGCCGATGACGCGGCTGGTGAAGAAGCCGCGGCTGTCGTTGACCACGATCGGGGTCTTCCCGATGGCCAGCGTGTAGTCGAACACCCGGGCCAGTGCCTCGTCAGAGGTCTTCTCGCCCTTGATGATCTCGACCAGCGGCATCTTGTCGACCGGGGAGAAGAAGTGGATGCCGATGAAGTCCTCTTGGCGCTTCACCCCAGCCGCGAGACCGGTGATGGGCAGGGTCGACGTGTTCGACCCCAGCAGCGCGTTGGGCTCGACGATGTCCTCGATCTCCTGGAACACCTTGTGCTTCAACTCAACCGACTCGAAGACGGCCTCGATGACGAAGTCGACGCCGGCGAAGTCTGCCGCGTCGGCGGTCGGGGTGATCCTGGCCAGCAGTGCGTCGCTGCGCTCCTGGGTGGTCTTGCCTCGCTCGAGCGCCTTGGCCTCGATCTTCTCCGAGTAGCCCTTGCCGCGTTGGGCCGCTTCGATTTCGACGTCCTTGAGCACGACCTCGAAGCCGGCCTTCGCCGAGACGTAGGCGATGCCCGCGCCCATCATGCCGGCGCCGAGCACGCCGATCTTGCGGATCTCCTGCTTGGCGATGCCGTCGGGGCGCGATCCGCCGCCGTTGATGGACTGCAGATCCAGGAAGAACGCCTGAATCATGTTCTTCGAGACCTGGCCGGTGACCAGGTGGGTGAAGTAGCGGCTCTCGATGCGGGTGGCGCTGTCGAAGTCGACCTGCGCACCTTCCACGGCCGCGTCCAGGATGGCCCGCGGGGCGGGCATCGGGGCACCCTTCAGCTGCTTCTTGAGCAGCGCCGGGAACGACGGCAGGATGGCTGCCAGCGCGGGGTGCGACGGCGTACCGCCGGGCATCTTGTAGCCCTTGGCGTCCCACGGCTGGGTGTGCGATTCGGGATTGGCCTTGATCCACGCCTTGGCGGCAGGCACCAATTCGTCGACGCTGGAGACCAATTCGTCGACCAGTCCGATTTCCTTGGCCTTGCCGGGCTTGAAGCGCGTGCCCTGGCTCAGGATCTCCATGAAGGCCTTCTGGATGCCGAACATGCGGACGGTGCGGGCGACGCCACCTCCGCCGGGCAGCAGGCCCAGGGTGACCTCGGGCAGGCCGATCGCCACACCCTTGACGTCGGCGGCGATGCGGTGGTGGGTGGCCAGTGCGATCTCAAGGCCACCGCCGAGGGCGGCGCCGTTGATGGCCGCGACCACCGGCTTGCCGAGGGTCTCCAGCGTGCGCAGGTCGGCCTTGATGAACTCGACCTCTTCGAACGCCTGGGCGGCGTCGTCCGGACCGATCTTCAACATGCCCTTGAGGTCACCACCAGCGAAGAAGGTCTTCTTCGCGCTGGCGATCACCACGCCGGTGATCGAATCCTTCTCCGCGACAAGCCGTTCCACGGCGTTGTGCATGGATTCCTTGTAGTGCTCGTTCATCACGTTGGCGGACCCGGTCGGGTCGTCCAGCGTCAGCGTGACGATGCCGTCGGCATCCTTGTCCCACTGAATGGTGTTCTCTGCCATTGCCTACACCCTCTCGATGATGGTCGCGACACCCATGCCGCCGCCGATGCACAGCGTGATCAACGCACGCCGGGCGCCGCGGCGCTCCAGCTCGTCGACCATGGTTCCGGTGATCATGGCGCCGGTGGCACCCAGCGGGTGGCCCATCGCGATGGCGCCACCGTTGACGTTGAGCTTCTCGTCGGGGATGTTGAGGTCCTTCTGGAACTTCAGCACCACCGAGGCGAACGCCTCGTTCAGCTCGAACAGGTCGATGTCCTCGGTCGACAGGCCGGCGCGGTCGAGCACCTTGCGGGTGGCAGGCGTGGGGCCGGTGAGCATGATGACCGGATCGGCGCCGCTGGTGGCGGTCGCGACGATGCGGGCGCGCGGGGTCAGACCCTGTGACTGTCCGGCCTTCTCGGAGCCGACGAGCACCAGGGCGGCGCCGTCGACGATCCCGGAGCTGTTGCCACCGGTGTGGACGTGGTTGATCTTCTCGACGTAGTGGTACTTCTGCAGCGCGACGTCGTCGAAGCCGCCCATGGCGCCGAGGCCCTCGAAGGCGGACTTCAGCTTGCCGAGGCTCTCCAGCGTGGTGCCGGGTCGCATGTGCTCGTCCTGGTCGAGGATGACCAGACCGTTCTGATCCTTGACCGGGATGACGGACTTGGCGAAGTAGCCGCCCGACCATGCGGCGGCGGCCTTCTCCTGCGAGCGCACCGCGTAGGCGTCGACGTCCTCGCGGGAGAATCCCTCGATGGTGGCGATCAGATCGGCGCCGATGCCCTGCGGCACGAAGCCGATGCGGTAGTTGGTCTCGGGGTCGCTGGCCCAGGCTCCGCCGTCGGAGCCCATGGGGACGCGGCTCATCGACTCGACACCGCCAGCGAGCACCAGGTCGTCCCAGCCGGAACGCACCTTCTGCGCGGCGGTGTTGACGGCCTCGAGGCCCGACGCGCAGAACCGGTTGAGCTGGAATCCGCCGGTGGTCTCGGGCAACTTGGCCACGAGCGCGGCGGTGCGGGCGATGTCGCCGCCCTGGTCGCCGACGGGCGAGACGACACCGAGGATCAGGTCGCTGATCAGGTTCTCGTCGAGGTCGGGGTGGCGGGTGCGCAGCTCGTCGATCAGTCCGACGACGAGGTTGACCGGCTTGACCTCGTTGAGAGCGCCGTTGCGTTGTTTGCCACGCGGCGTGCGGATCGCCTCGTAGATGAAGGCTTCTTCGGACATGTGGTGATTCTCCAGGTCCATGTTGAGGTGGGGGATCGCGTTCCGATGTAGAACAGACGCGTACCCGCGTGGAGGTTAGTCCTCGCGGCGCCAGCGTAGCAGCCTCGCCCAACCCGTTGGTTGGGTGGTTGCTGCGAGCCCCCTCCTCCGTCAGGCCGTTTCGAGTCGGGCGTCCTGCCCCAGCGTCGGATAGTCCACGTAGCCAACGGGTCCCGGCGAATAGAACGTCGTGACGTCGGGTTCGTTCAGCTCCGCACCAAGAACCAAGCGGTCGATCAGATCGGGGTTGGCGAGGAACGCGCGACCCACCGCGGCGGCGCTGATGACACCCCACTCCGCCAGCTCCTCGAGCTGGCAGAACCGGGTGTCGACCTCGCGGCCGGTGTTCAGCACCATCGGCCCGGCCCACAGCCCGCGCAGCGCTCCGAAGGCGGGTACGTCGGGATCGATCAGGACGTGCAGATAGGCGATGTCCAGCGGCGCGAGCCGAGTGACGAGCGCTTCGTAGGCGGCAACCTCGTCGACCTCGCGCATGTCGCCGGCACCGTTCCCCGGCGAGATGCGCAGCCCGACCCGGTCGGCACCGATCTCCGCGGCGACGGCCTCGACGATCTCGGCGGCCAGCCGGGCGCGGTTCTCGGGCGAACCGCCGTAACGGTCGGTGCGCCGGTTCGTGACGTCGGAGAGGAACTCGTGCAGGAGGTAGCCGTTGGCCCCGTGGATCTCGACGCCGTCCATCCCGGCGTCGACGGCCCGGCGGGCGGCCACCCTGAAGTCCTCGACGATGGGCGCGATCTCGTCGGTCCGCAGGGTGCGCGGTACCGGAAGGGGCTGCTTGCCCGTCGGCGTGTGGGTGGTCACGTCCGCGGCGATGGCAGACGGCGCGACGGGGTGAACGCCGCTGATGTCCGGGTGCCCCATCCGCCCGACGTGCCACAGCTGGACGAACATGTGGCCGCCGGCTTCGTGGACCTCGTCCGCGATCTCCGCCCACTTCGACTCGTGCCGCTCGGTGTAGAGGCCAGGCGTGTTCAGGTAGGCGCCGTTGGCGGCTGCCGACACCGCGGTGGCCTCGGAGATGATGAGCCCTGCCGCCGCCCGCTGGGAGTAGTACTGCGCGGCCAGGTCCGACGGGGTTCCGTCGGCCTGCGCGCGGGACCGGGTGAGCGGTGCCATGAAGAGCCGGTTGCGCATGTCGGTGTAGCCGATCCGAACGGGTTGCAGAAGGGCGGCATCGGCCGGGAGCGCGTAGGTCATGCCGCCGTCAGCGTCGCGCGGGCAAAATTCATTCCCCACCCGCGTGGACCTAGGCTCGTTTCCATGGCTATTCCCCATGTCGCCGGCCGCCCGGCTCCGGTCGCCAGACTCCAGCCCTACGCCGTGACGATCTTCGCCGAGATGTCCGCGCTCGCCGCGCGCATCGGCGCGGTCAACCTGGGCCAAGGGTTTCCCGACGAGGACGGCCCGGCGGCGATGCTGAAGACCGCCGAGAACGCCATCGCCGAGGGCGTCAACCAGTACCCACCCGGGCCGGGCATTCCCGCCCTGCGGCAGGCAATCGCGGCGCAGCGGCAACGGCACTACGGCATCACCTACGACCCCGACACCGAGGTGCTCGTCACCGTCGGGGCCACCGAGGCCATCGCGGCGTCGGTCATCGGGCTGGTGGAGCCGGGCTCCGAGGTGCTGCTGATCGAGCCCTTCTACGACTCGTACTCTCCCGTGATCGCCATGGCCGGCTGCCACCGGGTCGCCGTCCCGCTGGTCACCGACGGCCGCGGCTTCGCGATCGACGTGGACGCGCTGCGCGCCGCCGTCACGCCGCGCACCCGTGCGCTGATCGTGAACTCTCCGCACAACCCGACCGGCATGGTCGCCACCGACGCGGAACTCTCGGCGATCGCCCAGCTCGCAGTGGAGCACGACCTGCTGGTCATCACCGACGAGGTGTACGAGCAGTTGGTGTTCGACGGCCACCGGCATCTTCCGCTTGCCGGCTATCCCGGGATGGCCGAACGCACGATCACCATCTCGAGTGCGGCGAAGATGTTCAACGTCACCGGCTGGAAGATCGGCTGGGCCTGCGGGCCTGCGGACCTCATTGCCGGCGTCCGGGCGGCCAAGCAGTTCCTCACCTACGTCGGCGGCGCACCGTTCCAGCCCGCCGTGGCCCAGGCTCTGGACGACGAGGACGCCTGGAGCCTGTCTCTGCGAGAGTCCTTTCAGGCCAGACGGACTCGGCTCTCGGGTGCCCTGACCGACATCGGGTTCGACGTCCTGGACAGCTTCGGCACCTACTTCCTCTGCGCCGACCCGCGCCCTCTGGGCTACACCGACAGCGCCACGTTCTGCGCCGAGCTGCCGGAGCGGGCAGGCGTCGCGGCCATCCCGATGTCGGCGTTCTGCGACCCCCACTCCAGCCACGTCGGTCAGTGGAACCACCTGGTGCGCTTCGCGTTCTGCAAACGCGACGACACCATGGAGGAAGCCATCAGGCGGCTTCAGGTCCTCAAGGCCTGATCAGACCTCGATGGGCGGGTGCAGCCGCTCCATCGTGTATTGCCGGTTGCGCCTGGCCGCCAGCGCGCTCGCGGTCAGCGACGCGGCGAGCACTCCGAGGAGCACGGCGATCGCGACCCACAGCCGGGATTCGACGCCGCCCACCGTCAGCTCCCGTAAACCGTTGACCGCGTAGGTCATCGGATCGAACGGGTGGATGATCTGGAACGGCTTGGCGGTGGTCTCCACCGGGTAGATGCCGCCCGAGGACACCAGTTGGAACATCAGGAACGCCAGTGTGACGACCCTGCCGACGGCCACGCCGAACACCGCGTTGAACGCCTGGATCATCGCCAGGAAGGTCGCGGCGACGAGGAACAGGAAGGCGATGGTGGCGGGCGCGTACTTGGCGTGCAGGCCCACCCCGAAGTGCACGACGGCATACATGATCGCGACCTGGCAGGCCACCACGGCCAGCGCCGGCCAATAGGACGCCAGCACCACGCGCACGGAGCCGAGCCCGGCGACGATCGGCCGAGCCTGCAACGGCGTCAACAACATCCAGACGATCAACGTGCCGATGAACAGCGCCAGGGGCAGGAAGAAGGGTGCGAATCCGGTGCCGAAGGTCGGCGCCTCGTTGGCGACGTGCTGCTGCACGCCCACCGGGCTCGCCACCGTGCGGGCGACGGCGTCGCGTTGCTGGGGGCTCCACGTGGGAACCTGTGCCGCACCCTTGTCGAGTCCGTCCGCAAGTTGCCGGGAACCGTCGCTCAACTTCTGGGTGCCGGCCGCCAATTGGTTTGCACCGCGGGCCAATTGGCCTCCGCCGTCGGCCAGCTTCACCAAACCCGAGTCGAGCTTCGCCGCGCCGCTGTCGAGTTGGGCGGCTCCGTCGCGAAGCCGGATCACGTCCGACTTCAGCTGGCCGTTCAGGGTCTGGGTGAGCAACTGCCGGGCTTGGCTGTGAGGATCACCGAACTCGTTCTGCAGCCGTTGGGCTCCGTCGCGGAGCCGGATCAGGCCGTCGTCCGTCGTCGGGTCGAGGCCCTGGGAGTTCAGCAGTTTCTGCGCTCCGCCCAGCACCTCGCCGAGGCCGCGCGCCGACGGGTCCGGGTTGGCCTGCAACCCGCCGACCACCTGGTCGACGATCCCGGCAGCCAACTGGTGGTCCACGTTCAGCGCGGCGATGCGATCACTCGCCGTGGCGACGCCCCCGCTGATTTGGGCGGCCAGCGCCGCGACGTCGTCGGGGTTCAGCCCGAGGCGCTGCACCCTGTCCAAGGTGTCGATCAACGGCGTGGTGGCCTGGCCGATGCCCGCAGACAGCTGGTGGGCGCCCGCCGCGAGAGCGGCCGAGCCGTTGCGTGCCGTCACCAGACCGCCCGCGAGAGTGTCTGCCCCACTTGCCAGTTGGTGCGCCCCGTCATTGGCGCTGGTCAGTCCGGCCGACAGCTGGTCGGCGCCGGCGGCTGCCTTCTTGATGCCCTCACCGGCGTCGGTCAGACCGATCAGCACCTTGCCGACCACCTGTTCGCCGATGGCCGCGCTCACCTGGTTGAGGATCTCCCGCGACGCGTTCTGCCCGATGACCGAGGCCAGGTAGTTGTTGGCGTCGTTGAAGTCGAACCGCAGCTCGGCCTGGCGCGGGTTGGGAGTGGCCGCCGACGCGATTGCCTCGCTGAAGTCGGCGGGCAGGGTGATCGAGAAGTAGGACGTCCCGTCCTTGACCGCCTTGGCCGCACTCTCCGCCGACATCACGTGCAGGTCGAGCTGGCCGGACTTGAGCAGGGCCTCGCTCACCTGGTCGCCCGCCCTCAGCTCCTGTCCCTGGACCACGGCACCGCGATCGGAGTTCACCAAGGCCACCGGAACGTGGTCCACGGCGTTGAACGGGTTCCAAAACGCCCACAGGTACATCGCACCGTAGAGCAGCGGCAGCAGGATGATGGTGACCAACGCCACCCGCGGCATCACGCCCCGCGAATAGCGCCTGAGGTCGGTACCCAACGACAGTCCGGCAAGCATCCTCACACCCCGTCCTCGTGAACGTCCTTCTCGAGCGCCGGCAGCTGGAGGCCGACACCCAGCCCGGCGGGCACTGGATTCGCCGAGGCCGTGACGACGGTCTGGCGTTCGCCCAGCTCGACGAGACGACGCACCAACTCCACGCGGCTCGCGTCCTCGGCCACCTGGTCGAGGGCACCCACCACCAACAGCGGTGGCGCGGTCGTGTTGGCCAGTGCGACGCGCAGCAGCAGCGCGTCCAACTCGCTGAGTTCGTCGACGTAGGAAGGCAATTCAGGCAGCGGCAGCGTACCGAACACGGGCGCGCACACACGGGCCAGATCCGCGTCGTCGGCACGTCGCACCACCCGATACCACGGTGCGTCCCAGCGCAACTTCTCGGTGAGGAGGTCGCGCACGGTGACCGACTCGTAGACCGCGTCGAGTTCCTCGACCCCGGCCAGCACGCTGCCGCGGAAAATGGTGCGCACGTTGGTCTCCCCCATCACCTCCAGCGACCCGCCCATCGGCTTCATCCGGCCGGCAAGGGTCATCAGCAGGGCGGTTCGTCCCGCGCCAGGGGGCGCCAGCAGCACGGTGAGGCCACCCCGTGGGATCTCCAACGTCACCGGACCGTAGACCGGGCCCCATGGACCGGCCACCGAAATGGCCTTCGCCACGATCGCTGGCGGCTGTTCGTCGACGGTGTCCGGCTCAACCACCGTGTCATCCAAACACGCGAGGCTCAGATCGACGCAGCGAGCTCCCAAAGGCGTTCGGGATCAGCGGAGTCCGACCGCAGCGGGCTGAGCACCAGATCGGTGGCGCCCGCGTCGAGGTAGCGGTGCAGGTGTGTGCGCACCGCCGCCGGGGTCCCGACGGCCGCGACGTCTGCCGCACGGGAGACTCCCTCCCGCTCGATCACCCTGGCATACGACGGGATCGACTCGTAGAACGCGAGTTCGGTAGCCGCCAGTTCGTAGGCGGCGCCGGCGTCGTCGGACACCACCACCGGAACGGCGGCGATGATCTTCGGCGCGGGACGGCCCGCCGCAGTCGCCGCCTCGGAGATGGTGGGCACGATGAACTCAGACAGGGTTCGCGGGCCCGCCAGGTAGGGCAGCGTGCCGTCGGCCAACTCGCCGGTGACCCGAAGTGCCCTGGGGCCCATGGCCGCAACGTACAGCGGCACCGGCGCACCGCCGGGAGTTGCGACCGGCCACTCGGGTGCGGCGGTCAACTCCTCGCCGTGAAAGTCCACGGCGCCGGTGGTGAAGATCGACTGCAACACCTGCAGGTGCTCGCGGAGCCGGCCCGCAGGGTTGGACCACGCCGTGCCGAACGCCTGCTGCTCGACTGCCTTGGCACCGAGCCCGAGACCGAGGCTGAAGTTGCCGTGCGACGCCGCCTGCGCGGTCTGCGCCAGCATCGCGACGATCAGCGGGTGACGCGGGTTGACGGGGACGACGAAGGTGCCGACCCCGAGTCCGGGCACCGCAGCGCCAACGTGGCCGGCGAGCGAGATCGCGTCGTAGTCGAAGCGCTGCGGAAGCCAGATGCGGCGCACGCCGATCTCGAAGGCACGTCGCGCCTGCTCGACGACGTCGTCGACGGCGTTGGTGGCGGTCGGTCGGGGGTTGAGCACGACTCCTGTGGGCATGCCCGGCACAACCTGCAGCGAGACCGCGCGCATTCCCTTGCGCTCAGCTCACCACCCGAGGTCCTCGAGCGCAGTGGTGCCCTGCGGGAATCTGCCCACCGGGCCCGACGGGGTTCGGGAGAACCGCGGCGCCGGTGCGGCCTGCTCGACGCCGTGGGCCGTGACGATCGTCGACCGCGCCACCAGGTGCTCGTCGACCGCGGCTTCGGCCCAGGTCAGCACCGGCGTCGCACAGGCGTCGGAGCCGGCGAAGATCGCCGTCCACTCGTCGCGGGTCCGGGTGGCGAAACGCTCGGCGAAGATCGCGCGCATCCGCTCGTAGCCGGCGCGGTCGGATTGGCCCGGCACATCGTCGGCGGTGAGCCCGAGACCGACGAGGAGTTGGGCGAAGAACTGTGGCTCGATCGCACCGACCGCCACGTGCTTGCCGTCGGACGTCTCGTAGACCCGGTAGAACGGCGCGCCGCCGTCGAGCAGGAACGACTCTCGTTCGTCCTTCAGCGAGCCGGTCGCCTTCATCGTCCACATCATCTGGGCGAGCACGCTGACGCCGTCGACCATGGCGGCGTCGACCACCTGCCCCACGCCGGAGCGCTCCCGCTCGTAGAGGGCGGCGACGATGCCGACGAGCACGAACATCGATCCGCCTCCGAAGTCCGCGACCAGGTTGAGCGGCGCCACGGGCGGCCGGTCACGGTAGCCGATCGCACTCAGCGCACCGGTCCGAGACAGATAGTTGACGTCGTGTCCGGCGGTCGCGGCCAACGGTCCGTCCTGACCCCAGCCGGTGATGCGCGCGAAGATCAATCGCGGGTTGACCGCGGCACAGTCATCGGGACCGATCCCCAGGCGCTCACACGTCCCCGGCCGAAAGCAGTCCAGCAGCACGTCGGCCTTCGCGGCCAGGTCGAGCAGCCGGTCGGACTCGTTCTTCACGTCCAGGTCGACGATGCGCTTGCCGCGGTGCAGCAGGTCGGAACCCTCCGCCGGCATCGCCAACCCGCCGCGTGGCCGTCGCACCCGGACCACGTCGGCGCCCATGTCGGCCAACATCATCCCCGCGTGCGGTCCCGGCCCGATGCCGCCGAGCTCGATGACCCGTACCCCGGCCAGCGGCCCGGCGCTCACCCCTTCTTGACCTTCAGCACCTGCTTGCGCAGGCCGTCCGTCGCCGTCTCCATGCCGCCCTTCAGCGTGCGCTTGAGCAGGAAGCCCGGCATCGGGATCGACAGGTCGATCGCCATGTCGAACCTGACCTTCGTCTTGTCTCCGTCGGGCGTCAGCGTGTAGCCGGCGTCCTGCGCCTTGAGCTGGCTCGACGACACCAGGGTCCACGTGACACTGCTGTCGGTCCAGGTGTATTCGATGACCTGCTTGTCGGTCAGGCCCGCGGCCTTCACCGTCATCTCCACCTGCTTGGGCCGCCCGTCCGGGTGGCTCTCGAGGATGACGGCCTTCTGGTACTGCGGCGACCACGTGGGCGTCGACTCGACGTCGGCGATGACGTCCAGAATTTCGCCGGGGGTTGCTTCGATGACCACTTCGCGGGAATCACTGGTTGTCATGCCCGCGACCTTAACCAGCAGTGTCCTGCGCTGTTCACGTATGGGTGGAAACATCGTCGCCGTGGCCACCCCGACACCAGAGATCCCGCAGTCCATCGCCTACCCGGCGACCGGTGCACGCCCCTACCGCCGGGACGAGGACGCCCTGCTCCCCCACGTCATCGTCCTCTTCGGCGCGACCGGCGACCTCGCCAAGCGCAAGCTGTTGCCGGGCATGGCGTATCTGGTCCAGTCCTCCCTGGCGCCCAAGATCCGGGTGGTCGGGACGTCGTTGGAGGAGCTGACCGACGACCAGTTTCGTGCCCTGACGAAGGAAGCCGTCGACGCGTTCGGCACCCACAAGCTCACCACGGAGCAGTGGGACCACTTCGCCAGCCGCATCACCTACGTGCCCCAGGGCGCCGGACCGGAGGCCCTGGCCGCCGCCGTCGCCGCCGCAGAGGCGGAGCTCGGGCCGGAACCCCGTCGGCTGCACTACCTTTCGGTCCCACCCAAGGCTGCGCGTGCGGTCATCACGATGTTGAAGGACGCGAACCTGGTCGAGCGGTCCCGGGTGGTGATGGAGAAGCCGTTCGGCACCGACCTGGCCAGCGCCATCGAACTCAACGACTTCGTCCACGAAACGTTCCGCGAGCGGCAGATCTTCCGCATCGACCACTTCCTCGGCAAGGAAGCAGCCCAGAACATCCTGGCGTTCCGCTTCGCCAACGGGCTCTTCGAACCGATCTGGAACCGCAACTTCATCGACCACATCCAGATCGACATTCCCGAGACCCTCGGCCTGGACCAGCGCGCCAACTTCTACGAGAGCACCGGCGCCTACAAGGACATGGTGGTGACGCACCTGCTCCAGGTGATGGCGTTCGTGGTGATGGAGCCGCCGACGGCGCTGGAGCCACGCGCCATCAGCGAGGAGAAGAACAAGGTGTTCCGGTCGATGCTGCCGATTCGGACCACCGACGTGGTGCGCGGGCAGTACACCGGTTACCGCAACGAGAAGGGCGTGGCCCGCGACTCCGACACCGAGACGTTCATCGCACTGAAGGTCGGCATCGACAACTGGCGGTGGGCTGGGGTGCCGATCTACCTGCGCACCGGCAAGAAGATGGCCGAGGGCATGCGCATCATCTCGATCGCCTTCAAGGAGGCGCCACGCACCATGTTCCCCGCCGGCTCCGGGGTCGGTTCCCAGGGGCCCGACCACCTGACGTTCGACCTCGCCGACGCATCCAAGGTGTCGCTGTCGTTCTACGGCAAGCGGCCCGGCCCCGGGATGAAGCTCGACAAGATGTCGATGCAGTTCTCCACCCAGGAGACTGATTCGCTGGGCGACGTCCTCGAGGCCTACGAGCGGTTGATCCTCGACGCCATGCGCGGCGACCACACGCTGTTCACCACCGCCGAGGGCATCGAATCACTATGGGAGCGTTCGGAACAACTACTGCAGGACCCGCCGCCGGTGAAGTCGTACCAGCCGGGTACCTGGGGCCCGAACGCAATCCACCAGCTCATCGCGCCCAACGCGTGGCGGTTGCCGTTCGAGCGTGCGTGGCGCGAGAAGAAGTAGGGTGAGCCCATGACCGATGCGGTGAATCCCACGATCCCTCCCAGCGGTACGGGCTGCGTCGAATGCACGGCCGTCGACGGATGGTGGGTGCACCTGCGCCGGTGCACCGCGTGCGGACACATCGGCTGCTGTGATGATTCGCTGGCCCGGCACGCGTCGGCGCATTGGCGCGAGACGGGCCACCCGATCATCCGGTCGTTCGAGCCGGGCGAGGACTGGTTCTGGAACTTCGACACCAATGAGTACTACGACGGGCCGGAACTGGCTCCGCCGGAGAGTCATCCGGTCGACCAGACGGCACCCGGCCCCAGCGAGCGCGTCCCGGAGGACTGGATGATGCAGCTGCAGCGTCGTGGTGACTGACCGCCGGTGGTGAAGGCCGAAGGCGACAGCACCCTTACCGTCGTCGTCGCGTTCGGCGCGAACCTCGTGGTCGCACTGGCGAAGTCGTTCGCCGCGGTGGTGTCCGGGTCGGCGTCGATGACGGCGGAAGCCGCGCACTCGTGGGCCGACACCGGCAACGAGGTGTTCCTCCTCATCGCCAATCGACGTAGTGTCCGCGAGCGCGACGACCGGCGACCGCTCGGGTACGGGCGCGAGGCGTACGTGTGGTCCCTGCTGGCCGCGGTCGGCCTCTTCGTCGTCGGTGCAGCCGTGTCGATCTGGCGGGGAGTCACCGAGCTCCTGCACGGTGACGGCGCCGGTGAGGACTACCGGTTGGCCTATCTGGTGTTGGCGATCGCGTTCGTGCTGGAGGGCACGTCGTTGTTGCAGTCGCTGCGCCAATTGCGAAGGGATGCACACACGTTCGAAAGCGACGTGCTGCAGTACGCCTTCGAGACGTCGGACCCCACGGTGCGGGCCGTCTTCGCCGAGGACAGCGCCGCGCTGGTCGGCATCGTCATCGCCTTCCTCGGCATCCTGTTGCATCAGGTCACCGGCGACGTCGTATGGGACGCGATCGGCTCCATGCTGGTCGGCGGCGTGCTGGGCGTGGTGGCCGTGATCCTGATCAACCGCAACAGGGTGTTCCTCACAGGCGAGGCCGGTCCGCCCCGGCTGCAGCAGGCGCTGCGCGACAAGCTGGCCAGCTTCCCCGAAGTCGCCTCCGTCCGGTTCCTGCGCCCCGAATTCATCGGGCCCAAGCAAATTTTCGTGATCGCAAGCGTCGACCTGGTCGGCGACGCCGTGGAGTCGTCGATCGCGCGTACGCTGCGCGAGCTCGAGCATCGGTTCGAAGACGACGTGCCCTACGTGGTGGAGGCCGTGCTCACCGTTTCCGAGCCCGACGACGCGGGTATCTCCGGTACGTGAACACAGAACCCCAGACCAGCGACTCCGATTCCGGCCCCGAAGCCGCCAAGGACGTCCAGAGTGACCCCGCCAAGGGCGCCGAGGACCGAACGGACTGGTCCGACGAGGGTGGCGCCACTCCGACGGGACCCGCCGACGACTAACTGGCGTCGGCGAGTGCCTGCGCGGCGGCGTTGTATCCGGGGATGAAGGTGATTCCGGGACCGCCGTGGCAACCGGCGCTGCCGAGGTACAGCCCCTCGACCGGGATCGGCAGGTCGACGAAGCCGCGCGGCCCAGGCCGGTTGGGCCCCATCTGCTCCGGATGGATCAGGCCGTGACAGTAGTCCCCACCCGGTGCACCGAACATGGTCCCCATGTGGCGTGGTGTGAAGGTGGTGTGGCGGATGATCTTGGACTCGAAGTCGGGTGCGACGCGGGTGATCTTCTCGATGACTCGCCGACCCATCTCCCCCTTGAGGTCACCGTAGGACGCGTGTTCGTAGTCGAGCGGGAACCACATCGAGAACGCCGACATGGCGTGCTTGCCCTCGGGGGCCAAGCCGCTGTCGTGCACCGACGGGAATTGCATTGCGACGGCCGGGTCTGGGGGAACGATCCCGCGACGGCTGTCCTCCCACTGCCGCTGAAGTTCCTCGGGTGTGCTGAAAAGACCGATCGCCGACTGCATCTCGGGGTCGTTGAGTGTCTCGTACGGCGCCGCGAAGGTGGGCATGCCGTCGAGCGCAAAGTGCATCTGTAGGTAGCTGCCGCGGTGGTCGACGCGGGCGAAGCGGCTGCGGACGTCCGGCGGCACGAGGTTCGAGTCGAGCAACGTGGTGATGGAGAGGTCGGGCGCGACGGCCGAGACCACGATGTGGGCGTCGACCGTCGACCCGTCCTCGAGACGGACGCCGGTCACCCGGCCGTCGACGACGACGATCTCCTCGACCTTGCTGCGCAGCCGGAGTTCGCCACCGTGCTCGTGAAGCCCGTCGACGAGATGCGCCGTGAGAGCGCCAATTCCGCCGCGGAACTTCTTCATCAGCTTGGCGTTCTCGTCGGGCATGGCCAGTCCGAACGCCAGGGCCGCGGCACTGCCGGGGGTGGCGGGCCCGCGATAGGTGGTGTTGACGGCGAGGAACGACAGCATTCCGCGCAGGGCGCCGTGCTTCTCCGCGTCGGGAAGATAGCGGTCCAGCACGTCGAGCACCGAGCCGAACAGCATGTCGCTGATCGCGGCGCGCTCGAATTCGTTCTCGGCACAGGCGAACATCTCGTCGATCGTTTTGGGGGCGACACCTGCGTCGAACCGCCCCAGGGCGCGGGTGGGTCCCTGGCTCCACGCCATCAGGCCCGCCATGCCGTTGACAGCCTCGGCGCCGTGCACGTCGTCGAGGTGGGTCAGTAGTTTGAGTGGGTCGGTGTAGTAGACGACGGGTTCGTCGCCGATGCCCCGCAGTGACACCGACATGACGTCGAGGTCGACGGTTGGCAGCGCGTCGAGGCCCAGTTCGTCGCTGACCTTCGCCGACGTCGGGAACTGCAGCGAGCCGGCGATCTCGAATCGATAGCCGTCGAAAAGCTCTACGGTGGAGGCCATTCCACCGGCGTAACGCTTGGCGTCCAGGCACAGGGTGCGGACGCCGGCCTTCTGCAGAAGCACCGCCGCAGCCAGACCGTTGTGCCCCGCCCCGATGACCACCGCGTCGAACTGCGCCATCGTCCGAGGCTGACACGGCGGTGGTGTTTTGTCAATTATGACAAAACATCGGTATCACTGTCCGCCGATGCCCGCCGCCACGGTCTCGAGCGCCGTCCGGGACAGCCGCGCCAACTCCGGCAGCGACCGGTCCTCGCTCAGCATCCACACCTCCATCGCCCCGAACACCCCTGCGGCGATGCAACGAGCGGTCACGGTGATCCGCAACCGGTCGTCGGTAGTGAGCGCCGGCTGCACGTCGCGCAGCAGATACTCCTCGACGGCCCCGGCGAAGTCGGACTCCACCTGACGGATGTGCCGCACGATGCGGGCCGGATCCAGTTCACGGGTTCGCAACTCGGCGATCTTTGGCATCGCGGCGGTGTCGTACGGCGCCGCCATCACCGCGGAATGCACTGCGTCGACCAGTGATTCAGCCGGCCCGCGACTGGCCAGCGCCGCCCGGAACCATTCGAGCCCGGCGTCGTAGTCGGCGAACAGCAGGTCGTGCTTGGAGGTGAAGTGGCGGTAGAAGGTGCGCAGCGAGACACCGGCGTCCGCGGCGATCTGCTCGGCGGAGGTGTCCTCCACCCCCTGCGCCAGGAACCTCACCAGCGCGGCTTGTCGCAGCGCCTCGCGAGTGCGTTCGCTGCGCGCGGTCTGCGCGGGTCGGACCATCTGGCTAAATTACCTCGACACCTTTGCGTGCTCCTCGGCGCGGCTTGCCACCACCACCGGTTGAAGTTGCCGTCAATTTTTGCTGGCTAACGCGCTTAGGCCACCTGGGCGCCTATCATCAACGGGTGAGTGACCCGACACCGGAGGCGGACGTCGACGACGGCCGCTACCTCGACCGCGAGGCCGCCCGGCGATTGATCGCGGGCACCGTCTCGTTCAATCCCGTGGTCCGGGAGTTGATGGGTCGCATCACCGAGGACAACGGCGGGCTGGCTCGGCTACTGGGACTCGTCCTCGCCGACCCCGACCGGCTAACCGCGCTCGACAACGCGGGCCTCCTGGACGGTGCGCCACGGGTTGCCCTCGACCAGTTCGCGGAGCTCACCGCGGAGGCCCTGGGCGTGCCGTACGCCGCGGTGTCGATCCTCGCCGAGGACAGGCAAATCCGCCTGGGTTGCAACGACCCCACCGTCGGCGACGACAGGTCGATCCCTCTGGAGGAGTCGATCTGCAAGTACGCCGTGGCCAGCGGCCAACCGTTGATCGTCGACGACATCACCCAACACCCGTTGTTGGCCGACCATCCCATGGCGCTCAGCGGAGCCATCCGCGCCTACGCCGCCTTCCCTCTGCACGACGACGGCGGCAACGCGGCCGGCACGCTGTGCGCGTGGGACGACCACCCGAGGCGGTGGACGGGCGGGCAAATTCAGATTCTCGAGGATCTGACGGCGGCCGCGCGCGCAAAGGTGTTCGGCGCGTGAAGCCATGACGCGAATGGGCAGCATCGGACGGGACCGGGGGGAACGATGATCACACTGCAGGGCCGCACGTCGTCGTCACCGCCTGCGCCAAAGCACCCACGGGCCCAGCCCCGTCGACGACGGCGGAGCCTCAACGAGCTGGCGAGGACCGACCCGCTCAGCACGATCATCACGGTGACGATCGACGTGGTCGCCGGCTCGTCCGGCGTCGCCCTGGGCGCGTGGTGGGGTTTCTCCACTGAACCGACCAGCCCCCCGGTGTGGCTGTGCGCCCTCTACACCCCGCTGGTCGTCGCCACCCTGGCGTTCCGCAAGGCATACGCGCGCAGGCTGAACCGACGGTTCCTCGACGAGATCGGGCCCGTCCTCACCGCAACGGCGCTTGCGGCCATCTTGCTGCTCACCCTGATGGTGTTCGTCAACGCCCCCGGGCACATCGGCGGAGTGATCGCCAAGATGTGGGTGTGCGTCGTCGTCCTGATGCTGCTGTTCCGACTGATCCGCGCGGAATACCAACGGAGCCTGCGACGGCGCGACCTCCTGCTCTCCCCCGTCATCGTGGTGGGCAACGGGCGTGTCGCCTATCAGATCGTCGAACGGCTGCGCTCCAGCCCACAACACGGGCTGAAGGTCGTCGGGATGATGGACGCCGAACCGCCCTGGGCGGGAATGGATTCCGACGGAGTCACGCCCCCGGTTCCCTACCTCGGCTCACCCGACGACGTCGACCGGATCATCCGAGACACCGGTGCCGAGGGCATCGTCATCGCGTTCTCCCTCACCCAGGACCAGCTCCTCACTCCCGTCGTGCGCATCGCCCACCGGCACGGACTTCGAGTATGGGTCGTGCCACGGATGTTCGACTCGGTCGGCGAGAACGTTCGGGTCGAGCACGTCGGCGGCCTGCCGTTGCTCGCCGTCCCCCACACGAATCCTCAAGGCTGGCAGTTCACCTTGGGCAAGCACGTCGGAGATCGCGTCATCGCCGCGGTGGGGCTGCTGCTGATCTCACCCGTTTTCTTGACGCTGATGCTCCTGGTGCGGCTCAGTTCGCCGGGACCGATCCTGTTTCGGCAACCCCGCGTCGGGCGCGACGGGCAGGTGTTCGACTGCCTGAAGTTCCGGTCGATGCGCGCACCGCTGCCCACCGACGCCGACTTCGAAGTCGCGTCCGGCAGTGCGCCCGGTGGCGTCGAAGGTGTGGACCGACGCACGGCGATCGGCAAGATCATGCGCCGCACGTCGCTGGACGAGTTGCCCCAGCTGCTCAACGTCGTCAAGGGCGACATGAGCCTGGTGGGCCCGCGACCCGAGCGACCGGAGTTCGTCGCGCTGTTCGACGCGCAGATTCGCCGTTACGGCGAGAGGCATCGGGTCAAGGCCGGCGTGACGGGGTGGGCGCAAGTCCACGGGCTGCGCGGCCAGACCTCGATCGCCGACCGCGCGGAATGGGACAACTACTACATCGAGAACTGGTCGTGGGCACTCGACATGAAGATCCTGATGCTCACGGTGCTCGCCGTGATGCGCCGGGCGGAGTGAGCCAGACCGCCCTTGCGGAGGTTGGCGCCGTCAGATCGCAAGCCGTGGCTGCGGTTTGCCCTTCTTCTCGGCGTACATCAACCCGTCGGCCTCGGTGACCAGTTGCTGCAGCGTCTTGGTGTCGTCCGCGGCGACATGCACCAGTCCGACGCTGACCGACAGGTGATACCGCCGATCCGCCGCCTCGTTGAGGGCGAGGAAGGACTCCAGCAACCGCGCCTTGAGCAGGTGTGAATCAGCGTCGGTCTCGGTGACGAGGACGCAGAATTCGTCACCGCCGGTTCGTGCCAGCACGTCGGCCGGAGCGAGCACCGATCGAAGCGTCCGGGCGACGTCGGCGATCAGCGCGTCACCCGCGTCGTGCCCTTCGTCGTCGTTGACCTGCTTGAGACCGTCGACGTCGAGGAACGCCAACAGACATTCCTGGCCGCGGTCGCGGGCGGCGCTCAGAGCGGCCTGCCCTAGAGCGTTGAAACCCCGCAGATTGTGCAACCCGGTCAACTCGTCGGTCAGAGACAGTCGACGAATCTCGGCGTTGGCCTGAGACAGCTCGGCCGTGCGGTCACGGACCCGCTGCTCCAATTCGGAGATCATCTGGACGTGGGCCATCGCGACCGAGGTCGAGTCGGCCAGTCCTTGCAGCAGCGCCACTTCCTGGGCCGACGGCAACCGTTCGCGGGCCCAGTAGGCCCCGATCGCGCCGACCGGCTCCAGGCGGCGGATCGGGACCATCACCAAACTCTTGACGAACGTCGTGCGGTAGGCGTCGTGTGGAATCCGGTCGTCTTCGTAGACGTCGGGGATCACCACGGCTTGCCGATGCAGCATCGCCCATCCGCCGATGCAGGATTCCATGGGAAACCTGCTGCCCTTCCACAGCCGAGCGACGGCGTCCTCGTCGACGTAGACGCACGTGCCATCGTCCCGCAACACGAAGGTGGCGCCGTCGCAACCGAGGATCTCGCGCGCCGCCGACCGCACGATGCGTTGGACGTCGGCCAACTCCTGGGCGAGGGAGAGTTCCTGGACCGCCACCAACAGTCGTTCCATGCCGTGGACGTAGTCGACGCTCGACGGATCCGAGGTGAGCGATCCGCCCATGCCTACCTCCGTCGGGCCAGATCGCAGCGGTGAGACGAGTCGTGAAAATCAGCGGAAGCGTAGCACCGCCGTTTACTCTTGGCCGGGCCGTCGCGAAGGCCGTAAGACGTCGACGCCACGAGGGCGGACGCTCGAATCGACCGGTGATGATGAAGTGGCCAGGGCCGGGATCGAACCGGCGACCTTCCGCTTTTCAGGCGGACGGGATAGCCACTGACCTGCGGTTTATCTGAGTCTATGCGTCGTATGCGCCGCATTGAGCTGCGCTGACGCATTCAGTCTGTCCGGCGAACGGACATAAACCGGACACGGTGCTTGCACTCCTGACCAGGAGCTTCCGTGCTGCCGCTTGCGTTGTGGGCGGCGTCGAGGCCTCCGGGGAGCAGGCACCCCGATGCCGAGCATCGCATCATCAACAACCGGCGCGACACCATCGGCGGGCGGCTCATCGGCACCTGATGGACCGCCATCCGGACGCGGTTCCGCGGGTGCCTCGGTGGACGGGAGGTCGCGAGAGCCCGAGGCCGCCAGGCCGCAGGGCGGGAGAGCGACAGCGGTCGGCCGTACGTCGACCGAGGCACCCGGCCTCAACCCGGCCTCGGCCGACGGGCTTGTTATATGTGCCGAAAATGTCCGCGACTCGGTGGACGACGGGACCGCGACCGGCGAGCTGCGGGCGATCGACGCTTTGGGGCTGCGGTTCCCTACGCCCGAGATGGTCACCGAGGCCGCGGCCCTGTTCAAACCGGCGGCACCGTGGGCCTCTGGTCCTGGTCGTCGCGGCGTCGAACCTGAATCCGGACGGTTTCGGATTTCTATCGGTCCTGGTGTCGTGCGGCTCGGGTGGACCAATCCTGTCCGGGCCGAAAAGACCGCCGAACGGTCGGCCAGCCATCACCAACGGGATGTTGACGAAGCGAAGTTCCGTGTCAGAAGAGACCTCGAAGGCAACGTCGGGCACGGTGATCGGGCCGTCGGGTCTTCGATCCGACGGAGTCTTACGGGAAGCGACCAGTCCGGTTCCGGCGGTGTCATCACCGAGTGGTCCCGGAAATCACGGTCTTCGATGTGCCGTACCTTCGCCGAGCTTGATTACAGCCCGCTGGTCGAGTCTGGCCGTGTCCCGGCGATGGTCACACTCACCTACCCCGGCGACTGGGAAGCCGTCGCTCCAGATGGAGCCAGCGTAAAACGGCATATGGTTTTGTGGCGCAAACGCTTTCAACGCGAGTACGGCGAACCGGCCCGCTACATCTGGAAGCTGGAGTTCCAGCGTCGCGGTGCCCCACATATTCACCTGTGGTTGACACCTCCGACCTCACCAGGACGATCAGGTCGGGGCTTCGCGCAATGGTTATCCGAGACGTGGGCGCAGATCGTCGACCATCCTGATGCCGAGCAGAAGGCGCGGCACCGGCTGGCCGGGACTGCCATCGATGTGCGGAACGGGCTGAAGGCCTGCGACCCCAAACGGTTGGCGATCTACTTCACCAAGCACTCGTCGCCGAACCTGCACGGCGACAAGGAATATCAGCACATTGTGCCCGAGCTGTGGCGGCAACCCGGACGCGGACCCGGTCGGTTCTGGGGTGTGTACGGACTCAAGAAGGCGATTGCGGTCGTCGAGGTCGGCCAGGACGCGTACCTGGCCGCTCGGCGGATCGTGCGGCGGTGGTCACGTAGCCAAGCGGTGTACGGCGACTCGGGCAGCCGCTTCCCCACAGCCGTGGTGCCGCGCACGGCCACAGTGATGGTTCCACGCGTTGACTGTGAGACCGGTGTTGTGGCCTATCGACGGGCTCGACGACGACGACCTCTCTGCAACCAAGGTGGGCTGGCCGGTGGATACGCACTCGTGAATGACGCTCCAGCGTTCGCCGCCCAGCTTGCGTGCGCGATACACGATTTCGAGAAACTAGGTATGTCGTCTTGATCGTGGCCCCGACGTTTCGCCGAATTCGGCCTTAGGCAATATCGACGCGCTGCGCTGGACTCAGCTTTACTTGCGCCGTAACCGTGTTCGGACGGAGTCTCTGAGGTCAGCGGTTTTGTCTCTGGCTGCATCAGTCAAATCGATTGCTCTGGCCTTTGCCGAGTCCGCCAGATCCGTGGCCTTGTCTTTGGCTACGGTGGCGCCGTTTGACCCGGTCGCCAGCGCTTTATCCACCACCTCGCTCGCGGCCTGGCTCCATCGCTTCGCATCGCTGGTCGCGTCGCCGGACTCGATGCCGAAGCGGTCGCGAAATGTCACCACATCCGTCGCGATCTCTTTGCTCGACCGAACGGCCGCTGGCGCGTCGCGCGGATTGAGCAACACTTTGGAGTTCGCCTTGCGGATCGTCTCATTCATCTGGGTCAGTAGGCGGGCGGTGCTGTTCGAGATGAGGTCCAGCCGCTTTTGACGAGCCTTGGCGAGGCCCAGACGGTGACTGTCGAGATCCTGGGGCGCGGAGTCGAGCACACGGTCAAGTTCCAGCATGGCCATGCCGTCCTGGAGATGGAAACAGCGCGCTAGCACCGCTAGCCACTCACGCACCGCGGGTTCTGCCTCCTTCGTGGCCTTCGCGATCTTGCCCGGGTTGCCTTGCGTCTCCAAGGTCCCGGCGATGCCGTCGAGCTGACGTATCGCGTACGCCTGAGTTTCCACGAGCACCGAGGCACTTGACTGGATCTTTGACCAAGTGATCTCCGAGACGCGCCCGACCTGGTTACGGACAGTCAGTGCTTCCTCGATAAGGAGGTCGACGGCGATGATCTTGGCGAGAACCGCATCTTTCTGATTGCGCAGGATGTTGTCGACCTTCGCGTTGATCTCCTGGAGATACTCAACGATCTGATCCATCTGCTGCTGCATTGCCTGCTGCTGCATCATCGCCGACAGCGCGGACAGCGCCATGGGTCCGCTAAGTAATGCCGTCGGCGCCTGCGCGATCTGAAGCCACTGCTTGACCTCACCAGGCTTCCCGATCATCGCGTGACTAACGCCCGGGGTTTTGGTCGCCATCAGGCCGTACTGCTTTACGGCCTGGGCAGACTCCGCGGTCAGCTTGACCCAGCGGCCCGAGTTTGCGGCAACGTCCGAGCCGACTCGCACTGCCGTCCCACTGGTACCGGCGAATGACGAGAGACGGCGGACATCCAGCTCCTTCGAGGGAGCCGTGCTGAGGCCTTGGTCGAGTAGGAAGCGCTCGACATCGGCTGAGTCACCGATCACGGCCAAACCGTCGCCGTCGGTGACCAGTTCGATCTGGTTACTCATCTTTCTCCGCTGAGTGGAGCCAATGGGTGGTCTTAGGTTTGCCTCGCCGCCACACGGTACCCGTGGGCGCCGACACCACTGGGGCAATTGAGATTGCCTGCGGCATCGGTGCACGGCGTTCCGGATCGACGGTGTCCATACGACCAGCACGGCGCTATGCGAACTCTGATCGGTTGGGGCGTAGCTGTACTGCAAGTCCGGACCTTAGGGTTCCGAACATGGCTGCTTCTCCACCACAATTCCGTTCACCGGCACGACGGCCACCAGCCTGGCAACGCTGGGTGCTCAACGCGCTGCACAACTTTGACCTATACACGATCGACGACTGGGCGGTGCTCATGAAGAGCCACCTCGAACGATCCGGCGGCGCCACCCCAATGCAGACTGCTCGCTATACCGTCGACGCACTGCACTACGTGCAGAGCCTCAGGCGTGCAACCGGAATCCTTGCCGCGCAGGGGAACCCGGCGGCTCGCTACCAGCTGGCCGATGCCGCTCTCGACCTAAGGTCCGCTCTCGACAGGCTTCATGAAGCACGCGACGAGCTGCTGAAAGCCGCTGGCTCCGACCGCGTTACTTACGATTAACGGTGGGCAACTGTCCGTGTGACGAAGCAGATTCGCGCCATGTTGACCTGCCCGTTGAACGAGAACGGCAAAGCGAGTCGTCGTTGATGCCGGGTGCGGCACCAGTTCACATACGGCCCGACGTTTACCCTATTTTCGTAACTTTCGTAACTCCGCTACACTTGGTCGCGTTCTTGCGGTGGGATTAGTCGCGTTCCTGCGGTGGGATTAAAGGAAGTGAGACCCATGAGCAGCGCGTCCGCGGACATTCTTAACCCGATTCCGGCCGACGCCAATGGGCTTGCCGATGTCCTCAGCTTCATCGAGGCGCACGAGGCCCGTCACGGGACCTCTCCTGAGCCTGCCTTCTTCCTGTCCGGAGCGAGCGAACACGACCGCGTCGAACTGACCGAACAGCTTCACGAGGTCCTCAAACGTGCCGCCCACGCACTCAGCCACGGCCAGTCGATCAGCATCCTGACCCGCGACCAGGAAATCTCCACCCAGCAGGCCGCCGAGATCCTCGGCCTGAGCCGCCCCACGGTGGTTCGCCTTATCGATGACGGCGAGTTAGACGCCCACGTGCCCGGCACGGTCCGACGCAAGCTGCGGCTTGCCGATGTCCTCGCCTACCGCGAGGAGCTTCACGCCCGGCGCAACCGATTCATCGCCGAGAGCTCGGAGGAGTTCGCGGACGCCGACGCCGACGAGGTCGCTGAATCACTCGCCGAACCGAAACGTAAGCGTTGACCGTCAGCGGCGTCTGAAAGACTCGCCCACGTGTATAGCGGCGCGCAGGACCTCGCTCTGACAAGTTCCTAGAGGCCGAGGTTCGGGTGTTCAGTTTCTGAACACCCGAGGTCGGATCTACCGACATCCATGCACGGCAAACGATGTCACAGCTTCCACGGCATCACGTTGCCAGCGCAGGCTTATGCAACTGAACTGTTCGGGTTAAGAGTCGGTTCCGGTGGCAACGGAATACCGTCATACCGCGAACACGCGCGAAGTTCACTCAGCCTGCATGCCGTATGACATGGGCAGATTCACCTCGTTCGGGTAAATCCCTTGTTCCGCAACCATCGGAACAGGTATGTTTTCCGAACAGGAGATACTCATGACTGAACCAATCACTGCACCGCCGGGCACGGAGGCGGAGATCTTGACCGAGTGCACCGAACTACTCCGCGATCGTCTACCTGACGACTGGCGAGTCGACATTCAGAGACCTCCGATGGACGCCGCCATAGACGCGATCCTGGCACTCACCGCGCCCTCGGGTGAGCAGGTTCGATTCCTCGTAGAGGCGAAGAGGCTACTCGTCGGCCGCGACATTCCCAGGGTCTCGGAACAGTTGCAGTGGGCAGCAGATCGCGAGCTCATCGACACCAAGACCATGGTCATGTCCCGATACCTCGCGCCCCCAGTTCGCGAGCGGCTGTCGCAGGGGAACATGTCGTTCATCGACGCCACCGGCAACATCTTGATCCAGTCGTCACGTCCCGCGCTATTCGTTCGCGACCGAGGCGCCGATAAAGATCCATGGCGAAGCCCAGGCCGGCCGCGCGGATCGCTGGCAGGTGAGCCCGCCGCTCGTGTAGTCCGGACACTCATCGCAAAGCGGGGGCCCTGGTCGGCACGTGATCTCATCGGCGCGTCCGGCGCATCCACCGGCGCAACGTACCGGGTGTTGGAGTTCCTTCAAGAAGAGGGGCTGGTGCAGAAGATGGGAACGGACTACGTCCTGAAGGGCTGGCCAACCCTCCTACGCCGATGGAGTCGTGACTACAGCTTCTTCCGCACCAACCGCACATCGAGCTACATCGAGCCTCGCGGCCTAGAAGCGCTGCAGAGCAAAGCTGCCAACTCTCAGTACTCGCAGTACGCAATAACCGGAACGATCGCGGCGGCCCAGTGGGCGCCTTACGCTCCCGCCCGCGCGGCGATGGTCTACGTCGATGATGCGGCGCGCGCAGCAAAGGAATGGGGCCTACGGCCAGCGGATAAGGGCGCAAATGTGATTCTCGCCGAACCTAAGTACGACGTCGTGTTCACCGGAACCGGTACCAATCGCGACGGTGCGGTCATTGTCGCGATTGAACAGGCGGCAGTAGACCTACTCACGGGTCCGGGCCGAAACCCCTCCGAGGGAGAGGAACTCATCTCATGGATGGAGCGCAACGAAAGTGATTGGCGCCGTGGATGATTTACTCATCAAAGCCCGTTCAGCCCTGCTGGACGCCCTCGAAGCCCTGACGGAACAACACGATTCGATCGTCGTGGTCGGCGCGCAGGCCATCTATCTGCACAGTGGTCAGGCGGATGTTGCGATAGCCGAGGCAACGAAGGACAGCGATCTGGCAGTGGACCCGCGGGAACTCCCCGACGACCCATTGCTTGAGAACGCGATGAAACGAGCAGGCTTTTATCCCAATGTGAACGGCCAGCCTGGCGCGTGGGTGAACCCCGCAGGCATCCCGGTTGATTTGATGGTTCCTGATGCGTTGTCGCAAGGCGGTAGGTCTCACCGCGGCGCCCGAATCCCACCCCACTCCAACCAAGCAACAAGGCGGACTGTCGGCTTGGAAGCCGCCGTGGTCGACAATGAGCTCCGCACGATATCTGCGCTCGACCCTGACGACACAAGGACTTTCGAAGCACAAGTTGCCGGTCCAGCAGCTCTCCTGATTGCGAAAGTCCACAAAATCCACGAACGGCGTGACCAACCCGACCGCCTCAACGATAAGGACGCTCACGACGTCTACCGCTTGCTCGTGGCAACGACCGACATGGCTGCGCTCGGCTCAAGCTTTCAGCGCCTACTGTTCGACCCGGTCTCCAAGAGGGTGACCGAGCGGGCTCTCGATTGGCTGCTCGTTCTTTTCGCTGACGGCCCCGATGCACTCGGCTCGGTCATGGCAGGTCGCGCCGAGGAAGGGATCGGGGACCCCGACCTGGTGGCAGCCTCCGTTGCCGCGATCGCCGCTGACGTGCTCGCAGCCGTTGCAGACGTATCCGGCGGTGGATCGTCGGCCTAACCGGTTGGCGTCTCAACCGGGCTCAGTTGACAAGCAGGAGGATCACACTCGATGACGTGGCTGTCAGCCGCTCTACCGTACGTCGGCGGGGGCGTTCTTGGCGCCGCGGTGATGTTTGGGCTGACCTGGGTTCGTGAACGGCGACGCACCCTCGACGCTTACCGCGCTCCACAGCGGCAAGCTATCGGCGATATCGTCGCCGCGACGCACGAGCTCATGCTGCGCGAGCTCGAATCGCGGACCGCCCAGACCGAGATGATCCAACACATTCGCCAGGGCGCACTTCCCACCGGGCAGCTCGTAGGGCAGCTTTGGGCCACCGCCGCAGCGCTCGGTCGAGCGACTCTCGACGCCGAACGGGCGCTCCAGATTGGAAGATTGACCATTGTCGACGCGCCGTGTTGGGAAGCGATGGGCGCCGCCTACGTCGCGCTCAACAAGCTGCGTCGCGCCATGGCTGCGAGGGTTGACGCGCCCGATATGCAAAGCCCTGACGAGATAGCCCGCTACGTCGAGGACATCAGGGTGCTCGCGAATGAATACAACGAAGGCGTCCTGGCGCTGGTAATCGCCGCAGCTGACCGACTATCGCCAGCGGAGACCATGCACAACCGCCGACTACGACGCGCCGCCCGGCGCCGGTTGGGCGAGCGCTTCGGTAGTGCAACTGGTGAACTGCAGTCCACAGACGAACCGCAGCAGCCGCAAGACACCGAATGAGCAGACGTTCGCGTCGAACTGCGCAACCCATGGTCCGCCGGGACGGGCCGCGAAACGCGACCGCAACTTGTCGGGGGCCTCTGGCAGTGTCATTCGGTAAGCCGGCCGCGATGCCCGGGACGACTTCCAACCCAAGGAGAGCGCAGCGTGGTGCAACGAGCCTTCATCAGCTTCGACTACGACAACGACGCACGGTTGAAGGACCTGCTTATCGGCCAGTCGAAGAATCCCGACTCACCGTTCGAGGTGCACGACTGGTCGATCAAGACGGCCTCGCCGACCTGGCGTGACGAGGCTCGGCGCCGCATCCGTGCGAGCGGGTTGGTGATCGTCCTATGTGGCAAGTCCACCCATCTTGCGACTGGTGTTGGCGTAGAGCTCGGCATCGCCCAGGAGGAGGGCGTGGACTACTTCCTCCTCGCTGGATACAAGGAAGGGTCGACCCGCCCGACGACGGCGAGGGCGACCGACAAGATATACGACTGGACCTGGGAGAACCTCAAGAAGCTGGTGAGCGGCGGGCGATGAGCGAGCCACGCGAAACTCCACTGGACCCGCAGGTACTGGACATCTACAAGCTGGCCGTCGAGATGGCGGACCGCGTTTCCGCGCGGCGTGCGGTGGCCAATGCCTTCTTTCTCACGGTAAACACCACGCTGGTCGCGGTGGTAGGCCTGTCGACGACTCAACCTGACTCCACACTGCGGTTCGCCGCCGTGTGCCTAGCCGGCGTCGCCGTGTCCGTCTGCTGGTGGCTCCTGCTCCGTGTCTACCGAAGGCTCAACTCCGCCAAGTTCGCGGTGATCAACCAGATCGAGGCCGAGCACCTGCCGGTCAAGCCGTACACCGACGAGTGGGCGGAGTTAACGCCTGGCGACCAGGCGACCTCCCGTCGCAATCGGCTCGGCAAGGCATTCCGGGAACTGGGCGACGTCGAGCGCATCGTGCCGATAGTCTTCGGATTGCTGTACATAGTTCTGCTGGTCGGCAGACTGGTGGCATGAGCTACCTCGACACCGACGCTGAGCTGATCCGGAGCTGCTTACCCACTGGGACCGGCGTACCCGAGGACTCTGACGACCTGTTCGTCCTCTACGCCGTGCTCATGCGCGCCAAGGGTGAAAGCACGCAGGCATCCGATGTGCACGACGCCTGGTCGGCGTGGATGTCGCGCAGCGAGCCAGAACATGAGTCGATCCGCCCCTACGACGAGCTGTCGCCGTCGGTCAAGAAAGAAGACGCACCGTTCCTCGCAGCGATACAACGCGCCGCACGAAACCGGGCCGGGCGTAGCTGACTCCCGCGCGGTTGCCTTGGGCGATCGGGGCAGACCCCCGACCTGCGTCGTGGTTTGCCACTTCCCGTGGCTCGAATCATTAGGCTCGCGCTGTGAACTTGGTGAAGTGGACGGCGCGCACGGCTGACCACGGTGAGATGTTCACGCCGCCGTGGATGGTCGACGCGGTGCTCCATCTTGTGAACGGCGAGGCGGAACGAGTCGACTCAGGCTTCCTTGCGCCCGCCTTTGTGCGAAATTCCGATGGCTCACGAGACATCCGATTTCCTAAACAGCGCTATGGTGCTTCGCGAGGCAGACGACAGAGGACAGAATCCCGAAGGCAACTGCTCGCTGTGCGGGCCATCGAAGGGGCACATTGATGAGCAAGTCTCTGTTGGAGCAAATGCCAGGCATCGTGTCCGCTGGGAAACGCCAAGCGCAGCAGATCCTAGAACAGTTAGAGGGTCGGAACCGCGTAACGCTTCAGACGCGAGAACTTGTCATTCCAACGAAAGACACTGCGAGCGTCGATCTGTTCCGGAATTTTCACGACAGCGAGGCCAGCGGCGGCGATATTGCTGCTGACCAAGCGCAACCCAACAGGCTGATCTACGGCGACAACCTTCTCGCGATGGCCGCGCTGCTAGCGGGAGATACGGACACCCCAAGCATGAGGGGCAAAGTCGACCTCATCTACATCGACCCACCGTTCGATTCAAAGGCCGACTACCGCACCAAGATCACTCTGCCCGGTGTGACTATCGACCAAAAGCCCACAGTGCTCGAACAATTCGCCTATTCGGACACCTGGTCCGACGGGACTGCGTCCTACTTGGCGATGATCACGCCAAGGCTGGTGCTCATGCGAGAATTGCTATCTGAACGAGGATCGATCTACGTTCACCTAGATTGGCATGTCGGTCACTACGTGAAGCTCTTGCTCGACGAGGTGTTTGGCAAGCAGAACCTTCGCAACGAGATCGTTTGGGCCTATTACGGTCCCGGCAGCCCGGGGATGCGACAGTACAACCGAAAACACGACGTTGTGTTCTGGTACTCAAAGACTGACGAGTGGATCTTCAACGACGATGCGATCAGGGAAGCGCACAGCGAGAAGACGAAGGGCAACTTCAAGACTGGCCTCGCCGGATCGGGCTTCGTGGTCGAAGGGTACGAGCTTGCCACCGGCAAGATTCCAGAGGACTGGTGGACCATGGCGATTGCGGGTCGCTACCCGATTGACGGCAAGAAGCGGGTGGGATACGCAACTGAGAAACCTTGGCCGCTGATCGAGCGCATTATCAGCGGTAGTTCGGATAGCGATTCGATCGTAGCCGACTTCTTCGGCGGTTCCGGCGTGTTCGCCGCAGTTGCTGAATCCCTCGGAAGGCGTTGGCTTACAACCGATTTGGGAAAACCATCGACTATGGTCATGCGCAAACGGCTGATCGACATAGATGCAAAGCCATTTCTCTACCAGGCGATTGGCGACTACCAAGTCGAGCAGGCGAGATCAACGCTAGGCCGTTCATTCCGCGTCGGGGACCTTGCAAAGGTTGTCCTCGATCTGTATGGCGCACTTCCGCTTCCGCCAGAGGAGAACGTGAATGGAAGTCTTGGTCAGTTGCCGAACACGCGGTCGCTCGTGTTCGTAGACAGTCCTTCGAAGCTCACGACAGCCTCAACTCTCCGACGGGCGCAAGGCTATCGCGATAGCAAGCTCGGAGGCTTCGACCGGGTCGTTGTGCTCGGTTGGAACTTCTCAGCTGGCATTGGCCAGGACATTGCGGCCCTGCAGGATCCGAACCTCGAGGTGTTGGTAATTCCACCAGATCTGCTCGACCGCCTAAAGAAGAAAGGTGCTGACAAGTTAGCGAGTGAAGTGCGATTCGCGAGCCTGCAGTACCTTCAGGCCGGGTCTGCCTCCCGAAAGGTAACGAAGGACGGTGAAGAGCTCCGCGTAGAGCTCGAAAACTACGTGTTGCTGTCACCTGAAGCGATCAATCTCGATGAGAAGAATCGTGCCGCTCTGCGCGAGGTGATGAACGCTGAACCCCTTGCACTGATTGAATACTGGGCTGTTGACCCAGACTACGACGGTGAAGTTTTCCGGTCAGTCTGGCAGGACTACCGCGGCAACACGGACAACGACGATGATCCGCTGCGCGTCGTAACGTCTGCTCAGCTGCTCTTGCCGCGGAGGGATGGTCCTCGGAGGGTTTGCATACGTGCGGTTGATGTTTTTGGCTTCGAATCGGAGGCCGTCATCGACAAGTTGGACATCGACCGATGACTGAGCGCCTTGATCCCTTTCCGCTGGCCACAGGGCTTGCCGCTCGCGTGGGTGATCAGATCGCTGACTTGGTCGCCGGCGGTCGGCCGGAGCTGCTTGAGAAGGTCACGCCCACAACGGCTGAGCTGCTCAAATTCTGGTTTCAACAGGACTACTGCGACGTTCGCGCACTCAACTTCCATGAAGGGCAACGCGCTGCAATCCTGCACGTCATCTACGCCCACGAGGTGATCGCCGCGCGAACTCTGCGCCAACTGTATGAGGCTGTCGCGGGCGAAGCAATGCTGGAAAGCGGCGTACTTGGCGAAGTCACCCGAGAACGCCATGCGCACCCGAAGTATGCGGCGAAAATGGCTACCGGCACTGGGAAGACTTGGGTGCTGAACGCTCTGCTCGTCTGGCAGTACCTCAACAAACTCACGAATCCCCGTGATGAACGGTTTACCGCCAACTTCTTGGTCGTCGCTCCTGGATTGATCGTCTATGACCGACTGCTGGATTCGTTCCAGGGCAAGACCATTGACGGCGATCGTGACTTCACGACCAGTGACATATACCAGCAACGAGATCTATTCATCCCCGACAACTTCCGGACTCCGGTATTCGGATTTCTGCAGTCTTCCGTCGTTACCAAGGCCGAGATCGGTCGGAAAGTAACGGGGTCTGGGCTTATTGCAATCACGAATTGGCATCTGCTGGCAGGACAGGAGGACCCGGACTTCGTAACGGAAGTCGGAGACGTCGATGCTCCTGGGCAGGACATCGATCCCAAGGCAGCAGTGGAGAGCTTCTTCCCGCTGACACCGGGCACCAACGCAGGCAACTCGCTGGACACCCTAGATCGGCGATTCCTCCGTGGCGGCCCGCTACAAGCACTCAAAGACCTACCAGATCTGTTGGTATTCAACGACGAAGCACATCACATCCATGAGATTCGCAAGGATGACGAAGTCACAGATGTCGAATGGCAGAAGTCTCTGTCTGAGATCGCCTCCACGAAGGGGTCACAGTTCATTCAGATCGACTTCTCAGCCACGCCGTTCAACGAAGTTGGTTCGGCGAAGAAAAGGAGCCGCCAGTACTTCCCCCACATCGTGGTCGATTTCGACCTCACCTCTGCCATGCGTGCAGGGCTAGTCAAAGCACTCGCGCTGGACAAGCGCAAGGACGTCGCCTCATTGCCCCTGGATTTCAGGGCTGAACGCGACGAACAGAACCGCGTAACCGGGCTATCGAACGGGCAACGGGTGATGCTTCGGGCGGGATTGAAGAAACTGCAAATCCTCGAAGGCCAGTTCGTCGACACCGACCCAGACAAGCATCCGAAGTTGCTTGTGATTTGCGAGGACACCACGGTCACACCGTATGTCGAGGAGTTTCTGCGCACTACGGGCTTGGCAGCGGACGACGTCCTCAGGGTCGACTCTGGGCGTAAACAGGAGCTTGGCGTGAAGGATTGGGAACCGCTCCGTGAAAGGCTCTTCGATGTAGATCGGCATCAGCATCCCAAGGTGATCGTCTCAGTGTTGATGCTCCGGGAGGGCTTCGACGTCAATAACATTTGTGTGATCGTGCCCCTTCGGTCCTCGGAGGCATCAATCCTTCTTGAGCAGACAATTGGGCGCGGCCTTCGACTCATGTGGCGCGGCAACGATGCAATCGACGAACTGAAGCGCGAAACGCGTGAGCGGATCGCACGGCGGGAAGAGCCGACCAACTACTTCGATGTGTTGTTCATCGTTGAGCATCCAGCGTTTTCGCAGTTCTACGAAGACTTGCTTGGCGGAGACCTCGTCGGCGAGGTCGGCGATGATGCTGACTCCACCTCGGCAACAGGGGATCTTGAGCACGTCGACCTCCGCGCGGGATACCAGGCCTACGACTTCGAAGTACCCATCATCGTTCGTGATGCCGACGAGGAACTCAGACAGCCGAGCGTCGATCCGATGGCATTGCCGTCGAGCAAGTACCAGGTGGACTGGCTCGTCCAGCAGATTGGCAAAGGCGACAGATTCGTTTCTCAGGACGCTCAGACAGGTACGCAGTATGGGGACTACCGGGTCGACGGCGGAATCCTGACAGCCACCGGTTACAACGATTACCTATCGCGGATGACCAACCGGATCGCGGAGGCACTCGGGCGGAACCTGACCAGTAGCGCAGGCAAGTACAAAGAGATCAGCCAGTTTCCGATCATGCAGGCTTACAAGCCGCTCCTGACGGGATGGCTAGATACTTACATCAAGCACCGGCTGTTCGGGAAGGACTTCGACCCACTCGCGGAGGAGCACTGGCGAGTCCTCCTTCTCGACGATGTTGCTCATGATATCGCTGGCGTGTTCGCAACCAAACTCACTGAGCTGCAAGCGAATCAGCCAACAGCGGATGCCGTCGTCCAGTACCGGATGTTGTCGGAAGTCAAGACGATTCCCGTCCGCGCCAGCGCGAGTGTCGACGTGAAGAAGTGCATCTACCCCAAGCTTCCGATCCCCTCAAAGAGTGGTGGGTTGGAGCGACTGTTCCTGGAGTGGGCCGACCAAGACACCCAAGTTGAAGCGCTTGCCAAGATCCATGAGTACCGGCACGACTTTCTCCGACGGCCCTACTTGAAGGCAGACGGGATGCCAGCGCAGTACTCGCCAGACTTCCTGGTGCGAACGGACACTGATGTCTACGTGGTAGAGACGAAGGCGCAGTCAGCTCTGAGCGACGAGAACGTCAAGCGCAAGCAGCGCGCTGCGCTGGCCTGGTGTGAACAAATAAACTCGCTACCTGGGCACCAACGCGCAGACGTTGCGTGGAACTATGTGCTGCTCGGAGAGTCGATTGTCCATGATTGGCATGGAAAGAGCGCGCGCGCAACAGATCTCCTAGATTACGCGAGGCTGCGAAGGAGCGGCGATCCAGCGCAGGAAACACTCCTCTAAAATTGGCGTCACGAGCGCGCAAGGGTAGCGGCGCGCGTTAGCCGCTGAGTTCGGTCTTCTGCATCAGTCCCGATCCACTGCGATCCTCGGTGGGGTGCCAGCTGATGGTGATTGTGTAGTCGATCGTCTGCGCGAACGTGAGTTTGAGTTCGTCGATCGAGACCTGGGTCCGTTTCCGTCGGTCTCGGGGAAGTAGTCCTCGCCACCAGCGTTGGGAACCGGATTGGCGGACAGCGCCACGTAGTACTTTGGAGTGACCGTCAGGTTGACGAGACAGTAGTCGAGGTCGACCCGAAGAGGACGACGGCAAGGGTTACACCCGGAGGAGATTGACGCCGTCATGCGCCCGTGACTGCGGCGACTCCTCGAACGCGTCCAAGACACGCACTCCGAACGCCGGCACCATTACCGACTGCACTTCTTCCTTTGCCATCCAACGGATTTCACGCGCTTCCTCGGTGGCGTGAGGTTCGCCACCGGTTGGCCGGCACCGGTAGACAAGTGCGACGATTCCATGCGTGAGATTCTTATAGACACCAGTGAGGCGTTCGACTGACACGACGAGTCCAGTTTCTTCGAGCACCTCACGCTGGACGCCAGCCTCGAATGATTCATCGAGTTCCAGGACTCCACCGGGGGCTTCCCAATGGCCGTTGTCGTCGCGCTTGATGACTAGGACCCGGCCGTCGTCGCGGATCACAATGCCGGCGACGCTGACCGAGTGTTTCGGCGTGGTGCCCATGCGAAACTCCATGCTTGAGGGGTTCCCGGTAGTGACAGGGGACGTGTCGTTTCCCTAGACTAGTCGCCTAGACAAGCAATGGAAGGCTTTCAGGTGCTGCAACTTGGCCAGATCGACCGGGCGGACGACAAACCGCCATATCGGCAGATCGCCGGCATGTTGCGCGAGGCGATCAGCTCTGGCCAGCTGGCTTCTGGGGAACGCCTGCCGTCCGAGGCCGAGTTGATCAACCACTTCGGCGTGGCACGCATGACCGTCAGGCAGGCAATGCAAGTGCTCGGCGGCGAAGGGCTCGTAGTCACGCAGCACGGTCGCGGCGTGTTCGTCCGATCCGCTCCGCCAATTCGGCGGCTCGCATCAGATCGCTTCGCACGGCGACACCGCGCCAGCGGCAAGGCCGCATTCACCGTCGAAGCCGAGAAGTCTGGTTACACGCCACAGGTCGACAACATCACCGTCACGCGCGAGAAGCCGAATCCTACCGTCGCCGAACGTCTTCGATTGACCTCCGAGGACGACGTTGTCGTGCGATCACGGCGTTACCTCGCAGATGACCGACCGGTCGAAACCGCGATCTCCTACATTCCTGCCGCGTTCGCCGAGGGCACCAAGATCGAACAGACCGATACCGGACCTGGCGGAATCTATGCGCGCCTCGAAGAGGCCGGCCACACACTCGCGCGATTCACCGAGGAAGTCGGCGGCCGGATGCCCACTCCCGAAGAGCGCCGCGTCTTGCAAATCCCGGCAGGTGTACCCGTCCTGACCGTGGTCCGGACGGCATACGACGTCAACGACGTGGCCGTCGAGGTGTGCGACACCGTGAAGGTCGCATCCGCCTACCTGCTCGAATACGACTTCTCCGCGCGCTAAATCGTCGCAAAACGACCAAACGGCCGCTGGCGCTTGACTTACTCCTCTAGACGACTAGGTTGGTTAGTCATCTAGTCGGACTCACTCGAAAGGTTCAGCAATGTCCATTCCCAAATGGCTCCAGATCGGGCACGACCAGGTGTTCTCATGCGGCGCGTTCGTCGTGTCGGAGGTGACGCCGATGATCGACTTCGACAAGTCCTCGGGCGAGAACCGCGTACAAGCGAGGGACCGCGACACGGGTGTACCGATGTGGCAGGTCGAAGTGCTCGACGGAGATCCGACAGCACCGAAGCGCAGCCGCACGGTGACGGTGAAGTTCGCCGCACCAGTGCAACCCATTGCGCCCACCAATTCCAGCGGAACACCCTTCACTCCTGTGGTTTTCGAGGGACTGACGGCCCTGCCATACGTCGAACGATCGGGCGACTTCTCGCGGATCGCGTGGTCGTTCCGAGCAACGGATATGAAGGCGCCGGGAAAACCGTCCACGGCGTCCAACTCAGGTCGGGAGTCGGCATGAATCCCGATCCGGTCGCGCCGGTCGATCTCGATAGTCCGTTCCGATTCGACCACGTGCTGGACTTCCTCACCAACGTCGCGCTGTGCGTGGCGGTCGTCGTCGGCGTCACCGGCGCGGCCCTCATCTACTGGCGACTGCGATCACCAGAAATCTACGAGGAACGCGTCGCGACGCCTGCCCGGCTCCTGCGCTGGCGGCTATGGGCACACATTTCATGGCAGCGCCTGTGTAAGCGCTGCGGCTTGTCGGCCTCCGAGCAGATCACCCGCCGCGACAAGGAAGGACGGCACGTGACGTCGACGCGGTGGTTTCATCCAAAGCTGTCGGGAGCAAGAGTGTCCCGCACCAGTCTGTATCTGACGGTGCGGACAAGGATGGGACAGACCATCGACGACTTGGAGCGCGCGGTTCCCGCGATCCGCGACGCCGCGGGCGCACACTCGGCGCGGTCGGTTGTCATCTCACCTGGGACGCTTCGTATCGAACTGGTCATGCGGGAACAGTTGTCGACAGTAGGTAACGCCACTCCCCCGACAGCTGTTGCGACGACGCGAGTCACTCTCGGCCGATCCGAAAGCGGGTCAGCCTGGACCCTCCCGGTGAGCGGCCGCCACACCCTGACTGTGGGCTGCTCAGGCGCAGGCAAAGGCTCCGTCTTCTGGGGCATCGCCGGTGGCCTCGGACCCGCTGTTGCCGCCGGCGTGGTTCGTCTGGTGGGAATCGACCTCAAATATGGCATCGAGGTGGCGGCCGGGTCAGCCCTGTTCACGAAGGTCGCCACAACGGAAGCTGATGCCGTGGAAACCCTTGCTGCGCTGGAGAAGTTGATGAACAAGCGGGGCACTAGGATGGCCGGTCGTGCGCGCGAACACACCCCCACCGTGTCCGCTCCCCTTGTGGTGCTGCTGATCGACGAACTGGCCGGAATGACCGCGTACATGAGCGACGCCGCGCTGCGTAAGGAAGCTGCCGCCTCGTTGTCGCGGATCCTCACCAAGGGCCGTGCCCTGGGGATCGTGGTGGCCGCGTTTCTCCAAGACCCCCGCAAGGAAGTCCTCCCGATGCGAGGGCTGTTTACCCAGACCATCGCGCTCCGGCTACGTTCCCGCGACGAGGTGACGATGGTTCTCGGCGACGGCATGGCCGATGCCGCACCCGCACACCGAATTAGCCCAGACAGACCGGGCACCGGCTACGTCATCGCCGAGGACGGCCAAGTGACCAAGGTGCGATCCGACTACTGGAGTGATGTCCAAATCCGCTCCACTGCGAAGCAATACGGACGGGCGCACACCATGGGAGGAAAGCGCGATGAGTGACAACCGGGCCATCTTCGAGTCACCCGACAAGGATCAGCTGGCGCGATATGCCGATAATCTGATGCACCGCGCCAACCTCGTCCGCACAGACGGATGGGATCAGTATCGGCACGTCTGGTCTTGCGGCGAAGTCATTGGCACCGCCCTGATCTTGGATGACGACGCCGAGCTCCAGCGCTGCGGTGAGACAACGATCTCCGCGCTGGAGCGGTGGGCATTCGATCTTTGGGGAATCACCGACGGCCAAGCCGACACCGATGCCGGATTGCCGCGGACGCGAGCATGGTTCGACTCCCTCCTTGCCGACATCCCACCCGCAGCGAGGTGAAGCGATGGTCACTCACGGTCTCCGAGAAGCCCTGCTCACCACAGGCACGTTCCCGGAGCTGCTGACCGCAGAACAGGTGTCAGCACTGCTCGGCGTCTCGGCCGCGACGCTCAACCGCTGGGCGGCAATCCGCGAAACGACCGGCGAACCGATCGGCCCGCCCTGCTACACCCTGTCAGAGCGGGTACGCCGCTGGGATGCAGCCGAAGTCCGGTCCTGGCTCAAGCAGGTGCGCCGGTAATGGCCGGCAACACACCGCGCGGTATTCGGAAACGCCTCAACGCCACCGGGGAGCCCCGCTACCAAGTCCGCTACCTGATCCGCGACCCCGACGCCCCATCTGGCTGGGTCGAAACGTCAGCCACCTTTCCCACCCTGCGCGAAGCCAAGGTGTTCAAGTCCGAACGTGACAACGAAGCGGCCCTCGGCGCACGCCGGTTCGACCCTCGCCTGGGCCGCACACCGCTGCAACGGGTCTGGACGCAATTCTCGGAGTCCAAGAAGCCGGCAGTGTCGCCGAAGACCTGGAGCGGTTACGCCCAACACTGGGAACTGCGGATCGCACCACGGTTCGGGCACGTCCCCGTTGACGAAATCACTCGCGCCGACGTTCAGGCGTTCGTTGACGGCCTGACCGTCGGGCCGTGGGCGAAGGTTTCGACGCTGCGACTCCTTCGGTCGATTCTCGACGTTGCTCACCAGGACGGCCGAATCCACCGGAACCCCGCTACCGGCGTCTCGGCAGGCCGGATCCCCGAGCGGGAACGGCACCGATACCTCACCGCTCAGGAAGTCCAGACGCTTGCCACCGCGTGCGGCGACCAGGGCGATGTCGTGACCATCCTCGCTTACACCGGCCTGCGCTGGTCCGAACTCGTCGGCCTCCGGGTCAAGGACATCGACCTCGTCGCCCGCCGCCTCTACGTCCGGCGGGCAGCACCCGAAGTCGAAGGCTACATCGTCATCGGACCGCCCAAGACCCGCGCCGGCATCAGAACCGTGCCGCTCCCCCAAGTCGTCGTCGACATCCTCAAAACGCGGATCGGCGGGCGGGAACCCGACGACCCCGCCATCACCTCACCCAACGGCGCGATGCTGAGGTCGAACAACTGGCGCAGGCACACGCACTGGAACAAGGCCCTGAAGAAAACCGACTTGGCTCCGCTGACCATCCACGATCTGCGCCATACCTATGCCAGCCTGGCCCGAAAATCCGGCGCAGACCTCAGATACGTCCAAAAGACAATGGGCCACTCCACACCGACCGTCACCGCGAACATCTACAGCGACCTCTATGCCGACGAACTCGACCAGGTTGCAACCAACCTCGATCAGCTCCACGCGAACGAGATTCACACACCGAAGACCGGACAAGAACCGGACAAAGAAAACTGACAACCGAGTGCAAGACCCGTGTCGATGCAGGTAAAGAATGGTGGCCAGGGCCGGGATCGAACCGGCGACCTTCCGCTTTTCAGGCGGACGCTCGTACCAACTGAGCTACCTGGCCGGGACGGCACTGACTACCTTGCGTCGCCGTTTGGCGACCCTGACGGGACTCGAACCCGCGACCTCCGCCGTGACAGGGCGGCGCGCTAACCAACTGCGCCACAGGGCCTTGCTCTTCCTGCTGCTCCGACGTTACCGCCGTTGCGTCGTACCCCCAACGGGATTCGAACCCGTGCTACCGCCGTGAAAGGGCGGCGTCCTAGGCCGCTAAACGATGGGGGCCAAAGCCGAATCTCTTCGGGGACTCTCAACGCCGGAGCGTTGGGAGCTTCGATAGCTTAGGGCACCGACCGCCAATTCCTCAAACGGGGTCACCGTCGCGCCCGCGGCGACCGCCTCGAGGCCGACAAGTATCCTGTGTCTCCACGCCCCTATAGCTCAGTTGGTAGAGCTACGGACTTTTAATCCGCAGGTCCCAGGTTCGAGCCCTGGTGGGGGCACCACCTATTCATTCGGTGCCAGGCAACCCGTCCTAAGGTCCCCGCCGACGGCCCAATCCGGTTACCCTTTCCGCCATGAAGTCGGTGGCGACGTACGCGGCGGCGGTGATCGTTCTGATCTCCTGCGCGGCGTGCGGCCCCGCCCACGGCGCCTCCGGATCGTCGGTCGTCCGGCCCGCCACGTCCGCCTCGAACGTGCAGGACACCGACGTTCCCGAGACACTGAGCGCCGCCACCGCCGCAGCTCAGGCCAACATCGACCGCTTCACCTCCGGGGATTACGCCGCCGTCTGGGAGCACATGGAGTCCGACGTCCGGGCTGGAATCACCCAGCGAGACTTCGTCACGTTCTACGAAACGTGCAAGAAACCCGGCGCGCCCATCAGCGTCCGCGGGCTGCGCCTGGAGGCCGGCGTGGCAATAGTCGTCATGAAGATTCAAGGTGTGGAGAAGTCGCGCACCATGGTCTACGAGAACGGCACCTGGAACATGCAGGCGACCGACGACTTCGCCTCGCGGCTCGGCGAGCCGCTCCCCCAACTCATCGCCGAGGAGACCGCCGCGGGGCTCTGCTCTCGGTGAGCGGCGCCCCTGGGAGAGATCGGTTCACACCACCGGGCAGTAGTGCATCGGGTTGTCCCGCTCGTCGAGCGGCGGCAGGTTGCGCGCCGGCGTCTCCGGCAACGGCGCGTCGGCGGCACTGCGGCCCGTGACGCGATCCCAGCCCGCCCGCGCCCGTGGATGCATGCGAGTCCGCTTGGGCAACACCGAGAATGCGACGTGGACCAACTGGCCGAGGCGACGATGGAGCCATTCGTCCCGGTCTGACCAGGTGTATCCCATCAGGTCCCTGACCGGTGGGTCGTACAGGCCGACGGTGAACCACACGAAGAACGGTGCCACCAGCCTTCGCTGCTGACGCCACATCCAGTCGGGCATCTTCTCGGCCCACGGCGGCTTGGGCAGGTCGCTGAGGTCGAGCACGGCCCGTGCGGCGTAGTTGTTCTCCAACACGTTGTGGCACATGTGATCCCAGTACGTCTGGAAGTCCTCCCACGACGTGGGTACCGGACGCATGCTCATTCCGTACATCCGGTACCACTCGACGTGCTCGTCGAAGAGTTGGCGCTTCTCGGCCTCGGTGATGCCACCGCAGAGCCGCTCCGCGACGATCAGCGTCCCCACGAAGAAGGTGGAGTGCGCCCAGTAGAAGACCTCGGGATTCAGCGCGTGGTACCGACGCCCTTGGGCGTCAACGCCTTTGATGTCGGTGTGATACTCGCGCACCTCGGCACCCGTGCGGGGTGCCCGGTCGGTGTCGAAGACGACGCCGCCGATCGGGTACAGCGACCTCAGCAGCCGGGGCCAGCGTTCGCGGAAGAACGTCGAGTGCTCCTCGACGGCGGCGCCGAGCTGGGGGTGCATGTTCTGCATCGACCCGGCCCACGGCCCCTGCAGCAGTCCCCGCCAGTCGCCGAAGTACTTCCACGTCAACGAGTCGGGGCCGAGCGGCACCGGTGGGGCGTCGTACCCGCCGGGCGACACCGGACAACCCGTGGCCTGTCCGCTGGTCACTGGACACGTCTCAGACGTATCTTGAGTCACTGGTGACCTTTCCTGGCGCCGGCGGAAATCTGACTACAAGCGTTGTCATAGTGAGTTTAGGAGCGATGTGCCTTCCGGTCAACGACGGGGCCGCTGGTCCGGTGTCCCCCTGCAGGACCGGCAGTCACTCCGGCGCGACGAACTCATCGCCGCCGGCGTGGGCGTCCTCGGCGGCGAGGGTGGCGGTGCGCTCACCGTGCGCGGCGTGTGCCGCGCCGCCGGCCTTACCGAGCGTTACTTCTACGAGAGCTTCGACGACCGTGACGACTTCGTCCGCGCGGTCTACGACTACGTGTGCAGCACCGCGATGACGGCGCTCACGTCGTCGACCACGCCGCGCGACGCCGTCGAGAGGTTCGTCGCGTTGATGGTCGACGACCCGATCCGGGGACGGGTGCTGCTGATCGCACCCGAACGCGAACCCGTGTTGGCCAAGTCCGGTGCGGAGTGGATGCCGAGCTTCATCGAATTGCTCCAGCACAAGCTGACGCGAATCACCGACTCGGCGGTGCAGGCCATGGTCGCCACCGGACTGGTCGGCGCACTCACCGCACTGTTCACGGCCTATTTGAACGGCCGCCTCGAGGCCACCCGGGAGCAGTTCATCGACTATTGCGTCGACATGCTGCTCAGCCGGGCGTCAACCCACTAGCTACTCGCCGGGCGTGCCGGGTGACTGGCCGTCGCCGGCGAGCTCGTCGGTCGCGTCCTGCGCCGCCTGAGCCTGCGCCTGGGCCTTGGCCTCTTCCGCGTCCGCTGCCGACTTGGCCGCGCGACCCTCTTCACTGCCCAGCGACGAGCCGGGCGTCGTGGCGGTGGCGTAGCCGCCGTTGCAGTTCAAGTAGAACTGCACGGTGTTCGACACGTGGGCGCCGTCGTTCGCGCTGGCGAATGGCGCGGTCTGCGACCGGTCGACGATGCAGTCGTCCTGGGCCAGGTGGTCACCGGTTCGGGCGGCCACGACGACCGTCTGGCCCGCATCGCTGGCGGCGGAGGACGCGTCCGAGTACGTCTGGCCCGCATAGGAGTCGGCCGAGGCAACCCCACCGCCGAGCAGCGCCGATACAGCCAGCGCACCGATGGCGCCTGAACCAACAACGAGGAGCTTATTCACTTCTGGCCCTATCTGTCCGCGGAATCACAGCCTGCTCGCGGGGATATTACAGCTGCACGTGCTCCAGCGCAGCGTCTCCCGCGACCAAGGGGGGAGGTCGCAAATCCCTAGCTAGAAGGGGTGTTTACTCGCCGCCCGCGACGGCCAGTTGATCGTCCTCGGACTGCTGCGCCGCGGCCGCCTCTTGGGCCTCGCGCTGCTTCTTTGCTGCCAGGTCGGCCTGGTAGATCTTCTGCCCCTCCGGGCTCTGGAGCGAGAATCCGGGCCACTGGCCGGTGGAGTACTTGGCATAGCAGTTCAGGTTGACGTTCATCTTGCGGCTGGCCTGGTTGCCGAACCCGTCAATTCCCGAGGCTGGGGTCGCACTGGTGACGATGCAGTTGTCCCAATCCTTGCGATCCCCAACGGTCGACGCCACGACGGGCGACATGCCCTGCTGACTGAGAGCCGCCTTCGCGTCCGCATAGGTTTGCCCGACGACTCCGTCATCGGCCGAGGCAATGCCTCCGCCGAGCGTGAACGCCACGGCGGCCGTGCCCAATGCGCCAACACCGGCAACCAAGATCTTGTTCACGTCGGGTGACCTTTCGTCGTCAAGCGGGCGTGCAGCGGCCGATGTGGCGTTTGCCAGGGGGGATCGTTCTTCCGCGGATACTACCCTTGCCATCGGATTGCCTGTGAGTCCTCGGTGAGTCCTTGATAACGACGCGATGACACCTCGGACGGAGAACTTGATGTCACCGGAGGACACAGATATATTGAGTGCAACCAACGGGTACAGATAACTGGGAGGGTTCATGTCGACCGAGTTGACCGACCTGCAGCTGCTGCACGAACTCGAGCCTGTGGTGGAGCAGAACATCAACCGCCACATGCGCATGCGCAAGGACTGGAACCCGCACGACTACATTCCGTGGTCCGACGGCAAGAACTTCTACGCACTCGGCGGCCAGGACTGGGATCCCGATCAGTCGAAGCTCTCAGAGGTCGCGCAGGTGTCGATGCTGCAGAACCTGCTGACCGAGGACAATCTGCCGTCCTACCACCGCGAGATCGCGATGAACTTCAGCATGGACGGCCCGTGGGGCTACTGGGTCAACCGGTGGACCGCCGAGGAGAACCGCCACGGCATCGCGCTGCGCGACTACCTCGTCGTCACCCGCGCGATCGACCCGTTGGAGCTCGAAGAGCTGCGCGTCGAGCAGGTCACGCGTGGCTTCAGCCCCGGCCAGGGACCCCAGGGCGAGATGTTCGCCGAGAGCCTCTTCGACTCGGTCATCTACGTCACGTTCCAGGAATTGGCCACCCGCGTGTCGCACCGCAACACCGGCAAGGCGTGCAACGAGACGGTGGCCGACCAACTGCTGCAACGTGTTTCGGCCGACGAGAACCTGCACATGATCTTCTACCGCGACGTCAGCGCGGCGGGTCTGGACTTCGCCCCCAATCAGGCGATGAAGTCGCTGCACCGGGTGCTGCGCAACTTCAAGATGCCCGGATACACGGTGCCCGAGTTTCGCCGCAAGGCCGTCGTCATCGCCGTCGGCGGCGTCTACGACCCACGCATCCACCTCGACGACGTGGTGATGCCCGTCCTGAAGAAGTGGCGCATCTTCGAGCGCGAGGACTTCACCGGCGAGGCCGCCGAGATGCGGGACGACCTTGGCAAGCTCGTCGAAGAACTCGAGGAGACCTGCCAGAAGTTCGAGGTCGCCAAGGAACGCCGCCTCGAACGCGAACGCAAGATGGCGGAGAAGAAGGAAATGAAGAACTTGTTGGTGACGTCATCATCAGCGGCGTCCTAGCTCCAGCCCAGCCGTCGGCCCGACCTGCCTTGCAGATCGGGCCGATCGCGTTGCGCAGTCCCGTGGTCCTGGCGCCCATGGCCGGGGTCACCAACGTCGCGTTCCGCACGCTGTGCCGCGAACTCGAACTTGCCAGGGCCGGCACCGTCAGCGGCCTCTACGTCTGCGAGATGGTGACGGCACGGGCCCTGGTCGAACGCAACGCCAGCACGCTGCACATGACGACGTTCGGACCCGAGGAGTCGCCGCGGTCGCTGCAGCTCTACACCGTCGACCCCGCCACGACCTACGCCGCGGCCAAGATGATCGTCGACGAGGACATGGCCGACCACATCGACATGAACTTCGGTTGCCCGGTCCCCAAGGTCACCCGCCGCGGCGGTGGCGCGGCGCTGCCCTACAAGCGCAAGCTGTTCGGCCAGATCGTCGCCGCGGCGGTACGGGCGACGGCGGGCACCGGGATCCCCGTCACCGTGAAGTTCCGGATTGGCATCGACGACGACCACCACACGCACCTCGACGCGGGCCGCATCGCCGCCGAGGAGGGCGCGGCTGCCGTCGCGCTGCACGCCCGCACCGCGGCGCAGCGCTACTCCGGCACCGCCGACTGGAATCAGATCGCCGAGCTCAAGCAACACGTCACCGGCATTCCGGTGCTGGGGAACGGCGACATCTTCGTCGCCGACGACGCCCTGAAGATGATGGCCGAGACCGGATGTGACGGAGTCGTCATCGGCCGAGGCTGCCTCGGCAGGCCATGGCTGTTCGCCGAGCTGTCGGCGGCCTTCAACGGCGTCGACGCCCCCGTACCCCCGACCCTCGGCGAGGTCGCCGACATCGCCCGGCGCCACGGTCACCTGCTCGCCGCCCACTTCGGCGAGGACAAGGGCATGCGCGACATCCGCAAGCACGTCGCCTGGTACCTGCACGGATTCCCCGCCGGCGCCGATCTTCGGCGCGCGCTGGCGTTGGTCAAGACGCTCCCCGAGCTCGACGACCTGCTGGCTCAGCTGGACCCCGACGTGCCGTTCCCGCCCGTGGCCGAGGGCCCGCGTGGGCGGCAGGGTTCACCAGGGTCGGTGTCGCTGCCGGAGGGCTGGCTCGGCGATCCGGACGACTGCACGGTGCCGGCGGGAGCCGACGTCATGCATTCTGGAGGCTGAACCGACTCCTGAGCGAGACGTCTTCGAGACGCCACCGACGCCGTCTCGGACTGGCTCAAGATCGGGTTGTCTCAGTACGATGGGGAACCACCATGACGGGTTCCGACTGGCTTCGATTCGCCAAGCCCCTGTCGTGCTGCTAGAAGACTAGAAGCAGACGAGTTCGATCGGTGCGCCCGCGGCGCACCGAATCCACACGGTCGGAGGCCGACAGGACATGAGTGACGGCGACAACGCCGCTCCCGGTCGTCGGCAACGGAGCGAGCCAGACGACGCCCCGTCGGGTGCGGAGAAACCCGTCAACGACTGGATTACCCGATCGTCGCGTCCGGCGCCAGGCGCCGCGCCGTGGGAGCGCCACCCGACGGCCGCCGCCAGCCCGGCGGGCAATCACACCGATGGCGTGACCGTCGCCGACCTGATTGCGAAGATCACCGGCAGGGCGCCCGACCCCAAGCCCGAACCCGAACCCGAACCTCAGCCCGACCCCGAGCCCGACGAGCCGCCCGCCCTCGAGAGCGGCGGGCCCGACGACGTCGTCCACGGCGTCGTCCGAGACCCCGACACCACCGTCATTCCCGTCGTCCCCGCCCACGCCTCGGAACTACCCGACCTGACCGACCTCGCCAGGGACCCCGCGACGCCCGAGCGAATCGACGGCGTCACCCCCGCACCGGTCACGGCGTCGTCGCATCGCGGCCGCCACACCGCGATGGTGATGGGCCGGGTCGCGGCAGCGCTCATCGCGGTCCTCGCGTTGGCCATGACCGGCGCGGCATGGCAATGGCAGGCCTCGAAGAACCACAACCTCAACAAGGTGGCAGCGCTCGATCCGAACTCGCGCGACATCGTCGACCCCGGCGCTCAGTACGGCGACGAGAACTTCCTCATCGTCGGCACCGACAGCCGGATCGGCACGAACAGCGACATGGGGGCGGGCACCACCGACGACGCGGCCGGCGCCCGGTCGGACACGATCATGCTGGTCAACATCCCGGCCAATCGCAAACGCGTGGTGGCGGTGTCCTTTCCGCGCGACCTGTCGATCACTCCCATGCAGTGCGAGCACTGGGACCCCACGACCAGTGCCTACGGCCCTGCCACCGATCCGGACTCCCCCGTCTACGGAATGGACAAGGTCTACACCGAGACCAAGCTGAACTCCGCATACGCCGTCGGCGGGCCGAAGTGCCTGGTGAAGGTGATCCAGAAGCTCTCTGGGCTGTCGGTCAACCGGTTCATGGCCGTCGACTTCGCCGGGTTCGCCAAGATGGTCGACGCACTCGGCGGCGTCGAGGTCTGCTCCACCACTCCGCTGGAGGACTACGAACTGGGCACGGTGCTGGCCAACGCCGGGCGGCAGATCGTCGACGGACACACCGCGCTGCAGTACGTCCGCGCGCGGCAGGTCACCACCGAGACCAACGGCGACTACGGCCGCATCAAGCGCCAGCAGCTGTTCCTGTCGTCACTGCTGCGGTCGCTGATCTCCAAGGACACGTTCTTCTCGCTCAGCAAGCTCAACAACGTGGTCAACCTCTTCATCAACGACAGCTACGTCGACAACATCCAGACCAAGGACCTCGTCGACCTCGGACAATCCGTCCAGGGCGTCAACGTCGGACGCATCACGTTCGTGACGGTGCCGACGGTGGGCTACGCCGACGAGTACGGCAACGAGGTGCCCCGCACCGACGACATGCGCAACCTGTTCGACGCGATCATCAACGACGACCCCCTGCCCGAGGAGAAGAACGTCGGGCCCACCCCGCTGTCGGACAAGCCGGAGGCCGCCGTCCCCCCGCCCGACGACGCCAACGGTGAACTCGTCGACGCCGTCACCACCAGCCCCGGCGACATCACCGTTCGGGTGTCGAACTCGACCGGTGAGGACGGATTGGCGTCCACGGCGGCCAGCGACTTGCAGCAGCACGGGTTCAACGTCGACACCCCGGACGACTATCCGGGCCCGCTGGACTCCACCACGGTGTTCTTCTCCTCCGGCAACGAGCAGGCCGCCGCCACCGTCGCCTCGTCGTTCGCCACTCCCGCCATCCCGCCGATCGAGCGCGTGTCCGGCATGGGCAACGTGATTCGAGTGGTGCTCGGGTCCGACTTCAATGCTGTGAACGCGCCGTCCCCGAGCGGGTCGTCGGTGCAGGTTCACCTGGTGCACGACCGCAGCGGCGAGAAGTCACATCTACCCGAAGACCTGACGGTCACCAACGCCGCCGACACCACCTGCGAGTGACCCGCTAAAGCCATTGCGGCAGGTGGCATTCACCTTTCGTTCATCCGGCAGGTCGTGACGATCGCAATGTGCAGCCCGTAGGCTTGGTACATGCGTACCGCCTACCACGAGCAGCTGGCCTCCTTGACGGACCAGCTCGGTGAGATGTGCGGCCTTGCCGGGGTAGCCATGGAGCGTGCGACCCAGGCCCTCCTCCAGGCCGACCTGGTTCTTGCCGAGCAGGTCATCACCGACCACGAGCAGATCGCCGCGATGAGCGCGCGCGCCGAGGAGTCCGCGTTCGTGCTTCTCGCGTTGCAGGCCCCCGTCGCGGGCGACCTCCGTGCGATCGTCAGCTCCATTCAGATCGTCGCCGACGTCGACCGGATGGGCGCCCTGGCGCTGCACGTCGCCAAGATCGCCCGCCGCCGCCATCCTCAGCACGTCCTCCCCGAGGAGGTCAACGGCTACTTCGCCGAAATGGGCCGGCTCGCCGTCGATCTCGGCAACAGTGCCCAGGAGGTCCTGGTCAGCAGGGATCCGGAGAAGGCGGCACGCATCCGCGAGGAGGACGACGCGATGGACGACCTCCATCGCCATCTGTTCTCCGTGCTGATGGATCGGGAGTGGCGCCACGGCGTGATCGCCGCCGTCGACGTGACGCTGCTCAGCCGGTTCTACGAGCGGTTCGCCGACCACGCCGTCGAGGTGGCACGGCGCGTCATCTTCCAGGTCACCGGTCGCTTCCCCGACGAGGAAGCCATCCCGGCACCTCAGTGACGAACGATCCGCACGCCGTCCTTGGTGGCGGCTAGCAGATCCCGCAGGACGGTCGCGACGACCTGGAGTTCGGCGTTGCCGTAGGCCGCCAGGAAGTCGCGTCGCGCGGCATCCATCTCGTCGTGCAGCTGCTGGTGGGCGGCGGCGACCAGCTCTCCGTCGTCGGTGAGCACCAGTTCCACCTCCTTGCGATTGCCCGGAATCGCCCGGCGGGCGACCAGATCGGCCTCGACCAGGCGTTGAACGTGCTTGGACACCGTTCCCTTCAGTTGACCGGACCGCGCCGCCAAGCCGACCACGCTGACGGGCCCGTCGGCGATCGCCGCGAGCAGATGCATCGACAGCGTCGACGCCTCGTGGACGCGGGCCGACAGACGGGCCGGACAGCGCTGGGCGATGAAGTCGCGTTCGGCGTCGTCGTCCTCACTGCCGGTCATCTCGATCTCGAACTTGTCCCCGACCGCTCCCAACAAGTCGACGACGTCGGCGACCAGTGCGGACTTGGTTTTCACGGAAACCATCTTGCCATCGCCAACTCGGCGTCGTACATTGTTTCCAGAGAAACCATATTTCTGGAAACGAAGGAGTCACCATGAAGGCCGCCGTCGTCGAACAGTGGGGCCAGGCACCGATCTACACCGACCACCCCGAACCCGTCGTCGTCGACGGCGGCGTGATCGCCACCGTGGAGGCGTCCGCCCTGACCAACCTCACCAAGGGTCTGGTGTCCGGAAAGCACTACGCCAGCCGGGAACTCGTGCTCCCGGCGATCCCCGGCGCGGACGGCGTCGCCCGGCTCGAGGACGGCACGCGCGTGTACACGGGAGCGCTCAAGCCGTACGGGATGATGGCCGAGCGCACCTTGGTCAACCCCCATGGCGCGGTGGTTCTGCCCGACGACGTCGACTCCGTGACGGCCGCAGCCATCCCCAACCCTGGGGTGTCGGCATGGATGTCACTCGAGCATGCCGCCGCGGTCCGTCCTGGCGATCACGTCCTGGTCCTCGGGGCCACCGGTGTCACCGGCTCCACGGCGGTCCAGTTGGCCAAGTCCGCCTTCGGCGCCGGTCGGGTGGTCGTGGCGGGCCGCGACACCACGCGGCTGGAATGGCTGCGCACCGTCGGCGCCGACGACGTGATCGCCATCGGGAACGAGGACCTGGGCGCCCGCGTGGCGAGCCTGCACGCCGAGCGCCCCTTCGACGCCGTCCTCGACTACCTGTGGGGCGAGCCGGCCGAGCAGGTGCTCGAGGCGCTCGGCTCCAACGAGCTCATGGCGCGCTACCACCACACCCGCTTCGTCCAGATCGGCTCGATGGCCGGGCTGACGATGACTCTGCCGGCGGGCATCCTTCGCAGCGCCGGCATCACCGTCAGCGGCGTCGGCCTCGGCAGCGTGCCGCCGGACGTGCTGGGACGCATCCGGGTCGAGGCGCTGCCGAAGATGTTCGCCATGGTGGCGTCGGGCGAACTGCAGCTACGGGTGGAACCGAGACCGCTGGCCGAGGTCGAGCGGGCGTGGACCGCGAAGGAGCCCTCGGGCACCCGAGTAGTGCTGACGCCCTAGGGGTTTCGCTGACTTCGCTAGCCGAAGCGGCCCGAGATGTAGTCCTCGGTCGCCTTCTGCGTCGGGTTGGAGAAGATCTTCTCGGTGTCGTCGATCTCGATCAGCTTGCCGGGCTTGCCCGTCGCCTCCAGATTGAAGAAGGCGGTCTGATCACTGACGCGGGCTGCCTGTTGCATGTTGTGCGTCACGATCACGATGGTGAAGTCCTGCTTGAGCTCGGAGATGAGGTCCTCGATGGCCAGCGTGGAGATCGGGTCCAGCGCCGAGCACGGCTCGTCCATGAGCAGAACGTCGGGCTGCACGGCGATCGCGCGGGCGATGCAGAGCCGCTGCTGCTGTCCGCCGGACAGTCCGCCGCCAGGCTTGTCCAAGCGGTCCTTGACCTCGTTCCACAGGTTGGCGCCCTTGAGGGACTGCTCGGCGACCTCGTCGAGAGCCTTCTTGCTGTGCCGGCCCTGCAGCTTCAGCCCGGCGACGACGTTGTCGCGAATAGACATGGTGGGGAACGGGTTTGGCCGCTGGAACACCATGCCGATGGTCTTGCGCACACCGACCGGGTCGACGCCCGCGCCGTAGATGTCCTCGCCGTCGAGCAGCACCGAGCCCTCGACGCGGGCACCCGGAATCACCTCGTGCATGCGGTTGAGGGTGCGCAGCACCGTCGACTTGCCGCAACCCGAGGGGCCGATGAACGCCGTCACGCTGCGCGGCTGCACCGACAGCGCTACGTCGGCCACCGCATGGAACGACCCGTAGTAGATGTTGACGTCTTTGAGATCGAGGCGCTTGGCCACGGGATGCTCCTAAACTTTCTTGGGAGAGAAGATCTTTGCGACCAGACGCGCCGCGACGTTGAGGATGGCGATCAGCAACACCAACGTCAGGGCCGCGCCCCACAGTCGGTCGGTGGGGACCGGGTTGGCGCCGGCACCGGCGGAGATCTGGTCGTACATCATGCCGGGCAGCGAGCCCATGAATCCGGCGAACATGTCGAAGTTGATCGACGCCGCGTACCCCACCAGGATCAGCAGCGGCGCCGTCTCGCCCATTACGCGGGCCAGCGACAGCATGATGCCGGTCACGATGCCCGACAGCGCCGTCGGAATGACGATGCGGACGATGGTCTTCCACTTCGGAACGCCCAGTGCATAACTCGCCTCGCGAAGGTCCATCGGGACGATCCGCAGCATTTCCTCGGTGGCCCGCACGATGACCGGAATCATCAGCAGCACCAGCGCCAGCGAGACCGCGAACCCCGACCGTTCGAAGCCGAGCGTCGCCACCCACAGTGCGTAGATGAACAGCGCGGCCACGATCGACGGCACGCCGGTGAGGATGTCGACCATGAACGTGGTGATCTTGCCCAGTCGCGTGCCGCCGCCGTACTCGACGAGGTACACCGCGACCATCACGCCGACCGGAATCGAGATCAGCGAGCACACCACGCCTTGGAGCAGCGTGCCCATGACGGCGTGGTAGACGCCGCCGCCCGGCGAGAACGCCGTGGTGCCCGCTTGGGAATTGGTGAACCAGACCGGCGAGGTGACCGCCGCGAGCCCCTTGCTGAACACCGAGTACAGCACCCAGATCAGCGGCACCAACGCCACCAGAACCGAGACCGAGACCAGCACGGTGGCCACGTTGTTCGTCAGCTTGCGCTTGGCGCTGACACCCTGGAACGTCGGCGCCTTGACCGGCTTGTCGAGTGTGGCCGTCATGCCTTCGCTCCCCGGCCCGCGACCGCCGCACGAGCCAGCGAGTTCACCACGAACGTGAGGATGAACAGCACCAGGCCCGCAGCGATGTAGGCGCCTGCCTTGTATTGGTCGTTGAATTCGCTCGCCGCCGAGGCGATCTTGCTGGCGAAGGTGTAGCCGCCGTCGAACAGCGACCAACCGAACGCCGTCTGGGTGCCGCGCAGGATGATCAGCAGGGCGATGGTCTCGCCCAGCGCACGGCCGAGCCCGAGCATGGCACCGCTGATGTAGCCCGACAGTCCGAACGGCAAGACCGTCGTCCTGACGACCTCCCAGCGGGTGGCGCCAAGTGCGAGCGCCGCTTCGATCTGACCGCGCGGGGTCTGGATGAACACCTCGCGGGAGACCGCCGTGATGATCGGAAGGATCATCACGGCCAGCACGATGCCCGCGGTGAAGATGGTGCCGCCGCCGGCCACCGACGCGGTGCCCGTCTTGAACAGGAACAACCAGTCCAAGTGGGTGTTGAGCCACACCGCGAACGGCTTGAGCACCGGAGCCAGCACGTACAGGCCCCACACGCCGTAGACGATCGACGGCACCGCGGCCAGCAGGTCGACCACGTAGGCAAGCGGCCCCGCCAGGCGCCGAGGCGAATACTGCGTCAGGAAGATCGCGATGCCGAGCGCGATCGGCATCGCGATCACCAGCGCGAACAGCGACACGAAGATCGTCACCTGGATCAGGTCGAAGATGCCGAAGGTCATCTTCGACGTGTCGGTGGTGATCCAGTTGCCGCCGTAGGTGAAGAAGTTCGCCTCGTTACGGCTGAGCGCGGGGATCGCGCGCCACAGCAGGAACACCGCGATCGCCGCGATCAGAACGACGACGGCGATGCCTGCACCCTGCGCCAGACCGCCGAAGATGCGGTCGCCCAGGCGCACCTTGGCGCCCTTCGAGGGGTTGGTGGTGATGGGTTCTGGAGAGGGAAAGGGCGAAGCGATCACTTCGCCCGATCCCGCGCCGGTTGGGTTCGGTGTCGTCACTGTCATCCCGTTGTCGGTCATTGCTTCCAGAACCCATCCTCACCGCGTTGGTGGCGGTATGCCAACCGACTAGGCAATTGCGTCGACGGACTTGAGCAAGCGCTCCTTGAAGCTGTCGGGCAGGGGCACGAAGCCGGCAGCCGACAGGTTGGCCTGACCCTGGTTGGCCGACACCGTGAGGAACGACTTCACCGCTGCGGCGGTGTCGGCGTCATAGCCCTTGGAGCAGACGATCTCGTAGGTGGCCAGCATCAACGGGTAGGCACCGGCCTCCTTGGAGGCGTACAGCGCGTTGAGGTCGAGCGTCAGGTCCATGCCCTCGGCCTTGAACTTGGCGTCACCGACGGCCTTCGCGGTCGTCTCGTCGGTCAACTCGACGGCACCCGCGCCGCTGTCGATCTGAGCGAACGGCAGGTTGGCCGCCTTGGCGGGGCTCTTCTCGACGTAGCCGATCGCACCCGGGGTGGCCTGGACGGCCTGCACGACGCCGGAGGACTTCTGGGCGCCCTCGCCGGCACCGCCCTGGAACTCCTTGCCGGCACCCTTGGTCCAGGTCTGCGGCGCCGCGGCGGTCAGGTATTTCTGGAAGTTGTCGGTGGTGCCCGACGAGTCCGACCGGTAGATCGGCGTGATCTTCGTGTCGGGCAGGGTGGTCCCGCCGTTGAGCGCGGCGATGGCCGGGTCGTTCCAGGTGGTGATCGCGCCGGTGAAGATCTTGGCCAGCACGTCGGCGTTGACGACGAGCTTGTCGACGCCCTCGAGGTTGTAGGCCATCGCGACCGGGCCGAAGACCAGCGGCAGGTTCCACGCCGGGTTGCCGCCGCACCGCTCGGTCGCCGGGGCGACCTGATCGTCGGCGAGCGCGGAATCCGAACCCGCGAAGTCGACCTGCTTGGCGAGGAACTGCGTCACACCTGCACCGGAACCGGTGGGGTTGTAGGACAGGGACTTGCCCGAGCAGACCTGACCCCACGCCTTGTTGAACTCGGCGATGGCGTTCTGCTGAGCGGTGGATCCCTCGGCGGTCAGGGCGGCCTTGCCGCCACAGTCGGCGGCGGCGGAGGAGGACGATCCCCCCGCAGATGCGCTCGACGACGACGTTCCCGAGTTGTTGTCACTGCCGCACGCGGTCATCGTCAGCGCGAGAGCTGCCGCGGACAATGCCACCATGAACGGAGTGCCGGCACTCGTGCCAAAGCGATTGAGCTTCACTGATCCCACTTTCGATTTTTTGTCTGCCTCAGGACTCCACGGCAACGTATTCGGCGCCGGTGGACGGGTCGCTGACGAAAGGTGAACGAGCAGTGAACAGCCTCAGCGATTTCACAGTTGAGGGCTAACGGGAGGTGTACGCCACGTCCGCGCTGAAGACCGTGAAATCCAGCCGTTCGTACGTCTTCACGGCGGCCGAGTTATCGGCCTCGACGTAGAGCGTCACCTCGGCGTCGGGGCCGAGCCGATCCGCCAAGTAGTGCAGTCCGACCAACGTCAGCGTCGACCCGAGACCACGCCCTTGAGCGGCCGGGTCGACGCCGACGACGTAGACCTCGCCGAGCGTGGGCCCGTGGACCTTCGTCCAGTGGAAGCCGAGGAGCCCGCCGGAGTCATTCCCCGAGTCGCTCCGCTCCTGCCCGCCGGTCGTGGCGTCGACGGCCAGGAACAACCCCTCCGGGTCGAACCACGACTCACCGCGCCTCTCGGCGACGTCGGCCTCGGTCCATCCGCCCTGCTCGGGGTGCCACGAGAAGGCAGCGTTGTTGACCCTGAGCAGTTCGGCGTCGTCCTCGGGTCCCGCATAGGTGCGCAGCAGCACGCCGTCGGACGCCGTCACGGGCGGCAGGTCGTGGAGCGGGCGGCGCATCTGCAGCAGTTCACGTGCGGCGACGAGGTCGAGCGCGGCGGCGGTGGCGCGCGCCGGCTCGAGGTTTCCGTGCGCCCACACTCGGGTGCCGGGCCCACCCTCGGCGAGGGCCGTGCGAATGAGCTCCGAACCGATTCCCCGCCTGCGGGCCACGGGGTGCACGACGACCTCGGCCATGGGGGGTGCGTCGTCCGTCGCCGGAGCCAGGTTCAGGTAGCCGACGACGTCGTCGTCGACTTCGGCGACGAGGTGGCCGGTGCGGTCCCTGGGTAGTTCCCGAAGAATCTGGTCACCGACGGGTGCCGTTCCGTCGGCGGCAAGGGCGGCGTCGACGAGGTCCGAGATGCGCCGTTGGTCAACGTCGGAAAGCGTTGTCCGCCAGGTGATTACGCTCACTGGGCTCGTAGCGGGTCGCCTAGGCCGTCGACGAAACCCGCCGGGTCCTGGTCGTAGGCGTCCACGTCGTCGTAGTCGTCGCCGGGGTCGGACTCGGGTGCCGGCGGGCGGCCTCGGGCCGGGCGGACCGCCTTGTATCCGACGTTGCGGACGGTGCCGATCAACGATTCGTACTCGGGGCCGAGCTTGGCGCGCAGCCGTCGCACGTGCACGTCGACGGTGCGGGTGCCACCGAAGAAGTCGTAGCCCCACACCTCCTGTAGCAGCTGCGCCCTGGTGAACACCCGGCCGGCGTGCAGCGCCAGGTACTTCAGCAGCTCGAATTCCTTGTAGGTGAGGTCGAGCGGCCGTCCGCGGAGCCGGGCGGTGTAGGTGCCCTCGTCGATGACGAGTTCGCCGAGGTTGACCTTGCCCGCGCTTTCCTGGTCTGCGGCACCGCCGCGACGACCGACGAGCAATCGCAACCTGGCGTCGATCTCGGCAGGGCCCGTGCTGGGAAGCAGGATCTCGTCGAGGCCCCATTCGACGTTGACGGCAACCAGGCCGCCTTCGTTGACCACCGCGACGACGGGGACAGCCGTGCCGGTGGTCCCCAGCAGCCGGCACAGCCCTCGCGCCGCAGCCAGATCGGTCCGGGCGTCGACGATGGCCACGTCCGCGGTGCCCGCCTCGAGGAGCGACGACACTTCGGTCGGGGCGGCACGGACGTTGTGCGCAAGAAGCGCCAACGACGGCAGCACCGACTCGGGGTGCGGGTCGACGGTCAGTAGCAAAAGATCCAACGGGTCCTCCAGCGCATTTCGGGAAGATCACCCGACGTCGGTGTCCGGGCAATCTCCCAGATTCATGGCTGACACGCGGCCGTTACCGGCCGACGATGGGCATAACGATAGCGTGCAACCTGCGAATTAGCCGCGCTGAGCGATTGGGCTCGACCCTGGTAGGCCAGAATGTCCGGGTGCGCAAGGTGCTGATCGGACTCGTCGCCACGGTCACGACCCTCACGGTCGGCGCCGTCGGCACCGACTTCGGGACCGCCATCTACGCGGAGTTCCACTGGGCGCGCAGCGTGCGGGCGGCCAATCACCTGCCGTTCGATCCCTGGGTGGGCATCCTCGGGTTCCCGTTCGTCACCCAGGCCACCGGCCACCACTACCGGGAGGTCGAGATCCGGGCGGGTGGGGTCGACCACCCCGTCGTCGGCAAGGCCTCCATCGAGGCGACGCTGCACTCGGTGGACCTGACCGGCACGTCGTGGCTGATCGGATCGGACGCCAGGCTTCCGGTCGGCAAGCTGGAGAGCCGCCTCATCGTCGACTCGACCCACGTCGGCCGCTTCATGGGCATCAAGGATCTGCTCGTCGAAGCGCCGCCGAAGGAGACCAACGACGCCACCGGGGGGACGACCGAGTCGGGCATCTCGGGCAGCCGCGGATTGGTGTTCACCGGGACACCCGTCGCGGCGGGCTTCGACAAGCGGGTCAGCGTGTCGGTGGACCTCTCCACCCCCGAGGACGACGTCACCACGCTCGTCTTCAACGCCACCGACGTGCTGACCGGCCCGGGCACGGCCGACGAGCCGGTGCCCGACGACAAGAAGGCGGCGGTGCTCGCCGCGTTCGACACCAGGATGCCGGGGATGAAGCTGCCGTTCGCGATCGCGCCGACCAGCGAGGGTGCCCGCGGCTCGGACATCATCATCGAGGGCATCACCACGGGAGTAACGGTGGCGGTCGACGGGTTCAGACAGTCATGAGCTCACTCGCCGTCGTGATCGTGGTGTTGGTGGTGGCCGTGGCGGTGGCAGTCGTGCTGGGGCGGCTGCTCACCAAGCGCGACGGCGTGCTGCGGAGCACCGACGACGCGTCCGCCGACGTCTCCGACTTGGGCCTGCCCCGCGGAAAGCCGGCGATCGTGCACTTCAGCGCGCCGTGGTGCGGGCCGTGCGCGGGGGTGCGACGGGTCGTCGACGACGTCTGCGCGGAGCTGCCCGGGGTTGCCCATCTCGAGATCGACGTGGACGCCGATCCGGCCGCTGCGCGGGCACTTTCGGTGCTGTCGTTGCCGACGACGTTCATCTTCGACGCCGACGGTCGGCAGCGGTACCGCAGCTCGGGGGTGCCGAAGGCCGCTGACCTGCGGTCCGCTCTCGAACCGCTATTGGCCTGACGACCCTGTCATTGGGTAAGCTGTCCCGCGTGTCCACCCGCGTTGAGCACGAGCTCACCAAGCGCCGCGCAGTAGATCTGTGCCGCGTCGCGGGTTTCTGTTGTCGTTGTCGTAGCTGCTGAGTAGCCGCGCGCACCTCGCGTCGCCCTCGGAGCAGCCGCTCAGGCATGCCCACGCCCAGCCTCGTCACGACCGCAGGAGTACACCGGTGCCGAACCAGACCACCCCACCAGATCAGGTCGACGTCCGCGGTCCCCGATTCACCGCATGGGTGACCACCGCGGTCCTCGTGATCGCGCTTTTGGCCTCCGCCTACAGCTCCGCCGCCGCCGCGGTCGTGCTCGGGGTCCAGGCGGTGGTGTTCGCGATCGGCGCGCTCGGCGGACCGCGCAAGCACCCCTACGGCCGGGTGTTCTCGGCAGTGGTCGCGCCCCGGCTGGGTCCGGTGACCGAGCGCGAACCCGTGCCCCCGTTGAAGTTCGCCCAGCTGGTGGGCGTGGTGTTCGCCGTCGTCGGAACCGTCGGCTTCGCCACGGGCCTGGTGACGCTGGGCCTCGCCGCCACCGCGCTCGCGCTGGTCGCGGCGTTCCTCAACGCCGCCTTCGGCATCTGCCTGGGCTGCCGGCTCTACCCGCTCGTCACTCACTTCCGCTCCACTGCCACCCCCGCCTAGTTCATCGAATACTGAAGCAACCGAAGGGATTTCATCCATGGCACGTTCCGACGTCCTGGTCAGCACCGAGTGGGCCGAGGCCAACCTCGACGCCCCCAACACCGTCTTCGTCGAGGTCGACGAGGACACCAGCGCCTACGAGGTCGGCCACATCGCCGGCGCCGTCCGGCTGGACTGGAAGGCCGACCTGCAGGATCCGGTGAAGCGCGACTTCGTCGACCAGCAGCAGTTCTCGAAGTTGCTGTCGGACAAGGGCATTGCCAATGACGACACGGTGATCCTGTACGGCGGCAACAACAACTGGTTCGCCGCCTACGCCTACTGGTACTTCAAGCTCTACGGCCACGAGAACGTGAAGCTGATCGACGGCGGTCGCAAGCGGTGGGAACTCGACGGCCGTCCCCTGGTCACCGAGGTACCCGACCGGCCAGCCACCTCGTACACGGCGTCCGCCCCGAACACCGCGATCCGCGCCTTCCGTGACGAAGTGATCGCCGCCATCGGCACCAAGAACCTGGTCGACGTCCGTTCCCCCGACGAGTTCTCCGGCAAGATCCTGGCGCCCGCGCACCTGCCCCAGGAGCAGAGCCAGCGCGCCGGGCACATCCCCACCGCGGTCAACGTGCCGTGGAGCAAGGCTGCCAACGAGGACGGCACCTTCAAGTCCGACGAAGACCTCGCCAAGCTCTACGCCGACGCCGGTCTCGACGGCTCCAAGGAGACCATCGCCTACTGCCGCATCGGCGAGCGCTCCTCGCACAGCTGGTTCGTCCTGCAGGAACTGCTGGGACATCGGAATGTCAAGAACTACGACGGTAGTTGGTGTGAATACGGCTCCCTCGTGGGCGCCCCGATCGAGTTGGGAAGTTGATATGTGCTCTGCACCCAAGCAAGGACTGACGTTGCCGGCCAGCGTTGACCTCGAAAAGGAAACGGTCATCACCGGTCGCGTCGTCGACGGTGCCGGCCAGACCGTCGGAGGGGCGTTCGTGCGCCTGCTCGACGCCTCTGACGAGTTCACCGCCGAGGTCGTCGCGTCGGCGACCGGGGACTTCCGCTTCTTCGCCGCCCCCGGCACCTGGACGCTGCGCGCCCTGTCCCCCGCGGGCAACGGCGACGCCAGCGTCGCGCCGTCGGGCGCCGGGATCCACGAAGTCGACGTCAAGGTCGCCTGAGCGTCACCGACGAGCGGTGCCCCCGATGAGTCGGGTGCACCGCCGGCGGGCGAGAACCCCCGGCCGCCGCACCGCCGGGCACCGGAACTAGACTCGACGCCGTGGTGCTCTTCTTCGAAATCCTGCTCATCGTGGCAGTCGTCGTCATCACGTGGTTCGCCCTGTACACGGTGTACCGGCTGATCACCGACGAGTTGTGACTGCAGACGACAACGCCGAGGTCCCGGACGAGGTCGCCGATTCAGCGGGAGTGGTGATCCCCGGGTCGGGCGACCGTGCCGTCGCCAGCGCCCTCGAGCGAGCCAAGATCACGGCCGCCAGGAACCTTCCCGCGTTCGACGATCTTCCCGTTCCCGCCGACACGGCGAACCTGCGAGAGGGCGTCAGCCTCAACGACGCGTTGCTGGCCCTGTTGCCGCTCGTCGGCGTATGGCGCGGTGAGGGCACCGGTCGCGGCACCGACGGGGACTACCCGTTCGGCCAGCAGATCACGGTGTCCCACGACGGCGGCGAGTACCTGAATTGGGAAGCGCGCTCGTGGCTCCTGTCCGAGAACGGCGAGTACGTCGGGCCGTCGCTGCGCGAGTCGGGCTTCTGGCGCTTCGTCAACGATCCGGAGGACCCCGCGGAGACTCAGGCGATCGAGCTTCTGCTGGCTCACTCCGCCGGCTACGTCGAGCTGTTCTACGGCCACCCCTTGAACCAGTCGTCGTGGGAGTTGGCGACCGACGCGTTGGCCCGCAGCAAGTCGGGCGTGCTCGTCGGCGGCGCGAAGCGGCTCTACGGCATCGTCGAGGGCGGTGACCTTGCGTACGTCGAAGAGCGTGTGGACGCCGACGGCGGGTTGGTCCCCCATCTCTCGGCGCGGCTGTCTCGGCACGTCGGCTAGTGCGGCTGCACATCCTGGCCGTGACGCTCGGTGCGACGGCTCTTGTGGCGTCGTGCGCCGCGGAGCCGCCTACCCCCGGCGACCCGCCGCCGTCCACGTCCAGCACCCACGGAACGCTCGCAGAGTGCCTCTCGAAGCACGGGATTCCCGTAGCAGCCGGTCCGGCCGCGGGGCCGCCGCCCGGGGTCGACGAGGCCGCCTGGCGAAGCGCGATGCAGGCCTGTTCACCGCTCGGTCCGGGGCCTGCGAACTAGTCCGGACATGGAGCGGCCCCCGAGCCGTTGGATCCTGGTTGGACGGACCGAGGGGCTCGGGGGCCGGGTGACTGCTGGGAATTCGCCAGCGCACGCTGGAAAACACCCGGTGCTGCTAGCGGGCAGCCACCTCACTTGTCCATGAGTCATTCAATTTCTGGACCACCTCCTTCCTGTGTAAAAACGAAGGTACTCCCGAATCCCAAAGCCGACAACCGGTTTTCGACTGGCTCTCAACCGACTGCGCCGACGGCCCCGTCGACGGCCGCCGCCATGTCGAACACCCCGGCGGACACGGGCAGCGCGTGACCGTCCAACGTGTGCACCCGCGCCGCCAACGTGATGCTCGAGAGCAGCCAAACCCCCTTGGCGGCAAGAAGATCCGCTACGCGTAGCGGACGCTCCGCACAGGTCTGCCCGCGCCGGCGCCCGACGTCGAACACCGCTGCGACGGTGGTGCCGGCGAGGATCGGTAGCGCCGCCGGCGGTGTCGCCAACGCGCCGTCGGAGGTCGCGATCACGACGTTGGACCGCGGCCCCTCGAGGACGAATCCGTCGGTGCTCACCAGGACCACGTCGCCGAATCCGAGGCGCTGGGCATGACGCAGCGCAGCGGCGTTGACGGCGTACGACAGCGACTTGACCCCCGCCGTCGACCACGGTTCGGTCGCGGGTCCATCCGCGCGAAGGTCACCCACGGCCACCCCGCGGTCCAACGTCATCGCCGACACCCCGTCCCGACGTGCGGCCAGGACCCGATCCGGCAGCGCGGACACCGTGACGAAGCCGACCGGTCCGCCGTCGCGCCCGCGGCCCCACACCAGCCTCGAGACGGCGTCTCCGGTGCCGCTCCACGCCTGGGCGGCCGTGGCGACGGCGGCGCGCCACCGGATCACGTCCGGTCGCGGCAGGCCGACGGTCGACGCGGAGCGCACCAACCGCTCGAGATGCCGGTCGAGGAGGCATGGGCGGCCGTCACGGACCAACAGGGTCTCGAAGACGCCGTCCCCGCGGGCGAACAACGGGTCGTCGACGTGCCCGACGGCGACGTCCGCCGTGACGACCTCACCGCCGAGGGTGACGACGATCTCGCCGCGGGAGGTCATGGCACCAGACGATAGTGCGGGTCGACCTCCGTACGCTGGAAGGATGTCTGCCGTCCCCGCCCCAGAATCTGGTCCCGACGCCGGCGCCACGTGGCACTACGGCGACCCGTTCGGTGAGCAGCGTGCCGCCCAGAACGGCGTCGTGGTGGTGGATCGCTCACACCGCGCCACCATCGCGCTCACCGGCCCCGAGCGTCGCAAGTGGCTGCACACCATCTCGACCCAGCACGTCGCCGACCTCCCCGACGGCGCCGTCGTCGAGAACCTGAGCCTCGACGCGCAAGGGCGTGTTGAAGATCACTGGCTGCAGACCCAGCTCGACGGCGTCACCGTCGTCGACACCGAACCGTGGCGCGGCGAGGCGTTGCTGGCCTACCTGCGCAAGATGATCTTCTGGGCCGACGTGGTGGCCGAGCCCGCGGACCTCGCGGTGCTGTCGCTGCTCGGTCCACGTATCGGCGACCCCGCCGTCCTGGCTGCCATCGGAGTGGCCGCGCTTCCGGCCGTGTCGTCGGCATCGGCGCTGCCAGACGGTGGTTTCGTTCGCACCCTGCGCCCCGGTGAGGTCGACCTGGTGGTGCCCAGGGACACCGTTTCGGCGTGGCGCGACCGGCTGCTCTCGGCCGGTGTCCAGCCCGCGGGTGTCTGGGCCTACGAGGCGCAGCGCGCGGCGGCGGTTCGGCCGCGGCTTGGCGTCGACACCGACGAGCGGACCATTCCGCACGAGGTCGGCTGGATCGGTGGCCCGGGCCAGGGTGCCGTTCACCTGGACAAGGGCTGCTATCGCGGCCAGGAGACCGTGGCGCGCGTACACAACCTCGGCAAGCCGCCCAGGATGCTGGTCCTGCTGCAGCTGGACGGCTCGGCCGACCGGCCGGCGACCGGCGATCCCGTTCTTGCAGGTGGGCGCGCGATCGGGCGACTTGGCACCGTCGTCGACCACGTCGACCACGGCCCGATTGCCGTAGCCCTGCTCAAGCGCGGCGTTCCCGCCGACACCCAGCTGAGCACCGGCGGCGAGACCGAGGTGAGTGCCTTGATCGACCCGGATTCGTTGCCCGAGGCGGCCGGGGTGGGCGCCGGACGGCTCGCCGTGGAACGTCTGCGCAGCGGTCAGCGTTGAAAACGACGTCGCCGCGCTCGCCGTGGGGATGGCCCTGCCAGCATGAGACCGCCGGGCACGGTAAAGTGTCGACAGGACGATAAAACACATTCAGATCGGAGCCGCCTGCTACTCGGGCCGCTCCGTTATTGCGCGAGGGGGTCCCCTATGGGCCGCGGCCGGGCGAAGGCGAAGCAGACTAAGGTTGCTCGCGACCTTAAGTACAGCTCGCCACAAACCGATTTTCAACGGTTACAGCAGGAACTGGGTGGTTCCGGTTCCCCCGAGCCGGACATCCTGAGCAGCGACGGGCCGGTGGACGACCGCTGGGTCGACGACGACGACTGGCGTCGCTGAGCGGTCCACCGGAACTCGGGCCGACGTCGCGGCGCTCAGAACCTCGGGTGTTGCCCGACCAGCTGAGCGCGCGACATTCCCTTGCCGCCCTTGGTGACGGTACCCAGGGTCCAGCAGTCCAGGTGTCGCGCAGTCAAGATCGCCAACGCACGGTCGGTGTCCTCCGGCGCGACGATGGCGACCATGCCGATGCCCATGTTGAACGTCTTGTCCATCTCTGCGCGTTCGATCCGCCCCCGCTGGGCGATCATGGCGAACACGGGAGCGGGCGTCCACGTTCCGCGGTCCAGCTCGGCGCTCAGCCCGTTCGGGATGACTCGCTCGAGGTTGCCCGCGAGCCCGCCGCCGGTCACGTGGCAGAAGGTGCGCACCTGCGTCTCGGCGGCCAGCGCCAGGCAATCCTTGGCGTAGATCCGCGTCGGCTCGAGTAGTTCCTCGCCGAGGGTGCGGCCGAATTCCTCGACGTGCCCGGCGAGGTTGCCGCGGTCGATCTCCAGCAGAACCTTGCGGGCCAGTGAGTATCCGTTGGAATGCAGGCCGGTCGACGCCATCGCGATGATGACGTCACCGGGCTTCACGCGATCGGGCCCGAGGACGTCGTCGGCCTCGACCACGCCCACCCCGGTGGCGGAGATGTCGTAGTGGTCTGGCGACATCAGCCCCGGGTGCTCCGCGGTCTCGCCACCGAGAAGGGCGCAGCCGGCGATGACGCACCCGTTGGCGATGCCCGAGACGATCTCGGCGACGCGTTCGGGTACGGTGCGGCCGACGGCGATGTAGTCCTGCAGGAACAGCGGCTCAGCCCCACAGACGACGAGGTCGTCGACGACCATCGCCACCAGGTCGAGGCCGACGGTGTCGTGCTTGTCCATGGCCTGCGCGATGGCCAACTTGGTGCCGACGCCGTCGGTGGACGAGGCCAGCAGCGGCTCGCGGTATCCCCCGCGCAGGGCGAACAACCCGGCGAACCCGCCGAGCCCTCCTCGCACCTCCGGTCGAGTCGCCTTCGCCGCCCACGGCTTGAACAGTTCGACCGCGCGGTCACCCGCCTCGATGTCCACCCCCGCAGATGCGTAGGAGGCGATGCTGTCGTCGGGCCGCTGATCCTCGCTCATCGGGTATGAGGGTACCGGTCGTACCGATCGCGGCGCACATTCCGGGACGGGTGTGACACGCTGCCCCCATGAACACCCTTCGTGGTCTGGTCACCGCCGCCGTCTTCGCGGTGACCGCGGCGTCTCTTGGTTCGGCCGCGACGGCGTCGGCCACCCCGAGCACGGGAGTGGAGGCCAGGATCCTGTCGCAGGCCACCGTGAACGGCCACGACTACATCACCAAGGAGATCACCATCGCGCCGGGCGGCAGCACCGGGTGGCATTGGCATCCCGGCCGAATCTTCGGCGTCATCCGGTCGGGCACGCTGACCCACGACTTCGCCGACTGCTCGGTCGACGGCATCTACTCGGCCGGCGCGCCCATCACCGAGGGCAGCGGCCCGGACCACGTTCACGTCGGCCGCAACCTTGGCTCCGAGCCCGTCGTGATGTGGGTTCTCTACATCGACGACGCAGGCGCACCGCTGGCGGTCGACGCGCCAAACCCCGGGTGTCCGTTTGAATAGGTCGCTTCGCGGACATCTGTATCGGTGACTGCTCCGAATACCTCGGTAGTGGACACCGACGGACGGAGGCTAGATGTCGGACGTTGAGTCGCGCCGCTCACTGGTGACGGGGGCAACCGGGTACATCGGCGGGCATCTCGCCGCGCTCCTGGTGGAGCAAGGGCAGACCGTGCGGGCGATGGCCCGCACGCCGGAGAAGCTGGACGACGCGCCCTGGCGCGACGGTGCCGAGGTGGTGCGCGGCGACCTGGGCGACCCCGATTCCCTGACGGCCGCGTTCGACGGGGTCGACGTCGTCTACTACCTCGTTCACTCGATGGGCACCTCGCGCGACTTCGTCAGCGAAGAGGAGAAGGCCGCGCACAACGTGGTCGCCGCCGCCGAGAAGGCCGGCGTACGCCGCATCGTCTATCTCTCGGGCCTGCATCCCAAGGGCGAGTTGTCCCGCCACCTACGGTCGCGAAACAAGGTCGGCGAAGTCCTCATGGCATCGTCGGTGGAGGCGGTGGTTCTGCAGGCCGGCATCGTCATCGGGTCAGGATCGGCGTCCTTCGAGATGGTGCGCCACCTGACCGACCGACTGCCGGTGATGACCACCCCGAAGTGGGTGCGCAACAAGATTCAGCCGATCTCGATCGACGACGCCCTGTACTACCTCTCCGAGGCGGCCGACGCGCCGATTCCGACGTCGCGGACCTTCGACATCGGATGCCCGGACGTTCTGGAGTACGCCGACGCGATGCAGATCTACGCCGAGGAGGCCGGCCTGCGCAGGCGGATCATCGTGGCGCTGCCCCTGCTGACCCCGAGCATCGCGAGCTGGTGGGTGGGCTTGGTGACGCCGATTCCATCGGGGTTGGCCCGCCCGCTGGTGGAGTCCCTCGAGCACGACGCGGTCATGTCGGAACACGACATCGACGACGTCATCCCGCCGCCACCCGGTGGCCTGACGAGCTACCGGGACTCGGTGCGGCGCGCGCTGGAAGGCGACGGGACGACGGGCAAGGGCCGTCGCCACCTGATCCGCTTCAGTTCGACTGCGCCGCAGTAACTTTCACGGACGTCGTGACGGCGGAGCCGTCAGGGACGACGCAGCGCCGAGGCATTGTCGTTTTCGGACTGCACACCGGTGCGGGCCGCGTTGGCCAGCATGTGCTCGATGACGTTCTTGCCAAGGGCGGACTCGCTGGGCAGTTCGATCGGGTACTCCCCGTCGAAGCATGCCGAGCACAACCGGGACGCGGGCTGCTCGGTCGCTGCGATCATGCCCTGGTGCGAGATGTAGTTCAGGCTGTCGGCGCCGATGGCCCGGCGGACGGCGTCGAGCATCTCGTCCTCGTTTGCACCGGCATTGGACGCGTTGGCGATCAGCTCTGCGGGCGTGGCGAAGTCGATGCCGTAGAAGCACGGCCACTTCACCGGCGGGGAGGCGATGCGCACGTGTACCTCGAGGGCGCCGGCCTCCCGGAGCATCCTGATCAGCGCACGCTGAGTGTTGCCGCGAACGATCGAATCGTCGACGACGATCAGCCGCTTGCCGCGGATGACTTCCTTGAGCGGGTTGAGCTTCAACCGGATGCCGAGTTGGCGGATGGTCTGGGACGGCTGGATGAACGTGCGGCCGACGTAGGCGTTCTTCATCAGGCCTTGCCCGAACGGGATGCCGGATTCCTGCGCGTAGCCGACGGCGGCAGGGGTGCCAGACTCTGGCACCCCGATCACCAGGTCGCCGTCGACGGGAGACTCGCGGGCCAGCCGCCGGCCGATGTCGACGCGAGTGGCGTGCACCGAACGACCGCCGATGACGCTGTCGGGCCGGGCCAGGTAGACGTACTCGAACACGCAACCCTTGGGCGTCGGGTTGGCGAAGCGGGTGGAACGGACGCCGTCGGCGTCGATGGCCAACAGCTCGCCGGGCTCGATGTCACGCACGAACGCGGCGCCGACGATGTCGAGTGCTGCCGTCTCGGAGGCCACCACCCAGCCGCGGTCCAGCCGGCCGAGGGACAGCGGCCGCACGCCGTGCGGGTCACGGGCGGCGTAGAGCGTGTTCTCGTCCATGAAGGTCAAGCAGAACGCGCCGCGAACGGTCGGCAACAATTCCAGCGCGGCTTGCTCCAGCGTGGCGTCCGCGGCGCCGTGCGCCAGCAGTGCGCCGAGGATGTCGGAGTCCGTCGTGGCGGCGGTGGCGCCGCGCATGTCGGTCAGTCCGGCCTCCCGGGCGCGGGCGGCGAGTTCGGTGGTGTTGACCAGGTTTCCGTTGTGGCCGAGCGCCACGCCGGTGCCTGCCGCGGTGTTCCGGAACACCGGCTGGGCGTTCTCCCACGTCGTCGACCCGGTGGTGGAGTAGCGGCAGTGGCCGATCGCGACGTGGCCTTCCATCGCCGCAAGCGTCTGCTCGTCGAACACCTGGCTGACGAGTCCGAGATCCTTGAACACCAGCACCTGCGAGCCGTCGGCGACGGCGATGCCCGCCGCTTCCTGGCCTCTGTGCTGCAGGGCATACAGGCCGTAGTACGAGAGCTTGGCCACATCCTCGCCGGGGGCCCAGACGCCGAAGACGCCACACTCTTCCTTGGGCTCGTTCTCGAAGTCGGTGTCCGTCTGCTCGATCTGCTCGGCGGTCACGATCAGTGTGCTCCCTGGGGGCTGTGGGTGACGGGCTTCAGTCTACGGTCAACTGCTGTCGAAGGTGGAATCGAAGCGCGGTGAGTGCGAACTCTTCAACAACGAGTAGTGGCCGCGCATTTCTCGACGGAGGTGGGACCCGAGTGCAACCCGACGACGAATCGCCCCCGAGCTGGAGCCTGGCCACCCGGATCGCGTTCCGCTTCTGTGTCGTCTACTTCGGGTTGTTCTGCCTTACGTTCGCGCAGATCACGTTTGCCTATGCCGGGGTGGTGGCCCGTCTGCTGCCCGACGGCGCCGTCATCTGGCAGATGGTGGCCCTGGAACCGGTCACCCGCTGGTTCGGTCGCACGGCGCTCGGCGTCGATGCGGTCCTGACACCCGGCTCCGGTAGTGGCGACCAAGCCGCCATCTGGGTGTACGTCGCGTTCCTCGTGGCAGTGTCGGTGCTCGTCACGGTGGTGTGGTCGGTGCTGGACCGGCGGCGCCGGTGCCATCCACGGCTGGCGGCCTGGTTCGCGGTGTTCCTGCGCCTGTGCCTGGGTGGGCAGATGCTGTTCTACGGCTTCGCCAAGGTCATCCCGACCCAGATGCCGTCGCCAGCCCTGTCGGCGCTGATCGAGCCGTTCGGAAACCTCAGTCCGATGGCGGTGTTGTGGCTCCAGGTCGGCACCTCCCACCCCTACGAGATCGCGCTCGGTGCGGTCGAGGTGCTCGCCGGGGTGCTGTTGTTCGTCCCAAGGACGGCGACGTTGGGCGCGCTGGTGAGCCTGGCCGCCACGGCACAGATCTTCTTGCTGAACATGACCTACGGCGTGCCCGTGAAGATCTTGTCGTTCCACCTGCTGTTGGTGAGTGCACTCCTGGTGGCGCCCAAGGCACGACGGGTCGTCGACGCGCTGGTGCTGGGCCGTGGCGTGGGCCCGGAGGTTCGGCCCCCGCTCTTCGGCTCGCCACGCGGCAACCGCCTGGCCACCGTGGCCCAGGTGCTCCTCGGGGTGTGGGTGGTGGTCGGGTGCCTGGTACTCAGCCTGCAGAGCTGGCGCGACTTCGGTGACGGGCGCCCCAAGCCGGACCTGTACGGCATCTGGCGGGTTACCGGATTCTCGGTCGACGGCACGCCTCGCCCTCCCCTGCTCGACGACGAAGTCCGTTGGCAGAGGCTGGTGTTCGATCGACCAGGGGTCGTCACCTACCAGTCGATGAACGGTGACCTGGTCGACGTCCCGGCCGACACGACGGCCGGCACCCTGACGCTGCCGGACGACGGTGGCTCGTTCGCCGTCGACCGCTCGGGCGATCGTCTGCGCCTGACCGGCCGGTGGCGGGACGAGCCCGTGACGATCACCCTCGAGCGGCAGCCCCTGGAGGACTTCACCCTGCGCAGCCGCGGTTTTCACTGGGTGCAGGAGGCGCCGTTCTTCGGTTAGGGCGCGAGGGGGACGACGGGTAGCCAGTCGGCGATCTCCCCGGCCCGCGACCCCGACGACTGCAACGTCCCGTTGGCGAGCGCGTCGGAAATCGTGAGCAGACCCGTGGCCAACCGGAGCCAGGTTCGTGGATCCGTCTCCACCACGTTGGGTGGATTGCCGCGCGTGTGCGCCAAGCCCGAGATGCACTGCACCGCAACGAAAGGCGGTACCCGCACCTCCACGCTGGCACCCGGCGCCTGCGCGGCGAGCGTCCTGGCAGTCAGGCGCACCGCGTCGGCGATGAGGCTGCGTTCCGGTGGAGCGGCGGTGTCGTCGCGCAGCCAGTCCGCGACCGCCGACACGGCGTCGCGGGTCTTCGTCGGATCCGCAATGCGACGGGCGGCCATACCCTAGTCTCCCAGAATGGCCTTCGACCGCCACCGGCCGCCATACCGGCTGGCGGGCGCGCTGTTGGTGGTCATCGTCGTGCTCTTCGGGGTGCTGCTGTCCAAGCAGTACCGCGGCGACTTCGTCGGACGGACCACACTCGTGGTGACCTCGGACCGGGCTGGCCTCGTCGTCGACCCCGGGTCGAAGGTCACCCTCAACGGCGTAGAGATCGGTCGGGTCGCCGCCATCGACACCACCGACCTCGACGGCCGCGAGCGGGCGATGATCGCGCTCGAGGTGAGGGACGACTACCTGCCGTCGATACCGTCCAACGTTCTCGCCGACGTCCGGGCCAGCACCGTGTTCGGCAACAAGTACGTGTCGCTCACGTCACCGAATCACCCCTCTGTGGAACGCATTTCGCCTGGCACGGCGATCCCCGCCCAATCGGTCACCACGGAGTTCGACACCCTCTTCGAGACCGTCACGTCGATGGCGGGCATGCTCGACCCGATCAAGCTAAACCAGACGCTGACGGCCACGGCGCATGCCCTGAGCGGCCTCGGCACCCGATTCGGCGAGTCGCTCTCCGACGCCAACGTGATCCTCGACGACCTGAACCCGCGGTGGCCGCGGCTCCGCGAGGACGTCGCGCTCACCGCGGAGCTGCTCGACGTGTATGCCGACGCCGCGCCGGACCTCGTCGACGGGCTCGAGGCGGCGGTGACGACGGCCCGCTCGCTCAACGCACGACGCGGCGACGTGGACGCCGCGTTGATGGCCGCGATCGGTTTCGCGGACGCGGCGGCAGATCCGCTGGAACGGGCGGGGCCCTTCGTGATTCGGAGTGCAGCGGATCTGCTGCCGACCACCGCCTTGCTCGACGACTATCGCGGCATGATTCTGTGCACCCTGCGCAACTATCACGACGTGGGGCCGCGGATCGCCTCGTCGCTCGGCGGTGACAACGGGTATTCGCTGGCCGCGTTCGGAACGGTGATGGGGGCGGGCAACCCGTACGTCTATCCCGACAACCTGCCGCGGATCAACGCCCATGGCGGCCCCGAGGGTCGGCCGGGATGCTGGCAGAAGGTGACCTACGACCTGTGGCCGCACCCGTACCTGGTGATGGACACCGGGTTCAGCCTTGCGCCGTACAACCACGTCGAGTTGGGTCAGCCCCTCGCCGTCGACCACGTATGGGGCCGTCAGATCGGCGAATCGACCATCAACCCCTGACGCTGGACGACCAACGCCGCCACGGCTCCGGCTTCGTTGACCGCGAGATGTGCGAGCATCGGCGCGACGAGACTTCCAGACCGGTCGTAGAGCCACCCGAACACCCAGCCGGCCACCCCAGTCACGGCGACGGTGCCGACCACGGTCTCACCCGCTCCCCGCGCGTCGGCGACGTGCGAGAGTCCGAATGCCACCGCTTGCAGGATGCGTCCCCACCGCGGCCCGAAGGACTGTGCCGCAACGGTTCCCAACGCGGCCCGGAACGCGGTCTCCTCGGACCAGACCGTGCCGATCGGGATGCGCACCAGCAGCCATTCCGCGACCGGTTCGGGCATGCTCCGTTTTCTCATGCCCACGCGGACGGCGGGGACGACCGTGGCCGACGCCACCGCCACGGCCACCGCACCCGCGGCCGACAGGCCGAGCCGTCCGCCGGACCTCGACGCGGGCGGTCGCAGACCGAGTGGGGCGTCGGTCCACCGGACGAGGACCGCGCCGAGCGCGGCGTGCACGGGTGTCGCCCACCGCGTCGGCAACCGCGGGGCGACCAGACCGCTCCAGCCCACCAGTGCAGCCGCCAACGTCAGAACACGAAGTCGACTGGGTCGCATCGATGTTCGTTGCCGGCGCCGGTCAGTGTCGAGGTGTCGCCACTCACCCGAACAGTCCGGGAAGCACGCTCTCCGACGTGCGGCGCAGTTCGTCGAGACTCACGGTGAACTGACCTTGGACCTCAATGGACTCGCTGCCCTCGTCGACCACGCCGATGCGCTCGGCCGGCAGTCCGCGCGCCTCGCACATGGCGCGGAATCTGCTCTCCTCGGTGCGCGGAACGGCGACGAGCACCCGTCCGGCGGACTCGGAGAACAGCGTGACGAAGGGATCGGCACCCTCGGGAAGGATGAGCCGGCAACCCGTTTCGCCCGCCAGCGCGGATTCGAGGACCGCCTGGATGAGCCCGCCCTCGGACAGGTCGTGGGCCGCGGAGATCAGACCGTCGCGTGATGCCGACACCAGGACTTCGGCAAGCAGCCGTTCACGCGCCAGGTCCACCTTGGGCGGCACACCGCCCAGGTGGTCCGCGGTGACCTGAGCCCAGACCGAACCGTCGAACTCGTCGTGGGTGTCACCCAGCAGGATCAACGTCTCGCCGGGTTCGGTGCCGAAGGCCGTGGGGACCCGTCGCCTGACGTCCTCGAGGACGCCTAGCACGCCGACGACCGGGGTCGGAAGGATCGGGGTGGTCCCGGTCTGGTTGTAGAAGCTCACGTTGCCGCCGGTGACCGGAATGCCAAGGGCCGCACAGCCATCCGCGAGTCCGCGGACGGCCTGGGAGAACTGCCACATCACGCCGGGGTCTTCCGGCGAGCCGAAGTTCAGGCAGTTGGTGACGGCGAGCGGCGAGGCACCGGTGACCGCCACGTTGCGGTAGGCCTCGGCCAGGGCCAACTGGGCGCCGGTGTACGGGTCGAGGAACGTGTAGCGGCCCGACGCGTCGGTGGAGATGGCCACACCGCGACCGGTCTCCTCGTCGATGCGCAGCACTCCACCGTCGGCGTGCTCGGCGAGCACGGTGTTGCCCCGGACGTAGCGGTCGTACTGCTCGGTGATGAATGCGCGGCTGCACAGATGGGGGCTGCCAAGGAGTTTCAGCAGCGTTTCGCGCAACTCGTCGCCGGTGGACGGGCGCGGGATCGACGCCGACGTGTCGGCGTTGAGGGCGTCCTGGGTGTCCGGCCGCTCGACGGGGCGCTCGTACACCGGGCCCTCGTGCGCCACGGTCCTCGGGGGCACGTCGACGACGGTCTCGCCGTTCCAGGTGATCTGCAGCCGGTCGCCGTCGGTCACCTCGCCGATCACGGTGGCCAGCACCTCCCACTTGCGGCAGACCGCCATGAACGCGTCCACGTTCTCCGGCGCCACCACCGCGCACATGCGTTCCTGTGACTCGCTGGACAACACCTCGGCGGGGGTCATGAACTTGGCCCGCAGCGGCACCTTGTCCAGTTCGATCGCCATGCCGCCGTCGCCGGCAGAGGCGAGTTCGGAGGTGGCACACGACAATCCGGCCCCGCCAAGGTCCTGAATGCCGATCACCAGGCCCGCGGCGTACAGCTCGAGACAGCACTCGATGAGCACCTTCTCCATGAAGGGGTCACCGACCTGGACCGACGGCAGCTTCTTGCGGCCGGGCCCGTCGCCCTCGTCGCCGCCGAAGGTCTCCGACGCGAGCACCGAGACACCACCGATGCCGTCGAGTCCGGTACGGGCTCCGAACAGGATGATCTTGTTGCCGGTACCCGACGCGAACGCCAGATGCAGGTCCTCCTTGCGGAGCACGCCGACGCACAGCGCGTTCACCAGCGGGTTGCCCGCATACGAGGGGTCGAAGATGGTCTCGCCGCCGATGTTGGGCAGGCCGAGGGAGTTGCCGTAGCCGCCGACGCCGCGCACGACGCCGTCGAGCACCCGCCGGGTGTCGGGCGCGTCGGCAGGCCCGAAGCGCAGCTGGTCCATCACCGCGACCGGGCGGGCGCCCATGGCCATGATGTCGCGGACGATGCCGCCGACGCCGGTGGCGGCGCCCTGGTACGGCTCGACGTAGGACGGGTGATTGTGGGACTCGACCTTGAAGGTCACCGCCCACCCGTCGCCGATGTCGACCACGCCGGCGTTCTCGCCGATGCCGGCCAGCATGCCGGCCCGCATCTCGTCGGTCGTCGTCTCACCGAAGTAGCGCAGGTGCACCTTGGAGGACTTGTAGGAGCAGTGCTCGCTCCACATCACCGAGTACATGGCCAGTTCGGCGTCGGTGGGCCGACGGCCGAGAATGCCACGAATCCGCTGGTACTCGTCGTCCTTCAGGCCGAGCTCGCGGAACGGCTGCGGCTGATCGGGGGTAGTAGAGGCTTGCTCGACACTGTCCACTTCGTGGGAGTACGCGGATGTCACCTCAGTAGTTTATTCGCTCATCCGGCGGGCGAGCGCCCGCGCGGCGACAGGCCCCCCGAAACCGTGCAGCACGACGCTGCCCAGCACCACGACGACCACGATCAGCAGGATGGTGTCCTCGTCGGGTGGGTCGAGCACGTTGTAGGCCAACAGCCCGAAGACGATCACTGCGGCGCCGCGTGGACCCAGGCCGCCCAGCATCACCCGTTCCGGCCACGTGAACTTCGAGCCGAACATGGCCAACAGGACGGGCAGCATCCGCACGAGCGTCAGCGCCAACAAACAGAACACCACGATGCCGACGGTGAGGTCGGCCCGCCAGTAGGCGATCAGGACCACGCCGCCGAAGACGAACCACATCATCGCCGTCAGCAGGAAGCCGAGGTCCTCGAGCAACTCCAGCTCACGCTCGGCGTCACGCGACTGCCGGTAGTAGTGGTACCCGACTCCGCACAGGTACGCCGCCACGAAGCCGTTGCCGTGCCACCAGATGGCCAGCGTGTAGGCCGCGGCCGGTGCGGCCACCACCAACACCCGCCGGGACTGTTCGGTCATCAGGTTCTTGCGCTCGGCGAGGTTGGCGCCCAGCGCGAGCCCGGCACCCACCAGGAACCCCACCAGGATCGCCTTCGCCGAGTGGGGCAACGCTTCGCGAAGCTCGTCCCACACCGAGCCCGCCTCGACGTGCTGATCGGCCACGGCAAGCGCAAAGAGGAAGATCGGCGAGAGGATGCCGTCGTTGTGTCCGGCCTCGACGTTGAGCAGGTCGCTCACCCGGTGCGGTACCTCACGGTGTCGCACGATCCACTGGGCGGGGGCGAAGTCGATCGGCACCACGATGCACGCGATGACGACGACCGTCGCCAACGACAGGCCGGGGAGCAACCACAGGCCGAGCAGGACGGCGATTCCCACGCTGAGCGGCAACGCCAAGAACAGCACCCGGACGGCCGAGCGCGGATGTTCGCCGAAAACCCCGGCGCGCATCGCGTTGGCGTCGACGAACAACAGGACCGCCAGGACGATCTTGGCGGCCTGCTCGGCAGTCTCGGAGTTGAGCGTGTCGGCCAGCGAGCCGTGGGTGGTGTATTCGACGACGGCGCCGGCGAGGAGGAGGAACAGCGGGGGCGTGATGCGCCAGCTCTCCATGCGTCGGGCCAAGAGGGCCCAGACGGCCAGAAGGAGCGAGATGGCGATCAGGGACAGCAACACGTCGGTGATCCTGCCTTGCGGACTATCCGCCCGCTATGCAGAACGCGTTGCCCTCCGGGTCGGCGAGCACCACCCAACGGAAGTCGTCACCGAAACCGTTGCGTTCGACCTCCCTGGCACCCAGCGCGACCACCCTGGCCACCTCGGCCTCCATGTCGTCGGCGTGCAGGTCGAGGTGCGCCTTGTTCTTGCCGGGCGTCGGGTCGGGCACCCGCTGGAAGCCGACGGCCGTGCCTCCCTGACGGGTCACCAGGACGAATTCGCCTGGCACCACCGCGTTGACCTCGCTCCCCAGTACGTCGGCCCACCACGCCGCGAGGGCGTCGGGGTCGGTGCAGTCGAAGGTCACCGTCGCCATGTCGAGACTCATGCCTGAAGAAGGTAATTCACACCGGCGACAGAAACGCTTGCAACGCGGCGGAATAGGCCCCGACGTCGTGCGCGCCCATCAGTTCGCGAGCCGAGTGCATCGCCAATTGCGCGGCGCCCACGTCGACGGTCGGGATTCCGGTGCGCGCCGCCGTCATCGGCCCGATCGTCGACCCGCACGGCAGGTCCGCGCGATGCTCGTACCGCTGCAGGGGTACCCCGGCCTGCGCGCAGGCCAGCGCGAACGCGGCCGCCGTCCGACCGTCGGTGGCGTAGCGAAGGTTGGGGTGCACCTTGAGCACGGGGCCGCCGTTGACGTCGATCAGGTGGCCGGGCTCGTGACGCTCGGGGTAGTTGGGATGGGTGGCGTGGGCCATGTCGCCAGAGGCCACCATCGAACCGGAGATGCGGCGCAGGAAGTCCTCCCGCCCCTCCCCGTCGATCAACGCGATGCGTTCGAGCACCGTTGGCAGAAGCTCGGACTGGGCGCCGTGATCCGACGTCGACCCGACCTCCTCGTGGTCGAAGAGCGCGAGGACGGGTACGAACCCTCGCGGCTCCGCGGCCAGGAATGCCTCCAGCCCTGCGTAACAGGTGCCCTGGTTGTCCAGGCGCGGCGCACTGACGAGTTCGCGATCGGCACCCACGAGCGTCGACCCCGTCAGATCGTGGGTCATCAGGTCGGCCGCCAACACCGAGCCCGGGTCGACGCCGGCGCGCTCGGCGACCCAGTCGACGAACGGCCGGACTCGGTCTCCGACGCCCCACACGGCGTTGACGTGCCGCTGCGGATTCAGCTCGACGCCCTTGCGGTCGTCGGACAGGTGGATCGCCAACTGCGGCACCCGCAGGATTGGTTCGTCGACGCGCACCAACACGTCCTCGGTCGCCAGTGACAGCCTGCCGCTGATCCCGAGGTCGCGGTCCAGCCAGGAATTCAGCCATGCTCCGCCATACGGTTCCAGCGCCACCACCTGCCAGCCGGCCACGACCCGATCGGTTTGCTGCTTGACCCGCAGGTTCGGGCTGTCGGTGTGTCCGCCGACGATGCGGAAGGGTGCGCCGTCGGCGGCGGCCTTCCACGCGACCAGGGACCCGGCCCGCACCGTGAAGTAGCCCAGCCCACCCGAGGGCCAGGCATCCCCCTCGGACAACTCGACGTAGCCGGCGGCACGCAGTCGTTCGGCCACGGTCGCGCACACGTGAAACGGCGACGGCGAGGCGTCGATGAAGTCGCACAATCCCTGCGGGGTCGCTGCCATTGGTCCATCTTGACGCCTCCCCCCGCCGGGGGTGGGGGGTAGCCGCCATCTTTGCGCCTTGACCGGCGTGCGCGGTGATCTTGACGCTAGGGTCGCTGATGTGTCCGATCCGCTGCCGCAGAAGGTGCTCGCGCCGCTGACGCCCGCCGCCATCTTCCTCGTCGCCACCGTCGACCAAGGCGGCGAGGACGTCGTGCACGACGCGTTGGGCGACCTCTCGGGTCTGGTGCGGGCGATTGGATTTCGCGACCCGACCAAGCAGCTGTCGGTGGTGGCCTCCGTCGGCTCGGACGCCTTCGATCGGCTCTTCTCCGGTCCGCGACCGGCCGAACTGCACCGCTTCGTCGCGCTCGACGGCCCGCGGCACCATGCACCGTCGACGCCGGGAGATCTGCTGTTCCACATTCGTGCGAATTCCCTCGACGTCTGCTTCGAACTGGCCGGGCGCATCGTCGACGCGATGGCCGGCGCCATCACCGTCGTCGACGAAGTGCACGGGTTCAAGTTCTTCGACAACCGCGACCTGATGGGATTCGTCGACGGGACCGAGAATCCCGACGGCCCACTTGCCGTGCGCGCCACCCAGATCGGCGACGAGGACCCGGATTTCGCCGGCGGAAGCTATGTCCACGTGCAGAAGTACCTTCATGACATGGGGGGCTGGAACGCGCTGTCCACCGAAGCTCAGGAACGGGTGATCGGCCGCACCAAGCTCGACGACATCGAACTCGGTGACGACGTCAAGCCGGCGAACTCACATCTGGCCCTCAACGTCATCACCGACGACGACGGCAACGAGCTCAAGATCCTCCGGCACAACATGCCGTTCGGCGAGATTGGCAAGGCCGAGTTCGGCACGTATTACATCGGTTACTCGCGGACGCCGACGGTCACCGAACGGATGCTCCGCAACATGTTCATCGGTGACCCGCCGGGCAACACCGACCGCATCCTGGACTTCTCGACCGCCGTCACCGGCACCATGTTCTTCGTTCCCACCGCGGACTTTCTGGACGACCCGCCACCGTTGCCCGAAAAAGTCTCGGCCGCAACCGCTTCCGCCGCGCCCACGACTTCACCTCCCACCGGCTCCCTGTCGATCGGCAGTTTGAAAGGACAACCCCAATGAACAACCTGTATCGCGAACTGGCACCGATCACCGACGAAGCCTGGGAAGAAATCGAATTGGAGGCCACCAGGACCTTCAAGCGTCACATCGCCGGGCGGCGCGTCGTCGACGTCAGCACGCCCGGCGGTCCGGCGAAGGCGGCGGTCAGCACCGGTCACCTGGTCGACGTCGCACCTCCCGGCGAGGGCGTCGTGGCCCATCTTCGCGAGAGCAAGCCCCTGGTCCGGCTGCGCGTACCGTTCACGATCGCGCGCACCGACGTCGACGACGTCGAGCGTGGCTCGCAAGACTCCGACTGGGACCCGGTCAAGGCGGCGGCAAAGCAGCTGGCGTTCGCCGAGGACCGCGCGATCTTCGAGGGCTACGCGGACGCGGCCATCGACGGCATCCGCAAGTGCAGCTCCAACGTCGCGCTCGCGCTGCCGTCGGACCCCAAGGAGATCCCCGACGTCATCTCCCAGGCACTGTCGCAACTTCGGCTCGCCGGCGTCGACGGTCCCTACTGCGTGTTGCTGTCGGCCGACGTCTACACCCAGGTCAGTGAGACCACCGCTCACGGCTATCCGATCCGCGAGCACCTGAACCGGCTGGTCGACGGCGAAATCATTTGGGCGCCAGCAATTGACGGTGCGTTCGTGCTGTCGACCCGCGGCGGCGACTTCGACCTGCAGCTCGGCACCGACGTGTCGATCGGCTACCTGTCGCACGACGCCCAGAACGTGCAGCTGTACCTCGAGGAGACGCTGACGTTCCTCTGCTACACGGCGGAGGCCTCCGTCGCGCTGACCCCGTAGCTTGGGGACGTGCAGCCACCCCGCGATGGAATAAAGATCCCGTGGGGGCGCTTGTGGTGAGTGGCTTCATCACAACTTCACCGCCCAGGAGGCGAGCCCGATGACCAATACACTCACAGGCAAGACGGCACTGGTTACCGGTGCCACCGCGGGCATCGGTTACGCGATCGCCGTACAGCTCGCCGCGGAGGGCGCCGAGGTCGTCGTGCACGGCCGCAACGCGGAACGCGGCGAGAAGACGGTTCAGGACATCGAGAACGCCGGCGGCAGGGCACGTTTCATCGCCGCCGACGTGTCGATCGCCGATGATGTCCGGCGGCTCGCCGACGAAGCGGGTGAGGTCGACATCCTGGTCAACAACGCGGGTATCTATCGCTTCGCGCCAACGTTCGACACCACCGACGCCGACTTGGACGACCAGATCAACACCAACCTCAAGGCTCCCTACCTCTTGGTGCAGAAGCTGGTGCCCGCAATGATCGTGCGCGGCAGCGGTTCGGTGATCAACGTGACCACCGTCGCCGCCACGACGCCAGCCGCGGGCGCAGGCATCTACGGCGCCAGTAAGGCCGCGCTGGAACTGCTCACCAAGCTGTGGGCCGACGAATTCGGCGCACAGGGCGTGCGCGTCAACGCCGTCGCCCCCGGCCCGACCCAGACACCGGGCACGGAAGTCTTTGGCAGCGAACTCATCGAGGGGTTGGGCCGCACCACCGCGCTCGGGCGCCTGGCCGAGGCCGAAGAGATCGCCAACGTCGTGACCTTCGTCGTCTCCCCTGGCGCGAGCTACGTCAACGGTGCGATCCTCACCGTCGGCGGCGGCGCGCAGTCAATCAAACCCGCGGCTTAACAAGAGATTTCGGCGTGGTCTCGTTCGATGAACGGACGGGACCGCGCCGCAGTCGTGTCTAGGCGGGAGTCACCAAGGAGAACAACTCGTCGTTGACCCGCTGAATCAAGGTCGTGTTGACGCGCCACACGTCCTTCCCCTCACTGAGCGTTTCGCCGGGCAGCGACCAAAGCTGCTCGCACGTGTCGAGGTCGATCCCCCGGGCCGCGGCGCCGTCGCCGCTAATCACCGCGACGATGCCGTCGGAGGCGATGTAGTAATAACCGAGACCCTCGACGTCACACGTCTTGACATCCTTCCCAGTGCGTAAATCGTATTGCTGCCAACTCTTTTCACGCTCCCCACCCGATTCGACGAGGAGCCTCTCCCCGATCAACCGCGTGTAGGGCATTGCCGTTGACTTCGGCAGTTCGAGGAGCGTGCGACCGTCGAGGCTGACGACGATGTCGGACGACTTCCCCTGCACCAACGGGATGTCGCGCGAGCCGGTAAGCATGGTGCCCTCGAGATCCCGTTGCCCCAAGGCGCGGCCGGACGAATCGAACAATGCCACCCGATCCCAGGTGTAGTCAGACGCGGATGAGTATTCGTAACCGAAACCACCCGGGTAGACATAGGCCATCCCCAACTGATTGCCATTTGGCACAACCGGTTTCAGTACTGTGCCGTCCGCGACCGAGAACACCACGTCCGTGACAGAGGAAGCAGCGCCGCCCTGGACGGCTATCGGCTGCGGTGGCGTGTCGTGCTCCCAGTCCTTCTGCTGGGCGATGATTCCATTTCCCGGCACGAACCAGGTCAGCTCGCCCTGCGCTCCGATGCCGTGCACACCCTCGCCGTTGACGGTGGCGACGGCGTAGACACCGGCCTGTTGGACGACCGGATCATTCCTTGTCGCCGACAGTCGCAATTCGGTAGGGCCGTCGTAGAGAAGGGCGCCGTTGTCGGCGTTCACCAACCAAGCGTGCGCGGGCGTCTGGGGATCACGGTCTTGGAGGATGCACAGCACCATTGTCGGACCGTTGACGAAGCAGTCGATGCCAGAGGCATTCACGGCAAGACCCAGTTCGACTGGGGGAAAAGCGCTTCGGCCGCTGGCCACGTCGATTCCGGCCAGCCACCAGCCCGTCCCCGTGATCCCTAGGAAGTAAGCTCGATCTCCAAGGTTCCGGATCAGCTTGGGAACCGTCCCGGGTGGCAGACCAAGCTTTGGTGACGACGTCCTCCAGCCGGGCACCGGCTCCTTCCGCATCGAGGAGGTGAGCAACTCCTGCTGCGGAAGGCCAAGTGACGGGGGCACTTGCGGTTGAGCTGTTCGTGCCGGCTCTCTAGTGGTGATGGCAGCGACGACCGCCACGACGACGATGGCCGCGGACGCAGCCACGATCCCCCACTTACGACTTCGGTTCAGTGGCACTAAGAGTCGATCTCGAACTCGGCGAGCCGCGCGACCGCCCGGCCGTCGGCTAGCTCGTCGCGCTTGTCGGGGTTGATCCAGTAGTAGCGGAACAAGCGACGAATGGCGTCGCCACCGGGAGCGTACGAATCGACCACTAGCGAGCGAATTGCCTCATCGCGAAACTTGACGAAGATCATTGCCCTGAACGGCGCCGGCCTTCCAGGTCGCCGGTCGGTTACCGCCACGACATCGTCCCAGCTCCCGTTCATCGACGACGATCCCTGGCTCATGTCGAAGCCGTCGGTGTCCAGCTTTATGAAGCTCACACCGCCGCGCTTGAACGTCCGCCACACGTCTACAACCCCCCAGATCGCGCCGGCGATCGCGACGATGATGACGTATTGGCCATTTCCCGGAGGAAGGGGGATGTCAATCTTGCCCAGCGGTGCACATATTGCGAACGTCGCCAACGCCAGGTACGCCCCGACCGTTCCCCACTTCACCAGGCCACCCACGATGCGGTCGGGTCGAATCGTCGTCCCGTGTTCGCTGGCGCTCGCGACAGGTCTCACCTTTCGGCGCATGACCAACAGCAAAGACGCCGTGAGGCAGAGAAACGCGAAGGCGAACCCCGTCACCACGACAACGGTGAGATATTCACCGTGGGCGAACGAGACGACGGCCCACCAAATGGCCGCAATCGCAAGCCCGTCCAACACGATGAAGAAAAAGGCGACCACCAAGAAGTTCTTCACGGGGGACACACTAGGTTTCCGACGATTCCCCCGAGGTACCCGAAGCCAAAACCACCGGTGGTGCTTAGAGCTGCTGCCCACACGGGAGCCAATTCCGGGGCCATCACCGTGAGCGCGGCATCGAAACCAATGCCGCCGACCACCCCGACACCCCCTGACCATGCGTTGACGCAGACATCGTGAGCTGTTTCCGCCGTCGCCACGTTGTAGAGCGCGGTCGCCACGCCGAGAGCCGGGCCTCCGAACTTGGCTCCTGCACCGATGTTCTCAAGCGCCTCAGCACTCAGTCCCGGAATTCCTCGCTCGGCTTGCTTCTCCAAACCGGTAAGAGCTCCCCCGGCCACGGTCGGAATCGGGTCGGCGAAGAACTCGTCCGGCAGGATTCCGTGCCTGACGCCACCCTTGCCGTCCGGTGTGGTGACCCCACCCGTGCACTTGCCGTCAGGCGTCCTCGTCATCACCACCGAAGTACCGTCGGTCCACCAAATGTTCGTGGTCTGTGTGCCGTCTTCACTTTCGGTGGTTAACGAGTCGGATACGTAATTGCCGGCCTTGTCATATTGTTCGACCTGGATGCTGCCTTCCGGCAATACATGCTCGCTTGGCGGCCAGCCACCCTCGGTCGTGATGACCTGCTTGCTGCCGTCCATCATGAACACCGTCTTGATGTGATTCCCGGTTCGTTCGTCCGTCGTCTCGGTAGTCTCGCGGACGCTGGTCGACAAATCCTGTTCGCGCACCATTTCCTGGAGCTGGCGACCCGCATCGGTACTCGGATCCGGTACCTCGTTGCCGGGAACTGGAGGAACCGGGCCGGGGGGACCCATTGCGTGCACCTGAAAGTCCCCGCCGGGACCTGCGCGCGCCACGAGCAGATTCCGGGTGGTCTCGTCGTCGGCGTCACCTACCGCCTGCACCAGCGGGTTGATCTCAGCTTGCGCCGTGACGGCCTGCTTTTGCAGAGCCGCCGCGTGCTCGGCCGTCATCGCCGCGGGCTTGACCAGGACGACCCACTGATCGTTGACGCTCAACTCGGTGCGGTCGATCACGTCGGCCTCGCGCAACAGGTCGGTCCGGGCCCTTCCGATATGCGCGGCACCGTCGCTCAAGGCCTTCGACACCGCATCCGCGTAGTCGAGGAACTTCGACGTTCTCGTAACCGCCCGCCCGAACATCTCATTGGCGGCTTCATGCGCACTACCAGACCATCCTCGGGTCTGCGGCAGCCGGTTGATTCCATCGTCAAGATGACGGACATCGTCGAATATCGCCTTACCGGCATCACCGATCGTCTTCGCGCCGGTCGACAGGGATTCAGGGTTCCAACTGGTCAGTCGCGGACGAGAAGGAAGCACGCGTCAGAACAATCCCTTGAAACTCTCCGCGAGCGAGTCGTCCTCGACTGCATAACGGTCTCCGGCGCCCCGTACCGCGACACCCATGGCGGAGACGTCCTTGACGATGTCATGCGCGGCCAGACCGAGATGCTCCCCGACCTCACGCGTTGCCCACTGCGTCGCCGAGCCAGGCAGACCGTCGGCCGCAGAGCTTGCCTTGCCATGGAGATCGCTGCCGCTCATCGCGACGGTCGCGGCGTCGACCTGCTCGGCGAAGCCGCGCAACAGATCTGGATTGACCAGCATCAACTACCCCCGCATCAACCGAGAATGACGATCTTTCGACGCTAACATCCGGCTTGGGTAGTTCCGATCGGCAAATTACGCCGCGAGCACCGCATCCAGTGCGGAGTAGAACAGCCCCAGCCCGTCGTCGGACGGGCCGGTCAGCGCCTCGGTGGCGTGCTCGGGGTGCGGCATGAGACCCACGACCCGGCCGTTGGCCGAGCTGATGCCGGCGATGTTGCGCAGTGACCCGTTGAGGTTCTCCCGGTAGCGGAAGACGACGCGATCCTCGCCCTCCAACTCGTCGAGCACGTCCTCCGACGCCACGAAGCGGCCCTCGCCGGACTTCAGCGGCACCAACAGGTCGGCGCCTTTCTCGTAGCGGGTGGTCCACGCCGACGAGCTCGACGCCACCTCCAGCCACACGTCACGACACACGAAGTGCAGGCCGGCGTTGCGGGTCAGCGCACCCGGGAGCAGTCCCGCTTCGCACAGCACCTGAAAGCCGTTGCAGATGCCCAGGACCGGCATGCCCCGACCGGCCGCCTCGACGACCGCACCCATCACGGGCGCGAACTTGGCGATGGCGCCGCAGCGCAGGTAGTCACCGTAGGAAAAGCCGCCGGGCACCACGACCGCGTCCACGCCCTTGAGATCGGCGTCGGCGTGCCACAGGTTGACCGACTCCGCACCGGCCAGCCGGACGGCGCGGGCCGCGTCGACGTCGTCGAGCGTTCCCGGGAACGTGACGACTCCCACCCTGGCGGTCATCCTTCTTCCCGGGTGACGGTCCAGTCCTCGATCACGGTGTTGGCGAGCAGCGACTCGGCGATCTCGTCGAGCGTCTCGTCACTGACGCTGTCGTCGACCTCCAACTCGAATCGCTTGCCCTGGCGGACATCTGAGACGCCTGACACGCCGAGGCGGCCTAGTGCGCCGACGATCGCCTGCCCCTGGGGGTCGAGGATCACCGTTTTGGGCATCACGTGCACTACGACGCGGGCCACGCGCGGCTCCTGTTCTGAGAAGTTGATTGCTCGGCGCTCACTCTACCGGGACGTGCCGGGCCACAATGGAGCCATGCAACTGACTCACTTCGGCCACTCCTGCCTGCTCGCGAGCTTTCGGGAGGGCGACTCCGAAACGACCGTGCTGTTCGACCCGGGCAACTTCTCCCACGGCTTCGAGGGCGTCACCGGGCTGTCGGCCATCCTCGTCACCCACCAGCACCCCGACCACGTCGATGTGGAGCGTCTACCTGCACTGATCGACGCCAACCCGCAGGCCGCGCTGTACGCCGACCCCATGACCGCGGCCCAGCTCGGCGGCGCCTGGCAGGCCGTCAACGTCGGCGACGCCTTCACCGTCGGTCACCTCGCGGTCCGCGGGGTGGGTGGCACCCACGCGGTGATCCACCCCGAGATCCCGGTGATCGACAACGTCTCCTACCTGGTTGGTGACGAGGGCCATCCCGCCCGGCTGATGCACCCCGGTGACGCGCTGTACGCGCCCGGCGAGCCGGTCGAGGTGCTGGCCACCCCCGCCGCGGCACCGTGGATGAAGATCTCCGAGGCGGTGGACTACCTGCGGGCGGTGGCACCGACGCGCGCCGTGCCGATCCACCAGGGCGTCGTCGCCAAGGAGGCCCGCGGCGTCTACTACGGCCGTCTGTCGGAGATGACCGACACCGACTTCCAGGTCCTGGAAGAGGAGAACGGCACGGAGATCTAGGTGGGGCGAGCAGAACGGCTGACCTTCACCGGCCACATCGCCGGGATCGGCACGGGGGCGGGCGTCCGGATGGTCGTCGGGTCATGGCTGGAGTCCCCCTTCGGTCGCTTCGCCGACGTCATGGTGGAGACCGCCGACGGGCATCGCGTCCTGCTGGCGCCATCCGAGGAGGTCGCCCAGTTCGTTTCCGCCACCTATGAATTCGACTCGATCGAGATCGGTCCGGTCCACGTGGAGCACACCACGGACGGCTTCTCGGTCGTCGCGCCAGGGCTCGTGGTCGACGGTCGGCTGGGCGGTCCCGCGCGCTTCGACGGGTTGCTGCGCATGGTGCCGGGCCGGCTCGCAACGGCACCTCTGTGGCTGCGGACCGTCGATCCCGTTGCGGCACGGCTGATTCCGGGGGTGCGTACCGCCGGAAGTGCAGGCAACGGTCGCCGCGAGTTCTACGGGGTGCGCCGGAGCAGACTGATTTCGGCCGTCGAGGGCGCCTTCCGCGACATGGACCTCGACGGGCTGGCACCCCTGGACCCGCCCGTCCGCTTCGGTTTCTCCTCGGCGCCGAGCACCCCGCAGATGGTCTCGGTCACCACGACGATCGACCTGCCCAGCACCTGAGCGGTCGCTGTGATCGGCCGTAGCGACCAATAATCCGGCATGCCGTCCCGATCACCTCGCGCCACCTCCGCCCGGCGCGAGGCCAGCCCGCTGCAGGCGGTGCATCCCGGTTACTATTCGCTGCACGGCGGCACCGCCTCGACCGCCCGCGTCCCGAACACCGCTTCATACAGCGGTACGCGGCCCACCTACCCCGCCGACGTCGCACAATCGCGCCTGTTCACGGAGCTGTTGCTCGACGAACTCGACGAACTGGAGGATCTCGTCGCCGCGGCCGAGCGGCGCAGCAGGCGCCGACGCGAGGACAGTCCGGACGATCCGGTAGCCATGTCGAACACCGTCGTGCAGCTTCGGGAGCGGATCGACGAGGTACGGCGACTGCTCGACGCTCTGCAGGGACGCTTCCCTCAGGACTGAGTGCGGGGCGGGCGGGCCGACTTTCGCTCAGCCAGATTTCAACGTCAGCCGACGTCGCGGACTGCCGCGCGACCCGCCGCGCGGCCGGAGAAGACGCAGCCGCCGAGGAAGGTGCCCTCCAGCGATCGGTAGCCGTGCACTCCGCCGCCGCCGAAGCCGGCGGCTTCCCCCGCGGCGTACAGACCGTCGAATGCCGTGCCGTCGGCCTTGAGCACTCGAGAGTCCAGGTCGGTCTCCAGTCCTCCCAACGACTTTCGCGTCAGGATGTGCAGCTTGACCGCGATCATGGGGCCGGCCTTCGGATCGGTGATCCGGTGGGGCGCCACGACGCGGCTCACGCGGTCGGGCAGGTAGTTGCGGGCGCCGCGGATGGCGGTCACCTGGCTGTCCTTCGTGTACCGGTTGGCCACTTCGCGATCGCGAGCAGTCACCTCCGCCTCGACGACGTCGTACTCGAGGCGTTCGACGTCGGGGACGTCGTTCATCATCGCGACGAGGTCCCGCAGCGTCGTCGCGGAGACGAAGTCGACGCCGCGGTCGACGAACCGTTGCACGGGGGCGGGCGCACCGGGCCTGATTCGGGCGAGCACCTGCCGAATGCTGCGCCCGGTCAGATCGGGGTTCTGTTCTTGGCCCGACAGCCCGAACTCCTTCTCGATGATGCGCGCGTTGAGCACGAACCACGTGTAGTCGTGCCCGGTCTTCGCGATGTACTCGAGCGTGCCGAGGGTGTCGAATCCCGGGTACAGCGGCGCCGGCAATCGTCGGCCCGTCGCGTCGAGCCAGATCGACGACGGCCCCGGGAGGATGCGAATGCCGTGCCGGGCCCACACCGGGTCGTAGTTGGTGACGCCCTCGGTGTAGTGCCACATCCGGTCACGGTTGATCAGATGGCCACCGGCGGACTCGGTGATGCCCAGCATCCTGCCGTCGACGTGCGCGGGGACGCCGCTGAGGAGTTGACTGGGGACGCGGCCCATCCGGGCTGGCCAATTCTCGCGGACCAGGTCGTGATTGCCGCCAATCCCCCCGCTGGCGACGATGACGGCCGGTGCCCGGAATTCGAACTCGCCGACGACGTTTCGTGACGAGGCGACACCGCGGGCCGCGGTCGACGGTTCCAGCACCGCCCCGCGCACCCCGGTGACGGCGCCGGCGTCGACGATCAGGTCGTCGACGCGATGACGGTAGGCGAAGCGCACCTTGGCACCCGCCGCGAGCAACCGGCGGGCGAAGACCTCGACGATCGCCGGACCGGTGCCCCACGCGATGTGGAAGCGAGGCACCGAGTTGCCGTGTCCGCGAGCGTCATAGCCACCGCGCTCGGCCCAGCCGACGAGTGCGAAGGTCTTCAGGCCGCGCTCGCGCAACCAGCTGTGCTTCTCCCCCGCCGCGAAGTCCACGTAGGCGTGTGCCCACTGCCGCGGCCAGTGGTCTTCGGGTCGGTCGAATCCGGCGGTCCCCAGCCAGTCCTGCAACGCCAACTCGTGACTGTCGCGGATGCCCAGTCGCCGTTGTTCGGGGCTGTTCACGTAGAAGAGCCCGCCGAAGGACCAGAAGGCCTGCCCGCCCAGGTTGGCGGCGTTCTCCTGGTCGACGATCAGGACCGAGCGGCCCTTGTCCAGCACCTCGCAGGCGGCGACCAGACCGGCGAGCCCGGCTCCGACCACGATGACGTCAACATCGGCCATGAGTCCACGTTAGCCGCAGATGCTCAGGCGGCGTCCGGAACGTCCGTCAACGCCGGCTTTGGCGCCCAGCGGTAGACCGCGGGGGTGCAGCGGTGCAGCAGCGCGAGGTCGACGGCGTCCAACATCGCCTGACGTGAACCCGGTCGGCGCAGCTGCCCGGCGGCGACGGCCAGGCGCACGGTGCCCTCGCGGCGCGCGGTGCGTTCGGCCGAGAGCACCAGCGTGCGGCACCACCACGTCTCGGTGAGGAAGCCCTCGCCGATGCCGACGACCCTGGTTCTCGTCGTCGTCCCCCGCACCAGATCGGTGATCCCGCCCAGCTCGGCGACCAGCCGGAAACCATTGCGCGGCAGTGCGGTCAGCGTGCCCGGCGAGACCGTCCACCCCGGTGCGGCGAACAATCTGGTCCGGAGTCCGAGGTGCTCGAGCACGCGGTCGGCGCCCGTCAACCGCAGATTTGCTTCGTGGGCCTGCAGGGTCGCGAACTCGCCGCGGCGCTTCTTGGTGGCGGCCTCGTCGTAGCCGTGCAGGACGAGCGCGTCGCCCTCGGCCCGGCGCCGGGTCAGCCACTCGACGGTGTGCGCATCCCGGTCGAGCCGATAGCCGCTCTTCTGACGTGGTGCCACCAGGAGGGAGGCGGGCACGTTGCGCGCGGTGAGTTCGCCGCGGAAGGCGTCGGCGTCTGCCAACGTACGGTCGGTAATCCCGGAGATCGAGACGATCAGTTCCCCAGCCACGTCTGGCAGTATCGCAACGTCAGGTGTGCAGAAGGTGTCGTGCACGTGCGTGGGAGTTGACGTCTTGGGGCTACCGCGGCAGCAGGGCCTCGATGGCGCTGACCACTTCGGGGGCGTCGGGTTCGGTCCGCGGCCGGAACCGGTTGACCACCTCGCCGCCGGGTGCCAGCAGGAACTTCTCGAAGTTCCACTGCACGTCCCCGGCTTCACCGTCGGCGTCGGAGGCCTTGGTCAACTCTGCGTAGAGCGGGTGGCGGTCGGCGCCGTTGACGTCGACCTTCGCCAGCAGTGGGAACGTCACGCCGTAGGTGGTGGAGCAGAAGTTCTGGATCTCCTCCGCGGTGCCCGGTTCCTGGCCCATGAACTGGTTGCACGGCACCCCGAGCACGGTCAGCCCGCGATCGCCGTAGTCCTCGGCCAGCCGTTCCAACGCGGTGTATTGCGGCGTCAGACCGCACTTGGAGGCCACGTTCACGACGAGCACCGGACCGTCGGCGAACTCGGCCAGTGACGTCGGCGTGCCGTCGAGGGTGGTCAGTGAAATGTCGGCGAGGCTCATGGCCGTGACGCTACCGCCTCGGCGCCATAGCGGTCCCGGTCGGCGGTCGCCAGCACCCAGGCGTACATGAACGCCGCTTCCTTCCAGCGTTCGTAGCGTCCGCTGATGCCGCCGTGACCGGCGCTCATCTCGGTCTTCAACAGCACCGGATGCGCGTCGGTCTTGCTGTGGCGCAGCGCCGCAACCCATTTCGCCGGCTCGACGTAGTACACCCTGGTGTCGTTGAGCGACGTCATGGCGAGAATTGCCGGATAGTCCTTCGCCTCCACGTTCTCGTACGGCGAGTAGGACTTCATGTAGCGGTAGACCTCCTCGCTGGCCAGCGGGTTGCCCCATTCGTCCCACTCGGTCACCGTCAGCGGCAGTGACGGGTCGAGGATCGTGGTGAGCGCGTCGACGAACGGCACCTGCGCGAGGATGCCCGCGAACAGCTCCGGCGCCATGTTCGCCACCGCACCCATCAGCAGGCCGCCGGCGCTGCCGCCCATTGCCACGAGATTCTCGGGCCGGGTGACGTCGGTGCCCACCAAATGTGCTCCCGCGGCTACGAAGTCGACGAAGGTGTTCTTCTTCTCGAGCATCTTGCCGTGCTCGTACCACGGCCGGCCCATCTCGCCGCCACCCCGGACGTGGGCGATCGCGAACACCACGCCCCGGTCGAGCAAGGACAGGCGTGCGATGGAGAACCGCGGGTCCTCGCAGGACTCGTAGGCGCCGTAGCCGTAGAGCAGCGTCGGGGCCGGAAACGTCAGGCCAACACGGTGAATGACCGACAGCGGAATCCGCGTCCCGTCGGGCGCGAGCGCCCAGTCCCGCCGTTCGACGTACTCCTCGGGCCGATAGTCGCCGAGGACCGTCTGTTCGCGCAGCAGAGTCCGTTCACCGGTCGCCAGGTCGACGTCGTATACGCGCACCGGAACGATGAACGAGGTGGTCCCCACCCGGAGCACCGGCGCCGACCAGTTCGGATTGCCCGACAGGCCCGACGACGTCAGCTCCGTCTCGAAGGTGATCTCCTCGGGCGCTCCGTACGTGCCGTCTTCGGCGATGCGCCACAACTGAATACGCGGTAGCGCGTCACTTCGGTAGCTGACGACCAGGTGCCGGTCGAACGCGTCGACGGCGTCGAGGCGGACGTCGGCGCGGTGTGCGACGAGCGTGCGAAACGCCGACGGATCGTCGACCGGTGCCTCCACCAACATGAAGTTCTCGGCACCGTCGTTGTGCAGGATCAGGAAGCGGTCCTCGCCACCGACGACGGCGTGCTCGACCGAGTACTCGACGCCGTCACGGCGCGGCAGGATCGAGACGAATTCGGCTTCCCCGTCGGCGGCGTCGCCGTAGAACACCTCGGAGGTCACGGAGCTGCCTGCGGCGATGAACACGTACTTGTCGCTGCGACTGCGACCCACCGCGACCCAGAACCGCTCGTCGGGCTCGTGGAAGACCTTGGTGGCCGGCAGACCGGCGCCGAGGCGGTGACGCCACACGGTGTCCGGGCGCCACGCGTCGTCGACGGTCGAGTAGTAGACGGTGTGGTTGTCCGCCGCCCACGTCGCTCCCGCGCCGATCCCCTCGATCACGTCGTCGTACAGCTCGCCGGTGCGTAGGTCCTTGAAGCGCAGGGTGTATCGCTCGTCACCCACGACGTCGACCGAGAAGGCAAGCGTGTGACCGTCGACGCTGATCGACGCCGCCCCGAGCGAGAAGAAGTCGTGGCCTTCGGCTTCGACGTTCTCGTCGAGGAGCACCTGCTCCCCTGGGACGGGCTCGTTCTCGTCGAGCTGCGGTGGTGTCCAGTCCGTGAGATCGGCGACTGGGCAACGACAATGGATGCCGTACTGCTTGCCCTCGACGCTGCGCCCGTAGTACCACCACTCGCCGCGGCGGGTGGGCACCGACAGGTCGGTCTCCTTGGTCCGGGCCTTGATCTCGTCGAAGATCTTCTGCCGCAACGGCTCCAAGTACTCGGACTGCTCGTCGGCGTAGGCGTTCTCGGCCTCCAGGTAGGCGATCACCTCGGGGTCGGACTTGTCCCGCAGCCACTCGTAGTGGTCGACGAAGACGTCGCCGTGATGCTCGCGGCGGTGCTCGACGCGCTTGGCAATCGGCGGGGTGCCGGTCATTTGGCTCCGATCCAGTCTGCGAACTTCAACCCGGAAATACGTTCGTACGCTTCGATGTAACGCCCTCTGGTGGCATCGACGATGTCGGGCGGCAGCGCCGGAGGTGGCACGTCGCCGCTGCGGTCCCAACCCGAGTCGGGGCCGGTCAGCCAGTTGCGGACGAACTGCTTGTCGAAGCTGGCCTGCACGACGCCCTCCTGGTAGGCGTCGGCTCGCCAGTAGCGTGACGAGTCGGGGGTGAACACCTCGTCCGCCAGCACCATCTGGCCGTTCTCGTCGACTCCGAACTCGAACTTGGTGTCGGCGATGATGATGCCCTTGCCCAGGGCGTGGTCGGCAGCAGTGCGGTAGACGTCCAGCGTCAGGTCGCGCAATTGGGCGGCCCGATCGGCGCCGACCGTCTCGACGATCGCCTCGAAGCTGACGTTCTCGTCGTGGCTGCCCAGCTCGGCCTTGGTGGCGGGGGTGAACAGCGGCTCGGCGAACTTGCTCGCCTCGGTCAGACCTGCGGGGAGCTCGATGCCACACACCCGGCCGGTGGCGCGGTAGTCGACGATGCCGGACCCGGTGAGGTAGCCACGGGCGACGCACTCGACCGGCATCATGTCCAACTGCTTCACCACCAGCGCGCGGCCGAGGACCTCGGCCGGAATCCGCTCGTCGTCGGGCGGTCCCGCCAGGTGATTGGGCGTATCCAGCAGGTCGAAGAAGAACACGCTCATCGCCGTGAGGATGCGGCCCTTGTCGGGGATCTCGCTGTCGAGGATGAAGTCGTAGGCGGAGATGCGGTCGCTGGCGACGAACAGCAGGTGGTCGGCGTCGACGCGATACAACTCGCGAACCTTGCCGCTGGCCAGATGTTGGTAGTCGGTCAGAGCTGGGCGCATCGGCCAAGACTATCGGGCCATCTGTGCTGGGATCACATCCATGAGCTCTCGCTACGTGCCGTACGCCACCACCCCCGGCCGGCTGCTCGCCCAGTTGACCAGCGACGCCGTCGTCGTCGTGTGGACCATCGTGTGGGTGCTCGTCGGACTGGCGGTGCACTCCGCGGTGAGTTCGATCGCCGCGGTGGGCCGCCAGCTCAACGACGGCGCCACCGGGGTCTCGGACAATCTGAACTCCGCGGGCGACAGCACCGACGACGTCCCCCTGATCGGCGAAGCGCTGAGCAAGCCGCTACGCGCCGCCAGCCGAGCGGCACTGGACATCGCCGGCGCGGGCCACAGCCTCGACAGCACCGCGACGTGGCTGGCAGTGGTGTTGGGTCTGGCGGTCGCCGCACCTCCGATCCTGTTCGTCGGGCTGCCGTGGCTGGTGTTGCGCATCCGGTTCTTCCGACGCAAGTGGACGGCGCTCACGCTGGCGGCGACCCCCGCGGGTGAGCAGTTGCTGGCGCTGCGCGCATTGGCCAATCGCCCGCTGGCCAAGCTGGCGGCGGTCAGCATCGACCCCGTCGGCGCCTGGCGTCGTGACGACGCGATTGCCATTCGCGGGTTGGCGAACCTCGAGCTGCGGTCCTCGGGCATCCGCCGCAAGTAACTTCCCCCCGCGATTTGTGTGCGATTTGTTGCGCTGACCGCTCTCAAAAGCACGCAAGTCGCAAGTGGAACCCGGCGCTAGCCGCCGCCGTCCAAGATGGCGTGATAGATGACCTCCTCCGTCGGCACGATGGCGTCGTGACGCTCGCCCAAGCCAGCGCCGCCGGACTGAGCCGCCATGCAGTCAATCGCCGAGTGCGGTCCGGTCGATGGCGTAGGTGCTCACCCGGGGTCTTCTTCGTGGACGACCGGGCGTTCAGTGACGCAGCACGTGTTCGGGCCGCAGTCTGGGGGCACGGCGCCGACGCAGCCGCAAGTGGGCTTGCGGCGGCGTGGTGGCATTGCGTCACGCAGTTTGCACCCGACGTGGTGGAAGTGACTGTGCCCAGAGCTGCACATCGTGTCGATCGTGACGGCGTTCGTATACGCCGGCGCGACCTCGCGCAGATGGACGTCGTCGAGCGCGATGGTCTACGCGTGACCGCTTTGCCTCTGACCGTCGTGGAGGCCGCAACCCGCCGCGGCGGCGGAGCGAAACTGCTCGATCGAGCACTCCAACGACATACACAGCTGCCCGCACTGTGGTCGGCTCACCTTCGCAACAAGGGCAGGCATGGTTCGCCAGCCGCACGTCGACTCCTGCAGGCAGCAGATGACGGCGCCCGGTCGGAGGCTGAGCGCGTGCTCGTGCGACTTCTCCGGACCTCGGGGATCACCGGATGGAGAGTCAACCGTCAGGTAGCTGGTTATGAGGTCGACGTCCTCTTTAGGGACGCGAGGGTGGTCATCGAAATCGACGGCTTTGCCTTTCACAGCGACGCCGAGACGTTTCAACGCGACCGGAGCAGGCAGAACGCCATCGCCCTGGCGGGCTACCAGATACTGAGGTTCACTTGGTTGGACCTCGTCGAGTATCCAGAGCGAGTGATCGCGGAGATCCGCCGTGCGATTTGCGGTGGTTGAGGAGCGGTCACCGCTCCTTTGCGACCGCAAATCGCACGGGGAGGTGACGGATGCCCGTGTGCCGACTGCTCCGTGTCCACTCGACGGGCCCCGCCAACTCCGCCGACGCGAAGCGGGCCAACAGCTCCTCGAACAGCACCCGCAACTCCAGACGGGCCAGGTTCGCACCGAGGCAGTAGTGCACGCCCTGCCCAAAGCCCAAGTGCGGATTGGGCTTTCGCGTGACGTCGAAGACGTCCGGGTCGGCGAAGACCAGGTCGTCACGGTTCGCCGAGCCCTCCCAGATCTGCACCTTCTGCCCGGCCTGGACCTGACACCCGCCGAGCAGCACGTCGCACGTGGCCGTCCGGCGCTTCGACGGCGACGGCGAGGTCCACCGCACCATCTCCTCGACGGCCGTGGGCAGCAGACCCGGCGACGAACGCAGCAACCGCATCTGGTCCGGATTGGTGATCAAGGCCAGCAGTCCACCGGCAATCGCGTTGCGCGTGGTCTCCGCACCGGCGCTGAACAGCAGGCTGAAGAACAGGTAGAGCTCGAGTTCGCCGAGCGCGCAGGCCTCGTCGTTGGCCACGATCGAGAGCATGTCGTCAGTCGGGGCGGCCCGCTTGGCGGCCACCAACTCCGCACCGTAGGCGTACATCCGCGCCCCGTCCTCGGCGCTCGCCGTGCGACCGAGGTCGAACTGTGGCTCGATGGCGTGGAACAGCCAATGGCGTTCGGACTCCGGCACTCCCAGCAGAATGCAGATCATCTGCATCGGCAGTTCGGCGGCCACGTCGACCAGGAAGTCGACGGGCCGACCCGGCTTGAGACCGTCCAGCAACCGCCGCGCCCGCGACCGCAGGTCGTCCTCCACGCGCCCGATCATCCGTGGGGTCAGGCCGGAGCTCACCAGCCGTCGGATCTGCGCGTGCCGCGGGTCGTCCATCATGTTGAGCACCTGGCCGGCGATCGACAGGTCCCCAAGCAGCGTCCCGCCGTACGGCCGCTCACCGCCCGTCACCGACGAGAACGTCGCCGGATCACGCAGCACGGCAAGGCTTTCCGCGTACGTCGCGACGGACCAGAAGCCCTCGCCGTCGGGGGTGTGTTCGGTGGGCTCGTGCCAGTAGACGGGAGCTTCGCGGCGGTGCACCGCGAACAATTCGTGCGGAAATCCCGCCGCGAAGTTGTCCAGGTCGGTGAAGTCCACCGCCGCCAAGCTCACAGGATGGCGCCCGAGGTGTAGGCGGCCGCCTCAGGGTATCGGCCCACCAGCTCCTCGACGGCCGCGACCACCGCGTCCACCTGCGCGCCTGCCGCACCGGTGAACGCCTCCTTGTCGGCCAGCGCCGCATCCAGTGCCGCGCGGTCCAGTGGCAGTCGAGGATCGGCAGCCAACCGGTCGAGAAGGTCTGGCTCCAAGCCACGTTCGCGCATCGCCAGCGCGACGGCGACCGCGTGCTCCTTGATGACCTCGTGAGCCGTCTCGCGTCCGACGCCTGCGCGGACGGCGGCGATCAGGATGCGGGTGGTGGCCAGGAACGGCAGGTAGCGGTCCAGCTCGCGCTGGATGACGGCCGGGTAGGCGCCGAATTCGTCGAGCACGGTCAGGAAGGTCTCGATCTGGCCGTCGAGGGCGAAGAACGCATCGGGAAGGGCGACCCGGCGCACCACCGAGCAGAAGACGTCACCCTCGTTCCACTGCGCGCCGGCCAGTTCGGCGGCCATCGACCCGTACCCGCGCAACACCACCTGCAGGCCGTTCACCCGTTCACAGGACCGGCTGTTCATCTTGTGCGGCATCGCCGACGAGCCAACCTGCCCCGGCGCGAACCCCTCGGTGACGAGTTCGTTGCCCGCCATCAGCCGGATGGTGTGGGCCAGCGACGACGGCCCGGCCCCGAGCTGCACCAGCGCCGAGAGCACGTCGTGGTCCAGCGAACGCGGGTAGATCTGTCCAACACTGGTCAAAACGTCGGCGAATCCCAGGAATTCGGCCACCCGCCGCTCGAGGGCGTCCAGCCGTGCGGTGTCGCCGTCGAACAGGTCGAGCATGTCCTGCGCAGTGCCCATCGGTCCCTTGATCCCCCGCAGCGGGTAGCGGTCGATCAGCTCCGTCAGCCGGGTCAGCGCGATCAACGTCTCCTCGGCCGCCGAGGCGAACCGCTTGCCCAGCGTCGTCGCCTGCGCCGCGACGTTGTGCGAGCGGCCCGCCATCACCAAGTCGCGATAGAGGTCCGCGCGCTCGGCCAGCCGCGCGACCACCGCGACACCGTGGGCGTGGACGAGCTGCAGTGAGCGGCGGATCTGCAGCTGCTCGACGTTCTCGGTGAGATCGCGACTGGTCATGCCCTTGTGCACGTGCTCGTGGCCGGCGAGGGCGTTGAATTCCTCGATGCGCGCCTTGACGTCGTGGCGGGTGACGCGCTCGCGTTCGTTGATCGAGGCCAGGTCGACCTGCTCCAGAACTCGCTCGTAGTCGTCGACGACGCCGTCGGGCACCGAGACGCCCAGCTCAGCCTGGGCGCGGAGGACGGCGATCCACAGCCGCCGCTCCGCGACGATCTTGGCTTCTGGCGACCAGATCGCCACCATCTCCGCGCTGGCGTACCGATTGGCCAGGACATTCGGAATCGTCACGGATACACAGCTTACGACCCGGCTGAGGCAAGCTAGACCGATGTACTTCGTCGGCGTGGACCTGGCGTGGGGTGAGCGCAAGCCAACGGGCGTCGCGGTCGTCGACGACGGCGGCCGGTTGGTCTACGTCGGCGTTGCGCAGGACGACGCCAGCATCCGGGCGGCGATCGGGCCCTACGTCCAGGACGACTGCCTGGTGGCCTTCGACGCGCCGCTCGTGGTGACCAACCCGACCGGTCAGCGGCCCAGCGAGGCGGCCCTCAACCGCGACTTCGCGAAGTTCGAGGCTGGCGCGCACCCCACCAACACCGGCAAGCCCGAGTTCGCCGGCACCCCGCGGGCGGCCCGGCTCGCCGCCGAGCTGGACCTCGACATCGATCCGAATTCCACGGCGCCGCGGCGGGCCATCGAGGTCTACCCGCACCCTGCGACCGTGGCACTGTTCCGGCTCGGCCGGACGCTGAAGTACAAGTCGAAGCCCGGTCGCAGCGTCGCCCAGCTCCGCTCCGAGTTGCTGCGACTGCTGGACCTGATCGAGACGCTCGCCCAGGCCACGCCCCCGCTGCGGGTCGCCGACCACGACGGCTGGATCGCCCTTCGGCACGCCGTGGAGACGGCCGAGCGCAAGAGCGAGCTGCGCCGCGCCGAAGACCCCGTCGACGCGGTGGTGTGTGCCTACGTCGCCCTGTTCGCCACCCGCAGGCCGGGCGACGTCACGGTCTACGGCGACGCCGAGACGGGCGCCACCATCACCCCGACCCTCCCGCCGGACCTGTTCCCCGCGCCGCAGGAGCCGACGCCCGGTGCGGTGCGCGACGCCATCGCGGAGTTCGCCGCCAGGCGGCCCGCGCTGATCGGCGCGACCGAGCGCTACCTCCATCTCGTGACGACGTTGCTCGACGACGCCGGCATCAACTACCTCGATGTGACGGCGCGAACCAAGAGCGTGGCGTCCTTCGCGGAGAAGGCCGACCGCAGCGTCGACGGCCGTCGCCTCTACACCGATCCACTCTCCGAGCTCACCGATCAGATCGGTCTGCGGATCATCACGTTCCTGCGCGACGACGTCACCACCGTGGCCAACCTGCTGTCCGAGGAGATGCAGCTGCTCGACGATCGCGACATGGGCCAGGAGACCGCCCGTGAGGGCCGTTGGGGTTACGCCAGCAGACATCTGCTGGTGGCCGTCGAGGGCGAGCAGCAGCCCGCGTCGATTCAGGTGCGGACGGTTCTTCAGCACGCGTGGGCGGAGTTCGAGCACGACATCCGCTACAAGGGCTCCATTCCCGAGGAGGACGCCCCGGATCTGGATCGCCGGTTCACCCTCGCGGCGGGTCTGCTCGAGTTGGCCGACCGGGAGTTCTCCGCCATTCGCGAGCGCCTGAAGAGTTCTCCGCCCGCGGCGCGTTCCGAGCAATCCGACGACCCGCGCATCGGAACCCCCGTGTTGGCCACCTATCTGGGCAACCGCTTCCCCGACGCCGGCTGGTCGCGCACCGAGCACTACGCCTGGATCTCCGGGCTGCTGCTGGAATTGGGCGTCGACTCGCTCGACGAACTCGACGAGCTGCTCGCCGGTCTGGACACCGACGCGGTCAACGCCAAGATGGACTACCGCTACCCGGCGGGTGCGGTACGCCGCCTCGACGACGCGCTGCTGGCTCGTTACGGCGACCGCTACGTGGGCCTGACGGGCAACGCCCACCGCGTCGCCCAGCTGCAGGCGCGTCTCGAAAAGCTCTCGGCCGCGGGATGATTCAGGGCTTGCGAGCCATGATCACGTCTACCGGGTGGGGCACCACGCCCGGATGACCGGGCAGGGAGACGTCGCGTAGGTAGTCGAGCAACCGTTCGCGCGCCGACGGTGTCAGCGCGCGCGAGCGGGCCCCGATCAGGAAGTCGAGGACGTCCTCGCCGCGCCCCAGCGGATCGCTCAGGGCGTCCCGGACGTCAAGGCGTCCGACGATCGTCTCGGTGGCGACGGACAGGCCGCGCCGTTCGAGATCGGCGTGCACGTCCTCGGCGAACCATGGCGTCCGCCCGGCCCACGGACACAGCATCTCGGTGAGGACGCACAACGGTTCCAACGGCGCGACGGCGGCCAGCAACAGCCCGCCCGACCTGAGCAGGCTCAGCCCGTGGTCGAGCGCCGCGGACAGGTTCGCGACGTAGTAGAGCGAATGCACGAAGTGCACCAGATCTGCGGGATGGCCGGCGTCGTGGTCGGCGAAGTCACCGATCACGACGGTCGGGACGAGTCGCTGGAGGCCAAGCGAATTCATCCGCTCGGCGAATCCGGCAGCTGACGCCGCATGCGGTTCGACGCCCGTGTACCGCACCCGGCGCCCGCCGGTCGCCAGCGCGGCGGCCAGGGGCGCGTCGACGCTGCCGTCGCCCACCCCGACCCCGACGACGCGCACCGGTTCGCAGTCGACGAGCAGCGGGGGCAACTCGCCCACCAACCACTCCTGCAGGCGGCGGCGCTGATCGCTGGCCGCCTCGTAGCGGGCGTGGGTGCGGGCGTACCGCTCCCTCGTCAGCGCCGGGAGAGCCGGCTGTTCCAGGACTCGTTCCCGTAAGCCCGCCAGGGGCACGGGCAGCCCGATCAATGTCATTTGCTGCCAGTGTCCCTCGAAGAGCGGCCAGGACGGCTCGATCGTCGACGCCGACACCGTTGCGTAAGAATCGGTCGTCGGGATCCGTGGTTGGCTTGACCGATGACGAAACCCGACACCGCCCAGCGCAGCCTCGACCACTGGAGCGAGGCCGGGCGGGCGGAGATGCAGGCGTTCTACGCCCTCGCTACGGAGGACTATCGCCAACTCTCCGGCGCTCGCGACTGGAACGCCGACCTCGCCGGGCATGCGGTCGACGGGCGGGTGAAGCTGCTGGACGTGGCCTGCGGGAGCGGCAAGTTCCCCACGGCGCTGCTCGCCTCGGGGCTGTCGACGGAGCCGGTCGTCGAGGTGGACCTGCTGGACCCGTCGGCGTTCAGCATCGCCGAGGCGCGCGCCGCGCTGGCCCCGCCGTTCGTGGCGGCCGGCGAGCACGAGCTCCTGCTCCAGGACTTCACCGGCACGGGGTACGACGTGGCGTGGGCCACCCACGCGCTCTACGCGCTGCCACCCGCCGAGCTGACCGCGGGCGTGGCCAAGATGGTCGCGTCCCTTCGCCCCGGTGGTTTCGGGGTGGTCGCCCAGGCGTCGTCGCGCTCGCACTATCTGACGTTCTACGACGCCTATCGCGCGTCGTTCGCGCCCGACGCCACCCCTTACACCGATGCCGAGGGGGTCACCGCCGCGCTGCGTGACGCGGGCGCACCGGTCGACGTTCGGGTGCTGAGCTACCGCACCGGGACGTCCGATCGTGCCGTCGCGGAGGGCTTCCTGCAGCGCTGTGCGTTCGACGACACGGTGACCCTCGATCAGATGGAGGCCAGCGAGACACTCGGCGCCTACCTCGCCGGCTGCCGAGGACCCGACGGTGCCTACGAGTTCACCCACGAAGCGCACCTGATCACTTGGCAGCAGCCATGATTCGCAACCCGCACCTGTCCGACGCCACCGCCGCGGGTACCGCGGCCGACGTCGCCGTCGAGTGGGACCGGGGCAACGACCAGTGGTGGGACTGGTACATGTCCCTGGCCGACGGCCCGGCCCCCGACGGCCCGCTCGTCGACCCGCCGGTGCACGATCCCGGGCCGCTGCCGTCCGACGACGAGGTCGTCGCCGAACTCGACGTGGCGTATCCGATCACCGACGAGCAGATCCGGCGGTTCCGTGCCGACGCGTTCGTCAAGTTGCCCGGCGTGCTCAGTCCCGGGACGGTTCGCCGTCTGCGGACGAGGCTGCGCGCCATGCTCGACGAGGCCGTCGATCCAGAAGTCGGCTTCCAGAGCCGCGAAATGATGTGGCTGGACGACGATCTGGTACGCGCCGCGGTGCTGTCGCCGCGCATCGGCGGCATCAGTGCGGCACTACTGGGGACCGACCGGGTTCGGCTCTATCACGACAACGCGCTGTCGAAGGAGCCCGGCGCGGGACGCACCCCGTGGCACTACGACGCGCACCACTTCCCGCTCGACTCCCCCCAGGTGTTGACGGCGTGGATCCCGTTGCAGCCCACCCCACGGGAGATGGGTCCGTTGGCCTTTGCCCGCGGCGCCGACGTCGGAGAGCTGGTCGACGATCTCGAATTCGACAAGCACGGCACGTCCTACGACCGCGGGGTGTCGGAAGCCCTTCGCACACACGGGGTTCAGGTCGAGGATGGGCCGTTCGCGGCGGGCGAGGTCAGCTTCCACGGGGCCAATTGCTTCCACACCGCGGGGGCCAACCGCACCACCGAGGCCCGCGTCGTGCTGGCCAACACCTACTTCGCCGACGGCACCCGCGTCGTGCCCAGCCCGACCATGGTCAGCGGCGACTGGCGCAAGTTCATCCCCGGCGCCGAGCCGGGACAAGTGGTGGCCAGCCCGCGCAACCCCCTGCTGAGACGTTGCGTCCGTTAGCTACTTGGGTCCGGAGTCGATGTCCTCGACGTCGACCATCCGCGTCGACGTGATGCCGACGGCGCGGTTGATCGCCACCGTGAGCCCGAACAACAGGACGCCGAGGACCACCAGCGCGATCGCCAACACGTATTGCTGCAGGGGCCGGCCCGACAGCGGCAGCACCAGATAGGCCGAGGCCACGAAGCCGACCCACGGCAGCCACGTCGGCGTCCTGAAGTGATGGCCGTTCGCTTGAACGTCCTTGCGCAGCACCAGAACCGCGACGTTGACCACGGCGAACACCGCCAGCAGCAGGAGCGACGTGGTGCCGCCCAGGGTGGAGATCGCCTCGTCGTTGGCGAACGCCGTGACGTAGAGGATGAGTCCGAACGCGATCGAGGTGGTGAACAGGATTGCCACCCACGGAGTCCGGCGCGAGGGATGGACCGTGCCGAGCACCGGCGGCAGCACGTGTTGCTTGGCCATGCCGTAGATCAGCCGACTCGCCATCAGCATGTTGATCAGGGCGGTGTTCGCCACGGCGAACATCGAAATGAAGGGCAGGATCTTCTCGATCGGCAGACCGGGTGCCCCGGCCTTGACCACCTCGACGAGCGGCGTCTCGCTGGCCTCGAGCGTGCCGATCGGGACCAGCGCCACCGCGACGACGGCGACCACGATGTACACGACGCCCGCGATGCCGAGGCCGGTGAGCAGCATCTTCGGGAAGATCTTCACCGGATCCTTGGTCTCCTCGGCCATGTTCACCGAGTCCTCGAACCCCACCATGGCGAAGAAGGCCAGCGACGTGGCAGTGGTGACGGCGAGGAACGCGTTCTTGTCCTCGGCGGTGTCGAAGGCGATCACCCGGGAGAAGTCCACCGCGTCACCACCCTGGGTGAACGCCCAGAAGCCGACGAAGATCACCAGCATCAGGCCGGTGATCTCGACGATGGTGAGCACCACGTTGAGCTTCACGCTCTCGCCGACGCCGCGCAGGTTGACCGCGGCGACCATCACCATGAACAGCACCGCAACGGCGACGATTCCGGCCGTGCCCCAGTCGAATCCGAAGCCCTTGAAGAAGTTCGAGGCGAAGAACCGCGACGCGGTGGCCGCCGAGGTTATGCCCGAGCACATCACGATGAACGCGACCAGGAACGTGACGAAGTGAATGCCGAACGCCTTGTGCGCGTAGAGCGCGGCACCCGCCGCCTGCGGGTACTTGGTGACCAGTTCCAGGTAGCTGAACGCGGTGACCATCGCGATGAGGAACGCCACCAGGAACGGCAGCCACGCGGCACCACCCACCTCGGCCGCCACGTCGCCGGTCAGCGCGTAGACACCGGTGCCGAGGATGTCTCCGACGATGAAGAGAAGCAACAGGCCAGGGCCCATCACGCGTTTCAGTCCGGGCTGTTCCTCGACGGTGGCCTGCGCCATGACGCCTCCCTGATGGTTCGCTGTGAGTCAGGGTCCAACCATTGCAGGAAAAGGTCAATCACGCACTGCCATCCACTCGCGCGACGTGTCCGTCATCGCCGAGACCTCGGCGAGGAACCTCGCCACCATGGCGGCGTCCTGTGGCCGTTGCCACCCGAACGTGGTCGGCCGTTGCGCCCGGTCGTGCCAGAAGTGCGGCGAGTGCGACGCAGGCCGGGTCGCGACCAGCCAGACCGCGGTGTCGCCGCCGTCGGCGGCGTCGCGAAGGATCGGCCCGGTGAGCTTCTCGAACGTCGGAAGGGCTTCGGAGACAGCGGGAGTCCTCGCCCATCCGGGATGCATGCTCTCGACGCGCAAGCGGCCATCGCCTCGCCGAGACCGGACGTGGCCCCGGTGACGACGACGCGCTTGCCGGCCATCGACGTCGGGCTGGGGTCAGCGGGCCACCAGAGCCTGCGCACGCCCGACCCGATCTTGGAATGGCCCAGCACGACTGAACGGTCCAGAGCGGCGTCGACCAGGTTGGTGAGGAACATGCCCCGAACGTGCTCAGCCGAAGGGCGCGAGCACGTCGATGACGTCGACGAGCGTCGCGCGGGCGGCGGCCCTCGGACCGTCCCCCACGCCGACGAGGGACGCGACGACCGCGCCGTCGACCGCGCACACCAAGGCCGTCATCAACTCCGCCCGCACGGACCGCCCGGAGCGCTCCACCACCTCGACAACGGCCTCGGTCCGCTGCTTCATGATGCGGCGCTGGACGTCGCGCAGCCCGGGTTGACGGGCGCAGGCGATGTAGCGCTCGTAACGCGAGATCAACTGTTCGGAGACCCGGGTGTCGGGTCCGTCGCCAACCAGGAAGTCGACCAGGACGTCGGCCGTCGACTCGGCGCCACGCTTGCGCCGCGGGAGGGCGGCGACCCGGGTGTCCAGGATCTCGGCCTCCCGGATGCCGACGTACTCGACGGCGCGCTCGACGAGGTCGTCGAGGGACGAGAAGTAGTACGTCGTGGAGGCCAGCGGCAGGCCCGCCCGGCGGGCGACGGCACGATGCCGGACCGCGTCGAAGCCACCTTCGCACAACAGCTCGGCGGCCGCGCTGACCAGCGCGTACCGTCGCCTCTCCCCCTTGGGGGTGACCGCTGCCGTCACGTGTTGCATGCTGCCAGCAACGGCCCCACGGTATGGGGCTTTCGGCAGACTGCAAGGCTGCGAACGGAAAGCGAGGCCCATGCGCACACCCGTGTCAGACCCACCCGCCACATCTGTCCCGCGAGTGCTCGCTCGGCTCGCATTGGGGGCCGCCCTGGTGTTCGCCGGAGTCAGCCATCTGACCTTCGCTCGGGATTCCTTCTACGCCCAGGTGCCGCCGTGGCTGCCGCTCGACGCCACCTTCGTCATCGTCGCCTCGGGGGTCGTGGAGATCGCCCTCGGCGCCGCCGTTCTCCTCGTGCGACGACGACGCGCCCAGGTCGGCTGGGCCGTTGCCGCGCTGTTCGTCCTGGTGTTTCCCGGAAACGTGTCGCAGTTCGTCACCCACAGCGCCGCGTTCGGGCTGAACTCCGACCTGTCCCGCGGCATCCGGCTGCTCTTCCAGCCGCTGTTGGTGGTCTGGGCCCTGTGGTGCACCGGCGCTTGGAGGGCGCTGCGGGCGTCGACGGCATGATGGCCCGCATGACAGCCAAGCTGAGCCGTCGCGCCATCCTGCGACTCGGCGTCGGAGCCGCGGCGGGTGCCGTGGGCGCGTACGCCGTCAGTTCGTCGTTGAGCCAGGCCCCGGTGAGCCGGCCGCCGGTCGCCATGACCGGGATCGGCGCACCGCTGGCGCCGCCCCGCCCTCCGGTGCCCCTCGAACCACCGGCCCCAGCCCCGACCTACGTCACCGGGTCGTTCGTGTCCGCGGCCCGCGGCGGCGTGACGACCAATTGGGCGATCGCCCGGCCGCCGGGACAGACCGGTCCGCTGCGTCCGGTGATCGCCCTGCACGGCAAGGGGCAGGACGCGGCGGGGGTGATGGCGGGCGGTGTCGAGCAGGGTCTCGCCCAGGCCGTCGCGGCCGGCATTCCGCCGTTCGCCGTCGTCGCCGTCGACGGGGGCGGAAGCTATTGGCATGCAAGGACCTCCGGCGAGGACTCCGGCAAGATGGTCCTCGACGAGCTGATTCCCATGCTGGGCGACCAGGGCCTGGACACCTCGCGTGTCGGCTTCCTCGGCTGGTCGATGGGCGGCTACGGCGCCCTGCTGCTCGGCTCGAGGCTCGGTCCGGCCCGGACGGCGGCGATCTGCGCGGTCAGCCCGGCACTGTGGACGTCGTCGGGCGCGACGGCCCCCGGCGCCTTCGACGGGGAGGCCGACTTCGCCGCGAACAGCGTGTGGGGGCTGCCGAACCTGGGGTCGATTCCGATCAGAGTCGACTGCGGCGACAGCGATCCGTTCTACGCCGCCACCAAGCAGTTCATCGGGCAGCTACCCAACCCGCCCTCGGGTGGGTTCTCCCCCGGCGGCCACGACGGCGCCTTCTGGAGTTCACAGCTGCCCGCCGAAATCGCCTGGATGGCACCGATTCTCGTCGCCTAGCTGGCTACTGCCCGACGCGACCTTCGGCCGCAGCCAACCCGATGTCGGTGCGAAAGTGGCCGCCGGGCAGGCGAATTCCCGCCATGACGGCGTAGGCCGCGTCGCGGGCGGCGGCGAGATCGGCACCGGTGCCGACGACGGACAGGACCCTGCCGCCCGAGGACACGACGGCGCCGTCCTCACGCCTGGCGGTACCCGCGTGCAGCACGCCCGGCGCGTCCGAACCGGTGATGACGTCGCCAACGCGAGGTCGCCCCGGGTAGTTCTCGGCGGCCAGTACCACCGTCACCGCGGACCCGTCGCGCCACTGCAGCGGCGGTAGGGCGGCCAGCTCACCGACGGCGGCGGCGCGCAGCAGCTGCCCCAGGGGGCTCTCCAACAGCGCAAGCACCGCCTGGGTCTCGGGATCGCCGAAGCGGCAGTTGAACTCGACGACGGCGGGGCCGCGGGAGGTGATCGCCAACCCGGCGTACAGCAGGCCTGAGAACGGGCATCCGCGCGCGACCAGTTCGGCGGCAACGGGTTTCACGACGTCGTCGACGATGGCAGCCAGGACGTCGGCCGGCAACCAGGGCAGCGGCGTATAGGCGCCCATGCCGCCGGTGTTGGGTCCGGCGTCGCCGTCGCCGACCCGCTTGAAGTCCTGTGCGGGTAGCAGCGGCACCACCGTCTCGCCGTCGACGACGCAGAACAGCGAGACCTCGGGGCCGTCGAGGAACGACTCGAGCAGCACGGGGTGCCCGGAATCCAGCAGGCTCGCCGCGTGCGCACGGGCGGCGAGGCGGTCGACCGTCACCACCACGCCCTTTCCGGCGGCCAGCCCGTCGTCCTTGACCACCCAGGCGTGATCGCCCGCGGGCGGGCCGAAGCGATCCAGCGCGGCGTCGAGACGGGCGGGGTTGTCCACGATCTCACTGCGCGCGGTGCGCACGCCTGCGGCGTCCATCACGTCCTTGGCGAAGGACTTCGCGCCTTCGATGCGGGCGGCGTCCTTCGACGGCCCGAAACAGGCGATGCCGGCCGCGCGCACGGCGTCGGCGACGCCGAGGACCAGCGGCACCTCGGGCCCGATGACGACGAGGTCGGCGTCGATGCGCTTGGCCAGTTTCACCACGTCGTCCCCGGAGGTGACGTCGACGTCGTATTGCTCGGCGATCGACGCCGTGCCCGCGTTCCCGGGTGCCACGGCGAGCGCCTCCACCTCGGGGTCGCGACGCAGCGCGAGCAGCAGCGCATGTTCACGGGCACCGGATCCGACCACGAGGACTCGCACGGTCGTCAACCCTAAACCTTCGAAACACGGCCATACACTTCGAGCCAAGATGTATGGTCAATCTCGTGACCACGATGCAGAACGGGTGCCCCTTCGGAGCCGGGTACGACTTCACCGATCCCGACGTCCTGCTCCGGGGGATCCCGGTGACGGAGTTCGCGCAACTGCGCAAGACCGCCCCCGTCTGGTGGAACGAACAACGAGAGTCGATATTCGACGACGGCGGCTACTGGGTGATCAGCCGACACGAGGACATCAAGGCCATCTCGCGCAATGGCGACCTGTGGTCGACCAACCGCAAGGGCGCGGTGATGCGTCTGCCCGACGGCGTGACCGCCGAGCAGCTCGACCTGACGAAGGCGCTGCTGATCAACCACGACGCCCCCGAGCACACCCGGCTGCGCAAGATCGTCTCGCGCCTGTTCACGCCGCGCTCGGTGGCCGCACTCGAGGAGAAGCTCGCCGTCGCGGCCCGCGAGATCGTGGCCGAGGCCGCGGCGAAGGACGGCGGCAACTTCGTCGACGACATCGCCACCAGGCTGCCGCTGCTGGCCATCGCCGACCTGATCGGCGTGCCGGAGTCCGATCGCGAGAAGTTGTTCCACTGGACCAACTGCATCATGAACACCGACGACCCGGACTTCGACTCCGACCCCACGATGGCCAACGCCGAACTCATGGGCTACGCCTACAACATGGCCGAGGAGCGCAGGCGCTGCCCGGCCGACGACATCGTCACCCGGCTCATCCAGGCCGACATCGACGGCGAGGCGATGGGCGACGTCGAATTCGCGTTCTTCGTCATCCTGCTGGCCGTGGCCGGCAACGAGACCACCCGCAACGCCATGACCCACGGCATGAACGCCTTCTTCGACAACCCAGACCAGTGGGAGCTGTTCAAGAAGGAGCGCCCCGCGACGGCGGTGGACGAGATCGTCCGCTGGGCCACCCCGGTGCACTGCTTCCAGCGCACGGCCCTGGCCGACGTCGAGTTCGGTGACGTCACGATCGAGGAGGGGCAGCGAGCCGGTCTCTTCTACAGCTCCGCCAACTTCGACGAGTCCGTCTTCGAGCGGCCCTTCGAGTTCGACGTGCTGCGCAACCCCAACCCGCACTTGGCCTTCGGGGGCAACGGCGCACACTTCTGCATCGGCGCCAACCTCGCCCGCATGGAGATCAAGCTGATCTTCAACGAGCTCGCCGACCAAATCCCCGACATCGCCAGAGTCGCCGAACCGCAACGGCTTCGATCGGGTTGGATCAACGGCGTCAAGGAGCTGTCGGTCTCCTACCGAGGCTGACGCGGCGTCCGGTTACGATTTCCGGCGTGCGCACCCACGGCTGGTCTGGATCGGCGCCCGCGACCGACGACGAGGCCGTGGCGCGAATTCTGGACGCCGCGAGCAAGGCCGTCGACGAGCGCGGTGCCGACGTCAGCATCGCCGACGTCGCCCGCACCCTCGGCGTCACCCGGCAGACCGTGTACCGGTACTTCGCCAGCACCGAAGCACTTCTGGTGGCCGCCGCCGTGCACGCCGCCGACGACTTCCTCGAGCGGCTGGCCGAACACCTGCGAGGTCTCACCGACCCGGTCGACGCCGTCACCGAGGCCATCGCGGCCGCGCTGGAGTGGCTGCCGAAGGACAAGCACATCGGGCTTCTGATCGCACCGGGTCGCGCCGACGAACACACCGCATCCGTCACCTCCGACGTCGCACTGCAATTCGCGAACGCCATGCTGCGCCGGTTCGACGTCGACTGGGCAGGCCACGGCTTCTCCGACGCGGAACTCGACGGGCTCGCCGAGCACCTGCTGCGGATCATCCAGTCGTTCGTCATCGACCCCGGCCGGCCGCCCCGCACCGGGGAGGCGCTCCGGGCGTACCTCAGGCGGTGGGTGGGCAGCGCCATTTTGCCGCCGGGTGGGGGCTTCGACCCGTCCTAGACTCGGTGGCGTGAGCGCAATGGACGGGTTCCGCTCGACGTGGTCCCGGGCGAATGACACCTTCGGCGACGGCGTGCCCGCCTCCGGAGCGGAGTTCGACCAGAGCGGTGCGCTGCGCGAGATGCAGGCCGCCGTCGAGACGGCGGCCCCCGGGTGCGGATGGACGGGTGCCGCGTCGGCCTCCTACTCGGAGGCGAATGCGCGCCACGCCGCCGTCTTGGGCGACATCGCAGACCTGGACCGACGATTCGCCGCCGAGGTGGACCGATCCGCCGCCGTGGTGATCGCAGGCCGGCGCGAACTCGGTCGACTGCGGACGTGGGTGACCGACGCCGCCGCGGCCACCCCACGAGGTCAATCCGGCGAGTGGATGCGAATGATCATCGCCGCCAAGGGAATCGGCCGCGTCGGTCAGACCGTCCAGCAGGCCGCCGCCGAGATGGGCGTCATCGGGCGACGGCTGACCAGCCTCGCCGAGGAGTACGACGAGCTACCGGGGGTGCGCGACCGCTAGACCACCGTCAGCGGCAACGACTTTCGCTCCTGGAACACCCAGGACGCGCCGCCGGAGAACTTGGTGACGGCGACTTCGCCGAGTTCCTTTGCTGGCGTGTCGGAGTCGATCACGCGCACGGTCCAGTCGGTCTCGGTCCCGGACACCTCGGCCCGCAGGTGCGGGTCGACGGCCTGCACGATGGCCTGCAGCGGCAGGTCGGCCATCGGCGACACCAACGAGATCCACGAGCCGTCCTCGTAGGCGGGCGAGCGGCGGACGTGAACGAAGTCCGGGTCGACGACGGCCGACACGTAGGCCGCCGGGTTCAGCAGCGGGTGCAGTTCGAGGACGCGCAGCGCACCCCTGACGTCGCGCGACAAGCCGAGTGCCCGGTGGATGCGCTCGGCGGCGACCCCGGCGATCCCGATCAGCTGTTTGGTGCGGATGGACCTCTCGAGCGCCTGGTCGTCCTTCGCTCGGGCACGGACCGCCAGGGTGAAGGACAGCACCAGCAGGTGCATCTGCAGGCAGACCTCGTCGGCGATGCGCACCAGCGCGGAGTGCGAGAACGCCCCGAAGTCGACGTCGGCCAGCAGCTCACCCGAGTAGTCGGCCGCCCCCTCGTCGTCCGGGTCGATCGCCGCCAGCTCGCACGAGTGCGCGTGGCTGGCCGCGACGACGTCCATCGCCGGAATGAACGGAACCTCCGGGTAGGACTCGTCGATGATGACGGTCCACGCGCAGTGCGGCGTCCGGCCGGACGGAATCCGGGGTGGCCGGTGGATCGGGCGCACCTGGGCCTTGCGGTTGGTGGCCAGCGCGGTGGCGTCGAACGTCGGGTCCTCGATGTCGTGGCACATCCCGTGGACGTAGTCGTCGCCCATCGGCTCCACGTCGAGCAGCGCACCACAGTGGTCGAGGTGGAACTCCCCGTGCCACCGGTCGTGCACGGTGTAGCGGAAGTCCATGAACTGGGGCGGCGCACCGATGTCGAGCTGCAGACCCTTGAACAACGTGAAGATATCGGTGCCCTCGTACTTGAGCGCCTTTTGCATCCGCCTGGTGTACAGCGGACTGGACGCCGCCCACTCCTCGATGGCGATCTGCAACATCTCGTCGCGGCCCCACGCGCTGATGCAGTGCGCCATCCCCGAGCGGTCGATCAGCTGGCCGATCAACAGCAGCTCCGGCACCAGGGTGGCGAGCTCTTCGCGCGACAGCGCGGCATACCTACTCGTCATCGAGCGTCTTCCCCGTGCTCATCTTGACCGCCGAGTTGACGTTGGCGCGCTTGTCCTCGCCAGAGCCCGTCTCGGCGTTCTTCCTTCGCTTCGCGCTGACCTTTCCCACCACTCCGTTCAACCCGGCACCCCGTGGGAAGCCGACGTACTGGGTGAGGAAGATGGCCATCTCCTTGAGTTCCTCCTCGGTCAGCTCACCGTTGGCCAGCGCGGCGTTGACCTGAATCTCGGCCAGACCCTGTTCGCCCAATGCGGTCACGACGGCCAGCGTCATCAACCGCTTGTCCCGCATCGACAAACCGGGTCGGGTCCAGATGCTGCCGAAGAGATGGTCGACGGTGAGGTCGAAGAAGCCGTCGCCCTCGATGTTCGGCATCTCCCACGAATACACCTCGTTCATCTTCTCGAGGCCCTTGCGGCGCAATTCGTCCATCGTCTAACTCCTCTCGTGCGGCACGCCGAGGCCGTCGGCCAGGTCTCGCAGCGCGATCTCGGCCAGCGGCAGGTCCACGCCGGCGGCCTCACCAAGTCCCAGGGCCAACCGTAGATCCTTCTCGGCCAGACCGCGGGTGTGGACGAACATGTCGTACAGGAAGTGGTCGGACGCCAGCGGGGACGTGTCGTCGCGGACCATGATCGCGCCCGGGCCGCCGCTCTGGGCGTCGCTGTGGCGGACGACCCGGCCAAGTTTCTGCAGGTCGATGCCCGCGGCTGCCGCCAACTTCTGTGCCTCGCATGCGGCGGCGAACCCGATGAAGGTCAACATGTTGCGCGCCAGCTTCATTCGCGTGCCCGCTCCGGGCTCGCCCGCGCGGACCACCATCGACGCCCATTGCTTGAAGACGGGCTTGACGCGTTCGTAGGCCTCGTCGTCGGCGCCGACCATGACGGCCAGCTCGCCCTTTGCGGCCGCCCCGGCGCCACCGCTCACGGGGGCGTCCACGATGTGAATGCCCTTGGGCCGCAACTGCTCGGCGAGCTCGGCGGCAGTGTCCGGCTCGATGGTGGAGTGGATCGCGACCACGGTACCGGGCCTCGCGTGGTCGGCCAGTTCGGCGACGACGTCGCGAACCTGCGCGTCGGTGAGCACGGTGACGCTGATGACGTCGGCGGCGGCGACGTCGGCGACGCCGTCGGCGAGGGTGGCTCCGAGCTCGGCCAGCGGCGCCATCGACTCGGTGCGCACGTCGAAGACGACGAGCCCGCCGGGCCACTCGACGAGGCGCTTGGCCATCGGGGCGCCCTGATTGCCCAGGCCGATGTAGCCCAGCCGCACGTCAGCGCTCATCGGATGATCTGGCCGCCGTCGACGTTGAAGATCTGGCCGGTGATCCACTTCGCCTGATCCGACAGCAGGAACAGACACATGCCGACGAGATCCTCCGGCTCCCCCATGCGGGACAACGGAATCCGCTTCACGATGTCGGCGACCATCTCCTGCGGGGTGGTGCTGCGGTTCGCCTCGGTGTCGATCGGACCGGGCGCGATGGCGTTGATCCGGATGTTCTGCCCGCCAAGCTCGGTCGCCAACTGCTGGGTCAACCCGTTGATGCCGACCTTCGCCAGACCGTAGAAGTTCGAGTACAACCAGGCTGCGGTGGAGGACTGGTTGACGATCGCCCCGCCGCCGCGCTTGGCCATCTTCCGGTAGACCGCGCGCGTGCACAGCAGTGCGCCGTCAAGGTTCACGCTCATGAACTTCTTGTAGTACTCCCAGTCCACGGTGATCAGGAAGTCGAGCTTCATCCCGCCGAAGATCGCCGCGTTGTTGACCAGGTAGTCGATGCCACCGAACTCCGAAAGCGTCTGCGCGGCCATCTCCTTGGCCGAATCCGGATCGCTCACGTCGACCCGCACCGCAAGTGCGTTTCCGCCCTCGCCCTTGATGGCGTCGGCCACCTTCTGCGCACCCTCGACGTTGACGTCCGCGACCACCACGGCCGCACCCTCGCGGGCCAACGCCTCGGCGTAGGCCTGCCCGATGCCACCACCGGAACCGGTGACGATCGCGACCTTGTCCTTGAACTGATCCCCGTACAGACCCATTGGGCGTCTCCTCAATTCGCTGCCGTGGCAATGGCCTTGGTCTCGAGATACTCCTCGAAACCGGCGATTCCCATCTCCCGGCCGATGCCGGACTGCTTGTAACCGCCGAAGGGCATGTCCGCCGAATACCAGACGCCGCCGTTGACGTTGACCGTGCCGACGCGCATGCGCGCGGCGACGGCCGCGGCCCGATCCTCGTCGGCGGAGAACACCGTGCCCGACAGACCGAAGGGCGAATCGTTGGCGATCCGCACCGCGTCGTCGTCACCGTCGTGCGCGATGACCGTCAGGACGGGCCCGAAGATCTCCTCGCGCGCCACCCGTGCGCTGTTGTCGAGGCCCGCGATGACCGTCGGATCGATGAAGAAGCCGGTGTCGCGGTCGGCGGGGCTACCGCCACCACACGCGAACGTCCCACCCTCGGCAATCGCCGAGTCCAGGTATTCCTGGATGCGGTCTCGTTGGCGCGCGGATATCACTGGGCCACAGACCGTTCCGGACTTGGTCGGATCACCCGCCTTCAGCCCCGACATGGTGCCCGCGGCGGCCTCGACGGCTTCGTCGTAGCGCTCCCGCGGCACCACCAGGCGAGTGGTGATCGCGCATCCCTGCCCGGCGTGCATCGACGCGGTGAACGCCGCCATGGAACAAGCGCCCGCCAGGTCGGCGTCGTCGAGCACCAGGAACGCCGACTTGCCACCGAGTTCCAGGAACACCTTCTTCAGCGTCGCGGCACCGTCGGCCATCACCGCCCGGCCCGTGTTGGTCGAGCCGGTGAAGGACACCATGTCCACGCGCGGATCCGTCGACAGCAGCGCACCCACGCCGTGGTCACTGGAGGTCACTATGTTGACCACGCCAGGCGGGAAGTCGGTGTGCTCGACGATGAGCTCACCCAACACGGTTGCGCACCAAGGCGTGTCGGGCGCCGGCTTGAGCACCACCGTGTTGCCCGCCGCCAGCGCGGGGCCGAGCTTGGCGAGGTTGATCTGGTGCGGGAAGTTCCACGGCGTGATGGCACCGACGACGCCGACGGCCTCGCGCGCGACCGTGCGGTGCGTCTTGATGCCCATCGGCGCCGCGATGCCGAGATCGGTGGTCCACTGGTAGGACTCGGCGGTGTCGGCGCAGAAGCTGAGATCCTCGATCGGCCCCTCGAGCTGGGCCATCGACGTCAGCATCACCGGCGCGCCGACCTCGGCGATCGTCAGCTCGCGCAACTCCTCCACGTGATCGCGCATCGCCTGCTGCAGTTGACGGATGCACCGCACGCGGAGTTCGACGTTGGTGGACCAGTCGGTGTCGTCGAACGCGCGGCGCGCGGCCTCGATCGCCGCGCCCATGTCCTCCGCGGTCGCATCCGCCGCGACGCCGAGTACCTCTTCGGTCGCCGGGTTGACCGTCGGGAACGTGCCCCCACTACCCGCGACCAGCTTGCCGTCGACGAGCAACCGGCTCTCGCGATCGCCTAGCAGCGCCATCACAACTCCCGTTCTGGTCCTGGACACCTGTCCGGCCATGTTGAGTCGAACCATAACCACAGGTGCGCGGGCATGGCAAGACCGACTCGGTCGACAGACGCGAAAGTCGGTGATCAGCTGCGCATTCGATTCAAACGATGCCACGCGCTTGCCGATTGCCGACCTCGTCGGATAACTTGGACATGTGTCCAGTGATGCCGCGGCTTCGGTCGCCGAGCCGACCGCGTCTGCGCTCGACGAAACGCCGCGCAACAGACGGCAGGAAGAGACCTTTCGCAAGGTCCTCACCGCGGGCATGGAGATGCTGCGGGAATCCTCCTACGCCGACCTGACCGTGCGCGCCGTCGCGGCGCGGGCGAAGGTGGCGCCGGCCACCGCCTATACGTACTTCTCGTCGAAGAATCACCTGATCGCCGAGATCTACCTCGACTTGATGGGCAAGGTGCCCTATTACACCGACGTCAACGAGTCGATGTCGACCCGCGTCGAGAAGGCCCTGCGCAACCTCACCCTGGTGGTCGCCGACGAACCCGAGGTGGCTGCCGCGTGCACCACTGCGCTGCTCACCGGCAACGATCCGACGGTGCGCCGCGTCCGCGACCGCATCGGCATGGAGATCCACCGCAGGATCAAGTCCGCGGCCGGACCCGACACCGATCCGCGGGTGGTGTCCGCCCTGGAGATGACGTACTTCGGTGCGCTCGTCAACGCCGGCAGCGGCGCCTTCACCTACCACCAGATCGCCGATCGACTGAGCTACGTCGTCGGCCTCATCTTGGGAGAAGCCACATGACCGCCAGCACGTCGGACGTCCTCCTGGACCCCTACGACTACGACTTTCACGAGGACCCGTACCCCTACTACCGACGCCTGCGTGACGAGGCACCGCTGTACCGCAACGAGGATCAGAAGTTCTGGGCCCTGTCCCGTCATGCGGACGTCGTCCAGGGTTTTCGCAACAGCACCTCCCTGTCGAACAAGCACGGCGTCTCGCTCGACCCGATTTCCCGCAACGAACACGCCCACCGGGTGATGTCGTTCCTGGCCCTCGACGATCCCGGGCACCTTCGGTTGCGGACCCTGGTCTCGAAGGGGTTCACCCCCAGGCGAATTCGCGAACTGGAAGCACGGGTCACCGAGATTGCCGTTGCGCACCTGGACGCCGCGCTGCAGTCGGATCGCTTCGACTACGTCGACGACTTCGCAGGCAAGCTGCCCATGGACGTGATCTCCGAGCTGATGGGCGTGCCCGAGTCCGACCGGGTCCGCATCCGCGCCCTCGCCGACGGCGTGATGCATCGTGACGACGGCGTGAAGGACGTGCCAGCCGAGGCCATCCAGGCCTCGGCCGACCTGATGGTCTACTACGCCGACATGGTCTCCTCCCGGCGCGCGAAGCTCACCGACGACCTCACCTCGGCACTCGTCGAGGCCGAGATCGACGGCGACAAACTGACCGACGAGGAGATCATCGCGTTCCTCTTCCTCATGGTCGTCGCCGGCAACGAGACCACCACCAAACTGCTTGCCAACGCGGCGTATTGGGGCTTCAAGAATCCCGATCAGCTGGCCCCCGTCTTCGACGACCACTCACTGGTCAAGCCATGGGTCGAGGAGACGTTGCGTTACGACACCTCCAGCCAGATCCTGGCCCGCGCCGTCTCCGCCGACATCACCATGTACGACACCACCATCCCCGAGGGCGACGTCCTGCTGCTGCTTCCGGGGTCGGCGAACCGCGACGACAGGGTGTTCGACAACCCGGACGAGTACCGCATCGACCGCGAAATCGGTTCCAAGTTGGTCAGTTTCGGAAGCGGCGCCCACTTCTGCCTGGGCGCCCACCTGGCCAGAATGGAAGCACAGGTGGCGCTGACCGAGTTCTTCAAGCGCGTCCGCGGCTACGAGGTGGACGAGGCCAACTCGGTCCGGGTGCACTCCAGCAGCGTCCGCGGCTTCGCCCACCTGCCCATCACCGTGAAGGCCCGATAGATGCCACGTTTCGCTCCGCTCCCCGACCGCAGGCCCGCCATCGTCGCGGGCGCCTCCGCCGGCATCGGTGAGGCCACGGCCATCGAACTGGCCGCCCGCGGCTTTCCCGTCGCCCTCGGTGCCCGCCGCGTCGAGAAACTCGACGACCTCGTCGGCAAGATCCGCGCCGACGGCGGCGAGGCGGTGGGCTTCCACCTCGACGTCACCGATCCCAACTCGGTGAAGTCGTTCGTGGCCAACGCCGTCGACGCGCTCGGCGAGATCGAGGTGCTCGTCGCGGGCGCCGGCGACACCTACTTCGGCAAGCTGGCCGAGATCAGCTCCGACGACTTCAACTCGCAGCTGCAGATCCATCTGGTCGGCGCCAACCGACTGGCCACCGCGGTGCTCCCCGGAATGCTGGAACGCCAGCGCGGTGACCTGATCTTCGTGGGTTCCGACGTGGCGCTGCGGCAGCGCCCGCACATGGGCGCCTACGGAGCGGCCAAGGCAGCTCTGGTCGCCATGGTCACCAACTTTCAGATGGAGTTGGAGGGCACGGGTGTTCGCGCGTCGATCGTGCACCCCGGGCCGACGAAGACCTCGATGGGCTGGAGCCTGCCCGCCGAGCTGATCGGTCCCGCACTGGAGGACTGGGCCAAGTGGGGCCAGGCCCGCCACGACTACTTCCTGCGCGCCTCCGATCTGGCGCGTGCCATCACGTTCGTCGCCGAAACGCCACGCGGCGGCTTCATCGCGAACATGGAACTTCAACCCGAAGCCCCCTTGGCGAGCGATCCATCAGAGCGCCAGAAGCTCGTCCTCAACGAGGAGAACTTGAACTCATGACCACTGCGATCGTCCCTCGCGTCTCGGGCGGCGAAGAGGAGTACGGCCACCTCGAGGAATTCCGCACCGACCCCATCGGTCTGATGCACCGCATCCGCTCCGAGTGTGGCGACGTCGGCTGGTTCCAACTGGTCGACAAGCAGGTCGTCATGCTGTCTGGCTCCGAGGCCAACGAATTCTTCTTCCGCTCCAGCGACGCCGAGCTCAACCAGGCCGAGGCTTACCCCTTCATGACACCGATATTCGGGGAGGGCGTGGTGTTCGACGCCGACCCCGAGCGCCGGGCAGAGATGTTGCACAACACCGCATTGCGCGGCGAGCAGATGAAGGGCCACGCCGCCACCATCGAGAACGAGGTCAAGAAGATCATCGCCGACTGGGGCGACGAAGGCGAGATCGAACTGCTCGACTTCTTCTCGGAGTTGACGATCTACACCTCGACCGCCTGCCTCATCGGGCTGAAGTTCCGCGAGCAGCTGGACAGCCGTTTCGCGCACTACTACCACCAGTTGGAGCGCGGCACCGATCCGCTCTGCTACGTCGACCCGTATCTCGACATCGAGAGCTTCCGCATCCGCGACGAGTCCCGCGTGAAGCTCGTCGCGCTGGTGCAGGAGATCATGGACGGCCGGATTGCCAACCCGCCCAAGGACAAGCAGGATCGCGACCTGCTCGACGTGCTGGTGTCGATCAAGGACGACGACGGCAACCCCCGCTTCACGGCCAACGAAGTCACCGGCATGTTCATCTCACTGATGTTCGCGGGTCACCACACCAGTTCGGGCACCTCGTCGTGGACCCTGATCGAGCTGCTGCGCCATCCCGACGTCTACGCCGACGTCCAGCAGGAGCTCGACGAGCTCTACGCCGACGGCCAGGAAGTGAGTTTCCATGCGCTGCGGCAGATTCCGAAACTCGACAACTCGCTGAAGGAGACGCTGCGCCTCCACCCGCCGCTCATCATCCTGATGCGCGTCGCCAAGGACGAATTCGAGGTCGCGGGTTACCCGATCCACGAGGGCCAGTTCGTCGCCGCGTCGCCGGCCATCTCGAACCGGATCGCCGAGGACTTCCCCGACCCCGACGACTTCAACCCCGACCGCTACGACAAGCCGCGTCAGGAGGACCTCGCCAACCGGTGGACGTGGATCCCATTCGGCGCGGGCAAGCACCGCTGCGTCGGCGCGGCGTTCGCCCAGATGCAGATCAAGGCGATCTTCTCGGTCTTGTTGCGCGAGTACGGGTTCGAGATGTCACAGCCCGCCGACAGCTACCAGAACGATCACTCGAAGATGGTCGTGCAGCTGGCCCAGCCGGCCAAGGTGCGCTATCGCAGGCGAGTCAAGTAGGCACCATGGGCTGCTACCGCGTGGAACTCGACGAGGACCTGTGCCAGGGCCACGCCATGTGCGAACTGGAGGCCCCCGACGTCTTCGCGGTGCCCAAGCGCGGCGTCGTCGAGATCCTCGACGCCGAGCCCCCCGACGACATCCGCGAGGACGTCGAGCGGGCGATCGACATGTGTCCGACCCAAGCAATTTCCCTCAAGGAGAAGGACTGACAATGGCGTCACGTGAGCAATTGGAAGAATGGACGCAGCGCTGGCTGCAGGCCAACAAGGACGGCGAGGTGGCCGGTGACTGGAAGCTGCTCGCCGAGTTCTACACCGACGATGCCACCTACGGCTGGAACATCGGTCCCAAAGAGGACGTGATGTGCATCGGCAAGGACGAGATCCGCGATGTCGCGCTCGGCCTGGAGATGGAAGGCCTGGAGAACTGGAATTACGAGTACCAGAAGGTGCTCATCGACGAGAAGCAGAACGAGATCGTCGGCTTCTGGAAGCAGGTCGCCAACAAGGAAGACGGCACGCGCGACGAGATCTACGGCATCGGCGGGAGCTGGTTCCGGCTGAACGACCAGCTGTTGATCGAGTGGCAGCGCGACTTCTTCGACTTCGGCCACGTCCAGAAGGCCTTCATCAAGCTCATCGAATCCGGTGACCTGACCCCGACCATGCAGAAGCGCATCGAACGCAGCATGGCCGGCGAGCAGCTGCCGGGCTACTACCCGCTGGGCCAGAGCCCAGTCCCCATCTGGTAGCCCCACCAAGCAGTTGCTTGGGGTGGGTGTGATCCACTTAACTAGAGGTTCTAGTCTGTTGTCACTGACTCAAGTCGCAAGTCGAGAGAGGTACTCGTGAAGACAAAGGGCGCACTCATCTGGGAGTTCAACCAGCCATGGTCGATCGAGGAGATCGAGATCGGCGATCCCGTCAAGGACGAGGTCAAGATCCAGATGGAAGCCTCGGGCATGTGCCACTCCGATCACCACCTGGTGACCGGCGGCATCCCGATGATGGGCTTCCCCGTACTCGGCGGCCACGAAGGCGCCGGGATCGTCACCGAGGTCGGACCCGGCGTCGAGGACCTGGCACCCGGTGACCACGTCGTCCTGTCCTTCATCCCGTCATGCGGGCGCTGCCCGTCATGTCAGGCCGGCCTGCGCAACCTCTGCGACCTGGGGGCCGGGCTGCTCGGAGGCGTCGCCGTCTCCGACGGCACGCACCGCATCACCGCGAAGGGCCAGCCGGTCTTCCCGATGACGCTGCTGGGCACCTTCAGCCCGTACATGGTGGTGCACAAGAGCTCCGTGGTGAAGATCGACCCCTCGATCCCGTTCGAGGTCGCCTGTCTGGTCGGTTGCGGCGTGACGACGGGCTACGGCTCGGCGGTCAAGGCCGGCGACATCCGCCCCGGTGACGACGTCGCGATCATCGGCGTCGGCGGCGTCGGCATGTCGGCGCTGCAGGGCGCGGTGAACGCCGGTGCGCGCAACCTCTTCGTCATCGAACCCGTCGAGTGGAAGCGCGACGCCGCACTGAAGTTCGGTGCGACACATGCCTATCCCGACATCGAGTCTGCCTTCGCCGGCGTCGCCGAGGTGACGCAGGGGCTGATGGCCAAGCAGGTCATCGTGACCGTCGGCGAACTCGACGGCAAGGACGTGGACAACTACGTCAACCTGACCTCCAAGGGCGGCACTACGGTGCTGACCGCCATCGGCAGCATGATGGACACCAACGTCACGTTGAACCTGGCGATGCTGACCCTGATGCAGAAGAGGTTGCAGGGCACCATCTTCGGTGGCGGCAACCCGCACTTCGACATCCCGCAGCTGCTGTCGATGTACAAGGCGGGCCGGCTCAACCTCGACGACATGGTCACCCGCCAGTACCAGCTGGAGCAGATCAACGACGGCTACACCGACATGCTCGAGGGCCGCAACATCCGTGGGGTCATCCGCTTCACCGACGCCGACAGGTAGCGAAATGTCGCAGGAGACAGCGGAGTTGACTCCAGTGGTCGCCGCCTCGGAGGCGTCGTGGCGATGCGTCCAGGCGGGCGACCGCGAGGGTTGGCTCGCGCTGATGGCCGACGACGTCGTCGTGGAGGACCCGATCGGCGAGGCCGTCACCAACCCCGACGGCACCGGTGTCCGCGGCAAGGAGGCGCTCGCCGCCTTCTACGACGCGAACATCGGGCCCAACCGGCTGACGGTGACCCGCGAGGAGACCTTCCGGTCGAGTTCCCCCACGGAGATCGCCTACATCCTGGTGCTGCACACCGCGTTCCCCAACGGCTTCACGGCGACCGTACGTGGGGTCTTCACCTACCGGGTGAACGACTCCGGGCTGATCACCAACCTGCGGGGCTACTGGAACATGGACGCCATGCAGTTCAGCCAGGAGGACGAGGCCTGACCTCCGGCGCAGTCGTCGTCGGCGGGTCCCGCGGGATCGGGCTCGCCGTCGCCGGGCTTCTGGCGGCTCGGGGCTTCGGTGTGGTCGTCAACGGGCGCGACGCCGATGCCGTCGACGCGGCCGTCGCCCACGTGGGAGGTCGCGCCGTCGGCTTCCCCGGCTCGCCGGCGGACCCGGAGACGGCCGACGCGCTGGTCGACTCGTGCGTCGAGCACTTCGGCCGGATCGACGCGCTGGTCAACTGCGCGGGCACCGCGGAGCCGGCAGGCTCGTCGATCCTCACCGTGACCTCGGGGCAGTTCCGGGAGCTCCTCGACGCGCACCTCGGCACGGTGTTCGAGACGTGCCGGGCCGCGGCGCCCAAGATGGTCGCCCAGGGCGGCGGCGCGATCGTCAACACCAGCTCGTTCGCGTTCCTCGGCGACTACGGCGGTACGGGTTATCCCGCGGGCAAGGGTGCGGTCAACGGCCTGACGCTCGCCATCGCGGCCGAGCTGAAGACGGCCGGAGTCCGAGCCAACGTGGTGTGCCCGGGCGCGAGGACGCGGTTGTCGACCGGCCCGGAGTACGAGGCCCAGATCGCGGACCTCAACCGTCGCGGGCTGCTCGACGACGTCAGCATGCAGGGCGCGCTCGACGCGGCGGAACCCGAGTACGCCGCGTCGACCTACGCGTATCTGGTCAGCGACGCAGCCACGGACGTGACTGGCCAAATCTTCATCGCCGCAGGGGGTTTCGTCGGCCGCTTCGACCGGCCCACACCGAGCGTCGTGGCCTACCGAGACCACCACGACTCGCCCCCGTGGACGGTGGACGAGCTGGACGGCTTCGTCCGCCGCCGCTGATCGCCCTCCCAGGGCCGGTCTGGCATGCTCGAGCCATGGCCTCCGTGTTCACCATGATCATCAACCGCGAGATCCCCGGCCGATTCGTCTACGAGGACGACGAGGTGGTCGCCTTCCTCACCATCGAGCCGATGACCCAAGGGCACACGCTCGTCGTCCCGCGCGCCGAGATCGACAACTGGCAGGACGTCGAGGCGGGCGTCTTCGCCAACGTGATGGCCGTGGCACAGCGCATCGGCAAGGCCCAGTCCAAGGCGTTCGGCGTGGAACGGACGGGCCTAATCATCGCCGGCCTCGAAGTGCCGCACCTGCACGTACACGTCTTCCCGGCCCGCGACCTGTCCGACTTCGGCTTCGCCAACGTCGACCGCAACCCCTCGCCGGAGTCGCTGGACGAGGCGCAGGCCAAGATCACGGCCGCGCTGGCCGAACTGGACTAAACGGTGGCGGGCTCGTCGGCGTCCACCACCGGCACGTCGGCGACCCGCGGCAACTGAACCGTGAATCGGCAGCCCTGACCCGGCGCCGTCGTCACGCTGACCGTGCCGCCGTGCGCGTACACCAGGGAGTCGACGATGGAGAGTCCCAGCCCCGTGCCGCCGCTGGCCCGCGCCCGGGACGAATCCGTGCGGTAGAACCGCTCGAAGATCCGGTGCGCGTCCTCCCGACTCATGCCGGGTCCTTCGTCGGCCACTTCCAGGATTGCGCTGTCCTGCCTGGTGCCGACGCGGATGGCGATGTTGGCCGACTCCGGGGTGTGCTGCAGCGCGTTGGCCACCAGATTGCCCATCACCTGCCGCAGCCGGGCCTCGTCGCCGAGCACCTCGGGCGTCCCGGGGCCGTCCAGGACCTCCATGGTGACCGTGCGCTTCGGCGCGACCGACCGCGCGTCGTGGACGGCGTCGCTGGCCAGCGACAGCAGGTCCACCCGGCGCTGCTCCATCGGGCGCTGGGCATCCAGTCGCGCCAACAGCAGCAGGTCCTCGACGAGCAGGCCCATCCGTTGGGACTCGCTTTCGATGCGACTCATCAACAGCTCGACGTCCCGTGCGGCGCCCTGGCGGTACAGCTCGGCGAACCCGCGAATGGTGGTCAACGGCGTACGAAGCTCGTGGCTCGCGTCGGTGATGAACCGGCGCATCCGGTCCTCGGACGTACGCGCCTTCTCGGCCGAGGCCTCCGACGACGCCACCGCCCGCTGAATCTGGGCGAGCATCCCGTTGAGCGCCAACGACAATCGGCCCACTTCCGTACGGGTGTCCCGTTCCGGAATGCGGCGGTCGAGCTCGCCCGCCGCGATGGCCGCGGCGGTCTGCTCCACCTCGACGAGCGGGCGGAGGCTGCGGTGCACCACGGCGAAGCCCGCGATGCCGAGCACCAACAGCACCGCGACGCCGATGCCCACCTGCGACCACGTCAACGCACGAACGGTGGATGCGACGTCGGAGAGGTCGATGGCGACGGTGGTCAGTTCACCGTGCAACCCGCGTACCGTCATCGCCCGCCACTGCACGTTGGAGTGGTCGATGGAGCCGACGGTGACGGGTACCGGTCCGACGTCGTTGCTGTCGGGCAGGGCGGGCTCGGCGTCCCGGTCGTTGACCGCCATCCAAATGCGACCGTCGGAGTCGATGCCGCGCACGTAGAAGTCCGACGGTGGCCTGGCCGGGTTCGGATCCTCCATGGGCGTGGCCGGCATCCGGCGGGGAGCCTGAGCCCATCCTCGCGAGGCGTCGAGCAGGGTCTCGTCGACCCGGTTGATCAAGGTGTGCCTGATGATGGAGGTGACGGCGACGCCCGAGGCGAGCAGGCCGCATGCCACCAGCACGAGGGTCGCGGCCACGAGTCCCACCCGCAGTGGGATGCCGCGTCCCCGAAAGCCTGACATTCCCCCGGTCATCCCCACATTGTGCAGAAAGCGCGGCCGTCGGCTGGCGAACTCACGCACGAGGGTGCGTCAGCGCGGTTCGCGCAGGACGTATCCCACGCCGCGCAGGGTGTGGAGCAGACGCTTCTCGCCGGTGTCGATCTTGCGACGCAGGTACGACACGTAGGACTCGACGACGTTGACGTCGCCGCCGAAGTCGTACCGCCAGACGTGGTCGAGGATCTTCGGCTTCGACAACACCGTGCCGGCGTTGATGATGAAGTAGCGAAGCAGGGTGAACTCGGTCGGCGACAGCGAGACGGGCTCGCCGGCCTTCCACACCTCGTGGGTGTCCTCGTCGAGCTCGATGTCGGCGAACGTCAGCCGCGCGCTGCGGGGCTCCTCGACGCCGCGACCCGAGCGGCGAAGGATGACGCGCAGCCGCGCTACGACTTCTTCGAGGCTGAAGGGCTTGGTGACGTAGTCGTCGCCACCGAGGGTCAGGCCGGCGATCTTGTCCTGGAGCGAGTCGCGCGCGGTCAGGAACAGCGCGGGCGAATCGATGCCGTCGGCGCGGAGCCGGCGAAGCACGCCGAAGCCGTCCATCCCGGGCATCATCACGTCGAGAATGACGGCATCCGGGCGGATCTCCCGCGCCTTGTCCAAGGCCGCGGGGCCGCTCGACGCGGTGTGCACCTCGAAGCCCTGGAACTTCAAACTCACCGAGAGCAACTCGACGATGTTGGTTTCGTCGTCGACGACGAGGATTCGCGCTTCGGGGATGAACTCCGGAACTGCAGCCATGGCCATGTGAACAATGTCCTCCCATTCCCATGCATTGACGCTGCTCGAGCGCTGTGAGATTCCTGTGAGTTGATCTCGGGCAAGCTAGGTGTGACCCCCGCCATAGACTGGGCGCATGAATCTTGGCAAAGCCCTCGTCGACGTGGCGACCGCACCGGTACGCATCGGTCTTGCCGTCGCCGACGTGGGCCTGGGCATCGCCGGGGAGACCCTTCAGGTCGTCCAGCGCGGCCTCGGCGAGGGCACTCTGCCCGCGGGCAGGTCGTCGTTGGCGCAGATGCTCGGACTCGAGGACGCCGTCGAACGCGCCAACCGCCTGGCCCGTCTGATGGACGACGACGCCCCGCTCGGCCGCGCCCTCGCACCGGACGGGCCCGTCAACAGGATGCTGCGGCCGGGCGGACTCGTCGACCAGCTCACCGCCGAAGGTGGCCTCCTCGACCGGCTGACCGCCGAGAACGGCCCCGTCACCCGCGCGGTGGCGCCCGGCGGACTGATCGACCAGTTGACCGCCGAGGGGGGATTGGTCGACCGTCTGACCACCGACGACGGGGCGGTGTCCCGGGTGATCGCCCCGGGCGGACTCGCCGACCAGTTGCTCGCCAACGACGGGTTGATCGAGCGCATCCTGCGCGAGGACGGCGTCGCGGACAAGCTGCTCGCCGAAGGCGGCCTGCTCGACACCCTCACCGCCGAGCAGGGCGCGTTGATGAAGCTGGCCGACGTGGCCGACACCCTCAACCGGCTCGCGCCGGGGCTCGAGGCGCTGACCCCGACGATCGACGCACTCCACGAAGCCGTCATCACCCTCAGCCAGGTGGTCAACCCCCTGAGCAACATCGCCGGCCGAATCCCGCTGCCGCGCGCCCGGGGACGACGGCCCGTCACGCGGCCGATTCCCGCCCCACGGGTCGTCGACGCCGACGAGTGAGCCGATAAGCTAGGCGCGCACGCCTCCTTAGCTCAGTGGTAGAGCAACATACTTGTAATATGTAGGCCATCGGTTCGATCCCGATAGGGGGCTCCAACGATCAATCCTGTCGGTGGGCGGTCGTAGCCTCCGCACATGAGGCAGTGTCGCCATTCCGGTTCCGCGCTCTCCCGTCGTAGCCAGAAGATGTACTGCGACAACGCATGTCAAGCCGAGGCTCGGCGAGACTCCGGTGTCAAGCGGTGGCTCGAAACCGGTGAAGCAGCGGTCGACAGTCGGCGAACGCACTACATCCGGCAGTACCTCTCCGACGCCCAGAACGGTTGCTGTGCGATCTGCGGCGGGGCGAACACGTGGCTCGGCGAGCACCTCGCGCTCATACTCGACCACGTCGACGGAAACCCGACGAACAACAGACGGGAAAATCTGCGGCTGGTCTGCCCGAACTGCGACTCACAGCTCGTGACCTACAAGAGCCGAAACCGGGGCAACGGGCGACACTCCCGCCGACGGCGATATGCAGACGGGCAGTCGTACTAGATACTCGCAGGCGCGGCCGCCACGTCCGCCATCAGCCGAGGAGGAAACTCATGTCCGAAGCCGGTGTCTGGGTCGCTTGGGGAATCCCCGCCCGCGGACGCGAAGGACAGGCGTTGGCGCTCCTGAAGTCGTCGCTGACGGGTTACCTCGAGCAACTCTCGACCGAGGGTCGCATCGAGCGTTACGACGCCGCTGTCCTCAAGCCGCAGAGCACCGAGCTCGGCGGTTTCATCCTCATCCAGGGCACCCACGACCAGATCGACGCACTGCGCACCGACCAGGGCTTTCAGACGTGGGTCACCCAGATTCAGTTGGTGGCCGACAAGGTCGGGATCGTCGACGCCTGGGTCGGCGGCGGCCTGGCCGAGGCCTTTGCGCTGTACGAGAAGGCGCTCGAGAAACTGGGCTGACGAGTTCGCCGGTAACGCGCCCGGCCTCTGCGACGAAGGCAACAGGAGTGAAAGTTGTGAATGTCAGCTTTCACCGATGAGCCCGGAGATAGTGCGATTCAATTGCTCTGCTCCGTCGGGGAAGAGCAGTTCAGCGCATCGGAAGGGCCAACATGGGAGCCTCCAGGTACATCGGTCGGGTCGGCGGTCTAGCCGTCGCGCTGGGAGTCGGCACGGCCGTGGCGACGGGATACGGCGTCGCCGCCGCCGACGACACGTCGACCAACTCGTCGAGCAGCCAGTCGGCGAGCACCGCCAGTGCCAGCACGTCGGGCGACACCGCGGCCTCGCCGTCGTCGCCGTCCACCGCGGAATCGTCGACGGAGCCCACGACCGCGACCACCACCACGACTACGTCCACCGGGACCGACGTCAAGCCCACGGGCACCGCCACGTCGGGCACGGTGGCCAGCGGGGTGGTCAGCGCGCAAACCAACACCGGTAGCTCGGGCGGCACGGCATCTGCCACCGCCACGCCGACGCCCAAGCCGACGGCCACGCCCGAACCGACGGCCACGCCCGAAGTCACCGTCCCCGATGCCGCCGCGCCGGACGTACCGGACAGCACCCCGACCCCGACGCCCACCCCGACCAAGAAGCCGAAGCCGAACGACACCCCGGCGGCTCCGACCGCCGCCACCGCGGCACCTGCCTCGACGGCGACGGCCAAGACGTCCGAGCCGACCGCGGCCACCCCCAACGCGGCGAAGGTGACGGCCGACGACCCGGCGCCCAAGGCGACGGCCACTCTCGCGGTCGTCTCGGCCGCCGCGAAGTCGACCTCCCCCACGCCGACCGCCCTCGTCGTCGACGTGACCCCGACCGCCCCGGCACCCGCTGCACCGCAGAACCCGCTGGCCGTGGTGGGCGGCATGGTGTCGAGCGTCGTCAACTGGATGCTGGCCCCCTTCATGGGTGCAGGGGCGCCGGCTGCCGCCGATCCCCCGCTGGCGTGGTCGCTGCTGGCGTACGCCCGTCGCGAGTTCGACGACTTCGTCAACGCCGTCACCGGGCGCGCCACCGCGGCACCGGCCGTCACCGCCGACGCCACCACCCTCTCGTTGGCCGCCGCCACCACCGCCTTGGCCCAGGCGGCCGCCGTCAACGTGCCCGGCTTCCCGCTTCCCGGCGCACAATTGAGCCCGTCGACGCAGTTCGTCCAGTGGGTGACGGGCAATTACCAGACCGGCAACCCGTTGATCGCCGACACCCTGACCCGCTTCGGCATCACCGGCACCGACGTCGGCGTCATCTGGGACAACGGCATGGTCGACGACCCCACCACCCCGTACAACGAGCACCAGGTGTTGATGGCGTTCGGCGACACGTTCAGCGGCGCCAACATGACTGGCAACTGGCGCTTCAACGTGCTGCTGCGCAGCGCCGACACCGTGCTCTCCGACGGAATCACCATCCCCAACGGAGAGTGGTACAACGGCAACATGTTCGGCGGCACGCCGTTGAGCAGCCCGACCACCGCCCGGCAGATCATCCACCCCGACGGCCTGCCCGCGGGCGTCACGCTCATCCCCACCGCGGGCATCTCCATCCCGACGCCCGGCACCCAGTTCGGCGTCACCCAGTACGTCAACTTCATGTCGGTGTCCAACTGGGGCGCCGCCGGCCAGTGGAACACCAACTACTCCGCGGTCGCCTACTCCACCGACAACGGCGAGAACTGGACCGTCGCACCGACTTCGGTGCGCTACAACGACCCGTGGAGTGGCAACGCGAACTTCCAGCAGGGCGCCTACGTCCGTCCCGGCGACGGGTACGTGTACAACTACGGCACGCCGAACGGCCGCCAGGGTGCCGCCTACGTCTCGCGGGTCGCCGAGAAGGACATCCTCGACACCAGCAAGTACGAGTACTACAGCGCCGGTTCGCCGGGCGGCTGGTTCGGCTGGGGCGCCACCCCGTCGGGTTGGTACAAGAACCAGCCGGCCAAGGCCTCGGCGGTGTTCGGGCAGGACACTGGCGCCTGCGGCGTCGCGAACCCCGGCAATCAGGTCAGCGAGATGTCGGTCCAGTACAACAAGCAGCTCAAGAAGTACGTCGTCCTCTACGGCGACCAGTTCAACAACATCGTCATGCGGACCTCGGACACGCCTCAGGGTGGCTGGTCGGGCGCAAAGGTGCTCATGGCGCAGCAGCCCGGTGGCATCTACGCGCCGATGATGCATCCGTGGTCGCCGGCGACGATGGGCACCGGCACCGACCTGTACTGGAATCTGTCGCTGTATTCTCAGTACAACGTGATGCTCATGAAGACCGATCTGACGAAGGTCTAGGCCAGCTCGTGTTGCGCGGCATCCTGACGGGGGCGGCGGTGACGGCGTTGGCGCTGTCGCCCATCGCGGTGGCGAACGCCGATCCCGCTGCGCCGCAGGCGAATACGCCGTGCACCGCGGAGGTCAAGGATGCGCTGACGTTGCCGGCCGGCGCGGAGGCACCCCTGGCCTGCGACGGCACCAGCTGGCAGCCGGTCACCGATCCCTATCCGATCAGCGACGAATGGGTCAGCTCCGGGCCGGTGACGACGTTGCACGGCCAGGGTCGCCGCAACCCGATGCTCGAGTCCGGCCAATGGACGGCGACCCCGCTGACACCCAACACCACCTGTGGCGCAACCCAATTCGCGGTGATCTCCGGAACACCCACCCTGGGTCCGCCGCAGTCCGACCGCGGCGAACCCGGCCAGCCACTCCAGTTGGAGGTGGTGCCCCGGCTCTTCACCGTCGAGCTGACCGGCGACTGCCTGTGGCGGCGATCGCCCTAGGTGCCCACTAGGGGGCGACGAACACCGACGTCTCCGAGCATCCGGTCACCACGTGTCCCGGCGGGAACGACCGCGGATCGGCGTCGACGATGACGTCGTCGCGGTAGTACGCGTGCGTGTCGTCGGCGGAGCATTCGAACGCCGCATTCAGCACGTGGAACGTGGCGCCGTCGGCATCGGGAACCGGTTTGCCCATCCAATACCCGTGGCGGGCGTCGCGGGCGAACGGACCTTCGAGGACGTCGAAGGTCCGGGGATCGGCGGCGGCGATGCGATCGGTGAAGTAGAAGACACCGTGGTCGTCGCGCGAGTACCCGCCTCTGAGCACCCGGAACGTGGCCGGGTCGGCACCGGCGACGGGGTTGCCGTTCACCTGCACGACGCGGTCGTCCCTGGTGAACAGGTAGTAATCCGAGTCCGAGACGATCCTGAAGTGGGCGGGGTCGTCCGACAGAATCCGCCCGTCGGACCAGTACACCGCGTCGGAGTCCCTGGCGAGGTTCCCGTCCAGCAACTCGAAGTGGTCGGGATCGTCGCTGAACACCGTGTCGCGTTGGTAGACGTGATCGGCGTCCTTCGCGAAGTCCGGGCGGTCGAGCAACTCGAAGGTCGCGGGATCGGCGTCGGCAAGCGCCCGCCCGTCGACGTAGACCGTCGAGCGGTCCTTGCCGAAGGTGCGGTCCAGCGGGTCGAACGTCGCGGCGTCGGCGCCGCCGACCTCGACCGCCTTGCCGGGGAAGGCCTGCAGGTAGAAGACGGCGTCCCCTCGCACGTGATAGCCGGCCGAATCGAAGAGGGAATCGGGCGAGCCGCCGCGGTCGCAGCCCGCCAGCGCCGCGACGACGGCGACGCACACGGCGGCGGTCAGCCTGCGCATCGCCGTGGCGGACGGGGCGATCCTGTCATGGGCCAACGGTACTCGGCTGGACCTAGACTCGGGGCGTGCGCGACGTTCTCGAGGAGCTTCTCTCGGTGTGGCGTGCCGGAGGTACGGCGGGCTTGGCGACCGTCGTGCGCACCATGAAGTCCGCGCCCCGCGCAGCGGGCGCGGCGATGGTGGTCTCTCCGGACGGCTCGGTGGCGGGTTCGGTCTCCGGCGGCTGCGTGGAGGCCGCGGTCTACGACCTGGCCGGCGAGGTCGTGCAGACCTGTCGGCCCCGGCTTCAGCGCTACGGCATCACCGACGACGACGCCTTCGCGGTGGGACTGACGTGCGGCGGAATCATCGACATCTTCGCCGAACCCGTGTCCCGAGAGACCTTTTCGCAACTGGATGTCGTCGCCGACGCCATCGCGTCGCACCACCCGATCGCCGTCGCCACCGTGATCGCCCATCCCGACGTCGAGTGGATCGGCCGGCGGCTGGTGGTCGGCGAGGCACGCGCCGAGGGCTCGCTGGGATCGGCCCGCGCGGACGACGCCGTCGCCGACGACGTGCGCGGACTGCTCGCCGCGGGGCGCACAGCGGTGCTCACCTACGGCCCCGACGGCCAACGCCAGGGCGAGGGCATGGAGGTCTTCGTCTCCAGCCATGCGCCACGGCCGCGGATGATCGTCTTCGGCGCCATCGACTTCGCCTCGGCGCTGACCCGCCAGGCGGCCCTCCTCGGCTATCGCGTCACGGTGTGCGACGCCCGTCCCGTGTTCGCGACGCCCGCCCGGTTTCCCGCCGCCGACGAGGTGGTCGTCGACTGGCCCCACCGCTACCTCGCCGGCCAGCAGGAGCTGGGGGCAATCGATGCCAGGACCGTAATCTGCGTCCTCACCCACGACCCCAAGTTCGACGTGCCGGTGCTGGCCGTGGCGCTACGCCTGCCGCACGTCGGCTACGTGGGCGCGATGGGGTCGCGCCAAACCCACCTCGACCGCCTCGACCGGCTGCGTGAGGTGGGGCTGTCCGACGCCGAGACGGCCCGGCTGTCCAGCCCCATCGGGCTGGATCTCGGGGCCAGGACTCCCGAGGAAACGGCGGTGTCGATCACCGCCGAGATCATCGCCCGAAGGTGGGGTGGCGGTGGCCGCTCACTCACCGAACTGGACTCCCGCATCCACCACGACGGCTCCGACGCCAGGGCTCGGTCGTAACGCCCTCCCGCGGCCGGACGATATCCCGGTGAGCTTTGCTGGCGTACTGTCGGCATGAACTTCGTCGGGACAGGGGTGGCAGATGAGTGCGAAGAACTTCGGTGCGGCACTGCTGGTCGCGGCGGGTGCGACCGTTGCGGTCGCGACGGCCGTCCCGGCCCACGCGGACCCCACCGACGACGCCCGAGCACAACAGATCGACCAGGCATTCCTCAAGGCCGTCAAGGGTCAGGGCCTGAAGCTGAAGTCCGACGCCTTCGCCCTCGACCTGGCCCACTCGACGTGCGACGTGTTGACCCGCACCGGTTCGGTCGAAAACGCGCTGCGCCACATTCAGAACGCCACCGACTGGTCCGACAGCAAGAAGATCGGCTCCTTCGGCAGCCTCGCGGTGCAGGGCTACTGCCCGACGTCGATGCCCAAGCAGTAGCTGGGCTCTAGCCGACCACTCCGCGCAGGCCGTCGGCGCCGAAGACGGGTTCGAGCATCGCCGAGTAATCGGGACCGCGCCGGACCAACTGGCCTCCGTCGACGTTGATGACCTGACCGGTGATCCAGCTCGCCGCATCGCTGAGGAGGAAGACCGAGGCGTTGGCGACGTCCTCGACCTCACCGACGCGCGGCAGTGGCGTGCTGACGCGGTAGTCCTCGCTGAGTTCCGGCGAATCAAGCACCAGTGCAACGAGTTCGGTGCGGATGAGCCCGGGCCGGATCGAGTTGACCCGCACCCACGACGCGCCGAGCTCGTCGGCCCCCAACTGCATCAGGTGGTCGATCGCCGACTTGCTCACGCCGTACGCCCCGAACCATCGGTGGGTGTTGCTGGCCGCCACCGACGAGATGCCGACGAACGAGCCGCCGCCTCCGCGGACCATCTCCCTGGCGGTGTGCTTGAGCACGTACATGGTGCCGTTGACGTTGAGGTCGACGGTGCGTCGCCACGCCTCGGAGTCGACCTGGGTGATCGGGCCGATCGTCTCCGAGCCGCCCGCGCAGTGCACGACGCCGTTCAAGCGGCCGTGCCACGCGACGGCGGCGTCCACCATGTGAGCGACTTCGTCCTCGTTGGTGACGTCGGCGGGCTCGTATCTGACCCCGCCCCAGCCCTCGCCCGCGCGCGAGGTGATTTCCTCCTGGGCGGCGGCGAGACGATCGGCGTTGCGACCGACCAGCACCACGTCGCCACCCGCCGCCGCGACGGCAGTGGCGACACCCTTGCCGATGCCGCTCCCGCCGCCCGTGACGACGTACGTCCGATCCGCCAATGAAAGCTGCACCGTTGCCCCTTGTCGCAGAACTAGAACACGTTCTCGTATGTAACCACACCCCGACCCGCATGCGGCACAGCGAACGTGGAGCCTCCCCACAGAAACCGTACGCACGCACCACTTCACACCCGAATCAGCGGCAGATCTCCACCATCTCGGCGTATCGTCGTGGCCACTGATGGGTCCCGCGCACGACGGGTCCACCGACAGAAAGCGTGGCGATGACGACCCAACAGCTCTCAGCACGACGACTGCTCGTCGCCGGCGGATTCGCCGTCGCCATCGCCGCCGCACCGGCGGTCGCCGCGTTCGCCGGTCCGTCGGTCGCGCCGTTCTTCGGAGCCGCGTGCCCCAACGGTGAGACCGAGGACGTCTACACCGACGCGTGCACCCCCGACCTCGTGCCGAACTCACCGGTAGTCCAGACCTCGCCGGGCGGCCTGCCCTCGGTTGACGGAGTTCCCTGCACCGGCGGCAACTCGGGCCAGTGCATCGGCCTGTCCGAGGACGCCCCGCAATACGTGCCGCCGACGTCGTCGGTCGGGTCGAGCCCGACCGTCACCGGCTCCACCAACTAGCCGGACGCGACTCTCCGGAGACAACTCGCAGTATGTAAGCAGATTCTTGCCAGCTTCCCTACAATCCACGCATGTCGCACTCCGAGTTCTCCGTACGTCGTCTCATCCTCGCCGGTGGGTTCGCCCTCGCCGTCGCCGCATCTCCGGCCGTGGCCGCGTTCGCCGTCCCCACTGGCGGACCCGGCACACAGCTGGCCGACGACTGCGCCGCGGGTGAGGACGCCGACCCGTTCACCGGCTCCTGCGTGCCGTTCGCAGTGCCCAACTCGCCGTTGCCGCCGGCGTTCACGACGCCCGCGGGCAACCCCGACATCCCGGAGATCGACGGCGTGCCGTGCACAGGGCGCGACTCCGGCGCGTGCATCGGTCTGTCCGAGGACGCCCCGCAGTACGTGCCGCCCACGTCGTCTGTCGGATCGGATCCGACGATCACGGGCTCGACCAACTGACGGAGCGCTTTCAGGGAACCCGCGGAACTCGTGCAGATTCGCGGGAGCTTCCCTACAATTCCTGCGACGAACCGTCAATATTCTCGGGCGCTACGAAGACTCCCGAAAACACAGAAAGCGTGACCATGCCGCACCTTGAATTCTCAGCACGACGAATCATCCTCGCCGGCGGATTCGCGCTCACCCTCGCCGCCGCCCCCGCGGTGGCCGCCTTCACCGTTCCCCTCGTCGCGAACGCCGCGCCCGCGGCGTCGTGCCCCGCCGGTGAGGAAGAGGATCTGTACACGGGTTCGTGCCTGCCCCACACCGTACCCAACTCGCCGACGAACAACGGTTTCCCCGAGTCGAACGTCGACCAGTCCCCCGGCAGCCTGCCGTCGGTCGACGGTGTCCCGTGCACCGGCGGCAACACCGGTCAGTGCATCGGCCTGCAGGAGAACGCACCGAAGTTCGTGCAGCCGCCGACGAGCATCGACGGCGGGTAATACCCATCATGGGTTGGGCGGCTCGCCGAGTCGCCTAGAGTTGGTGCATGGCTGCAAAACCTGATCCTGCCGAAATCGGCGACGTCGAGCCCCTGGCCGACAGCACCGCCCGCATGGCGAGGCGCGTCGTCGCCGCCTATGCCACCGACGCCGACGAGTGCCGCGTGTTCCTGTCCATGCTGGGCATCGGACCGGCAAAGCTCGAGGCGTAGATGAGCTCAGGAGGAAGCCCACCAGCCGACTCCGGGCACACGGAGGTCGTCGCAGAGGGCGAATCCGACTTCGTCGTCGTGGCGAATCGGCTGCCCATCGACATGGAGCGGCGACCCGACGGCTCCACGTCCTACAAGCGGAGTCCCGGCGGTCTCGTCACGGCGTTGGAACCGCTGCTGCGGCGACGGCGCGGGGCATGGGTCGGCTGGCCCGGTGTCACCGACGGCGACGAGGAGCCCATCTTCGAGGACGACCTCGAGATGCGGCCCGTCGTGCTGTCCGGCGACGACTTCGCCGACTACTACGAGGGTTTCTCGAACGCGACCCTGTGGCCGCTGTACCACGACGTGATCGTCAAGCCCATCTACCGCCGAGAGTGGTGGGACCGGTACGTCGAGGTGAATCGTCGCTTCGCCGAGGCGACGGCCAAGGCGGCGGCACACGGTGCGACGGTGTGGGTCCAGGACTATCAGCTGCAGCTGGTGCCGAAGATGCTGCGCATGCTGCGGCCCGATCTGACCATCGGTTTCTTCCTGCACATCCCATTCCCACCCGTCGAACTCTTCATGCAGATGCCGTGGCGCACCGAGATCATCGAGGGATTGCTCGGCGCCGACCTCGTCGGGTTCCACCTGCCCGGTGGGGCGCAGAACTTCATGATCCTGGCCCGGCGTCTCCTGGGCGCCAACACCTCACGGGCCAACGTCGGCGTGCGGTCCCGTTTCGGCGAAATCCAGGTCGGCTTCCGCACGGTGAAGGTGGGCGCATTTCCCATCTCCATCGACTCCGAGGAACTCGACACCAAGGCGCGCAACCGCGGCGCCCGTCAGCGCGCCAAGGAGTTGCGGGCCGATCTGGGCAATCCGCGCAAGATCCTGCTCGGCGTCGACCGGCTGGACTACACCAAGGGCATCGACGTTCGGCTGCAAGCGTTCTCGGAGTTGCTGGACGAGGGCAGGATCGACCCGGAGAACACGGTGTTGATTCAGCTGGCGACGCCGAGCCGAGAGCGCGTGCAGAGCTACAAGGTGATGCGCGAGGACATCGAGCGCCAGGTCGGGCACATCAACGGTGAGTACGGCAAAGTCGGGCACCCAATCGTGCACTACCTCCACCAGGCGCTGCCGAGGGACGAACTGATCGCGTTCTTCGTCGCGGCCGACGTCATGTTGGTCACGCCGCTGCGCGACGGGATGAATCTGGTGGCCAAGGAGTACGTCGCCTGCCGGAGCGATCTCGGCGGCGCCTTGGTGCTCAGCGAATTCACCGGCGCCGCAGCCGAACTCAGGCAGGCCTACCTCACCAACCCGCACCACATCGACGGCGTCAAGGATGCGATCGAGGCGGCGCTGGCGCAGACCCCCGAAGAGGGCCGTCGCCGCATGCGGGCGCTGCGTCGGCAGGTGCTGGCCCACGACGTCGACCGCTGGGCGCGCTCGTTCCTCGAGGCCTTGGCCGCCACTCAGGACGCGGAGACTCCTAGATCGGAGTGATGTTCTTGATCCGCCAGTCTTCGCCCACCTTCTGGTAGTCGACCTTCAGCCGGCTGCCGTCGTACAGCGGCTGCTTGGTCTTGTCGGTGAGCACGCGGTTCATGTAGACCATCACCGAGCCCGAATCACGGTGCGCGTCAAGCATTCCGACGCCCACGATGTTCACCTGACTGATGAGCTGACGTTGGCGCGCCGCGGGTATGACGTTCTTGGTGGTGTCGTCCTCGTACTCGCGACGGAAGTCGGGTGTCAACAGCCGATAGGCGTCGGTGCGACTGCGCTCGATCGTTTGATAGTCGAAGCCGAGGATGATCGGGATCTGCTGGGCCGCCAACTGGGGCAGTTCGGCCCTGGCCTCCTGCTCCCCGACCCGCTCGACGCGGTTCCAGTACAGCGTGCCGCCGAATCCGGCGAGCGCGACGAAGCCGGCCGCGAGGAGCACGCCGACGAGCACCGCCATCCTGGCGCTCCAGCGACTCATCAGTTGCCCCCGTCGGGATACTTCAGGTCGTAACCCGTCATTCGTCCGTTGTCGTCCTCGTGCACGATGACCCGCAGTCGGTACGGCTTCGACGGTGCGTTGACGCCGTCCAGATTGGTCACCGTCACTCTCACCGACACCAGCACCGAGGCGTTGTCCGCGGTGTCGTCGATCTTCTCCAACGCCGATCCGTTGATGACGGCCTCGGAACTTGCGTTGGTGTCGCGGAAGATCGCCTTGAGGTTCTCGACGTTGTTGCCTTGGCTCATCATGTCGCGCAACGGGCCGCTGATGCCGTTGACGAACCGGTTCACGCTGTCGTCGATGTTGTTCTGGGTATAGCTGAACATGTTGACCACCGTCTGCGACGCGGTGTCGACGAACCTCTGATCCCGTGCCGCCTCTGCGCGTGCGTGGCTCTGCTGGGTGAACAGCAGCGCCACCACCCCGGCCATCGCGGCAACCAGGAAGGCCGTCACGCCGAGGGCGAGTGCCGCGACCAGCACGCGATGCGGTTGCCGCCGCGGCGGGGGCCCGACCGGCTTGGCGGGCCGCACCTTGGCCACCGACGGCGAGTCGACCACGACGTGCTCGGGAACCTCCGGAACCGTGCCGGACGCCGGGCCGGCGGCCCTGGACGCGCGGCGACGCGCAGCGGCTTTCCGCACCGACTCCGGTGTGTCCGTTGCCGATTCACCGGTAGTCGTGTCTGTCATCGGTCCTCCTGGCTCGCTTCTCCAGCCCTCCGCAACGTAGCCAATTACGACTGCCTCGGATCCAACATCAGGTCCACCCAGGTCTCGGCGGTGTCCGCCTTGTCGATCCCGGCGGCGAACACGCCCGTGCCGCCGGCGGGGTCGACGAAGACGCCGTTCTTCGAATCGTACGTGGCCGCGGCGGGACCGCTCGCCTGCGGCGGCGCGGCCCCCGAGGGGACGGCCTCCGAGGGCAGCAGCGGACCCTGGCCGGGCGGAAGCTCGGCCGGCGGTGGCGCGTCCGCAG
>NZ_JACKTL010000042.1 GCF_025822245.1 Mycolicibacterium hodleri
CGTCCCATATTGTCGACGCACGCACTGTTCTGGCCACACCGCCGACTATCTGCCGCACGATATCGACCTGGTGAGGCCCCTGGTTGAGCACTGGCCCGTTAGTCGAGCGCAATTCCGAAGTCGGCCACGGTCGCCGATTGAAGTCATTGAAGTTCCAGGTGTTCACCATGAGCAACTCGCCGAGATCGCCACTGCGTACCAGTTCGGCCATCGCTCGCACCGGCGCGTCGAAGCTGTGTGTGTGGCCGGCCATCAGCTGCACGCCCGCTGCCTGGGCCGCCTCGACCATTGCAGTGCACTCGTCGATCGACATGGCCAACGGCTTTTCGACGATCATGTGTTTGCCGTAATGTGCGGCCATCAGGGCATGCTCCCGATGCAGTTCCGGAGGAGTAGCGATGTAGACGACGTCCACGCTTGGATCGGCACACAGTTGCTCTGCGTTGGTGTAGGTGCGGCCTGCGAACTCGGTGGCGAAGCGGGCAAGAGAGTGGGACCGGGTATCAGCTGCCGCCACAACCCGATACGGCAGCGACGACATGTCCGGGTACTGCTGGAAGATTCTGGCGACTGCCTGACCGATTCCGAGAAATCCTAGGCCTAGTTCGCGTGAAGCGACATCTGTCATGTGTGCGACCTAACTGAGGGCTATTGGACGACTGGGCATTAGAAGAAGATCGAAATCGCTCGTGGGAGAACGCTATGCGCCAGCGTGATGACCCGGGCGGCCAGCACCAGACCCGCTTGTTCATCCAACCGCAGAACATCCTGTCGTTTGCCGATAAAGAAGCACTCGTGGCGTTCATGGCGCACGAGAAACACCATGACGCTGGATCGGACGCTCAGCTCTTGATCGGATACATCGGTGACCAGGATGTCGCTGACAATGCGCTGAGTGATCGTGCGTGGAGTTTCCCCGGGAGCGAGCCCAGTAGCCAGCCGGGCAATTCTCAGCTTCAG
>NZ_JACKTL010000043.1 GCF_025822245.1 Mycolicibacterium hodleri
CTAGTGGTCCGTCTCAGTTTTGATTGACTACTTGTTGGAGTTTGGTGCGTGCGCGTCGAACTTTGGCCAGGATCGACTCGGCGGTAGCCGTCCACAGGTAGGGCTTGGGATCGGCGTTGTGGGCGTTGAGGTATGACTCGATGCTGACGATTAACTCGGGCACACTGGCGAAGATGCCGCGGCGGAGGTTTTTGTCGGTCAGGTCGCGGAACCAGCGTTCGACCTGGTTGAGCCATGACGATGAGGTCGGGGTGAAATGGAAGTGAAACCGCTTGTGCCGCTTCATCCATTTCTTAACCTCGACGTGTTTGTGGGTGGCGTAGTTGTCCAGGATCAGATGAACCTGTAACCCCTTGGGCACCTCGCGGTCGATGGTGTTGAGGAACTTGATGAACTCGGTGTGACGATGCCGGGGCAGGCACTGGCCGATCACGGCGCCAGTCAGCACGTCCAGGGCGGCGAACAAGGTGGTGGTGCCATTGCGTTTGTAGTCATGGGTCATCGTGCCCGCCCGCCCCGGCACCATCGGCAGCGACGCCTGGGTGCGGTCCAAAGCCTGAATTTGAGACTTCTCGTCCATGCACAACACGATGGCCCGCTCGGGCGGGTTCAGATACAACCCGACCACATCGATCAGTTTCTCCTCGAACAACGGATCATTGGACACCTTGAACGTATCGACCCGGTGCGGCGCCAACCCGAGATCCGACCAAATCCTTTGCACCGTAGACGAACTGACCCCGACCCGCTCGGCCATCGTGCGACACGACCAATGCGTGGCCCCTGGGGGAGTCGTCGTGGTGGTCAACCGCACGATCTGCGCGATCGTCTCCTCGGGAATCGAGGGCTTGCGGCCTCGACCTTCACGGATCTTGTCCAACCCGGCAAGTCCATCTTCGGTGAACCGCCGGCGCCACGCCCGCACGGTCACCGGCGTCACCCCAACATCCTCGGCGATCCGGATATTGGCCTCACCATCGGCGGCCATCAGCAGCACTTTCGCGCGCAGCACCTGCTGATGCGGCGCCGTCCGCGACCGTTCCAGCCCCTCCAATGTCTCACGCTCGACCGTCGTCATCGGCAAGGCCGCTGCTGGTGATGCACTCACCCGTCCAGAATACCGAACATATGACTATTTATTTGCGAGACACACCACTAGGACGCTCGACCGTCGTCATCGGCAAGGCCGCTGCTGGTGATGCACTCACCCGTCCAGAATACCGAACATATGACTATTTATTTGCGAGACACACCACTAGCGGCACGATGAAGTCCTTACGTAAGGCGTTGACGGATAACGGATATGAGTCGGGGCGGTCAGCGGAGCGTCTGGGGGTCCAGGCGCCTCCACATCAGGGCGCTCGTCGTGTCCTGGCCGGTGTGATCAGGTCCGGTGAACGACAGCGTGAGCTGATCCTGGTGCAGGATGCCGCGCCGGTGCTGGTTGGTGTGCAACCAGTCCGGTCGTGAAGACACCAGCAGGTGGTGGGCGACGTGGCCCGTGGTGCCGTCGACGGTGAAGGGCCCGCTGTAGGCGAGCTGCCCCGCTGCGGCGATCGGATCAGCGCCGACCGCGGGGGCCTGCGCGGCGCGGTGGTGGGGGTTGACCAACTGGGCCGACATGTATCCGGCGGGGCTATAGATCAGCATGCCGATGGGCTCGGTCCCGAGCGGATGATCGACCTCGCCGATGGTGCTAGACACGGTGTACGCGATCAGGGACCACGCACCGAGAAGGTCGACCCGTCGAGCGGGCAGCGCGACTCCGGTGGAGGTATCCGGCGTCGAAGGGCCTCGGGTGCGACCCGACATCGGGGATGGGGTGCCGGACGGCGGCGACGGTGGTCGGTTGGTGCTCAATGGCGAGCACTTACAGGTCTGGGGAACCGCGCACGTGGGGCGGGGCGACTCGTCGCACCCCCGTGGGGAGTCCGCGCGTGCTCGCTGTCCGCGCCGTCAATGGCGATCTTCACGTTTGCAGTATAGCTGGCTGAATACGGGAAGTATAGTTAGGCATGGGTCCTCGCCTGAACCGTCGCCGCATGTCGTGGTCTGAAAATTGCTGCAATGCAGTGCAATTGATCAGAAGCGTCCCCCAGTCGGTGTCGCCCTCGACGTGTGGCGCGGTTTCGCGACTACGACAGTCGAAGCCACCCACGGGAGTGCGCGCATGAGGACGCCGGATGGCCGCGATGAGAAGTGCTCCGTCGGCCTCAGTGTCACCATCCTGGGTGACAGGTGGACCCTTCTCATCCTGCGCGAGGCGCTGCTGGGCACGACCAGATTCGTTGACTTCCAAGGCAATCTCGGCATCGGACCCGACATGCTGTCCGAACGGCTCGCCGCGCTCGTCGAGTGCGGGGTGCTGACCAGGAAGCCCTACCGCGTCGCGGGCCAGCGCACACGGTCGGAATATCACCTCACCCCAGCCGGACGACAGTTGCACGTGGTCATCGGAGCGTTGCAGCAGTGGGGCGACCGCCACCTGCCGCGGCGTGAAGGACCAACCCTGATCCGCCGCGCACGCCGCACCGACCGACCCGTTCACGTCGCCTTCGTCGACGACCAGGGCTATGAGATACCCGTTACCGAGGTCGACATCATTGCCATGTGCGGCTAGCCGTCTACCGTTCGGCCACTGGGCGCAGAGCCACCGCCAGGCGGGTGGGACGCTGACCGACGATCTACAGGCTTCCGGCCCCGCCGAACGACCACCTGGCCGGCCAGTGCCAGCGGCTAGGTTCGGTACTGCTCGACGACTGAGGCGAAGCCGTCGAGCGTGCGCAGCGTGTCGTCCACCGGCAAGGTCGGCAGCATGAGCGCGAGCCGGCCGAAACCCAGGTCCTCCACCGCGCGCCAGTACTCGGGATCGATGGGTGTGCCGAACATGGCCAGTGGCACGTCGTGCCCGGCACCGTCGCGCAGCTGGTCGATGCGTCTCGCGAGCACGTCGGTCGAATAGTCGTTGGATACCCAGCCAGCGCCATGGCGGATGACCCGCATGACGGTGGCGTCGGAGTTTCCGCCGATGAAGAGAGGCGGGTGGGGTTGCTGAACCGGCTTGGGACGAAGGTAGGACGAGTCGAAGTCGACGAAGGCGCCGTGATATTCGGTGGGTTCCTCGGTCCACAGTGCCTTGACGGCCTCGATGCGCTCGTCCAACAGCGCACCCCGCGTCTTGGGGTCGGTGCCGTGGTTGCGCAACTCCTCGATGTTCCAGCCTGCACCGACACCGAGTACGAACCGCCCACCGGAGATGACGTCGATGCTGGCGGCTTCCTTTGCGGTGAGGATGGGGTCACGCTGGATGAGAAGGGCGATGCCAGTGAACAATTCGATCCTGGTCGTCACCGCTGCGGCTGCGGCCAGCGTCACGAACGGGTCCAACGTCCGGTAGTAGTACTGGGGTAGCTCTCCACCCATCGGCCACGCCGACTCCCGGCTCGCGGGGATGTGGGTGTGCTCGGCGATCATCAGCGAGTCGAAGCCCCGCTCTTCGATCGCTCGTGCCAGCGATACCGGGTCGATGCCGTCATCGGTGACGAACGTAGAAATTCCGATCTGCATTTGAGTTCCCATCTGTGTCTCGTCGCCGCGCAAGGGCGCGGTGTCTGTCGGCGGTGGCGTCGTTCAATCACTCGTCTAGTGGGTTCAGCCGACGTACTGCTGCCCGCCGTCGATGTCGTAGGTCGCCCCGCTCAGGGCGGTGTTCACCATGAGGTGCACGGCCAAGGCGGCAACGTCGGCTGGTCCGACGACGCGCCGGATCGGCAACGTCTCGCGCAACTGCTGGCGACGCCGATCGAGATCGTCACCCAGCAGCGACGCCGACAGGTCGGTATCGACGAACCCGGCGGCGATGAGATTGACGCGTGTCGGCGCGATTTCCAGAGCCAGCGCCGCCGTCAAGGGCGGCATGGCCGCCGTCGATGCCGAGGCAATGCCGGGCCCGGGTGCGACCCGGCGGGCACCGGTTCCGCCCATCAACGTCAGCGACCCGCCGGGGCGGACCACGCGCGCCACGTGTCGGGCGACGTCGAGAGCGACGACGACGTGAGCGCTCATCGCGTCACGAACGTCCTCGGCGGTCATCTGCAGGAGCGGTCCGTAATGCGGGCCACCTGCGGTCACCATGACGTGATCGATCCCGGTGGTCACTCCGTCGAAGAACTCGGCGAGCGCCGCGGCGTCGGTGACGTCGAAGACAGCGGTCCGCTGAGCGGACACCTCGGCGCTAGCGCGGGCCAGCCGTTCGGGATTGCGGCCGGTGATGATCACGTTCGCACCACCGGCCTTGGCGGCACGTGCAGTCTCCAAACCGATTCCGGCGCTCCCGCCCAGCACGACGACGGTCTGCCCGCCGAAACCGGCCACACCTGGCGCGGTCATCACGACGTCTCACCCCGTCCGTCTGCATGGGCGACGTCGATCAGAACCCGGCCGACGACACCCTCCTCCATGCGGGTGTGCGCAGCGGCCGTGTCGGCCAACCGGTAGCGGTGCATCGGCAACCCATGCTCCTGGCCCACCTCGAGCGCGCCATCGGAGGCGGCGGCGCTCACGGCGCGCACCGAGGCGAGCTTGACCGGGCGCGGCGTCAGGTAGGTGAACACGAACTGCACGCGAGAATCGTTGAGCAACAACGTGTGTGCCGGAACCGTAACGGGACGTCCGGGGTCGGCACCGTAGACGGCAATTACACCGCGCTCGGCCAGCAGTGCGGTGTCGGCCACGAGGTTGTGCGTCGGGTCGACCTCGACGACGACGTCTGCGCCGCGCGGCTGGTGCTCACGCAGCACCGCTGCCACGTCCTGTCGGCGGTAGTCGATCGTTTCGCATGCGCCCGCGGCGAGGGCCAGCGCCGACTTCTCCGGGCCGCTGACCGTGGCGTGGACCTCCGCTCCTGCCCAGCGCGCCAACTGGATCGCCGCGTGGCCGACCACGCCTGCGCCGCCGGCCACGAGCACTGTCATGCCCGACAGGGCGCCCGGGCGCAGCGGACCCTCTGCAGCGGGGTGGGCCGTCAAGGCGCGGTGGGCAGTCAGCGCCGGAATTCCCAGTGATGCGCCGACGTCGAAGGACACCGAGGTGGGCAGGGTTGCGGCCTGATCGGACGGCATTGTCAGGAACTGCTGAGCGGTGCCCTCGCTGCGCCGCCAGGCGGCGTCCCAGATCCAGACGCGTTCACCGAGGCGCTGCGCCGAAACACCCTCGCCCACTTGGTCGATGATCCCGGCCCCGTCTTGGTGGGGAACCTGACCACAGGCCGGCAGCGTAGCGCCGGCAGCTTGGCGGGCCTTGACGTCGGTGGGGTTGACCGCCGAGACCTCGATGCGTACCCGGACCTGTCCGGCGGCCGCCTGGGGCATCGGCCGCTCGAGGTATCCCAGCACCCTTGGATCACCGGGCTGGTGGTAGACGATGGCCTTCATGAACCGCGGACCGTTCGAGCCGTCCACGGGCCCGTGCCCCCGACCTTGTCGATGCGGATGCGGGTGAGGAAACCCGGGGGAGCGTCCGCAGGCGGGAAGACGATTGCCGGGTCGGGGTTGCCGACCGCGGCGGCCAACCGCGTGAGCAGCTCCGGCGCACCGCCCTCCTCGATGGTGGCCGTTCCCGTGAGCTTGAGATAGGGGCGAACGTAGCCCGCCCAGGAATTGGGGTCCATGATGGTCAACACCGCCAGGGGGTTGAGCCGCAGGTTGCGCACCTTGATGTGCTCGCCCAGATGCCCGGCCACGATCTCGTCGCCGTCCGGGGTGGAGTTCAACGCGACCCACACCACGCTGACATTTGGGGTACCGCTGGGGTTCACCGTCACGATCGTGGCGTTGGCGCCCTCGCCGATCAGATCTCGGGCAGCTTGGTCGAGCTTCATGTCGTTCTCCTGGTTGTTCATGGCGTTAACGTCTAACTTTGAAAATGGCTGTGGTTAATCGATGCTCTCGAGGGAATCGACGGGCCGGTCGATCTGGTCGGTCATGATTGGGTGGCGCGCACGTCGTCAACGTCGCGATGACGCATCCCATACCGCGGCCGTCTCGGGGGTGCCGTGTACCAAGCACACCGTCATGTCGCCAACGGTAGCAGAATTTGACAATCAAAGCCGGGTTCCCTCGCTGCGCCCAAAACTGGGTCGCGCTAAGCAGCGACCGAACCATCCAGGGTCAGCAGGCTTACGCACCCAGTCGGCGGGACTTCCCGATGAAGGTGACGTCCTCGACGCCTCGCGTCATCGGGGGAGAGCGCGGTGGCAGCGGTTGGGGCAGCCACTGCCCCGTATGGTGCGCCTCGAAATGACGGCCTCCCATTCGGTCCCGCACATCGGGCACAGCCACCACACCTTCTTGCTGCTGGCGGACGCGACAGAGTCGGGTGTGAGAGCACCGTTGTCGAACGGGTGTCATTCGGTCGCGATCTCGGGGTGACGGTCTGCTAGCGAGTTGCCGGGCTTTGGTCTACTGCGCGCTTCCAGGCTTGCCTTGCGCCCGCACACCGGGCAACCGACACCCGTTGCACGGCTGCCGATCACCGCGTGCCAACTGTTGCCGCACACCGGGCACACCCACCACGCCTTTTGTCCGCTGCCGAAGGTCATGTGTTCGGGGGTCAGCGGGGCGTTCTTGACGTAATCCCACTCGGTGGCCAGGGTCGGCAACTCCGAGGCCAGCGAGCGGGCGCGGGGTCGTCGGATCTCGTCCTCGGCCGTCGTGGCGGCCCAGGCCGCATCGGTGGCGAGGTAGTCATCGTGGCGTTCGGCATGGTGACCCAGTTGGTCGAGCATCGTAAGAACAGCCTTGGCGCGAACCACTTCTGAGGAGAACTTCGGAACGACGACATCCCAAGGGCCGATTAGATCTAGCTCCTCCCGGACGCGGATCACCGTCCACCCGGCCGCGGTCAAGGCCTCCGTCTTGCGTCGATCCTTGTCGTGGCCCTCAGGAGTCTTGTGATATCTGTTGCCATCGAACTCGACGACCACGCTCCAGGTGGGTATGACCATGTCGCAGTTCAGTGGTCTGCCCTTTGGCGGGTGGATGATCGTGTGCTCAACCTCGATGGGCACCCCGGCCGCAGTGAGTTCGTGGCGCAGCCGGATCTCCTCGGCGCTGGTGCCCCACAGGATGCATTTCGGGCAGCCTCGCGCCTTGGTGCGGTTGTTGATCATGGCCTGCCATTCGTGACCGCGGGCGCACAACCACCACGCCTTCCTGCCGCTGTTGCCCGTGACATCGGCTGGGGTGAGGTCGCCGTTGCGGGTGGGGTGCCACTGGCTGGCCAGCTCTCCGTCCTGCTCAGCCAGTGACTGTCCTGAACTTGGCTTTGCATAGGCAACTGCCGACTGTTGGGTCGCACATGCCTTGCAACCGGAACCAACGGCACGACTACCGATTTGGGCTTCCCAGTCGTTGCCGCAGTCGGGGCACAACCACCAGGCGCGCTTGCCGCTCTTCGCGGTGACCATGGCCGGGGTGAGGTCTCCGTTGCGGGTGGGGTGCCATTGCGCGGCGAGTTCAGGCAGGCGCTCGGCCAGCGACTGTCCCGGCTTGGGTGCACCCAGCGCGGCGCCGGCGCGGCGCCGCCCGCACTTCGGGCAGCCCGAACCACCGCGTGTCCGGCTAATGATGATCGCCGACCATTCGTGTCCGCATGTCGGGCAGAGCCACCAGGCACGGACGTTGCTTGCCCAACGAAAGTTGGCCGGGTGCAGTGCTCCGTTCTGGACGGGATGCCATTGCGCTGCGACGTCGGGATAGCGTTCCGACAAGGCGGTGCCAGGTGGCACGTTCGGGGGAGGCAGTGCCCGGTCGGAGTCTTCGAGGGGGAAGGCCTGCGGGGTCCCCGTGGGCGAATGACCGTCGCCTATGTTGTCTGTCTTGGGTGTGACGGCAGGGGCGCGGCGTCCTCGGCGACTGCATCCGGGGCAGCCAGCGCCGACGGCGCGATTGCCCACTGACGCCTCCCACTCATTTCCGCAGCCGGCGCATCGCCACCATGCCTTCCGTTTCGCCGAGAACGCCACGTCGCTGGGTATGAGGTCGCCGTTGAGGGTGGGATGCCATTCCGCGGCGACTGCAGGGTTTCGCTCGGCCAACGAGCCGCCAGGCTTCGGCTTGCGCAACGTGGCGTGCGCGCATTTACGACACGAGCTGCCGCGGCTGCGGCTGGCGACCCAGATCTGCCACTCGTGACCGCAGCGTCCGCAGAGCCACCAGACCTTCTTGTTGCTGGCGTAGCCGACCGTCTCGGGAGTGAGGTCCTCGTTGAGGCTGGGATGCCATTCAACGGCGACGTCGGGGAACCGCTCTGCCAGCGAATCACCTGGCTGGGGAAGGCTCTTCAGTCGCCCGGTTTCGCGCCGGGCGCATGCTGGACAGCCGTGACCGTGGGTGCGACTAGATACCCGCGCCTGCCAGACGTGAGTACAGGCCGGGCACAGCCAGAACGCCTTAAGCTTGGCGCCACCGGTCACCAGTGACGGGTCGCGATCGTTCAACGTGGGGTGCCATTGCGCTGCGAGCATTGGATGTGTCGCGCTCAGCGTGTTGGACGGCGTTGCCTGATACAGGTTCTCGTCCGTGTTGCCCGTCGTCATCTGATCCGCGCCCTCCCCGTCAAACAGCATGACATCGTCGTCCGACAGTGGAGGGCGCTGTGGTCGATGGGTGCAACCGTGGTGGTGCGAACTACTCGCGCCGGCAGAGATCTGCACACGCCAAAATGGTTGAGGCATCCAGGATCGCGCCAAGTGCGCGAGTCGCTCCCGAAACTACTCAGGCTGGACCCAGAGTGTGAAGACCTCGCCGTCGACCCGCTTGAGCTTGATCGGCACCTTGAGCGGTCTGACCGTCCGGCCGGGATGAGGCTCCGGTGGACGCCGAATCAGGGAAGTCACCGTCGCCTTGGCGCTACTCACCAGGTAGGTGGGATGTGCTCCGTGGATGCTGGTGCGGGGCTCACCCCAGGGATCGATCGCGACCCAGAACGGTGGCTGGTTGTTGCACTGCCGAACCCATTCGCTGTCGGGGTCGCCGTCGAGGTAAAACGCGGGCGACCCCTTCACCGTCCGGTGGCCGCCGATCAACACCTGAATGTAGGTGAAGAAGTCACTCTCCTGCACGGTGTCGATCCCGCCGACGAGCTTCCAGTGGCTGCCGGGCGTTTCACCGTCGTAGTCGATGTCCTGCGCCGTTGCAGATACCCATACCTGAGGCGTGGTCATGGAGATCATCCTGCCGGTTCGCGTCGGAACGGCGGAATGAGGAGGCTGCCGCCCCGCGGTACCGCTCAGCGCGCCGGCATCATGGCACCTCGGTTCCTGCTATCGGCCCGCGACGTCCTGAAGCTGCAGAGTCGTCGCCCCTCCGATCGCCGGGCAGCAAAGGTCTGCTCAGCTCCGCGGTTACGACGTCGGAGGCCGGGTTCGGGAAGACGACTCGTTGAGTCCACCGAGGCATGCGCCAACGCGTCTCTACGGCGCTGTTACGTCGCGCAACACACCGGCGCATATCCGCAGGATGCTGACGCATGGCGCAACACTGCCAAAGATCATTTGCCGCAGCTCAAGGGCTATTTACGCGGGAAAATCAAGGGGTTCGAATCCCCTTAGCTCCACCCCTTGTAAGGCGGGAAACGCCTGGTAGACGGCTTGACCACAAGCCGAGTTTGCCACGTCATCAAGACGTGGTCATCAAAATGTGTGTTGGCGTGCTCAAATGGGCTCGTGTCCGCAGATGCCGTCACCACAGCACTGTGCGCTCGCGCGCGAATTCAGCTCCGGCGCCCCAACGGCTGGCGCAAGCCCGAAGGCACGGTCGTCGTCGCCAGGCCGTCTAAGTGGGGCAACCCCAGCGGTCGCCCGGGCCCGCGCCGCTGGCCTGACGAAGAAGCCACGCGTGCACGACCTTCGGCACACCTGCGCGTCCTGGCTAATCCAGTCCGGCCGCCCACCACCCGCGGTGCAACAGCACCTCGCCATGAGTCCATCCAGATCACCGTCGGAGTCTAACGGGCACCTGGACCGCTCCAGCGGCCGCGACAACGCCAACGTCATCGGCGCCATGCTGCGGCCGCCAAACTGACTTCCGGCTTAGTTGACTCGCACCGAGTCGATGCTGATGAAGGCGCTTCGGCCGGTGCTCTGGTTCGTGAATGTGGTTCCGGCGGGGCCAGCGTCGATGATCCACGACAACGCCCGATAGGTGTTGTAGCCGATGCTCACAACTGGGATGTCGCCGAGGTCGCCGCACACCCACTCTAGGGACCCGCCGGAGGAGAACCTCAAACCGTTCGCTGGGCAACCGCCGGCCATTGGCGTGTGAAAGGCAAACGGAGCCTGACAATCCACCTCGGATGCAGAAATTTGGCAGTACGTCTTGCCCGACTTGGTGACGATGAAGACCATGCCGTCGCGGGATGGTGCCAGCGCTTGAGGGCCGGATGGAGCTGGCGGCGCAGCCGCCGCCGGGGGAGGAGTCTCCGACTGTTCTTGCAGCGCAAACAGAAAGGCGCCCGGGGCGGCTTCCCAGATGAGATGGCTGCCGTCGGCGGTGACGTCGACTGCCACGTCGTGTTCCTTGCCGATGGGGGTCTTGACGGTGGCGATGCCCTTATAGTCGTTTCCGCTTTTGTTGACCAGGACGACATCGACGACTTTCAACTTCAGCTGCGACAGATCAGGGTCGGAGTCCAGCTTGTCCTGCATCGACCTCTTGGTGTCGCTGGCCGCGGCGTCGGTGGGCGACATCGTCGAGACCGGTGGTGCTGTTGCCTTACCGGTTGTGTGTGAGCATGCCGGTGCTGCGAGAAGGGTTAGCATCACCACGATCGCACCAACGATCCTTCCCATTGCTGCCCCTACCGTCTCGACAACGACTGCCACTCTGCGTAGCTCATCGAACGCCATGCCCACTGGCCCGACGCCGCGCAGACGAATGCGCCGCCATTCAGGCCGGAGTAGTTGTCGATAGCGGGTTCGGCGCACGACCCGTGGGGTGGCATTGAGCACTCGGCCATAACCTCGGGGCGACTAGGGTCGCAGTCCGGCCAGATGCCCGGCTCCGCCGACGCGGTTGGCGTTGTAGTCGACAAGGCCGTCGCGAACAGGCCCACCGCGAATAACGTCCCTCGAAAACACATTTCTGAATCCCAGCTACCTTTCGGATCGGCAGGTTTTGCTTCCAGACGCCCCGGATTAGCCCTTGCGGCAGTTGGTTGCAGCCTCCGGCGTGCGGTGATTCACTGTGCATGCTCCGTGCCGGAAGACCGTCTGGCTTCCGGGGCCTACCGCGGCCCGCGGCGCGTGATATTCGGCAAGTGCTGCCTGCTGTTGCGACCGCTGCTGCACGATCCCGACGAGGAGGATTGCTAGGAGTGCCAACCAGATAATCTCCGGAACCCACCCGCAAACTGAACGGGTCGTCGAAGGGTTCGCCGCACCGAGTTGCACCGCTACGTATGTGCCGAGCAAGTACGGCCACGCGATCAGAAGCAGGGCAGCTACGAAGCCGAAGAACCCGCCGCTGTTGTTGCTGGATCGCCGCCGTCGTCGACCGCCCCATGAAGATCCGAGCGACACGGGTCCAGCGCCGACGCCGAAGCCCTTGTTGGATATACCACCGCGGACACCGAAGGCGCCCCCACCGATACCGATACGCATTCCAACCCCCTGAGCGGAGGATATTGCGCCGTTGCCAGGAGCGCCGGTTTTTGCCGAAATACGCGTGCTGTTGGATTGCATCGTCGTGAGCGGGAGTATCACACCCTCGCCCAAAAGGTGTGCTTCGCGGTGGCAGGGTCGACGCGCCCATGGGGAGCTTTCGGGGAGTCGTAGCGGCAGCGGCAACGTTGGTCGGGTGTACACCGTCGTCGCCGGGGCCGTCGCGGCAGCTGAGGAGAAGCAGGGCCGATTCTCGGCCGCCGACTTCGTGGGGGGATGGCTGCTATTCGCAAAGGAGTTGCGCGACAACATCACTCAGGACGTCTAGGTGACATATTCGGAGACGTGCTCCGCGCCTGCGAAGGGCCGCGCGGGGTTCGTGCCGACGGTCGCCGGTAGCCGCCTCGACGGCCCCGGCCGCGCCATCGTCCGGCTCGAACTGATGGGCGTCACCAAAGCGGTGGCCATGGTCTACGAGGACGGCGGCTGACGCGCCGGAGCCGGCCGAGATCATCGCCATGGCCCGCGAGATCCGCCGGGCCCGCGACGCCGACACCGGACCCACACCCGAGTACGAAGCGCTCTGCGAATCGAAGGGCGCCGACGCCGCAGAGCTCGCCGAACAGCGCCGACTCCGCGAACTTGCCAGCTGCCGAACGGCCCAAGCTCCGCGAGCTCGTCGCCGGGATCGCCGCCAGCAAGGCGGTCGAACCGTGATGCCCGAATCCCTCGACGAGAAGCGCGCCCGCCAGGGCGCGGCCCGCGAGGCGCTCGCCCAGGCGCAGCGTTCCAACCCCGACCCCGCGCCGTCCCTTGACTTCGACTCGCGGCGAAGGGCGCGCGAGACCGCGACGGCTGCCGAGCGTGCGAAGCAGCAGCGCGCGCGCCTGGCCGAGACCCGCGCCGTCCACGCGCCACTCGGCCACGCCCAAGCCCAGGCCGCGCACCGCAACTGGTCGGACGTGAATGTCATTCGCGGGCATCGATCGAAGCGAAAAAACCCGCCACGATCTGCCCGACTTGCGCTTTCAGCTCGCCCACCGGGTCGGCGCCGTCGTGCGCTCCGGTGGCGGGTTGCGCCACCAGTAGATGCAACACGGCGAACACGCTGCGGGCCGCCCGCATCGCTGCCACCTTGACGATGGTGCCGTCGAACGCTGGGATGATCGCCGTCGAAAGGCGTTCTGCAATAGCCTCTTCCAGCTCCACCACCAGAGCCAAACCGTCGGCGCGGTAGCCGACCGAGGGCGGACCGAAGAGGAGTTCTCGTTGGTAGAGCACGGTGTTCTCAGGATCCGCACCGGCAGCGCGAACGATTGGCGCCGTCATGGCAAACACCGCGTCGGCCGGATCGGTGCAGAAGAGCGATGCTTGTCGACCCGTGTCGATGGCTGCGCGGAATTGTCTGTTGTAGACCATCAACAGCAAGTCGCCTTTCGACGATGCGTAGCGAAACAATGTTCCGGCGGCGATGTCGGCGCGCTCGGAGATCTGTTGAGTGGTCACCGCCTCGTAACCGTGCTCGGCAAACAGGTTGGCTGCGGCGTCGAAGATGCGGTCGCGTTTGTCTTGCATGTTCCGCATCCGCCGACCGCCGCGGCTGGTCAGCCCGTCGTTGGGTTCCTTGACCGTCGGCATATCAGCCCCAACCTCTCCTAGTTTGCTCGCTGGTGAATGTACTCAATAGTCGTGACCGGGGGACAGGCCAATCGACGTGTTACATCTTGATCGCCGGCATCAGTCTGATCATCGTCCAGAGCCGGTCACGGCGGGCGGCGAGCGACGACAGCGCCAGTGCGCCTGCCCAGATGCCGACCAGAACCATGACAGCCTGCCACAGTCGAAAGTCGATGCCGCCGAGAACGAGCTGTCGTAATCCGTTGACGCCGTACGTCATCGGATCGTAGACATGGATCAGCTGGAACGGTTTGGAGGTGGTCTCTACCGGATACATGCCGCCGGCGCTGACCAGCTGAAGCATCAGCAGCGCCATCAGCAGTACCCGCCCCACCGTGGGGCCCACGAGAGCGTTGATCGCTTGTGTCGCAGCGACGAACGCGCACGAGATCAGGACCATGAAGGCGAGCATCGCGACGGGGTGTTCGGCATGCATACCTAGCGCGAACCGAACGACGCAATACAAGATGATCGCCTGTGCGGTCCCGATCAGCACCGCGGGCAGATAGCTCGCGAGGGCGACGCGGATCGCGAGAACTTCGGCTGCGATGGCGCGATTCTGCAGCGGCCGCAACACCATCCACAGCATCAGCGCGCCGAAGAACAGCGCCAGGGTGATGAAGAACGGCGCCATGCCCGTACCGAAGTTGGGGGCGGGGTTTTCGTGTGAGGTGTCCAGGTGCACGGGTCCGCCGATGGTGTTGGCAATCGAGACCTTCTGCTCGGGTGTCCAATTGGGTACCTGTTTGGCGCCGTCGGCGAGTTTGGTCGCGAGTTCTTCTGACCCGGTGTGCAGCTGTGCCGTGCCCGATGTCAGCGCCGCGGCACCGCCGTCGAGTTTGGCGATCCCGCCTGCCAATTCGTTGCTACCGGAGGCGAGTTGCTGGGCCCCGCTGCGCAGTTGGGTCAGCTTGTTGGTGAGGTCTCGACCCTTTTGGCCGATATCGTCCAACGACGCGTACAGCGGACTGCCCGGAGTGCGCAGCGTCGAGGTCATCGATATGGCGGCGTTCTCAGCGTCGGTGAGCTGCTGGCGGACCTGGGGTGTGTACTGGTGGTCGCGCAGCTGGCCCTCGATCCCGCTCAACGTGTTCACGGCGGCGCCGGCGACGGGATCCGTGCTGGCGGAGAGCTGTTGGATCACCGAGGCGAGTGACGTGGCCGCGGCGTCCTGGGCGGCGGCGATGCCGCCCAGTTGATCGTTGGCTTGCCGTATTGCAACAGCACCCTGCTCCAACTGTTCGGTACTGCCGCCGACTCGTGAGAGTGCCGTAGCGGCGGTCAGCAGCGGCTCGGTGGCCGTGTTGACACCATCGGCGAGCTGGGCGGCGCCCGAGGCGAGCTGAGCCGAACCGGACCGCGCGCTGTGCAGTCCGGTTTTCAGTTGGTTGGCGCCCTCGTCGACCTTGGCGGCGCCGTCAGCGAGCTGCTGCGCTCCGTCGGCGGCTTGTTTGATCCCCGCTCCGGACGAGACGACCACGGACAGCACCTGATTGACGGCCTGTCCGGAGATGCGAGTGGAGACGGCGTTGAGCACCTGGTCGATCGCGGAGCGGCCGATGTTGGTCGAGATGTAGTTGTTGGCATCGTTGTACACCGCAATGAGGTTGGCCTGCTTGGGTTGTCCGGTAACCGGGGACGCGATGGCCTCGCTGAAGTCGGGCGGCAGTTCGAGCATGAAGTAGTACTTGCCGTGTTGCACCCCGTCGCGCGCCTCCTCGGGGTCCACGATGTGCCAGTCGAGGCTGTGGTCGGCAGTCATGCTCTTGGCGATCTCCTCGCCAGCGTTGATGTGCTGTCCGGAGACCACCGCGCCACGGTCGGAGTTGACCAGTGCAACGGGCATCTTGTCCACGTGACCGAAGGGGTCCCAGTACGCCCAGAGATACAGCGCGCCGTATATCAGCGGCAACAACGCCAGCACGACGACCGTAGCGCGGGTCATCCGGCTACGACCGAAGCGCTTGAGTTCCGAGCCGAAGGTGAGTCCAGCCAGCATGGTCAGTTCCCCTCATTGAGGATGCGGTTGTCGTGCAGGTCGTGATCGGGAGCATCGCTGCCGAGTGGATTGGTCACTCCGACGATCACTGTGCGATGTTCGGCGATGGCGCCGAGGCGTTGCACCGCGAGTGCTCGCCTCGAGTTGTCACGCACCTGTTCCAGGTCGCCGACCACCAGAATCGGACGGTTTAACAACAGCGCCAACGTGATACGCATCAGAAACAGTTCAAGATCGGACAACTCGACGACGTAGGTACGTCCGGCAGGCACGGGTACGTCGCCGAATACCTCGTCGAGTTCGGCGGGATGCCCCAGCCTGGGCACCCGTGTGTACCAGGGCGCCAGCCATCGGCGTTGTTCGGTCAACACGGTGTCGACCGTCACCGGTCCTTCCAGTTCGTCGATGTCCGGGAAGGCTGCGATTGCGCAATGCCGTCGGATCGCACGCGGTGTGGTGTCGCCGCAGACGGCGACGGTGCCGTGGCTGGCCTTCAAGCGGCCGGCGAGCGTCAGCAGCAAGGCTGACTGGCTCGGCCCGCCCGGCATCTGTACGGCGTGGAATCCCGGGGCGAGGCTGAGGTCAACGCCCGAGAACAGCGGGCCGTGCTCTCCGTCCACACCCAGTCCGGCGGTGATCACCACCGGCGCGAGATCAGGCATGGCCTCCTGGTCGGTACCCGATTCATCACTCGGTTGCATATCATCGGTCCCTCCTCGGATGTATGCGGAGCGCGCTTGCGCCTCAGTTTCGCATCTATGACTAGACTCAATAATGAGCGTAGTCATAATTGCGTCGAATGGAGAGCGCCGGTGGATGCCGGGTCGCGACAATCGAGTCCATGAAGATGCGGGCTCGTCGCCCCCACGGCGCCCGCGGCTCCAGGGGACTGACGACGGAATAGCTAGTTGAGAGCCACTGTGCCCAGTGCAGGGTGCAACTCGACCTCGTGGGCCTTGATCGCGAAGAAGACGTGCTGGCCGGGGGCGAGGTCGAGGTCGGAGGCCGCTGCGACCGTGATGTCCGCGGCGAGGCCGGTAGTGCCGTCGGCCTGGTCGGTGGCTCGAATCCTGACAGTGGTGCCGTGGAGGTCCATTTCGGAAACGGTCACCGGAATCACGTTGCGTGGGCTGCCGTGCGGTGCGGTGCGGTGAACCGCCACCGCCGTCGGTCGGAACAGGGCGACGGCGGCGGTACCCGGGGGTGGATCACCAACTCCGGAGATGCTTTCTGCCGAAACCGTTTGCAGGATTCCGGGTTCGCTGATCACACCCGTGATGAGGTTGACTCCCGCGATACGGGCGGCGAAGTCGCTGCGCGGCGACGACAGAACCTGGCGGACCGGGCCGCTTTCCACGATGCGTCCGCCGTCGACGACGAGTACCTCGTCGGCGATGGCGAGGGCATCGAGTAGGTCGTGGGTGACGATGACGGCAGTGCGGTTTTCGTCGCGCAGGATGTCGCGCAGCAGCCGCCGGAGCGCGGGTGCGGCGGTGACGTCGAGTGCGGCCATCGGTTCGTCGAGGAGTAGCACGTGTGGTTCCGCGGCGAGTGCGCGGGCGACGGCCACCCGTTGGGCTTGCCCCCCGGAGAGCTGTGCGGGACGCCGGTCGGCGAGGGCGTCCGCGTCGACGGCTTCGAGCCAGCGCCGCGCAGTCGCGCGCGAATCGGAGCGACTGTGCCCCTTGCATCGTGGCGCGAAGGCGACGTTGGCGGCAACCGTCATGTGCGGGAACAACAGTGCCTGCTGGGACAGCATCGCGACACCGCGATCGTGCGCGGGCACGAAGATGCCGGTGTTGGTGTCGGTGAGGACCCGCTCGCCCAGCGTGATCCTGCCGTCGTCGGGTCGGAGCAGGCCGGCGATCAGCAGTAGCAGCGTGGACTTCCCGGCACCGTTGGGCCCCAGGACGGCGAGTACCTTGCCATGCTCGAGAGTGAGATCGAACTCCACGCCGCGCTGTTCGACTGTGGCCTGCACGCGGACGCTGCTCACAGCGCTCCCGAGAGGCGCCGACTCGCCGAGGCGACGACGATGAGCGCGGCGACGACGATCAGCAGCAGTGACAGGGCCACTGCGGCGTCGGGATCGGTTTCGCGCTGCAGATAGATCTCCAGAGGCAACGTCCGGGTGACACCCTGCAGTGAGCCCGCGAAGGTCAGAGTCGCGCCGAATTCACCGAGCGCCCGTGCGAATGCGAGGACGGCTCCGGACACGAGGCCTGGAACCACCAGTGGCAGAGTCACTCTGCGCAGCACCGTGGTCGGTCGCGCACCGAGCGTGACGGCGATGCTCTCGTACTTGTCACCCGCGCTGCGCAAAGCGCCCTCGAGGCTGACGACGAGGAAGGGCAGCGACACGAAGGACTGCGCGAGCACGACCGCGGCGGTGGAGAACGCGATCCGAATGCCGAGTACCTCGAGCTGCTGACCCAGCAGACCTTGCCTGCCGAAGGTGTACAGCAGTGCGATCCCACCCACGACTGGAGGCAGGACCAGCGGTAGCAGTACCAGCGCACGCAGGATCGACTGGCCGGGAAAACGGGCGCGGGCGAGCACCAACGCCATTGGCACCCCGAGCGCGACGCACACCACGGTGCTTGCGGCCGCGGTCTTCAGACTCAGGACGAGCGCCGCCCGGGAGGACTCGGAGGTGATGAGCGGAAAGAAGTGTGCCCAGTCGATTTTGAGCAGGATGGCCACCAACGGGACGATGACGAACAATGCCCCGATGGTGGCAGGCAGGTAGATCCAGATCGGCAGACCGACCTGGATCAGCCCGCCGGGCCGCCGCCTGGCCGTCACGGCGCAGCGAAACCTGCTGCGCTCAATACCTTTTGACCCTCGGGGCCGCTGACCATGTCGATGAACTTCTGCGCGGTGGCGGTGTTCTTCGAGTCCTTCAGCAACGCGATCGGGTAGGTGTTCACCGCGCCGCTCGACTCCGGGAACGGCACCGAGGTGACCTTGTCCCCGGCGCCGGCGGCGTCGGTGACGTACACCAGACCCGCGTCGGCCTGGCCGGAGGTGATCTTCCCGAGCACGTCGGTGACGGCCGATTCCTCACTCACCGGAGCCAGGGTTACCCCGGTCGCCTGCTCGACCTTCTCGGTCGCGGAACCGCACGGAACCTGCGGCGCACACACCACCACCTGAGTTCCCGGCTTGGCCAGGTCGGCAAAGGCCTTGATGCCCTTGGGGTTTCCCGGAGGCGTGACGATGGTCAGCGTGTTGGTGGCGAAGTCGACCGGCTTGCCCGAGACGATGCCCGCATCCGTCGCCTTGGTCATGTTCTTCTCGTCGGCGGAGGCGAACACGTCCGCGGGCGCTCCCTGGGTCAACTGGGTCACCAGATCCGAGGAACCCGCGAAGCTGAACGCGACGTGCGTGCCGGTGTAATTCTTCTCGAATTGTTTCCCGAGTTCGGTGAACGTCGATTTCAACGACGCCGCCGCGAACACCGTGATGTCACCGGTGATGCTGGTGGACATGGACGGCGCATCTCCGGTCGTCGTTGCCCCGGTGCCAGTCTGCTGCGACGACGAGCACCCGGCGACCAGAGCCGCGGCACTCAGTGCAGCCACGGCGACGCCCAGAATTGATTTCACGAAGTTCCTCCAGGGGTTTCGACGATTACGGTTGTTGCCTTCACGACGGCCACGGCGACGACACCCGGCTCGAGACCGAGTTCGTTGGCCGACGAACTGCTCATCAGCGAGACGACGGTGAACGGTCCGCACTGCATCTGCACCTCGGCCATCACGTGATCGACCGTGACCTTGGTGACCAGGCCGACGAACCGATTGCGCGCGGAACTCGAGACGCCGAGGGGATCCGGTGGGGGCGTCGCGTGATCGCGGGCGAAGTCGGCTAGTACGTCTCCGGCGATCACCATGCGACCAGCGTCGTCCTTGTAGGCGGTGAGGCTGCCGCCGTCGATCCAGCGGCGCACCGTGTCGTCACTGACGCCCAGCAGTACAGCCGCATCCCTAATCCGAATCGCCGGCACGGCCCATCACCTGTATCCCATCTAACTCCGCGTATGCGGCAAAACTAGCCCAAAAAGTGACTTCTTGCGCGGGTTTTGAACAGTCCTTTCCGCAGAAACGGCGATGCGATGAATACGCCGGTTACAGCGTAGTGTCTGAAAGTCGTTCTTGCACAACAGAAAGGAACCTCAATGCGTTTGTCCACACGGAATCAGCTGCCAGGCGTCGTCACCGAAGTCAACGTCGGCGGCGTCATGGCCACGGTCAAGGTGCGCCTAGACGGAGGCGACCAGATCATCACGGCGTCCATTACCAAGGAGGCGGTGGAGGATCTGGGTCTGACCGTAGGTACCGCAACGACGGTGCTGGTGAAGTCGACCGAGGTAACGCTCGGCGTCGATTAGCGTCCGCCCAGAGCTTCGGTCTGGGCGGGTTTCCGCGTTTCCACCGACAGAATCGGTTGGCGTACTTCACCATTGACGCCGCCGGCATCACACCCGCCGTTCGTGCGCCTCTTTGCGCGACTGGAAGCGACGGCGTGGACTCCTTACTGCCTGCCGTCGTGCCCGCCGCGGCCCTCTTGACTAGGTGCGAGACGTAGCTGAAGCCATGTGGTGAGGATGTCATCGGGGTGTTCGAGAGGCACGCGAAAACCATCTGCAGCCCGTCGTAGGCGGTAGCGCAACGTGTTGGGGTGAATGTTCAGTTGTCGGGCGGTCTCGGCGACGTCGCCTAGTGCGCCGAAGTAGGTACAGAGGGTCGACTGGTACTCGGTGCCTCGTGCTTGGTCATGGTCGAGCAGGGCTCGGACTCCGGAGTGCAGCGGTGTCTCGTTGCGGGCGAACTCGCGGGCGAGGGTGGTCAGCAGTATTTGGGAGTAGATGTCGGTGGCGGTGGCAACGGACGGCGCAGAGTCGTTGGATCCGATGACGGCGAGCACCTGGTCGACCTCACGGCGCAGCTGGTGTACGGCGGAAGGCCCTCGTCCCGCGGAGCTGATGGCGGCGTGAGCTGGGTGGCCGAGGCGGGCCTTGACCGCCTTCGACGCACCGGTGGCCACCCGGCGGGGCATCTCCTCGTCGCGTACGGAGGGGAACAGCACGTAGACGGTGCCGCCGATGGCGACGCAGGAGACGTTCGTCCGAAAGACGCCGCAGTACTGCTCTACCGCGGTGCTCAGCTGGGGGATCAGGGGCGGGGATTCAAGTCCGGCGGGGAACGTGAACCCCACCACGACTGAGGGCACGCCGGTGGCCATGCCGAATCGAGTTGCCGTGGTGGCGAGTGAACCGTGCCCCTCGAGCAGCGACCTCAGCCATTCCGCCCGCAACTGCCGTTCGACGTCGACCGCGTTTTGGGCTTGGAGGATGTGAATGGCCGCAAGCCGGCAAGCGTCCTGCAGCGCGGTCTCACCCTCGGGTCCGACGGGCTGGTCCGCCTCGATGACCCAGATGGACCCGACTGGTTGACGGCCGGCCCGGACCGCAACCGCGCACCGGGGCAACTCTCCGTCGGTTGGGTCGTAGGGGAAATGGACTACCCCCTCGGCGAGTAGTAGGTCGCGGTACTGCCTGATGTGCTTGTCCATCTCGGGGACGCGGCGGGCCAGGATTCCGATGCGGCGCATCCTGTCGACCTTGTGCTGTTCCAGGTTTGAGTAGGCCAGCACGTTGCGATCGAGGTCCTCGATCGCGACCGCTCCCTTCAGTGCGGTGGCGATCGCGTTGGCGAGTACGAACAGGTCGCCACCGCCGGTGTCGTTGGGATGGTCATTTCGCGAGTGGCTGCTGGTCACGGACACGATCAGCCTGTCCAGGTGGCGCCAGGGGACCGCCTCGTCGACGACCAAGAGTGCGATGCCCGCCGTCTTTGCTGCGTCGGCGACGTCGTGAAGCGGTTGCCCCCTGGCCTTGACGACGAGGGCCGAGTATCCGCGTTTGGCGGCGGCCGGCATCAACGTGCCGACCTGTGGGGAATCGGGTGCGAGGCCCACCATGAGCAGCACACCGCCGGGGCTGTCGGGTAATTCGTCCATGGGGTCGAAGATCACCGGCCCACTGGCAATGTTCCCGAGTCCGGCGGCGTTGGGCACGGCGCGAATTACGACGGTTCCCAACGTCGCAACCAAGTCCGCGACGGTGAGTGCCGACGGTCCGCGGCGCCTGTGAACCTCATCCATTTGGCCAGGTTAATCGAGCCGGACTTGGCCAAACGCACAACTGTCTCTTGAGACTGGGGCGCACAGACTGCTCACAGCAGGTGGAGACCACCCCATCACCTGCAGACGCCGGCAGATGCCGTTCGAGTGTGAGCCGGCATCGAGCGTCGACACCCGAGACACAGAAGGACATCGTGAGCACCACCGAATCACTCCGTCTTACCTCCGCTGACGTCCTTGGCGTCTTTCCCGAGGAATCGGACCTCACCGAGACGGGTGAGCTCACCATCGGCGGCTGCAGTGTCAGCCAGCTGGCCGAGGAGTTCGGCACCCCCGCCTATGTCATCGACGAGCAGGGTCTGCGTCGCCAGATCCGACGTTTCGTCGACGGGTTGGCGAGCCGCTGGCCGCGTTCAACGGTGCTGTTTGCGTCGAAGTCGCTTCCGGCAGTTGCCATGTACGCGATCGCTCAGTCCGAGGGACTCGGCGTCGACGTCGCCGGCGGCGGCGAGCTGATGATGGCACTGGCAGCTGGTGTCGACCCAGCCCGCATCTACATGCACGGGAACGCCAAGTCCGACGCCGAGATCGACATGGCACTGCAGGCGGGAATCCGATGCATCATCGTGGACAACCTGGACGAGCTCGCTCGACTGGAGACGCTGACCACGCGGCCGCAGGCAGTGATGATCCGGTTGACGCCGGGAATTTCCCCTCGGACTCACGCATCCCAGCTCACCGGTGGCTCTGACTCGAAGTTCGGGCTGCCCCGCGAACAGGTGGAATTGGCCGCGAAGCGCATCGCGATGCACCCGTTCCTGAGCCTGGACGGGATCCACGTTCACATCGGTTCCCAAGTGCTGGAGACCGAGCCGTTCGCCGACGCGGTGAAGACGGTTGCCGATTTTGGGCCCTTCGAGACCTACGACATCGGTGGCGGATTGGGTGTCCAGTACACCGAGGATGAGCCGGCGCCGAGTGTGGATCAGTACCTCGACGCCGTGGTGGACGCAGCACGCGCACATCTGCCGGCCGGGGCACGGTTGATCATCGAGCCAGGGCGTTCCCTGGTCGCTCGAGCTGGCGTCTCCCTATACCGCGTCAACGCGGTCAAGCGCACCGGTAAGACGTTCGTAGCCGTGGATGGGGGAATGGCGGACAACTTGGACATCGCGCTGACGGGCCAGCGCTACCACGCCGTCGTCGCGACCGCGATGGACCGCGTGCCAGACACGGTCTGCGACGTCGTCGGCCGCCAGTGTGAGTCTGGGGACCTGATGGTGGGTGGGGCCAAGTTGGTCGACCCGAAGGTCGGCGACCTGGTCGTCATCCCCGTGACCGGGGCCTACAGCTACACGATGGCCAACCACTACAACGGCGCCCCGATTCCGCCGATCGTCTTCTGCGCGGACGGCAAGGCCTCGCTGGCCGCGCGTCGAGAGACCTACGAAGACATGTTGCAAACCCACCAACCGGCCTTCACCCGCCGGTGGTGAGGGTCCATCAGCTGGTCACACGTCCGAACCGCGAACCATCACATGAAGGAGACCGATCATGACAACCACGAAGAGATTCCGCACCCGTGTTCTTGGCAGCACCGTGTTGATGGGTGCCGCGACCGCGCTGGTTTTGTCGGGGTGCTCCGGTGGCGGATCGGGCTCTGCGACCAGCACAGATGCTAGTTCGAGCACGTCGGTCCACGTCGACGCCGCGGCGGCGGCGCTGTTGCCTGCGAAGTACAAGGAGTCGGGGATCAACGTCGCCGCCGACATGCCCAACCCGCCGATGGAGATGCTGGACGAGAACCAGAATCCGACCGGCTTCGACTACGACCTCGCCCAAGCGCTCGGTGGCAAGCTCGGGGTGAAGTTCACGTTCGTCCAGCAGACCTTCGACACCGCGGTGCCTTCGCTACAGGCAGGCAAGCACGACATCATCATGGCCGGCATGAACGACACGGTTGAGCGTGAGAAAGTGCTCGACTTCGTCGATTACTTTCACGCTGGGTTCGTGATCGTGGTGCAGAAGGGCAATCCGGAGAAGATCACCCGGATCCTCGATCTGTGCGGCAAGAACGTGGCGGTGCAGAAGGCCACGGTTCAAGGCGACCTCCTCGAGAGCTATGCCGACAAGTGCAAGGCAGAGGGCGCCGGACCGATCAATCTCGTGCAGCTTCCGACTGAGCTGGACGCCCAGACCGCCGTACGTTCGAACAAGGCGGTCGCCGACGTCGTCGACGCCTCGGTCGGAACCTATGCAGCGCAAACTGCCGGGGATGGTCAAACGTTCGAGCTCGTCAAGGACGTAGAGAACCCGGGTGGCTACAACCCCGTCTACACCGGAATCGGTCTGCTCAAGGGCAACGACGACTTGGCCAAAGCCCTCAACATGGCTCTGCAATCGGTGATGGACGACGGGACCTACGCCAAGCTTCTGGACAAGTACAAGCTGTCGGACTTTGCGATCGACAAGGCCGGGATCAACCGTGCCTCGGAGTGACCTCACCGATCATGACGCCCCCGGAGGACGCCCGCCGACAGAGCTGAGCCCGGCGGGGGCGGCAGACGGTGAGTCCGACGACGACATCGTCGCCCTTCGGTTGCGACACACGTGGCGGTGGGTCGCGGCTGGTGTGTTGGGGCTCGGGTTCGTCTGGTTGGCGTCGTCGTTGTGGAACAACGAGAACGTCGACCATGGCACGATCGCCGACTTCATGTTCAGCACTCAGATCCTGCACGGCGCCGTGCTGACGATCGTCCTGACCTTTCTGGCGATGGTGCTGTCGACCATCCTGGGCGTCGTCTTGGCCCTCATGCGGCTCTCGAGCAACCCGGTGTTGAGTGGCTTGGCGTGGCTCTACATCTGGGTGTTCCGAGGAACCCCGCTGCTGGTGCAGATCGTCTTCTGGGGATACCTGGGCTTGTTGTACAAACAGATCAGCCTTGGCGTGCCGTTCACCGACTTCACGGTGTTCGCCGTCGACACGAACACCCTCATCCCCGCATTCGTTGCCGGCGTCATCGCGTTGACGACCAACCAGGCCGCATACTCTGCCGAAATCGTGCGGGCGGGAATGCTCTCCGTCGACCCGGGCCAGAAGGAGGCCGCTTACTCCCTGGGGATGACGCCGTTGTTCACCCTGCTCAAGGTCGAGCTTCCCCAGGCGATGCGAGTGATCATCCCGCCAATGGGCAACGAAACCATCTCCATGCTCAAGGACACCGCGCTGCTGAGTTTGATTGCCGTACTCGAGCTCTACACCGTCGCTGAGCGCATCTCGGCACAGAACCTCCGCCAGGTCGAGTTATTGGTGGTGGTCAGTTGCTGGTATCTGGCGTTGACATCTGTGCTGTCGGTCCCGCAGTACTACCTCGAGCGGCACTTCGGCCGCGGGAGTCGCGTGCTCGGCCCGACGCCGATTGGACGGGTCATGGCCCTCCTGCGCCGGGAGCCTCCGCCGCGGGTAACGGAGAAGGAGTCGCTATGACCACCGTCGATGACGGCAGCATCCAGGCGGCCGCCCAACCGCTGCTCACTGCGCGGAGGGTGCGCAAGCGCTTCGGCAAGGTCGACGTTCTCAAGGGCATCACCCTCAGCGTGGCCAAGGGCGAGGTGATGTGCCTGCTCGGCCCCTCTGGATCAGGCAAGTCGACGTTCCTGCGCTGCATCAATCACCTCGAAACCATCGACGGTGGACGCATCAATTTCGACGGTGAGTTGATCGGCTACACCCAGCGAAAAGGCGCACTGCACGAGATGACCCCCCGAGAAGTCGCCCGGCAGCGGCGAGGAATCGGCATGGTGTTCCAGCGGTTCAACCTGTTCCCTCACCTGACCGCGCTGGAGAACGTGACCGCAGCGCCCATTGGCATCCGCAAGATCCCGAAGACGAAGGCGGTCGCCGAAGCCCGGGAACTGCTCGACCAGGTAGGGCTGGCTGACTTCGCTCACGCGCACCCCGCGCAACTGTCCGGAGGCCAGCAGCAGCGCGTGGCGATCGCTCGGGCCCTGGCCATGGAGCCGAAGCTGATGCTGTTCGACGAACCGACCTCAGCGCTGGACCCCGAACTCGTGGGGGATGTGCTCGACGTCATGCAGAAATTGGCCAAGAGCGGGATGACCATGGTGGTGGTGACCCACGAGATCGGGTTCGCCCGCGGTGTCGCCGACAGCATCGTCTTCATGGACGACGGTGTGGTGGTCGAGTCCGGTCCGCCGAGCGAGATTCTCCGGAGTCCACGCCATCAGCGCACCAAGGCATTCCTCGATAGCGTGATGTGAGGATCTGGACAGCAGACTGAGCTCCGACGTCGTTGGACGGGCGGTTCAGTTCAAGGTCATGCGATGAGCTCCGTCGATGATCCTGTGTGAGTGTCGAATTGGCGCTGACGGTAGCCGTTGCGGGGGTTGGTGCACTCGGCGTACGCGGCCACTCGGCGCGGGGTGTGGGCACACGTGACCGCAGTTCGCCTGGCACAATGGTGATTTCGATGGCTTCCACGAGCTCGTGGTTCTTTCGCTCGAGTAGTTCACAATCCGTCCGGGCGTGGCCGTGGCGCCGCGCACGGCCCGCTACTGCTCGGCCACCATCGGCAAGAGACGGTTGTTTTAACAGGTTATTTGCTTGTTGTACGGCGTTGCCGCCGAAGAAGTGCGTAACCTAGGTGAACCTGTGATGCCGCGGGCTTCGCCAAACCTCGCGTCATACCGGAACTACTTCCAGCGGTTCGTGGCCGATGTGGAGGAAAGGCGCAATGAATCGGCTGGTACGCGCATTGGCCACCTCGATGGATCCAGCGTCACTGATGGTTCGCGTCGCCGAGCAAGCGTGTGCGTTCATGGCCAATGCTGATGGTGCCGCCATCAACCTGCTTCGCGCTTCCGACAATGCCTATGTGACGGTTTCTGCCAGCGGCGTGCTGGCGCCCGCCTTGGGCTTCGTCATCTCGAAGGATCGCAGTGTGCAAGGCATTGCCGCGCGGGAGAAACAGCCGCTTCTCGTACACGATTCGTTGACAGACACCCGATTGTCACGGAGTGTCCGTGCGCTCAACACACAGTGGGGCACTCGATCGTGGGCGGTGATTCCGTTGATACACAACGCTGAAGCCATGGGTTCTCTGATGCTGGCCGCGACAGTCCCGGGTGCCTTTGCTGCAGCAGACATCGATCCGATGGTCGCAGTCAGTGACTTCGTTTCGGCGTTGATCGTCAGCCAGTCGGAGCTCTCGACGCTGCTGACCCACGCGATCATCGACGGCCAAGACCGTGCGGAGGAAGCCTTCACGGCTCGTTTCGTGGCATCGGTGATGGTGCCGGAGGCGGTCGAAACCGAGGGACACCAGGTTGGACTGGACGCGCTGCTCGCGCAACCCGACGTCCTTCGCGTGGCGTTCCAGCCAATCGTGCACCTGGTGAGTAACAGGACGGTCGCCTACGAAGGGTTGGCGCGCTTTCCAGCGTCATCGGACTTGACCCCGGCGCAATGGTTCAGTACGGCGCGCCGCCTTGGTCGAGGCCTCGACCTCGAATTTGCTGCGATGCGCGCCGTCTTGGCTGCCGCTCGCGGCATCCCGATCGATTGTCCGGTGGCGGTCAATCTGAGTCCGACCGCTGCACTGGAAGGGTCGATTCAGGACTTCCTGCTCGCCCAAGACCGACGATTGATCATCGAAATCACCGAACACGAGCCCTTTCCCGCCGACCTCGCAGTGGGCCTGATGCGCCTGCGCGAGCATGGGATAGCCCTGGCAGTCGACGATGCCGGTGCCGGCTATGCCAGCTTCACTCAATTGCTGCGACTTCGTCCTGAGTTCATCAAGATCGACGGTGAGCTGATTGCCGACATCGACAATGATCCAGCCAAGCGGGCGATAGCCACCGCGCTCACCTCGCTTGGTTCCGAGATGAACGCGACGATGGTCGCGGAAGCTGTGGAGACGGCAGGCCAGCTCCAGGCCTTGATTGATCTCGGTATCGAGTACGGTCAGGGCTTTCACCTCGGCATGCCCAAAAGCCTGGAGTAGCCATGGCATCGGAGACTGCGACGAGAAGGACACTTCCGGACGGGCGGCAGTCGAGGACGTCATTGGCGTCGGTCGGCCAACCGGTGAAACTCGGAGCGGGACTTCGTTTCTGGATGCGGCTGCCAACAGTCGTAGGGTTGGCATTACCGGCCACGGTGATGGTCGAATCGCCTCTCAGGTCAGGTCAGGTCAGGTCAGTAGCCACGTCACGGGCGGTATCCGGGGACGACCAAGGTGCCTGGATAATTGACGTAAGCCGACAAGCACGCCGGCTGGTTCCGGCAAGCGATGATCGCCCCAGCATCCGGTGCCGCGCCGGCGATTTGGTTCCCTCGGGCGGGCAAATTGCAATTCACCACGTACGGATTGAGCGGGACCACCCCGTTGACACAGGTCGATCCCGACGCGACGGCGGCGGGCGGCGGTAGTGGGGCCATTGCCACCAGCACCGGAGCGAGGGCAACTGAGAGCGCAGTCGCCGCGATACCTGCCATGGCCATGGACCGGGCTCTCGGACTCAAAACGTGCATGGTCAGTCCCAACATTGACAAGTGATCGTTCAAATTGACGTTACGCCCGCCTGCCCTCCGATTTGGTGACGGAATCATGTCGCCGTCGACCGGCGTACCCGAGGGTGCATTCGAGGGAATGGGCGCGAGTCGACGCAGCGGGTCGGCGGTACGCCCGGACACGGCAACTCGGAAGAGTGGCTATTGGACGACGAGCGTGCCGTGCATGCTGGCGTGGTACTTGCAGTGAAACTCGTAGGCGCCCGGTGTCATCGGCGCCGTCAACGTCGCGATGCCACCGCCCCCCGACACGCGTACGTCGAAGGCGTCGTTGCCATCTGACGCGAGGCTGTGGTTGGCCTGGTCGTCGTTGACCACGCTGACCTGTTGGCCCGGCTTTACTGGGCCGCGCACCGCGTAGCCGAAGTTGGAGATCACGATGTCGGGGACAGAAGCATTCGTTGCAGGTGCGCTGGTGATGGCGATCGCGTTGCTCGACGGTGGCGAAGACTCGCCCGAGGAACTGCATCCGCCCAACAAGAATGTCGTGACAGCGGCTAGGACAGCTGTGGTTGCAGCGGCTCGCATGGGTACCGCCTCTCGGTCCAGGAGCGTGTTGCGCGATCGATGATCAGGCTCCTACGAGACTGCCTGGCTGGTTCGCGCCGCCGCACCACAACGGGCGATCGCGTCACACTCGCGTCACCACTGTCGTCGCAGTCGGCCGCGTTGAGGAGGGGCTCACTTGGGAGCCGACTCCGCAACCTTGTCACCCCAAGCAGACCGGGCGCCGGAGTCGCCAATTCGGTACACCTGCACCGTCGTAGCAATGCTGGCGATGACCACGGCAGCGGCGATGGCCCAGGTGATGAGCGGCTTCAGGGGCTGTTCGCGCCGTTCGCGCACGTGGACGACCGCGAGAAGCACGGCGACCACCAAGAGGCCGATCGAGAAGTAGAGCATGGTGTCGCCCAACTCCGCGTGAGTGTGGAGAAGGTCGGTGGGATGGGTGCGGTGTTCGAGCCATTCTCCGGCGTCGGTGGTGAGCGGAGTCAGGATCGTGGTGACCGCGGCGAGGACGAGAACCAGCCAGGTGAGGTGGCCGCGGGCGCGCGGCCACAGGGCGCACACGATCGCGAGGATGGCAGTCAATGGAGCCAGTATCACGATGAAGTGAACGAGCAGGATGTGTGCGGGAAGACCTTGGAACGTGGACAACGGGAACCCTTCTTTGGACTGCCCTCGTGGCGAGGCGGTCAGGTAATGGCGGCGCCGATGAGATGGCCAACGACGTAGGTGATGCTCAGGGCCAGTCCGCCGCCGATGACGTTTCGTGCGATCGCCCGTGCCTTCGGCGCCCCGCCAAGGGCGGCCGACGCCGCTCCGGTGACGACGAGGGCTACGAGCACGGCGGCGACGGTGACCGGAACTCGAATGACATTGGGCGGCAGAATGATCGCAATCAACGGCAGGAGCGCTCCGACGGTGAAGGACAGCGCCGAGGAGACCACCGCCTACCAGGGGTTGGTCAGGTCGGTGGGATCGATGCCGAGTTCGACGTCGGCGTGGGCGGCGAAGGCATCGTGGTCGGTCAGTTCCTCGGCCACGGTGCGCGCAGTTGCCGTCGACAGACCCTTGGCCTCGTAGAGCGCCGCAAGCTCGTCGAGTTCGGCGGCGGGATGCTCACTCAGCTCGCTGCGTTCCTTGCTGAGCAGGGCCTGCTCCGTGTCGCGCTGAGTACTGACGGAAACATATTCTCCCAGCGCCATTGACACCGCACCTGCCACGAGCCCGGCGATTCCCGCGGTCAGAATCGGACCGCGCGACGCCGAGGCGGCGGCAACCCCGACGACGATGCCTGCCGTGGAGACGATCCCGTCGTTGGCGCCCAACACTCCGGCGCGGAGCCAATTCAGTTTGGAGGACACCGAACCTGCGTGCGGCTCGGCGGGATGCGTGGCAGTCAACATGTCAGCCCACGTTAGACATCGACACCAGTGATCGCCAGCAAATGTAGCCTAGCCAAAGGGATCTCGGTGATTGGGTGCACCAATAGCGTTTGTGCGGGGAGCCCATCGAGGGTCGTCACGAACAATCTCCTTGTCGGGGTTGAGGAATTGCCGTGCGGCGACGCCGCCCGGCACAGTGGTCCGCGGCCCACCGCCTTGGCCATTGCCCCAAGGTCGAGCAACACTCCTGCGCGTCACCGCCCGGTCCTCCCACCGAATCCTGAGCCAGACGGCGGGAGCCAGAGTCGGCGAGACGAGGAGATCGGCCAGCGCCCACGAGGCAGCGCCGTCGCGGCGGGATCCGGAACGGAGCGCGTCCATGCTCTGATGCTGGCAGCCGATTCTTCGAGCCTTCGAAGAATCGCCATGGCACGCTCGCCGGGTGGCCTACACGACCGCGTTGACGACTCTGCTCATCGTCGACGACGATCGGGCATTGAGCGCGTTGCTCTCCGAGTTAGTCGCCGTCGAAGGCTACGAGGTGGACGCTGCCCATGACGCCAAGCAGTGACTTCATCGCGGGCCGTGCTCCGGCGGGCGGTCACCTCCTCAGTCGGCAAAGGGCACGCACGAACATTCCGGGGGATCGATCGAGATCTACGCAGGGCGGCGTGGGGCGGACGTCGACATCGAGGTACGCGACGGAAGCCATGTTCACCCGGTTCTGCCAAGGCCTGAGCCACGCCTCGACTGCCGGGCGCGAGCGGTACGGGATCGGCCTCGCGACGGTCGGTGAGATCGAGGTAGACGTCCGGCGGGGGAGCGACGTTCCGACTGACGCTGCCCGCCACGCCACCACAGGGCGAGGCGATGAGATGAGATTGGAGGTCGGCGGCAGTCAGCACCGGTGACGTGTCCTCGGACGGAGGAGATTCATGAACGACGACGAACTGTTTGGCGAAACGACTGCGCAGCGGGCCTCGCTGGTACAGCTACTCGACGGATTGCCCGAGCCGCAATGGGATGCGCCCTCGCTGTGTGCCGGTTGGAGGATCCGCGAAGTGGTCGCGCACATCACGATGCCCTACCGGTATTCGGTCGCAGCGATCCTCGCGGCGATGCTCCGGGCGCGCGGCAAGTTCGACGTCGCCGCGGACGGGTTGGCGCGCCGAGACACCGCCGATCGGTCGTCGGCTGCGCTGCTCGAAGATCTGCGACGCAACGTCGCTCACCGTTGGACGCCGCCAAGAGGTGGTCAGCTCGGGGCGCTGAGCCACGACGTGATCCACGGCCTGGACATGACCGAAGCGATTGTGCTGCAGCCGGTTTCGCCACCCGATCGGATCGCCGAAGTGTTGGGTGGTGCCAAGCTGGCGAAGGCGTTCAAGGTGAACCTGTCCGGACGCCGCCTGATTGCTACCGACGCGGATTGTGCCGTGGGAGAAGGGCGGCACATTGATTTGCCTGCCAAGGAAATACTGCTGGTGGTGACGGGGCGACGGCCAGTGCCCATGGATCGGTGATCGTGCCGCGGCGGGTCGGCGCACGACCGGCACCGAACACTCACGGTGGTGGTCGGCTCAAGTATCCACGAGTGTCGGGCGTGGCTGAAGCGTGCGAGTGCAACCACGCGATGAGTCCCTCGCGGATCTCCGCGAAGCCCTTGTCGTGCACCAGGTCCATCGGCAGTTCGGCGACGACGTCGGTGAGTTGCTCGAGCCAGGGCCGTCTGTTGGCGGCACACTTGATCTGCTCCGAGATCCGCCACGCGGGATACCGCAGTGCCAGAGCGGTTTTGGTGAGGTCCACCAGTACCCGACGCTCGTCGGCGACATCGCGACGGCGCGTGACGAGCCCCGCCTCCTCAGCCGCTCGAGCAACGGGGTGATCGTGCCCGTGTCCATGCCGAGCTTGCACCCCAGGTCACCGACGGTGCGCGGTGTCCCGGCGAACAACTCGACCGTGACCAGGTACTGCAGAAAGGACGTCACCAAGCCCGGTGGCGACAGGCTCGTCGACGCGGTGGTCGCGTACGGCTCGGCCGAAGGGATCGCCCAACGCCTCCGTCAGCACGTCGCCGCGGGGGCTGATCACGTGGCGGTTCAGGTCGTCGAATCCGATCGGCTGCTGCCCGTGCTGACCGCTCTCGCCGCTCCGCTCGGCCTCGACTCGCAGGCGCCACCTGCGGGCCGGTGAAGCTGGTCGCCGGCTTCGGGCTTTTCTGCCATGTCTCCCTTCGGCCCCATTCGCTCGGGCTTCTGTCCGTCGGCCCCGTCACGACCGGCAGAGCTGCCGGTCGGTCCGCGACGCACCGAAGCGACCTGAAAGCTCGCTGCCGAGTCGCTGAATGGTGTGTCCGCGGGTTGCCTGGCACACGGGTAATCTTCAGCCGCGTGGGGATGCGAAGTCGGAAATGGCAGCACTATGTGTCCGTTCGGGGGCTGCTGATGACCGCGCTGATCGTCGTGACGGCGGTCGTCGTGGGGGTGACGATCTGGTACCCGCGCAGCGCGCCGACGGATGCGCCGGATGAGAAGTACCCACCCGCGGCCACCTCCGCGCCCGCGGAAACGCCAGCGCCCGAGGTGGCGCCCGCGGCTCCGTCGACCACCGTGGCACCGCCCGCCCCGCCACCGACTCCCGTCGTCGAGGAGCCGACCACCACCGCGCCGCAGACATACACCCCGACGTACGTTCCACCACCCGTGGTGAGCGAAACCCCCACGACAACCGCGTCGTCTGCTGCCGCCACGCCGCCGCCAAGTGCGGCACCGTCCCCCCCGTCGCGCCCGAAGATGAACGTCACACGTTCCGACAATCCGTATCACGTGCCGGTGTTCACCGGTGTGCCCAAGCCGTAGTTCAGAGCCCTGTCTCGCGAGTTTGACCGCCGGCGTTCTCGGCTAAAGGCAAGCATGCGAAACCTGCTACGCCGTTCGACCATCGTCGCCGCTCCCATCGTCGCCGTGTCCCTGCTGAGCGCGGGCACCGGTTCGGCGGATCCCCTCAACTGCGTGAACGGGCAGTTCTGGGATCCCATCACCAACACCTGCCAGACGCCGCGTCCGGCGGACAACTGTGCGCCCGGCCAATATTGGAATGCGCTGTCCAACGTGTGCCGACCGCTCGGTCAGCTCTGACGCCACGCGTCACGCCGCCGAGCAACGGACCTACGCCGAGGGCGTCATCTCTGACCACGACGCTCCGGACGCCAAATGCGTTGGCCAGCAGTCGGGTATCGGGTGAGCTCCAATTCGAGACCGCCGGCCCGGTCCACGAGTTGCCGGGGTTCGAGTACCTCGCCTGGCAGCTGGTGGATCCCGCCACGAGCGAGCCGACGATGACGGGGTTCGACGCAGCCGTCGTCCAGGACGGGGTCATCCCCGATCTGTGGACCGTCCTCATTCCGCCACCGCAGTAGTCGCAGGTCTGCCGTCGGCGGTCTCGATGGTAGGAAGTTGGCGTGACGGATACGGATGCAGACGGGGGCGCGGTGCTGGTTCGCACGCTCGCCGAGACACTCGGCGAGGAGCCGCCCGCCGCGGTCAGTGCGCTGCCGGGCGAGATTCAGACCCGGCTGGCCAGTCAGGTCGAGGACGCCAGCCGCCGTCAGGCCGCGGCGATGGAGGCCGGGGTCAAGACGGCACTCAAGGGCGTGCCGTTGCCGCTGCGAGGCGTGGTCCGCAAGGCGCTGCTGGGATGACGGCCGCCACGGCGCGTCCGGAGCTGGTGGCCATCGGCCGACTGTTGGGGGTCGAGGTCGACGAGTTGCACGGTCTGGACGGGGTGTCCGACGACGACCTGAGCGTGCTCCACGGCCAGATCGCCCGTCGCCTGTCCGCGGACAAGCGGCGGAGATTCGCCAGGGTGGCGGCACTCTCTCAGTCGATTCCCGGTCCCATCGCGGGGCGGCTGGCCGAGAAGTTCCTGCCACCGGCGGGCGGTGCGCTCGTCGCCGAGCTGCTCGAGCCCGCCAAGGCGCGAGACCTCGTCGGGAGGGTCTCGGTGAGCTATCTGGGTGATCTGGCGATCGCATTGGACCCGGTGCGCGCGCACGACGTCGTTCGGGCGATCCCGGCCGCGAGGGTGGGCGAGGTCGCGCAGGAGTTGTTCAGTCGCGCGGAGTATGCGGCGATGGCGCGGTTCGTCGGAGCCGTCGAGGTGGACGCACTGTTCGCGACGCTCGGCGTCGCGACGCCCCACGACCTGCTCGCCGTGGTGCCGCTGCTGACCTGGAACGACAACCTGGATCGCGTCATCGCCGAGCTCCCCCGACCACCAGATCCAGCAGATTGCCGCCGATCTCGACGCCGGCGAACTCGCCGAGCTGGCACTCGCGCTCGACCCACACCGGTTCGGACCCATCGTCGCGGCCGTGCCGGTTGCCACGGTCGCCGACATCGCGAGCGCCCTGCTCGAGGGTGGCGAATACGCGGCGATGGTCGGATTTGCTGGTGTCATCACCCCCGAGATGCTCTCGGCCGCGGTCGGCCGGGCGACCGACGGCCAGCTCGCCGGCGTGTTGTCCGCGGTGGTGTCCGGTGAGATGTGGGTGGAGTTCGACCACCTCGTCGAGGGACTCGACGAGCCAGGCCGCGCTCGACTGCTCACCGTTCTGGGAGCGCTGCCGTCCGACGCGTTCTCGCGGCTGCAGGCGGTTGGCGGCGCTCGCCGGCTCGGCGCCGAGGCCTCCGAACTGGTCGGCGCGGCAGCCGCCCTGCGCTGACCGTCTGGTCTCGGGACCTGCCGTCAGTCGAGGGCGGGCAGGCCCGCTCTGAGTGCAACGGTCTGCTTCTGCCCGATGTCGATCACCGTGTCGAGCGGCGTCACCGCCCCGAGCGTCGTGTAGAAGTCGATGCGGACGATCGCCCGGTCCTGCCGAAAGACAAGCGCCGTAGCCGATTTGGTGCCGTCGGGGGTGACGCCGCTGACCGCGACGCCGGCATCTCCGACGGGGACCGGCACGGGAGGCACGCTCGAGGAGACGGTCTTGAGGTTGGCGATCGCCTTCGGAAGTTCGACGGGTGCGGCGGAGGCCTCGTCGAGCAGGACGATCGTGGTACCGACGGCATTCGTGCCGTCATTGCTGGTGAGCATCACTTCGGCACCCGGGATGCCGGAGGGGTTCAACGTCGCCGGCCGTGGCACCGAGTAGCCCGCGTTCGGAAGCACCATGTCCTGAGGCTGCAGCAGGAGGTTTCGGTAGTCGTAGGGCTTCGCGGTGCTGGTGGTCGTGGTGGGGGCAGTCGTGGCGGCCGTGGGCAGGCCGACGGGCGTCGGCGCCGGTGCTTGACCGGCGCAACCGGCGAGTAGGACGGCCGCCGCCATCGACGGCGCGGCCAGCCCGGTCCACCGGGCCATTGGCGAGATCACGGTCGACAGCATCGCACGTCGGGTGGTGGCGTGCCGTCCCCGTCCGCGAGCGATTGCTGCCGGGATTGCCGTCACCACATGGGGCGCAGCAGTGCGAGACTGACACGGTGCAGTACGTACCGCCTATCGGCGTCTTGGGGGATCTTCCGGTGCGCGACTTCGTGGTCTCGCCTGGCTTTGCCGGCGTGACGGCACTGCTGGCGGCGATCGTCGCGGCCGGTGCGGTGCTCTACGCGTCGCGACGAGCCCGTCAGCGGTTCGAGCAACGGCGTGACGAGGAGGAGCGCCGACACGACCGGGCTCGCGACGACGCGGACAAGGCGCTGGCGTGGGAGCGGTGGCAGTGGGTGGTCGACACCGCGGGGATCGAGCCCGCCGTGAGCGAAGGCGCCACCCTGGGTCTTGGGCCCGCCGTGACTCTTGAGCTGCTGGGTGGGCTACTGCGGGACGCCGCCCGGCTCGGCGACGAGACCCTGTCCAGGGCCGTGGCGGTGTACCAAGAGCAGCTCGTGCTGGTGCTGGCGCAGCAGGCCGGTCCGGTGTCCGACGTCGCGGGGGCTACGAGGGCGCGCCCGGGCAAGAGGCGCGCCGACGCGAACCCAACGGACCAGGATCCAGTCGACCCAGAACCGACGTCGGAAACTGAAACATCGTCCATTCCAACGCCTTCCGTCGGGGTCAGGGAGAGCAGCGGAGGACGGCGACGCCGATGACGACCACTCGTCGACACATCGAGGACCTCGACGCCGACCGGTGGGCGACGTTGACGCGGCGGGCGGCGGCGGACGCGGTCGCCACCGCGGAGCGGTTGGGAATGCAGCCACGGGCCGAAACGGCCGCGTTGGCTGCGATGAGTGAGCCCGAGCTCGTCGAACACCGTGAGCGCAACGGGTCACCCGTGCCTCGCAGATCCCTGGCGATGCAGGTCGTCGAGGCCGACCACCTCCGTCGCGTGGCCGAGGAGCAGGCGCGGATCGCCCACCAGGGCAGGCTGGACGCCGAGGCGGCGGCCGAGCTGGCTCGCGCGGAGGCCGAGGAATCGGCCCGCGTCGCCGGCGCTGCGGGTGAGCGGGTTCGCGCGGTGGAGGCGGAGGCCGCGCGCAAGGACGCCGAACGCAGGGCGCAGCGGGCGGCAGATCAGAAGGCGACGCTGCAGGCACGGGCAGAAGTCGAGCGGGTCCGCGCCGCGGCGACGGCGGAGGCTGCGGCGGCCGAGGAGAGGGTCCGGGCGGCGGAGGCGCGTGCCGTCGAGCGGAGCGCCGAACGGACGACCGAGCGGGCGGCCAGCGAGCACACCGTGCAGCAATTGCACGACGACATCGAACGGGCCCGCGCCGACGCCGCGGCCGAGGTGGCGGCGGCCGAGGAGAGGGTCCGGGCGGCGGAGGCGCGTGCCGCCGAACGGAGCGCCGAACGGGCCGCAGAGCGGGCGACGGCGGAGGAAGCCGTGCAGGGGGTGCGCCGCGAGTTGGAGAAGGTGCGCTCGGATGCGGCCGCCGAGGTCGCCGCGGCGCGTGGGCAGGCCATCGCAGACGTGGCCGCTGCACGGAAGGCCGCCGAGGCCGAGGCCGAGGCCGCGCGCGAAGCTGCTGCCGCCGACGTTGCCCGCTGGGAGGGCCATGCCCGGGAAATGGAGCGATGGGCGCGAGCCGAGGTGGCCACCCAGCTGTTGACGATTCCCATCCCGCCGTTCGAGGTGCGATCGCGAGCCGGGTCCGTCGAGAGCACGATCGACACGCTCTACCAGATCGACCACGTGCTGGAGGTCGCGCTCGCCGACGTGAAGTCGTCGTTCGTCCCAGATCGCGACTTCACGCTCAACCTCATCTTGAAGGTGCAGGAGCAGGCCGAGGAGGTCCCGCGGGAATTGGCCGCCCTGTCCTCGCGGTACTCCGACGAAGCTCAGGTCCAGGCGGCCGCCGGCTATGCCGTGGCCGCCGGTGACGCCTTCCGCGCGCTTCTTCAGCGCGTCGACGCCGCCGTCCAACGGTTGGGAACCCGCTATCGCAGCCCGGATTCGGACATCATCGAGGGCGTCACGGCCATGCTCGCCGACCTGCGGGCGAAGGGCGTGTACTAGAGCGCCCCGTCACACGTCGATGCCAAACTCCTTGATCTTGCGGTAGATCGTCGCGCGGGACACCCCGAGGGCCTTGGCGGCGTCGGCCTTGTTGCGGTCGTTCTCCGACAGGCTGCGGACGATCGCGTCGCGTTCGATGGCCTCCAGGCGGGTGAGCTTGCGCCTGCTCACCGAGCGGCACTCGTTGGGCAGTTCGTCGATGCCGATGACGCCGGAGCGTTGGCGAGTCAGCGTCTCCGCCAACACGTTTCGCAGCTGCGCGACGTTGCCCGGCCACGGCATTCTGCCCAGCTGTCGCATCGCAAGACCGTCCAAGCGAACTGGTCCGGACGCCAATTCGTGAAGGAGCATCGGCACGAGCTGGTCGAGGTCCTCGATCCGGTGCCGCAACGCCGGGACGGTCACGGTGTGCGTGAAGAAGGGCAGCACCAGAGTGTCCACCAACGGGGAGTTCCGCTCGGTGCTCGTGGTGGCGGCGATCCAGCCTCGCCCGGCGCGCGCCTGCAGCACCGCGGCCAGGGGCTCGAGCATCCCGTCGTCGAGTTCGTCGACGTCGGCGACGATGACGGCGAAGTCGGCGGCGTCGGTCTCCAGCTCCAGCTCGGCGACGAAGTCGTCGGCGGTGTCGAAGTCGTCCGCGCGAAGGATGGCGACCGTGCGCTCGGGGGAGACGAAGCGCGCGACCGACTGCCCCAGGCGTGTCCGGCCCGATCCCCGCTCACCTTCGAGCACCACCCATTCCCGATCGCGGTAGCACCGTTCGACCTGCTGGCAGCTACGGCGAAACGAGCTGCTGCGCCCGGCAAGACCGGGGATCGACTGGCCCACTCCTCGCACCGGGGTGCTCGCCGTGACGTGTAACGAGACGTGGAACACCACGCTGTCGTCGCGGATGCCGGTGGCGATGCGCTCGGCCGCCGAGATCTTCACCGACACACCGCTGGGCAGAGAGGCCACGGCGGTCGAGCTCAACGAGGCGCGCGTCATGTCCGCCGCATGGTCCAGCAGGACGGTCTGATCGGCCGCGTCCAGGGTCTGGCGGAGGTAGGGATTCATCAGCACGACGTCGCCGCCGATGGCCAGGACTCCGGCCGGATAGCGGCGACTTTGCTTCAGGTAGGCCTCGAGCAGCGCCGTCTCGGTTTCGTTCTTCACCGCGTTCATGCGGTCCTCGATCTGGCTGCCCGCACTCTTGGCGAGCACGAAGAGCAGCGGATCGGCCTGATTCGCCCAACACGTCAGGTCGATGACGCCGACGATCCGTCGGGTGATGGGCTCGCGGATCGGCGAGCCGGCGCACGCGAGCCGACCCAGGGTGCCCACGTAGTGCTCGCTGCCGCGGATGAACGCCGGCCGCCCGGTCTCCAGAGCGGTTCCGATGCCGTTGGTGCCGGCGAATTCTTCGGCGTAGCTGTAACCCCGGGCCAGGTGGACGTCGTCCAGCATTCGCGCCATGTCGGAATTCGCGGCGATCCGGTCGAGGACGAGACCGTCGGCCGAGGTCAGGACCACACTCACGGCCTGCTCGGAGAGGTCGTCGGCGATCCGTCGCAGAATCGGCGCGGCCGCGTGCGCCAGCGGCGTGTCGGTGTCCGGGTCGCGCAGGTAGGGCAGGTCGACGCGGTCGGGATGCACGTGCAGCTCACGCGAGCGGCGCCAGGAACTGAGCACGTTCGGTCTGACGGCGTCTTCGTTCAACGCCCCGGCGGCGAGAAATTGTTCTCTGGCCAGGCGCGCGTCCAGTGCGGTGTCGTCATCTTTGACCACGGTGGCTGTACCTCGGTCCTGCATTGACTGCACCGAAAGTCTAGGGACGAACGCAGGACGTGGCGTCTCAATTTGAGAATGACGCCGAGCGACCACCCCGGCGTCGTCCACGTTCGTCCCAGTGTGATGCGCGTCTCAAACTGAGACCCATATGAGCCACCTCACGAGGTTCCATCGGTGTCGCGTCGTCCCCAGCCCGGCGGACGACTGGCCCATCTATCAGGAGGCTCGTGTTGAGTAGACAAAGCCTGACCAAGGCGCACGCGAAGATCAGTGAACTGACCTGGGAGCCGACGTTCGCCACGCCGGCCACCCGCTTCGGCACCGACTACACCTTCGAGAAGGCGCCCAAGAAGGATCCGCTCAAGCAGATCATGCGGTCCTACTTCTCGATGGAGGAGGAGAAGGACAACCGCGTCTACGGCGCCATGGACGGCGCCATCCGCGGCAACATGTTCCGCCAGGTGCAGCAGCGCTGGCTGGAATGGCAGAAGCTCTTCCTGTCGATCATCCCGTTCCCGGAGATCTCGGCGGCTCGGGCGATGCCGATGGCCATCGACGCGGTGCCCAACCCGGAGATCCACAACGGGCTCGCGGTGCAGATGATCGACGAAGTACGGCATTCGACGATTCAGATGAATCTGAAGAAGCTGTACATGAACAACTACATCGACCCGGCCGGGTTCGACATGACGGAGAAGGCGTTCGCGAACAACTACGCGGGCACGATCGGCCGGCAGTTCGGTGAGGGCTTCATCACCGGCGACGCCATCACCGCGGCCAACATCTACCTCACGGTGGTCGCCGAAACCGCCTTCACCAACACCCTCTTCGTGGCCATGCCCGACGAGGCGGCGGCCAACGGCGACTATCTGCTGCCGACGGTGTTCCACTCGGTGCAGTCCGACGAGTCACGGCACATCTCTAACGGCTACTCGATTCTGTTGATGGCGTTGGCCGACGAGCGCAACCGTCCGCTGCTGGAACGCGATCTGCGCTACGCCTGGTGGAACAACCACTGCGTGGTGGACGCCGCCATCGGCACCTTCATCGAGTACGGCACCAAGGACCGGCGCAAGGACCGGGAGAGCTACGCCGAGATGTGGCGACGCTGGATCTACGACGACTACTACCGCAGTTACCTTCTGCCACTGGAGAAGTACGGCCTCACCATCCCGCACGACCTGGTCGAGGAGGCGTGGAAGCGCATCACCGAGAAGGGCTACGTGCACGAGGTCGCCCGGTTCTTCGCCACCGGCTGGCCGGTCAACTACTGGCGCATCGACACCATGACCGACACCGACTTCGAGTGGTTCGAGCACAAGTACCCGGGCTGGTACTCCAAGTACGGCAAGTGGTGGGAGGCCTACAACCGCCTCGCCTACCCGGGCCGCAACAAGCCCATCGCCTTCGAGGAGGTGGGCTACGAGTACCCGCACCGCTGCTGGACGTGCATGGTGCCGGCACTGATCCGCGAGGACATGATCGTCGAGAAGGTCGACGGGCAGTGGAAGACGTACTGCTCGGAGACCTGCTACTGGACCGACGCGGTCGCCTTCCGCGGCGAGTACGAGGGCCGGGACACCCCGAACATGGGGCGTCTCACCGGTTTCCGCGAGTGGGAGACGCTGCACCACGGCAAGGACCTCGCCGACATCGTCACCGATCTCGGCTACGTCCGCGACGACGGCAAGACACTGGTGGGTCAGCCGCACCTGAATCTGGATCCGTCGAAGATGTGGACCCTGGACGACGTGCGCGGCAACACGTTCAACAGTCCGAACGTGCTGCTGAACCAGATGTCGGACGCCGAACGTGAGGCCCACGTCGCGGCCTACCGCGCCGGCGCAACGGTCTAACCCACGCGATTTCGGCGTGATTGGTCGCCCTGACTGGCACCAATCACGCCGAAATCGCCAGAAAGGAACACGTGGATTCGCACAAGATCACCTTCGACCCGGTGAACCTCGAGATGGACGTCCGCGAGGACGAGAACATTCTGGACGCCGCCTTCCGTCAGGGCATCCACCTCATGCACGGGTGCCGCGAAGGCCGCTGTTCGGCCTGCAAGTCCTACGTTCTCGACGGCGAGATTCAGATGGAGAACTACTCCACCTTCGCCTGCAACGACTCGGAGGTCGACGACGGGTTCGTGTTGCTGTGCCGCTCTCGTGCGTTCAGTGACTGCACCATCGAGCTGCTCAACTTCGACGAGGACGAACTCCTCGGTGGGATCCCGATTCAGGACGTCCGCACCGAGGTGCTGGGCGTCGAACCCGTGACCCGCGACATCGTGTCGCTTCGGCTCAAGCCGGTCGAGCCCGGCAAGTTCGACTTCAAGCCCGGTCAATACGCCGACCTGCACATCCCGGGCACCGACGAGCACCGCTCGTTCTCGATGGCCACCACCCAAACCTCGAGCGATCGGGTCGAGTTCCTGATCAAGAAGTACCCCGGCGGCAAGTTCTCGGCGCTGCTCGACGGCGACATCGGGGTCGGCGACCAGATCGCCCTCACCGGTCCCTACGGGTCGTTCACGCTCAAGGACGGGCACGTCCTACCGGTGGTGTGCATCGGCGGCGGTGCCGGCATGGCGCCGATCCTGTCCCTGCTGCGCCACATGCACAAGACCGAGAACACCCGGCCGGTGCGGTTCTACTACGGGGCACGCACCGCCGGCGATCTGTTCTACCTCGACGAGATCGCGGAACTGGGCAAGGGCCTCAAGGACTTCCGGTTCGTTGCGTGCCTGTCCGAATCCGCCGACGGCGTCGACGACGACGCGGTAACCGTCGAGGAGGGCATGGTCACCGACGTCGTCGCGCGCCACGAAGCGTCGATCGCCAAGACCGAGGTGTACCTGTGCGGCCCGCCTCCCATGGTCGACGCGGCGCTGGTCTACCTCGACGCCAACTCGGTACCCAAGGACCAAGTCTTCTACGACAGTTTCACCAGCCCCCTGTTCGACTAGCGAGAGGAACCCCGGATGTCCACCCCCGAGAAGACCAAGGAACGCAGCTTCCCGAAGATCGAGTTCACCGACTCCGAAGCCGGTGCGAAGACCTTTCCCAGTTCCAAGAGCCGCAACTACTCCTACTTCACACCGGCCAAGCTGCGCGCCACGATGTACGAGGACGTCACCGTCGACGTGCAGCCCGACCCGGACCGCCACCTGACCCAGGGGTGGATCTACGGCTTCGGCGACGGACCAGGCGGATACCCGAAGGACTGGACGACGGCCAAGTCCTCCAACTGGCATGCCTTCCTCGACCCCAACGAGGAATGGAACCAGACGATCTTCCGCAACAACGCCGCGGTCGTGCGTCAGGTGGAGCTGTGCCTCAAGAATGCCAAGCGGGCGCGGGTGTACGACGGGTGGAATTCGGCCTGGTTGACCTTCGTCGAACGCAACGTCGGCGCGTGGATGCACGCCGAGAACGGTTTGGCGCTGCACGTCTTCACCTCGATTCAACGCTCCGGGCCCACGAACATGATCAACACCGCGGTGGCCGTCAACGCCGCACACAAGATGCGCTTCGCCCAGGACCTCGCGTTGTTCAACCTGGACCTGTCCGAGGCGACCGATTCGTTCGACGGCAGCGCCCACAAGGCGGTGTGGCAGGAGGCGCCCGAATGGCAACCAATCCGCAGAGTCGTCGAAGAGCTGACGGCAGTGGGGGATTGGTGTCAGCTGCTGTTCGCCACCAACATCGTCTTCGAACAGCTGGTGGGATCGTTGTTCCGTAGCGAATTGGTCATGCAGATCGCCGCCCGCAACGGCGACTACATCACCCCGACCATCGTCGGCACCGGGGAGCACGACTACGACCGCGACCTCAACTACACCCGGAACCTGTTCCGCCTGTTGACCCGCGACGAGGAATACGGTGCGGCGAACAAGGCCCTGTTCGCGGAGTGGCTGACCATCTGGGTGCCGCGCTGCCTGACGGCCGCCCGTGCCCTGCAACCGATTTGGTCGACCCCGGCCGACAAGGCGGTGACGTTTGCCCACAGCCTGGACGCCGCGATCGGCAAGTTCACCGCCCTGCTACACGAAATCGAGCTCGACGTTCCCGAGGAGTTGACCAAATGACCATGCAATTCGGATCGGCCACCGAGTTCTCCAACATGTGCGGCGTGACCCTGATGAACACCCCGGTCGGACGTGTCGTCGCCGAGGTGATGGGCGCCAAGGAGGGCGTCGAACTCACCGAATATCCGTCGATGATCCGCGTCGACGGGGTGCGGCTGCTGAACTTCGACTACGACGAACTCACCGAGGCTCTCGGCGAGGAGTTCGACGGCTCGATCTTCGAGGAGATCAGTTCCACGCACTACGGGCGAATGGTGCATCTCGACGACAAGACCATGCTGTTCGCCAGCCCTGAGGACGCCGCCGAGTACATCGGCTTCGATCTGACGGCGACGGCGGGCGAGCCCTCGTGAAGGCGCTGGTGTTCCACGGCCCGGGTTCGAAGTCGTGGACGGAGGTTCCAGACGCGCAGGTGGTCGACCCGACCGACGTCGTGGTCCGCGTCGACACGACCACGATTTGTGGAACCGACCTGCACATCCTCAAGGGCGACGTGCCGGCGGTCACCCCAGGACGTGTCCTGGGACACGAGGCCGTGGGCACCGTCACCGAGATTGGTTCGGCAATCACTGATTTGACCGTCGGGGACCGCGTCCTGGTGCCCGCCATCACCAGCTGTGGGAAGTGTGGACCGTGCAGGTCCGCGATGCCGTCGCATTGTGCGACGGTGGGTGGTATCGGTTGGATCTTCGGTCACCTGATCGACGGCACTCAGGCCGAATTGGTGCGGGTGCCCTACGCCGAGACCAGTGTGCACCTGCTGCCCGAGGAGGTGACCGACGACGAGGCGATCTTCCTCGCGGACGTCCTGCCCACCGGCTTCGAGATGGGTGTGCAGAATGCGGCCGTCCGACCCGGGGACACGGTCGTGGTGGTCGGCGCCGGACCCATCGGCCTCGCGGCGATCCAGACGGCCGGACTATACGGTGCCGCAACGGTCATCGCCGTGGACGTCTCGGAGTCCCGGCTGAAGCGGTCCATCGCCTTCGGCGCCGACATGACGATCAACGGCGAGCGCGAAGACGTTCGGGAGCGGGTCCTGGAGATCACCAACGGCGTGGGCGCCCACGTCGCCATCGAAGCGGTCGGCATACCGGAGACGTTCGAGGTGTGCACCCAGTTGGTCCGCCCGGGTGGTCGCATCGCCAACGTCGGCGTGCACGGCAAACCGGTGACGCTGCACCTGGAAGACCTGTGGATCAAGAACATCACGTTGACCACCGGCCTGGTCAACGGAACCACGGTGGGGACCCTGCTAGACCTGTTGGCGCACGGCAAGATCGACGCCGGTGCCTTCGGCACCCATTCCTTCCACCTCGACCACATGGTGGACGCCTACGAGGTATTCGCCAATGCGGACACCCACGACGCCTTGAAGGTCGTCATCTCCCGGTAGCCGCCGTCGCACCCCATCCCCGAGATCGACCCGAATCCTCAACCACTGAACAGGAACTCATCGCCATGGCCAAGGAACTTCGCTTCAACTCAGATGCCCGCGCTCGACTGGAACAGGGCGTCAACGCCCTCGCCGACGCGGTCAAGGTCACCATCGGCCCCAAGGGCCGCAACGCCATCCTGGAGAAGTTGACCGGTCCCCCCACCATCACCAACGACGGTGTCACGATCGCCCGGGAGATCCAGCTGCGAGACCCGTTCGCCAACATGGGCGCCCAGTTGGTCAAGGAAGTGGCGATGAAGACCAACGGACGGGTCGGCGACGGCACCACCACGGCCACGGTGCTGGCGCAGGCCATGGTGCGCGAGGGGTTGCGCGCGGTGGAGGCCGGCGCCAACCCGATGCGACTGCGCCGCGGCATCGAACGCGCCGTGCCGGTCGTCGTCGACGCGTTGCGCGAGCACACCGTTGCGGTTCAGAGTGGGGATCTGCATCGCATCGCTTCCCTGGCCGCCAGCGACGACGAGGCCATCGGCGACGTCATCTCCCGGGCCATCGAGCACGTCGGCCTCACGGGTGTGGTCACTACCGACGAAAGCGAGATCCCGGGCCTGGACGTCAGCGTCGTCGACGGCATCGGATTCGATCACGGGTACATCTCCGGTTACATGATCACCGACCACGAGCGCATGGAGGCCGTGCTCGACAATCCGCTGATCCTGTTGACCAACAAGAAGATCAGCCAAGTTCAGGACATCATGCCAACCATCGAGGTGGCCAAGCGCGCCGATCGTCCGCTCCTGGTCGTCGCCGAGGACGTCGACGGTCCTGCTCTGCAGCTCCTCGTCGGGGGGAACATGCACAAGACCATGCAGTCGGTCGTCGTGCGTGCACCCGGCTTCGGGCACCGCCGTGTGGCCGAACTCGAGGATCTCGCGGTGGCGCTGGGAGGGCACGTCATCGCCAAGGACACCGGCATCGAACTCAGTGAGATCACGCGCGAACACCTCGGGTCGTGTGACCGAGCCACGGCCACCGAGGACGACACCACCCTCATCGGAGCGCACGGCGAACAGCACCTGGTCGACGCGCGGGTCGGTCAACTCGAGGTGCAACGTGAACGCGCCAAGCTCGACGCCGATCAGGACATGCTCGACGTCCGCATCGCCAGGCTGACCGGCCGGGTCGCCGTCATCCGCGTCGGCGGTGCGACGAGCGTGGAGCTCAAGGAACGCATGCTTCGCGTCGAAGACGCCCTGGCGGCCACTCGGGCCGCACTGGAGGCCGGCATCGTCGCCGGCGGTGGCACCGCGCTGGCTCAGGCGCACCGCGCGTTGAGCATGACGGAGCTCGTCGGGGACGAGGCCGTGGGGCGTGACGTGGTTCGCCGCGCCCTCGCCGAACCCCTGCGATGGATCGCAATCAACGCCGGGTTCGAAGGTGACGACGTCGTGGACGTCGTCGTCGACCTGCCGCTGGGGCACGGCTTCAACGCGCTGACCGGTGAATACGGCGACATGTTCGACGAGGGCATCATCGACCCGTTTCAGGTCACCCGCGCGGCGCTGGAGAGCGCGGCGTCCATTGCCGCGCTGCTGATCACCACCGAAACCGCGATCGTGGAGGAGATCGTCGGCCAACCCGGTTCGATCATGGCCCCCGGATTTGGGGACCTCGCGGAGGGGATGGTCCGCCCGTCCAACATCTACTAGGAGCCGTCCCGCGGCGCGTCGGCCGTCACTGGAAGTCACACCCCGGGTTGGGCGCACCGTCGGCAGTGGGGGTGCCCGCCGGGTCGACCGTGTCCTTGGACCAGGGCACCCGAAAGGGCCGTCAGCGCAACGGATATGACGATCGTCAAGGCGTCGTGCTCGCGGGGTGGGCGCTGCGGGACTCCGGTGGCCCGGGATGACCGCCACGTGAATCCTTCGGCGCGGGGCAAGCCTTCACGACGGGGTGACCAGGAAGCCGTCGGCGCCCGGGCGCCGTGACGCCCAGCGGGGTCCATCACACGGCGGGTGATGTTTGGGGCTCGCCCCGGCGTCGGACGGCGTGCACGATGATGCCTAGGGAGAACCTGCCGCACCGTTGGGGAATGGGGAGCACGTCGTGAACCACGTCGAGGTACTGGTGACCGGATTGCTGCTGGCCGTCGCCGCGTTGGGTGCGCTGGCCTGCAGGCTCTCGGTGCCGTACCCCATCATGCTGGTGATCGGCGGCGCCGCGTTCGGCTTCATCCCCGGACTTCCCGAAGTGAGGCTGGAACCCGAACTCGTCCTCGCGCTGTTCCTGCCACCCCTGTTGTACAAGTCGTCGATCTACGCCAACTTCGACGACTTCCGAACCAACCTTCGCGGGCTGACGTTGAGCACCGTGGTGCTGGTCCTGGTCACGATGACCGGCGTTGCCGCGGCGGCGCACACGATGATCCCCGGCATGTCATGGCAGACCGCGTTCGTGCTGGGCGCCATCCTGTCCCCGACGGATCCGGTGGCGGCCGCCGCGATCATGCACCGCCTCGAGGCCCCCCGAAGGTTGGTCAGCAGCATCGAGGGAGAGGGGTTGTTCAACGACGCCACCGCGCTGGTGGCCTACCGGGTGGCCGTCGCCGCGACGGTCGCGGGGGCGTTCTCACTCGCCGAGGCCGGCCTGCGGTTCGTGTTCGGGGTGGTCGTCGGCGTGGCCATCGGCGTCGCCGTCGGATTGATGTCGGCGTGGGTGCGCCGGCACATCAGTGACCCGCAGATCAGCGTCACCATCTCCCTGCTCACCGGGTACGCGGCGTTCCTCCCGGCCCAGGCCGTCGACGCGTCCGGCGTGTTGGCCACCGTCGCCGCGGGGATCGTCATGGCGATTCGGAGTCCGGAGGTGCTCGATGCCCGGCCACGACTGCAGGGCTACTTCGTCTGGGACATCGTCGACTTCCTCATCAACGCAACGCTGTTCGTCATGACCGGACTCCAGCTCCGGACGATCGTCGAGGGCCTGGACGACTACTCGCCCGGCGCGCTCGCCCTCTACGCCGTGGTCGTGACCGCCGCCGTGGTGGTCATCCGGCTGGCCTGGTTCTTCGCCGTTCCGTCGCTCACCGAGATGGTCGACCGACGGTCGGGGCGCGGGCAGCGCCGCCTCAGTGCGTCGTGGCGGATGATCTTGGCGTGGAGTGGCATGCGTGGGGCGGTGTCCCTGGCCGTCGCGCTGGCACTACCGCTCGTCGTCGGCAACGGCTCGGCCTTCCCGCAGCGCGATCTCGTCGTGTTCCTCACGTTCACCGTCATCTTCTTCACCCTGGTGGTGCAGGGACTGACGCTGCCTGCGCTGGTACGCCGGCTCGACCCCGGGGACGACGACCAGGACACCGACGAGGAGATCCGGGCCCGGCTGGTCGCCGCCAAGGCGGCGCTGGCCGAGATCGAGACGCTCGGCGCCGAGGAGTGGACCAGGGGTGACACCGCCGAGCGCATGCGGGGCCTCTACGAGTACCGGGCCCGCCGTTTCGCGGCGCGGCTGGGCAAGATCGAGGACGACGGTTACGAGGACCGGTCCCAGGCCTATCAGGAAATGGTGAGGCTGGTGCTGCAGGCGCAACGGGACGCGTTGATCACGATGCGTCGAGAAGGACGGCTGTCCAACGAGGTACTCAACCGGGTGCTGCAGGACCTCGACCTCGAGGAGTCGCGCCTCGAAGCCACCTAATGCGTCGGCGTACCTCCGGCGGGCAACGGGCGCGTCGCGGTGAAGAACGACAATGCCACGGCGACGGCACCGATCAGGGCCGCGGCGACGAAGGCGGCGTGCACACCGGGCATGTCCGGCGCGCCACCCGAAGCGGAGGCCTTGGCCATCACCGTCACGAACAGCGCGGTGCCCGCCGCGCCGGCGACCTGTTGCAGGGTGGTCATGATGGCGCTGCCGTGCGAGTACAGGCGGTCGGGCAGTGCGCTGAGCGCGTCGGTCATCAGCGGGGTGAACATCATCGACAGTCCCACCATCATGATCGTCTGCAAGACGACGAGTTCCCAGATCGGTGTTCGTGCCGACAGCATCGCAAACCCGCACAGCGACAGGAACAACAGCATCGAACCGGGGACCACGAGTCGTCGGGCGCCGTGGCGGTCGTAGACCCGCCCGACCAAGGGTCCCGCCAGGCCCATCAACAGTCCTCCGGGCAGGCTCGTCAGGCCGGCGGCCAACGCGCTCTTGCCCAACACGTCCTGCACGTAGAGCGGCCCCATGATGATCGCGCCAAAGAGGCCGGTGAACCCGATGACCACCAGCCCCACCGACACCGAGAACCGGCGGTAGGTGAACGGCCGCAGGTCGAGAAACGCGCGATCGTCACGCTGCAATTGCAGCTGCCGCGCACCGAAGAGCACCATCGCCACGGCACCGGCGCAGAGCGGCACCCACGCCGGTACGGCCGAACCGCCGTGACCGGGGGCGCCCAGTTCCGAGAGCCCGAACACCAAGCCCGCGAACGCGATCGCCGACAGTGGCACCGAGAGGGGATCGATGCGGGTGGGTTGCTCCCGCTCGTCGGCGACGCGCAGCCACGCCACGCCCGCCAGAAGCCCGAGCAACGCGATGGGCAGCACGATCCAGAACATCCACCGCCAGTTCAGCGATCCGAGGATGAAACCGGACAGGGTGGGTCCCACGGCGGGTGCGACGGCGATGACGATCGAAATGGTGCCCATGGTCTGGCCACGGCGCTCCGCCGGGATCAGCTTCATGACGGTCGTCATCAGCAGCGGCACCATGACCGCGGTGCCACATGCCTGCACGATGCGGCCGGCCAGCAGCACGGGGAAGCCGGGGGCCAAAGCCGCCACCAGCGTGCCCGCACAGAACAGTGACATCGACGCCACGAAGATGGCCCGAACCGGGAAGCGCTGCAGCAGTGATCCCGACATCGGGATCACCACGGCCATGGTCAGCAGGAAGCCACTGGTCAGCCATTGCGCCGTGCGAGCGGGAATGTCCAGGTCGACGATCAACACGGGAAGCGCGACGCTCATGATCGTCTCGTTGAGGATCATGACGAAGGCGGAGAACACCAGCAGCGCGATGACGACGCCCGCGCCGGGCAACGCCCTCGGGTGGGCCACGGATCGTTCTCGGGTACTCAATGCACGCTCCCTGGATGACCGCACTTCGTTAGTGCGGCTACCAAGGGTAGGCGCGGATCACCGCTCGGACCCAACCGCCACTTCGGACATGTCGCCAAGGGCGGCGTGCAACTGGTTGCGTCGCGTGATCCCCAGCTTGGGAAACACCTTGTACAGATGCGCTGCGACCGTGCGGTGCGACAGGTAGATGCGGTCGGCGATCTCGCGGTTGGTCATCCCCGACGCGGCCATGTGGGCAATCTGCAGTTCCTGTGATGTCAGGATGACCGCCGCAGCAGTTCCGGCCTGCGACAGCGACGCGGTGCCGCCGGCAGCGCGCAGTTCGCTCGCCGCTCGGTTGGCAAAGGACGTCGTCCCGGCGGTGTCGAAGGCGGTGAAGGCGACCGAGAGGTGCGCGCGGGCGTCCACGATGCGACGGCGGCGACGCAGCCACTCTCCGAAGAGGAGATGCGTGCGGGCCGCCTCCAAGTCAGCGGCGGGACCGCGTTGCGCCGCCACCGACGCGGTGAAGTGATGCTCGGCGTCGACGTCGCACCGGGCGACCAGGGCGTGGGCTCGGTGCACGAGAAAGCTGTTCACGCTAAGCGCATTGGCTTGTTCCTCGGTGGCGGTGACGAGCGGTCGAACCGCTTCGGCGCGACCGCAGCCGGCGGCCGCCTCGGCGATGTCGGCGATCGCCCACCGCGTGCTGGTGCGATGCAGCGACATCTTCAGTAGATGGTCGATGGCTTCGGCGTGGTTCGCCTCGCACAACGCCGCGAACCCGGCCGCCCAGTGGACGTCGTCGTGCCACAGCATCGTGGGGTCGCGGGCCAGCCACTGACGGGCGCGGTCGAGCGTGTGCCGGGCCTGATCCGGTTGCCCGAGCCACGCCTGGGCACGGGAGAGGATTGCCGCGGCCGATCCGGACGTCACCGGCAGGTTCATTGCCGTGGCCATGCGCAGGGCGTTCTCCGCGCTCGTGATGGCGGCGCGAACCCGCCCCTGGGTCAACAGGATGTTCGCTGCGCCGCGCAGCCCCTCGCATTCATTGGCCGGCGAGCCGCTCGCGCGAGCCTGCCTCTGCACGTTGGCGTAGCACTTCAGGGCGTTGTCCCGATCGGCGACCGCCTCGGCGGCCATGCCCAGTGACAGCAGGAGCAGCGGCTGGTCCTCGGCCGCAGCGATCAGATGCGGTAGCTGGGCCCGCACGTGCGCGCCCTCGCCGACGTCGTCGACCAACGCCAGGCCGATGGCGAGCAGCGGATCCGACGGATCGTCGGCGCGGCGGATGGCTGCGACGACGTCCAGGCGGGATTCCTCCGCCAAGCCATGCATGCGACATTCGATTGCGGCCGCCCACAACAATTTCCGCTGCCGCGGATCTCCGTCGACCTGCTTGCCCGCCAGCGCGAGGAGTTCGCTCGCCGTCGGCCCGGGGATCGCCGCGGTCGCGTTGAGGACGAACCGCGTGACGGCCAACTCGGTGCCGGTGGCACCCGACTCGGCGAGCGGCTGAGCCTCCTCAAGAATTCTGATGGCCTCCTCGATCAGCCCCGAACTCCGCGCCACGTCGGCGGCGGCGGCCAACCGTTCGACGCGACGGTCGAGCGCGGGAGTCAGCATTGCCGCGCGTCGCAGCGCCGCCGTGGCCTCGGCGCCGGCGCCGCGGGCCCGAGCGCGATCCGCGGCCCGCTCGAGGTCGTCGGCGAGGTCTTCGTCCGGCCCGAACGCCGCTTCGGCCCGATGCCAAGCTGCACTGGTCGGATCGGTGACCGCGTCGGCCAGCGCCCGGTGCACGGTCGACCGCGACGACAGCGCCGCGGCACCGTAGGCGGTCGACCTAATCAGCGGATGCCGTACCCGAATCTTGCCCCCGCGCAGCGTAATCAAGCCGGAGGCTTCCAACGGAGCAAGATGCTCGGCAAAGTCCAAACCGAGACACTTTGCAGCGCTGCTGATTTCGGTCACGACGCCGTCACTCGCCGAAATCAGCAACAGAAGTAGCCGACTTTCGTCGGGCAAGGCGCCAAGCTGGGTCAGGAAGGCACGTTCCACGCGGCGGCTGGTGGGCAAGGGCTCCCCGGCGAAGAGCGCGGCATCGGCACCGTCGTCGCCGAGCGTGGCGGCCAGTTCGATGACTGCCAGGGGATTGCCGTCAGCCTGCTCGAGGACGCGCCGCCGGGCATAGGCGTCTACGTCTCGCGCCACGGTCTTGAGCGTCTCGGCGAGCAGCTCCGCGGCCTGGTCGCGGGCGAGTGGACCCAGCGACAGGCGGGGCAACCCGTCCAGCGGTGGTGTCGAGCCGTCAAGGGGTGTCCGCACGGCACACAGCATCATCAGCGGCGCGTTGGACAGCCGACGCGCGACGAAGGTCAGCACGTCGAGGGTCGACTGGTCCAGCCATTGGGCGTCGTCGACGACCAACAGGAGGCGTCGCCGGCTGGCCGCTTCCTCGAGCAGTCCAAGCACGGCAAGGCCGACCAACAGCCGGTCCGGCGCGGGTCCGTCCTCGAGTCCGAACGCGGTCAGGAGGGCCGACTTCTGACGCGGTGGCAGGGCTGAACCGTGCGCAAGCAGCGGGTGGAGGAGCTCGTGCAGCCCGCCGAACCCGATCTCGGTCTGGCTCTGCATCCCGGAGCAGCCGAGCCTGCCGTACCCGTTGGCCGTCGCCCACAGGATGGCCGCGTCGAGAAGTGTGGACTTGCCGATCCCGGGGTCGCCGTCCACGACCAGCGCCGCGCCGTGGGTGGACACCGCCGCGAGGGACTCGGTGACCATCGCGAGTTCCGTCGCCCGGCCAACCATCACCGGGCCGAAGTTACCAGAGCTGAGTTTGGCACGCCAACCTAGTTATGATGGGCAAATGCGACGCAATGCGTGGTCCGAAGACGTGTGCCCGATCGCGCGCACGATGTCCTTTCTGGGGCAGCCGTGGGCCATGCTGATCCTCCGCGAAGCGCTCCTGGGACGATCGCGGTTCTCGGAGTTTCGCGACCAGCTCGGCGTCGCGTCCGACGTCCTGAGCGCCCGCCTCGGTGAGCTGGTGGCCGGCGGCGTGCTCGAGGTGGTCGACTACCAGGTGGCCGGTGACCGCAGACGCAGCCGGTACGTGCTGACCGATGCCGGGCACGACCTGATCTCGGTGGTTGCGGCGATCGGCCAGTGGGGGCACGTGCACCTCGCCAGGGCCGACAGCAGCGACTACCGCTTCGTCGAGGCGGCCACCGGCGAACCGGTCGGCGTCGCGTTCCGTCGCCGTGACGGTCAGCGCGTGCGCTCGGCAGAGGTCACCCTGGTGGACCGGACCGCGCCCTAGCGGGGACCCGATCGCAGTCATCTGACGGATACCCCGGGGCGGGCCCATCCGCCATCGTGGTCGCATGACGATTACGACTGACCGCACCGCCACGGCGGACGCGCCGAACCAGCGCGTCGACGTCGGCGGTGAGACCCTTGCCTATCGACGCTTCGGCACACCGTCGACCTCGCTGCCGCCGCTGGTGTTGCTGCAGCACTTCCGCGGCAACCTCGACTACTGGGATCCCGCTCTGCTCGACGTGCTGACCGCCGACCGCGAGGTGGTCACCGTGGATCTACCCGGGGTCGGGGGATCCACCGGAACCACCCCGGTCGACGTCACGGCCATGGCCCGCGACGCATTGCGCTTCGTCGACGCCTTGGGTCTCAAGACCGTTGACTTACTTGGGTTTTCACTTGGCGGGCACATCGCCCAGGAGATCGCCCTGGTGCGGCCACGGCTGCCCCGCCGCCTCGTGCTCGCCGGCACTGCCCCGCAGGGCGCCCCTGATCTGCACCGCTGGTCCGACGACGTCTACGAGTATGCCTGCGGAGACGTGATCACCCCGGAGAACTTCTTGGCGCTGTTCTTCTCCGGTTCGGAGACCAGCGTCCAGCGCGGCTGGGAGTACCTGGCCCGCACCCACGCCCGCACCGAAGATCGCGACCCCGAGACCACGCTGGCCTGTCGCGACGCCCAGTATCAGGCGTTGATGACCTGGGGGATTCCGGAATCCTCGAAGCTGGAGCGGCTTTCGGCGATCACGCAGCCCACGCTGGTCGCCAATGGCGACAACGACACCATGATGTCGACGAAGAACAGCTACTTGCTGGCCGAGCGGATTCGAGGGGCTCAGCTGCGCATCTACCCCGACTCCGGCCACGGCTTCCTCGACCAGTACCCGGTCGACTTCGGCCACCACATCCGTCAGTTCCTCGGACGCTGAAGGGCCCACCGTGACAGACCTACTCACCACGACGCTGCAGGCCTACGGGGGCCTCGACCGCTGGAATCAGCTGACGTCGGTCAGCGCCCACAAGCGCTTCGGCGGCGCGATCTGGGACATCAAACAGGTCCCGGGAATCGTCGACGACGGCGAGATCACGGTGTGGTTGAAGGACCAGCGCACCTCGCTGCGGCCGTTCACCGCGCCCGATCTCAAGTCCGCCTACACCCCCGACCGGGTGGGCATCGAGACACTGGACGGTGACGTCGTCGAGGTGCTCGACGACCCGCGCTCGTCGTTCACCGGTCACACCCTCGAAACGCCATGGACGACATTGCAACTGGCGTACTTCACCGGGTACGCCATGTGGACGTACACGGCGGAACCGTTCAACCTGCTGCTCCCCGGGGTGCGCACCGAGGAGGGCGAGCCCTGGACCGAGGACGGCAAGCGGTGGCGACGGTTGCACGTGAGCTATCCCGACACCGTCGCCACCCACAGCCCGCACCAGGTGCTCTACGTCGACGACGACGGCCTGATCCAGCGCCGCGACTACCAGGTCGACATCGCCGGCGGTTCACCCGCAGCCCATTACGTCTCGGACTTCGACGACGTCGCCGGCGTCGTCATACCGCGCACCCGGATGATCTACGTCCGCGACGCCGACAACCACCCGATTCACGAACAACTCGTCGTGTCCATCGAACTCACCGACGTCGTCGTCGACTAACAAGGGAATCCACAGTGTTCAGCCAGTCCGACCAGGCCGAGGACCGTTACGTCGACGGGCCCCTCGGCGAGCGCTTCCACTACCGCCGCTTCGGCACCGACTCGGGCGTGCCGCTGGTGCTGTGCATGCGGCTGCGCGGCACCGTCGACCACTGGGACCCCGCACTTCTCGACGACCTGGCCGCCGAGCGTGAGGTCATCGTGTTCGACAACCGGGGCACCAGTCTCTCCAGCGGTACCGCCCCGACGACCGTCGACGGCCTCGCCGAGGGTGGCATCGCCTTCATCCGGGCACTCGGTCTCGAACGGGTCGACGTCCTGGGCTGGTCGCTCGGCGGCATCGTCGCCCAGGGCATCACCTTCGGCGCACCAGAATTGGTGCGGCGCTTGATCGTCGCCGGCAGCACGCCGGCGGGCGTGCCCGACCAACCCAACCCGTCGGCCAAGGTCGGAGAGATCCTGACCCACGCCGTCAACGACGACGAGGACTATCTGCACCTGTTCTTCCCCGAGACCGAAGGTGCGCGCGCGGCCGGCTTGGCCTCCCTGCGGCGCTTGGACGTTCGGCTGAGCCAGTCCCGCGCCGCGGTTCAGGACGACACCTACCGTGGCCAACTCACGGCCATCGGCGCCTTCGCCGGGTACTACGACCGCCTCGCCGAGCTGACGCTGCCGGTGCTGGTCGCCAACGGTGCCCACGACGTGATGATCAACTCCTACGCCACCTACGCCATGTCCCAGAAGCTGCCCGACGCCAAGGTCGTGCTCTACAGCGACGCCGGGCACGGTTTCCTCTTCCAACACGTCGATGACTTCGCCCACGAAGTCGACCGATTCCTGCGATGAGCACTCTGACCGTCGACGTCTTCACGTCGGACTACAAGCCGATTCCGCACGGCGGCGTCACCGGCTGGGACCAGAGCCGGCAGGCCACGTGGCCGGCGACGACCGCCACGCTGATCAGCGGGCCGCGTCACGCCGTGCTCGTCGACGCCCTGCTGACCATCGCCGAGGGTGAGCGCTTGGCCCGGTGGGTGCCGGAGGTGACCTCGGCGGACCTCGAGCTGATCTACGTCACGCACGGCCACGCCGATCACTTCTTCGGTGCGGGCCCACTGCTCGGGCGGTTCCCGTCGGCCCGCCTGGTGTCACGGCCCGAGGTCGTCGACGAGGCGCGACTCCAAACCACCGACGCGTCCATCGCAACCTGGAACTCGTGGTTCGACGGCCAATTCGATCCCACCGCAACCGTTCCCGAGACCCATCCGCACGGTTCGATCGACCTCGACGGCCACTCGTTGAGGGTGATCGCCGTGGGTGGCGCCGACGGCGTCACCGGAACCGTCGTCCACGTGCCAGAGCTGGACGTCGTCGTCTGCGGGGACATTGCCTACAACGGCATTCACATGTGGTTGTGGGGGTCGACGCCCGAGAGCCGTGCGCAATGGCTGGCATCCCTGGATGCACTGGAGGCGCTAGAACCACGGACGATCATCGCCGGGCACCGCGATCCCGGCGCACCCGACGACGATGCACGCCGCATCCTCGACGAGTCCCGCCGGTACCTCCTCGACTTCGACCGTGCCGTCACCGAGGCGGGCACCGCGGCCGACGTCGTCAACGCCATGATGGCGACGTACGCCCAATTCGGCAATCCCTACACCCTGTACGCGGCGGCGATGACACAGTTCCCGGCATGACCAGGAGAGATCAGTGACAGAAGCGAGCGACGACCGGGCCATTGCGGCCGACCTCGCCGTGATTGGGTTCGGGAAGGGCGCCAAGACGCTGGCCGCCACCCTCGGGCGGCAGGGGCGGCGGGTGGTGATGATCGAACAGTTCGCGCAGATGTACGGCGGCACGTGCATCAACATCGGCTGCGTACCGACGAAGTCCCTTGTCTACCAAGCAGAACAGCTGAGCGAGCGCAGCCCGGCCGCGTACCGCCGGGCGGTGGAGACCGAGCTGGCGCTGACCGCGAAGCTACGGGCGGACAACTTCGCCATGCTCGACGGCATCGAGTCGGTGTCGGTGCTCACCGGGCGGGCCGAATTCGTCGACCCGCACACCGTGCAGGTCACTCTCGTCGACGGCGGCGGCACGGTCGTGGTGTCCGCCGAACACCTCGTCGTCAGCACGGGGTCGCAACCCCGCATCCCCGACGTGCCTGGGCTGACGGACAGCGGCGTGATGGTCACCAGCACCGACCTGCTCGCGACGCCGGAGCTGCCCCGACGTCTCGTGGTCCTCGGCGGCGGTTACGTCGGCCTGGAGTTCGCGGCCATGTACGCCGCCTACGGCTCGGTGGTCACCGTGCTCGAACGTCACGCCCAAATCCTCGGTCAGGAAGACGACGACGTCGCCGCGTGCGCTCGAGACCTGCTGCGCGAGAACGGTGTCACCGTCGTCACCGACGCCGAGGTTCACGAGGTCCGGACCGGCGCGGGCGCACCGGCAACGGTGTCCTACAGCCGGGACGGGGCGCTCGAATCGGTCGACGCCGACGTCATCCTCGTGGCCGCGGGACGGCGGCCGGTCGTCGACGGACTGCGGTTGGACGCGGCGGGCATCGCCCTGACTGACGCCGGGGCGGTGGCCGTGGACGACCACCTGCGCACCAGCCAGCCGCACGTGTTCGCGATGGGCGACGTCAACGGTGGGCCGCAATTCACCTACGTCTCTCTCGACGACTACCGGATCGTGCTCAACCAGCTCGTCGGATCGGGTACGCGCAGCACGACGGACCGAAGGGCCGTGCCGTACACGCTCTTCATGACGCCGCCGCTGGCGCGGGTGGGTCTGACGGAACGCGACGCCCGCGTGGCCGGGCGTCGGGTGCGGGTCGCGGCGTTGCCGGTCGCCTCGATGGCGACGGTGCCGCGGGCGCGCATCGTCGACGAGGCCCGCGGAATGATGAAGGTCGTGGTCGACGCCGACGACGACGCGATTCTGGGCGCGGCCCTGTTGAGCTACGACTCCCACGAGGTGGTCAACGTGGTGTCGCTGGCGATGCGCCACGGCATCACCGCCACGCAGATGCGCGACGAGATCTACACCCACCCGTCCATGACCGAGGCGTTCAACCAACTCCTCGGTGCGCTCGCCTGAGCCGTCGCCTTCCACCGTGCGTGTCCGACGGACGAACGGTCACGAGGGGTGAAGAATCCGATGCGTGTTGGCCGTCGACTTGTTGATCAGGGTGGGATTGGCGACGGTGCTCGGTGTCGTGATCGGCTTCGAACGGCAGTGGCGCTCGAGGATGGCCGGACTGCAGACGATGGCTCTGGTCAGCATGGGGTCGGCTCTGTTTCTCATCCTCAGCGCCTACAGCTTCGACCAGACCGGTGACCGGCTTCGCGTCGCAGCTCAAATCGTTTCGGGGGTGGGGTTTCTCGGCGCCGGCGTCATCATGAAGCAGGGGCTGTCGGTGACGGGGCTCAACACCGCGGCGACGTTGTGGGCGACCGCGGCGGTCGGCGCGCTGGCCGGCGCCTGGATGTGGCGAGAGGCCTTGGCGGGCGCCGCGATCGTGGTGGCCGGAAACTGGTTCCTGCAACCACTGGGGGCCAGGATGGACCGGGCCCACTCGAAGCGACGTGACGCGACGCCGGCCGAATACGTCCTCGAGGTCGTATGCCAACGGGCCGTCGAGGAGGAGCTCAGAGCCCTGCTGTCCGAGGCGATGCCGCCGGCGGCGTTTCAGCTGCGGGCGATTCACCTGGACCGCGCGCAGGGCCCCGACTCGGTGAGACTGCAGGCCGAGTTCCTGACCGCGGCCCGTGACGACGACAGTGCCGTCGACGCCGTCCGGGCACTGAGCCCGCGGCCCGGGGTCACCTCCGTGCGCTGGAGCATCGCCCACGAAAGCGCCGCAGACTGGTCGCGGTGACGTCTCGTGCCGGGTCAGCCCGTGAGGGGAACCCGTGCGACCTCGTCGAGGACGTCTGAACTGCGCGGTTGTTCGAAGATGGCCTCCGCGTCTCGACCCGAGGTCAGGAAGGTGGCCAGGGTGTTGCCGAACAAGGGTCCGTTGACGTCGCTCCACGCGAACGGCAGTGGGGGACAGCCGTTGTGCCGCGCCCACCGTCTGGAGATTCGGGCGAGCCGTTGGGACCAGCCAAGTTTGAAGACCGGCTTGACGAACCACGGGACGTAGTTGTGCACCGGTGAACACACCAGCTGATGCACGCTCGCCCGCGCGGCGGGGATGTCGGCGCGCGCCACGTAGCTGTGGTGGACGTCGCCGGAGAGCACCGACACCGTCGCCGGGGCACCCGAGTCGCGGGTGGCCACGTCGACGATGAGGTGGCTCAGCTCCAAGAAGGACTCGGCGAACGCCGCCCAGTGTTCGAAGTCCGCCGCCTGCCGGACGGTTTCGGCGAGCTTGCCGCGCCGGCCCGGACGGTTGGCCGCGCGCTCGTTGACCATCTGCACGTCACCGATCGCCGGCGGCAGCAACCACGGCAGCGACGAGCCGATGACCAGGTGGTCCACCTCGTCCAGTGCGGCCTTCACCTGCTCCTTCAGCCACGCGAACTCCCTGTTGCCCAACATCTTTCGATCACCGGAGTCCAGGATCCGGGCGTTGCGGGAGTCGACCATGATGAATCGGCTGCGGCCCAGGTCCCACCGGTAGCTGAAGCGCAGGCCCTTGTCGTCGTCGACCTCGGTGTCAGCCCGGTCGGCGAGGTCGACCAGGAGCGGCCAGACGTCGCCTTCGGCGGCGAGCACCTTCTGGAAGTCCTCGTCGTCGGCCAGTTCGCTCGGGCTGAGGTTGCCGAGGTGTTGGTAGACCCAGTACGAGGCGAGGCCCGACCGAATCCGGTCACGCCACCACGGCTTCGTGTTGACCTCCTTGCGCCAGGTGCCGGAGGTGTTCCAGTCGTCCCTGATGTCGTGGTCGTCGAAGATCATCGCGGTCGGGATCGTGGACAGGATCCAGCGAATCTCCGGATCGCCCCAGGTGTGCCGATACAGCCCTTCGTATTCGGTGAAGGTGACCACTTCGTCCGGTGGGCGACGACCGCCGGACCGACGCCCGGCCAGGTGGCGGCGGGCCTCCGGGGTGAGCTCGTCGGCGTAGACCTGGTCGCCCAACAGGACCAAAGCATCGGGCCAGTCGTCCACCGGCGTGGACGGCAGCCGCGCGGCGTAGCAGTCCAGGGCGTCCAGGCCCAGCTTGTCGTCGAGCTTGGCGTCACCGGTCTTCGGGTAGCGGCACGATCCGAAGATGACGCGCAGACGATCCGTCGCCTCCTGGCCCCGCGTCCTGATCACACTCGGGGGGAAGGTGGTATCCGGCTCCGGCCACACCCGTTCGCCGTCGACGTGCACCTGATACTCGGTGACCGACCCCGCCTCGAGACCGTCGACGAGCACCAGCGCGTAGTGGCAGCCCTGCACCTCGAAGGTCGGTGCCGAACACCCGAGCACCTCCACCACGCACGACGAGCGAGTCTGCACCCACACGCTGGCAGTGGTCTCGCCGACGTGGCGTAGGACGGGGCCCAGCAGCAGTGGCATTCGACCAGCGTAGGCGTGCCCGTCGTCGAGCAGCTGGTGGATTGCTTGAAGTCGAGTCACCCGGACGTGGCGCGGAGACGGTGGCGACGGTGGTTCGGCCCGAGCACGCGGACTTCGACGGTCGCCCCGTTCGCGACGTCATTCCCCTGTTCGTCGAGCGCCGGGCGCGGCGGGAACTTGCGACCTCACGCTCCTGATCGATCACTTTCGGCGGCGCCGAACAGCGCCACCGCGATGGCCCCACCCACCGCGCCGACGAACGCGATGACCAGCAGCCAGCCCAAGCCGGGCGCCGAGCTGTCGCCCAGCAGCAGCACGCCGACGATGCCGGGCACCACCGTCTCGCCCGCGACCAGCGCGGCCGACGCGCCGGTCACCGAGCCGATCTGCAACGCGATGGTGAACAGGTAGAAGCCGCCGACGCCGGCGATCGCCACCGCCCAACCGGCCGGGTCGGTCACGACGACGGTGAGATGAAACGGGTCGACCCCGTCCACCACGCGTACCGCGACCGCCATGGCCCCGAACAAGACCCCGGCGACGAGCCCGGCGGCGACCGCGCCGCGGGCGCCGAGTACCCGGATCAGGCCCAGCCCGATGCCCACCATCGCGATCGAGAACGCCAGCACGGCCCAGTGCACCGCCGCCCCCGGCACGTCGTCGCCGATGTGGCCCGAGGTGAATCCCAACACGCACAGCGACACCACCACCACGGCGATCGCCACCCAATCACGAAGCTGCAAGCGCACTTTCAGGACGAGGACGCCCAGCACGGCCGTCACGACGAGATTGGCGCTCATGATCGTCTGCGACAGGAACAGCGGGATCAGCCTCGCCGAGACCACGCTTCCCAGAAAGCCGAGGCCGTCGAGAACCAGCCCGGCGAGAAATGCCGGGGTCAGTGCGGCACGGATCGTCGCACCGAGCGACGGCGCACCGGTCGCCGTCGTGGCCCCGACCGTCCCGCTGGCGGCGTCCTTGGCGGCGGCGCTGCGTGCGCCATAGGCCTGCAGCACCGACGCCGTCCCGTACCCGAAGCACGCCACCAGGGCCGCCGCCAGACCGATCAGCATCGGTTGTCTCCACTGTCTGCAGTCATCGGTGCAGTATCGCGTAGCGCGTCCGCGGCCGAGCCGATTGGGAGGCCCGCGACGGCTACCATCGCGCGGTGACGCAACTCGTTCTGTCGACGCTGCTCGGAGTCGCCGTCGCCGCTGCGGTCACCCTTGGCATCCTGCTGATCGTCACCTCGCGACGGCTCTCGGACGCCCGCCGGAAGTTGGAGCGGTCTCGGCGGCCGGCGCCCAGAGTTCGCCGCAGGCGACGCGGCCTGGCGCCGTACGCCATCCGCAAGACGTGGCAGACGGCGGAGATGTTGCGTACCAAGGGTATTGGCGCAGTCGTTCGCAACTCGATCGAAGATCTCGCGGGGTGGGCAAGCGTAGAGCGTCCCGACCTGGCGCGGTTGGCGGCCGACGGAAGCGTCGTCGTCGTGTTCTCCGACATCGAGGGATCCACCGAGCGCAACGAAGCCCTGGGTGACCGCGAATGGGTCGCGCTGTTGCAACGCCACGAGCAACTCGTTCGCGGGGCGGTCGACGAGCACCACGGCCACGTCGTCAAGAACCAGGGCGACGGTTTCATGCTGGCCTTTGCCGACCCCACCCAGGCGGTGCGTTGTTGCGTCGACGTGCAGCGCGAGCTTGTCGCCCGGCCGGAGCGTTGGCAGAACATCAAGGTACGCATGGGGATTCACATGGGGGAGTCCGTTCGGCGAGGCGACGACCTGTTCGGTCTCAACGTCGCGATGGCCGCTCGGATCGCCGGGCACGCCGACGGCGGCGAGATCTTGATCAGCGACGTCGTGCGCGACGCGATCGAGCCCACCGACGGCGTCAGCGTGACCTCCGCCGAGGTGGTCGAGTTCAAGGGCTTCAGTGGAAGCTACGAGGTGTACCCGGTCGCGATCGCCGGGTAGTTCGCTACCCGACGCGCCCGCTCAGCGCGGCTCGTGCCAGGGCTCGCACGGCGTCCTTCGCGACCTTTCCGTTGGACGTCAGCGGTAGGGCCGCCACGAACAGGACGTGCCGTGGTCGTTTGAAGGCGGTGAGATTCGCCCGCACGTGGGTGACCAGATCGTCGGCGGTGGGTGCGCTGCCGGCCCGGACCACCACCACGGCGCAGATGGCCTCACCCCAGTACTCGTCGGCGACGCCGACCACCGCGACCTGGTCGACGTCTGGATGTGCGGACAACATGTCCTCCACCTCGCGGGAGGACACGTTCTCGCCGCCGGTGATGACCACGTCCTTGATGCGGTCGACGACCACCAGGCGGCCCTCGGCGTCGACGCGACCGACGTCGCCGGTCGGCAGCCAGCCGTCGACGGTCACGGGTTCGAGGCTCGGCCAATATGCGGCGGCGACCTGTCGACCGCGAATCATGATCTCGCCGACCGGACCCGTTCCCGCGATGCGCACCTCGGCTTCGTCGTGCGGGCGCCCCGCGCTCGCGAGGATCGACGGATCCGCGTCGACCCCTGCGCGGTGCTCTGCGGGGCCGAGAAACGTCACGTTGCCCCCGGTTTCGGTCATTCCGTACCCCTGGTGGAAGTCGGCGTCGAGCCGGTCGAGCGCGCGTCGGAGCAGGTCGGCCGGGATCGCGGCGGAGCCGTAGGACACGTCGCGCAACGTCGGCAGCTGCGTTTCGGTCGCCGCCATGTGGGCGAGCAAGGAGTGCAGCATCGTCGGGGCCAACGAGCACGACGTCACGCCGTGGGCGAGGACCGCGGCGGCGAACTCGTCCGCGCGGAAGGAGGCGACGGGCAGCACGGTCGAGCGCGCATGGTGATGAACCAGCATGTTGTAACCCGCGACGTGGCACATCGGAAACGGCAGGAGGTACACGCCGCCGGGGCGCACCGACCGGCCCGCCACCGTGCCGCGTACCGCGGTGGTGACGGACCGGTTCGTATGGAGCACGCCCTTTGGTGGTCCCGTCGAACCGCTGGTGAACAGGAGCCACGCGGGGTCGTCGGGATCAACCGGTTCTGACGAGGACGCCGGCTCGTGCACGGCGCGGTGCCAGCTCGGGTCGTCGAACGTCACGACCTCGCGCACCGCCGGCGTCTCTCGGGCGACCGCTGGGAGTGCGTCGAGGTAGCGCGCGTCGCCGAGCAGCAACCTCGGCTCGGCCGCCGAGAGTTGGCCGATCTGCTCGGCCGCACTCAACCGCTGGTTGACCAGCGTCAGGATCCGCCCGGACCGGGGAACGCCGTAGTACAGCCGCGCGTAGGACGCCGAGTTGTCCGCGATGACGGCGACCCGGTCACCCCTCTTGGTGCGTTCCCCCACCCAGGCGGCGACCGACTCGACCTGTCGGTCGAACTCGGCGAAGGTGACCTTCGCACCGTCGGCGCCGATGACGGCGGCGCGGCCTGGGACGTCCGCGGCCGCCGACGACACCAGTTCGTGAATGAGGTCGATCCGCGCGCTGGTCATCGCGCCGAAGGATAGCCGTGTGGACGCGCCCCTATTGCGCGGTGCGGACCGGAAAACCGTGACGGTCGGCGAGGGAGCCAAGTTGTTTCAGCGCAAAGCGCCGGCCGCGACCTTCTCCGGGAATCAGGACACCGGCCCACAGACCCTCCGCGCCAGGGGTGCGGCATGCCTCTTGGGCGCACAGCCACCGCCTGGGGCAGGCACGGCACAGTGCCTTCGCGCCGTCGTCAGGCGACGTGGTCCACCGGTCGGGATCGTCGGCGCAGGGGAATCCCAGGCGTGACCCGTCCACGGTCGAACCGGTCGTGGCACCTCGTTCGCGCAGCCCCACTGCGGCGATGGGTCGTCCATATGTCTGCATGGGTTGGCCCTCCCGTCTCATACCTCATACCTAGTCCCGATTACCCATTCGTGACAATACGTATGTATTGGCTAGAGACGATACAGGCGTATTGATACCCTTGCCTAGTGACCACCGTGTCGGAGCCGTCTCAGGTCGACGAGGTCGCCCCGTCGAGTCCGGAGCGAATCCGGCACGCCGCTCTGGCGAACTTCGCCGTTCACGGCATCGCGTCGACGTCGTTGCGTGCGGTCGCCGCCACGGCTGGGGTCTCCCTGGGGATGGTGCAGCACCACTTTGCGACCAAGTCGAGCTTGATCAAGGCCGTCGACGACCACGTCCTGGCGCTGCTGATCGGAGCGATGTCACAACCCATCCCGGAGCCACCCGCCGACTCGATCACCGACATCGGATCGAGGGTCAGTGATCTCATCGCCAATCACCCCGAGGTTGCGGCCTACGTCAGCCGGGCGATGGTCGACGGAAGTCCTTTGGGGGCGGTGCTTTTCGACGCCCTGATGGACGTCGGCCTGTCCCGGTGGAAGCTGCGCGCCGAGCGCGGCGAAGTGGGCCCCGACGTCGACCTGGTCTGGGCGACCATCAACGCGCTGGTACTGGCGGTGGGCGCGATCAGCCTGCGCGCCCACGTCGACCGCCACCTGCCCGAGCCGTTCACCTCACCCGCCCAGCTTCAGCGGTGGCAGGACGCAACGGACACACTGCTGCGCGACGGGCTGCTTGGCCGTCCCGCCGGCGACTGACGTCTCAGGGCGGCGCGGCCAGCGACGGCTCCGAAGCCGGTCCGGACCGTCGGGTGGCCAACACCGAACCGCCGAGGATCAGGGCCAGTCCCGCGATATTCCATGGCGTGAGAGGCTCGGCGAGAACCAGCACCCCCGCGGCCAACGCCACCGCGGGGTTGACGTAGGTGAACACCAGCGCGCGGGTGGGTCCGACCTCCCTGATGAGCGCGAAGAAGACGATGAAGGCGACGGCCGTGCAGACGACGGCCAGGGTCGCCAAGGCCAGCAGCACGCGGGTGGACGGCATCTCCGACGGCCAGGTCGCGGCCGCGGGGCCGGCGTACACGACGGCGGCGACACCGAGGCAGGCAGCGGTCATGGGCAAGGCGGGGACGTCGGCAAGGTGGCGGGCCGCGACGAGCGGTGCGATCGCGTAACACGTTGCGACCAAGATGACTTCGGCGACCGGCCACGCACTGCCGCCGGTGACCTCGGGACCAGCCAGCACTGCGACACCGGCCAAACCGATTGCGAGCCCGGAGATTCGCTTGCCGCCAAGGCGTCGTTCGCCGCCGGTCAGCCGGTCGAGTGCGGCGGCGATGATGGGGGAGGCCGCGATGAGCAGCCCGGTGAGCGAGCTGGAGAGGTGCCGTTCGGCATCGGAGAGCATCAGCCACGCCGCCACGATTTCGAAGAAGGCGAAGACCAGCACCGGCTTCCAGGATCTGAGGACCGGCGCCCACGCGGCGCGGGACAACGCCAGCGGAATCAGCACGGCGGCACCAATTGCGGTGCGCGCGAAGACGAGTACGGGCGCCGAGACACCGTCGACCGCAATCTTGATCAACAGATACGGAATGCCCCAAATGACGCTCATCGCCGCGAAGAGCAACCACCCCCGCGCGGTCACCTTCGAGTGAGTTGCGCGTAACGCGTCACGTGGTGGTCGGTCGTGCCGTACTCGTACTGCAGGGCGGTGAGTCGTTTGAAGTAGTGCCCGATCGCGAGTTCCTCGGTCATGCCCATCCCGCCGTGCAGTTGCACGGCGTTCTGCCCGACGAACCTGGCCGCCCTGCCGATGGTGGCCTTGGCCGCGGACACCGCACGCGCTCGCGTCGCCGGCTCGGCGTCGAGGTTGAGCGTGGCGAGGTACACCGCCGCGGCGGACTGTTCGAGTTCCATGTGCATGTCGACCATGCGGTGCTGCAAGACCTGGAAACTGCCGATGGGCTGGCCGAATTGATGGCGCTGCTTGGCGTATGCCACGGTGTCGGCAACCACGCGTCGCATGGCGCCGACCGCCTCGGCGCAGACGGCCGCGGCGCCCTCGTCGCGAGCCTGCGCCAGCGACGGCCACGCCTGCCCCTCGTCGCCGAGCAGCGCATCCTGCGGCAGGCGCACGTCGGTCAGCACCAGGTCCGCCGCGCGGCGGTCGTCGACGGTTCGGAAGCCGTGCATCTCGAGACCCTGCTCGATTGCCGTCACGTCCGCGAGGAACAGTGACACACCGCTTTCCGTCCGGGCGGTGACGAGGAGGTGCGTCGCGATCGGTGCGCCGAGCACCATCATCTTCTCGCCGGAGAGCACCCACCCGTGGTGATCGGAGTGCGCGGTGGTGGCCAGGTCGAGCCAGCGGTCACCCGACTGCTCCTCGGCAGCGGCGAGAGCGACGATCGCCGTGCCGGCGGCGATGCGTTCGACCACCTCTGTGGCCGCGCGGCCGCCCGCCCGGAGCAACAGCCCGGCGGCGACGACGGCGGTGTCCACGTAGGGCTCGACGACGAGTGCCCGGCCCAGTGCCTCGGCGACGACCATGACCTCGACCGGTCCGCCGCCGGTGCCGCCGACCCGCTCGGGGAGGGCTGCGCCGAGGATTCCCAGCTCGTCGGCGAAGGCTCGCCACACGTCGGGCTGCCAACCCTCGCCGGACTTGGCGGCGGCGCGGCTGCGGTCGAGGTCGTAACGGGTGGCGAGGAACCTGTCGAGACCGCTGCGGAGCATCTCTTGTTCGTCGGAGAGTCGGAAGTCCATCTACAGCCCCAGCGCTGCCTTGGCGAGGATGTTGCGCTGAATCTCGTTGCTGCCGGCGTAGATCGAGCCGGCGCGGTCGTTGAGGTAGCGCAGCGGAGCCACCGCCTGCCAGGCTTCTCCGCCGACGTAGCCGTCCGACGGCGGTTCGTAGTCTGCGACGGGTCCGCCGGGCCGGGTCGCGTGTGGTTGGTAGGCGCGGCCACGTGGACCTGCGGCCTCCATCGCCAACTCGGTGAGTGTCTGACTGAGCTCGGTCGAGAGGATCTTGAGCATCGAGGACGCCGGACCGGGATGCCCGCCGTCGGCCAGGGTGGCCAAGACGCGGTATTCGAGAACCTCCAGGACGTCGGTACGGATGCGTGCTTCGGCGAGCTTCCTCGAAAAGGCGGGATCGTCGATCAGCCGGTTGCCGTCGGGGCCCGGCTGCGCCGTCGCCGCGGTCGTCACCTCCTCGGCCATGACCTGCAGGGCCGGCGCGCTGGCGCCGCCGCCCCGCTCGAACTCGAGGAGGTACTTGGCGACGGTCCAGCCGTCGTCGACGGCTCCGAGGACGTTGGCCTTCGGTATCCGGACCTCGTCGAAGAAGACCTGGTTCTGAATTTCTTCGCCCGAGGTCATGACCAACGGCCGAATCTCGACTCCGGGGGAGGTCATGTCGAGGAGCACGAACGTGATGCCCTGCTGCTTCTTGGCGCTACGGGAGGTGCGCACCAGAGCGAACATCCAATTCGCCTCGCTGGCATGGGTGGTCCAGATCTTGCTGCCCGTACACACCAGGTCCTCGCCGTCGTCGACCGCCGACGTGGACAGGGCGGCGAGGTCGGACCCGGCCTCCGGTTCCGAATAGCCCTGGCAGAAGAACACCTCGCCCGTGAGGATGCGGGGCAGGAAGTAGTCCTTCTGGGCCTGGGACCCGAACTTGACGATCGCGTGCGCCACCATGCGAATACCCATGGGCGACAACGACGGAGCGCCTGCCAGGGTGGACTCGCGACTGAAGACGTAGTGCTGGGTCAAGCTCCAGTCGCAACCGCCGTGCTCGACGGGCCAGGCGGGCGCCGCCCAACCACGTTCGTTCAGGATCCGCTGCCACTGCAGGCTGGCCTCGTGGTCGCTGTAGACACTCGTCATCAGGCGGCCGGCCCGTTGCAGCTCTGGAGTCAGCCGTTCGGCGAGAAAGCTGCGCACCTCGTCGCGAAACGCGATGTCGGTCGGCGACCAGTAAAGGTCCACTCTTGCCTCCGTCGTCTCAGGCCCCAACCCGCCCGTGGGTGTGCGTCACGGTGACGTCGGGTGCTGGCGCGCCGCTTGCCGGGCGAGGAACTCCCGGTAGTAGCCCAGCGACGCATCGGTGACGATCGCCGGCAGGAGCAACTCCCAGTTCCTGGCGAATCGGGTACGAATGTCGGCCCCGTCGGTCAGGGCGCTCGACAACAACTCGGCGCCCAGCATCCCGGCCACGATGCTCGCGCTCGTCGACTCGGGATCCAGGCCTTCTCGCACGTCGCCCTCGGTGGTGGCCTTCACGAGGTGCTCGACGAGTTCGTCGACCAGGACCCGGAGAGTGCTCTTGGCGGCGGGATTGAAACCGCCGAAGGTACGGAGTAGCCGCGCCCCGGCCCTGGCCACGTTGTCGCTGCTCAACACGTCGGTCACCACGAACGAGCCATGGATGATGTTCTCCATGGCCGGGGACCCCGACCGGCCCGCCCCGCGGAACGCACCGAGGACCGTCTCCGATCCCTCCTCGATGATCGCGGTCGCCAGGGCTTCCTTGGAATCGAAGTGGTAGTACAGGGCGCCCTTGGTCAATTCGGCACGTTCGATGATGTCGCCCAAGCCGGCGGCGGGGTATCCGATCTCGTTGATGAGGTCGACCGCCGAGTCGATGATCTTTCTACGCGTCGCCTCGGATCGAGCCTGGCGCACCATGCTTCTGTAGCTCCTCAGTCGACCCATCCAGGCTCTGGGCGTTGGACGGGATCATAGTTCGTTCGCCCCGACAGGGCCGCATTCCCGATGGCGAGTGCCGACCGGTCGTGTGGCGAGTCATTCCCAAGGGACTACTCGGCGTCGTAAAGGTTACTCGTCGGTTGCCGGCTAATCGGCATCCCGGGGATGGCCATGCGTCGGCGTCGTCCGCGACGTGCAGTTCCGGTCCGGCGAACCAACCGTGACTTCATGCTGCAGTTCATTCTAAAAGTATGTAAAGTACCGGACGTGGCGACTTTCGGTCTGAAACTGCTGCAGCGAGTCTCCATGGATGGGGGACACGCGCAACTACCTCGCCCGCAATCGTTCGTCCACCCCGCGTCCGGTGCTCGAGCCGAACTCGTCCGGCCAGGCGTGGCACGCCATCAGTCAGCAGACCAGCTATCACGGAGTACGTAACGCCTATGTGGGACACCGAAGTCGACGTTGTGGTCATCGGCGCGGGCCTTGGCGGCCTCGCCAACGCGATCGCAGTGGTCGACGCCGGCGGTGAGGTCTTGGTGGCCGCCGCGATTTCACCCGTGTCAGCCGTACCCGTCGGCTTCGGCGGTCGTGGCGACTCGACCTCCGGCGCACTGCGTGAGCGGGTCGGCGCCAGGCACGGGTGGCTGGTCCACGACACCCTGGACCTCGAGACCAACGAATACTTCGACGCGGTCGCCGACTGCGTGCTGGACGTGCCGGTCGACGCGGGCGACGGCTCGGTCCCGCAGCGCAGCGCGCGCAACCTGTCGCGGGAGGAAGCCTTCGGTCGGCAGGTCGAGACCTTCTTCGGGGCCCGCCTGGCGGGATGGGCCGCGCAGTGCATCGCGTCGCCCTATGGACTGCTCTACACGAGCATGCAGGATTGGCGCTCGACGCCCATGAAGTCGGCCACCGGCGAATCCATCGAGGCGCTGTCCATCGGCACGATCGAGTGGACCGACGGCCTCGGCCAGGGCGCCCTTCGCCAGTGGATCGCGACGCAGGCGCGGGAGCGTGACATCGAGGTGGAGACCGACAGCACGCTCGAGCGGATCGTGTTCGAGGAAGGCGTCATCGCCGGTGTCGTCCTGACCACCCCCGACGGCCCCTTCGCGGTCCGGACGCGGGCGGGTGTCACCTTCGCCCCAGGCGAGCAGGACGTGGACCTCGGCGACTACACCAGCGCGCCGGGCGACCGACTGCAGGTCTGCATCGTCGGCCGGACCGCGAGCCGGTTCAGCCGCGTCGAGCTGATGGCCACCGAACCCGCGACACCGTCACGCCCGACGTGCACCGGTTCCCGTAGTCAGGTGCGGGAAGGCTTGCACGACGCGAGGCAGCAGAGCCTAGAGGGATGGCGCTGCGGAAAAGTGCACGGGTACCCGGCCCTTGGCTAACAGAGCGGCCATCTCGTCGCCCGCGAGCGGACGCGAGAGAAGGAACCCCTGCGCACGGTGACAACCGTGATGCAACAGGGTTCTGGCGGCGATCACGGTCTCCACGCCCTCGGCGACCAGCTCCAGTTCGAAGGCCTCCGCCAGTGCGATCACCGCACGAACGATGGCGAGGTCGTCGGGATTCTCGCCCAGTTCGGCGACGAAGCTGCGGTCGATCTTCAGCACGTCCACGGGTAACGACTTCAGGTGAGACAACACGCTGAACCCGGTGCCGAAGTCGTCGATCGCCACCTTGACGCCGACGTCGCGAAGGCCCGCCAGCGTGATGCTGGTCGCCTCCATGTCTTGGACCACCACGCTCTCCGTGATCTCCAGGCACACCGAACCGGGATCGAGACCGAATTCGCGCATCACGGCGGCGACGGTCTCCACGAACCCGTCGGTGACCAGCTGCACCGGTGAGACGTTCACCCGCAGGACGATCCCGTCGGCGACGCCGCGCGCACGCCAGCGGGCAAATTCCTCGCACGCGGTTCGCAGAACCCAACGACCCAGGTCGCCGGCCAGGTTGATCGACTCGGCGACGGAGATGAAGACCGCCGGGGACAACAAGCCACGGGTGGGGTGGTTCCACCGCACCAACGCCTCGGTCGCGAGGATCTCGCCGGTGCGCATGTCGATCTCGGGGAGGTATTGGAGGAACAGCGCACCGTTCTCGATCACCTCCCGCAGGTGGAGTTCGATGTCGTTGCGATAGTCGGTCCGCAGCGACATCTCGTCTGAGAACACCGCGACCTGGTTCCCGCCCGCTGCCTTGGCCTCGAGTACCGCCTGGTCGGCCCGGCGCAGCAGATCCGACGTGGAGTCCCGCCCCGGGGTGCCGAGCGCGACGCCGATGCTCACGGTTCTGGTGAGCATCTCGCCGTCCACCGGGACGCGTTCGCCGACGATCGTCAGCAACCGGTTGGCGAGCTTCTCGGCCTCTGACGCGGACATCGGCGAGGAGAGTATGACGACGAACTCGTCGCCGCCGAGGCGCGCGATCACACCGGCATCGTCGACGCCGCGCTGTAGCCGCTCCGCGATGACCCGGATGAACCAGTCGCCGACGTTGTGGCCCAGGTAGTCGTTGATGGTCTTGAGCCGGTCGAGGTCCAGGTACAGGGCCGAGACCGGTCCAGGTTGGCCTTCGGCGAGCCGGGTCTCGAGATGATCGATCAGAGCCCGCCGATTGTGGAGGCCCGTGAGGTCGTCGTGGTCGGCCAGATACCGAAGGCGCTCTTCGGCCTGCACCCGGGCTTGCACCTGCGCGAACAGCGAGGCGATCGCCTCCAGAGCGTTGAGCTCGGCGGGCTTCCACTCGCGATCGCCGACCTTCACGAACCCCAGGACACCGGTGGTGACGTCACCGGAGGTCAGGGGGGCGGCGGCCATCGAGGTCTGGGGGATGTTGCGCCCTTCCTCGATCCGCTTCTGGTAGTCCTCGTCCTCGGGGCGGAAGACCATGGGCGTCTTGACGAACTCCGCCAAGGCGAACACCGGATCGGCGTCCTTGTAGTACACGACCCGCAACGGGTCCGGATCCGGTACGTCGGGCCGAACGGGCCACTCGGCGATCAGGATCGACGCCCGAATCGAGTGGTCGTTGTAACGCAGAAAACTGAAGTCGACGTCGAAGTATTCGACCAGGACGCCGAGCACTTCCTGAGACACCAACGGCGAGGTCGCCGCGTTGGCCGCCATGAGCCGGACGGCGACCGTCGTCACCAGCCGTTCCAGGCTCAGGGGCGTACTTTCGGCGGACACTGGATTAGGGTAGCTGTGCTCCGTCGATATCGATGGAGCGCCGGCGGCTCCGGACCGTCGCGGATCCCGCGATCGACAGTCGCAGCACCAGAACCAACGATTCCCCGGCCTCGTCACCGGTGTCCAGCACGGCGCGGAACCGGGCCTGCAACGTCGCCAGGTCCCGGGCGTGTCGCGGTGAGACCTCTTGCAGCTCTTGGTCGTTCGTCGCATAGAGGAACGGTGGCGAAATCGGCTGGACCGCCAGCCCGAGTTCCTGGGCCACAATCCACGTCGCTTCCACGGCCGAGCCGCCCCGCGCGAAGTCGTCGAGCTCGTGACCGCGCACGAAAATGACCGCCACTGCCGAACTCGCCCGCAGGCCTGCCGCCGTGTCGTCGCCGAGGACGGCACCGGCGTCCCAGTCGGAGAGCTCGGCCATCACGTCGGACCGCCGCACGATCTCCAGCGCTACGTCACCCCGGGGTCCCAATTCAAGGCTCGACACGTCGATGCCGGTGTCGGGATCTGCGTCACCCGGCCACCTCAGCTCGGAGACCATTTCCTGGTGAAGTCGTGAGGTCAGGTATCGAATCCGGTCGGCGGCGGCGAAGACGTCGGCAATCTCGTCGATCTCGGCGCGGGACTCGACGACCCGCAGCCGGGCGCCCTCGCTTCGCGCGCTCTCCACCAACTTCTCCACGACGTGCGCGGGCAACGGCTCTCCCGTGCCGCGGACGCGGTTGGTCTCGCGACGCCACATCGCTTCGTACGTCGCCGTCGGGGCGGGGGAGTGGCCCTGCGTCAATCGGATTCGAGCCAGAAGCGGGGTGTCGGGGGCGGTCGTCGTGTAATGAACGTCACTCGCGACGCCGTGCGCGGCCGCGGCCACCCGTGCGTTGTAGGCCGCGGCACCAACGGCTACCGCGCTGCCCCGCATGCCGACGTCAATGGTCGACGTCCGCTGGGGATCGAGGCGGATGGTGACGCCGTCCTGGGTCGCGTGCATGGTCCACGGCTGGACGTTGCCGCCCGACGGTGCTCGCGACGCCGCGGTGAGCACCGACGTGACCACGTTACCGCCGGGTTCGGAACCCGTTGCAGTTCGCTCCGATTCGCGAGCCGGGACCGTCGGTGGCGACGGCTTGGTCAACTCGTCGAGGGCGGCGGACGCATCCAGGCGAACCCGTCCCGACGAAAGTGGTTCGTCCAGGCCGATTCTGCGCACGGCCTCGGCGATCGGACCCGCGCCAAGGGTCACGTCACCTGCGACCTGCGGCCAGGTGGCGACGGCGTGACCCACCTCCAGCAGCGACGCGGCGGCGCGTGCCGACAGTCCCCCGACCTCGATGAGTCGGAGCACGTACGGAACCTTGTCGTGAGAGCTCAAGCCCGTCAGCGTCTCTGCGGCGACGTCGCCCAGAAGCCCGTGGAAGATCGGTCGGTCGGGTTCGAGGTCGAAACGTTCGACGTCGACCAGGCCCCGATCGCTGGTCGCCATCAGGACGGGCAGTCGCCGGGCCCTCGCGGCGTGCCGGATGCCGACCTTCAGGTCCAGCGAGTCACATTCCTCGACCACCACGTCGAGTCCGTCGAGGAACTCGTCGAGGTTGTCGGCGGTGACCCCCTCGCGTGCGGTGCGCACCACGAGATACGGGTCCAGCTCCGCAATCCTGCGCGCCGCGACGACGGTCTTGTTCACGCCGAGGTCGAACAGGCTGGCCGGAACGCGATTGAGATTCGACAGCTCGAGGTCGTCGAAGTCGGCGAGTCGCATCTCGCCGCACAGACCCTGCATGGCCAGGGTGTGGGCGATGACGTGACCAGCACTGAGTCCCACGACGCCGACCACCAAGTGGCCCAAGCGATCCTGCTCCTCGGAGGTGATCAGGTTCCGGTTGCGATCCAGCCGGAGCCGACGGAACGACCGAGGGCCGAGGGTCTTCACCACGGCGCGACGCCACGGGTAGTAGACGAAGCGGGGTGCCTCGGCGAGGATTTCGGCATCCGGCGGCGGACGAAGCCGGCGCAGCGAGGCGCTCTGGTCCTCCCAGGAGTCGACGAACTCCACCGTCGGGTCGGCGCGCAGCCTCTCCAACAGGCGGGCGTCGGCGTCTCGCGTGGCATCCAGGACGTGGGCGACACCCGGGGAGGTGACGTCGGCGTCCGTCACTGGCCGGCCGCGCGGGCCGCCACGTGGGCCCCGGCCTGAGCCGACACGGTACTCATCTCGCGTAGGATCTTCGGAATCTGATCGGAGGCAGCATGATTGGCGAAGGTTCTCCGGTCGTACCACATCATCTTCGTACGGTACCTCTCGTCCGGGTACGGTGTCGCGGGTATGGGCGCCACCACGGCTCCGGAGGTGCGCCACCGCTCCAGGATGTGCGGGGCGGACGTCGCCATGCAGAACTGGATCTCCAGCAACGTCATGGCGTGGAACGGCGTGCGGGCCAATGCCGTGGAGATGCGTCGCGCCTTGTCGCGGTCGTCGGTGGTCCACGCGGTCTTCATCTCGAGAACACCGAAGGGAACGCGGTCGTCGATCATCTTGCGCACGGCGGCAAGTCCCGGCTGCCCGGCCCATTCCACCGTGGCGTGGGAGTCGTCGGCCGACAGCAAAGGTCCCTTGGCCCGCAGACCGCCGATCACCCGACCCGTCGAGTCGAGGGTCGCCCAGAACATCGCGGTGTCGGCTCCCTCCCTCACGGCGCCGACGTCGATCGCGCGCTCGACGCCGTGGCGTCGGTAGCTCTCGACGGCGCCGCGAAGGAACTCGTTCCACAACTCACGATCGGTATCCGGTCGCGACAGCACGATCGTGGCTTCGGCGTCGGAGTCCCACCAACTGATGTTGTCGGTGAGTCCGCAGTCGGCCGTGATTCCGAATTCGAGCGGTTGGGGGTGCATTTCGACCTCATTCGTAGAGCGATCGACGTTGACGAATTCGTCGCCGGCCGCGGTTCTTACTGGGGGTTTTTCGGGAAACTCCAAATAAGTATCGGTCTCGTGACGACTTCATCCCAGCTAGGTTTCAAAAGTTTTCTGACGGCGGTCTGGGCGATGCCTAGCTGGCAAAACGTCCGGCTAAGGACACCCGTATTACGGCAAAACCCAATATTGACGTCTGCGCAGGCCATGGGTGCGTGGTGTCGATTGGATCGAATTGCTGGTCAATTCTGGGCAACTATCTGCGTATCTTTGCCATTGTGTTGTGATCAGGTAGAACGTGACAGGCAATGGGGCCACGGTTTCCCGGAATGGCCCCGGTGAGAGGAGAAAAGCGTGAAGGTATTTCAAGATCTGACGGAGTTTGCGGCGGCTCGCGGAAGTCAATTCGGACCCACCGAGTGGTTGCTGGTCGACCAAGATCGGGTCAACCTGTTCGCCGAGGCCACCGACGATCACCAGTGGATCCACGTGGACCCCGAGCGGGCGAAGGGCGGACCGTTCGGTGCGACGATCGCCCACGGTCTGCTCACGCTCTCGCTACTGCCGCACTTCTCTCAGCAGCTCTACCGGGTCGACAACGTCAAGCTCGCGGTGAATTACGGGTACAACAAAGTGAGATTCATCACTCCGGTCAAGGTGGGCGCGAAGATTCGCGCACGCGGTGAGATCACGGCCGTGGATCAACTCGAGGGGGCCGTGCAGGCCACCACGACGATCACCGTCGAGATCGAGGATTCCGCCAAGCCGGCCGCCGTCGCGGAGTCGATCGTGCGCTACATCGGCTGAGGTGTTGCGGGGTTCTACGTGGTCCGCCGTGCGGCCTTGACCAGCCCGCCGCCGATGATGAGGCGCTGGATCTCGCTGGTGCCCTCGTAGAGTCGCAACAACCGGACGTCTCGATAGATCCGTTCCACCGGGACGTCGCGCATGTAGCCCGCGCCGCCGTGTACCTGGACCGCGAGATCGGCCACCTTGCCCACCATCTCGGTGCAGAACAGCTTGGCCGCCGACGGGGCGATTCTGCGGTCTTCGTCGGCGAGCCACATTCTGGCGGCGTCGCGCACGAGGGCACGTCCCGCCATGGTCCCGGTCTGCATGTCGGCGATCATCGCCTGCACGAGCTGGAACGTCCCAATCGGCGTCCCGCCCTGAGTTGCGGTGGCGGCGTAGGACACCGATTCGTCGAGGGCGCGTTGGGCGGTGCCGACCGAGAGCGCTGCGATGTGGATGCGACCGCGCGCCAGGGAGGTCATGGCCGCTCGATAGCCCACGTCGACCGCGCCACCGACGAGTGCGTCGTCACCGACTCGCACCTCGTCGAGGAGGACGTCGGAAGTCCAGGCCCCCTCCTGACCCATCTTGGCGTCCTTGGTGCCGACCTCGACGCCTGCCGCGTCGGCGGGTACCAGGAACACGGCGATACCGGGGCCGTCGTCGTCGGCGGGGCGGGTGCGGGCGAACACGAGGAACAGGTTGGCGGTGGGGGCGTTGGTGATGTATTGCTTGCGCCCGGTGATCACCCATTCGTCACCGTCGCGAACGGCCTTGGTACGCAAGCCCGCCGGGTTCGATCCTGCACCCGGCTCCGTCAGGGCGAAGGACGCGACCACGTCACCGGAGGCGATGTCGCCGAGCCAGCGTGCCTTCTGTTCGTCGGTGCCGAAGCCGACGAGCACTTGCCCGGCGATGCCGTTGTTGGTCCCGAACATCGACCGCACGGCCAGGGTGGTGTAGCCGAACTCCATCGCCATCTCGACGTCTTGGGCGATGTTCAGACCCAGGCCGCCCCATTCTTGAGGGATGGCATACCCGAAGAGCCCCATGGCCTTCGCCTGCTCGCGGATGTCGTCGGGGATCCGGTCGGCGGTCATGATCTCGACCTCGCGTGGCATCACGACCGTGCGGACGAATTCGCGAGTCGCGCCGAGGACGTCCCGGAAGTCCCCGTCGCCCACCTCGGCCTGAATCGCCAAATCTGCCATTGCGTCGTCTTCTCCTGACGGGGCGGTGTGCACTGGCTTCAACGAATATCATATTTTATGTTCGATACTTCATCGGGTCACGAGAGGACGGGCATCGAATGCCATTGCTTGACGGACGGACCGCCGTGGTCACCGGCGGCGCCCAGGGAATCGGCTTCGCCATCGCCGAGCGCTTCGTCGCCGAGGGCGCACGAGTGGTGCTCGGTGACCTCGACCCCGCGGCGACCGAGGCCGCCGTGGAACGGCTGGGCGGCCACGACGTCGCCGCCGCGGTGCGGTGCGACGTCACCGACGCCGACGAGGTCGAGGCCCTGATCCGCACCGCCGTCGACCGTTTCGGCGGTCTGGACGTCATGGTCAACAACGCAGGCATCACCCGGGACGCGACGATGCGCAAGATGACCGAGGAGCAGTTCGACCAGGTGATCTCGGTACACCTGAAGGGCACCTGGAACGGCACGCGCAAGGCCGCAGACGTCATGCGGGAGAACAAGAGTGGCGCCATCGTCAACCTCTCGTCCATTTCCGGCAAGGTGGGTTTGGTCGGCCAGACGAACTACTCGGCGGCCAAGGCCGGCATCGTCGGTTTGACCAAGGCCGCCGCCAAGGAGGTCGCGCACCTCGGCGTCCGAGTCAACGCGATTGCGCCGGGCCTGATCCGTTCGGCGATGACCGAAGCCATGCCGCAACGCATCTGGGACGCAAAGCTGGCCGAGATACCGATGGCGCGGGCCGGTGAACCCGCCGAGGTCGCCAACGTCGCGCTCTTCCTCGCCTCGGATCTGTCGTCGTACATGACCGGCACCGTGCTCGAAGTGACCGGGGGCAGGCACATTTGATGTCCTCTCCGGTGAGCCAGGCCGTGATCTGCGAGCCCGTCCGAACGCCGATCGGGCGCTACGGCGGCACGTTGCGGTCGCTCACCGCGGTCGACCTCGGCGTCGCGGCACTGCGTGGGCTGCTCACGCGGACGGGGGTGGCGCCCGACGCGGTCGAGGACGTCATCCTCGGGCACTGCTACCCGAGCATGGAGGCACCGGCGATCGGGCGCGTCGTCGCCCTCGACGCCGGCCTTCCGGTGACGGTGCCCGGCATGCAGGTCGACCGCCGCTGTGGATCGGGCCTACAGGCGGTGGTCCAAGCCTGCCTGCAGGTGGCGACCGGGCAGAACGACCTCGTCGTCGCCGGCGGTGCGGAGTCCATGAGCAACGTCGTGTTTCACTCGACCGACATGCGGTGGGGTGGCGCCCGCGGCGGAGTGACCGTGCACGACGCCCTCACCCGGGGCCGGACCACCGCCGGCGGCCGTGACCACCCGGTGCCCGGAGGCATGATCGAGACCGCCGAGAATCTGCGCAGGCAGTACGGAATCGGCCGCGACGAGCAGGACGAGTTGGCCGTGACCTCGCACAGACGAGCCGTGGCGGCGCAGCGCGACGGCCGCACGGCCGAGCAGGTCGTCCCGGTCACCGTCGGCGGTCAGACGGTGGACACCGACGAGCATCCGCGAGCCGATGCCTCGGTGGAGTCGCTGAGCAGGTTGAAACCCGTACTGGCCGCGCGGGATCCGGAGTCGACCGTGACTGCGGGCAACGCCAGCGGGCAGAACGACGCGGCGTCGGCGTGCATCGTCACGACCGCCGCGAAGGCCGCCGAGCTGGGGCTGACGCCGCTGGTTCGGCTGGTGTCCTGGGGCGTCGCGGGAGTGCCGCCCAAGCTCATGGGCATCGGCCCGGTGCCCGCGACGGCGATCGCCCTGGCGAGGGCGGAGCTCACCCTCGCCGACGTCGACCTCGTCGAGTTGAACGAGGCGTTCGCCGCGCAGGCGCTGGCAGTGATGCGGGAGTGGAAGTTCACCGCCGCGGATCGCGAACGCACCAACGTCGCGGGATCCGGCATCTCCCTTGGTCATCCGGTCGGGGCGACCGGAGGGCGCATGCTCGCCACGCTTGCCCGCGAAATGCACCGGCGCGAGGTTCGATACGGGCTCGAGACGATGTGCATCGGTGGCGGCCAGGGCCTGGCCGCGGTATTCGAGAGGATTCCGGCATGACGACACGGCTTGCGCAGACGGCAGGACTCACCGACGTCCAAGTCGACATCGTCGCGGCGGTCCGCGAATTCGTGGACCGGGTGGTCATCCCCACCGCTGCGGAGCTCGAACATGCCGACGCCTACCCGCAGGCAATCGTCGACGAGATGGCCCAGATGGGCCTGTTCGGGTTGATGATTCCGCCAGAGTTCGGCGGTCTCGGCGAGTCGCTGCTGACCTATGCACTGTGCGTCGAGGAGCTGGCGCGCGGCTGGATGAGCGTGTCCGGCGTCGTGAACACGCACTTCATCGTCGCCTACATGATCCGCCAACATGGCACCGACGAGCAGAAGCGGCGCTTCCTGCCGCGGATGGCGACGGGGGAGGTGCGCGGGGCGTTCTCGATGTCCGAGCCGGAGCTGGGATCCGACGTCGCGGCGATTCGAACCCGGGGTGTCCGCGACGCCGACGGCGGCTACACGGTGACCGGTCAGAAGATGTGGCTGACCAACGGTGGCAGCTCCACACTCGTTGCGGCACTGGTGAAGACCGACGAGGGCGCCGACAAGCCGCATCGCAACCTCACCGCCTTCCTGATCGAGAAGCCGGCGGGCTTCGGCGAGGTGCTTCCGGGCCTGACCATTCCCGGCAAGCTCGAGAAGCTGGGCTACAAGGGCATCGACACCACCGAGCTGATCTTCGACGGCTATCACGCCGACGCCGCGGACGTACTCGGTGAGTTACCCGGACGGGGCTTCTTCCAGATGATGGACGGAGTCGAGGTGGGCCGCGTGAACGTGGCGGCCCGCGCCTGCGGGGTGGGCCTGCGGGCCTTCGAACTGGCGATCCGCTATGCCCAGCAGCGCACCACGTTCGGCAAGCCCATCGCCGAGCACCAGGCCGTCGCGTTCCAGCTGGCCGAGATGGCCACCAAGGTCGAGGCGGCGCATCTGATGATGGTCAACGCGGCACGGCTGAAGGATTCGGGCCAGCGCAACGACGTCGCGGCGGGAATGGCCAAATACCTTGCCAGCGAATACTGTTCGGAGGTCACCGAGCAGAGTTTCCGCATCCACGGCGGCTACGGGTACTCCAAGGAGTACGAAGTGGAGCGCTTGATGCGCGACGCGCCCTTTCTCTTGATCGGCGAGGGCACCAGCGAAATTCAGAAGACGATCATCAGCAAGAGCTTGTTGCGTGAGTACCACCTCTGAACCACGCTTCGCGACGCGGCCGCAACTGTCCGAGGACGTGGCGCGCTACGTCCGACGGCGAATCTTCGACGGCACGCTTCGCGCGGGTCGGTATCTGAGGCTCGACCAACTCGCAGCCGATCTCGGCGTCAGCGTGACGCCGGTGCGCGAGGCCCTGCTCAATCTCTGCGCCGAAGGACTGCTGGTGCAGCGACCGCGACGGGGTTTCATGGTGGTGGAGCTGACGGCTCGCGACATGGCCGACGTGGCCAACGTCCAGGCCTTCATCGGCGGCGAACTGGCGGCGCGCGCGGCCGAGCTCGTCACCGACGATCAGCTCGACGAGTTGCGGGCCATTCAGGACGAACTCGAACGGGCTTATCGCGGCGACGATCTGGACCGTACGGTGCGGCTCAACCACGAGTTTCATCGGCTCGTCAACGTGGTCGGTGATTCGCCCAAGCTGACCCAGTTCATGTCCGCCATCACCCGGTACGCGCCCGAGTCGGTCTTTCCCACGCTGTCCGGGTGGCCGAAGCAGTCGACGAGCGATCATCGCCGCGTCATCGCCGCACTGGAGCGGCGGGACGTCGGCGCGGCGCGGGCCGCGATGGCCGAACACTTCATCGGCGGCGTCGCGCCGCTGACCGAGCACCTCGTCGACCGCGGGGTCATCGTGGCCGCCGACGCCGCAGGGAGTGGCACCTGACCGACGTCGTCGGAAGGGGTCGACGCCGTCGTCGAGGTGCTTATAGTGACGGGGTCAATCGCATCTTCGAGAACAAAGGGGCAACGTGGCCGACGAAGTTCTGACCGAGCGCCGAGCGCGCACACTCGTCATCACGATCAACCGGCCCGAGGCGCGCAACGCCTTCAACCTGGCGGTCGCCCAAGGCCTCGCCGACGCGATGGACGAACTCGACGACACGGCCGAATTGTCGGTGGCCATCGTCACGGGTGCCGGTGGAACCTTCTGCGCGGGAATGGATCTCAAGGCATTCATGGCCGGCGAGGTGCCCTCGATCCGAGGCCGGGGAATCGGTTTCACCGAGCGACCTCCTCGCAAGCCGGTGATCGCGGCCGTCGAGGGCTACGCGCTGGCCGGTGGCACCGAGATCGTGCTGGCGACCGATCTGGTGGTCGCGGCGAAGGATGCGAAGTTCGGCATCCCGGAAGTGAAGCGAGGGTTGGTCGCCGCGGGCGGCGGTCTGCTGCGCCTGCCGCACCGCATCCCCTATCAGAAGGCTCTCGAGCTCGCCCTGACCGGCGAGAGCTTCACCGCCGAGCAAGCCGCGCAGTGGGGTTTCGTGAACGTCCTGACCGAGCCCGGCGGGGCGCTCGACGGGGCGTTGGAGCTTGCCGAACGCATCTCGGCGAACGGCCCGCTCGCGGTGGCGGTGACCAAGGAGGTCATCGTCAAGTCGGCCGGCTGGAGTGACGACGAGATGTGGTCCAAGCAGCGGGAACTCATCAATCCGGTGTTCGCCTCGAAGGACGCCATGGAGGGTGCCACGGCGTTCGCCGAGAAGCGGGCGCCGAACTGGACCGGCGAATAGCGTGGCCGACCGGGTTCTCGACGAACTGGGCTACTACCTGCTGGCGGGCGCCGGCGGTTCGGGACCGGCCGCGCTGATGGACGAGGCTCGCCGCGGTGAGGAACTGGGCTTCGGAACGGCTTTCATCTCCGAGCGGTGGAACGTCAAGGAAGCCTCGTCGCTGGTCGGCGCCGCCTGCGCGGTGACCAACCGCATGCGGATCGCCACCGCGGCAACCAATCACAACACCCGCCACCCGCTCATCACCGGCTCGTGGGCGACCACCATGCATCGGTTGTCCGGGGGACGGTTCACCCTCGGCATCGGTCGCGGCATCGCGGCGATGTACGACGCCTTCGGGGTGCCCGCCGTGACGACCGCCCAGATGGAGGACTTCGCGCAGGTGATGCGCAAGCTGTGGCACGGCGAGGTGGTGCTCGACCACGACGGTCCGATCGGCAAGTATCCGGTGCTGTTCCTCGATTCGGACTTCGACGAGGACATCAGGCTGGGGCTGGTGGCCTTCGGCCCGCAGACGCTGGCGCTGGGCGGGCGGGCGTTCGACGACGTCATCCTGCACACCTACTTCACGCCGGAGACCTTGCAACGCAGCGTGAAGACCGTCAAGGACGCCGCGGAGCAAGCGGGCCGCGACCCCGACGCCGTCACGGTCTGGTCCTGCTTCGCCACCGTCGGCGATCACCTCCCCGAAGAACTGCGGCTGAAGAAGACCGTGGCGCGCCTGGCCACCTATCTTCAGGGGTACGGTGATCTGCTGGTGTCCACCAACGGATGGGATCCGGCTGTCTTGCAACGCTTTCGGGAAGACTCAGTCGTGACGTCGGTGCCCGGCGGAATCGACCACAAGGCGACGGCGGAGCAGATCGAGCACATCGCGACGCTGATCCCCGACGAATGGCTCGAGCCGTCGGCCACCGGGACCGCCCGCCAATGCGTCGAACGGATCCGCAAGGAGTTCGACTACGGCGCCGACGCGCTGATCATGCACGGCGCCACACCCGACGAGCTCGAGCCGATCGTCACGGAGTACCGGGCGGGTTCGTGGGGACGTGGCCGAGGAGCCGCCGAAGGGCGTCGTGTAGGCGCAGTTTGACGACGTCGGACGGTAGCCCGAAGTCACGGGCGATCCGCTCGACCGACCAGCTCAGCGACGACGCGCAGAACAGGATTTCCCGCTCGTCGGCCGGTAGAAGCGTCATCGCCTCGGCGAGGGGTAGGCGAGTGGCCGTCGACCCCAGGCGGTCGCTGCGGACCGAACGTCGAGGCAGGTTCATACCCCTCAGGGTGCCCGTCCACCTCGGCCACGTCATGGGGGCTAGCCACCATTGCCCGATCTCACCTGCCGAGTCTCACGCCGCCCCGCTGCGGTCACGCATAACCCAGAGCCTTGTTCTCGATGCGGATTCTGGTGTTCAACACCAGGGCGTTGGCCACGGTGAAGACGATCGCGGTCACCCACGCCGAGTGCACCAGGGGAAGCGCCGCCACTTCGGCCACCACCGCCGTGTAATTGGGATGGTGCAGCCATCGGTACGGGCCACTGCGCACCAGGGGAGCGCCGGGGATGACGATGACGCGGGGATTCCAGTGCTTGCCCAGCACGGTGGCACACCACCAGCGGGTGATCGTGCTCAACACGACGACCAGGAGCATGGGCCAGCCCAGCCACGGAATGAACGGCCGGTGCAGCGCCCACACTTCCGTCACGCACCCGACCAGGAGCAGTCCGTGCATCGTCGTCATCACCGGGTAATGGCCGCGGCCGAACTCACGGCCACCGTGGGCCAGTGACCACTCGGCGTTGCGGCGGGAGACGATCAGCTCGACGAGCCGCTCGCACGCGATCGCCAGAATGAACAGGTAGTAGTACATGGTCGTCGCGCCTACCAGCTCAGCAACAGCAGTTCGAAGCTGAACCCGGGACCCATTGCGAGCATCACGCCCAGCGAACCGCGCGGCGGCGGCGCGGCGACGGTGCGGCCCAGCACGTCCAGGACCGACGCCGACGAGATGTTGCCGTGCTCCCGCATCGAATCCCAGCTGTGGGCAAGGGCGTCCGACGGCATGCCGACGGCCCGCTCGATGGCCTCGATCACGCGCGGACCGCCCGGATGGCAGATCCACGTGGACACGTCGTCGACCGACAGTCCGTGATCGGCGAGGAAGCGTTCGACCTCGCCGCGCAAATGGTCGTCGGCCATCTTGGGCACGTCCTTGGACAACACCAGCCCGAACCCGCCGGAGCCGACGTTCCAGCCCATGACGTCCACGGTGTCGGGAATGAGCCGGCTCCTGGTGGCCAGCACCGTGGGCCCCGACGCGACCGTCGGGTGGTCGAGGGTGCGGTTCGCCCCGCGGGCGATCACCGACGCAGCGCCGTCGCCGAACAGGCACACCCCGATCAGAGCGGGTATCGAGGTGTCGTCGTGCTGCAGCGTCAGCGAACACAACTCGACCGACACCAACGCGGCGACGTGACCGGGGAAGCCACGAAGGTAGTCGTGGACGCGCGCCATTCCCGCCGCGCCGGCCACGCAGCCCAGTCCGAACAGCGGGATGCGCTTGACGTCGGGCCGCAGGCCGACCCTGGTGGCGACCCGGGCGTCGATCGTCGGCACCGCCACCCCCGTGCTCGACACCATCACGATCGCGTCGACCTCGTCGGGTGAAACGTGCGCGGCGTCGAGTGCCGAGCTCAGCGCTTGGGCGCCCCACTCCGTGGCGACGTCGATGTACGCGTCGTTCGCCTCGGTGAAGCCACTCATCATCGGGTAGCGGGACAGGGGAAGTGCGAGGTTGCGGTGATCCACCCCGCTGGTCCGGGCGAATCGCATGAACTCCGGGCCGTTGACCTTGGTGAGTTCGCGCGCGACGTCGTCCTGGTCGTACCGACGGGGTCCGAAGGCGGTTCCGGTTCCCGCGATCGTTGGTGCGCCGATCCTGCTGACGCCGAGGAGGTTTGGTTGAAATTGCGTTTCGTGGGTCATACCGGTCTTCACGTAACCGGTGCACCTGGCGGTTCGACGGCGGCGGTCATTGTGAAGCTAAACACCATCACCGTGGCGCGGGAATAACCCGGGGCGTCAGCGCATCCAATTCCGTTGCAAGGTAATCGAATTGGAGTGTGCAGCATAACCGCTTCGCCAGTGTGCGCGCTGACTGCGGGCTGCCGGTTTCATCGGAGTGCACTGCGGTCCGGCTGTGCGTCTCGCCGAGTCAACAGCAGCGTGGCTCGACGTCACTGGTGCGGTATCGCATGCGCCAGTAGTCGCGCTCCGACATGACGGGTTCCGTTGGATGGGTACGGGTCCGATGCTCGACGTAGCGACGATAGTGGTTGTCACCCATCAGTGAGCCCCAGTACCAACCGACCTGACGGCCGGTCCGTGTGACCCGGGAGGTAAGGCGTCCCATTGCTTCTGCACCTCCTTCTCGGCTGCGGTCGGCCTCATGCCCGACGGTGCGAAGATGCGCGACGGCACCGGTTCGTCGGCGCTCAGTGGCGACCCGCTGCCGCGAATGGCCTTGAGTGCCATTACGACTCCAGCGGCGAACACGATCACCACCAGCACCGCGAAGACGACGGACAGGGTGCCCTGGATGAACGTGTTGCGGATGACGGCGTCGAGCTGGTCGGGGTTCTTGGCCGCCCCGAGCGCCGTCTTGCCCGCCTCCTTTGCGTCGCGATACTGGAAGTGCTGACTCCAGTAGCCCAGTTTCGGATCGCCGGAGAAGATCTTCTGCCACGACGCGGTCATCGTCACGATCAGGTCCCAGGCGAGCGGAACGCCGGGAATCCACGCCCACTTCAGCAACCCGCGCTTGATCACCACCACCGTGACCAACGTCAGGGCGATGGCTGCCAGCAACTGGTTGGCGATGCCGAACAACGGGAAGAGCGTGTTGATGCCGCCGAGCGGGTCGGTGACACCCATCAGCAGGATGCTGCCCCAGGCGGCCACCACGATCACGCTGCAGCTCCACGCGCCGATGCGCCAGCTCGGGTTGCGCAACTTCTTGAGTGGCCCACCGAGATTGGCGAGCCCGTCGGACAGCATGAACCGGGCCACCCGGGTACCGGCGTCGACGGTGGTGAGGATGAACAGCGCCTCGAACATGATCGCGAAGTGGTACCAGAACGCCTTGAGGCCCGTGCCACCGAACACCTGGTGCAGCACCTCGGACATGCCGAACGCCAGGGTCGGCGCGCCGCCCGTCCGCGACACGATCGACTGTTCGCCCACGCTCGCTGCCGCGTCGGCGATCTCGGCGCCGGTGGTCGGTGAGCCCGACAGGCCGAGGCCGTTGACGTAGTCGGCGGCCGTCTGCGCCGTGGTGCCGGTCTGCGCGGTGGGTGCGTTGACCGCGAAGTAGAGGTGCTGGTTGAGGATGGCGGCGGTGATCAGCGCCATGATCGCGACGAACGACTCGGTGAGCATGCCGCCGTAGCCGATCAGCCGCATCTGGCTCTCCTTCTCCAGCAACTTCGGCGTGGTGCCGGAGGAGATCAGGGAGTGGAAGCCGGACAGCGCGCCGCACGCGATGGTGATGAACAGGAACGGGAACAGCGAACCGGCGAACACCGGTCCGGTGCCGCTGGAGGCGAAGGTCGAGATCGCCGGGGCCTGCATGACGGGGCGGGCGATGAGAATGCCGATCGCCAGCAGGATGATGGTGCCGACCTTCATGAACGTCGACAGATAGTCGCGCGGGGCCAGCAGCAGCCACACCGGCAGCACCGACGCGGCGAGGCCGTAGGCGATGATGCACCACGACAGCGTGACCTTGGACAGGGTGAACCAGTTGGTGCCCCAGTCGGTGTCGGCTACCCAGCCGCCGGCCACGACGGCCAGCAGCAGCAGAGCCACGCCGATGACCGAGACCTCGGACACGCGCCCCGGTCGGAGGAAGCGCAGATAGAGGCCCATGAAGAGCGCAATGGGAATGGTCATCGAGATGGAGAACACGCCCCACGGGCTCTCCGCCAGCGCCCCGACCACGACGAGGGCGAGGACGGCCAGCAGGATCACCATGATCACCAACACGCCGACGATCGCCGCGACGCCACCGACGTCGCCGAGCTCGTCGCGGGCCATCTGACCGAGCGATCGTCCGCGGCGACGCACCGAGATGGACAGCACCAGGTAGTCCTGCACGCAGCCGGCGAAGACCGCTCCGACGATGATCCAGATGGTGCCGGGCAGATAGCCCATCTGCATGGCGAGCACCGGACCGACCAGCGGCCCGGCCCCCGCGATGGCGGCGAAGTGATGGCCGAAGAGCACCCGCCGGTCGGTGGGCATGTAGTCGGTGCCGTTCTCGAACACCTCTGCCGGGGTGGCGACGTCGTCGCGGGGCGTCACGATCTTCATCTCGATGAGCCGGGCGTAGAACCGGTACCCGATGACGTAGGTGCACACCGCGGCGACGACGAACCAGACCGCGTTCACCGTCTCGCCGCGGAAGAAGGCGATCATCGCCCACGCGACCGCTCCGACGAGGGCCACGACCGCGAAGACGATCTTGTGCTTGGCCGTGATCGGCGACCGGTCGACGATCGCCACGGGCGGCAGGTCGGCTTCGGTGCGGATGTAGGTGATGTCGCCGTCGGTGTCTTCCAGGCGAGCCCCGGCGGCGGGAACTGGGGGTGAGGCCATGTGGCGATCCTTTCACCGCGGGCACGTGGGTTTGGCGGAAACCCCGGCATTCGTTCAGGTGTCGTACAGGATGCGCACCGTGTCGATCGTGTCGGCCTCGGCGGCGGTCTTGTCGTCGCGGTACCGCAGCACGCGGGCGAAGCGCAGGGCCATTCCGCCGGGGTAGCGGCTCGAGGTCTGCACGCCGTCGAGGGCGATCTCGACCACCTGCTCGGGGCGCAACGTCACCACGTACCCGTCGGTCTCGCCGTCGGCGAGTTCAAGGAAGCGGCTGGTCTGCCACTCCAGCATCTCGTCGGTCATGCCCTTGAACGTCTTGCCCAGCATCACGAAGCCGCCGGTGACCGGATCGCGGGCACCGAGGTGGATGTTGGACAGCTTCCCGGTGCGCCGGCCCGACCCCCATTCCACTGCCAACACGACGAGGTCGAGGGTGTGCACCGGCTTGACCTTGAGCCAACCGGCTCCGCGACGGCCGGCCTCGTACGGCGCCGTCGGCGACTTCGCCATCACCCCTTCGTGACCCGCCGCGAGTGTTGCGGCGAGGAAGGCCGCCGCGGCCGTGCCGTCGGAGGTGATCAACCGGTCGACGCGCTGGGTGGCGGGCACCAGTGTGTCGAGGGTGGCCAGCCGCTCGGTGGTCGGCAGGTCGAGCAGGTCGGTGCCGTCGAGGTGCAGCAGGTCGAAGAAGAACACCGACAACGGTTCGGTGGCCCGCGGCGCGTCGCGCCCGAACCGCGACGACGTCACCTGAAACCGGTGGGGCCGACCGTCGGGACGCAGCGCGATCGCCTCGGCGTCGGCGATGAACGAGGTGACGGGCAAGGCCAGCGCTGCCGCCACGACCTCCGGCAGGCGCACCGTGACGTCGTCGAGACTGCGGGTGTAGACCGACACGGCGTCCCCCGCGCGGTGAATCTGCACCCGGGCTCCGTCGAGCTTGGCCTCGAAGACCGCCGTCCCGCCCAATCTTTCGAGGGCGTCGTCCACGCCGGTGGCCGGCTGGGCGAGCATCGGCCCGACCGGGCGGCCGACCTGGAGCACGAAGTCCGCGAGCGCGGCCCTGCCCCCGACCAGGACGGCCGACGCGACGGTGGGGAGGTCGCCGCTGAGCATCGCGGCCCGGCGCACGTCGGCGGCGGGCACCCCGGCGGCCTTGGCCACGGCGTCGGTCATCACCCCGACGAGGGCGCCCTGGCGCAACTCGCCGCTGAGCAGACGCTTGAGAAACGTCTGCTCGGTCTCCGTGGCGGCCGCGAAGAGCGCTGCCACCAACGCCGACCGACGCCCCTGGGAGCCCTTTCCCGCGACCTGCCCGATCTCGCTGAACGAGGCGTGCACCCCCGTCACCGTCAGCGACGCCTCCGCGCCCGGCGGTGGCAGGGCGCGAAGCGCCGCCCAACCCACCCCGATTTGTCGCTGCGGCAGATCGCCGGACAACCAGGCGACCACCACCGCGACGAGCTCGGGATCACCCTCGGTGGCGGCGACGGCCAGGACGTCGGCGATGCGCCCGATCTTGGCCGTCCGCGCCGACACGGCACCCACCGCGGCTGACGTGACGGCGACCTCCGACAACTCCACCTCTCCACCCTGGCACGGACGTCCGACACCGCCACACCCCCGTCCCAGCGACATCGCAGCCGACGGTCAGGAAGCCCCGCCACACTCGCTGCTACCCGATCAACCACCGACCGAAGGACGACCGTGCTGACCCTGCCCGTGATTGGCGTGATCACGTGGACGGGATTCGAGCACCCCTGGCTGTTCCTCTTCGGCGTGGTGCCGGTGGCGATTCTGGCGGCCTACGTCGTGGCGCAGCGCCGACGGCGGCGGCGGGTGGCGCGCTTCGTCGGCACTCCGCCGGGACCGGCGGTGGCCAACGGTCTGCGCTGGCGCCACGTTCCGCTCGCTCTGACTCTCGTCGGTCTGGGGGTGTTGACCGTCGCGCTGGCCGGGCCGACCCGAGACGTCCGGATCCCGCGAAATCGTGCCGTCATCATGCTCGTCGTCGACGTGTCGCAGTCGATGCGGGCCACCGACGTCGACCCCACCCGGCTCGCCGCCGCGGAACAGGCCGCCAAGCAGTTCGCCGGTGGGCTCACACCCGGAATCAACTTGGGGCTCATCGCCTTTGCAGGCAACGCCAACCTGCTGGTGGCTCCGAGCCCGGACCATCAGGCCACGATCACCGCACTCGACAAGCTGCAGACGGCCGACAAGACGGCGACCGGCGAGGCCATCTTCACGGCACTGCAGTCGATCGCCACGGTCGGGGCCGTCCTCAGCACCGACGGTGACACGTCGCCCCCGCCGGCGCGGATCGTGCTGCTGTCGGACGGCGACGAGAACGTCCCCGGTGACCCGAGCAACCCACGTGGCGCCTACACCGCGGCTCGGTACGCGAAGGACCAGGGTGTGCCGATCTCGACCATCGCCTTCGGTACCGCCGGCGGTTATGTCGACCTGAACGCCGAACGACTTCCGGTTCCGGTGGGCAAGGAGACGATGACCCAGATCGCACAGCTCTCGGGCGGGCAGACCTATTCGGCCACGAACGTCGAGCAGCTGAACCAAAGCTACGAATCGGTGCAGCGGCAGATCGGCTTTCAGGTGCTGCCGGGCCCGGCCAGCGAGGGATGGGTTCGCCTGGCCGTGCTCATCGCGACCCTGGCCGCCGTGCTCGCCCTCGTCGTCAACCGGCGGCTTCCGACATGACGTTGCCGTTCTTCGGCCCGCTGGCCCTGTCGGGCTTCGCCCACGCATGGTACTTCCTGTACCTGCTGGTCGTGCTCGGCCTGGTCGCGGCCTACGTCGTCGTCCAGTACGGCCGGCACCGGCGCGTGCTGCGGTTCGCCAACATGGAACTCCTGCAGCGCGTGGCACCCGCCGAGAACCGTCGTCGATGGCGGCACGTGCCGGCCGTTCTGCTGGTGATCTCGTTGGCCACGTTGGCCGTTGCGCTGGCGGCACCCACCCACGACGTGCGCATCCCGCGCAACCGGGCGGTGGTCATCCTGGTGATCGACGTGTCGGAGTCGATGGTCGCCACCGACGTGCCGCCCAGCCGGTTGGCCGCCGCGAAGGAAGCCGGCAAGCAGTTCGCCGACGAACTGACGCCGGGAATCAGCCTGGGGCTGGTGGCCTTTGGCGGCAGCGCGACGCTGCTGGTTTCGCCGACGACGAATCGCGCGGCCATGAAGAACGCGATCGACGGCCTGACGGCGCAGGAACGCACGGCCACCGGCGAGGGCATCTTCACCGCATTGCAGGCCATCGCCAGCGTCGACGCCGTGATGGGTGGCGGCGACACCCCGGCGCCCGCTCACATCGTTCTGGAATCCGATGGCGCAGAGACGGTTCCGCGAAACCCCGATGAACCGCGGGGTGCGTACACCGCGGCGCGCGCGGCCAAGGATCAGGGCGTGGCGATCTCGACGATCTCCTTTGGCACCCCCGACGGCGTCGTGACCGTCGACGGACAACAGATCCCGGTGCCCGTCGACGACGCGACCCTGCAACGGATTACCGACATCTCCGGGGGTCAGACGTTGCACGCGGGCAACCTCGACGAGTTGAAGAAGGCCTATTCGTCGTTGCAGCAGCAGATCGGCTACGAGACGATTCGCGGTGACGCCAGCCAGGCCTGGATCCGCCTCGGGGCGTTGCTGATGGCGGCCGCCGTGCTGACCTCGGTGCTCACCAACCAGAGGGTCCCCGTCTGACCGACCGATCTCACTGAACGTCGAAGGACACCGTGTGCCAGCCCGTGGCGCCGTCGGGCACGACGTCGGCCTCGTCCGAGGTCTGGACCGCGCCGGTGGCATCGGTGGCCCGCACGGCGACCTCGTGCGAACCGGGGGTGGCCTGCCACGGGAAGCTCCACAACCGCCACGTGTCGTTGGAGTAGCTCGCCCCGAGTTGGGCCGGTTGCCACGGCCCGTCGTCGACGCGCACCTCGACGGCCGTGATGCCGCGATGCTGGGCCCACGCCACGCCGCCGAACGTGGTGGCGCCCCGTGGCACCTCGGCGCCCTCGCGGGGTACGTCGATCCGCGACTCGGTCTTGATGGGTCCGCGCGACGACCATCCGAGCTTGGTCCAGTACGCCTCGGCGCGGTCGAACCGCGTGAGTTCCAGATCCGCCAGCCACTTGGTCGCCGAGACGTAGCCGTAGAGGCCGGGCACCACCAGGCGGGCGGGGTAGCCGTGCTCGGTGGGCAGCGGCGTGCCGTTCATGCCGATGGCCAACAGCGAGTCGCGTTGATCGGTGAGCGCCTCGACCGGCGTACCGGCGGTGAAGCCGTCGACGGAGGTCGACAGGACCATGTCGGCGTCGGAGTGAATGCCCACCCCCGCCAACAGGTCCCGGACCCGGTACCCGGTCCACTTCGCGTTGGAGATCAGATCCCCGCCGACCGGGTTGGACACACAGGTCAGCGTCACGATCTGCTCGACCAGATCGAAGTGCTGCAGATCGTCGAAGGTCAGCGTGACCTCGCGGTCGACCATCCCGTGAATCCGGAGCCGCCAGTCCGCGCGGCTGACCTGCGGCACGCTCAGGGCGGTGTCGATCCGGTAGAAGTCGGCGTTCGGCGTGATGAACGGGGTCTGGGTGAAGCCGGCGGGCTGCACACCGGGCGGTACCACCACCGCCGGCGTCGCCGCACCCCGTGGCGTCGGCAGGGTGAACGCGGTGCGGTCGCCGGCGACCGACGAGTTCAAGCGGTTCAGCAGCGAGCCGGCGACACCCGCCACTGCGCCCACGCCGATGAGCCCGAACGTGACCAGCGACAGCCGTCGGCCGGGATCGGGGGTGGACGCGGGAGTCGTGGAATCCGCGGGGGCGTCCGATGAGGCGACCTGGCGGGTGGCCAACCAGCGCAGCACCACCACCCCGCAGACGGTGCCGATCACCGTCGGCACCACGTCGACCGGTGTCGCTCCGGCACGACTGAGTACCGCGGCGCAGCCAAGCGCGCCGGCCACCACGATCACGACGCTTCCGACCGGTCTGCGGCGCGTTTCGTACTGCGCCGTGATGGCCGCGATCACCGCGATGACCACCAGGACGACGATGGACAGCGCGAGTTTGTCGGACGTGCCGAACGACTGGATCGCCCACTCCTTGACGCGGCCGGGGGTGAGGTCGACGACGGCGGAGCCGACGGCCGTCCGCGAATCGGCGTGCGGCCCGAACGCCACCGCGACCAGCTGGGTCACGCCCAGTGCCACCGCCGCGGCGGCGACACCGATCCAGGGGCTTGGACGTGTTGCCGTTTCGACCATGTCGCCAAGCTACCGACTGAGCCGTCCTGGGGTATTACCGCACCGTGACGTCACTCCCAGTAGGGTGTTTTCGGCGCGTAAACCGTCGCTGCGCGAACGTTTTCGCGCCGAGATTCGCAGGGAAAGGGTCCGGATGGCCACCATCGCGACTCAGATCATCACCGCGTTGGCGCGCAGCGGTGTCCGCCGCGTCTACGGCCTGCCGGGGGACAGCCTCAACGGGTTCACCGACGCCATCCGGCGTTCGGACGACGTCACGTGGGAGCACGTTCGCCACGAGGAGACCGCGGCCTTCGCGGCGGCCGCGGACGCCGCGCTGACGGGCCAGCTGGCGGTGTGTGCCGGCAGCTGCGGACCGGGCAACCTCCACCTCGTCAACGGGCTCTTCGACGCCCAGCGTTCGCGTGTGCCGGTGCTGGCGATCGCCGCTCACATTCCGCGCAGCGAAATTGGGTCGGAGTACTTCCAGGAGACCCACCCGCAGGAACTGTTCGGCGAGTGCAGCGTCTATTGCGAACTGGTGAGCACGCCGGAGATGGCGCCACGGATCGTCGAGATGGCCATGCGCGCCGCGATCGAGGAAAACGGCGTCGCCGTCGTCGTGGTCCCCGGCGAGATCTTCCTGGCGCGCGCGATCGAATCCGGTTGGCTCGCCAAGCCGATCGTGCCCACCAGCTCCGTGGTGCGGCCCGACGACGAGGGGCTGCGTCGTGCGGCCGACCTCCTCAACGCCGGGGAGCGCGTCACCATCCTGGCCGGCGCCGGCGCTCAAGGTGCGCACGACGAGCTGGTGGAGCTGGCGGGCACGCTGAACGCTCCCGTCGTGCACGCGTTGCGTGGCAAGGAATTCGTCGAGTACGACAACCCGTACGACGTCGGCATGACCGGCCTTCTGGGGTTCACCTCGGGCTACAAGGCCATCAAGGAAGCCGACACCCTGCTGATGCTGGGTACCGACTTCCCGTATCAACAGTTCTATCCCGTCGACGCCCGCATCGTGCAGGTCGACGTCCGCGGCCGAAACCTGGGCCGCCGCACACCGATCGACCTCGGCTTGGTCGGAACGGTCGCCGACACCGTGGCGGCGTTGCAGCCGCTGCTGACCAAGAAGTCCTCCCGTGAGCACCTCGACCGGTCGCTGCGGCACTATGCGAAGACTCGCAAGACGATGGATGGGTTGGCGGTCAACGACCGCGACAAGACTCCCATCCGGCCGGAGTACGTTGCCGCCCTTGCCGATCGACTGGCAACCGACGACGCGGTGTTCACCGTCGACGTCGGGTCGCCGGTGGTGTGGGCGGCCAGATACCTCCACATGAACGGCAGGCGCAGGCTCGTCGGCTCGTTCAACCACGGCACCATGGCGTGCGCGCTGCCGCACGCCATCGGTGCGCAGACCGCGTTTCCGGGCAGGCAGGTGGTGGCGTTCGCCGGTGACGGCGGCCTGACCATGCTGTTCGGCGAACTCATCACGCTCGTCCAGAACCGCCTGCCGGTCAAGGTCGTCATCTTCAACAACTCGTCGTTGAACTTCGTCGAGCTGGAGATGAAGGCGGCGGGCATCGTCAACTTCGGCACCGAGTTGGTCAACCCGGACTTCGCCGCGGTGGGTCGTGCGTTGGGGGCGTTCGGCCGCCGGGTGGAGCATCCCGGTGAGCTGGAGGAGGCGTTGACGGAGGCCTTCGCCCACGACGGGCCGGCGATCGTCGACGTCGTGACGGCCCGCCAAGAGCTGTCCATTCCGCCCGCGATCAGTGCCGAACAGGCGAAGGGCTTCTCGCTCTACGCGATCCGGACGATCATGGCGGGCCGCGCCGACGAGTTGCTCGATCTGGTCACCACGAACGTGTCGCGACGACTCCTGGATTGATCGAGGCCCACGACGCGCAGCGTCGTCCTCCGAAGCGGGCGTGGGCCGTGAGTTCTCGCTCACACTTGCTCGTCGAAAGCGTCGGTTTTGGCACGCGCTAGGTGATTATGAAGTTGTCCTAAACAAATGCTCGACCGAAGAACACCAAGGGGGGACGTCGATGTCCGTTCAGACCGCGACTCGTGCACTGCTGGCCGGCCTGGCCACCGGAGGGGTGATCGGTGCCGGTCTGATGGGCCTCGGCACGCCGATCGCGTCGGCGGCTCCGCGGTGTTCGGACGTCGAGGTGGTGTTCGCCCGCGGCACCGACGAACCCGTCGGAGTCGGTCGCGAGGGCCAGGCGTTCGTCGACTCGCTCAAGGGCAATCTCAAGGGCAAGACGGTCGGCGTCTACGCCGTGGACTATCCGGCCTCGTACGAATTCCTTCAGGCCACCGCCGGCGCCGCCGACGCCGCCGCACACGTCCAGTTGACCGTGTCGACCTGTCCGAACACCAAGATCGTGCTTGGCGGCTACTCGCAGGGCGCGGCCGTGATCGACGGCATCACCGGTGATCCCGCAAGGCTCTTCGGGCTGGGGCAACCGATGCCCCCCGAGGTGGCCGATCACGTGGCCGCCGTGGTCGTGTTCGGCAATCCGCTCAACCGCTTTGGTGGTCCGCTCACCGCGCTGAGCCCCCTGTACGGCGCCAAGACCCTCGACCTGTGCAACGGTGCCGACCCGGTCTGCTCCCCGGGTGACGACCGCCCCGCACACAGTCAGTACGTCGAATCCGGATTGACCAGCCAGGGAGCAGCATTCGCCGCCGACCGGGTCAGGTCGTTCGTTCCCCCCGGCGTCTGAGTCCGCCGAAGTCGTTGCGGGCCGACGACTTCGGTCGAATGGTTGGCACCGCGCCGCCGGGGCGACGACGATGTCGGGCATGGCCGACGACGTCCCCACTCTGACCGACGGTGACCAGAGGGCTCTTCGGGAGTGGCTCCGCGCGACGGGTCTCGGCTCGCAGGTCACCGACGTGGAGCCGCTGACCGGAGGCAGTCAGAACATCGTGGTGCGCCTGCGCGTCGACGGTCGTCCGATGGTGCTGCGGCGCCCACCGCTGCATCCGCGCCCGACGAGCGACAAGACCATGCTGCGCGAGATCGCTGTCCTGCAGACGCTGACGGGCACCGGGGTCCCGCACCCCGCGTTCATCGCCGGCTGCGACGATCTCGACGTCCTCGGGGTGGTGTTCTACCTCATGGAGGAGGTCGACGGCTTCAATCCCGGCAACGAGATGGCGCAGGCCTACGTCGACGATCCGGTGCTTCGGCACGACGTCGGGCCCGCCTACGCCGCCAGCCTGGCCCACTTGGGCAACGTCGACTGGGAGGGCAGCCCGCTGGCCGCACTCCGTCGGCCGGGTTCCTTTCTGGCACGCCAGGTTCCGCAGTTCCTGGGCCTGCTGGAGAGTTACCGCCACGAGGGCTACGACCCGGGCTCGCTCGTCGGGGTGCCCGAGTTGGCGGGGTGGCTCGAGGACAACCGGCCCGACGACGGCGAGCCGGGCGTCATGCACGGCGACGCGCATCTGAACAACGTGCTGCTGCGCCGTGACCGGCCGGAGGTGGCGGCGTTCATCGACTGGGAGATGTGCACGATCGGTGAGCCGTTGCTCGACCTCGGCTGGCTGCTGGTCTGTTGGCCGGCCGAGCCCAACACCATCGACGCGGGCTCGCAGCTGGCAGCGCTCGGCGGCTTGGCCACCCGTACCGAGTTGGTCGAGGCCTACGTCGCCGCAGGAGGCCGGCGCACGCCGCGGCTGGACTGGTTCAAGGCCCTGGCCTGTTTCAAGCTCGGCATCGTCATCGAGGGCACCTGGTCGCGCTACCTGGCCGGTCAGGCCAGCATGGAGGCGGGGCAGCGACTGCACACCTCGGCGGAGTCGCTCATCGAGTTCGGTACGCGGGTGACCAAGGGCGACGACCCGTTCCTCTAGCGGTAGGCGTCGACGCCGAGCTTGACGGCCAATGCCATGCCGGCGACGGCGATCGCGAGGCGCAGCGGCCGGGACGGTGCCCGGCGGACGATGGCCGGCCCCAGCCGCGAGCCGAGGAGGCAGCCGAGGCCGAGCGGCACCACGGCCAGCCAGTGGACCGGTGCGAACACGGCGAAGGCAAGCGCCGCAACGCCGTTCGCGACGCCGAGGACGACGTTCTTCGTCGCGTTGGCGTGCGCCAGCGACTCGCTGCCCGTCCGGAGGAACAGCGCGAGCATCAACACGCCCGCCGCGGCGCCGAAGAACCCGCCGTACACGCAGATCGCCAACACGGTGACGCTTTCCACCACGATCCGGGTGACGGTCCGGGGACCGTCGGTGACGCGCTCCCGCTGTGGCAGCGCGATCAGTACGGCCGATGCCGCCAACAGCACGGGGACGAGCCGTTCGAATCCCTCCGCGGGAATAGTCAGCAACAACGCCGCACCGCCAGCGCCGCCGAGCACGGCCATCGGGATCAACCGCGTCAGCGCGGCCCGCTGACCACGCAGCTCGGGTAGGGACGCCGACACCGATCCGACGCCGTTGAACACCAGGGCGACGGTGTTGGTCACGTTCGCGGCGACCGGCGGCAACCCGATCAGCAACAGTGCCGGATACGTGGTGAGGGACGCCAGCCCGGCGATGCTGCCACACAGCCCGCCGCCAATCCCCGCTGCGAAGAGCAGAAGGGCATGCCACCACGTCATGTCGCCATCGGCGATGAACCCTAGTGGACGACAAAGGGGTTGCGTCCCCCGGCGGGGGAGGCCTACCATCACGTCCGTGCCGAAGCGACTCGTAGTAGCAACCCGCAGCGGGGTCTGATCCAGACCGACCCCTCGCTGTGGGTCGTTGCTTCACCGTCGGTCGATTCCTCGCTCCAGAGAGACCCGGCAGATGAGTTTCCCCACCACCACGATCTCCACCACGGTCGACGCGGCGTCGTCTCGGGCGCCCTTCGCGGGCCCGTTCCCGTCGTCACTGCCGCGCGGTCTCCGCGACGAGGCCCGCGCCCTGCCCTCGGAGGCGTTCCACGCCAAGTACGCGCCGTCGTCGGGTTCGGTCCGACTGCGCAACTGGGAGTGCCTGGACGCGGCCAAGCCCGGCCCGCAGGCCCGCCGGTATCAAGCCACCATCGCCGTGGGCGACCGCATCGGCACGTGCGTCACAGCGGCCAGCGGTCCACTCGCCGCGCTCACCGCCATGCTCCACGATCGCGGCGTCGCCGTGGAGATGCTGCAGTTCCACCAGGTTCGGGCCGGCGACGAGACGGCCACGTTCATCCGTGCGACCGACGGGCGACGCCAGGAGTGGGCGATGGGCTGGGACCGCGACGCCACGGAGTCCGCCCTGCGGGCCGTCCTGGCCTGCGCCAACCGGCTGTGCGAATGACGGCCATCCACGGTTGACCAATCTATCTACTAGTAGGTAGATTGGCGGACATGACGCCGACCACCGAGGACGACATCCTTCGCAGTGCCAGGGCCCTCCTGGTCGGCGGTGGGTACAACGGCTTCAGCTACGCCGACGTCGCCGCCTCCGTCGGCATCCGAAAAGCCAGCATCCACTACTACTTTCCGACCAAGGTCGACCTGGTCACCAGGTTGGTCGCGCGCTACCGAGAGGAAGCCGCCGCCGGTTTCGCCGAGTTGACGCGACAACACCCCGACCCGCTCGACCAGTTGAAGGCCTACATCGGGTTCTGGTCGGCCTGCATCGCCGACGGCACCAACACCTTCTGCCTCTGTGCGCTGCTCGCCACCCAGCTGCCGGTCCTGCCCGACGCGGTCGTCGCCGAGGTGCGGACGTACTTCGAGATGCTGTCGACGTGGCTTGCAGAGGTTCTCGACAACGGTTGCGCACGAGGCGAATTCACTCTTGGAGACACCGCGGAGGCGGAGGCCGAGAAGTTCATGGCGGCCGTCCACGGTGCCATGCTCTCCGCCCGCGCGTACGGGGACCCGAAGGTCTTCGACCTGGTCACAGAGCCTCTGCTGGCCGGGCTGACGGCGCGCCGCTGAGCTAGCCCCGCATCACCGAACCCACCGCCCTCGTCGCCGACGCGGGGCGTGATCCCGCATGGAAGGAAGATGGCGATGGCCGAACGAGTGCTCGAGGACCACCGAACCGACGGACGGCGCTGGCTCACCACGTATTACTTTGCGCGAGCGGCGTTTTCCGTCGTCTGGGTAGCCGCCGCCTTCACCGTGGGCACCGACCTGCCGGCTCTCGCCGGCGTTCTCCTGGTCGTCTACCCCGCCTGGGACGCCGCCGCGAACGTCGAGGACGCGCGACGCAACGGGGGATTGCGGCGCAACCCGACCCAAGCCCTCAACGCGATCGTCAGCGCTGCGACCACCGCCGCGGTGGCAGTCGCGCTGGGGATGAGCATGTTCGCGGTCCTCGGCGTGTTCGGCGTGTGGGCGACGCTCTCGGGCCTGTTCCAGCTCGGCACGGGCCTGCGTCGCTGGAAAACCGTTGGCGCCCAATGGGCGATGGTGCTCAGCGGCGCTCAGTCCGCCGTCGTCGGCGGCACCTTCCTGGTCAAGGCCAACGGGTCCGTCGTCCCAGGCATCACCGACGTCGCGCCCTACGCGGGCTTCGGCGCGTTCTACTTCCTGGTGTCGGCGGTGTGGCTGGTCGTGTCCGACCGCCGTCGTCGCGGCTAGCGCAGCGGACGCAGGATGATCGGCATGCCGTCCATCGGCACGGGCATGCCCCCGTAGTCCCACCTCTGCTCGCGACCGGGGTGTGCCAGCTCCAGCCGGTACTTGCGCAGAAGCCGGTGCATGATGACCTTCACCTCGAGTTGGCCGAACATCATGCCGATGCACTTGTGCGACCCGCCGCCGAAGGGCGTGAACGCGAAGCGGTGCTTCTTGTGTTCGCTGCGCGGCTCGGCGAACCGGTCGGGGTCGAACGTCATCGGGTCGGTCCAAAACTCCGGCAACCGGTGGTTGAGCCCCGGGTAGGCAATTACGTTGGTGCCCTTGGGGATGTGGTAGCCGAGCAGCTCGGTGTCGCGGACCGCCCGTCGCATGGCCCACTGCACCGGCGTCACCAACCGCATCGACTCGTTCATGACGAGGTCGAGTGACTCCAGCTTCTCCAGCGACTCGATGTCGACCGGTCCGTCGCCGAGGCGGTCGGACTCGTCGCGACAGCGGTCCTGCCACTCGGGGTTCGCGGCCAGGTGGTAGGCCATGGTGGTGGCCGTCGACGTCGAGGTGTCGTGCGCGGCCATCATCGTGAAGATCATGTGGTTGACGATGTCCTCGTCAGAGAACTTGTTGCCGTCCTCGTCCTCAGTCTGAGACAGAACGGTCAGCAGGTCCGAACCCTCCGCGCCGCGACGTTCCTTCACACGCTCCGCGAAGTAGTTCTCCAGCAGCTTGCGCGCCTGCAGGCCGCGCCACCAGGTGAAGGGCGGGACGCCGGTGCGGATGATCGCGTTGCCGGCGCGGACGGTCGTGGTGAAGGCATTGTTGACCTTGGTGACCAGCTCGTGGTCGCTGCCCGGCTCGTGGCCCATGAACACCATCGAGGCGATGTCGAGGGTCATCTGCTTCATGGCGGGGTAGAGCAGGAACCGGGGGTCGTTGGGGACCCAGTCGTTGGCGACCACCTGGGACACCACCTTGTCGACCTGCTCGGTGTAGCCGACGAGGCGGGTGCGCACGAAGGCCTCCTGCATGATCCGCCGGTGGAACATGTGCTCTTCGAAGTCGAGGAGCATCAGGCCGCGGTGGAAGAACGGCCCGATGACCGGGATCCAGCCCTCCTGGGAGAAGTCCTTGTTGCGGTTGCCGTAGATCGCCTGCGCGGCGTCGGGTCCCAACGCCGTCACCGCCGCCAACACCGGGGAATCGGCGTAGTAGATCGGGCCCTTGGTCTTGTAGATGTGCATCAGGTACTCGGGTCCGCCGCGGAACATCTCGACCATGTGGCCGACGACGGGCAGGCCCGCGTCGCCCATCACCGGCTTGAGGCCGCTGCCCGCGGGCGGCTCTGCCAGGGGCTTTTGCGGAAAGTCGGTGCGGAGCAGCTTGCGTTCGAGGGCGCCCATCCCGGGGAAGTTGTTGATCGACGGCGTGAAGCGGCGCTTCGCTTGGTCTCGCAAGTACTCCGGGGTGCTGATGGTCGCCATTGGCATGCTCCTGGGCTGAAGGACGTCTGTGGTCGATGTCACTGACCTAACCCATCCTGTCGCTGACACTTGACGCATGTCAAGTTTTGATCTGGCGTGGCGTCGGTGCAAAGGTTGTACGCGATGACCGCCGAATCCGCTCCCAGTGGGGCCCGCCAGAGCCGCGGTGACCGGCAACGCGAGGCCATCTTGAACGCCGTCCACGACCTGCTCCGGGAGAAGCCGTTCTCGGAACTGTCGGTGAGCACCATCAGCGACCGCGCCGGCGTGGCGCGGTCGGGCTTCTACTTCTACTTCGACTCCAAGTACTCGGTGCTCGCGCAGATGCTCGCCGAGGCGATGCAGGAGCTCGAGGAGTTGACCCACTACTTCGCCCCGCGCGGCGCCGACGAATCCACCGCCGCGTTCGCCAAGCGGATGGTCGGCAGTGCGGCCCTGGTCTACTCGCACAACGACCCGGTGATGTCGGCGTGCAACGCCGCCCGCAGCACCGACGCCGAGATCCGGGAGATCCTCGACCAGCAGATGGCATCGGTCGTCGACCAGATCGTGAAGATCGTCGAAGACGAGACGACGGCAGGTACGGCCCACCCGATCTCCGACGACGTGCCGACACTGGTGCGCACGCTGGCCGCCACGACGGGCGCCACCCTCTCCGGCGACTCGTCCTTCGTGGGTGCCGGCCGCGACACCTCGCGCGCGGTCGCGGTGCTCGAGCGACTGTGGCTGTACTCGCTGTGGGGCGGCGGGAGCCTGGCCGGCGACTGACGCGCGGTCGGTAGGGTCACGACCATGGTGCAGAGCTACGCGGGCAAACGATGTGTGCTCACCGGTGCCGCCAGCGGAATCGGACGCGCGACGGCGCTGAAGCTGGCCGACGAGGGCGCCGAGCTCTTCCTGACCGACCGCAACGCCGAGGGCCTCGCCGAGACGGTTGCCGACGCGCGTGCCCGCGGCGCCACCGTGACGGTTCACCGCGTGCTCGACGTGTCCGACCACGACGAGGTGGCCGCCTTCGCCGCCGAGGTCCACGAGGCCATCGGCGGCCCGACCCCCGCGGTGGACGTGGTGATGAACATCGCCGGGATCTCCGCGTGGGGCACCGTGAGTCACCTGACCCACCGGCACTGGGAGTCGATGATCTCGGTCAACCTGATGGGGCCCATCCACGTCATCGAAAACTTCGTTCCGGCAATGGTTCTCGCCCGCCGGGGCGGTCACCTCGTCAACGTGTCCTCGGCCGCCGGACTGGTGGCCCTACCCTGGCACGCGGCCTACAGCGCCAGCAAGTACGGCCTGCGCGGCCTGTCGGAGGTGCTGCGGTTCGACCTCGCCCGACACCGCATCGGGGTGTCGGTCGTGGTACCCGGGGCGGTCAAGACGCCCTTGGTGCAGAGCGTCGACATCGTGGGCGTCGACCGCGATCATCCGCAGGTGCAGAAGTGGGTGGAGCGGTTCAGCGGCCACGCCGTGTCGCCGGAGGTGGTCGCAGACAAGATCCTTCGCGGTGTCGCCCGCAACCGGTATCTCATCTACACCTCGGCCGACATCCGCGCGTTCTATGCGTTCAAGCGCGTGGCGTGGTGGCCGTACAGCGTCGCGATGCGGCGTGTGAACGTGATCTTCACCCGCGCGCTGCGACCGTCTAAGACCGGTTGAGGCCGAGCGCGTCGGTCATCGTGAAGAAGAGGTCGGTCTGATCGGTCAGGGCCACGACGTTGGCCGCGCGGGGGCCGAAGGCGGCCAGCCGCAACTGGGTCCCGGTGTGACCCTGGTCCTCGATGCCCACATCGGCTGACGTGCCGTAGCTGACCAGCATCTCGGCGTCGTCGGCGGTGGTCAGCAGGCGGGTGAGGCCGGGATACATGATGTCGCGGACCCGTTCGATCGGCTGCTTGGTGTCCTCGGCGATGCCCTGAAGGTCTTCCTCGGTGTAGGGCTCGGCGATCTGACTGGTGTGGGCGTGGTCGGCGGTCGCGATCACCAGCGTGTTGCCGTCCTTCTTGGCGAACTCCAGCGCCGCCTGCACGGCTTCGTCGAAGGCCACCGTCTCGCCGATCTGGCCACACGGATCCGCGGCGTGGTCGCGCTTGTCGATCGACGCGCTCTCGACCTGGAGGAAGAAGCCCTTGTCCTTGCCCTTGTCGCTACCGGAGAGCAGGTCGACCGACTTCTTCGTCATGGCCGCCAACGTGGGGACCTCGGCGCCGCGCTGGGGGTTGTCGGCGCATCTTGCCGCGGGCTGCAGGTAGCCCTGCCGGACGGCGGCGGGACCGGTCCAGCTGACCGGCATGTTGCCGTCGGCGAACAGGCCCAACAGCGGAGCGTCTTTGTCGGCCTTGGTGATCGAGTTCAATTCGTCCGCGGTGCGGACCATCTGGAAGCCGCGCTCCTTGGCCTGCACCTCGAGGGTCTTGCCCTTGAAGTCGCCGCCGTTTGCGGTCTCGGCGAAGGTCTCGGCGCCGCCGCCCATCGTGATGTCTGGTCGCGTCGCCAGCATCTGCTCGGTCACCGAGCCGCGCCCGCCCCGTTCCAGGGCTTCGGAGGCGCAGTCCTCGGCGGTCTCCTTCGGGCCGTAGCAGTCTCGTTCGGTGATGTGCGAGAAGAGCGCCGCTGGTGTGGCGTCCTGTATCTCGGAGGTGGTGATGTCGCCGGTCGCCCGGCCCTGGGCGATCGCGAGTTCGAGGATCGTCTTCTGCGCGACGCCCTTGACGTCGATGCCCAGTGCGCCGTTGTACGTCTTGGTCCCGGTGGACCAGCCCGTCGCGCTGGCCGCGGAGTCGGTGACGTAGTTGGGCTTGCCGTTCTTCTGAAGCGCATAGGTGGTGTACTGACCCGTCAGCGGGAGGGCGTCGAGGCCGGCGAAGAAGCCACCCGCCCCCTTCTCGTAGTTGCGGGCCAGGGTGATCTCCGAGTCGCCCATGCCGTCGCCGATCAACAGGATCACGTTCTTGGCCCCCGAGGCGTTCACCGCGTTGCGGATGGCCTCGCTCTGGTCGCCGTCGACGCGGCGGGCGCCTCCATTGGTCGCGAGATCTCCGGTGGCGGCGCGCGTCACCCCGTCGCCGTTGGACGCCTTCTCGGAGTCGCTGCTGCAGGCTGCCAGCGGCAGCATCGCCACCGCACCGACCACCAGTGCCAGCTTGAGGCCAACTCTCATCGCCACCCGTATCTCCTCGTTCGCCGTGCGTTGCCTGGCAGATTGAACGGGACCCGGGTTAACGGACGCTTATGTCGTTGCGAACGGCGAGCGCCGTCAGCGCTTTCCCCAGTCCCACGGCGGCGTGGTGAGCATGGTCTGGTCGACGACCAGCGTCTCGCCCCACTGCTTGTAGAGCTCGATCTCGCTGGAACCCTCGACGTCGAGATGCCCGCGCATGGCCTGGGAATGCGTGACGACCACGACCTGCGTCGCCCTGGCCGCGGCGCGTATCATCGAGGCCAGCGGCGCCACCAAATCGGGGTGCAGCGAGGTCTCCGGCTCGTTGAGCACCATCAGTGACGGCGGCCGCGGACTGAGTAGCGCGGCTCCCCAGAGCAGGAAACGCAGTGTGCCATCGGATAATTCGGCAGCACGCAGCGGCCTCAGCATCCCGGGCTGACGTAGCTGTAACTCGAAGAGACCGTCGTGAACGGTGACGGACGGCTCGGCCCCGTCGAAGGCGTCGGCGACCGCCCTCGGCAGGTCGCCCGACCCCAATTCGAGGATGGTCTGGATGGCGGCGGCGAGGTCCCCGCCGTCGTCGGACAGCACCGGGGTCCTGGTACCCACCTGGGGCCGGCGGGCGGGTGCGTCGGCGTCGGCGCGGAAGCCGTCGTAGAACCGCCAGTCGCGCAGCCGGTCGCGCACCGAGGCGAGCTCGGGCAGGGCGTATTCGGCCAGCACGCTGCGATGGGTGGGCAGTGCGCGGGTGAGCTCGGTGAAACCGCGGCCGGCGTCGTCGGCGACCTCGGCGTAGTCGGCACCGCGCCGGACGAGCGTCGCGCTCGGGCGAAGCCGCGGACCGGCGAACACCATCTCCCGCTTGATCTCGGGATCGCGCGCGAACAACGACTTGGGGCCGGCGTACTGGGGCAGGCCAAGGTCGATCAGATAGCCGAGATCGTCGGAGGCGAAGCCGAGTTCGAGGGCGACGGGTCGGGTCCGCGTCGTGCCCTGCACCTCCCCGCCGCGGCGCGCGCCGGTGGGGTTCTCCGGGCCCGCCCACAGCACGGACTGAAGCCCACCCTCCCGTGCCAGTGAGCCGATCACCTCGCCGCGACCGCAGTCGGCGAGCAGCTTCAGGGCGCGGTACACCGAGGACTTGCCCGTGCCGTTGGCGCCGGTGACCACCGTCAGGTCCGTCAGGGGGAGCACGACCTCGCGCATCGATCGGTAACCACGAATGGCCACGGTGTGCAGCATGCTGACGAGGCTAGGTGGCGGTGGTGACAGCCGGGGCGTGCGGCATGGCCAGCTCGAGGCGCACGCCGAGCAGCCGCACCGGCCGATCCAGCTCGAACCGATCGAACACCGCAAGCGCGGCGTCGCGGACGACGGACTCGTCGGTGCCGGGGACGGCGAGCTTGCGGATCTTGGTTCTCGTGAAGAACGTCGAGGTGCGGACGGTGACGGCAACCCGGGTCACCGTGCGGCCCTGCTCGACGACCTCGGCGAGTGTCTTGCGGGCCAGCTCGACGACGGCTGCGTCCATCTCGGCCCGATCGGTGAGGTCCGCGGCAAAGGTGACGACGTGGCTGCGCGACCTCGGCACCCACGGCTCGGTACTGACGTCGGTGTCTCCGCCGCCCTTGGCCAGCAGCAGGATTCCCAATCCGGTGCTCGGACCGAACGTCGACGTCAGGACCTCGGCGTCGGCGGCGGCGAGGTCACCCACCGTGGTGATGCCAAGGGCAGCAAGGCGTTTGGTGGTCTTGGGACCGACTCCCCAAAGGTCGCCGACGCCGCGGTCGCCCATCACCGCCATCCAGTTGTCGTCGTCGAGGCGGTAGACGCCGGCCGGCTTGCCGAAGCCGGTCGCCACCTTTGCGCGTTGCTTGTTGTCGCTGATCCCGACCGAGCACGACAGACCCGTCTCGGCTTCGACGACGTGGCGAATGCGCATCGCCAGCTCGTGGGGGTCCGCGACGTCGGCCCCGAGGTACGCCTCGTCCCAGCCCCACACCTCGAGGGGATGGCCGAGGTCGCGGAGCAGGCCCATCACCTCGTCGGAGGCCGCGTCGTAGGCGGCCGGATCCGAGGGCAGGAACGTGGCCTCGGGACACTTGCGGGCGGCGATTCGCAGCGGCATGCCCGCGTGTACCCCGCGTTCGCGCGCTTCGTAGGACGCGCAGGTGACCACCTTGCGCGCCTCGGTGGGGTCGCCGTTGCCACCGACGATCACCGGCAGGCCGACGAGGTCGGGCCGCCGCCGCAGCTCGACCGACGCGAGGAACTGGTCGAGGTCGACGTGCAGCACCCAGGGCATCGACCGCTAGTTCCCGCAGAGCTTGCGCGCCAAGCTTTCCCACCCGTCACCCTGGCGGTCGAGATCGTGCCCGAGATCCTCGACCGAGTGGGTGACGTAGTCGGCGTCCAGCAGCGACAGCAGCGCCTGGGTTTGAGCCTCGAGATCACCAGAGGTGCCCGCGGACTCGAGGAGCATGCGTACGTGGGTGCGGTGCAGGGTGGCGGGAGCGTTGAAGCGCATGTGCGGATCGGTGTTGGCGTCGGCCAGCAGCGCGCGGTGCTCCCAGACGAACCGCAAGCGCTCGCGTCCGTAGGCGATGAGCCTGGTCAGCGGCGGGGCGCCGGGCCCCAGCGGTGGTGGACCGAACATGAACGCGCGTTGCTCGGCCTTCTCGTCCTCGTCGAGGAGCACGATCATCAGGCCGGCGCGGCTGCCGAAGCGGCGGAACAAGGTGCCCTTGCCGACGCCCGCGGCGCTGGCGACGTCGTCCATCGTCACGGTGTCCGCGCCGTGCTCGTCGATCAGTCGCCGGGCGGCGGCCAGCAGCAGGGCTCGGTTGCGTGCCGCATCGCCGCGCTCGACGGGCGCGGAATCGGTGACCGGTAGCCCGACCAGTCCGTCGCCAACGCTCATGCCTGCACTTTAGCTCAGGCGGAATCAATCGGACCGTGGTCCGGTTGAGCTGTGAGAGGATCGGCACGAAACGACCGAAAGGGGCCTACGGGCATGGCAGACGTAAAGGTTTTGGTTCTGGTTGGCAGTCTGCGCGCGGCGTCGCTGAATCGCCAATTGGCGCAGGTGGCGAGCGAGACGGCTCCGGCCGGCGTGTCGCTGCAGCTGTTCGACCGGTTGGGCGAGCTGCCGTTCTACAACGAGGACGTCGACGGTGACGGGGTGGCCGAAGCCGTGCAGGCCCTGCGCCTCGCGGCGGCGGAAGCCGACGCCGCGCTGGTGGTGACGCCGGAGTACAACGGCAGCATTCCTGGCGTGCTGAAGAACGCGATCGACTGGTTGTCGCGGCCGTACGGCAACGGGGCGCTCAGCGGCAAGCCGCTGGCCGTCATCGGCACGGCGCTCGGCCAGTACGGCGGCGTCTGGGCACACGACGAGACGCGCAAGTCGTTCGGCGTCGCGGGGCCCAGGGTGGTCGAGGACGTGAAGCTGTCGTTGCCGGCGACGATCTTCGACGGCAAGCATCCGCGGGAGAACGCCGACGTGGTGCAGCAGGTCCGCGAGGTCGTGGAGAAGTTGACCGCCGAGGTCGGCTGACCGCTCGGCACCAGAAGCCGCCGGCGAGCCCAAGAGGGGTTCGCCGGCGGCTTCGTCGTCGCCATGTCTCCCGCATGTGTCGCCCCGAGTGGGGTGGCCACGCACTTCGCAACCACGGACTCCGACGGGGCCGCCCTCGTGACTTGCTCCGCGACCATCGAACGCGGCTGTTCCCCGGCTCGTCGAACGGAGGGCGTTCGCTGCGCGCGGGCCAGGTCGCGTTCGACTAACAGGGAGGTGCGTCGTTGTGAATGACACGCCGGAAATTCTGCGACACACCGCAACGACCAGGCGAAATTTCATTTGTGTGATTAAGTCCATGTTGTATGTGCTCTACTAGTCGGACACAACATCTAGTGCCAAGCAACGAAGCATCACGGGCTCACATCATGACCAGTTCAACTCCACCGGCCGGGAAGTCATCCCCTCGGTGAGGTGTTGAACATATCGATGATTGCGCCAAGATGGGGTCTTGTCGGTGCCGTGCGAGACGCTTGTGTAAGAGACACGCCACATGCTTGATCATCGTTTCGCTGAGGGGAGCCCACCAATGACCGTCACCGTCTACACCAAGCCCGCATGCGTGCAGTGCAACGCCACCTACAAGGCACTCGACAAGCAGGGCGTCGCCTACGAGGTCGTCGACATCACCGAGGTCCCCGAGGCGCGTGACTACGTCATGGCGCTGGGCTACCTGCAGGCCCCCGTCGTGGTCGCCGGCAACGACCACTGGTCGGGCTTCCGGCCGGACCGGATCAAGTCGCTGTCCGCAGTCGCAGCGACGGCGTAAGAAAGAAGAACCCGGCGGGTAGGAGAGGAGGCGTGATGGGAAGTCTCGTCTACTTCTCCAGCGTCTCGGAGAACACGCACCGCTTCGTCGAGAAGCTGGAATTGCCCGCCATTCGCATCCCGCTCCGCGACCGCATCCAGGTCGACGAGCCCTACGTGCTGGTCCTGCCGACCTACGGCGGCGGACACGCCAACGGGCCCGACCCAGACGCCGGGGGTTACGTCCCCAAGCAAGTCATCGCCTTTCTCAACGACGAACACAACCGGTCGTTGATCCGCGGCGTCATCGCCGCGGGCAACACCAACTTCGGCGCCGAATTCGGCTACGCCGGTGACGTCGTCTCACGCAAGTGCGGCGTCCCCTACCTCTATCGCTTCGAACTCATGGGCACCACCGACGACGTCTTCGCCGTCCGCGCGGGGCTTGCCGACTTCTGGAAGGACAAGACGTGTCACCAACCGTCACTGCAGAACCTGTAACCACCGGAGTCCACGCCCTGCCGGGCGAGACCGACTACCACGCGCTCAACGCGATGCTGAACTTGTACGACAAGGACGGCAAGATCCAGTTCGACAAGGACCGGGAAGCCGCCAACCAGTACTTCCTGCAGCACGTCAACCAGAACACCGTCTTCTTCCACAACCAGGACGAGAAGCTCGACTACCTGGTGCAGAAGGAGTACTACGAGCGCGAGGTGCTCGACCAGTACTCGCGCAACTTCGTGAAGTCGCTGCTGGATCGGGCGTACGCGAAGAAGTTCCGCTTCCCGACGTTCCTCGGCGCGTTCAAGTACTACACGTCCTACACACTGAAGACGTTCGACGGGAAGCGTTATCTCGAGCGCTTCGAGGACCGCGTCGTCATGGTGTCGTTGACGCTGGCCGCCGGCGACACGACGCTGGCCGAGAATCTCGTCGACGAGATCATCGACGGCCGGTTCCAGCCGGCCACCCCGACGTTCCTCAACTCGGGCAAGAAGCAGCGCGGCGAGCCGGTCAGCTGCTTCCTGCTGCGCATCGAGGACAACATGGAGTCCATCGGGCGCTCCATCAACTCGGCGCTGCAGCTGTCCAAGCGGGGTGGCGGAGTTGCCTTGCTGCTAAGCAACATTCGCGAGCACGGTGCGCCAATCAAGAACATCGAGAACCAGAGCTCGGGCGTCATCCCCATCATGAAGCTGCTGGAGGACTCGTTCTCCTACGCCAACCAACTGGGTGCCCGCCAGGGTGCCGGTGCGGTGTACCTGCACTCGCACCACCCCGACATCTACCGGTTCCTCGACACCAAGCGCGAGAACGCCGACGAGAAGATCCGCATCAAGACGCTGTCCCTCGGCGTGGTCATCCCGGACATCACCTTCGAGCTGGCCAAGAAGAACGAGGACATGTACCTGTTCTCGCCGTACGACGTGGAGCGCGTGTACGGCGTGCCGTTCGCCGACGTCTCGGTGACCGAGAAGTACTACGAGATGGTCGACGACGCCCGGATCCGCAAGACGAAGATCAAGGCGCGCGAGTTCTTCCAGACCCTGGCCGAGCTGCAGTTCGAGTCCGGCTACCCGTACATCATGTACGAGGACACCGTGAACCGGGCCAACCCGATCGAAGGCAAGATCACCCACAGCAACCTGTGCTCGGAGATCCTGCAGGTGTCCACCCCGTCGCTGTTCAACGAGGACCTGAGCTACGCCAAGGTGGGCAAGGACATCTCCTGCAACCTCGGCTCGCTGAACATCGCCAAGGCGATGGACTCGCCGGACTTCGCGCAGACCATCGAGACGTCGATCCGCGGGTTGACGGCGGTCAGCGATCAGACCCACATCTGGTCGGTGCCGTCGATCGAGCAGGGCAACAACGACTCTCACGCCATCGGTCTGGGTCAGATGAACCTGCACGGCTACCTGGCCCGCGAGCGGATCATGTACGGCTCCGAAGAGGGCATCGACTTCACCAACATGTACTTCTACACCGTGCTGTACCACGCGCTCCGGGCCAGCAACCGGATCGCGATCGAGCGGGGCACGGCGTTCGGCGGCTTCGAACGCTCCAAGTACAAGTCGGGCGAGTTCTTCGACAAGTACACCGATCAGGTGTGGGAGCCTGCCACCGCGCGGGTGCGGGAACTGTTCGCCGACGCCGACATTCGCATTCCGACGCAGGAGGACTGGAAGCGGTTGAAGGAGTCGGTGCAGACGCACGGCATCTACAACCAGAACCTGCAGGCCGTGCCGCCGACCGGGTCGATCTCCTACATCAACCACTCGACGTCGTCGATCCACCCGGTGGCGAGCAAGATCGAAATCCGCAAGGAAGGCAAGATCGGGCGGGTCTACTACCCGGCGCCGTACCTCACCAACGACAACCTGGAGTACTACCAGGATGCCTACGAGATCGGCTACGAGAAGATCATCGACACCTACGCCGCGGCCACCCAGCACGTCGACCAGGGTCTGTCGCTGACGCTGTTCTTCAAGGACACCGCCAGCACGCGCGACGTCAACAAGGCGCAGATCTACGCCTGGCGCAAGGGCATCAAGACGCTGTACTACATCCGCCTGCGCCAGATGGCGTTGGAGGGCACCGAGGTGGAGGGTTGCGTCAGCTGCATGCTGTGACGCCCCACCGCCGAAAGTGAATCTGGCGACGCAATTCTCGCGAATTGCGTCGCCACTTTCACGTTCGAGAGGGGCTCAGATCAGCTCTCGCGTGCCTGGTCCTCGCGCAGCGCCTTCACGCGTCGCTCCTCGCGCAGCACTGCCTGGAAGCTCTCGCGTTCGGCAACCAGCCAGTCGGGCTTCTCGTCGAGCAGCGCGGTGATCTGCTCGGTGGTGAGCGCCTCGGTCACGCCGCCGCGCGCGAGGCCGGCGATCGAGACACCCAGCTTCGCCGCGACCAGGTTCTTCGGGTGCGGCCCGTTCTTGCGGAGATCCTTGAGCCACTGCGGCGGATCCTCCTGCAGGGCGGCGAGCTCGGACCGGGTGATCGCGTTCTCCTGAAACTCCACGGGCGTCGCCGGCAGGTACACGTCGAGCTTCTTCGCCGCGGTGGCGGGTTTCATGGACTGCGCGTTCGGCCTGCTCATGACGCAGAGCCTATCGGTAGCCTGAGGCCGTGACCCCGCTCCGCCTCACCGTCGGGTACGTCCCCGGCGTGACACCTGCGAAGTGGGCTCGCACCTGGGCGCAGCGTCATCCCGAGGTTCGGCTGGAGTTGCCGGCCGTCGACGCGGCAGACGCCGTCGACGCGCTGCGGTCCGGCGCGGTGGACGTGGCGTTGCTTCGACCGTCGGGTGACTCGTCCGGGGTGGCGCTCATCCCGCTCTACGAGGAGACGACGGTGGTCGTGGTGCCCACCGACCACCTGCTCACCGCCGACGACACGGTCACCGCCGCCGACCTCGACGGCGAGCCGGTGCTGCTCCCACTCGACGACGTCGTCGGCTGGGCCGCCTTGCCCGGTGTGCTCGTCGACCACCGACCCGAAACGGTCGGGGACGCAATCGAACTCGTCGCGGCCGGGGTCGGCGTGCTCGTCGTCCCGCAGTCGTTGGCGCGGCTGCACCACCGCAAGGACCTCACCTACCGCCCGATCGCCGACGCCCCTAGCTGCCCCGTCGCGCTCGCCGTTCCCGCCGGCGAGCAGTCGGCACTGGTGGCGGAGTTCATCGGCATCGTCCGGGGCCGCAAGCCCAGTTCGTCGCGCGGGCAGGCCGAGGCGACGCCGAAGCGGACCGCACGGGAGAAGACGCTGGCGAAGCAGGCCGCCCGCGCCGCCGCGGGAAAGGTCGCCCGCCCACCGGGGCCGACCAAGCGCGGCCGACGCTGACCGTGGTGTCGCCAAACGGCCGATAAATCAGTGGAATTCGCGGGCCGAGTGGCTCACCCTCGTAGGCATGAACGTTCACCTGTACGCGACGCCGGACGGCTTCGGCCCGGTGGCCCGCTGGGTGTATCGCCGTGACCCGGTGCGGTTCACCGTCGAGCTGACCACCCTGCGCACCTCCGCGTGGCCGGCCGATCACCTGCTGCTGGCCGCCTTCGACTGCGACGGGGCCGTGGGTGCCGCTCTGCAGATGCGGGATTCGGTGCTGTTGGTCAACGGGCTGCCGCCGACCTTGGCCAAGGAGTCCGCCGCGGCGCTCGCACCCGTGCGACCCGGGCTGCCCCCAGTGCGCGGAACGTCAAGCACCGCAGCGGCATTCAGCCAGGCCTGGGTCGAAGCCACGGGTGCGACCGCGACGACCGCGTTCACCGAGACGCTGTACCGCCTCGCGGACCTGGTCCCACCGAACGGCGTGGTAGGTGAGCCGCGCCTCGCCGCCGACGAGGACGCCGAGTGGCTCGCCGGCTGGTTCGACGCGTTCTTCGTCGAGGCGTTCGACATGGAGTCCGATCCGGCGGCCCGCCGCGGCGTGTTCGGCGACGTCGCCGACGCGGGCGGGCACGTGGTGCTGTGGACGGTCGACGGCGAACCGGTCGCCATGGCTCGCGTGCACGGATGTCTGATGGGGATGTCGCGGATCGGTCCGGTGTACACCGCGCCGCAGCATCGCGGCCACGGCTACGGCGCGGCGGTCACCGCCCAGGCGGTACGGCACGCCCGGAGTCGGGGTGCGCGCGACGTGGTGCTCTTCGCCGATGGACGAGATCTTCCCCGGTGGAGACCTTCCGCAGGTGGTGGCCGTCGAGGAGCACGCAACCAAGGCAGGGTTCGAGATCACCCGGATTCAGCCGCTGCGCCTGCATTACGCCCGCACGCTCGAGATCTGGGCCGCCGCGCTGGAGGCTCGCAAGGACGAGGCCATCGCCATCCAGTCCCAAGAGGTCTACGACCGCTACATGCGCTACCTGACGGGCTGCGCGGAGCTGTTCACCGAGGGCTACACCGACATCGCGCAGTTCACGCTGAAGAAGGGCTGACCCCTCAGTTCGGCGGGGGCCGACGCCCCGGCGGTCCCATCTCGGCGCCTGCCGCATCCCGGCGTCGCGCCGCCATGCCCGCCAGTGCCTCGAACACCACCCGATGGGCCGCGTTCACGGTGAGCTCGGCATGGTCGTAGGCGGGGGAGACCTCGACGACGTCGACGCCCGCCACGTCGTGCTCGTAGCAGAGCTGACGCACCATCCGAAGCAGGTCGACGCTGGTGATGCCGCCGGGCTCCGGCGTTCCCGTGCCCGGGGCGTGGGCGGGGTCGAGGACGTCGATGTCCACCGACAGGTACAGCTTGTCGGCCTTGGCCAGCGCCTCGCCGACCGCGTCGACCATCACGGCCTTGAATCCGCGTTCCCAGATCTCCTGCATGGTGTGCCACACCATGCCCTGTTCCTGCATCCACTCGAAGGTGTCCTGCGGCGGCCAGTACCCGCGAAGTCCGACCTGGACGAAGTGCGTCCCCGGGACCGCGCCGGACTCGATCAGCCGGCGCATCGGGGTGCCGTGGCTGGCCAGGTTGCCGTCGATGATGTCGGCGGTGTCGGCGTGGGCGTCGAAGTGCACGATGCCGACGTTGCCGTAGCCGTGCACGTCGGCGACCGCCGTGGCCGACGGCCAGGTGATCGAATGGTCACCGCCCAGCACGACGGGCACGATGCCGCGGGAGGCCACCGCCGCCACGCGCTCCTTGATGTTCTGGTGCGACACCTCGGTCATGCCGTGCGGGCAGAACGCGTCACCGAAGTCGACGACCTCCAGCCAGTCGAAGATCTCCAGCCCGAGGTCCATGTGGTACGTACCGGGCTCGTAGGCGGTCGCGCGGATTGCCCGCGGACCGAACCGCGCCCCGGGGCGATTCGTCGTACCGACGTCGAAGGGGGCGCCCACGATCGCGACGTCGGGGCGCCAGGAATCGAGTTGTTCGACCTCGGTCAAGAAGGGACGGTGTCCGAAGGTCGCCAGTCCCGAGTACGGCAGGTCGAGTTGCTCGGCCATTCCCGGTGGAAGTTCGCGACGGGGTTCACCGTGGCCGTGGTGGTCGCCGTGGTCGTGGCTCATGGGGTGACAGTACCGCCATCGGGCGCGTTGCGTCCTTGACCCGCAACGGAAGTGAGCGCCTCCCGCAGCGGGGCCGGCAGCTCCCGGGAGGTCCAGTCCCGAGTGGACACGACGACGTAGACGTTGCGGCCGCGGGTCGTCGGCACCTCGGTTCCGTCGGCGTCGCGGCGCAGCACCTCGAAACTCAACGCGAAGCTCGTCCGCCCGGTCGACTCGCAGCGGGTGCGCACGCGGACTTCGTCGCGCCAGCGCAACGGTGCCAGGTAGTCGACCTCGGCGTGCACCGTCTGCACGTCGACGCCCCACTGCTCGAACTGGGCGATCGGCAGACCGAGGTGGTCGAAGTAGGCGTTCGACGCTTCGTCGAACCAGGTCAGGTAGTGGCCGTGGAACACCACGCCCTGCTGGTCGACCTCGGCGTAGCGAGGAACGATCGGTAGCGAGAACGCGTCGGTCACGGGGGACACTGTGTCAGCCGACGGCGGCTGACAGACTCGAGGCATGCACATGGTCACCGTCGACGACGTCCGTGCCGCAGCCGAACGGATTCGCGGATCGGTGCTCCGCACGCCACTGGTGCCCGCGCCGTGGGGCGATCCCGACCGCCCGCTGTGGCTCAAACCGGAGAACTTGCAGGCGATCGGTGCGTTCAAGGTGCGTGGGGCGTTCAACGCGATCGCCCACCTCGAGCCCGCCGTCCGGGCCAGTGGGGTCGTCGCCTACTCCAGCGGCAACCACGCCCAGGCGGTGGCGTACGCGGCCGCGACCTTCGGGATCCGCGCGTCCATCGTCATGCCCGAGGAAACGCCGGCGGTCAAGGTCGACGCCACGCGCGCCCACGGCGCCGAGGTGGTGCTGTGCGCCGCCGGTCAACGCGAGAAGGTTGCCGACGAGGTGGTGGCCCGGACCGGCGGGGTGCTGATTCCGCCGTTCGACCATCCGGACGTCATCGCTGGCCAGGGCACCATCGGGCTGGAGATCGCCGAGGACCTGCCCGAGGTCGCCAACGTCATCGTCCCGGTGAGCGGCGGAGGGCTGGCGTCGGGCATCGGGACCGCCGTCAAGGCCCTCGCGCCCGGCGCGCGGATGATCGGCGTCGAACCCGAGCTCGCGGCCGACACCGCCGCGAGCCTGGCGGCGGGGCATCGGGTCGACTGGCCCATCGAGGATCGCAACCGGACCATCGCCGACGGGCTTCGATCGCAGCCGTCGGAGCTGACGTTCGCCCATCTTCAGCGTGTGCTCGACGAGCTGATCACCGTGTCGGAGAACGACATTCGCGCGGCCGTTCGCGAGATCGCGCTGCGGGCCCACCTGGTGGCCGAGCCGAGTGGTGCAACGGCGCTGGCCGCCTACCGCAGCCGCGAGACGCCCCCGGGGCCGACGGTGATCGTGGTGTCGGGCGGAAACGTCGAGCCGGCTCTGCTCGCGGAGATCCTGACCAGCTGAAGCGGTACGGACGTACCGGTTTACCAGCTGAGGACCAGGGGTGTGGACACCTCGCACCTGTCCCGCATGGCGTGCGACCACGCGTCCTGTTCGGCGGCGGCCACGAGCAGACGGCGGCGGCCCGACCACCCGCAGGAGCACCTCGCCGTGGCGTCGAACAACCCGAGCCGGCGGACGGAGGCCACGCCGACGTCCACCAGTACGCCAGGTGCCGTCATGACGCCTCCTCATCCGATCGTCGCACGAGCCAACGCATTCCATCATCGCGCCGACGTGGCGTGGATTCGGTCTACGACAGGTCACAACTCGGCCAAGGCGGGGTCTTAGTGCACGCCCTCCATGAGGGAGGTGATCCATCGGCTCAACGCGAACACCACCAGACCGACCGCGATGGCGACGACACCGAGGATCCCGAAGTACGCGAATTCCCTCGTGGGGTCGTAGTAACCGGCCAGTACACCGGACATCGACGTGCCAAGCCCCACGGAGAAGAAGTAGAGCGCCATCATCTGCGCGCGAAACGCCTGCGGCGCCAACTTCGTGGTGACCGACAGGCCGATCGGCGAGAGCATCAGCTCCGAGACGGCGAACGCCGCCAGGATGACGGCCACCACGAGGGCGGGCACCGCTCTGCCCGTCGTCCCCGAGAACGGCAGGAACAGCAGGAACGCCACCCCCATGCCGATGACGCCGTAGGCAAACTTGCGCGGCGTGGTGGGGGCCCGGTTGCCGAGCTTGGTCCAGATCGCGGCGAAGACGGGGGACAGCAGGATGACCCAGACCGGTTCGATCGACCCGATCCAGTTCGACGGTGCCGTCCACCCGAAGATCGACCAGTTCATCCGCTCGTCGGAGTACACCGCGAGCACGGTGAAGATCTGCTGGAACAGCGACCAGAACACCGCGTTGGCGACGAACAGCGGGATGAACGCGCGCACGCGGGTCCGCTCCAGGGGTTCGACCTTCGGGCTGCGCAGCATCACCACGAAGTAGGCGACGGACGCGACGACGAGGACGCCGGTGGTCACCTGAGAGAGGTTGGCCAACTTCACCACGCCGGTGGCCATGGCTGCGGCGACCACGGCCACCACGACGACCAGGGCGCCGACGTAGACGAACAACTTGTTGTGCGGCAACGGGTTTGGCACCTCGCGGCCGTGGGTGCCGAGATTGCGGCGGAAGAACACGTACTGACCGAGGCCGAGGGCCATGCCGACCGCGGCGGCGCCGAAGCCCCAGTGGAACCCGACGCTGGTCTGCAACAGCCCGGTGATCAGCGGCCCCACGAAGGCGCCGAGGTTGATGCCCAGATAGAACAGCGTGAAGCCGCCGTCGGAACGCGGGTCGTCCTTGTCGTAGAGGGTGCCGAGCAGCGAGGAGGCGTTCGCCTTGAGCGCACCGGAACCGAGCGCGACCAGTCCGAGGCCGACGCCCACGCCCGTCAGCCCTGGCAGGACGGCCAACGCAATGTGCCCGAGCATGACGACCACGCCGCCGTAGAAGACGGTGCGCTCCATGCCAAGGAGGCGGTCGGCGATCCACCCGCCGAGCACCGTGGACAGGTACACCAGCCCGCCGTACGCGCCGACGAGCCCCGTGGCCGTGCTCTGGGGAAGTCCGAGCCCGCCGTCGGTGGCCGAGTAGTAGAGGTAGTACCCGAGGATGGTGAGCATCCCGTAGAACGAGAAGCGCTCCCACAGCTCGACGCCGAACAGGTTCACCAACCCGATGGGGTGACCCAACACGGTCCGTTCCGGGGTGCGGTCGTCGGTTCGTCCTTCCGTCATACGGTCACCCTGCCACGCATGGGTCGCGGACAACGGGTAATGTCGCGCGGAATGGTCCTCCACGCTGGTGCTGCCCGTGCGTGGCCGCCTCGTGGATCCGAAGGGTTACGTGTGGACGCCGTCCTCGGCTTGTCGATGACTCCGACGTCGGTCGGTTTGGTGCTGGTCGAAGGTCAGGATGCCGACGGCGCGACGATGGATCGCGATTCCATCGCCTTCATCGCCGGTGACGTGCATTCCTCGCAGCAGGCCACCGCGGCGGTGCTGCGCACCGAGGCGATCGCCGCGACTCGCGGCCTCCGGTTGCACTCCATTGGCGTGACCTGGAGCGAGGACGCCGACCTCGAGGCCTCCATGCTGCTGGAGTCGCTGACCGAATCGGGCTTCGACAACGTCGTGGCCATCCGGATGCCGGAAGCCACCGAGGCCCTGGCGCGCGGCATCGCCGACGTGCTCGGCTACGCGACGACCGCGGTGTGCGTCGTCGAGCCCGAGTCGGTGATCTCGCTGATCGTCAACACCAGCGACGGTGCGGTGCAGACGGCGTTCAACCACTCCGTCGACTCCGACGACGCCCTCATCAGCTGGTTGAGCACCGTGTTCACCCGCGCCGACTGGGCGCCGGAGGCACTGGTCGTGGTGGGTTCGGCCGGCGACCTCGACCCCGTCCTGCACCAGCTGGAAGACGCCCTGTCGGTGCCGGTGTACGCACCGGAGGAAGCCAAGCTCGCGCTGGCCCGCGGCGCAGCACTGGCCTCGGCGCACAGCACCGAGATGCCGCGTGCCGCGCTCGAGGACGCCTTCGTCGTCGCCGCCCGTACCGACCGCGCCGAGCAGACCACCCGCGGCGCCAGGGACCGGCGCCGCCGGACGCTGGCGACCGCAGGCCCGCTCGCGATGCTCGCCGTCGGTGCCGTCACCTTCGTCGTGTCGGTGTCGATCGCCGTCAGCACGCAGCTGACCCCGACGCGTACGGCCCAGCCGAGCGATCCGGTCCCGGCCGTCCGGGCCGAGACCCCCGAGGTGGTCCGGGTCGTACCGCCCGCGGCTCCGCCGCCACCGCCGGTCGCGGTACCCGACGAGCCCGTCGTCGAGGCCGCCCCGCCGCCCCCGCCCGAGGCGCCCGCACCCGTCTACGACGAGGCCCCCGTGGCGGTCGTCGACACGCCGGCCGAGGCGCCTCCCGTCGACCAGGCTCCCGCCGTCGTGCCCGACCCCCCGGCCGACGCACCGGCGCCCGTCGACCCCGCCGTGGACACCCCGATGGTGGGGACGCCACTCCCGCCGTCCGTCGCCCCGCCGTACGTCGCGCCGGTCCCGACCAAGAAGCCCGGCATCCTCAGCCGAATCAAAGAGAAGCTGACGCCCGGACCCGGCTAGTTGACGACCCTCCCCACGCCGATGTCCGGCGCCGCCCTGCGCCTCGCTCTCCGCCTCGCCATCGTGCTCGCGGTGGTGACCGCCGTGCTGCTCGTCGAGGTGACGTCGCGGTCCGGGGTGGCGTGGCGCCTCGTCACCTTCACCTACCAAGCCAACATCCTGGCTGCGGCCTACTACGCGTGGACGCTCTTCTCGCCGCGGGCCGACGCCCGCGCCTGTCTGCGCGGGGCGGTCGTGCTGTACGTCGTCGTGGCCGGGGTGGTCTGGAACCTGCTGCTGACCGGCCGCAGCATGGGCTACACCCCGGCGAACTTCCTGCTGCACGTCGTCGTCCCGGTGCTGGCGCTGACGGACTGGGTGCTGGTCGGACGGGGCACTGGTTCGGCCCGGTGGTGGCAACCGCTCGCCTGGCTGGCGTATCCCGCCGCGTATCTCGGCATCGCGCTGGTGGTCCTCAACCGGATCGGGCGTCGCGCGCCGTACTACTTCCTGGATCCCGGCAGCGTCGGCGTCGCCGCGGTGACGGTGAACGTGGCTGTCCTCGCGGCCGGCTTCGTCGGCCTGGGGTATCTGCTCTTGGCGGTGGCTCGCCCGCGGTCGGCTAACGCTTCGCCGTCGCCGACCGATCTATCATCTAGCTAAGCCCAACACCCGGAGGTTCGATCACGTGCGGATGACTTTGCGACATGTGTTGGCGGTGGCGGGAATTGCGACCCTGCTGCTGAGCGGTTCGGTGAGCACGGGACTCGCCGCGGCACCGGCACCGGTCGCCGTCGCAAACGTCTCCCCGGCGGCCGGCCAGGTCGTCGGCGTCGCCATGCCGGTCACGGTGACGTTCGCGAACCCCGTCGCCGACCGCGCCGCTGCCGAGCGGTCGTTCCGCGTGACCTCGCCGGACGCCCCGCACGGCACCTTCGCATGGCTGAAGGACGACGTCGTGCAGTGGACGCCGAGCACGTACTGGCCCGCCCACTCCACGGTCGCCCTGTCGGTGGGTGGGGTCAAGACCAGCTTCGAGGCGGGTGCGTCGGTGGTCGGCGTCGCGGATCTGGACGCCCACACGTTCACCGTGAGCGTCGACGGTCAGGTGGCCAGGACCATGCCTGCCTCGATGGGAAAGCCGAAGCACACCACCCCGATTGGCTCCTTCACCGCGCTGGAGAAGCAGTCGCCGGTCATCATGGATTCGCGGACCATCGGCATTCCCCTCAGTGATCCCGAGGGCTACAAGCTGACGGTCTACGACGCGGTCCGGGTCACCTGGGGCGGGGTGTACGTGCACGCCGCACCGTGGTCGGTGGCCTCCCAAGGCAAGTCGAACGTGAGCCACGGGTGCATCAACCTCAGCCCCGACAACGCTGCCTGGTACTACGACCAGGTCAGCATCGGGGATCCGATCATCGTTCAGGCGTAGCCGCGTCGAGGTTCTTCGCCGTCGGCGACGAGGCAACCGTGGCCGCCGTCTGCTCGTCGGCCGGCAGGAACGCCTCGACGCTCAGCTCCGCGGCCATCGGGTCGAGGGCGGTGCCGAACGTCGTCACCGTGCTGACGAAGGTGAGCACCGTGCCGTCCGGCCCCTCGAGCTCAAGCGGGATCACCACCGCCGCCGGGTCGTGCGTGGCGTCCGATCCGCCCGGATACGCCTCGACCTCGGCGAGCAGCTCGGCCAGCGTCTGCGAGCCGCTGACGGCGACCTCCCGGCGTAGCCGCCCGATGACGTGGTGTCGCCACTGCCCCAGGTTGCGGATGCGGGGTGCCAGCCCGTCGGGGTGCAACGAGATGCGCAGTGCGTTCGGCCGATTCAGCAGATCCGGTGCGACCCCCTGCAGCAGGAGACCGGCGCCGGCGTTCGCCGCGACGACGTCCCAATCGCGGTTCACGGCCAGGCACGGGTACGGCTCGTAGGCCGCCAGCACCGTGGCGAGACCGGCGCGTAGGACGGCCAGGTCCGGGTCCTCCCACGTGCGGTCGACGTGGACCGGAGCCAGCCCCGCGGCGAGCAGCAGCCGGCTCTGCTCGCGCACCGGCACCTCGAGCGCCGCGGCCAGGCGCAGCACCATGGCTCGGCTGGGGGCCGAGCGGCCGGTCTCCAGGAAGCTGACGTGCCGGGACGAGACCCCCGCCTGCAGGGCGAGGTCGAGCTGGCTGACGTGGCGCCGCCGACGCCACTGCCGCAGCAGGGCGCCGAACGGGGGACTCTGGGCGCTCATGGACTACCTCCGAGGTAATTGTCCGCATTACCTCTGACCTGCACCCTGGAGGGTGACACGACGACGGAGGGAACGACGACGATGAGAACCCGACGCGACACCCCGGACCGGCCGCCGATCCCCGGTTGGCTGCGCTTCGTCCTGGCCTCCGACCGCGCCGGCTCCGCCTGGTACGTCGGGCTCGGGTTCTTCTTCGCGCCGGCCGTGGCGGTGGTGTCGCCCTGGCCGGCGCTGGCCACCGTCCTGTGGGTCGCCATCGCAGTCGCCGGATTGTGGCTGGGCCTGCTCGGGCTCGCGATGGCCACGGGTCTGGCCGTCGTGCTCAGGTCGGGTGCGGAGATCCCCGAGGACTACTGGCGCTCGATCTTCGACTACGCGCTCACCGAGCCGCGGACGACCCCGTGTAGTCGACCTGCCAGTGCTTGATGCCGTTGAGCCAGCCCGACCGCAGCCGCTCGGGCTTGGCCAGCGGGGTGATGTCGGGCATCGCGTCGGCGATCGCGTTGAACATCAGGTCGATCGTCATCCGGGCCAGGTTGGTGCCGATGCAGTAGTGCGCGCCGGTGCCGCCGAACCCGACGTGCGGGTTGGGGTCGCGCAGGATGTCGAAGGTGAACGGGTCGTCGAAGACGTCCTCGTCGAAGTTGGCGGAGCGATACATCATCACGACCCGCTGACCCTTCTTGATCGGAACGCCGTCGAGCTCGGTGTCCTGCAGCGCGGTGCGTTGGAACGAGGTCACCGGCGTGGCCCAGCGGACGATCTCGTCGGCGGTGGTCGCCGGGCGTTCCCGCTTGAAGAGCTCCCATTGGTCCGGGAATTCGGCGAAGGCCATCATCCCCTGGGTGATCGAGTTGCGGGTGGTCTCGTTGCCCGCGACCGCAAGGAGGATGACGAAGAAGCCAAGCTCGTCGTCGGAGAGTTTGTGGCCCTCGACGTCGGCCTGGACCAGCTTGGTGACCAGATCCTCGCCCGGCTGACCGGCGCGCTCGGCCGCAAGCTGCATGCCGTAGGTGATCAACTCGACCGACGCGCTGATCGCGTCGTTGCCGGCGAACTCCGGGTCCATGTCGCCGACCATCTGGTTCGACCAGTGGAACAGCTTCATCCGGTCCTCGTGTGGCACGCCCATCAGGCCGGCGATCGCCTGCAGGGGTAGCTCGCACGACACCTGTTCGACGAAGTCGCCCGAGCCCTCCGCCAACGCCTTCTCGGCGATGTCGCGAGCGCGCTCGGCCAGCTCTCCCCGCAGCCGCTCGACGGCGCGCGGCGTGAACGCCCTCGACACGATCTTGCGGAGGTGGGTGTGATGCGGCGCGTCCATGTTGAGCAGGACGAACCTGCCGGTCTCGATCTGCGCGCCGACGGTGCCGTCTGCGTATCGGGGCAGGGCCGTCTTCTCCAGGCTCGAGAAGACGTCGCTGCGCCGCGACACCTCCTTGACGTCCTTGTGCTTGGAGACGACCCAGTAACCGCCGTCGCCGAACCCCCCGACGTCGTCGGGTTGGGCGTTCCACCAGATCGGTGCGACCTTGCGCATCTCCGCGAGCTCCTCGACTGGAAGACGTTCGGAGTAGATGTCGGGGTCGGTGAAGTCGAATCCCGGGGGCAAATTGGGGCTGGTCGCGGCGTTCGGCATGTCGTGGAAGCTCCTCACGATGACGCGGTCTAGCGGGATAAGGCATTGCTACACCACTGATCGCAGGCACCGCGGCCGCTTTCGGAAAGTCACGAGTAGAACGTGTTACCGCTGATCATTAGACCTTCGTTAATCCACTGGTCGGGGATTGCCCTGTAACGAAAAAGGGTCGATTGTGGATGGACCCACTAGCAACATCAGTCCCTGAGGCCACAGGGGGAAGGGGTTTCGCAGATGAAGGCAGCCAAGAACGTCAGGATCGCGACCGCCGCGGCGTGCTGCGCGTCGGGGTTCTTCCTCGCGGTGCTGGCCACGGCGTCGCCCGCCGGCGCGGATCCGGTGGATCCCGCTCCGCCACCACCCGCACCGCTGGTGGTGCTGCCAGCCCCCGGCCCGCCGCCCGGACCGGATGCCATCGTCCAGGCTGCCGCTCCCGCGCCGCCCGCTGCCCCCGACGCGCCCGTGCTACCACCCGACGCGCCCGTGCCGCCACCCGACGCCGCAGCGGTGTCGGCGACACCGCCGAACGGCATCCCACATCTCGCCAGCCCCGACGCCCTGCCCCCGGGGTCGACGATGGTGCCGCAGGACATGGATTCGCCGAACGTCAGCTACCTCAAGGATCTGTGGCAAGCCGTGCAGAACCACGAGATCAGCGGCAAGGAAGCGCTCATCATGGGCATGGCACAGCGGGGGATGAACACCCCGATCCCCGGCCAGGCTCCCGGTCCGAACGTGCCACTCACACCGGGTGATCCGGCGCTTGCGCCGCCCCCGCCCCCGGCCCCGGTTCCGCCGGCTCCCGCGCCGCCGATTCCGTAGCGGCGGCCCGCCCGGCCCGCGACAGCAGCGCCGACACCGTGCGGACGTGCGCGGGCCGGACCACCGCCCAGAGCGCCCGCGTCAGGACCGTGCGGTGATGGACCAGCGTGGAGAACGACATGCCGGTCGGCCGACGCGTGACGAGCAGTTCCCCCGGCATCCCGATCCGCGACGCCCGGCCGATCAGCACCGTGTCCGGGTCGGCGTGGCGGATCTCCCATCCCAGGATCGTCTGCGCCCCCGTCGTCTCGGTCAGCCCGAGGGCCGTCCACCCGCGTCGAAGCGCGGTCCGAAGCCCCGCGGGTGCGCCCTCCAGCACCGTCCTGGCCCAGCGCTCGGCCGCCCACTCCGGCGGTGCGGCGACGTCGACGACGAAGGAGTCCGCGTACTCGACGCTGGGCAGCGTGCCGAGGTCGCGCGCGGCCAGGGACGGCTCGACCTGCTTGACGGTCACCGCCGCGTCGTGTTCGCGCCACCCCCGTTCGACGGCCCGCAGCAGCGCCGGATAGACGATCAGGTGCCGAAACGGTGCGATGGCGGCCAGGTAGCGAGTACCCCACGCGCCGTTCGGCGCGACCAGGACGGCCATCTGGCCGCGGTGAGCACCGGCGCCGTCCGGAACCCACCCCAGGTGCAGGACACCGTGCACGGTGCGATTGGCGATCTCGAAGGCGGCCTCGCCTTCGGTGACGAACAGCGGCTGGAACCGGCTGCCCGCCAGGCCGGCGGCGTCCCAGCCGAACAGGCGGCCGAGCGCCCGTCGGGCGGCGAACAGCATCCGGACGACGGGGGAGGACCCCACGGCGTCGAGCGCGCGCATGGTGGCGAGCAACCGCGGGAAGTCGTCGGGTCCGCCCGGGGTCGGAAGCGCCCACACGTCGAGCACGTCGAAATCGGAGGCGATCTGGTGGATGCGCCACGGGCGCGTCGTGTGCGCCTCGAGCGGCAACCGTGCCGTCGTGGGAACCATACATGACTGTATGCTTTAGTCTTGCTGCATGTCAACGACTTACGGCGAACGCTGATGCCCGCACCGACACGGACGTCGCGGGAGTCCTGGATTGACGCCGGTCTGGCGGCACTTGCCGACGGTGGTCCGGACGCCGTGCGCGTCGACGCCCTGGCGCAGCGACTCGGAGTGTCCCGCGGCGGCTTCTACCACCAATTCGACGGCAGGGCCGCGTTTCTCGAGGAGTTGCTCGACACCTGGGAACGTCGAAGCACCGACGAGGTGCTGGACCGGGTCGAGCGCGAGGGTGGCGACGCCCGCACCAAGGCGGGCAAAGCGGGCATGCTGACGTTCTCCGCGGCGCTGCTGCCGGTCGACTTGGCCGTACGGGACTGGTCGCGCCGCGACGACGCGGTGGCCGACCGGCTCAAGCGCGTCGACGACCGCAGGATGGACTTCCTGCGACGCCAGTTCGCGACGTCGAGAGCGGACGCCGACGACGTCGAAGCCCTTGCGCTACTGGCGTTTTCGGTGGCAATCGGCAACCACTTCGTGGCCGCCGACCACGGCGGGCGCTCCCGCGCGCAGGTATTGCGCCGCGCGGGCGCCCTGTTGTTCGAGTGAGCTACCAGACCCGCACGTAGTCAACGAGCATGTCGGCGGGGTAGGTGCCACCCGAGGGATCCCCGCCGCCGGAACCGGCGACCGCGAGGTTCACGATCGGGAACAGCGTGTACCCCGGTGTGTTGAACGGCCAGTCGGGCAGTGCGCTGGCCGGCACGTCGAAGTACGGCTGCGCGCCGTCGACGTAGTCCTTCCAGAACCGGATGCCGTTGGCGTCCCACTGGGCGCGCCACGTGTGCCAGGCGCTGTCGACCGCAATGGTCTGACTCGAGTGCTCGCCGCCGTTGAGCTTGGCGTGCACCGTGGTTCCCGGCGCCCAGCTGCCGTTGCCGTACCACTCCATGATGTCGACCTCGCCACCGTTGGCGGGGTCGTTGTTGGCCAGGTACCACGCCGGCCACGCGCCCGGGGTGAGGCAGTTCAGCTTGATCCGCGCCTCCCAGGTGGTGCCGATCGGTCCGCGGTACTTGCCGAACAGCTTGCCGCTGTAGAAGGTGTTGCCGTCCTTGGCCGCCCGGAAGACGAGGTTGGACTTGCCGTCGACGAAGACGTTGCGGCGGTCGTCGCGGTACTGCCCGACGTTTCCAGGCAGCTCCCAGAACGTCGGATCCTGCATCGACTCGCGCTCCGTGGCCGTCTCCCACTTGGAGGGGTCGGGCGCCGAGCCGGCCGGACCGTCGAACTCGTCGCGGAACAGGTACTTGACCGGCGGGGGAGCCGCAGGCAGGTCCCGCGGTGCGGCGTGCGCGGTGGCTCCGGGAAGGGCGACCGCGGCGCCGAGCACGCCGATCCCCGTCATCAGCATGCGGCGTCGATCCATTTCAGGCATGCCGACCATGTAAGTCGCAACGCCGCGCCGGGTGCAAGTCAGCCGAGCGTGGCGACCGCCTCGACCCGGGCGGGAACGTGCTTGTGCCACGGCGTGCCCGCATAGGCGTCCCGCCAGTCGGTTGAGGTCAAGGCGTTCGGCGCGACACCCGGCGTGCTCGCGGACCCGTCGGCCTCGGTGTAGTCGACGCCGTAGCCGTTCGGCAACGACACGTGACCGGCCAGCATGGTGTCGGTGATCTCGACGGTTGCCTCGGCCGTGCCCGCCGCCGTGGTGATCCGGGCACGTCCGCCCTCGGTCAGGCCGATCGCGGTCGCGTCCTGCGGGCTGATCCGCAACGCCCCGTCGACGTCGCGGGTGCGCCAGCGCGGATCGCGCAGGATGTCGTTGGCGGTGTAGGCGCGGCGCTCTCCTGCGGAGAGGATCATGGGGAACTCGGTGGAGGTGAGCGCCGCCGGCGCCGACCGCAGGGCTCTCGCGTCGGCGAGCAACTCGGGTATCGCCGCGGCGATCTTGCGGTCGGGGTGGGTGATCAACGCGAAGTCGTCGGCGTACTCGTGCACGGTGAACGTCACGCCCGACTTCTGCGTCAGGATCGCCTCGAACAGCGCGTTGCCGTCGGCGTGCCCCGCGCGCCGAACGGCCTCGGGGTAGGTCATGGCCGTCTTCTGCGCCAGCCCCCACAGCGCGGCCGCCCCGGCGAGCCCCTCGGGGAGTGCCGGCCCCAGCGTCTCGTACAGCACGAACGGAAGCACCCGGCCCAATTGCGGGTTGGCGCCGACGGCGACCAGGAACGCCTGCGCGTAGGCGTCCAACCCGTCAGCCGCCGCGCGGCGCAGCGGGGCCAGCTCGGCGTCGTCGACCACGCCGAGGGCCCGCACCAGCCGCGCCCAGATCTCCGGCTCTGCCAGCGTGCCGGGCAGTGGCTCCATGACGGGGTGGCGCAGGTGAAAGGTGTTGTGCGGGAACTCGAGATTGAAGAACGTCGCCTCGGGCTTCTCGAACTGACTCGCCGCGGGTAACACGTAGTGGGCGAGTCGGGCGGTCTCGGTCATCGCGACGTCGACGACGACGAGCAGCTCCAGGGAGCGCAGCGCGTCGACGACCGCCGCCGAGTCGGCCACCGAATGCGCCGGGTTGCTGCTCTCCACGATCATGGCGCGGATGCGGGCGGGGTGGTCGGTCAGGATCTCCTGTGGCACGACGTTGCTCGGCACCAGCCCCGCGATGATCGGAGCGCCGGTGACGGGCGTGCGCCCGACGCCGGAGGGGCTGAAGAGCGGCGCGAACGACGAATGCAGGTGCTGTGCGCCGCGTCTGGCGAAGTTGCCGGTGAGGATCCACAGCATCTTGTTGAGGTACGAGCACAGCGTGCTGTTGGGCGCCTGCTGGATGCCAAGGTCCTCGAACACCGAAACGCTTGCTGCGCAGGCGATTCGCCGAGAGGCGGCGCGCAACAGCCGCTCGTCGACGCCACAGCGCTGCGCGTACTCGCCGATCGGCACCTCCGCCAGCACCTCCCGGACGGCCTCGGCGCCGGTGACGTGCTCGGCGAGGAACGCTTCGTCACAGAGCTGCTCCTGCACCAGCACCGCGGCCAGGGCCGCGAGGCACCACGCGTCGGTCCCCGGCCGCACGCGCAGGTGGAAGTCCGCCAGCTTCGCGGTGTCGGTGACCACCGGGTCGATCACGATCATCGAGCGGGCCGGGTCCTTGGAGATGTCGTTGAGCACCACCCGCGCTCGCGGAAAGCTCTGGGACATCCACGGGTTCTTTCCGACGAACACCGACACCTCGGCGTGCTCGAACTCACCGCGCGTGTGCCCGCCGTAGAGGTGTGCGTCCACCCAGTGTTCGCCGGTCTTCTCCTGTGCCAAGGCATTCGACCGGTAGCGCGAACCGATGGCCTTGAGGAACGCTCCGCTGTAGGCGCCGCCGAGGTGATTGCCCTGCCCGCCGCCGCCGTAGTAGAAGACCTTGTCGCCGCCGTGCTCGTCGCGGACGGCGGCGAAGCCCGCCGCGATCTCGGCGATCGCGGTGTCCCAGTCGATCTCGTCGTAGCCGCCGTCGGGCCGGCGGCGCAGCGGCGACGTCAGCCGGTTGCCGCTGTTTTGGTAGTGGTCGAGCCGCAGCGCCTTGTTGCACGTATAGCCATGCGAGGCCGGGTGCGCCTTGTCGCCGCGGATCTTGACCAGGCTGCGGTCCTCGACCTGGACCACCACTCCGCAGTTGCACTCGCAGAGGATGCAGGCGGTTGGTTGCCAGTCAGCGGTCATCTCGGGTGCTCCCCATCTCGGCGTGCAGCAGCGCCGCCAGTTGGCGGTGCGTCGAGTCCAGTGGTGTGACGTCGCGGGTGGCCCTGGCGACCACGACGGCGCCCTCGATCGCGGAGGTCAGGAAGACCGACAGTTCCCGCGCGCGGACCGTGGCAACGCCGTCGGACACCAGGCGTTCGGCGATCAGGTCGTGCCACCGGTGAAAGGCCGCGCCGGCCCGCTCCAGCACCGGCCCGTTGTCGGCCTCGACGGCCACCGCCACCACGGGGCAGCCGGCGCGGAAGTCGGATTCCAGCAGCGCCCCGCGGAATCTGGCCACCACGGCGTCGAGCAGTTCGAATCCGGTTGCGGCACCGGTCATCTGGGCCGCGATGTGGTCGGACGCGAAGTCGACGGCCTCGCTCAGCAACTGGGTGCGGCCGCCGGGGAAGTGGTGATACGCCGAGCCGCGCGGTGCGCCGCTGTGGTGAAGGACGTCGGAGATCGCGGTCGAGTGGGCGCCGCGTTCCCGGATCAACAGAGCCGTCGAGGTGATCATGCGTTCGCGGGGTGTCGCCATTATGTAGAGCAGCATACATAGGGCATGGCCCGTCGAACAGATCCGAACCGCGGCCGTCGAGGTCAGCGGCGCTTGAGCTCCTTGCCGGTCGAGGCCAAGACTTCGTCGGACAGTTCGGGATCTGCCTGGGCGACGGCGCGAGCGATGACTTGCGCGCCGACCAACTGGCTGAACAGCGCGATGGCTTGCTCCCGCGCCCGGCGCGGATCGAGCTCGGCGTTCGTCTGCGCCGCGCCGTCAAGGAGCAGGTCGGTGATCGCGGCGAGGTAGCCGCGCAACCCGCGCAGGTACTCCTCCTGGGCCGGTAGTCCATGCCGTCCGGCATCGGCGGCCAGGGCGGCGGACGCGCATCCGTCTTCGGGGTGGTCACGATGGTCGGTGCTCAGGTAGCCGTCGACGATGGCGTTCAGCGCTGCCCGGCTCGAGCGGGGGTGGGCGCCGATCAGGTCGTCGACGACACCCAGGGAGGCGGTGAAACCCTGGTTGAGGACCTCCCGGGCGAGGTCGTCCTTGGACGAGAAGTGGTTGTAGAAACCGCCGTGGGTCATCCCCGCGGCCTTCATCAGCTCGTCGATGCCCATCCCGTCGATGCCGCGGGTCTTGAAGCCTCGGCTCGCGGCGGCCACGATGCGCTCGCGGTTGCGCTCCTTCTGCTCCCGTGAAATACGAGGCAACGGAAACTCCCTCCCGTCGGACGAGGTGAGTCGTCCCGAGCGTGCCAGACGATCAATGGTGATCGTCATCAAAGAACAGGGTAGCGCACTTGACTCCTATTGATGACGAATGACATCATAAATAATGATGACGTCGGACATCAAAATGCACCGTCAACCCCATAGGAGATGTCTCGTGAACACACCCGTCGTGGCTTCAGAAGTGCCCGCCACCCCCGTCCTCGACCTGGTCGGCAAGACCGCCCTCATCACCGGCGGCAGCAAGGGCATCGGTGCGGCCACCGTCGCCCGATTCGTCAACGGTGGCGCCCGCGTCGTCACCTCCGGTCGGTCTCAGCCGGGCTCGCTGCCCTCGGGGGTGGAATACGTGGTCGCCGACGTCTCCACCGTCGACGGCGTCAACCTGCTGGCCCGACGAGCCCAGGAGATCCTCGGCGACGTCGACGTCGTCGTGAACAACGCCGGCGCGTCGAGGCCTCATCTGGGCGGCGTCCTCGACATCGACGACGCCGAATGGGTCGACGACCTCGCCGTCAACTTCCTGGCCGCGGTCCGACTCAACGCCGCGCTGCTACCAGCGATGTATGCCCGCGGCAAGGGCTCGATCGTGAACGTGTCCTCCGCGGTGACGCTGAGCCCACCCCCGGCGATGTTGCACTACGCCAGCGCCAAGGCGGCCCTGACCACCTACGCCACGGGTTTGGCGGCAGAAGCCGGGCCGCGTGGCGTGCGAGTCAACACCGTCACCCCCGGAAACGTCGCCTCCCCGGGTGCGGACGCCATTCGGCAAGCGATCGTCGACGCCGTGGGTTCCGACAGCGCGGAGTCCGGCGGCACGGCGATTCCCCTCGGCCGAATGGGCGAAGGATCCGACGTCGCCGAGGCAATCGCCTTCCTTGCCTCCGACCGGGCCGCGTGGATCACCGGCAGCAACCTCGTGGTCGACGGCGGCCAGGTGCAAACCGCGTGACTGCCGTCGTGGGCGGCCGCCCGGTCTAGACGCCGGCGGCCTCGTTGAGGTCGTTGAGCACGCCCGTGGCCTCCAGGTACTCCTGCACCCAGCGCTCGATGACGGCGGAGGTCCGCTCGACCTTCGTGAACTGGCCGACCACCTGGCCCACCGGGTTGAACGCCACGTCGACTGTCTCGTCGGGGTACTTGTGGGTGGCGGCCACCGCGAGGCCGGACACCATGAACTGCAGTGGCATTCCGAGGGGCTTGGGGTTGTCCGGGTTCTCCCACGCCTCGGTCCAGTCGTTCTTCAGCATCCGGGCGGGCTTGCCGGTGAACGAGCGGCTGCGGACGGTGTCTCGGCTGCCCGCCTTGACGTAGGCGGCCTGCTGGACGGGCGTGTTCTCGGCCTCCTCGACCATCAACCACTGCGAACCGGTCCACGCGCCTTGCGCGCCGAGGGCCAGTGCCGCCGCAATCTGCTGGCCGCTGCCGATGCCACCGGCGGCCAGCACGGGAACCGGCGCGATTTCCTTGACCACCTGGGGCCACAGCACGATCGAGCCGATCTCGCCGCTATGCCCGCCGGCCTCGCCGCCCTGGGCGATGACGATGTCCACGCCCGCGTCGGCGTGCTTGCGCGCCTGGCTTGGCGAGCCGCACAGCGCGGCGACCTTGCGGCCCTCGGCGTGAATGTGCTCGATCATGTCCCTCGGAGGGGTGCCCAGGGCGTTGGCGATCAGCGTCATCTTCGGGTGCTTGAGCGCCACCTCGACCTGCGGGGTGGCGGTCGCCTCGGTCCAGCCGAGCAGCTTCAGCGTGCTCTCGTTGTCCTCGGCGGTCAGCGGGACGCCGTGATCGGTGAGGATCTTCTTGGCGAAGTCGAGGTGCTCCTGGGGCACCATGTCGACGAGCATCTTCGTCAGCTCGTCGGCCGAGAGGTTGGAGTCCATGCCCTCGTACTTGTTGGGGATCACGATGTCGACGCCATAGGTGTGGTCCCCGATGTGGTCGTCGATCCAGTTCAGCTCGACCTCGAGCTGCTCGGGGCTGAAGCCGACCGCGCCGAGGACGCCGAACCCACCCGCCTTGCTGACCGCCACCACCACGTCGCGGCAGTGGGTGAAGGCAAAGATCGGAAACTCGATCCCGAGTTGATCGCAGAGGGGAGTGTGCATGAAGGTCGCTCCTCGAGGTGGCGTGCAGTGACACGGGACGAACTGAAACGTGTTCTAGTTTAGTACCTTGCTTCGATTCCCGTGGCGACCGGGCGCGTTCGCCCTACGATGAGCCAACTCGAGCGCCTGCTCATTCGACCTCGGAGGACTTCGAAGGACACGCCGTGACGCACTGGCTCGACCACTCGCTGGTGCTGGCATCGGACTACCGCGTGTCCCACCCCGGGCGGGTCGGGCCGCTTCTCGAGGGACGCAACGGAGCCCTGGCCGACGTCGGAGCCCACCACGTGCTGGTCTACGCCGCGACCACCGACCCGCGGCGCGTCCTGGTCTTGATCGCCCTGCACGCCCGCGAGCCGCTGCTCGACATCCTGCGATCCCGCGTCTTCTTCGAGTGGTTCGACGCGGTCGGCGTGGACGACATCCCCGCCGTCTTCGCCGGCGAGCTCGTCGAACGGCTGACCACGAGTGCCGACCTCCCGGCGACCGTGCCCGAGGTCGTGGTGTCGATGGTGACTCCGGTCGACGATCTCGCGGCGCTGCGCGCCCACGTCCACGACACGGGCGACGACCTGCGCAGGGCGGGCGTCCGGAGGCTGTCGGTCTTCAGCGCGCTGGACGACCCGCTGGAGGTGATGATGCTTCTGCAGATCGACGACGAACTGCACGCCCACCACTGGCTGCAGTACTCCGAGCTCGCCGCCGAGTGGCTGACCAGGGCCGGCGTCGGCGCCTACCCGCCGGTGTTCGTCGGACGCCTCCAGAGCCTCGTCCGCGTCGACCCGCGACGCCCCTGATCGACGTCGACCCGCAGCACGGGCCAGCCCTTGCGGAGCGCCTCGGCGGCAAGGCCGGATCTCGGGTTGACCGGCCGGGGATGCCCGATCACCCGCATCAGGGCGGCGTCCTCGTCACCGTCGGCGTAGAAGTAGCTGTTCCTGAGGTCGACGTCGTTGCCGTCGGCAAACCGGGTGACCGCCGCGGCCTTGCTGGGGCCCCAGACGACCGGCTCGACGATGCCTCCGGTCAACAATCCGTCGTCGTCGGTTTCGAAGTGGTTGCAGATGACGGTCTCCACGCCGAGGAAGCGCGCGACCGGTTGGGCGTGGATCGTCAACGCCGAGGAGCTGAGCACCACGGTGTGGCCACGGTCCTGATGAGCGCGAACCACGTCGCGCATCTGCGGGTAGACCCTGGGCTCGATGTGGCGGCGAAACAGATATTCGCCAAGCTCGTCGAGGTCGGTGATCGAATCGCCCCGCAGGTAGCCCGCCGCCCTCACGACCAGGCGTTGAAACTCCATCCGCCCCAGTCGGTACCGCAGCGACGCCTCGAGGACGCCGAGCATCTCGCCGATGCTGGCCTGGCGGGCGTGGACGCGGTGCCCGGCGTGAGCGGTCGCCGTAAACCCCGACACCAGCGTGCCGTCCAAGTCGAAGAAGGCGCCGACCCGCGGGCCGGGCGGAGCTGCGGCGATGTCGTCGAGCAGGAGCGCGACGGGCTGAGCGGCGTTCATTTCACTCCAGGTATACAGGTGGTGACGGCCGCCCGAATCCGGCGGCCCTCCTGGGGTCGACGGAGCGAACCACCCGGCTGATAGGGACGACGGACCACCCATCGGATAGGTTCAAGGTCGGCGGTTTCAAATTCGCGCCGGGTTCAGCCGGAGCCCCAGCGAACGAGAATCACGGCGCCGCACAACTCTTGCTGCGGTTGAACATGGAAGACGGGCTTTGAACGAACAACGGGAATCGACTGACGGCACCTCGACGGCATCCGGCTCGACCTGCGAAGTCAACGAACGGCTGATCGGGGAGGTCGCGGTCGTGGCTGCCTCGGGTGTGGTCGACATGATCACGGCGCCTCAACTCGAGGACGCCATCACCGCAGCGCTGGCCAAGTCGCCTGCGGGCCTCGTCGTGGACTTGACCGAGGTGGAGTTCCTGGCGTCGGCCGGCATGGGCGTGCTCGTCGCGGCCCACGACGCCGCACCCGAGGGCGTCGCCATCCTGATCGTCGCCGACGGCCCCGCCACCAGTCGGCCACTCAAGCTGGTCGGCATCGCCGACATCATGCCGCTCCACGCCACCCTCGACGAGGCGCTGGCGACCTTCACGGCCTGAGTACGCATAGACGGTCAAGCTATTGGGTACCTCACCCATTGCGATGATCGACTCAATGTTCAGGACAGTCTCCAGCGCAGAACGCTTCGAACGGGTGGGCGTGCCTGCGGAGCCAAGCGCTGCCGCCCACACCCGCGACGCCTTTTCGCGGTGGCTGCAGAGCACCTTCGACCTCGATCCGTACAAGGCCAACGACCTCGTCCTGGCGATCTACGAAGCGTTGGCCAACACGGCGGAGTTCGCCTACTCGACGACGGGGTTCGTCGGGACGATGGATCTGTGCGCAGCCCACGATTCCGCCGAGTCGGCGCTGTCGGTCACCGTGGCCGATCGCGGCCGGTGGCGCACCGCACCCTCGTATCCCGCCGACCGAAGTCGCGGCCGGGGCATCGCACTGATGAAGGCGCTCTCCGACCAGGCGTCCATCCAGACCTCGACCAGCGGCACCACGGTCCGCCTGGTCTGGACGGGCATTCGCCGGCGCTGACGCACGGTCAGTCCAGGACGACGACCCCCCTGCCCGTCGGCAGCGGCAGGTCCAGGGTGGTGCGGATCCCCGGCGCCGCGGCGATCACGTCCGGGATGGAGTTCACGATGCGGGCGGCGGCCGCAAGAATGGCCGCGTAGGGCGCGCCGCCGTGCGCGCTGGTCGGCACGATGTCCGCGAAGTACGACGGCTCGCCGGTGATCTCGATCCGATAGGAACCACCCGGGTGGGCGGGTTGGGCCCAGTCGGGCCGCAGGTCGGCCCGCAGCCGGGTGACGTGCTCCACGACGATGACGGGCTTGCCCCGCACCAGGCCCTCGATTTGGAAGCGCAGCGCCGCGACCGTGCCCTTGGCTATGCGCCCGGCGGCCACCTCGAGGTCTTCCGGCGCCGGTTCCTGCTCGACTGAGTCCCGGATCTCGTCGACCTCGACGCCCAAACCCGCGGCGAGCTGCCGGATGGCCGTCCCCCACGCGATGCTCAGCACCCCCGGCTGGAACAGCATCGGGAATTCGCCGATCGGGTTGCCGAAGCCCATGACGTCGAACATCACCGTGACGCCGTCGTAGGTGGAGTAGTCGGCGATTTCCATCGTGCGTACCTGGTGGATCGTCTGGCAGGTGCCCGCCAGCGCGAACGGCAGGAGGTCGGTGGCGAATCCGGGGTCGACCCCGGTGATGAAGACGCTCGAATCACCTTGTCGGGCAGCATCTTCCACGCGCTCGATGTACTTGTGGGGAATGACCTGCCATGGGTACTGCAGCACGCCGGGGGCCGAGCCCACCACGTCGACGCCCGCGCCGAGGAACAGTCGGACGTCGGCCATCGCCTCCTTGAGCCGGACGTCGCCCATCGCGCAGTAGACGACGCACTCGGGTTTGGCGGCCACGATCGCGTCCAGGTCGTCGACGGCCAGAACTCCGGTCGTCACCTCCAGGCCCGCCAGCTCGCCCGCGTCCTTGCCGACCTTGGCGTCGGAGGACACCCAGACCCCGGTCAGCTCGAAGCGTTCGTCGGTGATCAGCTGCCGCAGCGCGAGGCTGCCACAGTTGCCGGTGCCGACGAGTGCGACGCGGATCGCCATTGACGTTCTCCTCACGATGGATGCCATGGGAGTATGCGGTCCACGGGTCGGAATTGGAACAGGTTCTAGTCGAAAAGGGGCATGCGGTAACCTGACCCGTCATGGGACGCGTGGACGAAAAAGTTGCACTGATCAGCGGCGGGGCGCGGGGGATGGGCGCCGCACACGCCCGGATGCTGGTGGCCGAGGGCGCAAAAGTGATCATCGGTGACATCCTCGACGAGGAGGGCAAGGCCCTCGCCGACGACATCGGTGAATCCGCGCGCTACGTCCACCTCGACGTCACCGACGCCGAACAGTGGGACGCCGCCGTCGCGACCGCGATCTCCGAATTCGGCAAACTCAACGTCTTGGTCAACAACGCCGGCATCGTGGCGCTGGGCAAGATCGGCAGCTTCGACATGGCGAAGTGGCAGAAGGTCATCGACGTCAACCTCACCGGGACGTTCCTCGGCATGCAGGCCTCCGTCGAGGCGATGAAGGCCGCCGGCGGCGGCTCCATCATCAACGTGTCCTCTATCGAGGGCCTCCGCGGCGCCGCGATGGTGCATCCGTACGTGGCGACCAAGTGGGCCGTGCGCGGCCTCGCCAAGTCGGCGGCGATCGAACTGGGCAAGTTCAACATCCGGATCAATTCGCTGCACCCCGGCTTCATTCGCACGCCGATGACCAAGCACTTCCCCGACGACATGGTCACCGCGCCGCTCGGCCGCCCCGGCGAGTGCGACGAGGTGGCGACGTTCGTCGTGTTCCTCGCCAGCGACGAGTCGTCCTTCTCCACCGGTGCCGAGTTCGTAGTCGACGGCGGACTGGTGACCGACGTCCCGCACAAGGATCTGTTCTAGCCGCTGCCGTGGCGATCGCCTGATCTGCGGATGGCCGACGCGTTCGGCCGTCCGTCCGAACGGCATGCACAATGAGGGACCCCCCACGTCGCCGTGACGTACCCCCATGCCAGGACGGAGTAGCCCCATCGCGCCCAAGATGCGCCGAACCGCCGTCCTGGGCCTCGTGGTTCTGTTCCTGCTGCTCGTCCTGAGCGTTGGAGACGTGCCTCGCTTCGCCCGGCCGGAACCGCCGGCCAAGGACGTCGGGCTGTCCGACGGCTGGCAACTGGCCTCGGCCAGGGACGTCACCGACGAGGGCTCGGCGATCTCCCGCGCGGGCTATCGCAACCCGAAGTGGCACGACGTCCGCCGCATGCCCGCCACCGTCCTGCAGGCCCTCCAGGACGACGGCACCTACCCGAACCTGTACTACGGCAAGAACCTCCTCGACGAGGTCCCGCAGGACCTGTGGAAGCAGGACTGGTGGTACCGCACCACCTTCGACGCCGAAGCCGGGCACCGCACCTACCAACTCGACTTCCCCGGCATCAACTACCGCGCCGAGATCTGGCTCAACGGCCAGCTGGTCGCCGACGCGCGGCAGATCGTCGGCATGTACGTCGACCACGACCTCGACGTCACCAAGTGGATCCGGCCTGGGCAGCCCAACACCCTCGCGGTGAAGGTGACCCCGGAGCGGTCACTGCAGGACGTCGACGGGGTCGAGCTGGCCGACAGCTGGTTCGACTGGATCAACTGGAACTACCTGGGGTACCAGGGGCCGAACAAGAACCCCGGCAACGGCAACTCGTTCGTCGCCGATCGCAACGCGGGCGTCTGGAAACCCGTGACGCTGCGCATGTCCGGCGCGGTGGCGATCGCCGCCGCCACGGTGAACACCGAACTGCCGCTGCCGAATACCGACACCGCGCGGCTGTCCATCTTCACCACGCTGCGCAACTTCTCGACCGACCGCATCCGGGGCGTGGTCCGCGCCACCATCAGCCGCGCGGGCAAGCCGGACGTCGAGGTCGAGAAGGCCGTCAGTCTCGGTCCCGGCGAACGCCGCGACGTCGACTTCGCCGCCGACGACTTCAGCCAACTCACCGTCGACCATCCGGATCTGTGGTGGCCGTACACGATGGGTGCTCCCAACCTGTACGACCTGCGGCTCGAGTTCCGCCAATTCGGCAGCGCGGTCGACGAAACTCACCAGCGCTTCGGCGTGCGCACCATCTCCCAGTTCCGCGACGACGATGGCCGCTTCCCCGAACTCGGCGCCGGCGGCAACTTCTATCTCCAGGTCAACGGCCGCGACTTCCTGGTGCGCGGCGCCACCTACACCCCGGACCTGCTCTACGCCTACGACCCGAACCGCGAGGACGCCATCCTGTCCTACGTGCGCGACCTCGGCCTGAACATGCTGCGGCTGGAGTCGAAGATCCCCGACGAGGGGTTCGCGGAGAAGGCCGACGAACTCGGCATCCCGCTGATGGTCGGCTGGATGTGCTGCAACCAATGGGAGAAGTGGCCGCAGTGGGACGACGAGGACAACCGCGTCGCCCGCGACAGCCTGCGCTCGCAGATCACCATGCTGCGCTCGCACGCCTCGGCCGTCGTCTGGGCCAACGCCAGCGACGGGCGACCGCCGGACAAGGTGCGGGAGGACTACCACCAGATTCTGCGAGACCTGCACTGGCAGAACGCCGTCGTCGACACCGTGTCGTCCTACGTCACCGACGACACGGGGAAACGGCTCTGGGACGGCATCCAGATGGCCGGGCCGTACACGTGGCGGCCACCGTCCTACTGGTTCAGCGGCAACTACGGCGCAGCCAGGGGCGCCTCGGCCGAACAGGGCGACAACGAGCACATTCCGCCGTTCGCGAGCCTGCAGCAGTTCATCCCGCCGGACAAGTTGTGGCCCATCAACGACTACTGGTACTTCCACGCCGGGTCCAACCCGGACAACACGGCGCTGACCAGCACCCAGCTCGCCGTCAACCGGCGCTACGGCCCGTCGGGCAGCGCGTACGAATTCGCCCGCAAGGCGCAGCTCGCGCACTACGAGTCCACCCGGGCCCAGTTCGAGTCGTTCGCCGCCCTCGGCTGGGCGGGGCACAAGATGACCATCTACTGGATGCTGAACAACCACTGGCCGTCGTTCTTCGGCAACCTGTTCGACTACTACCTGCGCCCCGGCGGCGCGTACTACGGCGCCAAGCAGGGCTTGCGGCCGCTGTCGGCGGTGTTCGACTCCTACGCGACCGGAGACCGCAGCCGGGCGAACGTCACCCTGGTCAACCAGACGCCCGAGCAGGCCAAGGACGTCCGCGTCCGGGTTCGGGTGTACGACCTGCAGGGCCGGGTGCGCGACGACCAGACCAGCGCCGCCCTCACCGTGGGTTCGGGGGACACCGCACGTGCCCTCACCCTGCCGCGGGAGGCGCGCGACTCCCGGGTCTTCTTCGTCCGCTGCGAGGTCCTCGACGCCTCGGGCACGGTCGTCGACGAGAACGTGTACTGGCAGTCCCAGCGCAACGACGACGTCGGAGATCCCGACGGGGACTTCGCCTTCGAACTCCATCAGAACAGCTGGGCCGACATGACCCCGTTGAACTATCTGGCGAAGGTGCCGCTGGCGGTGACGGCGACACGGTCCGAGGGCGGGGTGGTGATCTCGCTGCGCAACCCGACCACACAGGTCGCCTTCTTCGAGCGGGCCGAGGTGACCTCGACCCGGGACGGCGACGAGGTGCTGCCGATCACCTACGACGACAACTACGTGACGGTGTTCCCCGGCGAGACGGTCGACGTCCGCGCGACGGTGCCGAGCGGCTTGGCACCCGCCGACTGGGTCCGGGTCACGGGATACAACACCGCACCGGTCGTCATACCGGTCTCGTAGTCGGGCCGCCCGCGCAACCACCACGCGGTGCCGGCCAGCACGACGACGAACCCCGCCAGGTAGGCGGCCGGGATTGCGACGTCCCACGATCCGCCGGGCCGCAGCGACAGCAGACCGGTCTCCGGGGTGTCACCCGCGGTCGACACCGGCCAGCCGGCGAACACGCCCCAGAAGAGCCACAGTCCGACGAGCGCCCACCGGCTGCCCAGGACGTAGGCCCGGTGTCCGAGGTGAACCACCAGCGGTACCACCCACACCCAGTGGTGGCTCCAGCTGAACGGCGACAGCGCGGCCGACGCCATCCCCACGACGGCCACCCCGAGGACCGCCTGGCCCCGCCGCCACGCCAGCACCGCGACGGCCAACGCGGCGACCGCCAGCGCAGCGGTCGCCGCGACCGTCGGTGCACCGTCGACGTGCATCCGGACGAACAACCCCTTCAGGCTGGTGTTCGCGACGGGGTCACTGGTGATCCTGGCGACGTCGTCGAAACCGCCGCGGAGCCAGAAGTATCCGGAATCGCGGGGCAGCAGAAGGAACCCCAGGGCCACCGTGGCGACGAACGTCACGGTCGCCACCACCGCGGCGCGTCGTCTCCCGGTGAGGATCAGGTAGACGACGAACAACGCCGGGGTGAGCTTGATGCCGGCGACGACGCCGATGCCGACGCCGGCCCACCGGCGCGTGTCGGGGCCGAGCAGGTCGGCGACCACGACCGCGAGGATCAGCAGGTTGACCTGCCCGAGTTGCAGTGAGAGCCGCACCGGTTCCAGCCAGCAGGCCAGGCCCGTCAGCAGCGCGCCGAGGCCCCACAGCCCGGCCGAGGTGCGCACTCCGAGCCGCACCAGACAGCGCTGGACGACGTAGACCAGCAGCGCGGCGTTCACCAGGAGCCCGAGCACCTGCGTCACCCGGGACGTGACGAGGGTCAGCGGAAGTGAGCACAGGGCTGCGAAGGGCGTGTAGTCGAACAGCAGCGTCCGTGGGTTGCCGGTCAACCCCACCGAATAGAGGTCCGCACCGGCAAGCGCCCGTTGCGCGCCGAACCGGTACACCAGCAGGTCGACCTGACTGGCGAGGCTCGGCCACCGCAGACACACCCCCACGAACGCGACCACCGCCGCCAGTAGGACCACCGGCCCGTAGACGCGGACCCGCGCGTTCGCCGTGTTGGACATCTGGCGAAGCTACTGGAGGCCACCTGGACGGTTCCTGAAAGTCGGGGTGGCCGCACGGGGCGTGACGGCTACCGGGAGGATGTCCCCATGAGCTCATCCGAAGAGGAGGTGGCGATGACCACGAAGGACCTCCGGTCAGAACTCGCAGAGATCACCGCCGCCGCGGGCTGGAACCGCAGGATCGACGACCGCGTGGACATCTACCTGCGCGGCCAGACCCGCGTGCGCGTCATCTGGCGAGGCGACGACGCGATCAGCGGCGGATCCCGGTTCCAGGAGGACAACCTGGAGACGTACTCGCGGGATCTGGACGTGGTGAAGGGCTGGCTGGCCCGCTAGCCGTCACCCGTCGCCTGGCCAGGTACGCCCGGACCACCGAGGCCGCCACCGGCAGCGTCGACGCCGCCGCGACCAGCACGACCATCAGCTCCAGGTGGGCGTTGACGAATGCCACGTTCCCCAAGTGGAAGCCCACGACGACGAGGCCCACGCCCCAGAGGGCCGCTCCCAGCACGTCGTAGAGCAGGAAGACGCGGTACCGCATTCCGGACGCACCGGCGATGACGGGCATGAAGGTCCGCACCACGCCGACGAAGTGACCGATCACGATCGCCTTGCGCCCGTGGCGGGAGAAGAACTCCTGCGACGAGGTCAGGTAGTGCTTCTTGAAGATTCGCGCGTCCTCCTTCCGGAAGAACGCGGGCCCGAGCCGCCATCCGATCAGGTATCCGACCTGGCCGCCCGCCACCGCTGCCAGCGCGGCGCAGGGCGCCAGCGTCCATACATCCACGGGGGCGCCGTCCTGCGCGGCGAGCAGACCCGAGGTGAACAGCAGCGTGTCCCCGGGCAGGAAGGGGCACAGCAGCCCCGTCTCGACGAAGACGATCAGCATCACCCCGGGCAGTACCGCCGAGCCGAACAGGCCGTCGTGGCCCAGCCAGTACATCGGGTCCATGACGCCCGGCAGCGCCATCACGACGGTCGTCACGGGCGCCGACCGTAGCCGGTGGACATTGCGGCCCGGCCAACGACACCCGACATCCACACCACACCGCGGACCGACCCCATGCCGACCGGGGTCGTAGTGTCATACCCCGTGAGCGCACGCGCGGGAATCGTCGTCACCGGAACCGAAGTCCTCACCGGTCGGGTTCAGGACCGCAACGGTCCCTGGCTCGCCGACCGGCTGCTGGAACTGGGCGTCGAGTTGGCGCACGTCACGATCTGCGGTGACCGATCATCCGACATCGAGGCCCAATTGCGGTTCCTCGCCGGCGAGGGGGTCGACCTGATCGTCACCAGCGGCGGGCTCGGGCCCACCGCCGACGACATGACGGTCGCGACGGTGGCGAAGTTCTGCGGCCGGGACCTGGTGTTGGACGCGGCCTTGGAGGCCACCATCGCCGACATCCTCAAGAACATGATGAGTCGCTCGACGTCCTGGGGTGGGGCCGACTTCGAGTCGGTCCTGGCGGCCAATCGCAAACAGGCCATGGTGCCCGCCGGGGCGGAGATCCTCGGTCCCGTGGGCACGGCGCCGGGGGTGGTCGTGCCGGGTTCGGCGGGCCAGCCGACGGTGGTGGTGCTGCCCGGGCCGCCGCGCGAGCTGCAACCCATGTGGGACAAGGCAATCCGCACGGACGCGGTGCAACAGGCGTTGGCGGGCCGCACCGAATTCGTCCAGGCCACCACCCGCATGTTCGGGCTTCCCGAATCGGCCCTCGCCGAGACCTTGCGCGACGGCGAGGCCCGGATCTCCGACTTCGACCGGCTCGAGATCACCACCTGTCTGCGGCGCGGCGAACTGGAGATCGTCACGCGCTACGAACCCGACGCCGCCCCGGTCTACGACGACCTGCTGGCGCTGCTGCGGGAGCGGCACGCCGCGCAGCTGTTCTCCGTCGACGGCGCCCTGGTGGACGACCAGGTCGCGGACCTGTTGGCGGGGCGGACGATTGCCACGGCCGAATCCTGCACCGCCGGCCTGGTCGCCGCGCGACTCACCGACCGGGCGGGCTCGTCGGCCTACGTCGCGGGTGGGGTGGTCAGTTACTCCAACCAGGCCAAGATGGACCTGCTCGGGGTGGACGCGCAGCTGCTGGCCGCCCACGGCGCGGTGTCGGAACCGGTGGCCGAGGCCATGGCCGCCGGCGCCCTGGCCCGCTTCGGCGCCGACACCGTGGTCGCGATCACCGGGATAGCCGGCCCCGGCGGGGGGAGTGCCGAGAAGCCGGTCGGGACGGTGTGTTTCAGCGTCCGCCTGGCCGAGGGCCCGACCCTGACCAAGACGCTGCTGCTCCCCGGCGACCGAACGGACGTCCGCGAGCGGTCCACCACCGTGGCGATGCACCTGCTGCGACAGATCCTCTCAGCCCCCGGCGACGCCGACTGAGTGCCGATGTCCTTCTCGCTCAGCGACTCCGAGCTCAACGATCGTCTCGATCGATTGCCGGTGCTCGCGGGGCGAGAGCGTCGGGTCGAGGACCTCGAGGGCGGGCTCACCAACCGCAACGTCAAGATCACCACGGCAGCCGGGGTGTACGTGGCGCGGTGCTCGGGCGACTCCTCGGAGCTGCTCGTCATCGACCGCGACGACGAGTACTTCAACTCCCGAGCCGCCGAGGAGGCCGGTGTCGGGGCCCCCGTCGTCGACTACCGGCCCGACCTCGGGATCCTGCTCATCGGCTATCTGGACGGTGTCACCCTCACCGCCGCGGACTTCGCGCGAGAGGGCGTGCTCGCCAAGGCCGCCCTGGCCTGCCGAACGCTGCACGGCGGCCCCCGGTTCCGCAACGACTTCGACATGTTCTCCCGGCAGGCGGCATACCTGGGGATCGTCGAGTCGCACGGATTCCGGCTCCCCGACGGCTATCTGGACTTCGCCGGCCAGTTCGCGTCGATCAAGGCGGCGCTGGCCTGCGCCGGGCTGGCCTCGGTGCCGTGCAACAACGATCTGCTGGCGGCCAACTTCGTCGACGACGGCGAGAAGATCTGGTTGATCGACTACGAGTACTCCGGCAACAACGACCCCTGCTTCGAATTGGGAAACATCTGGCGCGACAACGGGTTGACCCTCGATCAACTCGAGGAGTTGGTCACCGCGTACTACGGCCGGACGACGCGTCACCATCTGGCCAGGGCACGGCTGCAGGGCACGGTGTCGCAGTACGGCTGGACGTTGTGGGGCTGCATCCAGAACGGCAGCAGCACCCTCGACTTCGACTTCTGGGACTGGGGAATGCAGCGCTATGAGAACGCCGTCGAGGAGTTCAGGAGTCCCGACTTCGCCCGCCTGCTCGACGACGCCGCGGCCGGGAACCGAGACATGGGAGAGATGAATTAATGAACGCCACCAACGTGCCCGACCGGGCGAGGGTCGTCGTCATCGGCGGCGGTGTGATCGGCACCAGCGTGGCCTACCACCTGACCAAGCTCGGCATCGCCGACGTACTGCTCCTCGAGCAGGGCCAGCTGTCGTCCGGAACCACCTGGCACGCGGCGGGTTTGGTGGGTCAGCTGCGCGCGTCGGAGAGCGGCACCCGGCTGGTGCAGTACTCGACCGAGCTGTACCGCGAACTCGAGGCCGAGACCGGCCTGACCGCGGGTTACAAGCAGTGTGGCGGCGTGACCGTCGCGCGCACCGAGGACCGGATGATCCAGCTGCGGCGCACCGCCGCGAACGCCGCGGCCTTCGACCTCGAATGCGAACTGCTCACCCCGCTGCAGGCACTCGAGCACTACCCGGTCATCCGCATCGACGACCTCGTCGGGGCCATCTGGTTGCCCGCAGACGGCAAGGCCAACCCATCCGACCTGACCCAGGCGCTGGCCAAGGGTGCGCGGATGCGCGGCGCCCGAATCATGGAGCGCACCAGGGTCGTCGGGGTGACCACCGACCGTGGTCGGGTGACCGGGGTGCGGACCGACCGCGGCGACGTCGAGGCCGAGATCGTCGTCAACTGCGCGGGTCAGTGGGCCAAGCAGGTCGGTTCGCTGGCGGGGGTGAACGTGCCGCTGCACTCGGCCGAACACTTCTACGTGGTCACCGAGCCGATCGTCGGCGTTCACCCGGACATGCCGATCCTGCGCGACCCCGACGGCTACACATATTTCAAGGAGGAGGTCGGGGGCCTCGTCATCGGCGGCTTCGAGCCCGAGGCCAAGCCGTGGGTCAGCCCGGACGCGATCCCGTACCCCTTCGAATTCCAACTGCTGGAAGAGGATTGGGACCACTTCCAAATCCTGATGGACAACGCCCTGCTGCGCATCCCCGTGCTCGAGGAGACCGGGCTGAAGAAGCTGTACAACGGCCCCGAGAGCTTCACCCCGGACAACCAGTTCATCCTCGGGGAGGCGCCCGAGGTGGCCAACTTCTTCGTCGCCGCGGGCTTCAACTCCGTCGGCATCGCCTCGGCCGGCGGTGCCGGACGCGCACTGGCCGAGTGGATCTCGAACGGTTCGCCGACGACGGACCTCACCAGCGTCGACGTCCGCCGATTCGCACCGTTCAACGGCAACACCAGGTGGCTGCACGACCGGGTGTCCGAGGTGCTCGGGTTGCACTACGAAATCCCTTGGCCCAACCGCGAGATGACGACGGCGCGGCCCTTCCGTCGCTCGCCGGTGCACCACCTCCTGGCCGCGGCGAACGCCAACTTCGGCAGCCGGATGGGCTGGGAGCGGGCCAACTTCTTCGCACCGGCCGGCGTCGAACCCACCATCGAGTACTCGTGGGGCAAGCAGAACTGGTTGCCGTACTCCGCCGCCGAGCAGGTGGCCACCCGCACCGCGGTCGCCGTCTTCGACCAGACGTCGTTCTCCAAGTACCTGCTGAGCGGACCCGACGCCGAAGCGGCACTGCAGTGGCTGTGCACCGCCGACATGGCCGTCGACGTCGGGTCGTGCGTCTACACCGGAATGCTCAACGAGCGCGGCTGTTACGAGTCCGACGTCACCGTCACCCGCACGGCCGACGACGAATTCCTCGTCGTCAGCAGCGCCGCCACGACCGAACGGGACAAGGACCACATCGGCCGCAACCTGCCCGCCGGCACGCAGGCTCGGTTGGTGGACGTCACGTCCTCGCTCGCGGTGTTCGGCGTGATGGGTCCGCGGTCGCGGGACCTGCTGGCCACGCTGACCGACGCCGACCTGGGCGACGACGCCTTCCCCTTCGGCACCAGCCAGCGAATCAGCCTGGGGTACGCAGAGGTTCGCGCAACCCGCATCACCTACGTGGGGGAGCTGGGCTGGGAAGTCTACGTGCCCACCGAGTTCGCGGTCGGCGTGTACGAGGACCTGTTGGCCGCGGGCGCCGACCTCGGGGTCGTGCGCGGAGGCTACTACGCGATCGAATCACTGCGGCTGGAGAAGGGCTATCGAGCGTTCGGCCGCGAGCTGACGCCGGGGGACAACCCGGTCGAGGCGGGGTTGCTGTTCGCCTGCAAGCTCGCCACCGACGTCGACTTCCTGGGTCGCGCCGCGGTCGAGAAGGCCAGGGCGGACGGTCCACGCCGCCGCGTCGTCGGCTTCCGCGTCGACGCGCCCGACGCCATGCTGTGGGGCGGTGAACTGATCCTGCGCAACGGGGAGGTCGCCGGTCAGGTGAGCTCCGCGGCCTGGGCGGAGACCACCGGCGCGTGCGTCGGCCTGGCCTACGTGCGCTCCGGTGACCAGGCGACGGTGGACGCCCAGTGGGTGGCGGCCGGCGACTATCAGGTCAACGTCGGCGGGGTGTTGCATCCGGTCACCGTGTCTCTCAAGGCCGTCTACGACCCCGCCAACACGAGGATCCGCTGACGTATGAGCGCCACACACGCCGCCGGCGACGTTAGGCTCTTCGCCGTTGACGGAACGGACCCCGGCGATCGTCACTCGGACGATCCGGACGTGGGTACTCCCGACGGAAGTCCGCAGATGGGAACCAACGGCTCGTGAAGATACTGCTCGACGACACGGAGATGGACGCTCAACTCGGGCGGACGATGATCGCCGTCTCGGCCCATGCCGCCGATCTCGGGGAGGTCATGACGACGGCGGGCCGGGTGGTCGACGGCGACTACGACTCCTGGTATTCGGAATGGTCGGCGACCGCCGAGGTCGCCCAGACCCTGGCCGAGGACGCGCTGCGCGGCGGACACGTCGTGACGGCCCGCAAGGCCTTCCTGCGCGCGTCCGAATACTGGCGGCAGTCGTTCTTCTTCATCCGCCACGACATCGAGGACGAACGCCTTCAGCGTGCGTGGCAACGGCACCGCCTCACGTTCCGCGCGGCGCTGCCACTGCTCGACTGCCACACCACGACCGTGGAGATCCCGTACGACGGTGTCTCGATGACCGGGTACCTGTTCCGGCCCGCGGACGCCGACACCCCGCGGCCGACGATTCTGGCGCCGTGCGGGTTCGACTCGACCGCCGAGTCGGGCTACGTGTCCACCGGCTACATGGCCCTCCCGCGCGGGTACAACTTCTTCGTCTTCGAGGGTCCGGGCCAGGGGGGCACCCTCTACGAGCATCGACGCACGTTCCGCCCGGACTACGAGGTGCCGTTCGCGGAGGCGTTCCGCTGGCTCCTGCAGCAGGACGGCGTCCATCCGCACGCGATCATCGTGATGGGCCGGTCCTTCGGCGGGTATCTCGGGCCACGGGCGACGGCGTTCGAGTCGAGGGTGGCCGCCCTGGTGGCCGACCCAGGGCAGTACGACTTCGCCTCTCGCATCGGCGCCTTCGCCAAGACACTGGGCTACGACGACGCCGAGGACTTCCTGGCGCGACTGCTCGCCCATGACCCCGGGCTCGACGCCGAGCTCGAGAAGGCGGTCGACGGCCCGCGCAACGTCGAGTGGTTCGGCGCGCGGATGGCGGCGATGGGGACGGCCACCGTGGGCGACTTCCTTCGCAAGCAGTTGACGTTCACGCTGGAGGACGTCGCAGGCAACATTCGGTGCCCGACGTTGCTCACCGAGGGTGAGGGCGACTTCGCGGCGCAGGGCGAGCTGCTGTTCGAGAAGTTGAGGTGTGAGCGGCGCCTGACCACCTTCAGCGAAGCCGAGGGTGCGGGTGGGCATTGTGAGGGGTTGGGCAGCACCCTGTTCGAGGGCTATGCCTTCGACTGGGTGGACCGCATTCTCGGGCGTGCCCAGGCCCCCGCCACGCAAACGTAGTCAGGCGTCCCGTTCGAGGTCGTCCCACAACGCCATCAGGCGGTCGAGGATCTCCTCGGCGTAGCCGAGACCGGCGAGGTGACTCTCACCCGGCAGCGTGTACAGCTCGGCGTCGGGCAGCAGCGCCACCACGTGCTCGCCGTGTGCGAAGGGGATGATGTGGTCCTTGTCGCCGTGCCACCAGCGCACCGGCACCTTGACCTCGTCGAGGCGAAAGCCCCAGTCCCTGGCGAAGACGACGACGTCGGCGAACGGCGCCGCCATCTGCTTGCGGCTTCCGTTGAGCAGGTCGTCGAGGAACATCGCCTTGAACTCCGGCCGGGCCAGCAGTTGGCGGTCACCGATGGGCGACACCCGTCCGTAGACGTCGATGGCTCGGTCGGCGAAGGGCTTCGCCAGCCTGAGCAGGCTGACGGCTGTCAGCCGCAGCGGCAGTCCGATGAACGGCATGAGCGGCGCCATCGCCGAGCCGAGTGTCATCGCACCGCCCCCGATGCGTTCGGGGCCGACGGTCGGTGCGACGCCGCCGAGCACGCCGACCGCCACCACGCGGTCGGGCATCGCCGCCGCACAGGCCAGCGTGTAGGGCCCGCCACCGGACAGCCCGATGATCGCCATCTTCTCGATGCCGAGAACGTCGGCAATGGTCCGGAGGTCGTCGGCGAACGCCAGTACGTTCTCGTACTGGAACGGCGTCGACGACCCGATGCCGGGGCGGTCGACGCCGATGAGACGGATGCCATGGCGTTCGGCGTAGACCCGAGCCTCCACGGGAATCTGACGGCGGGCGCCCGGGGTTCCGTGCAACCAGAACACGGCGCGGCCGAGGGGATCGCCGAACTCGGCGAAGCCGATCTGACGGTCGTCCCCGACGGCGACGTTGCCCTCCAGCCGGGGTCGTGCGATGGGTGGAACCATCCGGAAAGTGTCGCATGCGGATTTCGTGGCCAGCCCGGGCTTGACGGCACCGATCGCCCCGTTTCCTGCGGGTAGGGCCACGGAGTGCGACAATCGTCGACGATGAATGCCGTGCGCGTGGTCGTCGCCGATGACGACGTCCTCCTTCGGGAGGGCTTGGCCAGCTTGTTGACCCGTTCGGGTTTCGACGTCGTCGGTCAGGCGGGCAACGCCGTCGAGCTGCTCGACATCGTCCGGGACCGCCAGCCGGGGTTGGTGCTCACCGACATCCGGATGCCGCCGTCGCATGACACCGAGGGTCTCGACGCCGCGAAGTCCATTCGGGAACAGTGGCCCGACATCGCCATTCTGGTGCTGTCCGCGCACGTCGACGTCGAACACGCGATGGAACTCCTGGCCGGGGGCCACTCGGTCGGGTACCTACTCAAGAGCCGCATCACCAACGTCGACGACTTCGTCGAGACCGCGGGCCGGATCGCGGCCGGTGCGTCGGTGATCGACCCCGCGCTGGTGCAGGAGCTGGTCTCGGCCCGTCGCCGCGACGATCCGCTGGACGCGCTGAGCACCCGCGAGCGCGAGGTCCTGACGCTGATGGCCGAGGGCCTGTCGAATTCGGGTATCGCCGGCCGGATCTGGGTGACCGAGGGCACCGTCGAGAAGCACGTCCGCAGCATCCTGACGAAGCTGAACCTTCCGGAGACTCACGACGAGCACCGTCGGGTCCGAGCGGTGATCATGTACCTCGACTCGCTGTGACGGCGAGTCAGCGCCCGACCATGGTCCTGATCGCCGTCGGCGACAGTGCGAACTTCGCCAGGAAGCCCAGCGCCGAACTCTCGGCGATCATCTCCGCGTAGTCCTGTTCGGAGTGCGTCGAGATGAGGATGACCGAGGGCGCGGGCCCGTCCGCGCCGTGAAGCCGCTCGACGACGTCGAATCCGCTTTCACCACCCAGTTCCACGTCGACCAGGGTGACGTCGGGATGGAGGTCGGCATATCGGGCCAGGGCCTCCTCACCCGTGCACGCCACACCCACCACGTCGATCCCCGCGCGCCCGAGCATGTCGGTGGCGGCGTCGCGGAAGTCGGCACTGTCGTCGACGATCAGACAACGCATTGCGAACCCCTGGAGAACATCATGAGACGAGCTTGTCAGGTCGTCACGGGGTCGGGCATTGCTGCTAGCCGGAAACATCGCTGTAAAGGCATTACCATCCGGTGCGATGACCGAGCGCGCGACGACTGCCGACGACCAGCAGGAAGGCTGGTTCGGCGTCCTGCGCCGTCGCCTCCTGACCACCTTTCTGCGCCCGACCGCGCGGCCGTTGGGGTGGGGCATCGTGGTCGCGACGGGGTTCATCGTGGCCGAGACGCTGGTGGTGGTCTACCTGACCAGGGTGGCCCCCGAGAACGCGTTCGGCGCGATCTTCCTGCTCGGGGTGCTCGTCGTCTCGGCGGGCTGGGGTTTCGGGTTGGCGATCACGACGTCGGTCGTCAGCACCCTGGTCTACCTGTCCTTCCACCTCGACGGCGTGACCGCCGCGTTGTCGGTCTTCCTGCCCGTTGCGTTGCTGGCAAACGTGTTGGCGGGGCAGGCGCGCCTGCGCGCCATGGAAGCCGAGCAGCGCCGCCGCGAGGCCGCCGCCCTGGCCACGCAGCAGGAGGCATTGCGCCGGGTGGCGACCCTGGTGGCCCGCGGCGCCGAACCGGCCGTCGTGTACCCGGTGACGGTCACCGAGTTGGCGCGTGGCCTCGACGTCGACCACGTGACGCTCGTTCGCTTCGACGCCGACGACTCCTGCACCGTGCTGGCGGCGCACGACCGGCCCGGCCGCGAAACCCTTCGGGTGGGGGAGCGACTCCCGATCGACGGTGACAGCATCACCGGTCGGATCCGGCAGACCGGCGGCACGGCGCGCGTCGACGACTACGCGGACCTGACGGGCGCGATCGCCGTCCGGATGCGTGGACTGGGTCTGGGCTCGGGAGCGGGCGCACCCGTCACCGTCGACGGCGCAGCGCGGGGCGCGCTGATGGTTGGTTCGGCGCAGGCCGGGCCCATGCCCGACGGTACCGAGCAACGGGTCTGCGACTTCGCCGACCTCGTCGCCACGGCGATCTCCAACGCCGAGACGCGGGCCGAGCTGAAGGCGTCGCGCGCCCGCGTCGTGGCGGCGGCCGACCAGGCCAGACGGGGGTTCGAGCGCGATCTGCACGACGGCGCCCAGCAGCGCATCGTGGCGTTGGGGCTGGGGCTGCGCACCATCGAGGCGTCGGTGTCCCCGGAGGACGTCACCGTCCGCAAACAGCTCGACAACGTGATCAACGGGTTGGCCGATCTGTACACCAACCTTCAGGAGCTTTCGCGGGGCATCCACCCGGCCATCCTGTCCAAGGGTGGGCTCGGTCCGGCGCTGCGGGCGCTCGGGCGCCGCTCGGTGGTTCCGGCCAGCGTGAAGGTCGACCTCGACCGCCGATTCCCTGAGCCCGTCGAGGTGGCCGCGTACTACGTGGTCGCCGAGGCCATGACGAACTCCGCCAAGCATGCTCAGGCCGCGGGCATCACCATCAGGGTGGGATTGGTCGACGACGCGTTGTGCATCGAGGTCAGCGACGACGGCGTCGGGGGAGCCACGTCCGACGGCGGTGGATCGGGCCTCATCGGTTTGCGCGACCGGGTCGAGGCGGTGTCCGGCCGGCTGGAGGTCTCCAGTCCGCTCGGTGAGGGCACGACCCTGACGGCGTCGATTCCCGTGGCAGTGCAGGAACCGGACCACCAACCGGAACGCGCCACGGCCAGTTAGCCGATCCAGCCGGCCGGTCGCCGGTCCGACCACGGCATCGCCGTCTCGAGCTGGGCGGCCAGCTGCAGCAGGACCGTTTCGTCGGGCGCCATCAGTTGGACGCCGATGGGCAGACCGCCCGACGTGACGCCGAGCGGAAGCGAGATGGCGGCCCAGCCGGTCACGTTGGCCATCGTCGTCCAGCCCGTCGTGGCGAACTCGACGTCGAAGAACGCCCTGGTGGTTCCCCGCGGCTGGTTGAGCAGCCCGTACGGAGGCGGGGGAGTCAGCAGCGTCGGCACGAGCAGCACGTCGTGGCCCGTCATCCCCTCGGCGAAGCGACGCGTCTGCGCGTGCACGGCGCCGACGGCCTCGGCATACGCCACGCCCGTCGTGGCGAACCCCTCGCGCATCATCACCCAACTGCTGGGTTCGAAGTCGTCCTCCTCGGGTTCGCGGCCGAGTACCTGCCTGCCGAACGCGTGCAACTGCGCGTTGCTGACGGTGTGCAGAACGGCGATCGCATCGGCGACCGCGTCGGGATCGAACGTCGGGGCTCCGACGTCCAGATGGTGACCGAGGTCGGCGAGCGTCCGGGCGACGGACTCCACTGCGGCGACGACGTCGGGGTGGGTCGGGGGCCCGGGGAACGGCGACTCGGTGGTGGTCAGGACCCGGACTCCCGTCGGCTGCCGGGTGATCGCGGTCAGGAAGTCGGTGTCGGGAGGAGGCGCGGTGTACGGATCGCCGGTCGCGGACCCGGTGATCACGTCGAGGAGCGCGGCGCTGTCGCGGACGGTGCGCGTCAGGGCGTGGCCGTTGACCAGACCCTCCATCCCCTGGCCGCCGTCCGGTGCGAACGAACTGCGGCCGCGACGTGGCTTGAGGCCCACCAGCCCGCAGCACGACGCGGGCACCCGGATGGAGCCGGTGCCGTCGCCGCCGGAGGCCGCGGGCACGACGCCTGCCGCGACGGCAGCCGCCGACCCGCCGCTCGACCCGCCGGGAGTGACGTCCGGCGACCACGGATTCACCGTGGGCCCGAACACGACCGGCTCGGTGGTGCAGTGGTTGCCCCACTCCGGGGTGTTGGTCTTGCCGAACACCACCAGGCCGGCGCTCAAATACCGGTCGACGACCCAGGACGACTCGGTCGGGACGTAGCCTCTCAGTGCCCGCGAACCCATCACCTCGGGCGCACCCGCGAGGGACGCCCCAAGATCCTTGAGCAGGAAGGGAACCCCCGCCAGCGGCCCCGCCTCACCGGTGCGAAGCGCGCCGGAGTCGTCGAGTGCGGCGGCCTGTTGGCGACCACGGTCGAAGAGGTCGGCGACGACGGCGTTGAGTCCGCGGGCGTCGTCGAGCCGGGTGATGGCGGCGTCGAGGAGCTCGACGGCCGTCAGTTCACCCGACCCGACGAGTTCCGCTTGACCGATCGCATCCACCGACGCCAGCTGACGAGCCTGTTGCGTGTCCATTGGCTCGGATCCTCGACCCTGGCCTCGGTTTGGGCAACTCGGCGCTAGCTGGTCTCGTCGACCGTCTCGGCCTTCTTGTCCACGACGCGGGTCTTGTACAGGCTCGCGGCGGTGGTGATGACCAGCGTCACGATGATGACGCCGAGGCTGGCCAGCGTCGGGATCTCCGGCACCGGCACGTGCTCGCCCCCGTTGATGAAGGGAAGCTCGTTCTCGTGCAGTGCGTGTAGCACCAGCTTCACGCCGATGAAGGCCAGGATGAACGCCAGACCCTGGGACAGGTAGACCAGACGCTTGAGCATGTCGCCGAGCAGGAAGTACAGCTGGCGCAGACCCATCAGGGCGAACACGTTCGCGGTGAACACGATGTAGGGCTCCTTGGTGAGCCCATAGATGGCCGGAATCGAGTCCAGCGCGAACAGCAGGTCGGTGGTGCCGAGGGCGACGATCACGAGGAACATCGGCGTCATCAGACGCTTGCCGTCCTCCTTGATCCACAGCTTCAGACCGTCCCACTTGTCGGTCAGGGTGAGGTGCCTGCGGGCGAACTTGACCACGCTGTTCTCCGCGTCGTCGTCGTGGTCGGTGTCACGGACCAGCGTGACCGCGGTGTAGACCAGGAACGCGCCGAAGACGTAGAAGATCCAGGAGAACTGGTTGATCGCCACCGCGCCGATGGCGATGAAGATGCCGCGGAAGATCAGCGCCAGGATGATGCCGATCAGCAGCGCCTCCTGCTGATACTTCCTCGGCACCTTGAAGCTCGCCATGATGATCAGGAAGATGAACAGGTTGTCGATGGAGAGGCTGTACTCGGTGAGCCAGCCCGCAAAGAACTCGACGCCGAACTGCGTGCCGTGGAAGTACGTGACCCACACGCCGAACGCGACGGCCAGGCCCACGTAGAAGGTCAGCGCGATCGCGCATTCCTTGAACGTCGGCTCGTGGGGCCGACGGGCGATGAAGATGATGTCGAACAGTAGGACCGCCAGGGTCACGCCCAGCGTGACGATCCATTCGATGTTGGTGACTTCCATGGCTGAGGCTGCCTCCGGACGTAGTTCTACGGCCGAGGTCTCTGCCACCGCACACCAGGTGCGATCTACGGCACCGGCTGCCCAACTGTGGACAACGTGATGACGACACCGTAGCGAAGGAATACTCCCCTCACCGACAAGTGTGTCAGACGACTGCCGCGACGGGAAATCAACCGCGCCCGGTGCGCTGCGCCGACGTGGCGGGCGCGGGGTCCGCGCGGATCGACGCGTTGGTGATCCCGAGGGCGACCAAGACGTCGCCGGCGGTGACGAAGAGCCCGGCCCAGTACAGCCACTTGGTGTCCGGTTCGGGTGGCACGCAGAAGAAGACGATCAGGAAGATCGGGCCGACGATGCCGCAGAGGAAGACGAAGGCCTGGATCTTGAGGTAGCGGATGAACGTCTCCATCTGGCGGTCTCCCTTCCCGCGCCGCACCGGCGCGCATTCTGCCGCGCGCGTGCCTCGGCTGGCCCTACATTGAGCTCGTGATTCTGGACTTGCTCAGCCCCGGTGTCGAGATCGGCGTCGTCACCACCAACGTCGAGGCGATGGTCGAATTCTACGAAGGGTTCCTCGGCCTCGAACTGCAAGGCGAGATCGACTTCGCCGACGGGACGCAGCGGCGCTACCCCCTCGGCGGCAGCGTCCTCAAGCTCGTCACCTACACCACGCCACCACCGTTGCCTGCCGCCGCGGGCGGTGGTCGGGCGCAGGCTGGGCTCAGGTACTTCACCGTCGGCGTGCGGAACCTGCGTGACCTCGCCGCAAAGGTCGAGGCCGCCGGGTACGAAATCACCGAGGGCCCAACCGAATTCGCCCCGGTTCCCGGGATGGGCTGGATGTTCGTCGCCGACCCGGACGGCAACTCCATCGAATTCTTCGGAACGCTCTAAGCGTCAGGCGGGCACCACGACGATCAGCTCGTTGCCCGTGCGCTCGACGCGCATGCCCGCCCGGCGGGCCAGCGTCGCCACCGCCGCCGCGTCACCCGGCTCGGCCCGGCTCGAGGCCAGCACCCGGGCCAACCTGCCCTTGTGCGCCTTGTTGAAGTGGCTGACGACGGTGCGCCGCCCGTCGGCGTGCTCGGCGACCACGTCCACGTCCACCGCACCCGACAACCTGCCGAGCGCCGCGTAGCTTCCCGACCTCAGGTCGACGACCAACTCGTCCTGCGCCAGGCCCGCCAAGACCGGTTCCAGCACGGGCCGCCACCTGGCCGCCAGCGTCCCGCCGCCGGGCAGCTTCGATCCTGCCGACAGCCGGTAGGCGGGGACGGCGTCGTCGGCCCGCAGGAGGCCGAACAGTGCCGAGCCGACCGCGAGCCGGGAGCGTGCGCGGGAAGCTGCTGCGCCACTGAGTGATTCGACGTCGAGGGCGTCGTAGAGCACGCCGGTGTACCGCTCGATGGCGGGCATGGTCGGTGCGTCGCGCAGGGCGGCGTTTCGGTCGAGCTCGCCGTCCTGGGACGCCGACAGCCCGAGTGCCCGACGGGCCGCGGGCCGGTCGGCGGCCAGGTCGACCAGTTCGTCGACCAACGCGCCGCGCACCGAGCCCAACTCGGGGGAACTGAGGGAGTCCAGGCGCAGCGGCGGACCGTCGCCCCCGCCCCGCTTGGTCTCCGACGGCGGCAGCAGCACGATCACGGCGACGAGACTAGCCGTATGCCAGCAGCAGCGGGACACGCTGTTCGGCGGTGGTGAGCGAGCCGTGATGCCCGACGAGCCCGGCCTCGACGGGCTCCGCCGTGCGTCGCACCATCACCGCGCTGTCCCGCCCCGCGGCGACCACGTCGCCGATGCGCCCGCGCACGCGATCCGCGACGCGTTCGCCGAACCAGCCCGCGTCGATCGCCTCGTCACGCGACACCACCCAGGCCCGGTCGCCGAGCGTCTCCCGCCACGCCGCCAGCACCGCGTCGGCCGCGCCGTCGTCGGTGTAGACGTGCCGGGCGCGGGCCTCGCCGCCGACGGCGGTGACCCCGTCGAGGAGGGCGGCGTCGTCGTCGACGTCCACGCGGTCGGCGTCGCCGACGGCGACCATGCCGTGATCCGCGACGACGGCCAGCAATCCGCCCGGCGGCAGGCTCTCCACGACCGATTCGACCAATCGGTCGACCTGACGCAACTGCATTCGCCAGGCCGCAGAGCCCGGCCCGTGCAGATGGCCGATGAGGTCGAGGTCGCCGTGGTAGCCGTAGCAGAAGCCGCGGTCCGCGACGGCGCGCTGCACCCCGGCGGCGAGGTCGCCGAGGCCGTGTACGCCGACGTAGCGCCCGCCCCGCAGCACCGCGCGGGTGAGTCCGGAACCGGCGAACTGCGCGTTGGACACCACGCTCACCGCGAACCCGGACGCCGCGGCGTGCTCGAAGGTCGTCGGGAGTGGTTGCACCTGCTCGGGCGGCTGCGCGTCGAGGAGATCCTCGCCCCCCGGGTGCCTGCGCCACTGCAGGGCGTTGACCACACCCGCGTCGCCCAGCCGAAAGGTGTAGCCGACCATGCCGTGTTCGCCACTGCGGCATCCCGTGCCGACCGCCGCCAGTCCGGCCGCGGTCGTCGACGGGAAGCCGACGCTCAGCGCACGCCCGCGGAGCCCGGCCAGCACGGGGGCGTCGGCGGCGTAGGTGTCGAGCAACTCGGCGCCGAGCCCGTCGACCAGCAACACGCAGGCACCGGACAGTTCCTCGCGCAGCGGAATTCGGCGCTCGAAGTCGGGTGCGCCCAGGGCGGAGAGCACCGAGGGGACGACGTCGGCGAGGTGGGGGAGGTCGGGGTCGGGGCGTGGCAGGTCCACGACGTCAGAGCCTGCCACAGGCGCCGCCGCAGGCGTCCCCGTCGGCGACGAATACGCTCACCCCATGCGTCAGGGGGTCAGCGGTTCGGTGGCGACGGCCGTCGGACTGAGCGCACTGCTGATGAGTTGCGGCACGCAACCCGAGACGGCCGCCCCGCCGCCCGGGCCAGCCGTCGCCGTAGCCGTCGAACCGCTGACCATCGGGGCCGCCGCCGAGGACACGACGGGGGGATCGATTCCCGACGGCCAGCTGGTCTCACCGTTCGACGTGAAGAATCCGGCGGTCGGCTTCCTGGAGCCTGCGGTGCTCGCGGCGATTCAGAATGCCGCCACCGCCGCGGCCGCCGAGGGCGTCGACGTGCAGCTCACCTCGGGGTGGCGCTCCAAGGGCTTCCAGCAGCGCCTGTTCGACCAGGCCGTGACCACCTACGGCAACACCGACCTGGCAGCGCAGTTCGTGGCGTCGCCGGAGACGTCGATGCACGTGTTCGGCAAGGCGGTCGACGTCGGGCCCGTGGTCGCGGACCAGTGGATGATCGCCAACGGCTCGCGGTTCGGGCTGTGCCAGATCTACGCCAACGAGATTTGGCACTTCGAGCTTGCCGTGGACGCTGCCGGCAACTGCCCGCCGTTGCGGCCCAACGCCGCCGGGTAGCTAGCCGGCGACGATCGAGTCGCCTTGCACGGTGACGGCCTTTGCCTCGAGTGGCTTCTTCGCGGGGCCCTGGGCGACCGTGCCGTCGAGGTTGAACTCACTGTGATGGCAGGGACAGACGATCTTGCCGTCGGCGATCTTGTTAACGTTGCAGCCGGCGTGCGGGCACACCGGCGAGAACCCCTTGAAGACTCCCGTCGTCGGCTGGGTGATCACGACGTCGTCGACGATGATCCCGGAGCCGACAGGTACGTCCGCCGTCTTGGCGAGGGCGCCGCCACCCGGCGTACCCGTCGGCGCGGCCGCCGAGGAGGTCGATTCGGCGGCGGCCGGCTTGTCGCCGGAACTACAGGCCGCGGCGGCAGTGGCCAACGCACCTAGGCCGGCGCCGACGATGACGGTTCGGCGCGGTGGCCGAAGTCGATCGAGCATGGTGAGGGTTCCTCCAGGGAAGTCGTGGGCCCTGCGGGGCTGCGCGGGGTCTGCCACGAATTGTGGCCTCCCTGCCTGGCAACCGAACGCGGAACCGAAAAGTGGCCTGGTGTCAGGAACTGCACAGCGTTGCGAACATGCCACCGCGGAGGCGGCGCTGTTACCCTGCCAAGAGCCGACAGCAGGCCCCGACCGCGCGGCAGCTGACGCAACGGCGCGGAATCACACGCGAACCGACCGGCTCGAATCACGGAAAGAGTGTTGTGCGCACCGGAGAGATCAAGGCCCTGTCCGGCCTGCGCATCGTGGCTGCCCTGTGGGTGGTGATGTTCCACTTCCGGCCCCTGCTGCAGATGGCGTCACCACCGCTCTACGACTCGCTCAAGCCGATCCTCGACTGTGGTGCGCAAGGTGTCGACCTCTTCTTCATCCTCAGTGGCTTCGTCCTGACGTGGAACTACCTGGAGCGGATGGGTGACCGGTGGTCGACGAGGGCCACCCTGCACTTCCTGTGGCTGCGGCTGGCCAGGGTCTGGCCGCTGTACCTGGTGACCATGCACCTCGCGGCGCTGTGGATCATCTTCACCCTCAACTACGGGGACTTCCCGTCGCCGGAGGCGGGTTCGCTGAACGCGATCAGCTACCTACGCCAGTTGGGGATGGTGCAGCTGTGGTTCCAGCCGTTCTTCGACTTCTCGAGCTGGGACGGCCCGGCCTGGTCCATCAGCGCCGAGTGGTTGGCGTACCTGCTGTTCGGGTTGCTCATCCTGGTGATCCACCGCGTGGACCGCGCGACGGGGGCGCGGGGTCTGCTGCTGCTGTCCTTCGCGGCCACCCTGCCTCCGCTGATTCTCCTGGTGGGCTCCGGCGGCCAGTTCTACACCCCGTGGAGCTGGTTGCCCCGCATCGTCCTGCAGTTCACCGCCGGCGCGCTGGCCTGCGCCGCGGTGCGGAAGATGAGGCCCTCCGACCGCACCCGGGCCGCCGTCGGCGTGGTCTCGGTGGTCTTGCTCGGCGTCATCGTCGGCGCCTTGTACTGGTTCGACGGTCATCCGCTGCCGACCATCCGCGACGACTTCGGCCTGGTCGACGTGCTGTTCATGCCCCTGGTCGTGGCGTTGGCCCTCGGGTCGGGCACCTTGCCCGCGCTGCTGTCCACCAGGGTGATGGTCTACGGCGGACAAGTCTCCTTCGGGCTGTACATGGTCCACGAGATCGTCCACACCGCCTGGCTGTGGATCATGGCCCAGTACCAGATCCCCATGGTGCCGAGCATCGGCGCGAAGCTGATCTTCGCCGCGCTCATCCTGGTGTCCCTGCTCCTGGGGGTGCTGCTGTTCCACTTCGTCGAGGAACCCGCGCGAATGTGGATGCGCCGCATGGTCGGCGAGCGCAGGCCGCCGGTCGACCTGGAGCACACCCCGCAGTCCGAGGTGCCCGAGCCCTCCGAGCCCCATCAGATTCGGGGCCCGCTCGAGGACCGGCCCAAGAAACTTCGAGTCCAGGCGGGTTGATGCACGACTTCGGTAGCCGTTTCGCCACGTTCGTCCTCTCGCTGACCCTGGTGGTCGGGGTGGTGCTGAACGGGCCCTCAGTTCGCGCGACGCCCTATGAGGCCACGACCGCGGGTACGCCCGTGATGCGGGTCGCGGTCGTCGGCGATTCGTACACCAATGGCACCGCGATCGGCGGTCAGGGCCCGAACGCGTGGCCCGTGCTCGCCTGGAAGACGTTGGCGCGCCGGGGCATGCAGGTCAACGCCGACGTCGCGGCCGAGGGCCGGGCCGGGTACGGCGTCCGTGGCGATCAGGGCAACCTCTTCGTCGACCTGACCCCGAGAGCCGTCAAGCCCGACGACTCGGTCGTCGTGTTCTACGGCTCCCGCAACGACCAGGGTGTCGATCCCAATGCGCTCAACGGGCAGGTCTTCAGCTCGCTCTCCCTGGCCCGCAGCATCGCGCCGACCGCGCGGCTGCTGGTGATCGGACCGCCGTGGCCGACGGCGGACGTGCCGCCCGCGGTGCTACAGATCCGCGACATCCTGTCGTTCCAGTCGATGCTGGCGGGGGCGACGTTCGTCGACCCGATCGCCGAGCGGTGGTTCGTCGACCGGCCGGACCTCATCGGACCCGACGGCGTGCATCCCACCAACGCCGGGCACGCCTACATGGCGGACAAGATCGCGCCCCTGATCGGCGACCAGCTGCCCCGCCGGGTCTGACTACTTGGTGCCGAAGATGCGGTCACCGGCGTCTCCGAGCCCCGGCAGGATGTACCCGTGCTCGTCGAGTTGGCGGTCGACGGCGGCGGTGTAGATCGGGACGTCGGGATGGGCCTGCTGCATGGCCGCCACCCCCTCCGGGCACGTCAGCAGGCAGACGAACTTGATCGACTTGGGGCCGCATTCCTTGAGCCGGTCCACCGCGGCGATCGCCGAATTGCCGGTGGCCAGCATGGGGTCGACGACCACCACGTCGCGCTCGTCGAGGTCGCCGGGCATCTTGAAGTAGTACTCGACCGCCACCAGTGTCTTGGGGTCGCGGTACAGGCCGATGTGGCCCACCCGTGCGCCGGGGACGACGCTCAGCATGCCGTCGAGGATGCCGGTGCCTGCCCGCAGGATCGAGACGAAGACCAGTTTCTTGCCGTCGATGACCCGGCCGGTCATGGTCTCCAGCGGCGTCTCGATCTCGACGTCGTGCAGCGGAACGTCACGCAACACCTCGTAGGCCACCAGTGCGGCGATTTCGTTGACGAGTTGTCGAAAGGTCTTGGTGGACGCCTCCTTTCGGCGCAACAAGGTCAACTTGTGCTGTACCAGCGGGTGGTCGACCAGATGTAGCGATCCCATGTCATCCTCCTAGAAGACGGTGCCGTCGCTGACGACCACCAACGGAGGCAGCCCGCCGCGGAGGCGCTGCGCCAGCACCCGACCCGCGGCCCACGTGCCGCCCTCCAACACGCAGGCCAACGGCATCTGGGCCGCGTCCACGCCGAGCTCGGCGCGCACCAGCGGAGCCAGCTCGTCGAGCAGCGCCACCGTCAACGCCCGCCATTCGACCACCAGTTCGGCGTCGACGGCCCACGCGGTCCTCAGCCAGCCGGGGTCGCGTAGCCGGAGCACGCCGGCGTCGAGCAGCAGACCACCGTTGCGGTACTCGGGGAGCGCGGTCAACTCCTCGAGCCCGACGACCTGGACGCCCGCCCAGGCGAACGGCTCGAGCAGCGAGTAGGTCAACCACTGCGACAGTTTGTGAAAGGGCATCCACCCCTGGGTCAGGCCGGGTCCCGCCACGGCCGGGTGCCGCCAGCAGTCACCTAGCCGTTGATCACCGATGGCGTTGTCCGCCAGCCAGATTCCCGACAGTGACAGCAGCAACTGCGACAGGATGTCGTGCGCGGCGATCGTCGCCGGACCGTGCTGGGGCAGCAGCCGGTCGAACAACCCGCCGGGCCGGCCGAGCGGGCCGAAGGTCTCGGGCTGCCCGGTCAGGGCCTGCCCCAGGCGGTGCAGGAGCGCCACCCGACCGTCGACGCCGACCAGCGGGTTGTCCGGGGTGATCTGGAACGCCTCGGCCAGGCGCGCCGGCGTCAGGCTGAGCAGTCCGGTCGCGTCGACCCGCAGCGGGACGCCGGGGTCGGAGGAGAAGACGCCGTCGGCGAACGCGTCGAACGACGCGACGCCGAGCCCCTCGGAGCGGTCGAATCGCAGTCCGCTGGCCGCCTCGTCGTAGTGCCAATCCGGTCCCGCACCGGCGTCGAGCAGCACGCTGACCACGGCGAGGTCGATCATGGCGCGGGCCCGCCCGGCCGGATCGAGGGCCGCGAGCCGCGCGTCGAGTTCGGCCTTGCGGTGGACCCCACCGGCTTCGAAGTGTCGCCACCGACTGTGGAACGGAATGTCCAAGTCGGGGTAGCGGTCTCGCGTCACGGCCACCACGTCGGCCACCGCCGCGGGCACCGACCCGTCGTCGACGACGAACCAGGTGGACTCGCCGGCGCGCGCCCGGTGCAGCAGAGCGGTGGCGCGGTCTCGGACGGCAGCGGTGGTGCGCAGCAACGCCGCCGCACCGTCGGCCTCGCCGGCACTCATCCGTTCAACCCGCGGCCCTTCGTGTTCCGGAGCTCCTCGGCGCCCGGCACCGGACCCGGGGTGAAGTAGCCCGCGGCGACCTTGGCGTCGATCTCGACGCGGGCGTCGGCTGGTACCAGGTCCTCCGGGATGTTCACTCGCTCGCCCACCTCGATGCCTGAGCCGGTGATCGCGTCGTACTTCATGTTGCTCATCGAGACCAGCCGGTGGATCTTGCGGACGCCCAGCCAATGCAGGACGTCGGGCATGAGTTCCTGGAAGCGCATGTCCTGCACTCCCGCAACGCATTCCGTGCGGGCGAAGTACTGGTCGGCGGTGTCGCCGCCCACCTGCCGCTTGCGTGCGTTGTAGACCAGGAACTTGGTGACCTCCCCGAGCGCGCGGCCCTCCTTGCGGGAGTAGGAGACCAGTCCCACGCCGCCGCGCTGGGCGCCGAGGATGCACTCCTCGATGGCATGGGTGAGATACGGCCGGCACGTACAGATGTCGGAGCCGAAGACGTCCGAGCCGTTGCACTCGTCGTGCACCCGAGCGGTCAGCTCGACCGACGGATCGGCCAGATCGTGCGTGGCACCGAAGACGTAGACGGTCTGCCCGCCGATCGGGGGAAGGAACACCTCGAGGTCGGACCGGGTCACCAGCTCCGGGTACATCCCGCCGGTCTCCTCGAACAGGGCTCTGCGCAAATCGGTTTCGGAGCAGTCAAACCGTTGCGCCACCCCGGGCAGATACCAGACCGGTTCGATCGCGGCCTTGGTGACCAACGCGGCTCCGCTGGGGAGCAGCACGCGACCGTCGGGGACGAGCCGACCCTTCTGCACGGCGTCGACGACCTCGGGCAGGATGACGTGCGCCTTGGTGACGGCGATCGACGGGCGCATGTCGTGACCGGCCGCCAGTTCGTCGGCGAACACGTCGGCGACCATCGCCCCCCACGGGTCCAGGCTGACGATCTTGCCCGGTTCGCTCCACTGCGGATGAGGGCCGATGACGTCGGTGGGTGAGGTGTTGGTGAGGTCGGCCTTGTGCTCTCGCGACAGCGCTCCGGCCGCGACGGCCAGCGCCCGGTACACGCCGTAGGAACCACTGTGGGTGCCGATCACGTTGCGGTGCGCGCGCTTGGTGGTGGTGCCGATGACGGGTCCGCGTTCGGTCGCCGTCGGGGCGTCCCACCTGATGGGCAGGGCACCCACCCCACCGCTGTGCGAGGTCAGTCGGATGTGCGCGACCATGCTCGCTCCTCGGGGGTCGAACGTCCGGCGTCGGGCCGGTGGAATGCGCCAGCATAGCGACTCGCCGCACGCCACGCCGGACGCCGAGTGCTACGGGCCGAACGTGGTCAGGCAGAAGGGATGGCCGGCCGGGTCGAGGAACACCAGCCACAGGTCGGGCGCGGGCTGATGCTCGGCGAGCCGGGCGCCGACGGCCTGTGCGCGTGCGGCGGCGGCGTCGAGATCGCGCACCGAGACGTCGAAGTGCATCTGCTGGCCCTGCCCGGGTTCTGGCCAGGTCGGCGGCGCGTAGTCGTCGACCTTCATCATCGCCAGGGTGTGGGTTCCGTCGGAGATGGCGACGACCCGGCCGTCGGGTGATTCGACGATCCGCGTCATGCCGAACAGTTCGGCGTAGAAGTCCGCGAGCGCGCCGGGGTCCGGGCAGTCGACGGACACCGATCCGATGCGCAGAGCGGGTGAGTCGGGGGTCACGTCCGAGGTCATGCCGGTGACCCTGCCACGTCCGTCCGACGGTGCACCGACACCGCGTAGTCGCCACCCTCGTAGGGCTCGCGGTCCCACGTCGCAAACCGGGCCACGGACTCCAATCCGGCGCCGGCGGCGACATGGTCGTACTCCGCGAGCGGCAGCCGACCGGGTCGAATCGAGAAGCCGGCGACCAGAAGTCCGCCGGGGGCGAGCCGGTCGGCCAGCTCGCCCATGACCCTGTCCTCGGTCCCCGGGGCGAGAAAGATCATCACGTTGCCCGCGAGAAGGACGACGTCGAACGTCTCGGTCGAGTGCGCCCCGAGGTCCGCCAGGTCGGCGTGAATCCAGGTGAGGTCGGGGGCCTTGGTGCGCGCGGTGGCGAGCATGTCGGGGTCGGCGTCGACCCCGACCACCGAGAGCCCGCGACGGGCCAACTCGATTGCGACGCGGCCGGTGCCACACCCCGCGTCGAGGACCCGGCGCCCGCCCGCTTGCCCCAGCACACTCTCGACGAAGTCCGCCTCGCCGTGAATGCTCTCGCCCGACTCGGCGAGCTTCGCCCACCGCTGGTCATAGCTGTCGCCGCGCGGCGCGTTCGAGTCCTGCCATCGGGTGCCCATGCCGCCATTGTCACGCAAGAACACCCCGCGGGCCGAAGCCGGTTCGCGGGGTGTTCCTGGGGCTGCAGAGTGGCTTAGACGAGGTCGTACCGGTCGAGGTCCATGACCTTGGCCCAGGCGGCGACGAAGTCGGTGACGAACTTCTCCTTGGCGTCGTCGCTGGCGTATACCTCGGCGACCGCGCGCAATTCGGAGTTCGACCCGAACACGAGGTCGGCCCGGGTGCCGGTGTACCTCACGCTGCCCGACGCGTTGGTGCCCTCGAAGGTGTCCGACGAGTCGTCGGTCGCCGTCCAGGAGACGTCGATGTCGAGCAGGTTGGTGAAGAAGTCGTTCGTCAACGTGCCCACCCGGTCGGTGAAGACGCCGTGCTTCGAGCCGTCCCAGTTCGCTCCGAGGACGCGCAGGCCGCCGACGAGGACCGTCAGCTCCGGCGCGGTCAGGGTGAGCAGGTTGGCGCGGTCGACCAGCAGGTACTCCAAGGGGAGATTGCCCTTGCCGAGGTAGTTGCGGAACCCGTCGGTCTTCGGCTCGAGGTAGGCGAAGGACTCCTCGTCCGTCCACTCCTGGGTGGCGTCACCGCGACCCGGGGTGAACGGCACCGAGATGGAGACCCCGCCGTCGGCCGCGGCCTTCTCGACTGCCGCGACGCCGCCGAGCACGACGAGGTCGGCGAACGACACCTTGTCGGCGCCGAAGGAGGCCTGGATGCCCTCCAGCGTGCGGATCACCTGGGCGAGCTCGTCTGGGTTGTTGACCTCCCACGACGACTGCGGCTGCAGCCGGATGCGGCCGCCGTTGGCTCCGCCGCGCTTGTCGCTGCCGCGGAACGTCGACGCGGACGCCCACGCGGTCGACACCAGTTGCGAGACGGTCAGTCCCGACGCCAGGATGTCCCCCTTGAGCGTGGCGACGTCCTCGGTCGAGAGCTGGCTCTGGCCGGTCGGGACCGGGTCCTGCCAGTCGAGGGTCTCCGACGGAACCTCGGGGCCGAGGTAGCGCTGGATGGGTCCCATGTCGCGGTGCGTCAGCTTGAACCAGGCGCGGGCGAACGCGTCGGCGAACTGGTCGGGGTTTTCGTGGAAGCGCTTGGAGATCGGACCGTAGATCGGGTCCATGCGCAACGCGAGGTCGGTGGTGAGCATCGTCGGCTTGCGCTTCTCCGACGTCGCCTCCGGACCGGGCACGTACGCCGACTCGGGGGCATCCTTGGCCACCCACTGATTGGCGCCGGCGGGGCTCTTCTCCAGTTCCCACTCGAAGCCGAACAGGTTGTCGAAGAAGAGGTTGGTCCACTCGGTCGGCTTCTGGGTCCAGATGACCTCGAGACCCGAGGTGATCACGTTGGCGCCCTTGCCGTTGCCCAACGACTGCTTCCAGCCGAGGCCCTGCTCTTCGAGCGGCGCGCCTTCCGGCTCGGCTCCGACGTAGGCATCGGGATCGCCGGCGCCGTGCGTCTTGCCGAAGGTGTGGCCACCGGCGATCAGCGCCACGGTCTCCTCGTCGTTCATCGCCATCCGGCCGAAGGTCTCGCGGATGTCCACCGCGGCGGCCAGCGGATCCGGATGTCCGTTGGGGCCTTCGGGATTGACGTAGATCAGTCCCATTTGCACGGCACCGAGCGGGTCTTCGAGGTCGCGCTTGCCGGTGTAGCGGGCGTCGCCGAGCCACTCGGTCTCAGGGCCCCAGTAGACGTCGTCCTCGGGCTCCCACACGTCGGCTCGGCCGCCGGCGTAGCCGAAGGTCTCGAAGCCCATGGACTCCAGTGCGACGTTGCCGGTGAGCACCAGCAGATCGGCCCAGGACAGGCTCTTGCCGTACTTCTTCTTGACGGGCCAGAGCAGCCGGCGCGCCTTGTCCAGGTTGCCGTTGTCGGGCCAGCTGTTCAGGGGGGCGAAGCGCTGCTGGCCGGCGCCTGCGCCGCCGCGGCCGTCGCTGACGCGGTAGGTGCCGGCGCTGTGCCACGCCATCCGGATCATGAGCGGCCCGTAGTGCCCGAAGTCGGCGGGCCACCAGTCCTGCGAGGTGGTGAGGACGGCTTCGATGTCGCTCTTCACCGCCGCGAGGTCCAGGGCGCCGAACGCTGCGGCGTAGTCGAACGTGCCACCGAACGGGTCGACCTCGACCGGGTTCTTGGCCAAGATCTTGAGGTTGAGCTTCTTGGGCCACCAACTCTCGTTGGTCCTGCCGCTCTCGGTGGGGTAGGGAGCGCGCATGGGGCACTGGCCCTCGATGCTCGACTCGTTCATTTCTCCGACTTCGGCGTTCGGAGTCTTGCCTTCGGGCACGGGGTTCCCCTTCGTTTGGGACAGCGATGACGTGGAACGGGTCAAACTGTTGGTGCGGTGGAGCATTCGGGACACAGTCCCCAATAGACGACCTCGGCCTCGTCGACGGAGAAGCCCTCGAGAGTGCCGCTGCGGTCGGACGGGGTCAGACAGGGAGCGTCACCGACGGCGCAGTCGACGTCGGCGATGACGCCGCACGACCGACACACGACATGGTGATGGTTGTCGCCGACCCGGGACTCGTAGCGGGCAACGGAACCGGATGGCTGAATCCGGCGCACCAATCCCGCGGTGGTCAGGGCCGCCAACACGTCGTACGCGGTCTGGCGAGAGACCTCGGGCAGACCGTTGCGAACGGAGTCGAAGATCGTCTCCGTGTCGGCGTGCGGGTGTTGGCCCACCGCCCCGAGTACCGCGACACGAGGCCGGGTTACGCGGAGGCCAGCCTGGCGTAGCTGTTCCGGGTAGTTCGGCGACGGTGTCACGCGGACCACTATGCCCGTCTTTTCTGGAATCGGTCAAGAAATGGCCAAAGACGCGCCGGGACGTTTCGGCGATTGCCTCGTCGGCGGCCTCGTGGGGTTCGCTAACCTCTGGCGAATCTTCGACAAGGAGTGCGCGTGAACTCGATCGATCCGGCCGCAACCGCCTGGCTGTTGGCCAGCACCGCGCTGGTCCTGCTCATGACGCCAGGTCTGGCGATCTTCTACGGCGGCATGGTGCGCACCACCGGCGTCCTCAACATGATCATGATGAGCTTCATCGCGATTCCACTGGTGACGGTGTCGTGGCTGCTCTTCGGCTATACCTTGGCGTTCTCGGGGGAGGGCCATGCCGGGTTGGTCGGCGATCTCACGCACGTCGCGATGTTGGGTGTCGACCCCACCACCGTGCACGGCTCGGTTCCCGAGTTGCTGTTCGCGACGTTCCAGCTGACCTTCGCCATCATCACCGCCGCCTTGGTCAGCGGAGCGATCGCCGACCGGGCGAGGTTCTCGGCGTGGATGGTCTTCGTGCCGATCTGGACGATCGTCGTGTATTCGGTTGTCGCGCACTGGGTGTGGTCACCTGGCGGCTGGCTGTTCAAGCTCGGCGCGTTGGACTACGCCGGCGGCTTGGTCGTCGAGATCGTCTCCGGCGCTTCGGCATTGGCGCTGGCGCTGGTATTGGGACCGCGCATCGGCTTCAAGAAGGAGGCGATGCGACCGCACAACCTGCCCTTCGTGCTGCTGGGCGTCGGCCTGCTGTGGTTCGGCTGGTTCGGGTTCAACGCGGGCTCGGCCCTGGCCGCCAACGGTACGGCGGCGGCGATCTTCCTCAACACCCTGGTGGCGGGGTGCTTGGGCATGCTCGGCTGGCTCACCGTCGAGCGCATCCGCGACGGCCGGCCGACGACGTTTGGCGCCGCCTCCGGAGTCGTCGCGGGTTTGGTCGCGATCACGCCCGCCTGTGGCACCGTCAACACCCTCGGCGCCGTCCTGGTCGGTCTTGCGGCCGGTGTCGTCTGCTCGTTCGCGATCGGGTTCAAGTTCCGATTCGGCTACGACGATTCGCTGGACGTCGTCGGAGTGCACTTCGTCGGCGGCGTGGTCGGGGTGCTGCTGATCGGTCTGCTGGCCACCGAGGTCATGACCGGCGGCCCGAGAGGCCTGTTCTACGGGGGCGGGCTCACCCAGCTCGGCAAACAACTCTTGGCCGCGGTGGTGGTTGCCGCCTACGCGTTCGCGGTGTCCTACGGGCTGGGCACGGTGATCGACCGTCTGATGGGCTTCCGGGTCAGTGCCGAGGACGAGACCACCGGGATCGACTTCACCCAGCACGCCGAAACGGCCTATGCCGAAGGCGTCCACGGCCATTCCCCGGCGCGCCGAGCCCCGACGTTCGGCCACGACGGGCCGCCCCGTCGGCAGGAGGGTCTCGAGGAGGGCTGACGCCCAAGCGCATTCGGACGAGCGCTCTTCGAGCACGTCAAGCGGGGTAGCATGGGCAGATGACGGTTCGGGATCTGGGCGCCGAACACGCATTCGACGATCCCGACGACGGATGGTTCGGCGCGGAACTACCCGTCGACGAAACGCCGCCGCAGCCTGCTCCGCCACCGCCTCGTCAGGAGTACCCGCCCCCGCTCGAGGACGATTCCGCGGCCGACACCGACCGCTGGTTCGTCGGCGACACGAGCCTGCTCGAGCCAGTCGAACCCGACGATCCACCGCCCGCCCGGGTGAACCACCGTCCGGCACCCGAATCCGTGGCCGCAACGTTGAACGTCGTCCCGGCGCGCCGCAACGGTGTCGTCGGCGCCTCCGCCACCGCCTCGTACGAGTCCCGCATCGCCGACAGCGGCGCCTGGGAGTTCAAGTCGTCGTCGACCGACCGGAAACGTCGCCCGCGGGCGGTGATGCTCGCCGTCGCCATCCTGCTCGGCGTGGCGGCCGTCGTCGGCGTCGTCCTCATCCTGCGCAGCCCCGCCGGCGACCAGCCGGCACCGGTGCCGCCGAGCGAATCCGCCGCGCGGACGGCCCCGTCGACGTCGGCGCCCGCCGCCGCGTCGGTCGCTCCACTGCCGCCACCACCGGTACTTCCGCCGCCACCGCCGACGGCTGAGGAGATGACCCCGCCGGTCGTCACGCGGCAGTATTCGCCGGGCTACCAGACCGACACGCCGAAGAAGCCGCAGACGAACGTGACGCGAGCGCCGTTGAGCGCGGCCCCTCCGCCGCCGCCGCGCCAGACGGACCGCGGCCGTGCGACCCCCGGGCGGTCGGGGTCGCACGGGTTCTTCGGCTGACAGATCGATGCCGCCCGATGACGGTCCGTTAGCTTGTCCCCAATGAAGGCGATGATCGACTTCGACGCCGCGCCGATCTTCGGCGTCCCCTTGGCCGACGGCACCGGCGTGCACGAGGGCATGTTGATCGAGGGCCCGCAGGGATGGGGCGAGTTCAGCCCACCACCGGGTTGCGACGACGGCGAGGCGTCGAGATGGCTCACCGCCGCCGTCGAGGGGGGCACCGTCGGCTGGCCCGATCCGCGGCGGGGCCGGATTCCGATCGCCGTGACGGTCGGCGCGGTCGACCCCGGGTCCGCGCGCCGCACCGTGGACGGGTCGGGCTGTCGTACGGCCGACGTCACCGTCGCGACGACGCCGGGTGAGCTGACCGATGACGCAGAGCGCGTCGCGGCGGTCCGTGCCGCGCTCGGCCCCTCCGGACGAATTCGCTTGAGCGCCAACGGATCATGGAACGTCGAGGACGCGGTGCGCGCCATCGCGGTCCTCGCGGAGGCGGCCGGGGACGTCGAGTTCGTCGCCCGCCCCTGCCGGGGCACCACGGAGCTGGCCGCGGTGCGCAGCCGGGTCGACGTTCCGATCGCCGCCGAGGCGTCGTGCGCCGAGGCGGTCGACGTGGTGATCCTTCGCAGCGGTCCACTCGGCGGCGTGCGACGGGCGCTGCGCGTCGCCGAACGGCTCGACCTGCCGTGCGTGGTCGCGTCGTCCGGGGAGACGAGCATCGGGCTGGCCGCCGGCCTCGCGCTCGCGGGCGCGCTTCCCGAGCTGCCGTACGACTGTGCGCTCGGCACGGTGTCCCTGCTGGGCGGCGACCTCGTCGTGCCCGGTCGGTCGTTGCGCCCCGTGGACGGTCATCTGCCCGTCGCGCCCACGCCCGCAGCGCCTGCGGCCGAGCTGTTGCAGCGATTCGCGGTCACCGACGCCGACCACGTCGAGCGGTGGCGCCGGCGATTGCGGTCGGCGCGGGCCATCTCCACCTAGGTGGAGGTCGGCTTGGCGTTCAAGTGGTTGTCGGCGATCCACTGGGCGGCCTTCTTGACCAGTCCGGACTGCGGATATCGCACGTGTGAGGTGAAGTCCTTGCCCAGGGAGCAGATCGGGTCGTTGGTGTTGCACATGTCGGCGGTCTTGGGCCCGTAGAGGGCGCTCAGCGTCGTCAAGGGCTGACCGAGGCGCGCCGACGGGTTGCCGAAGACGGCGACGGCGCTGATGTGGTCGGCCATCGCCGCCGGCAACGGAGCCTTGAAGCCGAGGCCGGTGATGGGGGACGTGGTGACGACGTCCATGACCGCCGCACCTTGCGAGTAGCCGCCAAGGACGATCTTGGTCTTCGGGCAACTCTTGGCGGTCGCCTGCGCATGGGCGCTGGCGTCGTTGGCACCGTCGGCGACCCCGAGGAAGTCGTAGGACGCCGGGTACTTCACGGCGTAGGAACGGATCGACTTGCCCTTGACCAGCGGTTTGAGGGAATCCACCAGGGCCTGACCGACGACGCCGATGCCCGGGGGCTCGTCGGTGCCACGGGCGAACACCACCTCGACGTCGGGGCAGTCGTCGGCGGCCGCGGCGGTCGGCGCGGTGATCAGCGTGCTGGCGGCCGTCGTGGTCGCCAGTGCGACGGCCGCGGCGACCACGGCCACCGCGCGCATCGCCCGCGAGGTCCCTTGCACGTACACGGCCGCTCCTTGACCTAGGTGGGTTGAGTCCGAGAATCCCTCAGCTCATACCCAATATTCACTCCCGTCACTCTGACAACAGAATATCGTGCACCTGAGTTCCCAGGCGGTTCGCAGCCGGCGGTGTTCGGTACCGGTTCGGCGTCGGATGTTCAGGTGGCGCTTGGCGAAGCGCGTTGTTTCGTTTGCGTGCGCCGTGGGCACCCCACAGCGTCTCCGGGTCCGCGTCGAACACCCGGTACACAGAAGGGTGGCGCTCCGATGACCGACCGTGCTTCCGCCGAAGACCAGACCGCACGCCCGGACTCACCGGACGGCACCCTCGGCACCAGTCTCAAGCCACGCCACATCACCATGATCTCGATTGCCGGCGTCATCGGCGCCGGCCTCTTCGTGGGCTCGGCCAACGCCATCAAGGAGGCTGGGCCAGCGGTCCTCATCTCCTACTTCCTGGCGGGCACCCTCGTCGTGTTGGTGATGCGGATGCTGGGGGAGATGGCGACGGCCAATCCCGACACCGGTTCGTTCTCGGTGTACTCGGACCGGGCGCTGGGTGGCTGGGCGGGCTTCTCCGTCGGCTGGCTGTACTGGTGGTTCTGGGTCCTGGTCATCCCCGTCGAGGCCACCGCGGCGGCGGCCATCCTGTCGGATCTGATCGGCGCACCCCAATGGGTGTGGGCGCTTGCGGTCACGCTCCTCTTGACCGTGACCAACCTCATCAGCGTCGGCAACTACGGTGAATTCGAGTTCTGGTTTGCCCTCATCAAGGTCGTCGCGATCATCGCGTTCATCGGCATCGGCGTTGCGGCGATCTTCGGGATCATCCCCGACTCCCAGGTCAGCGGGATCCACCAACTGTGGCAGCCAGACGGGTTCATGCCCAACGGGTTTGGGGCCGTCATCGCCGGAATGCTCGTCACGATGTTCTCCTTCATGGGTACCGAGATCGTCACCATCGCGGCCGCCGAGTCGCCCGACCCGACCACCGGCATCAGCAAGGCCGTGAACTCGGTGATCTGGCGAATCTCGTTGTTCTACATTGGTTCCATCTTCGTGATCGTCGCCCTGATGCCCTACGACAAGCTCGACAACGGTTCGTACCAAACCACTCTGGAGGCGATCGGGATCCCGGGTTCGAAGATCATCATGGACCTGGTCATCCTGACAGCGGTGGCGTCGTGCCTGAACTCGGCGCTGTACACCGCGTCTCGGATGTTGTTCTCGCTTGGTGATCGCAGGGACGCGCCCCGAGTCGTGCGCAAGTTGACCGGCAACGGCGTTCCGTGGGTCGCGGTGCTGGCGTCGATGGTGGTGGGGTTTCTGGCCGTCGTCGGCAACTACCTGCTACCGGAGAAGATCTTCGCCTACCTGCTGGCGACCAGTGGCGCGATCGCCCTGTTCGTCTACCTGGCCATCGCGGCCAGCCAGTTCGTCCTGGGCCGCGCCATGCGGGCCAAGGGCGAGGAGGCGCCGGTCAAGATGTGGCTGTTCCCCTACCTGACGGTCGTCGTGATGGTGGCCATCGTCGCGGTGTTGGTGCTCATGGCATTCGATCCCGACCAGCAGTCGGCGATCTTCCTGTCCCTGATCTCTGCCGTGTTCATCGTCGGTGCGGGAGTCGTCGTGCACCGGCGCCGTGGTCACCGGATGTCGGACTCCCGGCTCTAACCCCTCTTGACCTTCAACACCCGGGCACGCAGGCCGTCCGTGGCGGTCTCCAGAAGGCCCTTCGCGCCACGTTTGATCAGGAACGAGGGTAGGGGGACGATCGGGTCGACCGTGATGTCGAACCTGACGTGGGTGGAGTCGCCGACGGGCGTCAGGGTGTAGCGCGCCTCTTGCGCCCGTTGCTGTTGCGCGCTGATCAACGACCACCCGACACCGTCGGGATGGACGACGTGGGCGAGCTCCTGTTCGTCACTGACGCCGACGATCTTGACCACCTGGCGGGTCCGGCTCGGTCGGCCGTCCGCGTCGCGTTCGAGCACCTCGACCTCCTGATGGGCCGGCGACCATTCCGGCAGGGTTTCGATGTCGAGCAACACCTCGAGGATCTCCTCCGGTGTTGCCTCGATGGTGATTTCACGCGATTCGTTGACGGCCACGAGGGAAACGTAGCTCACATCCGGACGAATGTTTCGGCCACATTGCCCGGTGGTACCCAGCCGCCATGAGAAAGCACTTCCTGACTCAGATCATCGTTGCCGGCGCCGGAATGTCGGCGATTGCGTTCGCCCCCCTGGCCGGAGCCAACCCGCCGCCGCCGTGCGGTGTCGAAGGCACGCCGGCCTGCGCTGTCGCGGGTCCCGACGGCGCCGCCGCCGGTGCACCGGGCACCGGGGCGACGGCTGGGCCCGATGGTGCGTCGGCCTTGGCGCCTGGCACCGGAGCCACCGCGGGCCCCGACGGTGCGGGTGCGACCGTTCCCGGTGCCGGGGCGCAAGCGGGACCCGACGGGGCCGGAGCGGTGGTGCCAGGTGCGGGCGTCCAGGCCGGACCCGACGGAACCGCGGCCACCGTGCCCGGCGCAGGAGCGTCGACCAATCCCGGTGGCGCCAGCGTGTACGTGCCCGGCGGGAGTGCCAGCGCCGATCGCGGTGGTGCGAACTTCTGCGTACCCAACTTCTGCGCCAACGCGGGGTAACCACACCCGCTGCTAGTTCCCCGAGACCCCCGAGCGCGATCGTCGATCGCCTCGGGGGTCTTCGCGTGCCGGCACACCCGCGAGACCGGACAAGTCACCAGTTGTTGACATAGCCCCCGGCGTCACCTACGGTCACAAGTCATCAGTCGTTGACATGGTGCACCGTGAGGAGTCGACCGTGACGCAACCGAGCTCGGGACGTTCGTTCCTGCACGAGATCGCCCGCATGGCCATCGCCGCCCCGCGTCGCGTCGTCACGATCGCGGCGGTGGTGACGATCGCCGCCGCCATCGTCGGCATACCGGTTGCCAACACGCTGTGCGCCTGCGGTTTCGAGGACCCGACGTCCGAGTCGGCGAAGGCCACGGCGCTGCTGACCGACACGTTCGGTCAGGGCGACGTGCAGATGATCTTCGTCGTCTCCGACCCCCGCGGGTACGGCAGCGACGCCGCGCGCGCCACCGGCCTAGGCATCGTCGACCAACTCAAGCGCTCGCCCGACGTGACCACCGTGGCGTCGGCGTGGACGGCGCCCGCGGGGGCGACCGCCGGACTGGTCAGTGAGGATCGGCGGTCCGGTCTGGTCGTCGCCGGAGTGTCGGGTGACGGCAACGCCGCCCAGGCGAACGCCAAGGCGCTGTCGGATCTACTCGCCCACGACCGCGACGGCGTCACCGTCCGATCCGGCGGAGCGGCAATGCTCAACGTGCAGATCACCGGACAGTCGCAACACGACCTGATGGTGATGGAGTCGCTGGCGATACCGTTGAGCTTCCTCGTGCTGGTGTGGGTGTTCGGCGGACTGCTGGCGGCCGCGGTCCCGATTGCCGTCGGCGCCATGGCGGTTCTCGGCGCGCTCGCCGTGCTTCGTGGCGTGACCCTCTTCACCGACGTGTCGATCTTCGCTCTGAACCTCAGTGCCGCACTGGGTTTGGCGCTCGCCATCGACTACACGCTGTTGATGATCAGCCGGTACCGCGACGAGCTCGCCGACGGTTCGCCCCGCGACGAGGCGCTGGTGCGGACCATGGGGACGGCAGGCCGCACGGTGCTGTTCTCGGCGACCATCGTCGCGCTGTCGATGGCCATGATGGCCCTGTTCCCGATGCACTTCCTCAAGTCGTTTGCCTACGCGGGAGTCGCGACCGTCGCCTTCGCCGCGGTAGCCGCCCTCGTCGTCACCCCCGCGGTGATCGTGTTGCTCGGAGATCGACTGGACGCTTTGAGGATTCGCGGGCCGTTCCGACGCTCCGTCGCGGCACACCGCCCCGTCGCGCAGCCGTTCCTGTATCGATGGACCAAGGCGGTGATGCGACACGCCGTGCCTATCGCCGTCGCCGTCGTCGGGGTCATGCTGCTGCTCGGCGCACCCTTCCTCGGGGTCAAGTGGGGCTTCCCCGACGACAGGGTGCTGCCGCCGTCGGCGTCGGCGCACCAGGTCGGCGATCAACTGCGCGACGAGTTCGCCGACGACTCGGCCACCGCGGTCACCGTCGTCATACCCGAGGCGGAGGACCTCGCTCCCCGCGAGTTCACCCGCTACGCCGCCGACCTTGCCCGCGTGCCGGACGTGACCGCCGTGACGCCACCGACTCAGGTCGACGGGAGCGCCTTCCTGACCGTGTTCAGCTCGGCGCCGCTGTTCTCCGACCGTTCCCAGGCTCAGCTGGACCACTTGCACGCGGTGAGCGGCCCAGGCGGCCACGAAGTGCTGTTCACCGGCACCGCCCAGGTCAACGCCGACAGCGTGCACGCCATCACGTCTCGGCTTCCCCTGGTACTGGGACTCATCGCGGCGATCATGTTCGTGGTGCTGTTCTTGCTCACCGGCAGTGTCGCGATTCCGCTGAAGGCGTTGCTGCTCAACGCATTGTCGCTGACGGCCGCCTTCGGTGCGATGGTGTGGATCTTTCAGGACGGGCACCTCGGCGGCCTCGGCACGACCACCACCGGCACCCTCGTCGCCAACATCCCCGTGTTGTTGTTCTGCATCGCCTTTGGCCTGTCGATGGACTACGAGGTGTTCCTCGTGTCGCGCATTCGCGAGTTCTGGCTGGCGTCGGGCGGCACCGGTGACACTCGAGCCGAGGGAACCGCGCGGGCCAGGAGCGACGAGAGCGTGGCCCTCGGCATCGCCCGCACCGGCCGGGTCGTCACCGCCGCGGCGGTCGTCATGTCCATCTCGTTCGCCGCGCTCGTCGCCGCCGAGGTGTCCTTCATGCGGATGTTCGGGCTGGGTCTCACCCTCGCCGTCCTCGCCGACGCGACTCTGGTGCGGATGGTGTTGATGCCGGCCTTCATGCGCGTGATGGGGGCGTGGAACTGGTGGGCGCCGCGATGGCTGACCCGGCTGCACGACCGCTTCGGACTCGACGACGGCGACGGCGCCGCGGCGTCGCACTCACCCAGGCACACCGGAGCGACCACCGTCGCCAGCTCCGATCACCAAACCCGTGAACCATTCGGTCCCGGGTGTCGTATCTAGGAAGAAGGAGGGCGCCATGACTGTGATCGCCGCCGTACGGGGAGAGCTCCCACCCAACCGCTACACGCAGGCCGAGGTGACCGAGGCGCTGTTGGCCATTCCCGGTTATGCGGAATACGCCGAGCCCATCAGAAAGCTGCATCGCAGCGCGAAGGTCGACGGCAGACACATGGTCCTGCCTCTGGAGGAGTACGCCGCGCTCGACGACTTCGGCAAGGCCAACGACGTCTTCATCGAACATGCCGTCGAGCTCGGGTGTGCCGCGGTGCTGGGAGCGCTCGAGGACGCCGGCCTGCAGCCGTCGGACGTCGACGTCATCTACTCGACGACTGTCACCGGCCTCGCGGTCCCGACACTCGAGGCCCGCATCGCCGCCCGCATCGGCCTTCGGCCCGACGTCCGACGGGTGCCGATGTTCGGCCTGGGCTGCGTCGCAGGGGCGGCAGGCGTGGCGCGCCTGCACGACTACCTTCGTGGCGCACCCGACGCCGTCGCCGTCCTGGTCGCGGTGGAGCTGTGCTCGCTGGTGCCCAAGCGCGATCCGTCGATGGCGACCGTCGTGGGCAGCAGTTTGTTCGGCGACGGAGCAGCCGCCGTCGTCGCCGTGGGCGACCGCCGCGCGGAGGGCATGACACCGTCCGGTCCGGAGGTGGTCGACTCGCGCAGTCACCTGTATCCCGACTCGCAACGCACGATGGGGTGGGACGTCGACTCCAGCGGTTTCCGCCTGGTGCTCTCGCCCGACGTCCCGCAGGTGGTCGAACGTTACCTCGGGGACGACGTCACCAACTTCCTTGCCGCACATGACAAGACGATCGACGACATCGGCACGTGGGTGAGCCACCCCGGCGGCCCCAAGGTCATCGAGGCCATCACCGCCACCCTGGGCCTCTCCGACGACGCGCTGGAGCTGACGTGGCGCTCACTGGCGGAGGTGGGCAACCTGTCCTCGGCGTCGGTACTCCACGTGCTGCGCGACACCATCGCCAAACGGCCCGAGCCGGGTACCTCCGGTCTGATGATGGCCATGGGTCCGGGCTTCTGCTCGGAGCTCGTCCTGCTCCGGTGGCGGTGACGCGATGACGTGGTACGTACTTCTGATCGTCGTCATCGCGCTCGAGCGGATAGCCGAACTCGTCGTCTCCAACCGCAATTGGGCCTGGAGCAAGGCCAGGGGCGGCACCGAGTTCGGGGCCGAGCACTATCCCGTGATGGTCGTCCTGCACGTCGGACTCTTGGTGGGGTGCCTGGTCGAGCCGCTGGTTCTGCATCGGCCGTTCATCCCCGCGCTGGGGTGGCCGATGCTGGCCGTCGTGGTTGCGGCCCAGGTGTTGCGGTGGTGGTGCATCACCACCCTGGGGTCGCAGTGGAACACCCGGGTGATCGTGGTCCCGGGAGCCGACCGCGTCACCGGCGGCCCGTATCGCCTGATCCCGCACCCCAACTACGTGGCGGTCGTGGTGGAGGGCGTCGCACTGCCGCTGGTGCACGGGTCCTGGATCACCGCGGTGGTCTTCACCGTCCTCAACGCGGCGCTGCTGCGGACGCGGATCAAGGTGGAGAACACCGCGCTGGCGAGCCTGTCGTGATCGATTTGCTGGTCGGCGGGGGCGGCCCCGCCGGGCTGGCCACGGCGCTGTACGCCGCCCGGGCCGGGCTGGAGGTCGTGGTGGTGGAGCGGCGCCGCGGCGATCTCGACAAGGCCTGCGGCGAGGGCATGATGCCGCACACGCTGGCGCACCTGGCGCATCTCGGTGTCGACCCCAAGGGGCGCGAACTCCGGGGGATCAGCTACTTCGGTGGCGGCCGCCAGGTCGACGCGACCTTCCGGGCGGGCCACGGGCGTGGCGTGCGCAGGACCGTGCTGCACGCCGCCCTGCGGGATGCTGCCGACGACGCCGGGGTGCGGTTCGTCCACGAGGACGTGGGTCCGGTGACGCAGGACGACTCGTCGGTCCGCGTCGGGAATCTCGAGGCCCGGTATCTGGCGGCGGCCGACGGGTTGCACTCGCCCATCCGACGAGCCCTCGGCCTGGACGCGGCGAGCCCGGGGCCGCGCCGGTGGGGGATCCGACGTCACGTCGAGATTGCGCCGTGGACGGACTCCGTCGAGGTGCATTGGTCCGCCGGCGCCGAGGCCTACGTGACACCGGTGGCTGACGACTGCGTCGGCATCGCGATCCTCAGTTCCACCCGCGGCGGATTCGACAGCCACTTCGAGGAATTCCCGACGTTGCGGGAGCGGGTGCTCGGCCACGCCCATGGGTCCGACCGGGCGGCGGGGCCGCTGCGCCAGACCGCCCGCAGCCAGACGGCGGGCCGGGTGATGCTGGTGGGCGACGCGGCCGGCTACGTCGACGCGCTGACGGGTGAGGGAATGGGGCTCGCCTTCGGTGCCGCACGGGAATTGGTGGACTGTGTGGTGGCCGACCGGCCCGGTGACTACGACCGACGGTGGCGGCGGGTGACGCGGCGCTACCGGCTGCTGACGGCGGGGCTGGTGCGCGCCGGCGGCGTCGGGCCCGTCAGGGCGCGCATCGTGCCCGCGGCGACGGCCCTGCCGCGCGTGTTCGCCATGGCGGTCAACCAGCTCGCGTACTGACCGGGGTGATGCCGCCGAGCGCCTACCCAACCCCACGGGTTCGCGCCGGACTTGGCAGACTGTCCCCATGGCACAGATAACGCTAGGCGGAAATCCCATCAACACGGTCGGCGAGCTTCCCGCGGTCGGATCGCCCGCGCCCGGATTCAGCTTGACCGGCAACGACATGAGTGCCGTGACTGACGAGCAGTTCAGCGGTAAGCCGTTGCTGCTGAACATCTTTCCGTCGGTGGACACTCCCGTCTGCGCCGCGAGCGTACGGACGTTCAACGAGCGCGCCGCCGCGGCCGGTGTGGCGGTGCTGTGCGTGTCCAACGACCTGCCGTTCGCGCAGAAGCGCTTCTGCGGCGCCGAGGACATCGAGAACGTCACCACGGCCTCCGGCTTCCGGGACAGCTTCGGTGCTGACTACGGCGTCACCATCGCCGACGGAGCCTTCGCCGGACTGCTCGGCCGGGCCGTCGTGGTGATCGGCGCGGACGGCAACGTCACCTACACCGAGCTGGTGCCCGAGATCGCGCAGGAGCCGAACTACGACGCGGCCCTGGCGGCGCTGGGCTGATTCGGACGTAGCTCACCTAGACGGAGGCGGCGGCGAGGACCGCGTGGTCCTCGTCGGCGAACGTCTCCTCGAGCTGTAGCGGCGAGTAGTCGAGGTCGATCTCGCCGACGGGGCGGCCGCGGGCACTGCCGATGGTTCCGAACCGTCGCATCCCCTTGTCCGTGGCGTACTGCAGGAACTCGTCCTTGTCGAGGCCGAACGGGATCTCGTCGTAGAGTGCGAACGCCTCCTCGGTGTTCGCCAGTGCCAGGGGGATGAGTTCGTTCATCCGCCCCTCGAACACCGCCCAGTTGGCGTCGTCGGCGGCGACGTGGCGCCGACAGGTGAACGTGCCCCACGCCATGTGGCGCCGCTCGTCGTCGCCGATGCGCCTGACCAGTTCCTGCATGCCCGGCAGGATCCCTCGGCTCACGCAAATCTTGTGCCACGCATAGTATCCCGTGAGCGCCATCATCCCCTCGATGACGTGGTTGTAGGTCGCCGACGCGCGCACCTGAGCGGCGGGGGACGGATCCGAGGACAGCGTCTCGAGCGACCGCGGCAACTCCTCGTAGAAGATCGTGCGGTAGGCGGGCAGGTCGTCGAGATAGTGGTGCAGGTCCTCGGTGATGCCCACGGCGTCGAGCCAGAGGCGGAACACCTGCGTGTGCTTGGCCTCCTCGAACGCGAACTGGGTGAGGTACATCTCGTCGCCGAGGCGTCCCTCGGCCCGCATCGCCGTCATGAACGGCTGGATGTCCTCGGTGACGGCCTCCTCGCCGGCGATGAACTCCGCGCACAGCCGGGTGGCCCAGTCGCGTTCGACGTCCGAGAGCGCCTGCCAGTCCCGGCGGTCCTGGGAGAAGTCGATGTCGGCCGGGTCCCAGAACTTGGCATTGCCGCCGGCGAACAGCTTCAGCGGCAGACTGTCCCAGTTGAGTCCGCCGTCGACCAGTGAGCCGAGTCGTGTGCGCGTCATGGGTGAATGGTCCTCCGTCTCGCGCGACGATTCAGGCGAACCCGCACATCGTCTTCGCCGAATCTCAGAGGGGCCATTGCTCTCGGCGGTGGGCGGCGTCGAAGAACATCCATTCATAGCGCGCGGTGGTCGCGAAGTGCGCCCTGGCGAGGGCCTCCTCCGCCGGGTTGAGGGTCGCGCCGACCTGGTCGGTCAGCGTCAGCACCTGCGCGACGGCCGCGGCGAAGTCCTCTCCGCCGTAACTGTCGATCCAGCTCTGGTAGCGGGCGTCCGACGAGCCGCGCTCGATCAGGGCGGCGCCGACGCGTTCGTAGATCCAGTAGCACGGCAGGATCGCGGCCAGCCCCTCGGCGAAACCTCCGCCGTAGGCGGTGGCCAACAGATAACTGGTGTACGCCCGCGTGGTGGGCATGACGTCGTCGTCGATCGCCGAGGCGGGCATCCCGAGCGCGGGCAGCAGGGTGCCATGCAGGCCGAGTTCGACGTCGAGCACGTCGGCGGCATGCCGGGCGAACATCGCCGTGTCGGTCAGGGTGGGTGCCTTGGCGCCGACGACGGCCAACGCACGGGCGTAGTCGCGCAAGTAGTGCACGTCTTGCGCGAGGTAATGGGCGAACACGTCGGTGTCCAGGGTCCCGTCGGTCAATCCGGTGACGAAGGGGTGGGCCAGGATCGCCGCGAACGTCGGCTCGATCTCGCGCCACAGCCGTTGCGACCACGTTTCGGTATGCGTGTTCATGGTTGCCGAACTTACCCGGGCGTCACCGTTCGGTCACAGTATGGCGGCTCATTGGCGTTGGGCCACTCGGCAATTGGGCTGGGAGCGTTACGGGGTAGTAGAAGTGAATTGTCGCCCCGACATTGCAGAGAGATGGAACCCCGATGAGACGCATTTTCGCCTTCGTGATCAGCTTCGCCGTGTTGGTGGCGACGCCGGGACTCGCGTCGGCCGACCCCTATCAGCGGCCCGCGCGCAACCAGCAGGCCGTCGACTTCGTGATCAAGCGCGCTCTCTCACAGGTTGGGGTTCCGTTCGCCTACGGCGGTGGCGACGCCAACGGTCCCACTCTCGGCAGGGGCCCGACCACCGACGGGCTCGCGACCGAACAGCGCGCCAACACCCCCGGCACCGATCCGGGCGGCATCTTCGGCACCGTTCCGGGTTCGACGATCCTGGGCGCGGCGCCGGCTCCCACGCCCGCGCCCACCGTCGTCGGCTTCGACGCCTCGGGCATCGTCGTCTACGCCTTCGCCGGGGCGGGCATCAAGTTGCCGCGGTCCTCGGGTGAGCAGTACCAGGTCGCCCAGAAGGTCGCGCCGAGCCAGGCGCTGCCCGGCGACCTGATCTTCTTCGGTCCCGACGGTACGCAGAGCGTGGCGCTGTTCGTGGGCAACGGTCAGATGTTGGAGGCCACCGACACCGGCATCAAGGTCTCACCGGTCCGCACCGCCAACATGACCCCGTACCTCGGACGCATCATCGCCTGACACGGCTCGACCTCCCCTGACCAACTGCGACACGGGCTGGCAACGCGATACGGGGCCCGTGGCGGCGACTGTTGGGTAGTTTCGTCTGGTGTCCGACCTGACGAACCGCCAGATCGTGTTGCGTCGCCGGCCCCAGGGTCTGGTCGACCCCGCTGACACCGAATTGGTGGTGACCCCGGCACCGCGACCCGCCGACGGCGAGGCGCTCGTCCGGGTGACCTACGTCGGCATCGACGCGGCCGCCCGGACCTGGCTCAACGACCAGCCCGGCTATCTGCCCCCGGTCCAACTCGGCGAGGTCGTCCGGGCCGCCGGAATCGGTGAGGTGGTGGAGTCGCGCTGCGAGGCCTACGCCGTGGGGGACGTGGTGACCACCCTGTGCGGGTTTCAGGAGTACGCCATCGTGCGCGACGACGTGTTCTGCACGCCGGTGACCGACGAGGTCGACCAGCTCGCGGTGATGTCGATCTACGGGCCGACGGGAGCCACCGCGTACTTCGGCATGAACGACATCGGGCGCCCGGCGCCGGGGGAGACGGTCGTGGTCTCGGCGGCCGCGGGCGCCACGGGTTCGGTGGCCGGCCAGATCGCCAAGATCGCCGGCGCGCGCGTCGTCGGCATCGCCGGTGGCCCGGACAAGTGCCGCGCGGTCGTCGAGGACTTCGGGTTCGACGACTGCGTCGACTACCGCGCGGGCAACGTGCCCGCCGCACTGAGGGAGAAGTGCCCGCGCGGGGTGAACGTCTACTTCGACAACGTCGGCGGGCCGATCCTCGACGCCGTCCTGGGACGCTTGGCGCCCAAGGCCAGGGTCGTGCTGTGCGGCGTCATCTCCAGCTATCTGACCGGTGAGCATCCCGGGCCGGCCAACTACGTGAACATCCTGGCCAAGACGGCGACCATGCAGGGGTTCAACGCGCTCGACGAATGGGGCCGGTTCGACGAGGCCTTCGCCGCGTTGCGGCGATGGGAGCAGCAAGGCCTGCTGGTGCACCGCGAGACCGTCTCCGACGGCATCGAGTCGTGCGTGGACGCCCTGAACGGTTTGTTCACCGGGGCGAACGTCGGCAAGATGCTCGTCAAGGTGGGTGAGCCCACTCGAGTCTGAGGTGGGCAGCCCACCCGGGCTCGAGGGCACGAGGGAGCCGGCCCGCATTCCCTTGCGCCGCATAGAATGCCGGTATGGCAGTCGGTTCCGGTCGAGACCTCGCCGTCCCCACCGGGCTGCTGCGCATCGAGGACTGTCTCGACGCCGACGGTGGGGTGAGACTGCCGCCCGGCGTCACGCTGTCGTCACTGATCGACCGCAACGTCACGTTCGTGCCCGACGAGGTGGCCTACCGCTACCTGGATTACACCCGCAGCGACGCGGGCCACGCGGTCGAGATGACCTGGGCCCAGCTGGGTGTGCGGATCCGCGCCATCGGCGCACAGGTGCAACGGCTGGTCTCCCGCGACGATCGGGTGGCGATCCTCGCACCGCAGGGCCTCGACTACGTCGCCGGGTTCTTCGCCGCCATCAAGGCGGGCACCATCGCGGTGCCGCTCTTCGCACCGGAGCTCCCCGGACACGCCGAACGTCTCGACACCGCGCTTCGCGACTCCCGGCCCGCCCTCGTCCTCGTCACCGAGGCGGTGCTCGACGCGGTGGAGGCCTTCCTCGACACGCTCCCTCCGGAGCTGCGCCCGCGGGTCGCGGTCCTCGATTGCATTCCCGACGACATGGCCGGCGAGTTCACCGCCGTCGAGGTGGGCGTCGACGACGTGTCGCACCTGCAGTACACCTCGGGTTCGACCCGGCCACCCGTCGGCGTGGAGGTCACCCACCGGGCCGTCGGCACCAACCTGATCCAGATGATCCTGTCGATCGACTTGCTCGATCGAAACACCCACGGCGTCAGCTGGTTACCGCTCTACCACGACATGGGATTGTCGATGATCGGCTTCCCCGCCGTCTACGGCGGGCACTCCACGCTGCTGTCGCCGACGGCGTTCGTCCGTCGGCCGCAGCGCTGGATCCGGGCCCTGTCCGACGGGTCGAGCCGGGGGCGGGTGGTGACGGCCGCACCCAACTTCGCCTACGAGTGGACGGCGCAGCGAGGGGTGCCCGACGCAGGTGAGGACGTGGACCTGCGCAACGTCGTGATGATCATCGGCTCCGAACCGGTGAGCATCGACGCGATCGACGCGTTCAACGCGGCCTTCGCCCCCTACGGCCTGCCTGCGACCGCCATCAAGCCCTCCTACGGTATCGCCGAGGCCACCCTGTTCGTCGCGACCACCGACCCTGCCGCGACGGCGTCGGTGGCGTACTTCGACCGCGGCCAGCTCGCCACGGGTCACGCGGTTCGGGTCGAGGCGGACGCCCCGGGCGCAGTGGCACACGTGTCGTCCGGTCAGGTCGCGCGCAGTCTGTGGGCCGCCGTCGTCGACCCCGCCTCCGGTGCCGAGTTACCCGACGGCCGGGTCGGAGAGATGTGGTTGCACGGCAACAACATCGGCCGCGGTTACTGGGGCCTTCCCGAGGAGACCCGGCGGACGTTCGGGGCGACGCTGGCGTCCCGGCTGGACACGGGGAGTCACGCCGCGGGGGTGCCGAGCGGGGCCAGCTGGCTGCGCACCGGTGACCTCGGGTTCCATCTCGACGGTGAGCTGTACGTCACCGGCCGGATCGCCGATCGGATCGTGGTCGACGGGCTAGACTTCTATCCGCAGGACGTCGAGGCGACCGTCGCCGACGCGTCGGCGACGGTGCGCCGCGGCTACGTGACGGCCTTCACGGTGCCGGGGGACGGCGGTGAGCGTCTCGTGGTCGTCGCCGAACGTGCGCCGCGTACCAACCGGGCCGATTCGACGGCGGCGGTCGAGGCGATCGGTTCCTTGGTCGCGCTTCGGCACGGGCTGGCGGTGCACGACGTCCGGATCCTGCCGGCCGGGGCCATCCCTCGTACCACCAGCGGCAAGCTGGCGCGGCGCGCCTGTCGGGCTCAGTACCTCGAGGGCTCCTGGGACTGACCGCTATCCGAGGCCGACGAAGGGGCTCAGGGCGTCCCGCGCGAACTGCACGACGTTGAGCCCCGGGTCACCGTCGGGATAGCTCACGGTGGCCAGCAGGTTGGCGCCGGCGTCGACGAAGTCACCGTCGGCACGGCCCTGGTGGGTCGTCGACGTCACCAGGATGATGCCCGACGTGCCTGCCTGTTTGGCCAACGGCACCGAGAACTGGGCGTTCTGGACGGTACTGTTGGCCTTGTCCTCGACGATGATTCGGTTGTCGGGAATCCCCAGCAGCAGCAGCATCTTTCGCATCTGGCCGGCCTCGGTGTTGCCGTTCTGCGGATTTCCCCCGGTGACGATCACGGGCGACTGCGGGAAGAACTGCGCGACGGCAAGGCCGGTCAGCACCCGCCGACGCAGAATCGTGCGCATGGTCCCGTTGGGGTTGAGGCCGTATCCGAGGATGACGACGGCCGGCTTCGAGAAGTCCTTCACCGCCGGTGCCGGCGGTGCCGCCCGCGAGGGTGGAGAGGTCACACCGGCGAGCACGACGGCAAGGGCAGCCGCGACGGCGGTGATCGCGCGCATCCCTCGACTCCGCATGGGTCCTCCGCGACTGGTGTGACGAATGGGCCCCATGTTACTGCCGTGAGTCAGGGCAGGCGGACCAATTTCATCTCGGCCAGGCGCTGCGGGAGGGTGTCGACCTGCGTGGCCAGCGTGGCCGGGTCCTCGTCCACTCCTTCGATCAGCGCCAGCAGGGCCTCACGGTCAAGGGTGCCGTCGAGCAGCGGCACCAGCAGGGCGTCCACCGGCGTCAGTTCGTGCGTTTCGTGCCACGCGTTGAACGTCCTCGCCGTACCGTCCGGTGCGCGCGTGATGGCAGCCATCCGTCGGGCAGCAGGGTCCAACCGCAGCCGCTCGGGGTCGACCGCGTCCGGCACGATCGGGTCGAGCCGAAAACTGGCCGCGCCCTGCATGATCAGCACGCCCATCAGATCGTCGAGGGTCCGGGCGAGTCGCTCACCGGGAGTCAGTCCCGCCGACACCAACCGCGCGTGCACCGCGTCGTACAGTTCCGCCCGGGACAGCGTCCAGGGCCACCGCGCGCTGAGGGCGTCCATGGCGGCCTTGACGCCGGGATCGTTGGTGAACAGCGTGGCATCCGACACCACGAACTCCTGCCGGACGTGGTCGATCGAGGTCGGCTCCGCGGCGGGCGGTACCCAGGCGGCCACGTGCAACCCCTGGATCCGCCCGCTGTCCGGCTGATGCCGAATGCGCGCCGCGGCGTCGGCATGCACCAGCAGCGATTCGCGGAACATGCGGTTGATCGCGAAGTCCAGGTACTGCTCGACGAGCACCTGGACGCCACCGCACTTGGCCTGAAGGTACTCGGCGACCGTTGGCCCGAAGTTGGTCGGGAACACCGTCTCCACGTGCGCCTCGGCAAGATACGAAAGCCCGTGTGCCCCAGCGTGACCCACCATCTCGTAGAAGTAGCAGGGCGCGTTGAAGGTGGCGAGTTCGTCATGCAGCAGGTAGGAGTCGGCGAAGCCGAGGGCGTGGTCCTTGGCCACGGCCACCACCGCGGCCAGCACGCTGTCGGCGGGGGCGGCCGCGGCCAGGAAGTCGACCATGTCGCGCGCGTCGCCGGCCTTCTGCTGCGGGGTGGAGCTCGCGCCGCTGGCGAGCATCATCGCGTCGCGCAGCGTCTCCTTGGCCTTCCAGCCCGGATAGGTGTTGTAGCTGACGTAGGCCACGCCGTCGGGTGCCAGCACGGCGCGGATCGTCGCCAGCAGGGCGTCGCGGATTTCCGGCGGTACCCAGCTGTAGAGCCCGTGGGCGATCACGAAGTCGAACTCTCCCAACGACGGGAGATCCAGCTGTGCCAGGTCGCCCGCGACGAGTTCGAGGTTGTCCAGGCCGAGCTCCCGGACGTGCGAACGTCCCTGGTCGATCTGTACCTGCGACAGGTCGACGCCGACGACGCGGGCGGCCGGATGGGCGGATGCGAAGGGAATGAGGTTCCCGCCGGCGGCGCAGCCGAGTTCCAGCACGCGGGCCCGCGAGACCTCCGGAGGCGACAGCCCGAACAGGTGCGCGGTGGCCGCCATCCGTCCCGGCGCGGACTGCGAGAATGAATTCGAGGTGTACGGCGTGTTGTCGTAGTCCAAACGCAAGGCGTCCATTGCGTCACTACTGGTATGGGTCGGGCCGCCCGGCTGAATCAACTTCCGTCCCTTGATCGTTCGCGTCGTCCATGGTGGTGCTCACCATTCGACCACAGCTGACGAACGCCACCGCCGACGGGCGCTCAGATCTGTCCGTGTCGCGGCGGCGGGGTGCCCGACAGCGCATGGCGGCCAACGTGCTGGATCTTCCATCGCACCGGATCGTGCAGGGTGTGGGTGCGGGCGTCGCGCCAGTAACGCGACAGGTTGCCGCTCGCTGACGCGCTGCGGGTGCCGCCGAGGTCGAACAGGGCCGCAGACGCGTCCAGTGACGCGCGCACCGCCGCGACCTTGGCGACGGCGACGGCGATCGAGGCCGCGGCGGTCGTCTCCGCGGTGGGATTGGCTCGGGCGGCGTCGACTTCGCGGGCCGCCTCGGCGAGCAACGCCCGGGCACCTCGCACGGTCACGACCAGTTCCCCGGCCAGCTGGATCACGGTGGGGTCCTCCGCGGCGTCGTCCACCCGGGCCTCGAAGTGGGGCCGGGCCTTGGCCGCTTGCCGAAGGCCTTCCTCCAACGCGCCGGTGGCGATGCCGACGTCGATCGCGGCGTGCAGCACCTGCGCCTGAGCGCCGTAGGTGGTCGGTTCGGAGAAGATGGGGGAGAAGGGCACGACGTGTTCGGCCGGTACCGCCACGTCGTCGAGGGTGACGGTGCCCGACGCGGTGGTGCGCTGGCCCATGCCGTCCCAGTCGTCGACGATCTGCAGACCGGGCGCGTCGCGGGGCACGAAGGCCAGGGCCTTGGGCGTACTCGACGTCGGTGCCTCACCGGGCCCGTCCACGACGGACGCCCGGACGATCACCCAGTCGGCGAACAGCGCGCCGGTGGAGTAGAACTTGCGACCGGCCAGCACGTAGTCCCCGGACTCGGTCTCGGTGAGCGTGGTGGCGTCGACGTCGATCGGATGCGGGCCGCGCTCGGACTGGGCGTTGGCGAGCAGGCCACCGCCGAGGACGACGTCGTAGAAGAACGCCTTCTGGGCCGCCGTGCCCTTGAGGCGGATGGCTTCGAGAAACGTGTAGTGCGAGTGTGGAATCTGCGCCAGTGACGGGTCGGCGTGGGCGATCGCCCGGAACACCTCGGTCACCACCTCGTAGGGTGCCTCCACGCCGCCGAACTCGGCAGGCACCGACAACGTCAGCAGCCCGGATTCCTTGAGCGTCTGCACCTGGGCGTGCGGCAGCGTTCGGTCGGCGTCGCGAGCACTGGCCTCGGCGGCGAACTCGTTCGACAGCCGGTGCGCGACCGCCACCGCGTCGGCGGCGGTGACGACGACCGCCGCCGCGGCAGCGGGTGCGCTCACCGCGCGGTGCCCAGGAAGGGAACCGAGGTGGGTGTCGCGTCGACCCGTCCGGCGTCGAACAGCCCACGTTCGCGCAGCACCGGCACCACTCCCTCGCCGAACCAGTAGAGCTCCTCCAGGTGCGGGTAGCCCGAGAAGATGAACTCGTCGATGCCGATCTCGGCGTATTCGGCAATGCGATCGGCGACGTCGGTGTGGCTGCCCACCAGTGCGGTGCCCGCTCCGCCGCGGACCAGGCCGACGCCGGCCCACAGGTTGGGCGCGATCTCCAGGCTGCGGGCGTCGTTCCAGGAACCGTTGGCGCGGTTGGCTTCGTGCAGGGCGAGCATGCGCTTCTGTCCCTCGGACTGGCTGCGGCTCAGCCCGGCTTGGGCGTTGCGTACCGTCTCCTCGTCGAGGGCGTCGACGAACTTGCCGGCCTGCGCCCACGCCTCGTCGGCGGTGTCCCGCGAGATCGTGTGCAGCCGAATGCCGAAGCGCACCGTGCGGCCCTCGTCGGCGGCCTCCTTGCGGATCCACTCGATCTTGTCGCGGACCGCTTCCGGCGGCTCTCCCCAGGTCAGGTAGACGTCGGCATGCTTGGCGGCCACCGGCCCCGCGGCCTTCGAGCTGCCACCGAAGTACAACGGTGGCACAGGATTTGGCGGTAGTGCCAGTGCCGCGTCCTCCACCTGGATGTGCTGGCCGTCCAGGGTCACGGTCTCGCCTGCCCACAGCCGTCGCACCACCTCGAGGAACTCGTCGCACCGCTCATAGCGTGCGTCCTTGTCGAGGTAGTCCCCGAACGACCGCTGCTCGTGGGCTTCACCGCCCACGACGACGTTGAGCAGCAGTCGGCCGGGGGCGTGCCTGGCGAACGTGGCCGCCATCTGCGCCGAGAGGGTGGGGCTGACGAGGCCGGGACGGAACGCGACCAGGAAGGCCAGCGAGGTGGTCTCCCGGGCTAGCAGGGCGGCGGTGATGAAGGCGTCCTCACACCACGCGCCGGTCGGGATGAGCGCGCCGGTGAACCCGAACGACTCGGCGGCCCGCACGATCGACCCGAGGTAGTCGATCGACGCGTCCCGGTCGCTGTGGGCCGATCCGGCGGGGGTGCCGTGGCCGCCGCCGACGATCAGTCGGCTGTCGCCATAGGTGGGCAGGAACCAGTGAAGCTTGACGGTCATGGCGACACTCCTAGCGGCTGGCCGTCGGCTGCGAGGCCGTCGACGACGATGATGAGGGCTGGGTGGACGGTCGTTCGATTATCGTCGACGACGGCCCGCCCACCCGGTACCGGGACCCACGATGCTCGTCGGGCAGGCGGTCGCCGCGACCAAACAGCTTGTTGCGCAACGTACCCGGGGCATACTCCGATTGGTAGGCGCCGCGGGCAGTCAACACCGGCACCACGTGGTCGACGAAGTCGGCGAAGGTTCCCGGCGTGATCGCGTAGGCGAGGTTGAAGCCGTCGACGTCGGTCTCGGCGACCCATTCCTGCAACACGTCGGCGACGCGTTCGCCCGACCCCACGATCAGCGGCCCGATGCCGCCGATCTTGCCCCAGTCGGCGATGTCGCGGACCGCCCACTCGCCGCCGTCCGGATCGGCCGACTGGAAGGCCTTCACCGCCGAGAGGATGGCGTTGGAGTCGACGTTGCCGATCGGCTCGTCGAGCCCGTAGCTCGCCAGGTTCACGCCCATCCAGCCGGACATGAACACCAGGGCGCCCTCGGGGTCGCCGTAGGAGAGGTACTCGGCGTGCTTGGCCCGAGCCTCCTCGTCGGTCTCGGCGGTGATGACGGTCGACAGGTTGAAGATCTTCGCCGCGTAGGGGTCTCGGCCCGCGAGCTCGAGTTCCCGGCGAATCGTCGTCACCGTCTCGCGGAGGATCGCCTTCGTCGGTGCCGCAGTGAAGATGGCCTCGGCGTTCTCGGCGGCGAACCGCACCCCGCGCGGCGAGGCGCCGGCCTGGAACAGGACGGGCGTCCGCTGCGGGGACGGCTCGGAGAGGTGGATGCCGGGCACGGTGAAGTGCGTTCCGGCATGGCCGATGTGGTGCACCTTGTCGGGATCGGTGAAAACGCCGCGCTCGCGATCGCGGATGACGGCGTCGTCCTCCCAGGACCCCTCCCACAGCTTGTAGAGGACTTCCAGGTACTCGTCGGCGTGGTCGTAGCGCGCATCGTGGGCGGGCTGGTCGAGCTGTCCCATGTTGCGGGCCGCCGAGGGCAGGTATCCGGTGACGACGTTCCAGCCGACCCGGCCCTTGGTGAGGTGGTCGAGCGTCGACACCCGCCGCGCGAACGGATATGGGTGCTCGAATCCCGTTCCGGTGGTGATGCCGAAGCCGAGGTGCTCGGTGACCAGGGCCATCGCCGACACCAGCAAGAGGGGGTCGTTGACCGGTACCTGGGCGGCCTGTCGGATGGCCGCTTCGTCGCTGGCGCCGTACACGTCGTAGGTACCGAGCACGTCGGCGATGAACAGCCCGTCGAACCGACCTCGCTCGAGGAGCCGAGCGAGGTCGGCCCAGTAGGACAGGTCCTTGTACTCCGAGGATCTGTCCTGCGGGTGCCTCCAGAGGCCGGGCGACTGATGGGCGACGCAGTTCATGTCGAACGCGTTGAAACGGATCGGTCGGGTCACTGGCACGAGTTTGGCGCGCAGAGCCGTCGACGTCACTGCTTTGCGTCAGGGCGATTCGAAGGGCGCGCCGGCGCTAGACGCAGAACGGGCCGAGGCAGATCCCGCCGTTCGGCTCCCAGCCGCCGTTCCAGCCGCCGGGGATGGGACCGTCCTGGTAGGGCGGCGGTGGCGGGGGTCCCCAGCCGACGGGACCGGGACCCCAGGCCGGCGGGGGCTGCGGACCCCACGGTGCGGGTGGGGGAGGCGGGCCCCACCGTGCGGGTATGGGCGCCCCGTTGAGGCCGGGGGCGGCGTTGGCCACCCCGCCACTGACTCCCAGGGCGGCGGCGGCGAGTCCGCCCGCCATCGCAATTCCGGCGACGATCTTCGTAGACTTCATCGATTTCAGTCCTTCCGGGTTCGGCGCCGAGCGGAATGTTCCACCCGGCAACACACCTGTCACGGTAGTTAGCCATGTTAAGCACCAGCTGTGGATGGCATCAGCATCGGTTAATTGCCGGCCGCGCCCAGGCCGCCCTTTGATTCAGGCCGATCCCTAATCTGTGCGGCCTTCGCAGTCCTCCGTAGGTTCACTGTTCTGCGGCGCTGGCGGCGTAGAACGCTGCGCACCGACGGGTTGCAGTCGTTGCCACGATCCAGCGTCGCCCCTCCCGCCGACGTGAAGTGAGCCAACATGATCGAGATCGAGAACCTGACCAAGCGGTTCGGGGATCGCACTGTCCTCGACGACATTTCGCTGTCCGTGGCCAGTGGCGAGATACTGGCGGTCGTCGGCCCCAGCGGTGCCGGCAAGACGACGCTGTCCCGCTGCGTGAGTTTCCTGGAACGACCAACCAGCGGCTCCGTGCGGGTCGACGGCAAGGACTTCACCAGACTCGAGGGTTCCGAGTTGCTCGCTGCACGCCGCAGCGTCGGCGTCATCTTCCAGACGGCCCCGCTGTTGCGCCGCCGGACGGTCGCCCAGAACATTGCGCTCCCGCTGGAGTACCTGGGAGCCACCGATGCCTCCGTCGAGAAGCGGGTAGCCCAATTGCTCGACCGGGTCGGCCTCGGCGATCGGCGCAACGATCGCCCGGCGCAGCTGTCCGGCGGCCAACGGCAACGGGTCGGGATCGCGCGTGCACTCGCCCTCGGCCCGTCGTATCTGCTGTCCGACGAGGCCACGTCGGGATTGGACCCCAACACCACGAAGTCAATCCTGGCCCTCCTCAGCCACCTTCGCGACGAGTTCGGCCTCTCGATCATCCTGATCACCCACGAGATGGAGGTCGTCCGCGAGGTCGCCGACTCGGTCGCCCGGATCGACGCCGGTCGCATCATCGAGAGCGGAGCGGTCGACGACGTCATTCTCGACCCCACCTCCTCGCTGGCGCGGGAACTGCTGCCGGACCGACCCAGTGTTCCGTTCCACGGCTCCGGGGAGATTTGGGAGGTCTCCTATGCCTCACGTGACGTGCCGTTGGATTGGCTCACCTCGATCCACGCGGTGCCCGGGATCTCCGAATCACGGGTCGACGTGCTCAGCGCAAGCGTGGAGGCCATCCGAGGGGTGGCCGTCGGACGTGCGCTTCTGGCCGTCTCGCCCTCTGCGCCAGCAGGATTCGCGCGCTACCTGCAAGACCGTGGACTGCACGTGACCGCGGCCAGCCCCAAGGCCGAGACCGCGGAGACGGCGGCATGATCCTCGCCGCGGGGGAGGACTTCAGCACTCCCTGGGCCAATGTGCCCGATCTGCTCCTGCCCGCCTACGGGCAGACCTGGTTGATGGTGGGCGTCACCATGGTTCTGGTGCTGCTGATCGGCACTCCCGTGGGGATCGCCTTGCACAACACGTCGGATTTCGGGCTCTTTCCCGACCCTCGAATCTTCAGGGTCCTCAACACGATCGTCAACGTCGGCCGTTCGTTGCCGTTCCTGATTCTGATGACGGCCATCATCCCCTTCACGCGTTTCGTCGTGGGCACCACGATCGGCATCGCCGCGGCGATCGTGCCCATGACGGTCGCGGGCGTGCCATTCTTCGCTCGCCTCGTCCAGAATGCCCTGCGGGACGTGCGATCCGACGTCACCGACATGGGTCAGGTCTCCGGTGGCACGCACGTGCAGCTGATTCGCACGGTCCAGTTGTCCGAGGCCTTGCCCGCGCTCGGCGGCGCGTTGACGGTGAATCTCATCGCCATGATCGAGTATTCGGCGATAGCCGGTTCGATCGGTGCCGGCGGGGTGGGAAACCTGGCGATTACCTACGGCTACAACCGTTTCGACCACAACATCATGATCGCCACCGTGATCACCCTGATCATCACCGTCCAGGCCGTCCAGTTCGCGGGCGACCGCCTCGTCAAGGCCCTGACGCGTTAACCCCTCCGCCACACCGACACCCACTACGAAGGAACACCCGTGACCGATCAGATCAGCTCGCCCGCCGACTCGGACATCGAGCTCAAGAAGAAGAGCCGCTGGCCATGGATCGCCGGTGCCGTGGTGCTCGTCGTCGCCGTCGTGGGCGGCATCGTCTACGCCACGTCCGCCAACGAGGACAAGCCGTTTGGCACCAATCTCAAGGTCGCGACGTGGAGCACCGACATCGCCGCCGAGAACCTGCTGAAGTTCATCACCGACGAGGTCGCGCCTGCGCACGGCATCACCATCGAGCCGACGAAGATCGACAACCTGATCGAGATCAACCGTGCCGTCGACGCCGGCACGGTGGCAGGCAACTTCTTCGAGCATCAACCGTTCCTCAACGACGCCGTCGCCGCCAACGGGTTTCACCTGACGCTCGCCGCGCCGACGTTCACCTGGGACCAGGCCTCCTATTCGGACAAGTACCGCAGCTGGGAGCAGGTACCCAACGGGGCCAAGATCGCCTTGCGCGACGATCCGGCCGGACAGGCCATCGCCCTGCTCGACCTGGCCCACGACAAGCAGATCACGTTGAAGCCGGGCAAGGACACGATCGAGGGCCTTCCGCAGCTGTCGGACGTCCAGACGAACCCGAAGAACTACCAGTTCGTCCAGGTGCCGATCGGGCAGCTCGCGCGCAGTCTCGCCGACGTCGACGTCATCGTGGTGCACATCTCCGACGTCTACGCCGCCGGCTTGCGGGAGAACCAGATCATCGCCCGTGAACCGGCGCCGAAGGGCAGCGAGGGCGGCCTGGTCGTCAGCGACAAGCACCTCGACGACCCGAACGTGCAGAAGTTGATCGCCACCTTCAAGGACCCGAAGATCGCCGAGTTCCTGAAGACCACCGACAACGAGTTGATCCGCAACACACTCGGCCCGATCTCGTGAGCGCTAAGAAGCCGCTGTACTACTCGGCGTTCGTGATGAACACCGCGTCGCACGTGCTGCACGGACTGTGGCGGGCCCCGGAGGCCCGGAATCACGAGTTCAATTCGTTGCGGCACTGGACCTCACTGGCCGCCGAGCTCGACGAGGCCGGTTACGACCTCATCTTCTTCGCGGACGTCTTCGGACTGCGGGCACCGTGGAATGGCAACTGGCGCAAGGCCGTCGAAGGTGGGATTCAAATCCCGGTCAACGACCCGTCGGTGCTGGCCTCGGCGTTGGCGGCGGTGACGGAGAACCTGGGCATCGTCTTCACCAGTTCGATCGTCCAGGACCACCCCTTCAACTTCGCCAGGCGGATGTCGTCGCTCGACCACTACACCGAGGGGCGCCTCGGCTGGAACATCGTGACGAGCTTCAACGCCAACGTGTTTCGCAGTTTCGGCCACGACGGCACGCTGAACCACGACGAGCGCTACCGGTGGGCCTACGAGTACGTCGACGTCGCCTACAAGCTGTGGGAAGGCTCCTGGGACGACGACGGGCTGGTGCAGGACAAGGCTGCCGGCATCCATGCCGACCCCTCGAAGATCCACCGGATCAACCACGTCGGAGATCGCTACTCGGTCGAGGGCCCGCACTTCGTGGCACCCTCGCCGCAGCGCACACCCGTGCTCTTTCAGGCGGGCTCATCGCCAGCAGGGCAGCTGTTCTCCGCCCGCAACGCAGAGGGCGTCTACATCAGCAGTCCGAGTCCGGCCGACGCCTTCAGGCTGACCACCGAGACGCGCGCGCTGGCTGCCCAGAACGGTCGCGATCCCGAGGACGTCACCTTCGCGCAGGGGTTGTCGTTCGTCATCGGCGACACCCACGCCGAGGCCGTTCGACGCAACGACGAGCTCAAGAGATACCTCGACCTGGAGGGCATCGCGCTGCACGCGCTGGGCGATGCCGGCATCGACGCGGGAAGCCTGCCGCTGGACACGCCGATCAGCCAACTGGGGGAATTCACCGGGGTGAAGAGCTTCATTCGCTGGGCGTCCGAGGTCTCCGGCAGCGACGAGCCGACCATTCGCCACATGGCGTGGGTCATGGAGGGCGCGAACCGAGTCGTCGGTACGCCGGAGGAGATCGCCGACCATCTGGAGGAGTGGCGAGAAGCGGGAGTGAACGGCGTCAACGTCTATCACGCCACTGTCCCTGGATCGTTTCGCGAGGTGGCGGACCGACTGTTCCCCACGCTGCGAGAACGCGGCCTGCTGTCCACGGACAAGTCGGGCACGTTGCGCCAGAAGCTATTTGGGCGAGGTGACCGCTTACCCGACAGTCATCCAGCTGCCGCATACCGCGGTGCCTTCGACGACGACCTGCTCAACGGCGTCGACGAGTCCGTCGCCGTCGGCTGACCTACCTGACGCTCAGCCCTGACTCTGCTGCAGCGCGATGCACTTGCCGACGTTGCCCGGCGTGCATGGGATGCCGTTCACGGAGCCGTAGCCGTTGAAGTTCTGGTCCACGGTGGCGCCGGGCGCGGATGCCTGCGGCGGAACGACGACGCCGGGAGCGCCGAAGCCGCCCGCTTGACCTTGCACGCACACCCCGTCGAACTTGGTGGGCACGGTGCCGTACGGGCAGTCCTTGGCAGCAGCCGGGGAGGCGGCGACCAGGGGCGCGGCAACGAACGCGGCGGCGCAGCCGAAAACCCAGATTCCGCGTCTGACGTTGATCATTTTGCTCCAAACGGTAAGCCCGACTCGGTGTAGCTTAGCCTGCCCCCCTCCCGCGTGGTGCCCGTGCGGCCAGGCTCGCCTAGGTGCGCGGCGGCCGTGGTCGGTCACCGCTGACCAGCTCGAGGCTCACCTACGATGTCGGGATGCCGGACCGCCCCTTCGCGCTCGTTCGTCGACCAGCGGAAACCCTGGCCGACGGCATCGTCACCTTCATCGAGCGTCGCCCCGTCGACCTGGAGCTCGCCAAGAGACAATGGGACGGCTACGTGGCCGCACTGGAGCGCAGCGGATGGCCGACCGTGGTGATCGACGGCGACGACGCCATGCCCGACTGCGTCTTCGTCGAGGACGTCGTCGTGATGTTCGGAGACCTCGCGGTGGTCACCAATCCGCGTCAGCCCACCCGCAACCCGGAGACGGCGGCGGTGCGCCAGACGCTCGACGGTCTTGGCCTCGAGTCGACGGCGATCACCGAGGGAACCCTCGACGGCGGTGACGTCCTCAAGGTGGGTTCCCAGGTGTACGTCGGGCTCAGCGGCACCACGACGGCCCCCGCCGTCGAGCAGTTGGCGCGGATCCTCGCACCGCACGGCTACACGGTGACCGCGGTGCCCCTGACCAAGGCGTTGCACCTCAAGAGCGCGGTCACCGCGCTCCCCGACGGCACGATCATCGGATATGCACCCGTCGTCGACGACCCCGGCGTGTTCCCGTCGTTCCTGGCGGTGCCGGAGGAACCTGGCGCGCACGTGGTGATCCTCGACGACGACCTGCTGCTGATGAGTTCCGCGGCACCCGAGACGGCCAGGCTGTTCGCCGCCCGTGGTTACCGGCTGGAACGGGTGGACGTCTCGGAGTACGAGAAGCTGGAGGGCTGCGTGACCTGCCTGAGCGTGCGGGTCCGCTGACCATGACGGTCGTCTGATGTTCCTCCTGGTCCTCGGCGGGGTTCTGGCGGCGATGCACTTCTTCGTCTGGACGCGGTTGGTCAAGGACACCACCCGTCCCGGCCGCGCCCGCTGGATTCTGTCGGGAATCGTCGTCGCTCTGGCCGTCGTGCTGATTGCGACGCTGGCCCTGCGGGGTGTCGTTCCCCCCGAGATCGCCTGGCCGGGCTACCTCTGGTTCGCCCTCGTCGCGTACCTGTTCCTGGTGTTGCTCGTGCTGGAGCCGGTGCGGTGGGTCCTGCGACGACGGATCCGGCGGCGACCGGCCCCGGAGGTGCCGCCACGGGCCGAGCCGGACGCGGTGAACCGGCGGCTCTTTCTGGCCCGGGCCAGTGCCGTGGCGGCGGGTGCCGTCTCGGTCGGAGTGGTCGGAGTTGGCGCCGCGACGGCGCTGGGTCCGCCGAACGTCCTGCACGTCCCGGTGCGGCTGCGCCGGCTCGACCCGGCGCTGAGCGGCTTCCGGATCGCCGTGGTGTCCGACATCCACCTGGGTCCGCTGGCGGGCCGCGCCCACACCGAGCGCATCGTCAGGATGATCAACGAGACGTCGCCGGACCTGGTGGCGATCGTCGGCGACCTGGTGGACGGCACGGTGGCGGAGCTAGGTCCGGCCGCGGAACCGTTGCGCGACTTGCATTCTCGCGAGGGCGCGTTCTTCGTCACCGGGAACCACGAGTACTTCGTCGACGATCCGGCGTCATGGCTGCGGGAGCTCGAGAGGCTTGGCGTGCAGCCGCTGCGCAACGAGAACACGGTGATCCGGCGTGGCGGTGCGGCGTTCGACCTGGCCGGCGTCAACGACGTCGCGGGCGCGTCGCGCGCGGACCCGCCGGACTTCGACAAGGCGCTGAGCGGCCGAAACCCGGCCCGGCCGACGGTGCTGCTGGCCCATCAGCCGGTGCAGGTGAGCGCAGCCGCCAAGCGCGGTGTCGACCTGCAGCTGTCCGGGCACACCCACGGTGGCCAGATGTGGCCGTTCCACTACGCCGTCCGCGCGGTGCAGCCGTCGCTGGCCGGGTTGTCCGCCGTCGGCGACACCCAGCTGTACGTGTCCCGGGGAGCCGGGTTCTGGGGCCCGCCGGTGCGCGTCGGCGCGCCACCGGACATCAGCGTGATCTCGCTGGAGCAACTGGGCTGACGCCACGAGCGGCTAAGGCAGAATCGGAGGCGTGACGACACCGCCGCAGGGTCCCCGTCGACCGGGTGAGCGCGGTGAACCCGCTCGCCGGGACGCACCGCCGCGGCGGACTCCCGGCCCCCCGCGACCCGAACCGCCGACGCAACGGTTCCGGCCGCCGCAACGCCCCACCGATGCGGCGCCCACCGAGCGGCTTCGCCCGCCGCCCCCGAGGCCACCCGTCGACGCCGTGCCGACCGAGCGGATCCGCGTTCCGCAGCGGCCCCTCGAGCCGCCGCCGGTCGGCGCCCAGGACACCCCACCACCTGCGCCGAAGAAGCCCCGCCGCTCCTGGCTGCGCGATCCGTTGTCGCTGACACTGCTGGCAATCATCGTGGTGGCCGTCCTGGTCGGAGGGCTGGCCGGGGGAGAGTTGTACGCCCGGCACCGTGTGGACGCCATCCTGGTCGAGGTGGCCCAGTGCGTGGTCAGGGATGGTGCCAGTGTGTCGTTCGGCGTCAACCCGCCGTTCCTGTGGCAGCACGTCACCGGGCACTACACCAACATCTCGGTGGTCACCGACGGCGACAACGTGCAGGACGCCAAGGGCATGAAGGCCGAGGTGTCGGTGTCGGACGTGCGGTTGCAGGGCTCGTCGGATTCGAAGGGGACCATCGGCTCCTTGCACGCGACGTTGACGTGGACGGCCTCGGGCATCAAGGACACGGTCGCCGCCAACCTCCCGGGTGTGGGAAGCCTGGTCACGGGTGTGAGGACGGACCCGGCGGCGGGCACCCTCATCCTGGAGGCGGGCAACGTCGAGGTGATGGCCAAACCCGTGGTGAACGACGGGGACCTTGCCCTGCAGGTGGTCGACGTCTCGGGCCCGCTCGCCAAGGACACCGTCCAGACCGCGCTCGACGGGCTGACCGCGAAGCTGAATGCCCAGTACCCGCTCGGCATCCACGCCGACGGCGTCGAGGTCACGCCGACGGGGGTGGTGGGCACGTTCTCGACGCAGAACGCGTCGATTCCCCAGGACGACGCGGACCCGTGCTTCGCTCGGCTGTGACGGCAGCATCAGTCCCGTTGGCGTGATCCCGGATCGGTACGGGAACGACGTACGGCTACGCGTGCGATATATTGCGTTTCGCACAGTGCGACGAGCCAAGGGAAGCAGGCAGAATGTCCATCGAGGACTTCGAGAGGTATCCGCTCACGTTCGGGCCCAGCCCGATCCACCCGCTCGACCGGCTGACCGCCCACCTCGGCGGTGCACGAATCTGGGCCAAGAGGGAGGACTGCAACTCCGGTTTGGCGTACGGCGGCAACAAGACCCGCAAGCTCGAGTACATCGTTCCGGACGTTCTCGCCTCTGGCGCCGACACGTTGGTGTCCATCGGCGGCCATCAGAGCAACCACACCCGCCAGGTCGCCGCCGTCGCCGCCAGGCTCGGCCTCAAAGCCGTTCTGGTGCAAGAGAAGTGGGTCGACTGGCCGGACGCGTGGGGCGACACGCGGTTGGACGAGACGGTGGGCAACATCCTGTTGTCCCGCATCATGGGAGCCGACGTCCGGCTCGACCCGTCCGGATTCGACATCGGCATCCGCTCGTCCTGGGAGGACGCGCTGCGCGAGGTCGCCGAGGCCGGCGGCACGCCGTACCCGATCCCGGCCGGCGCATCCGAGCATCCGCTCGGCGGACTCGGCTTCGCCAACTGGGCCTACGAGGTTCAGCGTCAGGAAGCCGAGCTGGGCGTCTTCTTCGACACGATCGTGGTCTGCACGGTGACGGGCTCCACCCACGCCGGGATGATCGCCGGGTTCGCCGGTCAGGATCGCCCGCGCACCGTCCTTGGCGTCGACGCCTCCGCGACCCTGGAGAAGACGCGCGCGCAGGTCGCCCGCATCGCCCGCCACACCGCGGAACTGATCGGTCTAGGGCGCGATCTGCGCGACGACGAGATCACCGTCCTCGAGGGCTGGGCCGGTGATCTCTACGGCATTCCGGTGCAGTCGACGCTGGATGCCATCACACTCTGCGGCAGTCTCGAGGGCATGATCGTCGACCCCGTCTACGAGGGGAAGTCGATGGCGGGCCTGGTCGACATGGTGCGCGACGGCAGGATTCCACGGGAGTCCAACGTGCTCTACGCCCACCTGGGCGGGCAGCCGGCGCTCAACGCCTACGCCGGCTCGTTCGGATAGCGGGTACGGGAGTTCGCCGGCGGCTGCACGCCGTGGGCGAGGCCGTTGGCTGCGTGCACGCCGGCCAGCGCGTCGGCCAGCAATCGGAACGTGCGGGTGCGGCGGATCCTCTGGGAGCGAGACGTTCTCTTGTAGAGCATGTTTTCACGATCGTCGCCCAATCGTGCATTGCACAGTGGCACTAAGGCCGTTAATGCCTAAGATAGTGACATGCATTCGGTGGCCATCCTCGCCTACGACGGAATGTCGGGCTTCGAATCCGGCCTGGCGGCGGAGATCTTCGGCATGCACGACCTGTCCGAAGCGTTCTGCGCGGGCATCCCGACGCCCTGGTACTCGGTCAAGCTGTGCTCCGAGCAGCCGGAGGTTCGGATGCTCGGCGGCGCCACCGTGCGGACGTCGTTCGGGCTCGCCGACCTGGCCGCCGCCGACACGGTCGTCATCCCCAGCGTCGGAGACACCACCAGGCCCGCCTCGCCCGCGCTCGTCGAGGCGATTCGAACTGCCCATCAACGCAATTCGCGATTGGTGTCCATCTGCTCGGGCGCCTTCGCACTGGCCGAGGCGGGCGTGCTCGACGGCCGGACGGCCACCACGCACTGGATCTACGTGGACCTCATGCAGGAGCGCTTCCCCGACGTCGACGTCGACCCGACCCCGCTCTACGTCGACGGCGGCAACGTCCTCACCAGTGCGGGATGCGCGGCCGGCCTGGACCTGTGCCTTCACATCGTGCGCTCCGATCACGGCGCCCACGTCGCCAACGACGTGGCGCGTCGACTCGTGATCGCACCGCACCGGGCCGGTGGACAGGCGCAGTACATCGAGTCGCCGGTACCCGAGCCGACCACCGACGGCCAGATCGCCGGCGGAATGGCTTGGGCGCTAGCCCATTTGGACTCACCGATCACGCTCGACGAGCTGGCGGCCCGGTCGTCGCTGTCACGGCGCAGCTATCTGCGCAGATTCGCCAAGGCCACCGGGACCACGCCCATCAAGTGGCTCATCACCCAGCGCATCCAGGCGAGCCTGGCGCTGCTGGAGTCCTCCGACCTGTCGATCGAACAGATCGCGGCGCGGGTCGGGTTCGACTCGCCCGTCACCTTTCGACACCACTTCGTCCGTGCCCTGCGCACCACGCCCAGCGAGTACCGCAGCTGCTTCACCGGGCGGGTGCTCGGTGCCTGAGGCGCTGAACTACGTCTGGGAGACGCCGGCCGAGGGCGTGCACCGGTGCCGGTTGCCATTCCTCGACGTCACGGTGGGGCTGGTCCGGGGCAGTCGGGCGACACTGCTGGTCGACTGTGGGACGACGCTGCGCGAGGCCGCGGCCGTCGCCGCCGACGTCGAGGTCCTCGGCGGGGGTGCCGTCACCCACCTGGTCATGACCCACGACCACTTCGACCACGTCCTGGGCTCGGCTGGCTTTCCCGGTGCCGAGCTCTACGGCGCCCCGGCGGTGACGGCGGCCCTCAGCACCGGGCTCGACGGCGTGCGCGCCCACGCCGCCGAGTACGGCGCGGACCCCGCCGAACTGGATCTCGCGATCGCTGCCGTTCGGACACCCGAGCACCGGGTGCTCGACGTCGACCTGGACCTGGGCGACCGGGTGGTCCAGGTCAGGCATCCCGGGGTGGGGCACACCGATCACGACCTGGTGGTCGTCGTTCCACCGATCGCGCCGGATCAGCGCGTCGTGGTCTTCTGCGGCGACCTCGTCGAGGAGTCGGGCGACCCGTCGATCACCGACCAATCCGACGTGGCCTCGTGGCCGCGCACCCTGGATCGGTTGACGGAACTGGGCGGGGAGGACGCGGTGTACGTGCCGGGCCACGGCGCAATGGTGGATGCTGGCTTCGTGCGGAGACAGCGCGACTGGTTGCACCGGCACCACACCGGTGGCACCCCGTGACGGCCCCGGTCGAGTCGGCCCGGGTCGACCGCTGGTTGTGGGCCGTCCGGCTGACGAAGACCCGCCCCGACGCCGCCGCGGCGTGCCGCGGAGGGCACGTGCGTATCAACGACCGACCCGCCAAACCGTCGACGACGGTGGTGCCCGGCGATCGGGTGCAGGCCCGGGTGGGCGACACGACGCGCATCGTCGAGGTGGTGCGCGTCATCCAGAAGCGGGTGGGTGCCGCCGACGCCGTGACGTGCTTCCTCGACCGCACACCCAAGCCGCCGACGACGGTCGCCATCCCGGTGGCCCTGCGCGATCGGGGCGCCGGCCGCCCGACCAAGCGGGATCGGCGGCTCCTGGACAAGTGGCGCGCCAGCCACGGCTGAACCCGATCGGAGCCTCGATGTCGGGTCGCTCGGGGCCGATATATGCGACGATGGCCGGGCGTCAGCAGAGAGGACACCCGGTTACATGACTGAACGACGTCGCATCACGGCCGTCAACGCCGCCAAGATCGCCTGCGCAGGGGTGTTCCTCGCCGGGGGCGCGCTCGGCATGGCCGGTCAGGCCGCCGCTGATCCGGACGTGCCCGTGACGCCGGTACCGGCAGTTCCCGGCGCGCCCGCGCCGGACCAGCAGATGGTGGCGGGCGGAGACGCTCCGCCTGCGCCGCCGCCCGTCGGCGCGCCCGTCGTGCCCGAGATCGCCAACCAGCAGTACGGTTCGGGATCGGGTCCGCTGGGCTTCATCAGGGACGCCTGGCACCAGGCGAAGGACCCCTACGGCGTGGGGGATTCGCCCGACGGAATGCCGGTCGGCGCGGCCCCTCCGCCCGGGGCGGGTCCGCCGCCGCCGCTGCCGCCCGGCTTCAAGTCGCTGAACTTCCCCGAGTCCGATACTGCCCCCGTGCAGGCCGCCCCGAACACCGGTGGACCGGCCCTGCCGCCCGGCTACTACCCGCTCAACGGCCCCCCGCCCCCCGGGTTCGACGCGCCACCACCGGCGCCGGCCGACCCCGCGGCGCCACCGACGATCGTGCCCGCCCCTCCGGGCTGACGGCTAGCTCCACGCCGACCCGAGCGGCGAGACGCTCCGGGGAGGCACCGGCGTGGTCACCCGGTGGTCGTGCGGTGCGTGCATCCCGGCCAATGGCACGCACGGCGCTTGCCCTCTTCGAGTTCTTCCCGGGTGCGACGGATGCGGCGCTCTCACCCCATCGCGTAGCGACTGACGGAGTCGGGGTGGATGATCAGCCGAACCTGGTCGTGCGCCAACAGATCGGCCAGGTCGGCGGCCCGGGCCGGGTCGGCGAGGTCCCAGTAACGGGCCGCCAGGCGCGCGGCCAGCTCGTGGGCGCCGTCGGCCGCGACCTCGGTGTGACCCGCGACCGACGTCCAGCGCTCGCGTTCACCGACCGGTGCGGCGACCACCAGAGAGGCCCGCGGGTCCCGCCGCAGGCGCCGAATCTTCACCGTGTCTGGGCCCGTGAACAATTCGACCGTGCCCCGATCGGTCACCTCGAACCAGACCGGCCGCGGCTGCGGCGGTCGTGGACCCACGGCGACGGAGAGAAACCCGTAGAGCGGGCGTCGCAGGAAGGCCAGGTCGTCCTCGGTGAGTGCGGTGACGCCGACGCTCATCGGTCCCACCCGCCCGCGGCGGCGACCCGGACCACGTAGTCCTCGAAGGTGCGAGGCGGCCGCCCCAGCACGGCGGTCACGTCGTCCGTCGTCGCCGCGAGCTGCCCGCCCGACACGAGCTCGAACATGTCGGCGACGGAGCGTGCCTCCCGTTCGGTCAACCCCTGCTCGACCGCGGCGGCGACGTACCCGGCGGCGGATACCTGCGTGAACGCGATCGGCCAACCCGACGCGCGGGAGATCTGCTCGACCGCCTCGGCGAAGGTGAGCGCGCGCGGCCCGGTCAGCTCGTAGACGCGTCCGGCGTGCGCACCGGGCTGGGTCAGCACGGCGGCGGCCACGGCGGCGACGTCGTCGACGTCGACGAACGGTTCTGGGACGTCGCCGGCGGGAAGCGCCAACTCGCCGGCAACCAGCGGCTGGTGAAAGAGGTCCTCGTCGAAGTTCTGCTGGAAGTTGGACGCTCGCACGATCGTCCAGTCCAGCGCCGAGCCGCGCACGGCATCCTCGGCGGATCGCATGTCCTGCCCAAACGGTGAGTCGCCCCACGTGTCGGCGCCCCGACCCGAGAGCAGGACCAGCCGTCTCACCCCGGCCGCCTCGGCCGCGGCCACGACGTCATGGGCGAGGCCAGGCGTGCCGGGCGCGATGAGGTAGGCGGCAGTGACGCCCCGCAGTGCGGGGTCCCAGGTGTCCGGAGCGTTCCAGTCGAACCGAATCTGGCTGGATCGGGACGCCGCACGAACGGGCCTACCCGCGAGCCTGAGGCGGGCGGCGACCCGTCGACCGGTCTTGCCGGTGGCGCCGAGGACGAGGGTGGTGTCTGTGTTCATGACGTCGATTCAACGCACGTGTCTCGGACGAATCCATGGGTGATCAGCCGAATCTCATGTGTATTCGTCTAACGTGGCGGTGGTGAGCGTCTTCGACGATCTGATCCGTGGGGTGCGGGCCAACGGCTCGCTGTTCGGAAGTTCGACGCTGTCGCCACCGTGGGCGCTGCACTTCGTCGACGGGGCGCCGCTCACGCTGTGCACCGTCCTGGGCGGCTCCGGGTGGATCGTGGCCGAGGACTGTCCGCCCGAGCCGCTGCGCCCGTACGAGACGATCGTGGTGCGGGGGCCGACGACGTTCACCTTCGTCGACGAGGTGGGCACCGCAGCGGAGCCGATCGTCTGTGGCGAGGATTGCGCGACCCCCGACCAGGGCGGTACGCGGCATCGGCTCGGCTGGAGCGACGTCGGCGACGGGATGGGCGAGACCACGTTGATCGTCGGCGCCTACCCCGTGCGAGGGGAGATCAGCCGCCCACTTCTGGACGCGCTGCCGGTGCTTCTCCGCGTGGACGCCGGGGGCACCGGCGACCCGGTTCTCGACCACCTCGCCGCCGAGGTCGCCCTCGACGTTCCGGGCCAGCAGGTGGTGCTCGACCGGCTGCTGGACTGGATGTTGGTGTGCACGCTGCGCGAGTGGTTCGACCGGCCGGGTGGCGCGCCTCCGGGCTGGTGGGCGGCTCAGCGTGACCCGGTGGTCGGCGACGCGCTGCGCCTGCTGCACGCCGACCCGGCGGCGCCGTGGACGATCGCCGCACTAGCCGACGCCGCCAAGGTGTCTCGGTCGACGTTGGCCAAGCGGTTCGCCGACCTGGTCGGAGAACCCCCGCTGACGTACCTCACCCGATGGCGCATGACGCTCGCGGCGGATCTACTGGTGCAGGGGGACAAGTCGACCGTCGCCGAGGTCGCCCGGGCGGTCGGCTATTCCGACCCGTTCGGGTTCAGCGCGGCCTTCAAGCGGGTGCGCGGCGTCAACCCGAGTGACTTTCGTCGTGCCGTCAGCCCGTGATGCCGAGGATCTTGATCGCGAAGACCAGCGAGTCGCCCTTCTGAATTCCGGCGGCAGGCTGTCCTTCGGGATAGCCGTCGGCCGGCGCCATGGCCACCGCGACGGTGGACCCGACCGTCTGACCCACGATCGCCTTCTGGAAGCCGGGGACGACGCCGTCGAGGGGGAATTCTGCGGGCTCACCACGCTGGTAGCTGCTGTCGAAGGTGCTTCCGTCGCGACCGTTGACGCCCATGTAGCAGACCGACACCGTCGCCGTGTCCGGGACGACGGGGCCGCTTCCGGCCGCCAGGGTGTGGACCTGGGTCGCGGTGACGCTGAACGGGCTGGACACCGTGACCTCCGGTGCGGCCGAGTCCGTCGACCCGGTCACCGCGACGTTGCCGGTGGCTCCGGGCAACGTCCACTCGGGGGTGCCACCGGCGGCGGGGGCCGCCGACGGGCACGACTCCGCGGCGGGGGACTGGCCGGGTGCGGCGACGGCCGACGAGGTGCTGCTGGCGGCGGTCGACGACGAGCCGGGTTCGGCGTCGGCGTCCGAGCCGCACGCGGCGAGCATCATGACGAGCGGCGCGGCACATGCCACGAACGCGACGGAGCGGGACGCGCGAGTTGAATTCACGGTCGCCACGCTACAGAACGGCCCGTCGCTCATCTCAGCCACAGCGTGACCCCGGCGTCGTCGAACACGTCCCGCACCGCGTCGACGAACGGGTGCCCTCCGCGCGTGACGTGGCGCAGATGCCGGAGGGACAGATCGCTGTGCTGCCAGTCGAACTCGTAGGGTTCGTCGGACGGGGTGCCGAATCCGCCGCGCAGGCAGTCGGAGAGTGCGTCGAGGTTCGCACCAAAGTATCCGTCGGGGCCGTTGACCGCTCGGCCGATCTCTCGGTAGAAGTCCTTGACAGTCTTGATGTTTCGTCCGTCGATGCGGAAAGTCCGCGTCATGGTCGCCCTCCCGCCTCGGTGACCAGGCAGAAGGAGTCGTAGTGGTCGGCCGTGTAGAAGAACTCACGTGGATCGGTGGCCGGTGACCCACCGGTAACGATTCGTCGGGTCGAGCGGTTGTGCGCACCGGGTGTGATGACGGTGTACTCCCGGTAGTAACTGCGCGCTTGGTCGGGCAGGTGGCCCTCGCGGTTGCCGAACACCACGCCGTCGTCGCGTGGAAAGGGGAAGGGGCCGTTCGCGTGGATGGCCCGGACGGTGTCGCGAGCCTCGCGCGGCAGCGTGGTCAACGAGCAGGTGGGGACACCCGTCGCCGTCGGCGCGGTGGGTGACGACGAGGGCACGAGCGCCCAGGCGATCGCGGCGACGATCAGCCCGCACAGTGTCACCAGCGTCCACCGTCCGCGTCGACTCACTCGCGCTCCCTCCGATGTCGAGCCACTCGTCGACTACATCATCACCCCCTGGCGTGCCGTGGGCGGCAAGGGCTGCCCGGCTGGCATTCTGGGTCGGTGACGGACGTGCGTCTCGCCGAATCGGGTGAGCTGAACGAGCGCGAACTGGCTGCAGCCGAGGTGTTGGTCCGCTCGGCGTTCGGCGCCGGCTTCCGCGCACACGACTGGCTGCACGGCGTCGACGGCGTGCACGTCGTGGTCGTCGAGGACGGTGTCTTGCTCGCCCACGCCTCGGTGGTGACCCGCACCCTGTGCCACGACGGCCGAGACTTCGACACCGGGTACGTCGAGGCAGTCGCGGTGGCCGACGGGCAACGGGGCCGGGGGCTGGGCCGGCTGGTGATGGACCACGCGGAGGCCGTCATCCGTGCGCGGCATGCCATCGGAGCGCTGAACGCCGTGCAGAGTGCGGTGGCGTTCTACGCCAGCCGCGGTTGGACCCCGTGGAACGGCCCCACGATGGCGGAGACGCCCGACGGGTTGGTCGACACCTACGACGCCGCCGACCGCATCCTGCTGTTCTCGACGCCGTCTGGCGAACCGGCCGAGTTCGCGGAATCCGTTCCGCTCATTTGTGATTGGCGTCTCGGCGACCTGTGGTGAGGGTCGGTCCCACCTCGGTGGCGACGACGAACGAGGTGATGACGCCCGTCGAGCTCGCGCGCGTGGAAGCATGGGCGACGCCGGGCGTCGGGCGCGCGGCGAGGACGGCAGCCGCCGACACACCTCGAGCGAAGGAGCCACCGCGATGAACTGGAATCACGCCGACACCGCCGTCGTATTCATCGACCCGCAGAACGACGTGCTGAGCCCCACCGGCAGCAGCTGGGACGCCACGGGGGCCAGCGTGACCGAGAACGACACCGTCGCGCACATGCTTGCCATCTTCGAGGCTGCGAAGGCCGCGTCGTTCGGCATGTTCATCTCCCCGCACTACTTCTATCCGACGGATCACCGTTGGCTGTTCAACGGAGCCTTGGAAGCCGACGAACTGCGGACGGGCACCTTCGACCGGTCGGGCCCGCTGACCGTGGACGGGTTCGAGGGCTCGGGAGCGGATTGGCTCGAGGAGTTCAAGCCCTACATTCAGGACCCGGACACGGTAGTGGCCAGCCCGCACAAGGTGTTCGGATCGCAAACCAACGATCTGGTCCTGCAGTTGCGCAAGCGCCGGATCACCACGGTGCTGCTCGGCGGGATGCTCGCGAACATGTGCGTCGAGTCGCACCTACGCGATCTTCTCGAACAGGGTTTCGAGGTGTACGTGGTCCGCGACGCCATTGCCGGCCCACGTCACCCCGAGTGGGGAGACGGTTATCAGGCCGCTCTGGTCAACTACCGCTTCCTCGCCCATGGGGTCGTGACGACCGAAGACGTCGTCGCCGCAATGCAATCCGCCGTCCCGTAGACGCCGGTCAGCGTCCGCCGGCGGCCCGTTCGACGACGCCGACGAAGTTTTCGACGAGTTCGTCGGCGGTCGTCTGCCACTTGTCGGTCTGCAGGAGCCCGCTGGACTCCAGGCCGGCGGCGCCGTGCACGGCGGTGAGGAGCAGCGCCGCGTAACGTTCGGCCTCGCGGCCGCCGACCACCTCGGTGACGATGGCCAGGAACCCGTCGCAGAGGCGCTGGGCGGCCTGGTTCACTGCGGACCGATCGCCCGCCGGGGTGTCGAACATCAGTCGGTACAGATACGGTCGTCGGTGACTGACCGCCAGGATGCCGACGAGCGCGGCACGGAGCGCGTCGAGGGGTCGAGCACGCGAATCATTCCGTAGCGCAATGACTTCGTCGCCCAGTCGTTCCCAGCCCTGGGCGGCCACGGCGATCAGCAAGCTGTCCTTGTTGTCGAAGTGGCGGTAGGGCGCGCCGCGGCTGACTCCTGCGCGCGCGCCCACCTCGCGCAGCGTCACGGCGTCGGGACCTCCGCCGTCGAGCAGCAGTGCGGCCTCGGCGAGCAGGGCACGGCGGGTGGCTGCGGCTGATTCGGCACGGCTCATGCCCGTCATCCTATGTTGACGTTGTCAGCCGAGAGTCGCGACGGTGGCGGGCGCCGATGAGTGCCTCAACCCTTAGTATTCGTCCGTCGAGGGAGGGCTGTTCATTGGTGTCGGTGGACGACTATTCGTGGTGGCGGACCTGGCGGCCGGCGTGGGCCGAGGCCCACTGCGTGACCCTCGTCGGCGACGCCACCGTCGAGGGTGTCGTCGAGTCGCTGCGCGCCCATCCGGTGACACGGGCGCACGGTTTCGACGCCTTTTACGACTACGTCGTCGCCGACTGGCCCGACGGCTACGACCCGTCCCGCGCCGTCGTCGGCGTGGCCACCGTGGACGACACGTGGACGTTGGTCGCCGAGGTCAACGGTTACGTCGGAGTGACCGAACGGCTCATCGGTCCGCTGTCGTCCGGACGAACGGTGGTGTCGCACTTCGCCAACGTCAACGCCGTGCACACCTTTCACTGGTGGCACGACGGGCAGCTGTTGGTCGACGTCGACCTGATGTTCCCGGCGGAGCGTGACGGCACCGATCCCGACGTGCTCGTCGACCACGTCCGCGGCGTGGGCATCCCCCTCGACGCCGACCCCGAGGAGATCGCCACGGTCGACCTCAGTGCGGCGGGCTTCGCCCTGGCGCAACGCGTGACCGGCATCGCGTGTACCCCGGAGCTGTTCGAGCGCACCGACTTCCTGGTCGCCACCGTGGCGTCGTAGTTCGTCCACCCCGTCGAGCGACGCTCGAGTGTCGAACTCCGCCACATGACGAATGATGTTCATTCCCAGTAACTCTCGTCGAACCTCCGGGTAGATCGAGGGGACGTACTTGGATCGCGTTCTGCAGCAGCACATCTCCATCCGATCTCCACGGCACCTCCAAGAACGGGGCGCCTTGGCTCGCAATGCTCATGAACATGACAACCAACGAGTACGTCTACGCCCGTCCGGACGTCACCGAAGACGTTCTGAGCGAGAATGATTGGACACCTTTCACCGAGTCGTCACGTAAACGCGGTTCGATGCTGGTGGGGCTTCGTCGCCGACTCGCATCGCCACGCCACCTGGGCGGCCGGCGGGTGCACCCTCGATCTGCCCGGCCGACGCGTCATTCTCATCGCCCCGACTTCATCGAACGTGCGGCCATGTCCCGCGAGATGCACCGGCTATGAGCTGGGTGACCACGCCCAGTTCTGCCGTTCGTAGAGCGGTCGCAGACCGCTTCGGAGGAGGTTGTTCAACGACGGGTTGACCTCCCCGTCGGCGGGCCGGCCGGCTTCGGCCGAGAGCCAGCGGCAACCCGCGTCTGCGGCCGCCGCGGCTGCGGTGGGTCTCAAGCGTGGCCGTCGAGTTCAGAGAGCCCACGGATCCGTGGAGGAAGAGGTTTGCGGTGGCCACCATGTCGTCGCCGTCCCAGGCGGCGAAGGGACGAAAACCCGGATGGGTCAGGGCCTCGGCCAGCATGTCCGCCAAGCCGACGGTCGGCATGCCGAACCCGCGTAGGGTCGTCGCCGCCCATCGCGGAAAGTCGACCGGATCGACGGGTCGAACGGCCAGGTCGGTGGTGTGACTGGTCTGAACGTGCTCGATCTCCCCGAACAGCTTGATCCAGGGCGAGGTCGGCGTGAGGTCGCGTCGACGAGCGATCTCGGGCCAGTCATGGGGGAGCAGGGCGGGCGCGATCTGGATGACGGCGCCGGGTGCCTTTTGGGCGACGTAGAACGCGACGAGGTCGTCGACGAGTTCTGCGGTGACCGGTTCGGTGACCCCGAAGCCCAACGCCTTGCTCCAGTAGCCGGTGACGTCGTGGCGCATCGAAAGCGCCACGCCACCCCCGATCCGTGCGGTCGCGATGCCGAGCTCGTGTTTCGTCGCCGGCGGGGCCGACGATTCGTAGTGGTACATGAACTCCGCCTCGGCGGCTTCGGCCAACAGGCTGATCTCACTGGCAAGCATCTGAACCTCACTGTGCGACGTAGCCCGCCTCGGGTGGCGGTCCTCTCCTGCACGATGCGCGGGACGGGTGAATGGTTCGATCCCGCGGGGAAGTCGTGGTGCGATGTGCGTCACACCGCGCGTCGGAGCGCGTTTCCACGTCGTGGATGGAACAGCCGTATCCGGCTGACCCGGCCCTCGTCGAGGAACAACGCCCACACCACCCCTGGCGGACAGTGGAAGGGGTCCTCGGGCGGGCTGATCAGATCGGTTTCCCAGATCGCGACGTCACGGCCCGCCACGACGTTGGCGATGCGGTGGCGAACCCCGGCGGACAGGTCGCGCTCCATGGCCCCCACGACGTAGTCGAACCCCCGGGTGCGCTTGCCGGTGGGCCACGTGATGTCCACCGTGGGACTCCATCGCGCACTCAGCTCGGTCTGGAAGGAGCCGTGGAGACCGAGCCGAATGTACCGGCAGGTTCCGCTGGCATGGCGCCGCTCGTGTCGTGGGGGTCAGGGTTCGGGGAAGGAATCGCCGAACATGGGCAGACCGCTCTTGGATTGCGCTGCGGTGGCCTCGTCCTGCAGGACGTCCCAGTGTTCGACGAGCACACCGTCTTCGATGCGCACGACGTCGACGGCAACCCAGTTGGGGGCGTCACCGCGACCGGTGAACCGGCCGTGCAGCATGACGATGTCGCCGTCGGCCACGACGAGCCCGTGCTCGTAGTGCAGGTTGGGCGGAGCCGCCTTGACCAAGTCGAAGAGTCCCTGGCGTCCCGGTGCGATGTGGGCGCTGTGCTGCAGGTACTGCTCAGACCAGAAGTGTTCGGCCGCAGGGTAATCACGCTTGTTGAAGAGGGTGTCGAAGGCCTCGACGACCAGGGCCTTGTTCCGGTCTTCACGCTCTGCCATGGGGTCCACTTTCACGAGGTGGGAACGGTACTTCGCGGCGTGTCCGTCCGTCAGTCGGTGGCAGTCCACGGTTCACGGGCGAAGACCCGTTCCACCATTGGTCGGAAGAAGTCGAGCGGACGGTGTTCGAAGTCCGCGTCGAAGCAGTTCTGGTCGTACTTCTCGCAGAATTCCACGCAATCGTCGAACCACCGGTGCCCGCGGTACTTCTCGCGGGCGTCGCGCACACCGCCCATGTGAGGCGCGTAGTAGTACTGCTGAAACTCCGGATGCACCTTGACGATCCAGGCCATTCGCTCGGACACGTAGGGCGCGACGACGGCTGCGGCGAATGCACCGTGGGCATGTGGTGCGTAGGTGTCACCCACGTCGTGCAACAGCGCGGCGACGACGTACCCCTCCGAACGTCCGTCGTCGACGGCTCGGGTGGCCGACTGGAGGGAGTGGTCGAGTCGGCTGACCGGGTACGCCTGTCGACCGTCGGCCAGAGCCTCCACCAGGCCCAGGACACGGGGCACCAGCCCTGCGTTGTTCGCCTCCTCCGCGCAGTCGATGAGGGCGTAGTCCTCCGCGGTGCCCTCGGCCATCGTGCGGTAGGTGGCACGTGCCTGCGTGCTCATGGCCGGCTCCTCTCGACGAACCTCTCCGTCAACCGTAGCGCCGAAACGGTCAGTGCCCCCGACCCGAGACCAGGTCGGCCGCCGTGGCGATCGGCGACGTCGTGGCACGACCACGCAACTCCGCCCGGTCGGCGGCGTAATAGGCCTTGTACATGGCCTGGACGGCGACGTACCGCAGAGGCTCCGGCTCCCACTTGCGCACCCGGTGGTTCACCCATGGCAGCTCGGTGAGTGCCGAGGGGGACTTGAGGATGAGGTCGCGTAGCGTGCGCCCGGCCAGGTTGGTCGAGGTGACACCGGTGCCCACGTAGCCGCCTGCCCAACCGAGCCCGGTCGACGGGTCGAGCCCCACCGTCGCCGACCAGTCCCGCGGCACCCCCAGCACACCCGACCAGACGTGCTCTACGCCCGCCCCGGCCGTCGCCGGGAAGAATCGCACCAGGATGTCGCGAAGGAGGCCAACGGTTTTCGGGTCGGTCGCGCCGTCGACGTCGGTGCCCGAGCCGTATCGGTAGGGTGCGCCCCTGCCGCCGATCGCGATGCGGTCGTCCGCGGTGCGCTGGGCGTACATGTAGGCGTGGGCTTGGTCGCCGAGCGTCTCGTAACCGCTCCACCCGATCTCGGCCCAGATGTCGGCGGACAGTGGTTCGGTCACGATCAGCGAGGAGTTCATCGGCAACCACGTGCGTCGAAGACCGTCGATCTGAGCCGTGAATCCCTCGGTGGCCCGGACGATCGTGTCCGCCGTGACGGTGCCGGCCGCCGTGACCGCCTGATGCGGGCGGATCTCGGTGACCCGGGTCTGCTCGTAGATCTCGACTCCCAGCGCCTCGACGACGCGGGCCAGTCCGCCGGCGAGTTTCGCCGGATGCAGTCTCGCGCAGTGGGGGTGCCACATGGCGCCCGTCGTGCCGTGCACGTTGATCCGCGCCGTGGCCTCCGCCGCGCCGAGGAGTTCGACGTCCGTCATCGGCCACGTGCGGGCTTCCTCCACGGCGTGCAGCAGACGGGTCTGCTGGGCGGCGTTGGTGGCCACCGTGAACTCGCCACCCTTGACCACGTCGCAGTCGATGTTCTCGTCGCGGGTGACGCGGATGACCTCGTCGACCGTCTCGTTCATCGCGGTCTGCTGGCGGGCCACGGCCTCGCGGCCGTGCGACTTGAGGTACGAGCCCCGGCCGCCGGTGATCTCGTTGGTCAGCCAGCCGCCGTTGCGGCCCGATGCGCCGAAGCCCGCGAAGCGTTGCTCGAGAACGACGATCCGCAGCTGCGGCGCCGCCTTCTTCAGGTAGTACGCCGTCCACAGCCCGGTGTACCCGGCGCCGACGATGCAGACGTCGGCCTGGACGGAACCGGGCAACGCCGGCCGCAGGGGTTCCGGCCCGATGCTGTCCCACCAGAAGGACACCCTGCCGTTGGTCAGTGTGGTGCTCATCGGCCCACCATCGCACTCGTGAGGCCGGCGGCGCCACCGCCCTCACCCGTCGGGTCTCGGCGCAGGATCAGCGCGGCGATTGCCAGGACGATCAGGGTGAGCACCAGCATCAGCGTCGACATCGCGGCGATGTCCGGGCGCAGCGACGCCTTCAGCGACGCGAAGATGTACACCGGCCACGGCGTCGACCCGGCGACCGAGACGAACGACGACACGACGGTGTTGTCGAGGCTCAGCGTGAACGCCAGCAGCGCACCAGAGATGACGGCGGGACGGATCAGCGGCAGCGTGATGTCGGTGAACCGCCGCAACGGCGGGGCGTACAGGTCGGCGGCGGCCTCTTCGAGGAACTCGTTCATGCCCGTCATCCGCGCCCGCACGATGAAGGTGACGACCGCGCTCGCGAAGAGCGAGTTGGCGATGATCAGGCGTACCTGACCGATGTTGAAGGCGTCGAAACCCCAGTCGACGCCGAGGGTGACGAACCATGGCAGCAGCGAGATCGCGCTGACGATCTCCGGAGTGACCATCACCAGGCCCAGAAGGACGAGCAGGCCCGGTGCCCACCAGCCGGGGCGCCGGGTCAACGCGATCCCGGCGAAGGTGCCCAGCAGAGTGGCGACCACCGCGGTGCCCGTGGCGGTGATCAAGGAGACGGTGATCGCGTTGACGATCGCCGGGTTGTTCATCGCCGAGACGTAGGCGTCGACGCCGAAGCCCTCGAACATCTGCAGGGTGCGCCCGGTGTTGAACGAGAACACCACGATGACCACGATCGGGAAGAACAGGAAGAGCAACCCCAGCATGCCCCACAGGTTCAGCAGGGCGTCACCCGGCCGGATACGTGGTCGGCGAACGGGTTTCGCGACGGACGCGGTGTCGGTCACGCATTCTCCTTCAGCGGAAGTTTCAGTGATGTCGCGGCGGTGGCGACGGCGCCGACCACCTTGAGGGCGGCACCGACCACGGCGCTGGTGCCGAAGATCGCCAGCATCAGCAGGACCGCCATCGCCGACCCGAGCGCCCAGTTTTGGGCGCTTTGGAACTGGGCGGCCACCATTTGGCCGACCATGCTTCCGCTGGCTCCGCCCAGAACGGTCGGGGTGATGTAGTCACCCATCAGCGGGACGAAGACCAGCAGCATGCCGGCGGTCACCCCCGGCATGGACAGCGGAATGGTGACGTGGCACAACGTGCTCCACACCGTGCCGCCAAGGTCACGGCTGGCCTCGAGCAGCTTGGGGTCCAGGCGTTCCAAGGCCACGTACAGCGGGAGGATCATCAGCGGCAAATAGTTGTACACCACGCCGAGCTGAACCGCCGACGAGGTGTAGAGCACGTGCAGAGACCCGTCGGTCAGATGAGCCCACTGCAACGTCTTGGAGACGAAACCCTCTGGGCTGAGGGATATTTGCCATCCAATGGTGCGCACCAGGAAGTTTGTCCAGTACGGGATGAGGATCAGCGCCAGCACCACCCCGCGCCACTTGGGGGCCAGCTTGACCGCCATCCAGTAGGCCATCGGGAAGGCGATTGCCAGGCAGAGCACGGTGCCCAGGACGGCGATCTTGAGCGTGCGGACGAAGATCGCGAAGAACGCCGGCGACGCCGCCTGGCCGTAGCGGTCGAGCGACAGGATGTCGTTGGCGTGGGTGACGTAGATACCTGGCTTGTACCCGAAGCTGTACCAGACCACCAGGCCGAACGGCAGGATGAAGAACAGCAGGATCCACACGCTGATGGGCAGCGCGCCAAGACCTTTGGGCATCCGAAGGCGCCGTCGCCCGGACGGCGCGTCGACCGCCGCGGGCGTCGGCCGGTCTTTCAGGGTGGTCACTTGCCCGCCGCGGCCTTGAGCTCGTCGTAGATGCCGATGATGGTGCCGTCGGCCGACGTCATCTTGCTGTAGACCAGCTTGGACATGATGGCCTCGGGGATGAACACCAGGTCGGGGCGCTTGATGCCGGCCTTCGTGGCCGCTTCCTCGATGCCCTCGACTCCGGTGTTGTAACCGATGTAGGTGAGCTCCTTCAGCGACACGGTCGGATCGAGAACGTAGTTGATGAACTCGTAGGCGGCGTCCTCGTGGGGCGCACCCTTGACGATCGCCCAGTTGTCCTGCCACAGGTTCGCACCCTCCGACGGCCAGACCCACTTGTAGCGATCCGGTTCCGAATTGGCGAGGATGCCGAGGCGGGCGTCTCCGTTCCAGCAGTGGATCAGGGCCCGGGCGGACGAGGAGATCGAGGCGTTCGTCGACGACTCGAAGGCCTGCACGTGCGGGGCGATCTTGTCGAGGATGAAGGAGCGGTAGGCCGCAATGTGCGCGGGATCGGTGGTGTTCTCGTCGATTCCGTTGGCCCAGAAGTAGGTGAAGGCGACCTCGCCTTGGTCTTCGAGAAGCGACATGCTTCCCGACGCCTCCTTCTGCGCGGCGTCGAGGAAGTCCGCCCAGGACGTCAGATTGCGCTTGATGACGGTGGTGTCGTACACGTAACCCGTCGAGCCCCAGTCCTTGCAGACGCTGTACTTGTTGCCGGGATCGAACGTGGTGTTGACGACCTTGGGGGTGAGGTTCTTCATGTTCGGCAGCTTGGAGTGGTCGAGCTCGGTGAGCAGCCCGCCCGTTGCCATCTGCTGAACCGACGAGTGGGTGGGGACGCAGATGTCGTAGCCCGTAGTGCCCTTCGCCGCACTGAGTTTGGCGATCATCTCGGGGTTCGAGCCGTAGGAGTCGACGGTGATCTTCGGGCCCTTGGCGGCGGTGAAGTCGGTCAACACCGCGGGATCGTCGTACTCACCCCAGGTGTAGATGTTGAGGCCGTCGGCCTTGGCGCCACCACCGCCCGACGAGCTCGAACAGGCGGCGAGGAAGGCGCCGACCCCGAGTGCCGCGGTCCCGCCGAGAAAGCCGCGACGGGTGATCGAACTCTTCAGCGCCTTGGGAACGAGCGCGCGAATGTTGGGCGGTTGGTTCATGGCATGACCTCCAGGTCGGATGGGCGAGACGGTGGACGGGGCGGGTGACTACGAGGTGAAGATCCGGACGGCGTCGGCCGACCACGAACACAGCACGGGCGATCCCAGCTCGGTGGGTGGGTTGGCGGCGCGGGGGAGGCGGGCAAGGATCTGGTCGTCACTCGGCGTGTGAATGACCAGTTGCAGGCTGTGGCCGAGTTCCGAGACCCCGAGCAGGGTGCCGGTGACGGAGTTGACCCGGGCGTCGGCCGTCGCCGCGGCCGTTCCAGCCGTGACCACCACCGACTCCGGCCTGATCGCGGCGCTGACCTCGCCGCCGCTCGAAGCGGGCACGCTGCCCTTGGTCGGACGCGACGAATACAGCGAGAGGCCGCTGGTGCGGACGTTCACGCCGTCGCCGTCGAAGGACGAGATCGTGCCGGCGAAGGAGTTCTGCCGGCCGATGAATCCGGCCACGAAGGCCGACTCGGGCGAATCGTAAACGTCTGAGGCCGTGCCGATTTGCTCGATGCGGCCGTCTTTCATCACCGCGACCCGGTCGCTCATCGACAGCGCCTCCTCTTGGTCGTGGGTGACGAAGATGAACGTCGTGCCGAGTTCGTGCTGCAGCAGTTTGAGCTCGACCTGCATCTCCTCGCGAAGCTTGCGGTCCAGGGCACTCATCGGTTCGTCCAGCAGCAGCACGGCGGGACGGTTCACCAGCGCCCGCGCCAGCGCGACGCGTTGCTGCTGGCCGCCAGAGAGCTGCGCGGGCTTCCGGGAGGCGAACGCGGTCATCCGCACCATGTCCAGGGCGCGGGCGACCCGATCGGCCATGTCGGACTTCGGCACGCCGGAGCGGCGCAGACCGTAGGCGACGTTGTCGGCGACCTTCATGTGCGGGAACAGGGCGTAGGCCTGGAACACGGTGTTCACCGGCCGCTTGTGCGGTGGCAGGTTCTCGACGTTCTGGCCGGAGATCTGGATGGAGCCGTCGTCGGGAAACTCGAATCCACCGATCATCCGCAGCGTCGTGGTCTTGCCGCATCCGCTGGGCCCCAGCAGGCTGAGGAACTCGCCGGGCTGCACGTCGAGGCTGAGGTCGTCCACCGCGACGGCCGACGCGTACGTCTTGGTGAGGGAACGTAGTTCGACCGATCCTGCCACCGAACTGGGCGCGGTGGTGGCTCGGGTGGTCATGTCCACGGTGCTCATGCCGACACCAGCGTCGAGGTGGCGTCGTAGACGACTTCGCCGCCGATGATCGTGTAGGCCACGGTGGCCGAACCGATCTCGGCGACGGGAGCGGCGAAGATGTCCCGGTCGAGGATGACGATGTCGCCAGCCTTTCCGATTTCTATGCTCCCCGAACGCTCTTCGTCGTGGTTGAGGTAGGCGGTGCCCAGGCTGTGTGCGATCAACGCGTCGGCCAGGGAGAGGGCCTGCTCGCCGAGGAAGGGCAACGCCGCGGGCCCCGTGGCTCCCGCGGGGGCCCGGTTGACGGTGGTGTGGATGATCTGCAGCGGATTCGCGGTGCTCACCGGCCAGTCGCTGCCCGAGGCCAGTGGTGCGCCCGCCCGCTGCAGCGACCCGAAGGGGTATTGCCAGCCGGCCCGGCGGGCACCGAGGAACGGAATCGTCAGAACGTCCATCTGGGGCTCGTGCCTGGCCCACAGCGGCTGCATGTTGGCGACCACGCCCAATTCGGCGAACCGGGGGACGTCGTCGGGGTGGACCACCTGAATGTGGGCCAGCGTGTGCCGAAGGTCCTTGTCGCCGTTGGCCTTGCGGGCCGCCTCGATCGCGTCGAGGGACTCGCGGACGGCTCGGTCGCCGAGGGCGTGAAAGTGCAGCTGGAAGCCGAGGGCGTCGAGCTGCGTGGCGATCTCGACGAGGGTGGTCGGGTCGACGAAGCTCTTGCCCGTGTTCTCGCCGGGGCAGCCGCACGAGTCGAGGTAGGGCTCGAGCATCCCGGCCGTGAAGTTCTCGGCGACGCCGTCCTGCATGATCTTGACGGTGGTGGCGGCGAATCCGGCCGCCACGGCGCGTTCGCGCTTCTCGACGAGCTCGGGGATTTGCTCCAGCCCGCGGTTGCGGTCCCACCAGAGCGCGCCGACCACGTGGGCCTTCAGCACGCCGGATGCGGTGACCCGCAGGTAGGAGTCGAGCGTGTCGGGGGTGTCGTTCGTGGCTCCGACTATGGCGTCCTGCCATGCGGTGACGCCCCACGCGAACAGTTGTCGCTGAGCGATCGTCAGGGCCTCGTCGAGGTCGTCCTGGGTCGCCAGCGGGATGTGCCGCGCGACGAGGCCCATGGCGCCTTCCTGCAGCGTACCGACGGCGTGGCCGTCGGCGTCGCGTTCGATGCGACCGTCGAACGGGTCGGGGGTCGAGTCGTCGATGCCGCCGACCTCGAGGGCCTTGGTGTTGACCCAGGCGCCGTGACCGTCGCGGTTGGGGAAGAACGCGGGACGGTCGGGGACCACCGCGTCGAGCGCCGCGGCGGTCGGCAGCCCGCCGGGAAACGAGTCCATCGACCAGCCGCCGCCACTGATCCACGGCAGTTCGGGGTTGTCCGCCGCGTATTCGGCGATGCGCGCGAGGTAGCCGTCGGCGGTGTCATACGGGGTGAGGTCGCAGGCGATCATGTCCAGACCCGCGTGGTACGGATGGATGTGACAGTCCTGGAAGCCGGGGGCGACGAGGCCACCCGCCGCGTCGATCTCGACGACGTCGGACGCGCTGAGCGCCGTCGCACCGATCGCGGTGATGACGCCGTCCTCGACGAGGAGCGGCTCTTCGACGACGCCGGCGGGGGTGAAGACGTGGCCGCCGGTGATCAGCAGTCTCTGCGGTGTGGTCATGGGTCATTCCTCAATCTGTTGAGCGGGCGGCGCCGCGAGCGGGTTGACGTCGATCGGCGGGGTGAAGTGCGACGTGATCCAGATGGCCTGGGCCGGGGTGGCGCCGATGTTCACGGCGCGATGGGGGACCGAGGAGAGGTACTCGACGCTGTCGCGGGGGCCGAGGACGTGCGTTTCGGAGGCGATCGTGATCTCCATGTGACCGGTCAACACGTAGAAGAGTTCCTGAGCGTCGTCGTGGGCGTACGGTTCTGGACCTGTCGACCCGCCTACCTCGAAAGTGCCTTCGTAGACCTCGAGTTGGCGGATGGGTGGACGCGACAGGAGGAGCTTCCGTAGTCCGCCGTCGCTCGAGAAGACGGGTCTCTCGTGTGCTCGTAGTACGGGTCGTGCGACCGGGGCCTCGTCGGAGAGCAGGTCGGCCACCGAGACGCCCACCGCGGCGGCGATGCGCTTGAGCACGCTGACGGAGACGCCGCACTTGCCGTTCTCCAGCTGGCTGATGAAGCCCGCGCTCACCCCGGCCCGGGCGGCCAGCTCCCGGGTGGACAGTCGGGCGCGTTCGCGGGCATCTCTCAACCTGATGCCGAGCGTGGTGCGAACGGCACTGTCGGTGTTGGGTACGGCTGTCATGGGCTCGGAAAACACTTGCCTCATTTCGTTAAGACCTACTTAACGGATTGCTTACTGCGGAACCGTAGGGCTACCTGTGAGGTCTCGCAACAGAACGGGCGAATAAGGGCGAACTATTTACATGACCGAAATGCCGGAGTGGGGCGATCGGGGCATCTTGATCGACGAAACCAGTTCGAGGACAAGTGCATACGAGGAGAAGCCCCCTCGGCGGCTCAGCCCGCGAGAATCTGCTCGCGCAGGATGTCGGCATGCCCGCAGTGGTGGGCGAGCTCGCGCAGGACCTGTAAGCACACCCAGCGCACCGTGCGGGGTCCGCCACGATGGCCGGTGACGACCGCGTCCAGTGGCAGCCCGGTCATGATCTCCCGGGCCGTCGCGCAGGCCAGCCGATGGGCCTGTCGAACCCCCGCCGCGGTGTCGTCGTCGGCCAGGTGGAAGGACTCCTCGGGGTTGTTCACCAACCCGAGTTCGCGTCGGGACCGTCCCCCGATGCACTCCTCGAACCACACGCGCTGCATCCACGTGACGTGTTTGAGCAAGCCAAGCAGCGTCGTCGCCGACGGCACCAGTCGTCGCCGCGCCTGCTCGTCGGTGAGACCGTCGAGGGTGTGCTCGACGGCGGTGCGGTAGTCCTCGATGAACGCCTCGAGCTGTGTGCGCTCGTCGTCGAGGAGCACGTCGAACGGACTCATCTCCACCCTTCCTCCCCGTCAGGGCGACGATACGTCGGCCGTGACGCCGTCGCCACGGCGTGCCGACGAAACTGGCGCCACTGGGCTGGTGGGCCGTGGGCCACAATGGGATGACGGGCTTGCCGTGCTCGGCAGGCGAACGGAGAGGAGCAGCGGTGACCGTTGCACTGATCGCGCTGGCCCCGGCGGTGCTCTGGGCGGGGTACTTCGGGTGGCGGATGATTGACCGCCGTCGGTACTGGGACGCCGATCGCGTGGAGGAACGCCGTCGTCACCCCAAGCGTGCCGTGGGCAGTTCCGGGTCCGGTCTCGGCGACGTGTCCGGATTGGGCAGCGCTGCAGGCTGATTCGGTTGCCTGACGGCGCGGTGGCGCGGCAGCCCGTAGTCGACGCTCAGACAGTTAGGACGAGCTTGCCCTGAAGGTGCCCGGCGTCGAGAAGCCGGTGCGCGTCGACGACGCGGTCGAACGGGATCGTCTCCTGCACGTGGACCCGGAGCTTGCCTCGTTCGACGAGGTCGACGAGTCCGCGCAGGGCCACCGGATCGGGGTCGACGGCGACGCCGCTGAACCGCTTGCCGGCCCGCTCGAATGCGGCGACCAACTCCACGTCGCCCTCGGCGACCGCGGTGACGAGGTGGCCGCCCGGGCGGAGCACTCCCAGCGATCGCTCGGCGCTGTCGCCGCCGAGCGTGTCGAGCACCAGGTCGACGTCGCGGACGACGTCGGCGAAGTCGACCGTCGCGTAGTCGATCACCTCGTCGGCGCCGAGCCCTTCCACGAACTCGCGCTTGCTGCCACTCGCGGTGCTGATCACATACGCACCAAGGGCTTTCGCTATTTGGATGGCGACGTGTCCGACGCCACCGCCGCCGCCGTGGACCAGGACGCGGTCGCCCTCGCCCACGCCGCCGAGGTCGACCAGACCCTGCCACGCCGTCAGCCCGACCACCGGCAAGGCCGACGCCTCGACGTGGGAGAGCGACGGCGGCTTGAGCGCCAGATGCAACGCCGGCGCGGCGACCAGTTCGGCGTATGCGTTGGCGGGGCGAGGAAACAACGGCATGCCGAACACCTCGTCGCCGGGCGCGAATCGGCCCGTCAGGGCCTCCTCGACGACTCCGCTGACGTCCCAGCCGAGGATGAACGGCGGCGGGCCGAGCAGTGGGAACTCACCGCCGCGCAGTCGCGCCTCCAGGGGGTTCAACCCGATCGCGTGGACGCGGACGAGCACCTCGGTGGGAAGTGGCCGGGGTGCGGGCGCCTCGACGACGGTGAGCACCTCGGGGCTGCCGAATTCCTGCTGGGTGATGACTCGCATGACTCTCCTGGTCGTTGGGGATCCAGATCGAGCCTAGGTAGTCGTCGGTTACCTCCGGGTACCTTGGCACCATGAGCGAATTCGGTTCCAGCGGCGTGTTCCTCGCCGACTGTCCGGGGCGGATGGCGGTGGAGTTGATCGCCGACAAGTGGACCGTGGTCGTGCTCGCCGGCCTCAGCGGGGGGCCGGTGCGCCACGGCGAATTGGTCGACATGATCGGCGGCATCTCGCGGAAGGTGCTCACCCAGACGCTGCGGCGGCTCGAGGCGCACGGACTGGTCCGTCGCCACGCGTATGCAGAGATGCCGCCGCGCGTCGAGTACGAGCTCACCGCGCTCGGGCAGACGCTCATCGACCCGATCCACGTCCTGACCGAGTGGGCGAGAGCCAACGGTGACGCGGTCCTCGACGCACTCGACGCCAACTCGGAGCCGGTCGTCCGGCACGGCTGAGTTCCACCGCCACAACGGCTTCGAGCCCTACCGCACGTTGGGGTCGGCGACCGTGAAGTCCCACGTTCCTTCGGCGAGGTCGGCGAGGCGTTGCAGGTAGGCCTCGCGGGCCGTGTCCGACGTCCCCGTGCGTTCCCGGTCCAACACCGATACCCCGAGATTGGCCGGCGGAAGGGTCTGTGCCGTGGCCGCGACACCGTAGAACGGTAGATGGTCGTCGAAACCGCCCGGAGCGTAGAAGTTCAGCAGCCGGGCGTCCTCGTCGGACACGACCCGGAACGAGTGCCTGGTGGACTTTGGCACCCACACCGCAGACCCCGCGCCGGCTCGCACGACCTGCTGGTCGACGCCGATCGTCATCTCGAGCTCGCCTGACAGCACGTAGAAGCCCTCCGCCTGACGCTCGTGGACATGCGCCGGCGGGCCGGCTCCGGCGGGCACGATCTGCTCGAGAAGTGTGATCTCGCCGAGGGTTTGGTCGGCCGACATCAGCACGTTCCACAGGGCGCCTCGATACCAGTACGCGGGGGAGTGGCCGGCCTGCTCGACCACTACTTCCGCGGCCCTGCCCGTCCCCCGGGTGTCGTCGGTCGTCATCACGTGTCTCCTCGGCTCGGTTCGTCGCTGTTGTCGCGGCGTGACATCACCGTAGCACTGATGTCGCGGCGTGACATATGGGCTAGCATCGGCTCATGCCCCGGTGGGAACACGGCAGCGAAGGGCGTCTCAAGCAGGCCGCGATGGAGCTGTTCGACGAGCAGGGATTCGAGAACACCAGCGCCGTTCAGATCGCCGAGCGGGCCCGCGTCACCACCCGAACCTTCTTCCGGTACTTCTCCGACAAGCAGTCCATCTTGTTCGTCGACGCCGATCTGCTGCGGACGGAGCTCCTTCGGGGGATTCACGACGCTCCGGACGTCACGGAACCCCTAGGGGTCGTGACGCGGGCCTTGGTGGAATTCGATTGGGAAGGGTTGGGGCCGAAGGAATCTCAACGTCGGCGCGACGCCATGATCACGTCGACTCCCGAACTGCTCGAGCGCGAGTTGAACAAGCAACAGCAGATGGGCGACGCGTTCGGCGACGCCCTTCGGCAGCGTGGAGTCGAGCCGCAGGCCGCCGAACTCGCGGCGCGGGTGGGGATTCAGGTCTTCCAGACGGCCTATCGACGGTGGCTGGCCGACGACGACGCGACTGACCTGGCAACCATCATGGCGGCGTCGATGTCGACCTTGGCGGGCCTCGTGCCCGCCGTCAGCCGACGGTCGTGATGCCGGCAGTCGAGATGACGAACCCGCGGCCGTGCGCCGCCGTGCAGGTGACCCCGGTTCGTGCGGACGCACACTGGAACGGCCCCAGCGACACCGACTGGCCGTATGCCAGGGTCGGGGTGCCTTCGGCGGCGTCCCCGACGCACTGTGGACCCGAGCAGGTCGTGACGGTTCCGAGGTCGTCCATCGACGCCGACCGGGCCGGCTCGAGAGTCTTGCAGTACACCGAATCGGGACCCGTCCGGCCGCCCGTGTCGACCTCGCAGTCGATCCGGTGCGACGGCGAGTAGAACCCGCAGAAAGCGCCTACCTGGGGGCAGATCGAGGGGTCTGCCGCTGCGACCGGCGTCATGACGGAGGCACTGGCGGCCACCGTCACCGTGGCGGTGACGACCCATCGCAGGGAGCGGTGTCGGCGGACGGCGGTCGTGAGCACGGGCACCACCATCGCAGATTTGGCGTCTCGTCGCTGAGATATCGTTGCGGCACCGTTTCCGAGGAGGGCCCGCGGGGTCCACTGGTGCCCTACGTCGTGATCAATAAACTCGACGGGGTGTCGATTATGGCGATGTACGATCGGCGCGTGTCATCGCCCACGGGACAGTCGCCTCGGCGCCGGACGGCTCCGCGCAAAGGCGATCTACGCGAAGCGGCGATCTTGGACGCAGCCGAACGGCAACTGTCCGATCGCGGCGCGGATCGCATCACGGTCGAGACGATCGCCACCGCCGCGGGTATCACTCGCGGCGCGCTGTACTTCTACTTCGGGTCCAAGAACGACGTGCTGGCGGCGTTGGTGCAGAGGACGGCAGCAGCCGTCGTCGCCGAGATCGAAGACGCCGAACGGTCCACGCCCCAGGATCCTCGAGAAGCCCTGCGCCAGGGGGTAAGTCGAACCGCCGCGTCGTGGGCCCAGCACGGGGCGGTGATGCGTGCGGCGGTGGAGTTGTCTCCCGGCGTTCCGCAGATCGAGGCGTACTGGCAGGGCGCGATCGTGGCGACGGGTGAGGCCACCCGCTCGGCGCTGGGGCGCTGCGGTGTACCAGACGACGACGGTCCCCACGGAGCCCGGGCCATCAGCGCGGCCCTGGTCTCGATGACCGAGCGGTACTTCTACCGTGCCTCCAAGAACGGGACGTCCCTTGCCGACGCGGCCGAGACGTTGACCCACATCTGGCTGGCCGTCCTGCCGAGGTGACTATCCACACTCGACGACGATCTTGCCGAAGGCGCCGCGATCGAGGTGATCCAGCGCCGCGTGCAGCTCGGTCAACGGGTAGCGGGTGTCGATCACCGGAGTGAGCCCGGTGCGGTCGACGGCGTCGACGAGCCGCACGAGGGCTTTCCGATGACCCGTGGCGATGCCGTGAATGGTGACGTCCTTGAGCATCAGCGGCATCACCGGAGCGGTCACTTCGAAGCCGTCGAGTGCGCCAATTTGGTAGACGTGTCCGCCGACCGCGGTGACGTGAATCGCCTGCCCGAGATGCGCACCGCCGACGAGTTCCATTACGTGGTCGGCGCCATGGTCGCCGGTGACGGCGAGCACGGCGCCAACCCAATCGTCGTGGCGACGGTCGACGCCGTCGTCGGCACCCAACGCGAGGGCGCGCTCCAGCTTGTCGGCGCTCCCGGAGACGATCACCCGTGCACCATGCAGTTTGGCGATCTGGATGCCGAACAGTGCGACACCTCCGGTGCCTTCCACGAGCACCGTCTCCCCGGGACGTACGTGACCGCGCTCGGCCAGCGCGAACCATGCCGTCAGCCCAGCACACGGCAGGGTTGCGGCTTCGGCGTCGCTGAGCGTCGCCGGCGCGCGGACCAGCCAGTCCTGAGGCACCGCGACGTACTCGGCGAGCACACCCGGATAGAAGCCGCCAAGCGTGCGGTACGCCGGGGTGCGGGCATTGCCCGGGCGTAGTCCGTCCACCCAGTCCGGCGTGAACGTCGAGATGACGCGGTCCCCGTCACCAAATCTGGCTGCGTTGTCTCCCAACGCGACAACGGTACCGGCGAGGTCGGAGCCGGGTGTGAAGGGAAACGCGAGCGGAAGATCTCTGCCGGTCTCGACCACCATCTTGTCGCGGTAATTCAGCGCGACGGCCGCTACCCGAACCAGCACCTCGCCGGGACCCGGCCGGGGGATCGGCACCTCCCGCAGCGTCAGTTCGTCGCGGCCGATGGCATCCATCGCCCAGCGCCTCATCTGCGTCATCCGAACTCCCTGCTGCAGTTCCTTGTGTCCTTCGAAGTGGGCCACCGGACGGATCTATTCCCGACGGTGCGATCTCGACGCCGATGGGCCGGCCAGATCAGCGCCGTGGCGTCAGTCGGTTAGCGTGGACCCGAGGCTGCGCCGACGAAGGGAGCCGATGTGGTCGCCGAGCCATTCGAGGTCGTCGTGACCGAGGTCGAGATCGCCGATCTGCGAGAGCGGTTGCGACGGACGCGGTGGCCCGAGCCCGAGCCGGTGGACGACTGGTCACAAGGCGTGCCGCTGGCATATGCCCAGGAGCTCTGTCGTAGCTGGGCCGAGGACTACGACTTCGGATTCGCCAAGCGGCTCAACGTGTTTCCGCAGTACCGCGACACGGTGGACGGGCTGGGCATCCACTTCGTCCACGCCCGCTCGCCGGAGCCGCATGCGTTTCCCCTGGTGCTCACGCACGGATGGCCCGGATCGGTGCTCGAGTTTCTGGATGTCATCGGCCCGCTGACCGACCCGGGTGCGCACGGCGGGAACCCAGCCGATGCGTTCCACGTCGTCGCGCCGTCACTGCCCGGCTACGGCTGGAGCGACAAGCCGTCGACGACGGGGTGGGGCGTCGAACGCATCGCCCGCGCCTGGGACGCGTTGATGGTGTCGCTGGGCTATGGGCGGTACGGCGCGCAGGGCGGTGACTGGGGTTCGGCGGTGTCCGGCGCACTGGGGGAGGTGGCGCCGGAGCGGGTCGCCGCCGTTCACCTCAACATGGGGTCCGCGCCGCAGGGCACGTTCGATGACCCGACGCCCGCCGAACAGGCGAATCTGTTGGCGGTCAAGGAATTCCAGCGCACCGGCCGGGGATACTCGGGGCAGCAGTCGACGCGGCCGCAGACCCTTGGCTACGGCCTCACCGACTCACCGGCCGGCCAAGCCGCTTGGATCGCCGAGAAGTTCTGGGCCTGGACCGACAACGACGGTCACCCCGAGGACGCGGTGACGCGCCAGCAGATCCTCGACGAGATCTCGGCGTACTGGTTCACCGCGTCGGCCACGTCCTCGGCGCGCCTGTACTGGGAGAGCTTCACCAGCTTCCGGGACAAGGTGACCGCGCCGTCCGGCCTGTCGATCTACCCGCGTGACATCGCCCGCCCCTCGCGGCGCGAAGCCGAGCTGAGGTTCACCGACCTGCGCTGGTTCGAGGAATTGCCACGCGGCGGCCACTTCGCCGCCCTGGAACAGCCGGAGTCGTTGGTCGAGCAGGTGCGCGGGTTCTTCCGCCTCTTTCGCTGACCCTCAGCAGCGCGGGTTGGCCAGCGACGTCGGCGCGTCGGGGGTGGCCGCGGTGCTGTACAGCGTTGCAGGCATGCCGCGGAAGCGCATGTTCGGGCCACCCCCCTCGGCGCTCGGTACGCCATCCGGGTACGCAATCACCAGATTGCCGTAGAACATGGTGCCCGCCGGGCACGCCGCGTCGGGAGCCTGTGGGGCCGGCTCGTCGGCATGGATGACCGCGGGGAAGGAATCTCGGTGCCCAGCAGCACAATTGGGTTCGCACACGTTGTAGCTGTACGTGCCGGTGCCCTCGGCGCCGTCCGGGCCGTAGCGGGTCCACGTGATGCCGGTCAGCTCCTTCGACCCGTCGGCGCAGGTTTGGAACTGAGCCTGAGTCGGCCGTTCGGTCGGGACGGTGTCCCCGCCGTAGCAAGCGGGAAGTGCGTAGACGGTCGGCTGGGCGTCGGCAACGGCAATGCCGAAATAGCTTGCCGGGCAGAGGATCGCACTTGTCATCAGCAGGGCCGCCGAACGTCGACGTGCAGTCAGCATGCTCGGAGTGTAACCACGGCGCAGCGCCTGGCGGAGGCGATACCGTCGATTTGGCTCGTCGCGTGGAGGGGACGGATCCACCCGCCATGTGTCGCATCGTGAAGGACTACGAGGAGTCGACCTCGCCGGGGGAGCCGTCGTCGTCCAGGTGGTGCAGGATGCGTTCGTGGAGGGCGGTCAGTATGTCGAGCTCGGCCGGGGTCATCAGATCGAGGAAGTTCCGGCGGACGTCCGCCACGTGCCCGGGTGCCGCCTTCTCGATGGCGGCGCGGCCTGCCGGCAGCAGGCAGACCATGGTGCTGCGGGCGTCACCAGGATTGGGCTCGCGCCTGATCAGCCCGTCCGACTGCATGCGCCGCACCTGGTGCGAAACCCGACTCTTCTCCCAATCCAAGGCGTTGCCAAGGTCGCGGGCGGACATGCGGTCGCCGTCGAGAGCTGAGAGCACCGCCAGGACCTCGTAGTCGGCCCCGGAGAGGCCCGATTCCTGCAAGCGTCGCGACAGGTGTACCTCGAGTCGGTGATGCGCGTATACGAAAGCTCGCCAGGCGCGGTCTTCTGGCGCGCTCAGCCAGTGTGGCTCCATCGGTCTCCAAGTTCGCACGTTTGGTTGACACGTCTACAAATCGAGTTATGGTGGATCTGTCAACCATTCCATCGTATCCATGACGAGCTGCTTCACGAGCGGCATCGGCGTCGGCAGTGGTGCACGAGCGCCGACATGGAAGACGCCCGGCGTCGTCGCCCTGAATTGATCCACTCGCACCATCGATCTCACGAGGAGTACAAAATGCGCGTTTTCGTCACTGGCGGAACCGGTCACGCCGGTTCGCACATCATCCCCGAACTCGTCGGCGCCGGGCACGAGGTCACCGGGCTGGCCCGTTCGGACGCATCCGCAGCGGCGGTGTCGGCGCTCGGCGCGACGGTGCGCCGCGGCGACCTCGAGGATCTGGAAGGGCTCAAGGAAGCGGCCGCGAACTCCGACGGGGTCATCCACGTCGCACACCGACAGGACCTTCTTCCGACCGGCGGGATGGACGCCGTGGCGGCCGCCGAACTCCAGATCATGCTCGCCTACGGCGAGGCACTCGCGGGAAGCGGAAAGCCGCTCGTCGCAGCGGGCAGCATCGGTGGCCCTGGAAATCTGGGCCGGCCGGCCACCGAGGACGACCCGGCCCTTCCCAGCCGCGACGAGGACACGGGGACGCTCCGGGCTCGTAACGTCGTGGAACGGACTGTCATCGGCCTCGCCGAGCGGGGAGTGCGGTCCGCGATCGTGCGGCTGCCCCTGATCGCGCACGACACGACCGATGACGCCGGCTTCCTGCCGGGGCTGATCGCGCTCGCGAAGGAGAAGGGCGTCGCCGGTTACCCCGGGGACGGCCGAAACCTGTGGACCGCCGTCCACGTCCGTGACGTCGCCTCGTTGTTCCGCCTGGCGTTGGAAAAGGGCCCGGCCGGTCGATATTGGCACGCCGTTCAGGATGAGGGCATCCCGTTCCGCGACATCGCCGAGGCCATCGGCAGCCGTCTGGATCTGCCCGCCGTGAGCATCCCCATGGATGTCCTGATGCTGCCGGGATACTTCGGCCAGTTCACGAGCCTGGTGACCGGAACCTACCCGGCGACCAGCCTCATCACCCGCCAGAGCCTGGGCTGGGACCCGCGGAGCCTGGCCTGTTCGCCGATCTGGACAACGGCCACTACTTCTCCGGCCGGCCGACGGTTCAAGCGTACCAATGAGATTCGCACGACAAGGAGCACGGCCATGACCACGTTCGCGCCGCATCGCGCCACCTTGGAGTCCTTCGTGGACTGCATCAACGGTGGCGCAGACAAAGACACGCTCACGGGTTTGCTCGCCGAGAACGTACGACTGTACGGCCCGTTCGGAGACGACCCCGTGATCGGCCGCGAGACCGCCGTGGAAACGATCGTGAAAGTCAACGCATTGTCCAGCGACGACACCTATGTCGAGGTGCTCAGCGGTGAGACCCACCACGCCGCACACTTCCGACTACAGGTTGGAGACGCCGCAGTCAACGGCATCTTCTTCGTCCTGCTCGACGCGGACGGCAAGATCGCCGAGGTAAACATCTTCTACCGCACACTGCCGGCCGGCGTCGCACTGCAGCGGAACCTCGCCGAGGCAATCGGCATGCCGCCCTGGGAATTGCGCACCACCGCGTAGCCGCGAGGCGCACCGGATCGGTTCCGGCCTCCGCACTTCCCACCTCTATTTGGTGGATCAATCAATCAATTAGGCAACTCTGACGTTAGGACGACTCATGAAAAGCATCAGCATCATCGGCACCGGGAACATGGCCCGTGCGATCGGCGCACTGGCCGTAGCGGGCGGAAACGCCGTCGAGGTCATTGGCCGCGATCAGGCCAAGGCCGCCGACCTGGCGCAGACCCTGGGCGCCAGTGTCACGACGGGAGATTTCGGCGCCGTCCCCACGGGGGACATCGTCATCGTGGCCCTGAGGTACGCCGACGTCGTTCCGGTCGTCACCCAGTACGGAGACGCGCTGTCGGACAAGGTGATCGTCGACATCAGCAACCCGTTCAATTCCGAGGCCGACGGGCTCGCCATTCCCGACGACACCTCGATCGCCCAGGAAGTCGCCAAGGTGGCCCCGCCCGGTGCGAGCGTGGTGAAGGCCTTCAACACCGTCTTCGGTCACGTCTTGGAGAAGGGGCAGACGCCGGACGTGTTCTTCGCCGGCGACGACGCGCACGCCAAGGCGGCCGTTTCGGAGTTCGTCGCAAGCCTTGGCTTGCGGCCTCTCGACGTCGGCGGATTGGGCATGGCGCACTGGTTGGAGGGAACCGGCCTGGTCCTCATGGGTCTCGCCCGTCACGGGCTGGACAACTTCGACGTCGCTCTCGGCGCCACCGAATTTCCCGGCTGAGCCGTCCACGTTTTGCCCCTGCTCGAGCCGGGAACAGCAGTCGCCATGGCACTTCGCGTGGCAGTCACCGGGCCGACCGGGGAAATCGGGATCTCGACGATCGAGGCGCTCGAGGCCCATCCCGACGTCGAGCAGATCGTCGGAATGGCCCGGCGGCCCTTCGACCCCGCCGAACGCGGGTGGGCGAAGACGATGTACCGGCAGGGCGACGTCTTGGACAGAGACGCGGTCGACGCGTTGGTCGCCGACGTCGACGTGGTCGTGCACCTCGCGTTCATCATCATGGGCACGCGGAAGGAGAGCGCCAGGATCAATCTCGCCGGCACCCGCAACGTCTTCGAGGCCACCGTGGCCGGCGGACCGCGCCGTCTGGTCTACACCTCCTCGGTGGCCGCGTACGGCTACCACCCGGACAACCCGGTGCCCATCACCGAGGACGTTCCGACGCGTGGCACGCCGGAGCACTACTACTCGGAGCAGAAGGCCGCGTGCGAGGCGGTGCTCGCCGAAACCACCGCGGGTTCCGCCCTGGAGGTCTACGTGCTGCGCCCGTGCATCGTCGCCGGGCCCAAGGCGCCCGCACTGGCTGAGGCGATGCCGTGGAATCAGCTCCCCGGGGTGGTGCGTCGACTCACTCGTGCTCTGCCGGTGCTCAAACCGCCGATGCCGGACCCGGGCACCCCGGTCCAGTTGGTGCATCACGACGACGTCGCCTCGGCGATTGCCTTGGCGGTCACCACCACGACTGCGCCGCCCGGGGCGTACAACATCGCCGGCGACGGGTTGCTGACGTTCTCCGACGTCGGCCGGGCACTGGGGGCCCGGCCCGTCAAGGTACCCCGTGTCGCAGCAGTCGTCACGTCGGAGGTGTTGGCGCGCCTGCCGTTCGTACCGTCGGCGCTGGAGTGGCTGCACGCGGGCCGCGCCTCGACGGTCATGGACACCAGCAAGGCCAGGGATCAGCTTGGGTGGCAGCCGAAGTACTCGGCCGCGGAGACCCTGTCAGCCCTGGCGAGCGCCGTCGGGTGAGCCAATGGCGGTGCATCAGAGCAGGATTCGACACCCGACGGAGCCGTCCCTACGGCGTCGTGTCTCCGGACGTCTCGGTGAAGGACACGACCGGTATGCGCCGGCCGGCGGCCATCCGCTCGTAGTCGGCGTAGTTCGGGACGAATTGCTTGGCGAGGTCGAACAGTCGGTCCCGTTCGGCACCGGTCGTCTCCTCGGCGACGAAGGTTCCCGTGTAGCCGCGTGCCGACAACGTGACGCGGGGTTGCGCCTTCACGTTGTGGTACCAGGCGGGATGGCGCTCGCCGCCGTAGTTGGACGCAACGGTGATCACCCGGCCACCGTCGGTGAAGTACGTCAACGGCGTGCTGCGCCGCTTGCCCGTCTTGGCGCCGGTGTGGGTCAGCAGCACCTCGGGGAGTACCAGCGACATCGAGACGTGGCCTTTGGTCAGCCTGATGACGGCGCGGTCGACGCGCCAGCCGTAGCGCTTGAGGAACCGGCGCGCGACGTCGGTACCCATCAGCTTGGCGCCTGCCTTGAACAACGGCGACGGCGCCGTCGGTTCGACTTCGGGAATGCCCATGCTTGGCGACGGTATCTCAGGCGCGGCGCCGTCCTTCGCCGGATCGGTACATCGCCTGGTCCTTCGTGGGCAGGGTAGTTTGCAGGAGAGCAACGTTGGAGGGGGCTGGCAGGCATGGCCGTAGAGGTTCGCGGCACCGGCGCGACTGCCTCGTCGCGGCGCCGTCGAGGCCAGGTCTCGCCTGGGCAGATGGACGCCGCCGTTCGGGGCGTTGGTCTCTCGTCGGCCTTTCAGCCGATCGTGGCGCTGCCCGACGGTGCGGTCGTGGGCTTCGAGGCGTTGGCCCGATGGCCGGAGTCGACTGGTCTTGGTCCGCAGGCGGTCTTCGCTCGGGCGGCGGCCCTCAACCGCGTCGACGAGCTCGATCGGTTGTGCGTCGACACCGCCATCACGGGGGCCTTGGCGCAAGGTCTGACGCGAAATGCGTTGCTGTGCATCAATTGTGAACCTTCCAGCACAATGGTGGGCCTGGCGCAGAACGCCGTTCTCAAGCGCGGGCACACCGAACTGCAGTTGATGTTCGAGCTCACCGAGCGAAGCCTGCTCGCTCACCCGCGTGCGCTGCTGGCGAAGGTCGACACGCTGCGCGGCGACGGTTTCGGAATCGCGCTGGACGACGTTGGGGCCCACCCCGATTCGCTGGCGTTGCTGGACGTGATTGCGCCCGACGTGGTGAAGCTGGACATGGGGCTGGTTCAGTCCCAGCCCGATGACGCGCAGGCGCGGACGCTGTCGGCGGTTCTGGCTCATCACGAACGAAGCGGGGCGGTGATTCTGGCCGAGGGCATCGAAACGGACGACCACTTGGAGCAGGCGCTGGCCGTAGGGGCGACCCTGGGTCAGGGCTACAAGTTCGGGCGCCCCGGCGCCTTGTCGCACAACCCGCGGGCAGTCGGCTGGTCGCTGCCTACCCGAACGCCTCGGCCTGGGCTCGCGTCGGGCTCACCGTTCGACCTGGTTCGGGGTCGGGCGACGATCCGCACCGGCAGGAAGCAGACCCTGACCGCATTCTCGCGACACATCGAAAGCCAGGCCCACGACTCGGCCGATCCGCCGATTCTGCTGACGGCGTTGCAGCATGCCAAGCACTTCACCGAGCGCACCCGACACGCTTACCGGGAACTCGCTGCCCGCTCGTCGATGGTCGCAGTCTTCGGAGCGGACATGCCTGCCGACTTTGGCTCCGGCGTGCGCGGCATAGCGCTGCAGCCCGACGACGCGTTGGCGAAGGAGTGGAGCGTGGTGGCGTTGGGACCCCACACGGCAGCTGCGCTCATCGCCCGCGAACGCGACGAAGACGCCGACGGCAACCGTCGCGACGAAGACCGACGGTTCGACTTCGTCATCACCTACGACCGGGCCATCGTGACGGCCGCTGCGTGCAACCTGCTGGCGCGAGTGCCCTAGCCGACGTTCAGGCAGTCGGGCGGCGATCAAGAAGGTTTGTGCCGCACCAGTTTTGCAGTCCAGGTGGACGAAAGCAGCTTCATGACCGGCGCCGAACTCTGCATGGACGGCGGTATGGCCCAGGTCTAGGCGTCCGGATTGCCGGCCTCGTTGGCGTCCCCGGGGTGGGGCACGTTGTCCTCGTCGACGTAGGCCGCGTGATCGGTGTCGACGCCCTCGTGGTCGCGTGGACCCTCGTTGGATCCGTTCGCCTCGACCGCATCTGCGGCGTCACTGGGCATCGTCATCGTGTGTCCTCCTGGTCAATCCGATGGGCTCGTCCCACCGGAATGCGCGTCCGCAGGCGAGTGCCCCGTCTTCGCCGAGCCGAATCATGTCGCCAAGAGAGCCAGCGCCGGCACCGCTATCGCCGCTCGCCAACCCCGGTAAGGGGTGAGCAGACCGCCGGTCAGGCTGCCGCAGCCCGACGCGGTGGCCTGGCACACCGCCACCGCAGCCAGGGCGCTGACCCGGCCTTGCCGATCCAGCGTCTGGTCGATGCAGGCGTAGATGCAGATGACCATGCCGCCGGCGCCGAACCCGCCGAGCAGCCGGCCTACCACCACGACGGCGAGCACCGGTGCGACGGCGGCCAGGACCGAACCGACTGCCATGGTTAAAAACGAGAACCCGAGCGTGGTCCGCAGCCCGAACCGCTGCGCGAGGCGCCCGCCAAGCGGCATCGCCACGGCTGCACCCAGCGACCACACCGAGATGATCCACTCGGTGGCGGCAAAGGAGACCCCCAGTGCCGAGGACACCGATGGCAGGGCCACCGATGGTGCGCCGACGGCTACGGAGACCGGGGCGGCCAACGCGCCCAACACGATTCCGACCCGTCGCGCCGAGATCGCGGGCGGGCGATCCGGCGAACCGGCCGTCGGGTCAGAGATTCTTGTCCCGGAGCCAGGTGCGGATCGCCTCGACGTGTTCGGCCTTGAGTTCCAACGGTAGCCAATGTCCGGCGGGCATGCTCACCACGGTGAGGTCTGTGCAGGCCGCACGCATCGGGTCGCCCTGGTGGTTGCCGGTAATGCTGCAGATCTGATCGAAGTCGCCGTTGACGAACAGCACGGGCTGCGAGAGGCGGCCGCCGTCGGGCGCCGCTCGCGCGTAGGCGAGGGCAGCGTCATCGTTGAGGTACCACGCGCAGCCGGGGCCGAAGCCGTGAACCTCGAACGCCTGAACCAGCGCCTGGAAGTCTGCCGTCGGCCAGAGAGCGGGGTCGGGGTCGGTGGGCGGGGCGTGGTGCGCGGCGCCGAAGCGACCGCCGTTGCGCTGAACCACCGCGTTGGGGGAGATCGCGCCGACGCTGGCGGGGTTGCCCGGCCGGAAGATCGACGCCAGCGATGCCGACAGGTCGGCGTCGAGGTCGGCGACAGCTAACTCGAAATGCGTTGTGTAGTAACGGTAGTAGTCCCATTGACCGTCGGGATACTCGTCGACCGGATAGATCGACCGGTCCACCAGCGGAATGACGGTTGCCATGGCGTGGCCTTCGGGGTAGTACGCCAACGAGGTGAGCACGACGCCACGGCTGCGCTCGGGCTCGTGGGCGGCCAGATCACCGACCACGACACTGCCCCAGTCGTGACCGACCCAGATCGCCGGCGCGCCACCGAGGTGGTCGTGAAGCTCCGCCATGTCTGCCACGACTTCCCCAATGGTGTAGGCGTCGTTGTCTGCCGGGGCGCTGGACTTACCGTATCCGCGGAGATCTGGTGCAACGCAACGCCATCCGTCGGTGGAGAACGCATTCATCTGGGCGTGCCACATCAAACCGATGCTCGGCCAACCGTGGACGAAGATCATCAGCGGTCCGTCGGCCGGCCCACACTCCAGGTAGTGCGTCGAGTGGCGGGGCGTGGTGTGGGTGTGTGACACCAACGTCGTGCCCGTGCCCGTGCCCGTGGCATGGGCACCGGGCACTCGGGCAGAACGGTCGGACACGAGGACTCCCATCGGAAAGCAACGATCTTTGCTTTTCACTGTAGGCAGCACGTCACCGAAAAAGCAAAGAACTTTGCGTATGATCGAGACGTGGGTGATCAAGAAGCCGCGACCCGTTCCGGGGGGCGGACCAACCGGGTGATGGCGGCGATTTATTCCTCCGTGGGCGAGCTCGTCGCCGAGGGCGTCGGCAAGATCAGCTTCCCCGTCATCGCCGAACGAGCCGGGGTGAACCCGACGACGCTGTACCGACGCTGGGACCACGTCGGCGCGCTCCTCGAGGAGGTCGCGGTTGCCGCCCTGACGCGGGACGGCGAATCGGCCCCCGACACCGGATCGCTCGAGGGAGACCTCACCGAGTGGGCGGTCGTCATTGCCCGGGACATCACGCGGCCCAAGCGGACTCGCTATTTGCGCGCGATGGTGTCAGCCCGCCTCGAGATCGTCTCGAGCTGCCCGGTCATGGAGACTCGTCGTGAGCAAGCGACGGAGATGGTCCGCCGTGCTCGTGAACGCGGAGAGGCGACCCCATCGGTCGCACAGATCCTCGACCACGTCATCGCGCCGCTGTATCACCGTGTCGCCTTCGCCCTCGAGGTCGACGACGAGTACCCCCGCCGGCTGGTCCATGACGTGCTGGCCATGGTCCGCTGAAGGCGCGCGGGGATCGTCAAGAGGTGGTCCGCAGACTGGCCATCGCTGCCGCCCCCGTCCAACCGCGGTGACTCAGGCCTGGTCGTTGTTCTTGTACGCACCCCATCCGTGCACCCGGTCGATCTCGATGAGAGCGCTGACGCGTGGTCGGTCTCGCCGAGGGTAGGGCTTCCCCTGGTAGTGCTGAGACACCGCGTCGATGTCGGCCATGCCGTCGTCGTCGTAGATGTCCACGACTCGGCCGATGAGGGTGATGTGGGTGTACCAACTGGCTTCGTCGAGCACGGTGAGTGACACCCGCGGATCTTTACGCATGTGTCCCAACCGCTTTCGGCCAACGTCCATGTTGACCAGGATGTGTTCGTCTCGCAGCAGATACCACGTCGCGGCGGAAACTGGCTGTCCGTCACTTCGGATGGTGCTGATGACCGCGGGGTTGGGCTTGGCCAACATCGCCTTCTGTTCGTCCGTCAGGTTCGTCGATGACATCGTCGTCTACTCCTTCTCGGTGCTCGCCGTTGCCTCTGCGAAGCATGCGGGTAAAGCCTATGCGGCAGAACCTCTCGTGGTCACCCCAGCCGCCGCGTGCGCCACCGCGACAGATCCTCGTCCAGCACCGCGGGATCGCGTTCGGGGAACACCTCTGCGGTCATCTCCAGGTGTCGGATGCGGTCGAGGTGAAATCCGCGGATGCCCTCGCGCAGCCGGCACCATCCCACGAACATCCACGAATCACCTCCGCGTAGCAGACCCATCGCCTCCACGTCTCGGGTGGTGTGGGTCTGGCCGTCCTCGGAGGCGTACGCCAACCGCACGACCCGGCGCGCGGCGATTGCCTCGGGAATCAGCGAGACCGCCGCTTCGGACGGCGACGGGGAGTCGATGACGAACATCGACGCCAACGCCTCGTCGACCGGGGCGAGCTGATCCTCGCGGCTGATCGCGAGGACCTTCGCCCGCGCCCGCCGTGCCGCCGCGCCGTACGGCGAGGTTTCGAGCAAGCCGAGCCCCGCGAGCACGGCCAGCGATTCCGGCACCGTGAGGTTCAGCGGCGGCAGGGAGTGTTCCCGCAAGATCGAATACCCACCCGACGCCCCGTGGTCGGCGTAGATCGGAACCCCCGCGAGTTGCAGAGACTGCACGTCACGTTCGATCGTGCGCTTCGACACCTCGAACTCGTCGGAGAGCCGAGCGGCCGACAACGGCCGCCGTGAGGCCCGCAGCAGATCGACCAGCGCGTACAACCGCTCGGCTCTCCTCATGGTGGTGAGTCTTCCCGTTTTTAGGTGAGGTGTGTGCGCGTCCCGGTCGTCGACCACACTTCACGGATCAGCCCGTCGTGGGTGAAGTCGAAGACGTCGATGCCGCCCGCGGCGAGCGCACCGTCGCCCACGTTCCACAGCATCCGCCCGTGCGCGCCGTCGACGGTGCGCGAGACCTCGGTGAACACCACGTCCGGGTGCAACTCGCGGTACCGGTCCAGGAAACCTACGAAGCTCTCCGCGCCCAGCACGTCGTCGCCCGGGTTCGACCCGTCCGCCTCGGAAATCAGAAAGTGAATCCGGAAGTCGTCACTGCAGATCCGACGCGCGATCTCAATGTCGCCGTTCCACATCTGCAACCACACCGCGAGTGCCGCATCCGCAACAGCCGGGTTCGTCTCCATCGTGTTCGTGTCTTCGTTCATGACATCAGCATCGGAGACGGTCGCGACAACGGTATGTCGGTGTTTCCGTGTCAAATCGCGGACTTCGGTCAGAAGGCCGCCACGATCAATGCGCCTGACCCGTGCTGGCCGAGGTTCCGCCGTCAACTGGTAACCAGGCACCCGTGATGTAGGCCGCGTCAGCGCTGGCGAGGAACAGCACGGCAGGCGCGATGTCGGCTGGTTGGCCCGGCCGCCCGAGAGCGATCCGGTTGACGGCAGCCGCCAAGGCCTTCTCGTCGTCTTCGACGTGCTTGGTGATGTCGGTGATCGTCAGCGCGGGCGCCACGGCGTTGAAGCGGACGCCGCGTGGACCGTAGTCCAACGCAAGCGACTGCACGAAGTTCATGATTGCGGCCTTGGTGGCGTTGTAGGCGGCCTGTCCCCAGTCGCCCCGCAACCCGGACACCGAACCGACCACGACGACGTTCCCGGCGGACTTCTCGAGCGCGCCGATGCTGTGACGGACGACGTGCACGAAACCGTCGATGTTGGTGCGGCGGATGGATTCCCACCCGTCGAGGGTCATCTCGTCGAAGGGGCCGCTGAAATACGCCGCGGCATTGTTGACGAGGACGTCGAGTGCACCGAACCGCTCTACGACCGCGTCGACCATCGCCTTCACCGACGCGTCGTCGGTGACGTCTGCCTCGACCGCAAGCGTGCGGTGGTCGGGATGGCCTTGCAGGACGGCGTCGAGTTTGTCGCGTCGTCGCCCGCTGATCGCCACGTTGGCGCCGTTGTCCAAGAACGCCTCGGCAATCGCGCGACCGATGCCGGAACCGCCGCCGGTGACCAGGACCGTCTTTCCCGTGTAGGCGTAGTCGTTCACCGTCATGCTCGTCTCCTACTCGTCGAATCCGCGCTTTCAACGTACCCCCGGAATCGGTGTCACTCCCCAGGCCACCGACAGGTATTCGGAGCACCGACGACGCGCAGCGCGAATCATGGCCGTAGGACAACGGGTCCGGTCTCACCACTGGTGGTGACGGAAGCTGCGGGTGCCTGGCCCCCTACGCCCGAGTCACGACGATGCGGCCTGACGGCGTCGACTCCACCCGGTTGAGGACGAAGCCTGCGGCCTCGGCCGACCGTGCGAACGGCACGCCCCCAGTCAAAGCCGCGTGTCGGACACATTAGTGGTTCCTACCCGCCGACCCCTGGGTCAAACGAGCGACTGCGCCCCGTAAGAAATGTCGGAAACGTCAGAATTTCCCAGTGGGATCACGGGTTTCACGCTTCCGCACCAGTGCATCCCACACAGAGGCAAAGCATCCGCACTCCGTTTGGAGGATCCCATGGCACCACATACGACCTCGTGATGGCGCGGCCGCGACGGATCGTCGTCACCGGCGCGTCCGGCAACGTCGGGGCAGGCGTTCTGCGCGCACTCGCCCGGTGTGAACCCGACGCCGAGGTGATCGGCGTCTGCCGGCGGCCCCCGACGCACGGCGAGCTGTACCGCGGCGTCCGGTGGCACTCCGTCGACCTTTCCTCTCCGGACGCCGCCTGGGACTTGGCGCCGGCGATGCGGGACGCCGACGTGGTCGTGCACCTTGCGCTCGCCATCCAACCCGCGCATGACGACGGCTATCTGTACCGGGCGAATGTCTCTGGGACACAGGCGCTTCTGGACGCCATGGTGACCGCGGGCGTCCGGCACCTGGTGTACGCGTCCAGCCTGGGGATCTACGCACCCGGGCTGGGAGAGCCGGTGTCGGAGACGTGGCCGACCACCGGCCAGCCGTCGTCGACCTACAGCAGGCACAAGGTCATGGTGGAGACGATGCTCGACGAGTTCGAACTCCGGCGTCCCGACGTGGTGATCGCCCGCTTCCGTCCGACGGTGGTGGTACAGCGCGAGGCGGCGTCGGAACTCCGGTCGCTCTACGTGGGTCCCGTCGTCCCGCAGACGGCGTTCACGCTCCTACACCGCCGGCTCTTGCCGATCATTCCGCTGCCCGAAGGTTTGGCCTTGCAGTTCGTCCACGCCGACGACGTCGGTGACGCAGCGGTCCGTCTGATGCAGCGACGCGCCCACGGCTCCTTCAACGTCGCGGCCGACGCCTTGGACCAGGCTCACATCGCGGCACTGGTGGGCGCGCGTCCTGTCGAGGTGCAGCCCGCGCTGATGCGGCGGGCCGTCACGGCGTTGCATCGTCTGCGTCTGGTCGCGGTGACGCCCGGTTGGTACGACGTGGCGACCAGGTCCCCCCTCATGGACACCTCGAAGATCCGCGACGAGTTGGACTGGCGCCCTGCGCATTCGTCGACCGACGCGGCGCGCGAATTGATCGACGGCCTCGCCCACGGCGCCGTGGGACCCAGTGCGGCGATGGGGTCGAGGGAAGGCGGTCGGATGACTGGGCCGACGACGATCGACCGCGTACACGACACGACCCTGCTGCTGTGGTGCGTCATGGCCGTGACGCGCGCGTCGAAACCGGGACGGCCGGGACTGCTGCACGGTGCCGTCATTGCGGCGAATTTGATCTCGGGCACCCCCGCCGCGCTCACCCGGGTCCGAGAGCGGCGTCGAGATCTCGTCGCGCTGCTGGCACCCGCTGCCGTCGGCGCGGCGGTCCTGGCCAGCGCACGTGGTGGCCGCGCGGCGGTGGCGGCCACCGCAGTCCTCGGTGGACTCGGGCTGACCGAGTGGTGCCGCACCAAGCGAGAGGCGAATTGATGGGAGCGCAGAGGACGACCGGCAGGCCTCGAATAGTCGTGATCACCGGCGCGTCCAGCGGCATTGGTCGGGAGACGGCCCTGCGCTGCGCCAGGCGGCGCGACCGTGTAGTGCTCGCCGCCCGTTCCGAGGGCATGCTGCGCGAGGTGGCCGAGGAGTGCCTCGCCGCGGGTGCCCGCGACGTGGTGGTTCAGCCCACCGACATCGGTGAGGCCGACGAGGTGCAGCGGTTGTTCGACCTTGCGGTCGACGTGTTCGGGGGAGTCGACGTCGCGGTGCAATGTGCAGCGGTCACCGCGTTTGGCAGATTCGAGGATCTGCCCGTCGACGTCTTCGAGAGGATCATCCGCACCAACCTGATCGGCGCGGCCAACGTCGCACGGTGTGCACTGGTGCACTTCCAGGCGCGCGGTGACGGGCACCTCGTGTTGGTCGGGTCACTTCTCGGAGAAGTCGCCGTTCCCTACCAATCGGCCTACGTGGCAAGCAAATTCGCTTTGAACGGGTTGGTTCGCGTTCTCCGACAAGAGAATCGGAGCACACCCGGCGTGCGCGTGCACGGAATCTACCCGGGCCCGGTGGACACCCCGGTGTATGGGACTGCGGACAATTATCTCGAGCAGACCCCGCGCGTGCCGCCCACCGCCGACACGCCGGCGTCGGTCGCCAAGGCGATCATGCGGGAGGCGGACCGCAGTCACTCCACCGAGCGGCACATCGGCTGGTTCACTCTTCCTGCGATCGTCGCCTACCGCCTGCTCCCGAGCGCGTTCGACGCACTGATCGGGCCGCTGCTGCGGGCGACGGCCTTCACGACCGAGAAGAACGGTGTCCGCTGACGGGGGGACCTCGTGGCTAGCCGTTGTCCCGCCACGCGAGCACCTGCTTCAGAGACGTCAGGTCGTAGCCGTCGTCGGAGGTGAGTTCGGTCTGAAACAACGTGACGCCTGCCTCGCGGAAGGCGTCGGCGCTGTCGGCGTCCGCCCACAGCGTCGAGCGTTCGATGTCGGCGCCGGTGCGGCCGAACGTCGCCGCCAGTTCGTCGACGCGGTCGCTGGACTTGCGGAACGCGTCGAGGTCCTGGAATGCGTGCCAGATGTCGGCGTGCCGGGCAACGGCGGGCAGCGAGCGCTTGGGGCCCGTGCCGCCGATGAGGATCGGCAGCTTGCGCACGGGCGGCGGAACGAGTGCATTGAGCCGGTTCTCGATGCGAATCAGGCTCTCGTCGAACAGGTCGAAGCGGGAGCCGAAGGTGCCGAACTCGTAACCGTAAGTGGTGTAGTCCTTTTCGTACCAGCCCGCGCCGAGGCCGAGGATGAGCCGGCCGCCGCTGATGTGGTCTACGGTGCGCGCCATGTCGGCGAGCAGGTCCGCGTTGCGGTAACCGACGCCGGTGACGAGCAGCCCGATCTCGGCGTGCGAGGTAATCTCACCCCATGACGCGAGCGCGGTCCAGCCCTCGAAGTTGGCGACGTCGGGCTGCTCGTCTGACATGACGGGTTTGCCGTCGACGATGCCCTCCATTGCCGGGCGGTGGAAGTGGTCGTAGCCGAAGATCACGTCGACGCCGAGGTCGTCGGCGGCCACGACGGCATCGCGCCACGTGGCGTAGTCGGGTGCGCCGCCGGGCTGGATCTGGACGGCGACGCGGACGGGACGGCTCATGGATGCTCCTGGGTCGGGGAGGATGCGACTCTGAGACCAAGCTCACCGGACGCGGGTTTATTCCGGATGCCGGGCGATTCCGTTGACGACGATGGTGAGTAGACCGTCGCGTGGGTCACGACTACGTCACCTCAGGCTGACGACCCGCGCATCGGTGTACGTTCGCCTTCGTGGGTAGCGACGATCGAGTACGAAACATCGTGCTGGGTGATGTCGAGGTCATCCGTGTCGTCGAATGGCACGAGCCGTTCCTGCCGACGACGGAGTTTCTGCCCGACGTCGATGCCGAAGTGTGGACGGACAACGCGAACTGGCTGACTCCGGAGCACTGGCAGCCCGACACCGGCCGGATGGTCATCGCGCTCCAGTCGTGGGTACTGCGAAGCGGCGGTCGCACCATCCTGGTCGACACGGGCGCCGGCAACCGGCGCGAACGACCGGGCATGGCGCCATGGTTTCACCAGCGTGAAAGTGACCTGCTCGCGCTACTTTCGGAGGCCGGGGTCCAACCGCACGACGTCGACGTCGTCGTCAACACCCATTTGCACGTTGACCACGCAGGCGGGAACACCGTCGACGCGGGCGGTCGGTGGGTACCCGCGTTCCCCAATGCCCAGTACCTGATTCCCGCTGCCGACGACGCCTTCTATGGTCCCGACAATGCGAGCGGCGAAGGGCTGGGGGAGGTCGACCGCCTGGTCTACGAGGACAGCGTCGCCCCGATCCACGAAGCGGGACAGGCCGTTCTGTGGGATGGGGTCTACACCGTCGACGAACACCTGACCGTGGAGTCGGCGCCCGGCCACACTCCCGGTACATCGGTTCTGAGGCTGGCGTCGGGGAGTGATCGGGCGGTCTTCGCCGGAGATGTCTTGCACAGCCCCGTGCAGATTCTCGATTCCTGTTGCAACAGTGCGTTCTGCTACATGCCTCAGGAAGCCGCCGCCAGCCGCCGCCGCATACTGGAGCGGGCCGCTGACGAACGCGAGCTGCTGATGCCCGGGCACTTCGGCGCACTGGAAGTCCGGCGGAGCAACGGCGAATTCGCCGTCGACCGGTGGGCTGCCTTCGGCCCGGGGTCGGCGAACGGCCAAACCGACTGAGCGGCCCCGCGTGCTCGCGCACGACGTGTTTTCGATGCCGTGCCAGCTCCACCCAAAAAGCCCCGGCCGGGAAGCCCGACCGGGGCCTTTCCAGAGCTGGCCGCCAGTTTTCGACGGAGGATTCGTACGGCTAGGCGCCCGCGTTGCGGGCCGTCACGGCGGCGGCCGTCGTCTGAGCAGTGGGCGGCACGATGGGGGCTGCCACGCCGTCGGCGTCGTCCAGGACTGTCTCCGTCTGGCCGTCGGCCGCAGACAGATCCTTGCTCTTCTGCGCGGCCAGCACCTCGACGAGGAGGGCCTCGTCGTACTTCGCCTCGGCGGCTTGTGCCTTCTTGCGTGCTTCTTCTGCTTCGCGCTGCGCCTTGCTCCGCGCCTTGCGCAACGTTTCCCGCTGTTCAGCCGACGCCTTGATCGCACGCTTGAGTTCGGCCTGCTGGTCGACTGCGGCTTGCAGCGCTTCCTCGTCGGCGCTGCGCCGTGCGGCATTGTCCTCGAGCCGTTCCAGCACGATGGACAGCTGGCTCTCGGCCTTGACCGCAGCTTCCTGTGCGGCCTGCCACGTGCCACGCGGCTCATCCAATGCGGCGTGGTCGACTTCCAAGTCGGCATTGGTGTCGGTGGTCGTGGGGTCGGACTGTTCCCGTGCGTCTGCGGTTGTCATGATGTCGCTCGCTTCCATGTTTCGGAGTTCTCGCGCGCTGGGCGCGGAAAGTGTCCTTCGGCTGACTCGTCGATTGACGGCGCCGTACTAGTGGGGTTCCCGATATTCGACATTGCAACCGCCGGGGCGGTTGACCGGCTCCGGCACGTGGCAGCGGACAAGGGGACCCTGGCAGTACCTCTACTGCGGGGATCTCCCTGGTTCCGGAAACACTGCATAACTTCGTAGCAGAGGTGTCTTGTTCGACCAACGTGAAGGGCGAGTAGTGGTAAACGGTCAGTTCGCAACGCAGGCAGAACTTTTCGATCTCAGTGGTAAGCGCGGGCTGGTCACCGGTGGCACCAGGGGCATCGGGATGATGATCGCGCGCGGGCTTCTTCAGGCGGGTGCCCGCGTGGTCATCAGCTCACGCAACGCAGAAGCGTGCGCTCAGGCGCAGGAGCAGCTGGCTGAATTCGGCGACGTGTGGGCGGTGCCCGCCGATCTGTCCCGGCACGAGGAGGTCGAGCGACTCGCCGATCTCGTCACGGCAGACTCCGGAAGTCTCGACATCCTCGTCAACAACGCGGGTGCCATGTGGGACGAGCCGTTGGAGACCTTTCCGGACGCAGCCTGGGACACGGTCGTCGACCTCAACTTGAAGTCGCCGTTTTGGCTGGTGCAGGCACTCCTGCCGGCACTCCGCAGCGCTGGGACCGCCGACGATCCCGCGCGAATCATCAACATCGGCAGCATCGCCGCCATCCACATCCCTGCGCGGCCCAACTACTCGTACTCCAGCAGCAAGGCTGCGCTACATCAACTCACCAGAGTGCTCGCCAAGGAGTTGGGCCCACAGCACATCACGGTGAACGCGGTGGCGCCGGGACCGTTCCCGTCGGCGATGATGGCGGCAACCCTCGACGAGTTGGGTGAGGCGATAGCGGCGTCGGCCCCGCTACGCCGGATCGGTCGCGACGACGACATGGCGGGTGTGGCCGTGTTCCTCGCCAGCCGGGCAGGCGCGTACCTCACGGGCGCCATCATCCCCGTCGACGGAGGGATAGCCACTACCGCGTGACCTGCCGGCACCGAGGGCTTCGAGGTATTGGTGGTACCTCCCTTCGCTCGCGGTGCGGGCCTACGGTGGGTGAATGGACTCCACGCTCGATCTGCGCACCGAGATCCAAGAGTTCCTGAGGTCGCGTCGCAGCCGCATCACGCCCGACATGGCTGGCCTGCCCGCCTACGGTGGCAACCGCCGGGTCAAGGGGCTGCGTCGAGAGGAAGTAGCTCTCCTCGCAGGGGTGTCGGTGGAGTACTACGTGCGGATGGAGCGCGGCGCCCTGGCCGGTACCTCCGACGCCGTGCTCGACGCGTTGGCCTCGGCCTTGCGACTCGACGACGCGGAGCGCGATCACCTGTTTCACCTCGCGCGCCAGTCCGGGGCTCCCGGCGGTCGGCGGCACCGCCAGTCTCCCGCGACGGTGCGTCCCGCGCTGCAGGAGGTGCTCGACGCCATCACCGGTGCGCCGGCGTTGATCCGCAATGCGCGCCACGACGTGCTGGCCATGAATCAACTTGCCCGGGCGCTGTTTTCACCGGTATTGGCCCACCCGCGAAGGCCGGTCAACTTGGCGCGGTTCGTGTACGTGCATCCCCGTGAGGCTGCGGTGTTCTTCGTCGACTACGACCACGCGACGCGAAATGCGGCCGCGATGTTGCGGATGGAAGTGGGCCGCAATCCGCACGACGAGGAGCTCGTCGCCTTGGTGGCCGAATTGACGGCGTGCAGTGAGCTCTTCCGGCAGCAGTGGTCATCTCGGGACGTGCGGCTGCACGGACACGGGTGCAAGCGCGTCAACCATCCGGTGGTGGGCCTGCTCGACTTGAACTTCGAGTCCATGGATCTGCCCACCGAATCTGGCCTGCAGTTGAACGTCTACACCGCACCCGCGGGCGGGCCGGCCGCCGACAAGCTGGCCGTGTTGGCGTCGTGGGCCACCCAGGAGGCGTCGGCGATCGAGCTCCTTGGCGCCGGCGGGGAGGAGACCCGGTAAGCACGTCGGCCGGCGGCGCAAAGCGGTGTCGTCTTCTATTGTGCAACGGAAATCGCAGCCGCCCCCGCGATGCGAGGGCCGATATGGGCTGTGTGCCTTTAGTGTTGGGTGATGTCGCCAGATTGGACAGTCGTGTGACGCGTCGGAGGATTGTGCTGCACCTGATGGTCGCGTTGTCGATGGTCGTCACCTCCGGACTGGCGATCACCCCGATGGCTCGTGCGGCCGACGCCGCGGCGAGGCTGTCGGTGTCGTCGACGTGGCAGACCGGTTTCATCGCCCACTTCACGATCGTCAACGCGAGCGCGGCGCCGATGACGGATTGGCGGCTCGAATTCGACTTGCCTGCGGGTGAATCCGTGTCGCATACGTGGAGTAGCACCTTCGTGCAATACGGCACGCACTACGTTCTCACCCCCGCGAATTGGAATCGCGTCATTGCGCCGGGTGGTTCGGCCACAGGTGGTCTACGAGGCGTGCTGACCGGTTTCTATGCGCCGCCGTCGAATTGCGTGCTCAACGGGCAATATCCCTGCATCTAGAGGCTTTTTGCGCCGAGGTCCGCTACTCCGATGCCAGCCGAGGCTTGACCCACACCGAAGGAAGACGCAAGAGTGGGGCCCATGAAGACGATCGCATACCGCCATACGGCAATCGTCGGCCTGGCCGTCGTCGCACTCGTCACTGGGGGCTGCAGCAACGTCAATGGCGTGGACCCGTCGTCGTCGCCACGGATCGGATTGATCGCCACCTCCGAGACTGCAGCCCCGCCTGCCGAAGTGAAACTGACCGGGGAGAGAGACGTCGAGGTGACGCTGACCGGTCCGATTGCCGCGAAGTACGCGTCGGCAACCGAGTACCAGCGGCAGGCTCTTGGCAAGCCTCTGACGGGTGACCGCAACGCAGGCGTGCGGGAGAGCGGTCTGGTGTTCCAGCAGTTCCAAGGCGGCGTGATCACGGCCAAGAACGACGAAGCGGGCACGCCTGGATACATCACCTGGGGGAAGATCCGGGAGGCCTGGAACGTGCAGCGCGACCCTGACGGCGTGCCCGCGGTCACCGGCGAAAACGGCTCAGTGGGTCCGCTGGGAGCGCCCACCAGCGACGAGAACGCCGTCGGCGATCTCCTGGTGACGACCTTTGAACACGGCAAGATCGAGTACGACCCGAAGACGGACCAGGTCAAGGTGACGGTCAACGGCAAGGTGGTGCCCTCCGGGCTCTGACGGACAGGGCAGGTCTACCCGAAATCGGATATGCGGCGTGGCGGAAGTCGCTAGGCCACTTGGCAAGTCGCACCGGGGGACCGATTGGCGTTGACGGACTCATTCCAGGATTGTCGCGCGCTGCGACCAGAATGACTGGCGCATTGGCGCTCCCGGAGGTGGACCCATCACTTTGCCGTTGCCGCGTGATCCAGGTGCTACATGTCGCCGAAGCGCTCGTCGTCGACCCGGGCGATCCCCGTGAAATTCGAGACTGGGCCCTGCTGGTGTCCGTCAGTGACCACACCCTCAGTCGACGGTTCGTTGAACAGACGGGTGTCAATTTCTCCCGTTGGCGTCGACGTGCACGCCTCGTGCGCTCGCTGGAAATGTTGGCCGGACGTCAACCAGTGACCACGATCGCGCTCAACCTTGGCTATGCCACGGCGAGCTCCTTCATTGCCCTGTTCCGACACACGTTCGGCGAATCCCCATGGCCTAACGCCAAAGACTCATCGACGCGAAGTCATCAGTGGCCTCACGGACCTCGCGAAGTGCGCCGTAGTTAGCCGATCGGCTTGGCAGAGTTTTACTTGTTGGCTACTATGGGCGGGTGCAGTTCGATCGGCCGTTTGCGTCACCGCAGAACGATGCCCAAGGCTCGGGGTTCGGACGAGGGCGGAACGGCATCTGATCAATCGACGGGTTCGGCACGTGCCGTTGATGTTTCAGGTTCGCTTGGTACCGGCCGGCATGCCGCCGGGGCGCTACCCGGCGATGAATGGAAGGCGGAGTATGACGCGGTCGACGGGTGGGCATGACTTCTCGCGACCCTCCAGTGTCGTGGCGAGTCATGCTCGTTGACGGACGAACGGGCAGCCGGGGGATCACCCGTATGCTCGCCGCGCTGCTTGGGGTCGGTGTGGCGCTGGCAGGCATTGTCTGGCTGGTGCCGAGAGCGCTCCGACGAAACTGGGATCGCGTCCGGCGCAGCGCCACGACGATGCGTGCCTTGAAGTACTACAACCGCGGCAGGCTCAGGATGGCTGGCGGCGAACGTTCCGCCACCGCGATTCTCACCCACGTCGGACGCCGCAGTGGGCGGAGCTATCGGACACCGGTGGGTGCCTATGCCTACGGTGATGGCTTCGTCCTCACACTGATCCACGGCCGCACCCAGAGCGACTGGTGCCGCAACGTGATGGCAGCCGGTAGCTGCACCCTGACGTGGAAGGGGCATACCTACGAGCTAGAACGGCCCGAAGTCGTTTCCGCGCACGAGGTGATGGAACGAACCTGGCCGGTCGGGGAGCGAGTGCTCTTCCGGCTCATCGGGCTCCGCGAGTTCCTGTGGCTGCGCCTCGCCCCGGAACGCCCGGACGGGGCCACTCGACAACGGTCGTCTCAAGGTGAGCCGTAGTCTCTGCAGATTGTTCGCCAGTGGCCTACGAACTTCTGAGAACCGATGAACAGGGGTCTCGATTGCGAGGACACCAAGCCGCGCAACTTGTTCGGCTCTAGCGGCCAAGCGGAAGACGAAACTTCGCCGCACCCAGCCGGTAGGTCCGCACGGAACGTTGGTGACCCCTAGATCTACAGCTGTCCTTGAGCGGTATTACAGCAATCTTCCAGCAATGCCGTGAATGCTGTGCGAACGCTGATGCTCGATCGACAACGTGAGGTGACGCCATGAGTGGTGTGAAGTTCAGTGCAGCCGTCGTCGCACTGGTGGCGTCGTCGGCATGGTTCGGGTGCGGCGTAGCGGCAGCTGACGACTACAGCGGTCAGACCTACGCCGATGCATCGAAGGCGATCGGCGACGCGGGAAAGAAGGTCGTGGTGGCCAGCCGCGCCGGCGACGCCCTCGATCAGGACAACTGCGTCGTAGCCAAGTCCGAGCCGGCGCCGTGGATCAAGGGCGACGATTTTTCGCCCGTCACGGACACCGTGTTGCTGAACCTGAACTGCAACGCCGGGGTCGCCACTGCCACGACTCCCGGCAACTCGGCGGCTAGTCCCGAGGGACGGGCGGCGATACAGGCGGCGAAGGACAAAGCAGCCAAGGATGCCGCGTCGTCGAGCGGATAGGTGCATGAGAGGCTAAGGGCGGCAACGGCATCCAGCGTTGCCGCGGTGGTTTCGGAGTCGCCGTCGCGGGTCGTGAGTCTTCGGCTGAGGGCGAAATCTTGGTGGACCTCGAATGGACTCGATAGCGTTGACGCCATGGTCGTTACGCGGCAAGCCATCTACGACGTTGACGGCCTGGCGATGGTCGGACACTTGGCACGTCCCGACGGTGAGGGGCCGTGGCCGGCGGTGCTCATCGGCCACGACGGTATCGGCTTGGAGGACTACCAACGCGGCCGCGCCGACCTCCTCGCAGACCGCGGTTACATCGTTCTTGCGATGGACTATCACGCTGGCCGAACGTATTTCGGTGAACCAGAGGCGATGCTGGCGCGGGTGATGCCGCTGCTGGCTGACCCTGGTCGCATGCGAGCCGTCGGCCGGGCGGCACTCGATGTTCTACTGGCCGAACCTGGAACCGACCGCGAACGGTTGGCGATGGTGGGGTTTGGCGCTGGCGGCCGAATCGTGCTCGAACTCGCCGGGACGGGAACACGAGTCGAGGCTCTTGCGGCGATCCACCCGGCCCTGCCCGCGACCACCCGTGTCGAGGATTGGGTGGGTGTGGGCGGAGCATTCCTGTTTGGCACCGGCTCCGAGGACCCACTGTGCACCCCTGAGCAACTGTCGACCTTCACCGCCGTCCTCCAAGACGCCGGGGTCGATTGGCGCGTCAACGTCTACGGGGGAGCCCAGCACGCCTTCTGGGCCGCGCCCGTGCAACGTGGCGACGCGTCGGATGGTGCCGAACCTGCACATCTGGCTACGGTTCCCGGTGTAGGGCATCACGCTCTGCACGCGACGCGGGCCTGGCGTGCGGTGCTGGACCTGCTCGAAGAAACGATGCCGCCGTAATCCGCTGTCGCCGATGTGATGGACGCCATACTCGAACGGGCCTCACATGGAAACATCCGAATGGTATGTTTTCTCCAGGACGCAGCCGAGGCTGACCCTGCCAAGTTCGCTCCCGTTCGCGAGGAGTGGAGTCGTGTCGGATGCCCATTGGGGGCATGGTGGTACCCCCGGTCGCGACGGCAGCCTCGACTGCGCCTATCAACCCTCTTCGGGCACGCAACTGTGGACATGAAAGCGTTGCGGCAGAACATATTTGACTGTCGGGTGACCCGACGACACTGTTGGCCGGTCTGAAGAGGAACTCGCGCCCTGGCAACCGATCTGAGCGTCCGTTGCTTGCTTGCCGACTTCACTCGTCTTCACGACGTGCATCTGCTCCCACACGAATTGACGTGCAGTTACCCCCGCGCCGCAAGTGCTGCAAACGTTGAACACCGTGCGTTGCGTCGGAGAAATCAACCTCACCGACCTCGATCACGACCACGAATTCAATGCAGCGAACGCGCACGCCGTCGCGGAGCTCCCTTCTGCCACCGCGGTAGGCGAGTACGCCCCAGCCAACGAGCAGGCCTTCGACCCGGACCTTGCGCATGGATTGTCTCAACCCTCTGCGCACTTGTTGGAGGCGACGGTTAGCCGATGGCTGACGGGGCCTGCAAATGGGGTTCGGTCGCATTACTCCCCTCGCCGAGGTTGATCACGGGGAAGAGCAAGCCAAGCGTGGGAATGGCGGGCCGGGGTGTCCGAACAGGCCACCCAGCGTCATAGTTTGCCGTCGTCTGGCGCCGCGAGAAGAAGCGCCGCGCGTGTCGGTTGCGTCGTGGCGATGTGTAGAGCGCGTCGTATGGTGCCGCGACGAGAGCGAATTGCGGCGGCAAATTGCGTGCGAAGGCGAGAGCAATTCCTCGTTCGAGAACTGCCGGGTGAACTCGCCTTGCCATTCGCGGTGACACCTTCGGCCCTGAGCGTTTGCTGTGACAGCAATGTGACGTCTGCCTTCTGCGGACGCCCGGAACGCCCGCCGATCCCGGTGGCGTTTATTCTGGCGGTAATGGATGTGGACGAGACGGTCGCGGTTCGCCTCATCGGGGAGGTACGAGTCGTGCACTCCGGGCACGTCGTCCACCCTCGGGTGGTCGGTGGTGCACGCTGCGTGGAAGTCCTCGCCTACCTGAGCGTGAACCGGAATCGCGAGATTCCGTTGGACGAAGTGGCCGGCATCCTGTGGCCGAAGAGCCGCCCCCAGTCCTGGTACGCCGCGTTACGCGGTGTGCTCTCACGTGTGCGCGACACCATGGAGTTGGCGTCCATACCCGCGGGCAGCGTCCGGTCGCGTGGCGGCTACGTCCGGTTGTCGCTGCCCGACGGACTGATGACGGACATCGAACTGGTCCGGCGCTGCTGCTCGGCATCCGACGGAGGTCTGGAGACTTCGGTAGCGGATGCGCGACATGCGCTGGCCATCACCGCCGAACCCGCACTTGTCGGTGCCGCCGGAGCGTGGGCGGACAAAGTGCGCGCCGAATTGGAGCAGCTACGCCGACGAGCTTTCGAGATCGACGCGAGTGGATCACTGATGCTGGGCGAACCCGGCCGCGCAATCGCCTCCGCGGAGGGCCTGCTGACTCTCGACCCGCTGCACGAGAGCGCCTACCGGACGGTGATGAGCGGTTACTTGTCCCTCGGTGAGCGAGGGCAGGCACTAAAAGTCGCGGCCCGGTGTCGCCGCATCCTCGACGACGAACTCGGGGTCGCGCCGTCAGCCGAGACGGAAGCCCTCTACCTGGAGATTCTCCGAGCCGACGAGCCCACTCCTGCGGCGACGCGGTCGGTCACCGACGGCGATGGCGACTTCGTCGGTCGCGGGCGCGAATTGCAGGCCCTCACCGACGCCATCGGTCGCGCCGACCGTGGCCGCGGGCAGTTCGTCGTCGTCACCGGTGAGGCCGGAAGCGGCAAGACCACGATCGCACTCGAGATCGTGAAACGCGCCCGCGCGGCCGGGGCTCATGTCCTCTTTGGACGATGCAGCGACGACGCCGTCGTGCCCTTCGAGCCATTCGTCGAGGCGGTCAGTCGCGAGTTGGACGCGCTGGGCGTGCGCGAGACCCAAGAGTGGTTGCGGCACAACGGTACCGACATCCTCCGGTTGGTCCCCAACGTCGCGCGGCGCTTGGGGGAGGTGGCGCCGGCTCGGCCAGAGGCCGACGAGCGCGCTGTCATCACGACCGCGGTTCTCGACTGGTTGACCGCGTCCGTCAGATCGGGGCCGACGATCTTGATCATCGACGACCTGCACTGGTCGTCGGCTGCCACGCTGGCGGTCCTGCGGTATCTGATCCATGCATCCGAGCACAGCCGACTGTGCGTGGTCGCCACTGTCCGCGACGAGTACGTCGACGACCCCGACCTCCGCGCGACACTGTCCGCGCCGACGCGGACCAGCGGAGTGCAACGCCTTCATCTCGGCGGTCTGAATGTGGCAGAGGTCGGCGCATTGGTCGACGCATCGGACACCACACTCGATCCGACCACGCTCCACGAACGCACCCACGGCCTCCCGTTGTTCGTGGTCTCGCTGATCAACTCGAACCAATCTGGTTCCCTTGAGGAGTTTCCGACGTCGGTCGCCGAGTCGGTTGCCCAGCGCGAACGTCTTCTGCCGCCCGCGGCCCTCGCGTTGTTGCAGCTGTGCTCGGTGGTGGGAATGAGTACGCCACGCCTCGTATTGCGCACCCTCGCAGACGATCTCGACGACATCGCGTTCGCCGACGCACTCGACGTGTTGGTGCGCAACCGGTTGGTGACGGAAACGCCGTCGAGCGACGAGATCCGGTTGCGCCACCCCTTGGTGCAGGAGGCCGTCTACGCGGGCATCACCGGACGGCGTCGCTTGCAGATGCACACCCGCGTGGCACTGGCGACAGAACGTCTGGGTGGTGCCTCGGCCGCCGAGGACTACTCGCGGCTGGCGTACCACTTGAGTCGGGGGCTGGACTCCGAACGTCCGCGCGCATCGGAGTTCTCCCGAAGAGCCGGCGACAGCGCAATGTCCATCGGCGCCTACGAGGACGCCGCAGTGTTCTACACCAGCGCGGCGGACCAGTTGGTTCCGCGCGGGGACTCAGCAGCGCGGTGCCGTCTGTTGGTCGATCTGGGTCGCGCACAGCGCAAGGCACGTGACCCGGCCTTCCGCCCCACCCTGTTCGAGGCCGTCGCGATGGCCAAACGGTTGGGCGACAACGAACTGCAGGTGACCGCGACGCTCGCCAACGACCAGCCGGGTACCCTTTATGCCCACCTCCACCACGACCACGAGCGGATCGACACCCTCAACGACGCGCTTCACGTCCTCGAATCCGATGGACAAGGCGACGGATCCGCCACCGCACTCCTATTGGCGCAGTTGGCCATCGAGCTGGTCTGGGTGTCGGACTTCCAGACACTGCGTGATCTGCTCACTCGAGCCATCGGGGCGGCGCGGCTCTCCGGCGACCAGGATGCCCTCGTCGCCGCCCTGTCCGCGGTTCTGGTGGTTCTGCGGGCGCCGTCGTACGCCGAGTTGCGCAGCACCGCGTACGCCGAACTGATGGGACTGCTGAACGAATCGCCGGTGCGACGGGTCGACGCCCTGACGTCGGTGTGGATCGCGCGCCACCAGATCGAATACGGACACCTCGCCGCCGCCGCGGTGACACGGTCCAACCTGACCGCGGCGCGCGTGTCGCGTGATCCGGAGTTGGCCTGGTTGGTCGGCAACATCGACTTCGCGATCGATGTGGCTGCTGGCCGTCTTGAGCTGTGCGAGACGAAATTCGATGCGCTGCGCGACATTCCGGCATCACCCGCCGTCAGCTACTCCTACGGGCGATTGATGGGGCAGATGGTCGCACTGCGGGCGTTGCGCGGTGACATGAGCGAGGTCGTAGCTGCGGCGGAGGGCATCACCGAACGCTTCACCGTCGGAATCTATCGCCCCATCCTGGCGACCGCGCACGTCGACGTCGGAGACGTCGACACCGCGGTCGAGCTCGTCGGCTGGTACGACCGACGACGCATCGACGAGATCCCCGTGAACAACCTGTGGTTGATCTCGATGGCCGCGATCGGCCGGGTGGCCGCGCAGGTGGGCAACACCGAGGTCTGCGCGTTGGTCTACGACCGTCTCGCCGACTATGCGGGTGAGAACACGATCGCGTTCGCCTCGGTCTACGGCGTCGTCGACCATCACCTGACCGAACTGGCGATCGCCTTGAGCCGATACGACCAAGCTGCCAGACATCTCGACGACGCCTTCGCCGAACACGGGCGGCGTGGTTTCATGGGCTGGTTCGCCGAAACCGCTTATCTCGCAACTCTCTTGGAGAGCAGACGGGACGGACGACCGTCAGACGCGACCCTTGCCCGCGCCCAGCGTCTTGCCGACGACGTCGGTGCCACCGCCGTGCGTCGACGCATCGACGCAATCCCGACGACGCCCTTCTGATCAATCCTGCGGCCCGGGGCCTATTCCGCCGGCAGCTTCAGCGTCCGCTGGGGGTCGTCGGTCACGTAGACGCTGCCCGCGGAATCCACCGCTACACCGCTGGGGGCATCGAGGCCGGTGAACGGCAGTACCTCCTGGCTCTTCGAGCCGGCCGCCAGCTTCACCACTCGTTCGGTTCCGTGGTCGGTGACGTAGACGTCGCCGCCGGGGCCGACGGCCACACCGGACGGGTCGTCGAGATCGGTGAACGGCAGAACCTCTGGGGTGCTGGCCCCTGCCGCCAACTCCACCACCCGTTTGTTGCCGGCATCGCTGACGTAGACGGTCCCCGCGGGATCCACCGCCACACCGTAGGGGTCGTTGAGCCCGACGAACGGCAGCACCTCCTGGCTCGACGAGCCGGCCGCCAGCTTCACCACCCGGTTGTTTCGCCGGTCGGTGACGTAGAGCGCGCCAACCGAATCCACCGCGACGTTCTCGGGCGAGTCGAGACCGGTAAACGGCAGCACCTGCTGGTCCAACGTGCCGGCCGCCAGCTTCACCACCCGGCGGTTGCCGAAGTCGGCGACGTAGACGTTGCCTCCGGAATCCACTGCTGCACCAGTGGGTTTGACGAGGCCGGTGAACGGCAGCACCTGCTGGTCCAACGTGCCGGCCGACAGTTTCACCACGCGGTCGTTGCCGTAATCGGCGACGTAGACGTTGCCCGGGGTGTCGACAGCGACACCGCCGGGAAGGTTGAGTCCGGTGAAGGGCAGCACCCGCTGCGACGGCCGGGGCTTGGGCGCCGCGAGTGCCGCGCTGGGAGGCGACGGCGATCCGCCGTAGTGCATCACGCCGAGCACGATTGCGACGACGGCCACGACGGCAAGCGCACCCGTGACCAGGGCGATCCTGGCGCGCCGACCCAGTCGTCGGCCGCGTGGCGCGCGCGGTGAAGAAGCCCTCGGGAGCGGCGCCGCCGCAACCGTCGCCGATTGCGACGTCGAGACGGTGATCGCGTCGCGCGCGGCGTTCGCCAAGTCGACCGTGGTCGCATATCGGTCGTCGGGGTCCTTGGCCATGCCCTTGGCGATCACCGAGTCCAGCTGTGCGGGCAGGTGTGGTCGAGTGGTCGATGGCTTCGGCGGGGGACTGTTGAGGTGCGCGGCGATCAGGCTGGGGTAATCAGTCCCCCTGAAGGGCGGCTGGCCCGTCACGCATTCGTACAGGCTGCACGCCAGTGCGTAGACGTCGACGCGGCCGTCCTCGTCGTCCGGGTTCCCCTGCAGCCTCTCCGGGGCCATGTAGCGCAGCGTTCCCGGTGCGAAGCCGGCCTCGGTCAGTCGGCTGTCGTCGACGGCACGCGCAATCCCGAAGTCGATGAGGTAGGCGAAGTCGTCGGCGTCGAGAAGGATGTTGGAGGGTTTGACGTCGCGATGCACCAGGCCGGCCTGATGGGCGGCGTGCAACGCCTTGGCCACCTGCTCGATGATGCGCACCGCCCGCCCAGGCTGCATCGGTCCCTCGGACATCACCTCCTCGAGGTCACGGCCTTCGACCAGGCGCATGTCCACGTACAGCCGTCCGTCGATCTCGCCGTAGTTGTGGATCGGGATGATGTGTGGGTCGTTGAGCCGGGCGGCCGCGTCTGCTTCGCGTCGAAAGCGCGTCAGGTACGTCGCGTCGTCGGCCAGATGCGGCGGGAGGAGCTTGATCGCCACCAGGCGGTTGTTGGCTGCTGTGTCGTGGGCGCGCCACACCTCACCCATCCCGCCGCGGCCCAGCAAGTCGACCAGGCGGTATCGACCGAAATGAGTCCCGTTCACATCCGCCTCCCAGGCTCGTATAGCAAACCACCTTAGGCCCGCCGACGTCGCGACGTTGAGGGAGGACGGCAAACCGGCCACGGATCGCTGTCTCAGTCCGACCCGTGAGTACCGGTCACACCCTTGCACGCCTGGTGCAGACCGTTGGCAACGCCGTCATGACGGGGAGCGGGCTGCGCCCTGGTGCCTTCGTGTTGGTTCGCTTAGCCTCCCAGTGCATCTGAGTGATCTTGAACTCCAACGACCGCGGATCGGCATCGATCCCGAGCAGTGTCGTGGACTCGCCATGACAGGACCCCGGGTGTCACGACGTCAACGCGTTCTGCGGCCAGTCGCCCGTCACGGATCGTCGGGTCGTCAGGGAGTGGTGGGGCCAATGTCGGTTGGCGGCAGGGCATTCGGGGCCCCGGGAATCACCCTTTCCCGGAGAGGGCGTTGAGCTTTCGTCCCCGGACGTAGACCTCGGCGATGGAGCTTTCGCGTAGTCCCATCAGCAGGGCGAACAGCGTTTGGTCGCGGGCCAGGTCGGCGTCCGCCGAACGATAGGCGCTGTCCAGCAAGCCCTTCAGTGCGTCTGCCGGTTCGACGACGAGGAAGTCGGCTTCCTTGCCGGCGTCGAAGTTGCCGAAGCGGCTCTCCATGTCCAGCGCCCGCGCCCCGGCCAGCGTCCCGACGAACAACATCTCCGCCGGATGCATCGACACCCCGTCCTCACCGGGTTCGGTGATGTGCTGCTTGAACGCATCCCCGAGTACCCGCGGGATCAGCCACTCGTCGCCCCCGCCAAAGTCGGTACCCGAGGAGATGTTCACGCCCGATGCCACGGTCCGCTTCCACGGCATCGTGCCCGAACCCAGGAACAGCTGCGACACCGGGCAATGAGAGATCGACGTGCCGGTCTCGGCCATCCGCTCGAGTTCGACGTCCTGGCAGTGCACGCAGTGCGCCAGGATGGTGCGCCTTCCCAGCAGGCTCTTGCCACCCACCTTCGAGCCCGGAAGGAACTTCCCGTCGTAGGTGTCGAGGTACGAATTGACCTGGTAGACCTCCTTGGTGGTGTCGACCTCGCCGGTGCCGGGCCGGTTGTTCTCGTTGAGGTGGCTGTGTACGTAGACCCCGCGATCCTTGACCTCGTCGTACAGCTCGCCGAGGTTCTTGAGCGTCTCGGTGGTCACCGACAGCGAGAACCGCGGGACGATCGCCACGTGCAACAGCGCGGTGTCCACGTCACCGGTGTCCGCGGCATGCCACTTCTCGATCTCCTCGCGGGTGAGTCGGATCGCCTCGTCCTCGGAGGTGATCAGCGGCTGCGCGGTCTCCCCGCCGACGGTCTGAATGCCCCGCCCACTGACGACGCGGAGCCCGGCCTCCCTGGTGCGCTCGAACAGCGCATCCTGGGCGTGCGGGAACGCCGAGCCGAACACCATCGCCGCGGTCGTACCTGCGGCGATGCGGCGGTTGCAGAACTCGACCGCGGCCTGCTCGGCGAATTCCGGATCTTCGAACTTGCTCTCCGAGGGGAAGATACACAGGTTGAGCCACTCCAGCAGCTGGCCGCCGCCGTAGGAGTCACCGGCGTAGGTCTGGGGGAAGTGGATGTGGGTGTCGACGAAGCCGGGCAACAGGAAGCCGCCCCGGTGGTCGTTCACCGGTGCCGAGCCGTATTCGGTTGACAACGTGTCGCGCTCGCCGCAGTAGACGATGGCGCCGTCGTCATCGACGACCAAGGCCCCGTCGGGGATGGACACCAAGGCCTGCGCAGCCTCGGTCACCAACGGACTGCCGGCGATGTGGAACACGTGCCCGAGGTGGACCTGCGTCATGAACGTTGCTCCCTTGCTGATGATGTTGAAATTACGTAGGCGACGGTGACTCCGAGCGGTCCGACGTCTCCGGCGGTGAGCCAAGCGTGCCGTATGGGCGGCGAGGAGTATGCCCGGTGATCGGTGGAGGAGACGGGGGATTTCACGTGTCCCCCGAGCGGTGGAACGGTGACGAATCAGCGGTTGGGACAGGAGAATTGGCGGTACGACGGCGAGCGGTTGCCCACAGCAGCAGCGCCAGGGCCGCGACCCCGCAGACGACGTAGAGCCAGCCCAGTGTGCTCTGGTCGTTCTCGGGCAGCGCACCGACCGCGGCCAGTGCGACGCTGACGATCAGGTAGCAGCCGGCGCTGGCGATCCCGCCGACCAGTCCGAGGTTCTTGGTGAACAATCCCAACGCCAGCCCGTACATCTGCGGGCACAGCACCCCGCAGCCCGCCAGGGCCAGCGCCGCACCGATGGTCAACGCCCAGGCGTCGATCCCGATGGTCAGCCCCGAGATCACCAAGACAGCGGTGCCCGCACCGAACAGCGCCAGCGCACTGAACGCCAGCCTCCTGGTGCTGGTGCGCACCGCGAAGTAGCCACAAGCCAACTCGCCCACCAGATTCGCGGCCCCCACGGCCAGTGCGATGGCCCCGTACGCGGCGGGCTGGAAGCCGAGCCGCTCCTGGTACAGGAACGGACCGGCGACGCCGAACGCTAGTTGCGCCGCCGCCAGCAGCCCGAAGACCAGCACGAAGCACCCGAACACCGGGTTGCGCAAGGTGTTTGCGACGGCGCGGGAGGTGGCCCGCACGGCGATCGGCGTCCGGTTCGTCGACGTCAACGTCTCGGGCAACGCCGTGGCGACCAGCACGGCCACCAGGGCGGCGAGAACGGCGACCAGTGCGAACACCACCCGCCACGACATGTACTGCACGAGCACCCCGCCGACGGCGGGCGCGATGACCGGTGCCAGCCCCCAGGCCGCACCCAGGATGCCGGACACCGAGGTCAGCTTGGCGCCGCGAAAGCAGTCCGCGGCAACGGCATACGACAGCACCATGCAGGCGCACGCCGCCAGGCCCTGGAGGAAGCGGGCGACGAGCAGGAAGGTGACGCTGGGCGCGATGGCGCACAGCACGCTGGTGGCCACCACCACCGCCAAGCACGTCAACAGCACCCGCTTGCGCCCCCACGCGTCGGCCATCACCCCGACCGGGATGAAACCGATCGCCAGCCCCAGCATGTAGACCGTCACCGTGGCCTGCAGCGCGGCCGGTGTGGAGGCGAGGTCGGTCACCATTTGCGGCAGGGCCGGGGTGTAGACGTCCAGCGGGATTTGGCTCAGCGGGATGACACACAAAAGGATCGCGACGATGTGGCGGGGCGCCCCCGTCTCGGTCGTCACGGAAGGGTCCAGAACTTGACCGTGACGAGGTAGAAGATCACGGCCCACACTGCGTTGATGGCCAGCACGAGGACGAAACCCTTGACGTTGGTGAGGGGTTGGCGGGCGTTCTTCGCGGGCGACATCCAGAACCGAAGGATGGGGACGCCGTAGAAGGGCATCGTGACGTAACTCATCACGAAGCTGGACAGCAGGTTGCCCACCAGCATGCCCAGCCATAGGGGCATGCCCAGTGGTGCGGTGAGCAGGGTGAGGAACACGACGGTGGGGTAGAGCCCCATCCACACCGCGATCGAGGTCTTGAAGTCCGAGGGGGGCGGTGCGTCCGTTGCTCCGTAGTCGAACCAGCTGCCGAATGAGTGATCGATCCGGCGCAGCGTGAAGTCGGCGAATCGGTCGTCGGCCAGCAACCTCTGACGTTCGTCGGACGTCAGCCAGGCGTCGAGGTGCTCGGCGTTGTCGAACTTGTAGCAGATGGTCCACTCGTCCTGAAGCCCCTCGACGGGGCGGAAGATCTCCGAGCCGCGGAATCCGGCGAACGTGCTCTCCACCTCGTTCACCTCGGCTTGCCACGCCAGGAAGTCCTCGACCTGGTCGGCGGCGACCTCATGGCTGACCACCACGGTGACCAGGGTGTCGTCGACCTTGCTGTCCTGGACGATCACCTGCCGCGTGCCGGGGCCGTCGAACAGATCGGTTCCGCGGTCCAGGAACTCCTGGCGGGTGGCGCTGTTGATCCACTTCTGCATGTTCGCCACCGAATCGAACTGGTACACGACGATCCAGTCGGTCTGCTCACCGCTCGGTCGGCGCAACTCGACGCCGCGGAACCCGGGATAGCGCGCGGCCGCCGCACCGAGCTTCTTCTGCCACTGCTGGTAGTCGTCTTCACGACCGGAACGCACCCGCTGACCGATGAGAAGCGTTGCCGCACCAGCGACATCCTGTGCCATCACGGTCTCCTAGAGTGGGTAACCGGCGAGCACGCCGGTCGGGTCGTGCCGGCGGCGCAGCGTTCGCAAGGTGGACAGGTTCGTTCCGAAGGCCGATTCGATTTCGCGTTCCGTCTCCTCGAATCCGGGGCGCACCTCGACGCTGTAGACGCCAATGGTGTCGCCGGCGAGCACACCCAGCGTCTGACGTGCCCAGCCGTAGCAGGCATCGCCGTCCTTCGCGTCGGACCAGATCGCGTTCAACGGGATGTTCCATTCGCCACCCCGGCCCCAGAACGCGGTGTCACCGTCGGCGACGTCGCCCAGGGCACCTCCGGTGTGCTGAAAATCGATGCGGCACATCGGTGTTGGCGCACACCGAATGGCCTCTGCCAAACCGTCGGCCACGGTCGGTCCGAGCGTGGGTCCGGTGAACACCGACTTGCCGTAGAACCAGCCTCGTTCGGCGCCGGGTTCCGGAAGCCCGATCGGCGCGGGCTCCTGCCCCGTCGGTCCGGGGATCGCGAACTCGGGCAGGCCGTCGAGGTACCGTCCCGAGGTCTGTGACCGGAAGAGGGGAGCGGTGGCCGACGCGTCGGCCACCGTCGTGGTCGCGGTGCGGGCGATCTCCACGTCGGCCGGATCCTGGCTGCGGCACGCCGTGTAAATCAGCAGCACGGGCTCGTCGGACCCATCCTGACAACCGAGCACGCCACCCATGGTGGTGTGCCGCGGCAGCTCCGTGGCCACCGCGAAGTACGTCGACAGTGCGTCGAGCCCGGTGACCACACGGTCGACGAACACCGGGCCCTGCTCGTGGGTGCGCATGAGCACCGACGTGACGATCCCGAAGGCCGGGGCGCAGCCGCGCACGGCCCACCACAGGTCGGCCTCGTCTCCGGTGCTGTTCTCGGACAGTGTGACGATCTTGCCGCCGGGCAGCACCAGTTCGACCTCGACGAGGTGGTCGAGAGCCAAACCGACGTCACGCGTGAGGTATCCGACTCCGCCCCGGGTTACCAGCCCCATGCCTGCCAGACCGACGATGCCCACGGGAATAACCCGACCGGCCTCGGCGATCGCCGTCAGCGCGGTTCCGACCGTGGCGCCACCCTGGACTCGGACGCGATCGCCCTGGCGCACCGCGGTGTTCATCCGTACCGACAGGTCGATCATCACCGCGGAATCGTCGACGCAGTTCGAGCTCAATCCGCCGCCCCGAACGGTGACTCCGCCGCCGCGTTCGACGGCGATCTCCATGACGACCGAAACGTCGTCCGCGGTCCGCGGATGCACGACGGCCAGGGGAGCACGTCGGGACGCATCGGGGAAGAACACTCCGTCCAGTGACGCGCGATATCCCGCGGTCCCGGGGAGATGAACGCGTTCGCCGAGCTTGGCTTCGAGCGCCGCGACGAATTCGGAACCCCGAACGCTCTTCGTCGCACCGGTCATCACGGTCCTTGGCCTTTCCTCATGCACGTCGGCACCTCGTGAATGGTCGGCGCCCGACACCGACCCCGGCCCGATTCTCCACCCCGTGACCACTCATGACAGTGTTTCGCTCCAGTCGTAACGCACGCGTACCCGGCACGTGATTCGGTGTGCTCAGAATGGAGACTTACTGACACAACCGGTCTTCGAGCAGACTCCGGGGCTTGGGCGTTCACTGTAGAAACAGACTGCAACTATTTTGTAAATGAACGTTGCGGCCCCGAGCGGCAGCGTGGTCGAATTGCGAAGCGCGGGGAGGCAATGTCCGCGATTGAAGCACCATCGCGACCGCTGACACTGCGCGAGAGACCTACGACCCGTCCGAGATGCCTCCGCCGCCGCTGTCGCCACCGCTGCTGCTGCCGCCGCTGTCACCTCCGCCGCCGGACGGTGGCGGGAGTCCGCCGCCGTTCTCGCCGGGCAGCGGCGCGTAATTCGGATTGGTTCCGCCGCCGAACTCCCCGGGCATCGGCGTGTAGTTCGGATCGATTCCGCCGCCGTTCGCGCCCGGCGTCCCTGGCAGCTCGGTGACCGTCTGGGTGGCGGTGCTGGTAGGCGGAATCGTGTACGTAGTCACCGTCGTCGTGGTCGACGGGTACACGGTCGTCGGGCTCGGCGCGGGCGTCGAGGTGACCGTTTCGGTTCCGCCGGTCGGTCCGGGGGCGACCGATCTCGATTGTGCGGTCGTCGCCGTCGTCTGGGTGGACGTGATGGCCGTGGTCGACGTGGTGGGCGTGGTCGACGCGGTCGACGGGGTGGGTGTGGTCGACGTGGCGGGCGTGGTCGACGTGGTGGATGCCGACGTGCTCGACGCCTCGTCACCGGTGAGCGAGACGATCGAGTAGGCGACGATCGCGATCAAGACGAGGCCGACGGCGCCGAGGCTGGCGAGTCCTGCCGGCTTGCGGTACCAGGGGACGGGCGCCCCGGGAGGTGGCTCTTGCTCGTACCCGGTCTGCTCCCCGAGATGGTGTGTCGCACCGTAGTCGCCCAAGGTGGAGGTCGGCTCGCTCCACGCGGTCGGCTCGCTCAGCCGATACTCGCTCGCTTGCGTCGGCTCGCTGTCGGGATGGTAAGAATCGTCTGCCGGTCCGTCGGGACCATCGTCGCGTGCCACGTCGCAGACGTTAGAAGCGGAGTGCAAACATTTTGCAAATGCGCGCCGATGGGTCACATCGTGCGCACCTGAACACGCCACGCTACGCATATGCTGCGCTCTGACAGGGTCACGGCATGCCGCATCCGCGGCGGGGTCGATTCAGCGGTCGTGAGTTCTGTTCCCAGGGAATGACGTTGAAGCCGTCGCTACGATCACCGATGAGTGTCGGCGCCCTGAGATGCCCGTCGACCCCGGGGAGAGGGAGACGGTGTCGTGGTCGATGTCGGTCGAACGGAGTTGGACAACCCGGGGGCGCCCCACGTGCTGCACGGTTCGCTGTTGCAGGGCGGCCTTCGCGCGCTGCTCGTCGCCTTCCTCGTCGTCACCCTGCTGTTGGAGCCGCCGCAGCACGACAGGTGGGTCTACGTCGGCGTCAGCGCCGCGTACGTCGCGGCGGTCGGGTGCTGGAGTGCGTGGGCGCTTCGGGTGAGAACGTCTGACTCTCGGTTGCGCAACGTAAATCACGTGACGCTCCTGATGTTGGGCGTCGACATCGGCGTCATCGCCGTGTTGTCGGTGCTGACGGGCTTCACCTCGGAGGAGGATTGGACGTCGGACGTCCTGCGCAACGGACTGTTCCTCATACCGTTGATCGCCGCTGCGCAGTTGAGCCCGTACATCAGTACCGTGGTGGCCGCTCCGACGGTGTTGGCGTTCGTCGCCGTCAGCTGGATCACCCAGTCCGCCAATCAGGAGCCGTGGGCGTCGATCCTGTTGAGCGTCTCCATCTTGATGGGTCTGGCTGCGGGTTCGGTTGCGCTGTCGCGGATTCAACTGACCAAGGTGCAGGTAATCGCAGAACTCGCACGGCAGCGCACCCAGCTGCTTCACGAGTTGCTCGCGGTCGAAAAGCGCGAGCGTCAGGAGGTAGCCGAACGCGTCCACGACGGCGCGCTGCAGTATGTGCTCGTCGCCCGGCAGGACATGGAAGACGTACGGGCCGGAGATGCGGACTCCATGGATCGAGTGGAATCTGCGCTCATCGAGGCCTCGCGGCTGCTCCGAGACGTCGCACGCGAGTTGCACCCGGAGGTCCTCGCACGACTGGGTGTGAAGGCGGCGCTCGTTCATCTGGCAGCGGGGGTGAACGAACGGCCGGATCTCGACGTGGTGATCGACGTGGACGACTGGCCCGACGATGAACGCTGCGATGCCGATTACGTACTGTTCGGGGCGGCAAGGGAAATGGTGACCAACGCCGTCAAACACGCTCACGCCAAGACGATTTGGATCACGCTGCGGCGAAGTGTTGGGGCTGCGGTGCTGACGGTCGCCGACGACGGGGTTGGCATTTCGCAAGCCGCCATCACCAAGAGCCAGGACGACGGGCACATCGGCTTGTCGTCCATTCGCACGAAGGTGCTCGCGTGCGGTGGGGAATTCGACATCGGATCCGATCAGCCGGGAAGTCGCATCACGATTCATATCCCGTTGCACTAGGAGTGCGGGCCCGAGGTGACTCCCTCGAGCCCGCACCCCAATCACTCGTCGTGGTGAACATTCAGGGAGTTGCCGAAGACGACGTCGTCTTGGCCGCGCTGGCATCGGTGTCGGATTTCGGGGTGGTGGGGGAGTCCTTGACCGGTGACGTGGCGGTTGCGTTCGACGGTTCCTTCTCCGACGTGCTCCGCGGTGTCGCCGAGGCATCAGCCGTAACCTTGGGCTCCACCTTGTTTCCCGAGGTGACGTCGACGGTCTTGGTCGGTGCCGGGCGAATGTCGGGCTTGGCCTCATCGGCGGTGGAGTGGGCGGGTGCACTGCCGTCCGTCGTCGCCGAGTCGGCCGTGTCGCCCTGCGCAGTGACCTCCGAAGTTGCGGAGGCCTTCGATTCTGCAGCGGTGGCACTCGGCACCGGAGCGCCCGGGGCAGATGAGGTGTCGTCGGTCGGCGTCGACGTGGCACGGATCGACGCGGCGGGGGCGGAGACGGAGGGGCTTGACTGCGTGATGCCGGTGGCGGACTGAGCGGACGTGGTGGTCGACGGGGCTTGAGTCGTCAGGGCGGTGCGGGCGACGACGGTGTTGGAGACGGCGGTGTTGGTATTCGAGGCCGGGTCGGGAAAGGCTGCGCTGATGAGGCTGGCGATGGTGTCGTGCACGATGGCGAAGGCGCCGTTCCCGCCGAAGGTGTTGGCGACGGCGGTTTGGATGACGTTGCCCAAACCGGAGGCGACCGCACCGGCGATCGCGACGGGATTGAGTGTTCCCAGTGACGAGATGACGCCTTGCACCGCGTCGACGACACTGCGCCGGGCGGAGGTGTAGAGGTCGATGACGCGGGCCCCTTGGAACAGGAAGATGGCGGGCGATGCGGTCACCGCGCTGGCCAACTGGCTGGGTAGGTAGCGGGCAATCGCATTGGCGGCTTGCTGTGGGTAGGGCGACAATCCGTAGTTGATGAGGGGGAGGATGACAAGACCCTCGAGGCTGGCGAAGGCGCCGTTGACATCACCTCGCGCAACGTTCTGAATGGCCGCGAGGATGGCGTTGGGCGTGGTGAGGAACGACTGCACGAACTGACCGATCAACTCCTCGATCGCCGCGACCACGGCCCCGGCGTCAGCGGGGTTCAGGGTGGGCAACGCGGAGACGACGTCGGCTGCCAGGACCTGGCCGACACTTCCGGCGGAAGCCGCACCGGTCCCACCGGCCACGGCGTCGGATGCGATCAGCGGTGCAATGGCAGCGGGGGCAGTCGCCACGGCTGCCAGCTGATGCACCGAGGTCGTGGACAGCAATGTCGGGGACGTCGCGAGCAGACTTGCGACGGTCGGTCCGGTCGTCTCAAGACCGTCCCGCAGTGCGGTCTCGGCGTGCTGCGCCGTGCTGGCGGCCACGTGGACAGCCGAAGTCAGTTGGGCTGCCAATCGGTGCGGTGTCGGCGCCGGTGAGTTACCGAGGACGCCGACGGATACCACTGCCGCAGTGACCAACGCCGTCGACGTCGTTGCGACCCGCCCGGACACGCAAAGAACCTGCATCAGACCAGCTTTCAGAGGGAAGTAAGTCGAGTGAACACCCGTACCCGTAAATCTACGGACGTGGCCGCAGTTTGCTGAACGGCAACGCTGAGGTGACTTTAGCCCACGAATGGGGATCACCGTCAACGACTCGTCGACGAATATTGGCCTCCGACGGAGCCGATGTTTGGGCACTGCGCGGCTTTGCAAAAAATTTGCACTCCGCCTCTACACTATGCGCTTCGGTGCCAACGTCTAACCCACAACCTGCTGTGGCAGTGACTATTTCGCGGCGTGGTGGCACCAGGTGAACCCGTGCACGGAGGCCCCGTACGGTCGCGTCGTCCCGCGGCGCGGCGCGACACCCGGTGGGCGAGCGCGCCGACCACGTCCGTAGGTCTTCGGCGGGACCGGTTCGATTCGTCATCGCGTCACTGGGTTGCTAGCGCCACGGGGGTCGGGTGTGGGCATGTGGTGGTTGGTTGTCCTCTGTTTGGGGGATGGGGTTTTCCTCTGTGGCGAGGCTGATCGCGGGACAGACTCGCCCTGGTGTGGTGCGGCACTGTGAGTGCATAGCCGGAACGGCCCGGTAGACGAGACCGAAGTGCCACTGAGACAGGGGAATCGACATGACCATCTTCACCTCCGGAACGACGCGGCGCATCGCCGTCGGCGCCGTCCTTGCCATCGCCCCGGCGTTCATCGCGCTGGGCACCGCTGCCTCCAGCCAGGCTCAGACCGCCCCGAGCCCCGGGATGGGATGTGAGACCGTTCACTGGGGGTTCTTCGGCAGTGACCGCCGCCAGATCTGCGACGGCGCCAAGCAGGCCGACGGCACCTGGCAGCGCACCCGGACGGTCTACACGCCGAGCTACGTCAAGCCGTTGAGCTGCAACCTCAACAGCTGGGGTACGTCGGTGAGTTGCACGGGCGGCTACCCGGTTCCGCAGACCACCCAGGCTCAGGAGTCCTATGTGGTGGCTCCTGACACGGTGTTGCCCGATGAGCCCGGGTGGCTGCCGCCGGGCACCGACAACATCCTGTAGCAAGAGGCGGGCCGGGCCGCGACGCGGACCGGCCCTCGGTCCTCCAGAGGGGGCGGGGCCGTCAGAGGGTCATGGCCTTGAATCTCTCCGCCTGCCCGCGGATTGCGACTTCGGTGGGGAGCCGTTCCAGCGACGATGCACCGAAGAAGCCGACGATTCCGCTGGTGTGGTCGAGAACGTATTGTGCGTCCTCTGGTTGCGCGATTGGCCCGCCATGGCAGAGCACGATGACGTCCGGATTGATCTCCTTGGCAGCGTCGTGCATGGCCTGCACCGAGGTCACCGCGTCGTCGAGGGTGAGTGCCGTCGACGCGCCGATGGTGCCGCTCGTCGTGAGTCCCACGTGCGGGACCAGGATGTCGGCCCCCGCCTCGGCCATGGCGACCGCCTGGTCGGCGTCGAAGACGTAGGGTGCGGTGAGCAGACCCTTGCGTGCCGCGGCAGCGATCATCTCGACTTCGAGGTCGAAGCCCATTCCGGTCTCTTCGAGGTTCTGCCGAAAGAGTCCGTCGTAGAGGCCAACCGTCGGAAAGTTTTGCACGCCGGTGAATCCAATGCGGGCGAGCTCGTCGAGGAACCTGTCCATGAGACGGAAGGGGTCGGTGCCACACACGCCGGCCAACACCGGCGTCTGTTTGACGACCGGCAGCACCTCGTTGGCCATCTCGACGACGATGGCATTGGCGTCACCGTAGGGGAGTAGTCCGGCGAGCGAGCCACGCCCGGCCATGCGGTAGCGCCCCGAGTTGTAGATGATGAGGAGATCGATTCCTCCTGCCTCGGCGGCCTTGGCGGACAGGCCGGTGCCGGCGCCCCCTCCGACGATGGGGCGGCCGGACGCCAGGGTCTCGGCCAATCGGGACAACGCTTCGCTACGCAACACGTGGATCACGAATCCTTGTGAGAGAGAGGATGGGTCATGGTGTCGTCCTGATGAGCTGATCGAGTGCGTCGGCCATTCGACGACCAAATCCCTCGTCGTTGATGGCGGTGGGGATGTCGTGGACGGTCACCGCGGTGCCTTCCAGTCCGGCTCGAATGGCGGCGAACAGTGCCCGGTCGGCGTCGGGGTCGGCGAACGGTCCGCCGTCGACGTCGATGCCGCTGACTCCACCGAGGGGAAGGAAAACCTCTGCGAGACCAACACATTGAGCGAGCTTGGAGGCAATGATGGTGCCCAGTTCCGTCATCTCCGCCCGTGTGGTGCGCATGAGGGTGATGGTGGGGTTGTGGACGAGGAACAAGCGTTCCGAAAAGGTGGCCGGGACGGACGCCTTGGGTCCGAAGTTCACCATGTCGAGAGCGCCGACGCTGACCACCTGCGGGGTGCCGGACTTCGCGGCGGCTTCCAAACGGTGGGGGCCCGCCGTCAGCACCCCGCCGACGAGTTCGTCGGCCAGCTCCGTGGTCGTCAGGTCGAGGACGCCGGTGAGGAATCCACTGGCGACGAGGCCCTCCATCGCCTTGCCTCCGGAGCCGGTGGCGTGGAACACGAGAACCTCGTAGCCCAGTTCGTCCAATCGGGCCCGCGCCTCGTCGGCGGCCGGCGTGGTGAGGCCGAACATGGTCATGCCGATCAGCGGCTTGCCGTCGGCTCCGCCGGGGGCGTCACGGAGCCCCGCGTATCGCCTGGCCATCCCCGCCACGGCGGATACGGCGTTGCCCAGCACTTGGCGCGAGATCCGGTTGATCCCGGAGATGTCGACCACCGAGTACATCAGCGTCACGTCGGATTCGCCGACGTAGGGGCCCACGTCGCCGGAGGCCATCGTCGACACCAACAGCTTTGGAACGCCTACCGGCAGGGCACGCATCGCTTGGGCGGCGATGGACGAACCGCCGGAGCCGCCGATCGCCAGCAGAGCATCGAGGCGTCCCTCGGCGTGCAACGCGCGCACGACGGCAGCACCGCCGATGGCCATTACCGCCATGGCTCTGCCGCGATCGTCGGCAGCGCGGAGCGCCTCGAGGCTGGCGCCGCCCGCCCTCGCGACCTCGGCGGACGTGACGTCGGCGTGCGACGACCCGTCAGAGAAGGTCCCTACGTCGATCAAGAGGGTGCCGCATTTCTCGGCGGCCAGCTGGTCGACCAGCCACGCGTACTCCGTCCCCTTGGTGTCCAACGTCCCGATCAACCCCACTGTCGCCATTGACACGTCGCCTTCCATGCTCGCCGAAAATCACGCTCCGAGCCGCGCAATTTCAAGCCTAAGCCCACCTTCCCGACCCTTGTCTGCCCGTCGTCGGTACCGCCAATCCCGCGAGCAAGGAGTAGGGGGCTTCGTCAACGGCGGCATGCCCGTCGGACGGTTGTGAAGCAACGAGTTCTTCCGTCCTGAATTGGCGTGCGCTCGTGCGGGGCGTGACCGGAGACGGGCGGCGCTGCGAGCCCTACGCGCAACCCGCTACGGCGCGGTCGCGTAGATTCTTCGAGAACAGCCCGAGCATTCTACGAAGGTCACGATGTCCGAGGATCAGCACGCAGACGTTCCACCGAATCACCTCTCCATCGATCCGCGTAGCGCCTTCTATGACGAAGAGGTGCTTCGCCGCGATGTGGGTATTCGCTTCAACGGCGCCGAGAAGACCAATGTCCTCGAGTACAACGTGGCCGAGGGTTGGGTGCGTGTCGAAGTCCCCACCGCGAAGGATCGCCGCGGTAATCCCATGGTAGTCAAGGTCAGTGGCACGGTTGAACCGTATTTCCGCTGAGCGAAATAGCGGATGTCCCTGAATTTCTGGCGCCGTCAACCGACCCCGACGGACGGGCGGTGACTCGGCGGCACGCGTCTTGCCGTCGCAGAACTGTTGCAGGGCTTGGGAAATGAGCTACTGGCCGTCGTCCGTCCGCAGCACCCGTGGCGGCCCGCCAGCTTGAACGGGATGTTCTCCTCGCGGGAAGCCAGGGATGTCAGCTCACGGTCGCACGACAGCGGTGTGGGACAGGACATGGCGCCGCGTCTCAACGATGATCTCGTCGAGACGGTCACGCGTGGCGGCCAGCCTGCTCACTTCAGCGTCGATGCGGGCGCGTTCGCAGATGAGGCGCTCCACCATTGCCGGCGTTGCCGTCCCGGAGTCGATGCAGGGCAACAACTGCACCACGCCGTCGCTACTGAGACCGGCGGCGAACAACTCCTTGATGAGCATGACGCGCTCGACCGCATCCTGCCCGTAGATTCGCTGCCCGCCAGGGGTCCGACCCGCCAAGAGCAGCCGCCGCTGTTCGTAGTAGCGCAGTGAACGCACGCTGGCGCCCGTGCTTCGGGCGAGTTCGCCGATCTTCATGCGTCTCCCGTCGAAGATGGATGTGCGCCATGTCACGTGCCGAACGCTTGAACCTGACGCTGATGTCACATTTTAGGGTTGACGAGTGGAACTGCGAAACGCGACTGCCCTGGTGACCGGTGCCAACCGAGGGTTGGGCGCGGAGTTCGTCCGCCAGTTGATCGAACGAGGCGCCGCCAAGGTCTATGCCGCGACGCGGCGACCGGACACCATTGCCGGAGGCGACTCGCGCATCGTTCCGACCTACCTCGACGTCACCAACGACGCGACCGTAGTCGACGTCGCCAACACAGCGACCGACGTCGACGTGGTGATCAACAATGCCGGCGTCTGCACCATGCAGAACCTCGTCACGGGTGATCTCGATGCCGTCCGCCTCGAATTCGCCACCCATTTCTGGGGCGCACTGTCGATGACACGCGCCTTCGCGCCGATTTTGGCACGCAACGGCGGTGGCGCCATCCTGAACGTCCTGTCGATCGGATCGTTCCAAGTGTTTCCCGGCAACGGCGCTTACGCCGCGGCCAAGGCCGCCGAGTGGCAGCTGACCAACAGCACTCGACTCGAGTTAGCGGCCCAGGGCACCCACGTTCTCGGACTACACCTGTCAGCCACCGACACCGACATGCTGGAAGGCGTTGACATGCCCAAGAACAACCCCGTCGACGTGATCCGCCAGGCACTTGACGGCCTCGAGTCCGGGTTGGATGAAGTACTGGCCGACGCCGAAACCAGGGGAGTGAAGGCGCTGCTGGCCCAGCCGCCAAAGGCCATGTACGAGCAGTAGCGGCGAGTTGCCGTTGATGGGGGCGTCGCGGGATGGCCGGCTGAGCGGCCTCCCGAAGGCAGGCGCTCACATCCCTCCCTAGGGGTGTAGTGCGATACCCCCCGACGGTGGTCGACTCAATGCACGCCGAGCACCTGGTCAACCGGGAAGGGCACCGAGGGCCTGATTTCGGCGATGCAGGGCCTTGGAAGGGCGAAGCCATGATCGTTGTCGCAATCATTCTTCTCGGCGCGGGATTGCTCCTGCACGTCTCCATCCTCTGGACACATCCACTGGACGATCGGGCCCATCCTGGTCGTCGGGCCGGTCCTGATGCTGCTGGGCTCGACGGGGCGTGCAGTGGTCGGTCGACGCGCCTACGGTTGATCGACGCGCTTCGGCCCGCCCCGCAGTCGTCTGCGCGGAAACACTGCGCGACAACGACTTCGGGCCATTCTGGAATCGATCCAGAAGTATTGACGTTTGCGTCGAAAACCTGCGGGGTACGCCCTGCTCAGCATAGGAGGTAAGTCGAAATGCCCAATTGGATATGGATAGTGATCGCGATCGCCGTCGTGATCGTCATCGTGGCAATAGTCGTCGTCACCCGGGGTCGTGGCGACTCGGACCGGCTCAAGCAGCGCTTCGGTCCCGAGTACGACCGCACGGTGTCCGAGGCCGGCGACGAGCGGACCGCCGAAAAGGAACTCATCGCCCGGGAGCGCAAGCGGGACAAGCTCGACATCCGGCCCCTGAGCCCCGCGGCGCTGGACGGCTTCGCCAACCGGTGGAGGGCCGTACAGACCGCGTTCGTAGATCATCCGTCGAGCGCGGTGGGAGAAGCCGATCTGCTCGTCACGGAAGTGATGCGTGAGCGTGGCTACCCGGTGGACGACTTCGACCGCCAGGCCGCCGACATCTCGGTCGACCACCCCACGGTCGTCGCGGATTACCGTGCAGCACACGACATTCACCTCGCGCAGCAGAAGGGGGACGTCGGCACCGAGCAGCAACGCCAGGCGTTCGTGCACTACCGCGCACTGTTCACGAAGTTGCTCGAATCGGAGAAGGACAAGTCACAGGAGGCACGCGCATGACCACCCACGATCAGCACACCGATTACGACCCGTCCCTGGACCCGTCGACCGATCGGCGACCCGCCGACCGGCAGGAGTACCCCACCGGGCAGGGCGCCGCACCGGAGTACGACCAGGATTCCGGCTACGCCGATAAGTCAGCGGGCCTCGGCACTCGACCGACGTCGGAGACGCCGTTGACGGAGACCGAGGCGCAACCGAGCGACGAGCGTCTCGTCCAGCCGAGGGACGAGCGTCTCGCACAGCCGGCGGACGAGCGTCTCGGCCATTCGCCAGACGACCGGATGAATCCGCCGTCCGACGACCACCTCTCGCAGCAGGGGTCGATGACCGATCCGTCTGGCGTCCAGGGCGGGTCGTCGAGCGCGGCCGACGCCGGCGCTGCGGTTGGAAGCTCGTCGGCGGTCGGGGACGACCTCTTTGCCGACGATGAAATGGTCGGGTTCCGGGCCCGGTGGGACAGCGTCCAGGCCAGCTTCGTCGACGACCCGAAGGAGTGCGTGCAGAAGGCCGACGGCCTGGTTTCCGACGTCGTCGACCAGCTGACTTCGAGCTTCTCCCATGCCCGTTCGCGTCTGGAGGAGCAGTGGGCCCGCGGCGAAGAAGCCTCGACCGAGGATCTGCGGATCGCCCTGAAGCGCTATCGGGAGTTCTTCGACCGCCTGCTGGCCGTCTGACTCTCTGCCGCCACGACACCGGCTCCCTGCCCGTCGGCAGGGGCCGGTGTTCGTTCTTCTGCGATGCGCGACACCTGCGGGTGGCCCGATGAGTCAGCCGGAGAATCGCAAGTTTGCGATCGCCGCGACCGTTTGGCGGCTCTCCACAATCCAGGTCCTGCGCGAAACCCGTTGTGCAGATACCGAGGTGCGCGGCATTGGGCGCACCGGTGGCGCGGAGCGGCGACGTGCGCGCTTACCCGGGACGGCAGGTCCTGAGGTAACTGAGGAACGAGGCCTGTAGGCCAGTCACGTGCGTTTCACGCAGGATCTCGCTGGTGACATCGCTGCGTGAGAGGCGGTGGAGGATGGTGGCCGTGTTCTTTGCGAGGCTTTGGTAGACGGCCAGGTCTCCGAGAAGCTCGCGGTCGTTGAAGGTCAGGTGAAGCTTGGCGGTACGGCGGCTGTCACCCATGTCGCGGAGCTGGGCGAAGATCTGACTGTCCTCGGCGATGACGCCTGGGCTGCCCGCTCCGATGCTCTCGAAGAGAGTCGCGCCGGCGAGCCAGGTGTAGAGGCTGAAGAGCCCGCCGTAGGAGTATCCGAAGAGACCGTGACCGGTTGTGGCTGTGCCATAGTCGTTTTCGATCCGAGGGTGCAGTTCCGCGGTGAGGAAGTTCAGGAATACGTCCGCGCGGGTGTCGCGTAGTTCGGCGAGGTAGGCGTCGGCTTCCTCGCGTGTCCGCGCGCCCATGTGGAGTCCCGTCTCCACGGCATCGATGAGCTCTTGGGCGATGGGTTCGCCGGGTGGCACGAAGTCTCTGTTGCGCAGCCGATCCCAGTCCTGTGCTTCCTCGCCCGCGTAGCCGACGCTGACTTGGATGTAGGACTGGATCCGTTGCATGGGATCCATCTGGGTCACGATGAGTGGAGCCGTCATGCCTACGGCAAAGTTGCCGTCGAGCACATACACGACGGGCGCTTGCGTCGTGGCGGGGTCGTAGCCCGGTGGGGTGGTGACCCAGATGCCGTAATCGTGCCCACCGCCGGAGCGCATCTCGAAATAGTCCGTGTCGGAGAGACAGCCTTGCCACATGGGGCTCATCGAAGATCCTTCACGACTCGGAGGGCCGCGCAGCGCGACGCATTCAGTTCTATCCATTGGAAAATACTTATCCAATGGATAAACTGTGGGAGTGACCTTGTCAAGCGCGGAACGCCGAGGCGACGCCCGCGACCGTCTTCTGGCTCGGCTTCTCGACGCCTACGGTGAGGATCTTCCCTCGCCACAGGTGTCGCTGCGGGAAGTCGCCGCCCGGGCCGGCACCAGCCACGCCCTGCTGCGGTACCACTTCGGGTCACTCGCGGGCGTCCTGGCGGCCATGCTCACGGAGCAGCGATCTCGCGACAACGAGGCGTTGGTCAAGACCGCCGAGCAGTGCACCTTTGACGACTTCGTCATGGCGATCTGGCGGGCCTACACCCGGCCGGGTCGGTTGTCGCGTGTCCACGGCTTCTTTCACGTCGTAGGACTGGCCGCGTACAGCCCGGGGGACTTTCGCGAGTTCATCGAATCGCTCGACGACCTGACCACGATGCTGGCCTCGCTCGCGGAACGCGAAGGGCGCGACACCAAGGAATCGCTGAGCATGGCGACCGTCGCCATTGCGGCGCTTCGCGGTCTGCTGTTGCAGAAGGTCTTGACTCCGGCAGTCCACTCGGACGACGCGGTCGCCTTGATCCTGCGCATCAGCACAGGCGGATGCGCTCCGTGATCGGGCCCGCGCACAATGAGTGCCCAGTGCGCCGCTCGTGGCCGAGCAGCTTCTTTACCGTGTAGACGCCGACTACGTCGCGCTGCGATTGCCAGACTGCGAGGGCGTTTGCGTCACGCCTCCGAGGATTGCCGTGACGCCGTCATCAGACGTTGGGCCAATTCACGAACTTCATCGCGCAACGCCTGGGGAGTTTCGATGACGAAGGGGCGGTCGATCGCCGCGAGCGTGCCCGCCACCCATTCCAGGTGTTCGGCATGCAGAACGACCTTGAGCCATCCGTCTTCGTTCGGACCGCCACTCATCGGCGTCACCGACGCCAACATGAATGGCATGTGGGTGCGCACGTGTGCGAGGTCCGCGCGGATACGCACCGATACCGGGTGTCGGTGCGGTGCTGGAGGGAGCGGGCCGAGGACTTGCTGAACGGGATCGGCGTCCGCCGGCACGGCGAAGGTCTCCTCCAGCAGCTGTAGGCGATCGATGCGGTCGACGCGAAAGGTACGTGCCGCCAGGCGGACCCGATCGAAACCCGCGAGGTAGATCAGACCGCGGTGAGCGACCACGCCGTGCGGCTCAACGGTGCGCTGGGTCGTGCGACCCTGTCGTGCTGTGTAACCAAAGGTAACGGGGTGCCGATCACGCGCGGCTGCGGCCAGGTCGAGCAGGATGCGCGCGGAGGCGCCGTCGTCACCGCGCCAGCGGATGCCGCCGTCCTCGCGGTCGGTTGCCGGAAAGTCGACGGTCTCCACCACGGCGTCGATCCGACGTGCCGCCGCCGCGGGCAGTACCCGGCGCACCTTCGCCGCGGCCGAATGCGCGGCTGGGGCTGACGCCGGCCCGGTCCCGGTTTGGGCAGTCAGCTGAAGCGCCCAGATCACGGCGAGGGCTTCTTCATCGCCGAGCATGAGAGGCGGCATGCGGGAATGGCGAGCCAGCCGGTAACCACCGTAGCGGCCACGTACCGAGTCCACGGCGATGTCGAGATCGCGTAGGTGCTCGACGTACCGGCGGACCGTGCGCTCGTCAACGGACAGTCGTTCCGCAAGGCTCGCTACACGGTGCGTGCCACCGCCCTGCAGCAATTCCAGTAGCGCGAGCACGCGCGCCGTGGGCCGCACCATCAGTCAAGGCTAGACCAGAATCCGGGCGGGAACTGCCCGGTATTGGGTTTATCGTCGCGGCCATGACCATGACGAACACCATTCGACTTGCTTCCGTCCGCATCATCACAAGGGATCTGCCGCGCACCGTTGGCTTCTATGAACTCCTCACCGGGGCCACGCCGAACTTCCTCACCGACGACTTCGTCGAGTTTGTGACGCCGTCGGCCACGCTCGCAGTGACGGCCCTCAGCCGGGTGGGCTTTCTCGTTGGCGACGCCGTGAGCAGCGGGCCATGCAGCGGATCGATCGTCGAATTCTGGGTCGACGATGCCGAGGCCGTGTTCCGCCAGCTGCAGGCCGCATTCGGCGACGATCTCGACGTGGTGCAGGCCCCCACGATGATGCCGTGGGGCAACATGTCGATCGTGATCCGCGACCCCAACGGCATTCTCGTCAACCTGTACACACCGGTCACCGACGACGCGCGACAGCTACAGCACAACCGCACACCCAAGGCGTAACGCTCGAGCGTTGCGACGAGGGGGCACCACACTCCCTGGCGCTACCTCGTGAAGTCGATGCCTTGCTCGGTGCCGCCGTCGCTGCCGGCGGGTAGTGGGGCCCGCGACGCTGAGGCCAGGATGCGATCAGGTGTAAGACACAGCATTCCGGTGATCATCGCGGCGTCGCGACGAATAAGCCTTGCCCGCACTTGGTTTCGCACCACGACGGGTGGTACGCCGAAGCGACCGACAGGCCGGCCCGCACTGCGGACCGGCCTGTCGGGGTGGTTCGAGGATCTGTGGGTGGTCAGAAGACGTTGTAGGTGTAGGGCGGCAGCCATCCGGGCTCGTCGGGCAACACCGTGGCGGGCGCCACCGGGTAGGTCTCCTGCGACTGGATGGTCTCCGGCCGGTAGCCGCCGTAGCAAAAGGTGCCGTTTTCGGGGTGGTAGGGGTTGGAGCTGCACGACACTGAGGTGTTGCGTTCCGGGGTGAAGACGGTGCGGGTGCGCTGCCAGGTTCCGTCGGACTGCTTCGGGCCGTCGCAGACCTTGCGGCGGTCGTTGCCAAGGAAGCCCCAGTGGATGACTTCGCATCCCATCGTGGGGCCCGCGGTGGGGCCGGGGTCGGCATGACCGACAGCGGGGGCACCCATGGCGATCAACGCTGCGGCAGCGCTGAGGACGACTCCGCCGGCGAGGCGGCGCAACCGGTGCGAGGTGGTGATGGTCATTGTTATTCCCCTGTCGTTGGTCGCTCTTCACGGTGTGTGCGGCTTGTGCCGGCGATGTGTATAGCGTGTCGCAGCCCATTGGCCACGTCTGTCCCGCGATCGGACACGGCGCAAGGTGAACCGTCTGTCCCCCAATCGGGGGACACCTGCACCTGCCTCGGCGCGACTCACGACAACGGCTGCAGCACACCGTGTGTCGTCGATCGGAGTGCGCGATCCGGGCGGGACTGCGGTGCCACGATGATGGCCATCACCAGACCGCTACCGAGGCAGGACGTGAGATGTCTCGAATGTCTGGCAACGAGACAGGGTTCACCTGAGTCACAGCACGGGGAAGACAGTGTCAGTGTCCGCTACAGTCCACTAGTACCCAGTAGCACTGGATAAGTGCCATACCAACTTTGGTCGCATTCATCTCACACTGGGCGCGGCGACGGCGGCAACGTCATACCGGCCACCGTCGAACCAATGGATCCGGTGTCCAGGTCGGCCAAGACGGTTCGCCCACAGTGGCTCCGCCGCTGAACTGCGCCACTACGCGGGGCCCGCTGCGCTGCGAGTTGTCGTACATCAAGGCGGTGTCGGCCAGGTCGACCGCCTTCACGACCAGATCCCACAACCTGCGGTGCCGCTCGCGGATCTTTCCCTCGGGCACGTCATGCCCGCCGGAGGTCACGCGGTGACGCACACGCTCAACCGCGAGATCCTCTGGTATCAGCACGACGTGCAGCACCACCGTGAAGCCGGCCGCTCGGGCGGAGCGCATCAGGACGAGTTTGGACGGGTGCGAAAAGACCGTTTCGGCGATGAAGGTGCGACCCAGTTCAACGAGGCGGTCGCGGGTCTCCGCGGCGACGAGGGCTGCGTCGTACGCGTGGCCGGATGGGTCGTCGGGCCAGCGCTGTTTGGCGATGTCGTCGGCGTTGACGAGAACACTGCGTGGTATGAGGGGAGCAAGCGTGAGTTCGACGAACGTGGACTTCCCGGCGCCGTTGGGGCCGACGACCAGATCGACGCGCTTCACCGACGGGACCGGGAACCGGCGGGGACGTCTGGGGTCAGCGGTCTGCGGCCATCACCGACGAACTGCCGTCGGGTCGGTACTGCACGATTTCTCCCTCGTCGTTGAGCGCCACCGTGGTGACACCGCGCGCTGCGAGCACATCCCCGTAGTTTGCGCCGGCCAGGCTCTCCTCGATCCCCGCGGTGATCTCGGCGTTGAACACCACCGCCTCGTCGGCGTTGAGATCGTCAAGATCGGCGTCGCCGGCCATCGCTGCCTCGATTCGGCGTCGTGACGCACTCGCGTGGCTGGACACCGCACGACCCACGCGCGCCCAGTGATCGAGCTGCTGCTTGGCCGAGCGGCTCTGACGGGCGCCTTCGACGGTGGCGCTTTCCATCAGATCAGCGGCCACCCGTGTGACCCGATCGGCGACTTCGGCCATGCGAACCTCCCGCGTAGCAATCTGCTACCAACGTAGCACATTGCTACATCTTGGCCCGGCGGCGCGGCGTTCGCAGAAACTCCGATAACGGCAACCATAGGCATCGTCCGTTGTGCGTGAACGGTTTCGGAGCCGGCCGCGCGAGTTACGCGTTCTCAAGGACCGGGGAGTGGGCCCACACTCGAAGCGGCCGCACGCAACGTTGCCGCGACGACGCTTTCGGACCCGAGCATTAGTGGGCGATCCCGGTGTGCGTTGCGTACCGAATTCGCCTTCAGGTGTGAGCGTGTTGGCGGGACAGTCGGGTGCGTTGTGGCATTGCTTCCAAAGGCGCCACCGGGGAGGTGGGCGCTCGGGCACGGTCGAGAAACCGCCATCAGCTCAAGGGCGAACCCACGAGCGGTCTGGTTGACGGTTCCGGCGGATCCCGTTGCGTTGGTGGGGGATGGGCCCGTATTGACGATCCGCGGATCGGGCTGCGTCGTTTGGCATCGGCGGAGACGCCTCGCCGTCGACGTCATCGTTCAGCCGGCCGGTCAACACTTGTCGAACTCGGTTGTGATTGCGGATCGGATTCTGGTTGCTGCTTGGTGCACGACAGTGCTTTACACGCAAAAGAGCGGTGACCCGGGTGTGCGGGGTCATCGCTCTTTCGTGTGGATCACGTGCTGCTAGACGCAGAAGGGACCGAGGCAGAAGCCACCGTTGGGCTCCCAGCCACCGTTCCAGCCGCCGGGGACAGGACCGCCGTTGTAGCCATTGTTCCAGCCACCGCCGTTGTTCCAGCCGGGCCCGTTGTTCCAGCCGCCGCCGCGGCCGTGATCACCGTTCCAGCCGCCATGGTCGCCGCGGTCGGTGGCCCAGCTGGCCGGCACCGAGCCGGTGTCCGCGCTGGCGACGCCGGTGCTGACGCCGAAGGCGCCCGCCGCGAGGCCACCCGCAACTGCTACACCGGCCAGAATCTGCTTAGCGTTCATGATCGATCATGTCCTTCCTCGTACCAAACGGTGGGTCAACCGGAATTCGGTGATCGCCGTAGCCATCGGGTTGGGTTTGTCCCGATCGGTCCCTACCTATAACCAACGCCCCACTGGTTATATTGCCTAGCTATGTAAGTACGAGCTGTGGAACACGCGTCAGCGTCGGGAGACGCTCGTGGGCGAGTCGACGAGTGCCCTTGAGGGGTATTGCGTCCCTCGCCAACACCGTGTTCGTCCGCCTCGTTCCCGAAGCTTGGAAGTCCTGGGACGGACGATCAGGACTGGAACGGTTGCGCCGCCGTCCACCATCGACGGGAAGATCGCGGCCTCCAACGGGTAGGCGATCCATCGGGGTTCATTCATCCAATGAAGACGGTGACGGCGAGTTGACATAATGTCGCTTATCGGCACGCGGTGTGCCGCAGCAGACTGGGCCCGATCGATTCGCCAGAGTTCTGTTGTCCGACGTCCGATCCGGGACTAGTTGGCAGTAATCCGGGAAGATATGCGAGCTGTCCGAAACCGCACTGGTTTTCCCTGGGAAACGAACCGCCGGGCCAGCATCTCCAGCCGGGCCGTCGCCCGGCTTTCCCGACACGGCCGCCGCCCTGAAGACGGCATCAAGGCCCTCCGGTGCCCACGCGAATCGCATCGTAACTCACCTCGCGATGTTTCGTCACGGTGACGATTCGGCTCATGAAACAATAGGCACACCAAGCAGTTTCACCACTAAGTCGGCCGGGTTGGCAGCAGTTCTACGTCGGCGGGTACACAGTTTCATAAACGGTCTTTGCGCCAAGGAACGTAGGCGCGTCGTCTTCACGCTCTCCGGCCCAGTCATTGTCCAACCGCCAGCTGAACATGCCACGTAGCTTCATGTCTTGCGCTGCTTTGGTCCATGTCTTAACGGCTGCCAGCGGCGTCTGAACCCCAAGGGTGGGATTCCTTTCCGTGCCCACTCCCCCCAGCAGCATTTCGGCTGGTATCCCGGCGACTATCCATTTATTTGCGTCGTCGATCGTGCCGTGGTCGGAATAGTCCTGCAACTCTATCGCTGCCACATGCGCCATGAACAGCTCGACTGCGCGGGGGCCATAGACGTTAGAAGGCCCGGAATACGGCACCGGGGCGGAGACGATGATTTCGAGGCCGGCCTTCTTGAAACTGGGTCCGAGCTGCTCGACGAAATGGGGCACGTCCCTCCCGAGGAACGAGTCCCACATGACGCTGGGGTCTTCTTCATCGATGACGAGCCCGCCGTAGCCGTTGGCCTTCAACCAGGCAACGATCGCGGTCGTGGACCGGTTGTCGTGCCAGCGGTTGTCGTCAACGGCGTCCGCGATGCCGCTGGTGAGGGGACGGGTCGAGGCGTAAATCTTCACGCCGGTTGGTGCTTGCTGCAGGATGAGATCCTTGACCTGAGCGGCGAACGCTTCCATCACCACGCTGTAGGCGCCGTCCGCCTGTTCGGCAAGGTGCCCAAAGGCAAGGTTGTAACGGGTTGCGTACCCAAGCGGCACCCGCCCGTTCTGCAGGTTTTGGAGGCCAGCTTCGTTCCACGTGTCATACCAGGTCACCAGCTCGAACGGTCGCGTTGCTTCGCTGCTAGTCGTCATCAAATACTCCACTCGGTGAGGTAACAGTGTCCCCCGGCCTGCGGGTTCCCCCTGTTTGCTTCATCTTTCGGCTTTGTACGCCGACTCCTGTCGGCGATGTATGAAGCGTGCCTCAACTAGTCGGCCAGGTCTGTCAACCAATCAGACACGACATAGGCGTAGTCAGTCGTCCCCCAATGAGGGGACATCTCGTCACAAGACCCGGCCCGACCCGATCGAGCTCGCCCACGCCCACGGCCACGGCCCAAGCTGATCGTGTAAACGATTACGCAGCTGAACATCGGGGCGTCTGAGGAGCCCTTGCGCGATTCGGGCCGCAAGTTGTGCAGTGTCGAGTTCGTGCCCGACTCGTGCGCCAGTCGGCCCAGGGCTGCGAAACCTCCTGCGGCGTAACCGGTCCCCGTCCGCGACGAAGGCACGGCCCCGACTGGGCGAGGTGCGAGCAGATGTGCACTCACACCCTCGGGCGAGTTCTTCACTTCCGATGAAGGGCGTCATCATACGACCGTCGGCGTACTAGCCAACGCGCTTGACTTTAATAATGTTTGCCGTCATCATTACTGAAGTAGTTCGACCCAATCAACCGAAGGATGGCCATGGCACCCACGATGCGCGCCGTGCAGTACGACCGCTTCGGATCGGCGGAGGTGCTCAAGGTCCGCGACCTGCCGCTACCAGCACTGAAGAACGGACACGTCTTGGTGAAGGTGCTCGCCACGGCAATCGAGGGCGTGGACATAAGCGCTCGGACGGGCAAACTGAAGCTGATCGTGCGCGGACCATTCCCGCGTGGGGCCGGCCACTCGTTCACCGGCGAGGTCAGCAGAGTCGCCCCAGATGTCACGGAATACGCTGCGAGCGAACGAGTGTGGGGAAGTCTGCCGCCGGCCGCCGTGAAGGGGATTGGTGCCGCGGCACAGTACGTCGCCGTCCCCATTGCCCATCTCGCCCATCTCGCCAATAGTCTCGACCCCGAGCAGGCTGCCGGGCTGACCGGTGTCGCACCCGCAGCGATCAAAGCGCTTCGCCACAAGGCACAGCTCAAGGCCGGAGAGCGCGTGCTCGTACGGGGAGCAGCAGGCGGCCTCGGTGCCGCCATGGTCCAGTACGCTCATGCCCTGGGCGCCAAAGTCGTTGGACTGGCCGCGGCGAAGGATCTGGACAACGTACGCACCCTCGGCGCCGGCGAGGTGTACGACTACCGGAAGGTCGACATCAAGACCCTCGGCAAGTTCGACGTCATCGTCGACTGCGTCGGTGATCAGCTCCGCGCCTACCGTCGTCTGCTAGCCCGAGGTGGTCGAATGATGGAGATGGCGGCTTCCAGGCCAGCCGAACTTGCATACGTCGCCTTCTCGATCGTCCACGGCACCCGACGCGTTCGGTTTCTACTGGTGCCACCTACGCGTGCCCTGCTCGACGAGGTCAGCCTGGCCGTGGAGGCTGGACAGTTGCGTCCGGTCGTGGACAAGGTCTTCGACCTGGAGGACATCGTCGAGGCTCACCGCGCTCAGGAGTCGCGGGTTGGATTCGGGCGGCGCATCGTCACGGTCTAGATGGCCCGCGTCGACCTCCCTCCGACAAAACTGATCGGACACGGACGCCGGATCACTCGCGTGCCGAGCGTCACGGGGGAAGGTACACCCTCAGTCCTGCTTGAGAACGTGCGGAGCAGACAGGGGCCCGCCCCGACCTACATCAGTCGGCCGCCCTCACGAAGAGGTCCGACATCCACCGGATCGAAACCCAGTGCGTCGGCACTTGGTGAAAGGCTCCGTCGGCGTCGGCGTCGGCGTCGTCGCCGGCGTAGAACAACATCTGACGCCCGACCGGATGGCGTGGGTCGGGGGTGATGAATCGAGCGTGAAGGGTGTTGAAGGCCTTGACTACACGGGCTTTTGGCGCGAGAGTCGCGACCAATTTGCCTCCGGTCTGGTCCCCCGGGTCGGCGACCTCGATGGGGCCTACTCGCGCGAACTGATCGGTGGTGTCGACCAGGATGCGTCCGTCCCACGGTGGCAAGTCGGCCAAGGCGCTCGGGGTGTCCTGCCACGTCACCGCGAGGAAGACCAGGTCTGCGTCCGCCGCTTGGGACCGTCCCAGTGGATGCCGACGGTCCCAGTTCAGTGACCACCTCAGCCAACGTGGACTGACCGCGGCTGTTGCTCAACACGACGCGCTGGCCCGCGGTAACCAGGTGATGGGCAATGGTCCCCGGCGCCAATAGTTCCGAGGTTCGTGGCTTGTCCTTTCGCACTATTTTGATGATGAGCGACATCATCGCGATATGCTGCGGTTCGTCCTCAAAAGGCGTCAAGGACGGTGGTGGCGACTGAAGTAGCTGGAATGCGCGAGTCCGATGCGTCGGGGTGCAAGTCAGATTTTGATGACGTGTAACATTGACCTGGGCGCGCTCGGTCGACCTGGCAAACGCGCGCGTAGGAGGGAGTCCTGGTGCCTCGGGTATCACGTCAGCAAAAGGAGTCGAACCGCGAACGCATCGTGGCCGCCGCCAGCCACGGCTTCAAGGCTCGCGGATTCGATGCATTTGGCATCGACGAGCTGATGAAGGCGGCAGGGATGACTCACGGTGGTTTCTACAACCACTTCGAGTCAAAGGAGGACCTCGCCCTGGAAGTCCTCAACCAAGCCTTCACCGCTTCTCTCGACACCGTAGAAGCGGTGGTCGGCGCTCATCCCCGCTCTAGTCGCGTAGCGCTCAACGCCATCATCGACAGTTACCTCAGCACCTACCACCGCGACCACCCCGAGGACGGTTGCGCGTCGGCTGCGTTGGCCGCCGACGCGGGACGAGACGGGATCCGAGCCCAAGAGGCGTACTTGCGCGGATTGCAGGGGTACATCGTCGCCTTCACCGACCTACTCCGGGACAACGCGACGCAGACGAACGTCAAACTCGATCCGCGCCGGGCTCGGGAGCAGGCCATCGCGATGTTCAGCCAGTTGGTCGGCGCACAATTGATCGCCCGCGCCGTCGTACGAGCCGATCCCGACCTGTCCGACGAAGTGCTGACCGCGAATGGCAAGGCCTTAAAACGACGTTGACCCGACCTCCCGTGGTCGACGTCGACCAACTTAGTGCTCACCGCCGGTAACACCAGTCCGAGCGCCCGCCGCGGGGCCTGCCGCCCCCACGTTAAGTGATGCGCAGCTCGCCGCCGTCGATGCGGCCTTCGAGGCGGTCCAGCATGCTCCCGGCGAGCACCGACGGTTACCGATGCCTCTCGAACGCGCTCGCACCCAGCTGCTGCTGGGTCAACTTCACCGCCGCAGACGTCAGAAACAGTCGGCCGCTTCGGCTTTCGAGAAGACGGAGCGCACCGTCGACCAGCTCGAAAGTCCGCATTGGGCCGCCCGCCGAACTCGCGGACCAACGTCGCCAGAGGACCAAAGGTCGACCTGGCGTCGACCGAACTACGGGTGGCGGAACTGGCCGCCGACGGACTGAGTAACCGCAACGTCGCCGCCGTGACGCACATCGGCGTCGAAGACCGTCACGGCGAATCTGAACCGCGTGCATCGCCAGCTCGGCGTCCGCACGCGCGTCGAACTCGGTCGACGGATGAATCAGCGCCCACCGGGTGATGCGGCCCCCTGGCGAACCAGATGGTCGCGCTGGCCACGGCGACCAGTAGGGCGGGATGGGTGGCGACGACGAGGACTCGGTCCAGCCGGGTCATCTCCCCGACCGCGGCTCCCATCGCCGCGGCGTGGTTCGGGTAGTCCGTTTGCAGCCCTTGGGCTTCGCGGAACACCCAGGCGGTGAACCACATGAACACCACCAGATATGTCGCGCCGACGGCGACCGCCCAGGCGACGCGCACGCCACCACGGGTGCGGGCGGTCCGATCCAGCGCCCACGCCAGCAGTGGCACGGACCACACCCAGTGGTGACCCCACGCCAGTGGCGGGACGGCGCAGGAGAGCAGACCGGCAATGGTGACGGCCAGTAGACGTTCACCCGCGCGTTCGGCACGTTGGGCGGCGATCAGGGCGAGCACGCTGATGAGCACGACACCCGCCAGCCACCATGCGATGGGCATCTGACCGGGGGACGCCACCGTGGCGACGATCCCCCCGACGGAGTAGTTGCCGACGTGGGTCAGGGGTCCGATGCGGTCTGTCTGAAAGGCGGCGTGCAGCCAGTAGGCGGTCGAATCGCTCGAGAGGATCAGCCAGCCGAGCGCCACGGTGAGCGCGGCGGTGCCGGCCGCAGTGGCCGCTGCCCGCCACTGTCGGGTCACCATCAGGTAGGGGATGAACACGACCGCCGTCAGCTTGACCCCAGCTGCCACGCCGACTGACCACCCGCGGAGCCGAGAGTCGTTGGCACGGGTCAAATCCCATGTCACGATCGCCATCAGGACCAGGTTGACCTGACCCTGCCATAGGGTTCCCCGAACGGCCTGGACGTCGAGCGCCACGAGCGCCAGCGCCACACTGAGCAGGAGCAGGCGCAGTTCGGGCCGCCAGCCCAGGGTGGTGGCGCACCGCCAGATCGTCGCGACGAGCGCGATGAACGACACCAGCAGCCACAGTGCCTTCGCGACCGCGGAGTTCAGCAGCGCCAGTGGGAGGAACGACATGGCCGCGAACGGCGGGTAGGTGAACCAGCCGCCGGGCGGCAGCTTCACGGCGTAGAGCGGTTGGCCGTGCAGCACCTGCAGCGCGCCGTGACGGTAGACATCGAGATCCCCGCCATTGGTGAACAAGCCCATCCGGGGGCCGGCGAGGAGCGGCACCAAGGCCTGGTGGACTCCCACGGCGATCAGCGCCGCCAGGCCGGCCACGGCGACGGCCGTCCACGACACCGTGCGGCGGTCATCGGGGTGGTTGATCAAGCCCGTCCTTCGTTGGGCGGTCTAGGTGGTCATGCAGGATCCCATTAGACACCGACGAGGGTGATCGGCAACCGGTCGTGCCGGCGAATGACGTCGTCGACGGCCCACGTCGGCGGTCCGGTCAACTCGATGCGCTCCACCCGCTCGATGGGCGCGCGCCGCGGTCAGCTCCAGGCGGGCCAGGCCCTGTCCCGCGCAAGCGTGGGTGCCTCGAGCTGTTCACCGGAGTCGTCATTCTGCCGCAACGCCAGACCGCGCTGGGTGGCCAAGCACGCCGCACAGGTGGATCTGCTCAGCGGCGGACGTCTGCGCCTCGGCGTCGGCGTGGGGTGGAACGAGTGCTTGCCGAGGGAACTTCGTGCCGAGGCCAACCCGCTCGACGGGTGCACCTCGTCGCAACCACACGCCAACTTTCGGTCGACCGCCGCACGCCGTCGATCGAACGTCCCCGCGGCGTGCGAGGAGCCGCGACGGGAAGCGCTCAATCGTGCAGTGCCCGCGTAGTGGTGAAGGGATCGAAGTCGTTGGCCCATGTGGGCAGGAATGAGGAGTCCGCGACTTGGCCGCCGCTGCGGATGAAGGGCACCAGGTCGCGTCCGAGAATGCTGCCGGCGGCGTTGACGCCGCTGAGCATGGAGCCCACGGTGCCGGGCCCCCAGGCGGTGCTGGTTCCTACGGTGTACAGGCCGGGGATGGGTGTGGTGTCCCTGGGGCGCATCGGCCCAGTTTGGGAGAGCCGCACTTGCAGGCCGAAGGGGGCGCCGTCGGTGTTGTTGACGAACCGCGTCTGCGTTGCCGGTGTGCCGAGTTCACTCAACTTCACCTTCGACGCCGACCCGGGGAACGCCTGCTCCATCCGGTCGAGCATGCCGTCGACGACGATCTTCTTGACCTCCAGATAGCCGGAGTCCGTGCTGTAGTCGCCGCCGGCGACGTCGTAGCCGTTGAACCCCCACAGCCGCGGGTCCGACGGCGTGACGGTCTGCACCTCGATGGTGGCATGTCCCGGTGGTGCGGCGCGGTGATTGTCGGGATCGCGCCGAGACGAGGACTGCACGAACATCGGTTGGCGTTGCGCCATGTCGCGTGCCCACTCGGATCCGACGTCAAAACCCTTGCCATTGAGAGTGTTTCGACCAAATGCCGCCATGTGCTCGTACGACTTCGCCGGTCCCCAGTCCGGGATGGAAAAGTAATTGCTGTTGGGTCGATCGGCAAGGTCGATCTCCACGCCGAAGAATCCGTTGATCAACGGCTGCGACATCTTCCACCCGGTAACGCGGCGCCGGAACAGTCTCGGAAGGTTGTCCAAGCCGACGAGGTCGGTATAGGTCTTGATGATGTCGGCGTCGGAGACGACCGTCGTCGATGAGAGCACCTCGCCGTCGGACAACCGGACACCCTGGACACGGCCGCCGTCGAGCAGGATGTCGGAGACCTCACTGTTGGTGCGGATCGCTCCGCCATGGGCGGTGATCACCGCGGCAAATCCAGCAGCCAGCATCTGTCCCCCACCCTTGGGGTAGTACGACCCGGTGCCGACGTAGTCCTGGAAGAACGCCGCCATCGCCGCGGTGGGCAACACGGTGGGACTGCACGCCAACGCACCGGACTGCACCGACAGCGCATAGGCCATGCGCGGCGAGATCCCCAGTGCGGCCAGCGTGGCTCCGTAGGGCAGGCCCATGAACACCGCGGCCCGTCCCGCCCGCCCCGCCCAGCGGGCCATCCCTCCGACGGTCACCATGTCGTTGCGGTCGTGGGCCTCCCCGATCCGTCGCATCAAGCCGTGAAAGCGGCGCACGGACCTGCGTTCGCCGGGGAACGCGTCGATCAGGTTGGCCTCGAAGGCGTCCCAACCCACCGGGGTGGCCAATTCGAAGCCGGGGGCGATGATCCGGTCGAAGCCGCCCTGATCCATCGGCAGCCAGGTGATCCGGTCGTCGATCCCAACCCCGCGCATCATCGCCGTGACGATGCCGTCCGGTCCGCAGTGGCTGACGTAGTGCACACCGCAGTCGAACTCCCATTGACCACGTCGGCTGAAGACGTGCGAGGTTCCTCCCAGGGTGGTGTAGCGCTCCAGCAGCAGGGTCTTGCGCCCCGCGGCGGCGAGATACGCCGATGCGGCCAGTCCGCCCAACCCGGAGCCGATCACGATCGCGTCCCATCGATTCCGCTGCTGCACTCGCACCCCTGTTGATCGTCGAAACGCCGTTGACTTCACCGATCGGTGAACCAGCTGACCCGAAAGGTAGTGCACCGATCGGTAAAGTGGCAAGTGCAGCGCGGCAACCGGCGGCGCGAGAGGACGGGCGCACTCATGGCGGCACGGGATGCACTGATCTACAGCACGATTGACCTCATGCGCCGCCACGGCGTGGCAGGGACCGGGATTGCGGCGATCACCGAACACAGCCAGGTATCGCGCCGGACCGTCTACAACACGTTTCCCGACGGCAAGACCGAGCTGGTGCGGCAAGCCGCGCAGGTGGCCGGGGTGTTCATCGGTGATCAGATCGCCAGGGCACTGGAATTGCCTACTCCCCAGCAGTCACTCATCGCGTTCATCAGCCAATGGAAGGAGGTCGTCGCCGGCAGCGACTTCGCGGCTGGATGCCCCATCGCCGCCGCGGGCGTGGCGCGATCCTCCGAACCCGAGATCGCCGACACCGCCGGAGAGACCTTCACCCGGTGGCAACTGGCAATCAGCGACTCGCTGCACCGTCACGGCCTCCCCACCACGACCGCGCTACAGCTGTCCAACACCGTGCTCGCCGCAGTCGAGGGTGCCGTCATCATGGCCATCGCCCAACGATCGCTCACGCCGCTGGACGACGTCCACAGTCAACTCGACGTCCTGCTAGCCCACCATTTACCCCGCTCGTGACGCGCCGTCACACGGTCACCGTCGCGCCCGCGACGCCGTTGGTGATCGACTGCCCGGCCGGAACCAGCCCGAGGTACCCGTCGACTACGTCCGGAGCGGAACACACCGAGCCCGTTACCTTCCCGACGTTCCTGGGGCACGAGCCGTCGCCAAGGACTACGCCAATCTGAGCGGCCAATTCGTCGAGCCAGGCGTCGGCAACGGGCCCGGCCCGGTGGCGGGGCGGTTCCGCACTCGAGATCCAGACATTCGTCGACGATATTGTTCTCCGCCGGGCATTTCCGGGAGTACGGGCGACACCCACGCCACCTTCGCGAAGACCACTTCGACGAGATGCGCCACGCCGTCGCCGAGCTGAACGATCAATCACTGAGGCGACTCGCCACGAGGCGACCGCACGACCACTTCTAACGCTGGCGCTGCGGTGCCCTGTCGTCGGGTACCGCGCGCAAAGCGGGGTGAGGACCGGTCATCGCTGGTCGTCGTGCGACGGCGGCAGTGTGGGGTTGGCTGCCCGTGTGTATTCGACAAGAGCCGCTGTGCCAGCTACCACTGCAGACAGAGCGACGGCAATGCTTCGCGCGCTCGAGGTGGGGCTGACGTCGCGCCGAAGGCCCGCAGCCAGGAAAGCGGCGGTATCGACGGAGTCCATCACGACGTTCAACGCCAGAAACTGCTGAGGTCGGGTGAAACTGTCCAGCCGTAGCAGTCCAAGCCCTAGAGCGGCGTTGCGGATGGCGAACATCCGCGCATAGGGGATCGCGGGGGTGCCGTCAGCGGCGAGGTTGAAGAACCGGGTGGCCATCCGAGGGGCCAACAAGTGGCTGGCTGCGACGACGAAGCGCCCAGTAGTCAGTGCTTTGCGAGAAGGGACGAGCGAGAGGGCAGATTTGGGCATTGAGTGTCCTTTCGATACTGCACGGCCATTGCCGACTTGGGAACGCGCGTACGAAACAATAGCTTCTATACAATGTATAGTTCAAGGGATCGTCTGCCGGCTCCGCTCGTCGGACGCGTCTAGTGGCGATGTGGTGTAGTCGGAGCGCGGATCGGCGCGACCGAGAAGGGCAGGTGCGAATGACCGATATCGGCGCTCCCAGGACATCCTCCGAGGGCATCGACCCGTACTGCCCTTACTACGCCGCGGCCATGGACTTGGTGGGCCGCCGCTGGGCTGGCGCGGTGTTGCGAGCCCTGATCACCGGCGGCATGCGCTTCGGCGATCTGGCCAGGACCATTCCCGGTGTCACCGACCGGATGCTGTCGCAACGCCTAAAGGACCTCGAATCGGGCGGACTCGTCGAACGTGTCGTCCACCCGAGTACGCCAGTGCAGGTGGAATACCGGCTCACTGCCAAGGGTTCAGCGCTCGGAGGTGTCTTGCTGCATCTCAACCAGTGGGCGTTGGAGTGGATCACCCTGCCTGACGTGAGCGACGGCGACCACGAACTGCCATAGCCCAACCGTCTGACTCCGTTACCGGCCGCCCCTCCGCCGCCCTCGCGGTGACAGATCACGTCACCGTCACGAAACTATCGGTTGGTGCTGAGATGGTCAGATGTGTTCACGCACAACGCTTCACCCGATCAATCGTGCTTTGCCGCGTAGCGCAGCAGGACCGTGCCGCCAGGAAAGGTGCGGTTCTCCAGCAGTCGAAGCGACATCCACGACGGCAGCGCCGGGAAGAACGGCGTGCCGCCGCCCACGACGACGGGTGCCACCACGATCCGGTACTCGTCCACCAGTCCGGCCGCCACGATCGGTGCGGCCAGCGTCGCGCCGGCGACCTCCAGCGTGCCGTCGGTCTCGGCCTTCAGCTTCGTGACCACCTCGACCGGGTCGCCGCGTTCCAGGCGAGAGTTCCAGTCGACGGACTCGAGGGTGTGCGAGAACACGACCTTGGGCATGTTGCGCCAGATGTGGGCGAAGTCGACGATCAGACGGGGCGCGTCCACGGCGTCGTCGGCGGTGGGCCAGTACGCGGACATCAGTTCGTAGAGTCGCCGCCCGTAGAACGACAGGGCGGTCTCGCGTTCGAAGTCGTTCCAGTACTGGTGCAGTTCTTCGCTCGGCTCGGACCAGTCGATGTCGCCTCGGGCGTCGGCGATGTAGCCGTCGACCGAGACGTTGAAGCCGTAGATGAGTTTTCCCATGCAGGTCAGACTGCTCCGGAGGGCGAACCTCATCGCATCACTAGTGCCGCGACCGCGCGCTACTCCCCTGCGCACTCGCTCGGCGCCAGCCACCCTCGCATACCCCAGTGGGTACTGTGTGGTGGGAATGCGAACCGAAGGGTGTGACCATGAAGCGTGACGACGAGAACATGTCGGCGGTGCTCAACCGCTTGCGGCGGGCGCAGGGACAACTGTCGGGAGTGATCTCGATGATCGAGCAGGGCCGTGACTGCAAGGACGTCGTCACCCAGCTTGCCGCGGTGTCCAAGGCGCTCGACCGTGCGGGTTTCAAGATCGTCGCCTCGGGCCTTCGGGATTGCATCGCCGGCGAGGGCGCGGACGGCGCGGATCCCTTGACCGAAGCCGAACTCGAGAAGCTGTTCTTGGCGCTCGCCTGACGAAGCGGGATCCCTGAGTGTCCGCGCACGGTGCATTCGCGGCGCTCAACCGTTCGCGAAGGGCCCGTCGGCCGAGAACGCAGAACGCGCGAAGCGCTCGCCGATCAACCCGTGCGTGACCGCATCTGGATGCAGGTTGTCGGGCAGTGGATGGTCGGCGAAGTCCGACGGGCCGTACAGATGGTGGCCGTCGAGGTAGTGAAGGTGTGGATCTTCCGCGGTTCGCGCAGCCATCACGGCGGCGAGTTGCTCGCGGATGACCGTCAGCGTGAGGCTGCCCCGGCTCACTGTGGCCGGATCCCCCGTCGCGACGAAGCGCACGACGCCGTCGGCGAGGGCCGCAGGGTCGAAAGCTCCTGGCCCTGGGGTTTTTTCGTGTATCGGGCAATACAAGGGCCCGACGACGAGCAATGGAACCCGTGGGTGTCCGTCACGAATCGTGTCCAAGAACCCGTGCACCGCGGGACCGAAGGCCCGTACCCGCATGACATCGGCGTTGACGACATTGATGCCGATCTTGACGCTGATGACGTCGGCCGGCGTGTCGCGCATCGTGCGGGCAGTGAAGGGGTCGAGCATCGCACTGCCCGCCAGTCCGAGGTTGATCAAGTCGACCCCGCCGAGCGCCGCGGCCACCGCGGGCCAGGTCGTGCTGGGACTCGACGCATTCGAACCTTGACTGATGGAGCTGCCGTGGTGCAGCCACACCGGCCGATCGCCCGCCGGCATCCGTGCGATCGGCGCGTTGGTGCGAAGCGCCACGATCTCGGTGCGCTCGTGAAAGGGCAACCAGACTTCGACGACCTTGTCCCCCTCGGGCAGGCCGTCGAAGCGCACGGTCCCGGGAGCCCCCCGTTCGACCTCGCTCTGCCCCGAGGTCATGTCCACGTGAAGGACGTTTCCGCCCGTGGTCGTCGCTTGGTGCACGAGGCGGCCGTCGACGGTCAGGTCCACCGTGCCCTCCGGCCGGTCTGGAACACCGGTCAGGCTCACCCGCGTGCGCAGGAGGTCGAGTTCTATTGTGGTGGAGGGGGTTCGGAACGCCAGCCGGACGCCGGAAGGTTGCGCTTCGGCCGACGCCAACTGGGGATCGGCGCACTGCGCGCGGGCTCGCGCGGGGAGACGATGGGGCAACCAGCCGTCGTCGGTGCGCTCCAGCTCGGCCAGGCCACGAAACAGGTCGGCACCGATTGAGTGCGCAGTCAACGGGGGTGTCATGGTGATCTACGTTCTCCTCGACGTGTGTGGACTGGGTGACGTGTGTGGATCAGGTCTCGCCACGGGCACTGTTGATGGCGGCTACCACTTTGAGTCGAAGGTCGATCCTTGCACGTGTGCGAGCGGGAACTGAAGACGACGTGTGAACGACCACAACATGTTCAGTCCCAGCGGTTCGACCATCAGGGCATCTTTGGTGATGGTCACTCGATTCTGGCTCATTCAGGCTCCCCTTCGTCGTCGACTTCCGCTCGGGACAGCAGGCGCTTGCCCAATTGCCCGGCGGTGACGTCTTTTTCGCTGATGATGTTGCTCACGTGGTCGCGGACTCGCGCGTCGACGGCAGCGAGTTCGAGCAGCGCAACCATCAGGAGGTCGAGCCGCTCGTCGGGATCGGCATCGGGTGCGGCCGCGGCGTCGAGAGCGCGCAGGAACAATCCATGCTTGCTTCCGAAGGCGTTGTACAGGCTGCCCCGATGGACGCCCGTTGCCTCTACCAGGTCGTCGACCGAGGCCGCGGTGTAGCCCCGACGTCGAAACACTGCCGCTGCGGCGTCGACCGCGCTGGCCTCGTCGAACCGTCGTAAGCGACCCACGATTTGAGAATAGTCATTCAAGAACGATCGGTCAAGAAACTTACCTGCGATCGCGAGGTGATCATGGAAGAACGAGGCCGACGTGCCGCCACGGCCCACCACCTAAGCGTCGCCACCAAACGGTCGGGCCGGATCTTTCCCAATGGCGCATCGGTCGAGCAGTTGGCACGGCATCATCGACGGGCACGGTCGAACCCCATCGAAAGGCGCCATGCCAGAGCAACAATCACCGGAGCACGGCGACGCCGAGAATCTTGTCGATGCCCTCCTGGCGGCCTACGAGGAAGGCGCCGAGAAGGGCTCCGACGGCGAAGAGTCCTCCCCGGATCTCGTCAGCGGTGCCGCCTTCGCGTTCCGCCGACTCGCCATCGAATTCGTCCGCCGGTACAACCGCCTCGAGGTCACGGCCGAGTTTGGCGCCCCGAACGGGCCGGTGCTCTTCGTGGCCAACCACGGGTTCGGCGGGATCTTCGACCTCAACGTCTTCGCCGTGGGAGCCACGTTCGAAGGGTTGAAGCTGGACCGCGACGTCACCATCCTGACCCACCAGGTGGCCTGGACGCTGGGGGTCGGCCGCCTGATCGAGCCACTCGGAGCGAGACCGGCGAGCACGCAATCGGCACAGGAGGCATTCGGCAGAGGCGAGCACGTCGCGGTCTTCCCCGGGGGTGACCTCGACGCCGCCAAGGCGTGGGAGGAGCGCAACCTCGTCAAGTTCGGCGGACGCGCAGGCTTCGCGCGGTTGGCGATCGACGAGGGCGTCCCCATCGTCCCGATCGTCACCGCCGGTGCGGGTGAATCACTGATCGTCCTGTCGAGTGGGGAACGGCTGGCGCGGGCAATCCGACTCGACAAACTGCTGAGGGTCAAGTCGGCTCCGGTCAGCGTCTCGCTGCCATGGGGCCTCAGCATCGGCGCCGTCGGCATGCTGCCCTACCTGCCGCTGCCAACCAAACTGGTGACCCGCGTACTTCCGGCGATGCTGCCGACCGACGGTGAGGACGCGGCCGACTTCGCACTGCGCGTCGAAACCGCGATGCAGAACGCGCTCACCGAGATGACCACCAACCGGGTCCCCCTGATCGGCTGAGTCGACGTGGTCAGGCGCGACCCTAGAGGAGGTGCCGCGCCATCCCCCCGTCGACGTTGAGGGTGACCCCCGAAACGTAGGAGGCCAGCGGGGACGCCAGGAATGCCGCGACGTCGGCGATCTCGCGCGGGGTTCCGACCCGACCGGCGGGGACGTCGTCGAGGAGGTCGGTGGGCAGTCCGCCCGGGAAGAGCTGCTCGACACGGTCCGTCTGGATGTATCCGGGAGCAAGGCAGTTCACGGTGATGCCGTCTCGGCCGACTTCACGGGAGAGGCTCTTCAGATATGCGGTGGAGCCGGTGCGCATCATGGCCGACACCCCGAGGTTCGGCATGGGTTCCTTGACGCCGGTGGCGGTGATCGCCAAGATCCTGCCGGCTCCGCTGTCGCGCAGATGCGGCAGGCTGGCCCGAACCAAGCGAATCAAGGGCAGGACCAGCGAGTGCATGCCGTCGACCACGGATTGCTCGTCGATCTCGACCGCGGCTGCCGGTGTCGGTCCGCCGGTGTTCCACACGACGATGTCGAGTCGGCCGAAGTTGTCGATCGCGGCGCCGACCACTCCGTCGACGGACTCCGGATCGGTGAGGTCGGTGACATGGGGGACGGCGCCGATGGCACTGGCGTGCTCTTGCAACAACTCTCGGCGTCGAGCCGTCATCACGACGTCGACGCCCTCGGTGGCGAGCCGGCGCGCTATCGCCAGACCGATGCCCGACGACGCGCCACACACGATCGCCACACGGCCGCTCAGCTCGAGATCCACGAGTGCTCAGCTCCTCCCGCAGCGGGTCGATCCCCACGGTAGCAAGATCCACTCCGGCTTCTCCGCCGCGACGACCCGGCGCACACTTGACACGACACACCGACGACGAAAGGCACTCGACGATGGCGGAATCGCGCCCACCCCTGCCACCATTCGACGAAGAGGCGGCCATTCGCAAGGTGCAGGCCGCCGAGGACGCGTGGAACACCCGCGACCCGCACGCGGTCAGCCTGGCGTACACGCCCGACAGCGTGTGGCGTAATCGCGGCACCTTCGTCACCGGTCGCGCCGAGATCGTGGAGTTCCTGACCGCCAAGTGGGAGCGGGAACTCGACTACGCACTTCGCAAGAGCCTCTGGGACTTTCACAACAACCGAATAGCCGTGCGCTTTCAGTACGAGTGCCGCGACGCGGCCGGGCGGTGGTGGCGAAGCTACGGCAACGAACTGTGGGAGTTCGACGACAACGGACTGATGCGACGGCGCGAGGCCAGCATCAACGACGTCGGCATCGAAGAGTCCGAGCGGCGCTACTTCGGGCCGCGGCCCGAGGACCAACGCGGGCCCGGCCACGACATCCCCCTGCGCTGACGAAGGCTACTGCTCCCCCAGCCCCATCAGCTCGGTGACGCCGTGGTCGCGACCCGCCGTGTAGCCGCCGTCGACGGCGATCGCTTGCCCGCTGACGAAGCTGGCGTCGGCGGACAGCAGAAACGTTGCCACGGAAGCGATCTCGCCAGCACGTCCGAAGCGCCGCAGTTTGTGCTCGTGGCGTAACGATTCGCGCGGCGCCTCGAAGCCGGGCATGCCCATGACCGAGTCGAACATCGGGGTCTCAATGAACCCCGGGCAGATCACGTTGGCCCGGATGCCACTGGGCCCGTAGTCGATGGCGATGTTCTTGGTGAGCAGCACGACGCCGCCCTTGGAGGCGTTGTAGGCGCTCCCGCCTGCAGTGCCCTCGAGGCCCTCGATGCTTGCCAGGGTCACGATGGCACCTCGCTCGTCGTCCACCCGCTCCTGCCGCACCATCTGCCCGAGCGCGGCGCGGGTCACCACGAAGGTCCCCTTGAGGTTGACGCCGATCACGCGGTCCCACTCCTCGTCGGGCAGGACGTGCACGGGTCCGCCACCGGCGACGCCTGCCGCGTGCACCACGCCGTCGAGTCGGCCGGCCTCGGCTACCACGGAGCTGACCGCGGCGCCCACCGCCGCGGCGTCGAGGACGTCGACGGCCCGGTGTGTGAAGCGACCGGACAGGCCGGCCGGAGCCTCGGCGCCGAGGTCGACGCCCACGACGTACGCGCCCTCGTCGAGCAGCCGCTCGACGGTCGCCCGGCCGATCCCCGAGGCCGCACCGGTCACCAAGATGCCCTTGCCCTCGAAAGTGCTCATCGCCCAACCTCTCTCGCCCAGACTTCCTTAGGCGACATAATTACCCAGGCAAAGGTAGGGCGTAGCCGCTTTCGTGCTCATCCCGGCCAGTTCGTCGTCACGGTGAGATCGCCAACTGTTCACCGCATCGTGATCTGGCAGGCCCGTTCGCTGGTGATCATGGCCGCCGACCTTCTGTACCCTCGACGCCAGGCTCGACCGTGCACTGCGGCAGCCACGCCGATGGGCGACGGCTCTACCACGACAGCAAAGATGTCCTGAACGAGCACAGATCGGTAACCACATGAGCGTCACGATCACCGGATCCGCCTCGGCAGTACCGGCGGCCGACGAAGACACCCCGGAAATCCTGAAGGGCGACGACGACCTGCCCCAGGTTCTCGCGGACACCGTCACCGAGATCCTGCACACGCCCAGCGCACGCGGGGCGATCCACGTGGTGTGCGCCGCGGTCGCCATCGTCGCCGGCGCGGCACTGGTGCCGGCAGCGTGGCTCGTCGGACGCCCCAATGCAGGTCTGGCAACGATCGTCTACAGCGCCACGATCATCGGGATGTTCAGCGTCAGCGCGGTCTACCACCGCGTCCACTGGACCAGCCCGGACGCGCGAAAGTGGATGAAGCGCGCCGATCACTCGATGATCTTCCTCTTCATCGCCGGCAGTTACACGCCGTTGGCGCTGCTGGCCATGCCGCCGCACACGGCGAAGCTGGTGCTCACGATCGTCTATTCGGGCGCCGCGGCCGGGGTGGCGTTGAAGATGTTCTGGCCGTCCGCGCCGCGATGGGTCGGGGTCCCGCTCTACCTGATCCTCGGCTACACGGCGATCTTCTTCGCCGGCGTCCTGCTGGACGGTGCGGGCCTGGCCGTCGTGGTGCTGCTCTGTGCGGGTGCCGTCCTTTACAACATCGGTGCGGTCCTCTACGGCGTCCGGTGGCCCAACCCGTGGCCGCGCACGTTCGGCTACCACGAGTTCTTTCACGCGTTCACCGCCGCCGCCGCGGCCTGCCACTACGCCGCGATCTGGCTCGTCGTCCTCTGACGCGAACGCCGCGCGACACTGTCGATCTGCTGCAAGCACGGCAAATTCACCGGGAGCCAGATCCCCAGGTTCGCGTCGGTGGGCCCTGAGGTCGACGGCTGCGTTGCGCGTCGTCCCAGATCAGCGGCCTCTTCACCGTCACCATCGGCAAGTGCTGCGTCGACGCGCCCTTGAACATCCCATGCGGATTGCCTGCCACAGTCCTGGCGACGCCGTTGCGGGGGTGTGGACCACCCGCTCGACGGCAACACTGGGCGCGTCGGAGCAAACACTTACGGGACGGAAGGCCACGATGACGATGAATCACTGGGCCAGGCTGGCGGCCGGTGCGGCCGTCTCGGCGTCGCTTACGGGAATTGGGCTGGGTCTCGTGCCAGCCATGGCCCACGCCGACCCACCGCCCTGCCCGCCGGGCCAATTCTGCGGAGCCGGCGGACCGGGTGGGCCAGGCGCACCGGGTGGGCCAGGCGGACCCGGATGGCACGACGGCCATTGGCAGAACGGACCGGGTGGGCCGGGTGGGCCGCCGCCCCCGCCGGGTGGACCGGGTGGACCGCCACCCCCGCCAGGTGGGCAGGGTGGACCGCCACCGCCACCGGACTGGCATCCGGGCCCGGTACCACCGCCACCGCCGTGGCAGCGGCCGGTGCCTCCGCCACCGTGGGCGCCGCCTCCGCCTCCGCCGCCACCATGGCAACAGGACGCCCCGGTCATCTGGGACCAGAGCCAGAACGCATGGGGATTCTGGCTCGGGCCGATCTGGATCCCGCTGTAGTCGACCGCCCGGAGCTGCCGCTGGAGGCCTACTTCAGCGGCAGCCCGGTGATCGCCCGCGCCATCACCAAGCGCTGAATCTCGCTGGTGCCCTCGAAGATCGTGAAGATCTTTGCGTCGCGATGCATGCGCTCTACCGGATAGTCCCGGGTGTAGCCGTTTCCGCCGAGGATCTGGATGGCCTCGTCGGTGACGTAGACCGCGGTCTCGCTGGCGGCGAGCTTGGCCATCGAACCCTCGGCGTTGACGAACGGCTTGTCGTTGCGGGCCATCCAGCCGGCTCGCCACACCAGCAACCGTGCGGTGTCGATCCGGGTCCGCATGTCGGCGAGCTTGAACGCGATGGCCTGGAAGTCCCCGATCTTGCGCCCGAACTGCTCACGCTCCTGGGCGTAGTCCAACGCGTACTCGTACGCCGCGCGTGCCACGCCCAAGGCCATCGCCCCGACCGTCGGGCGGGTGCGTTCGAAGGTCTTCATCGCGGCCTGACCGGCTGAGCTCTTGCCCTCGCGCGCCTTGGCGATGCGTTCGTCGAACTTGTCCTTGCCGCCGATGATCAGCCGGCCCGGGATGCGGACGTCGTCGAGCACGACCTCAGCGGTGTGCGACGCCCGGATGCCGTGCTTCTTGAACTTTTGGCCCTGGCTGAAGCCCTTGGTCCCCGGCGGAATGATGAACGTGGCCTGACCGCGGGACCCCAATTCGGGGTAGACCGACGCGACGACGATGTGCACGTTGGCAATGCCGCCGTTGGTCGCCCACGTCTTGGTGCCGTTGATGATCCACTCGTCGTTGGCCTCGTCGTACCGGGCGCGGGTGATGATGGCCGACACGTCCGAACCGGCGCCCGGCTCCGACGCGCAGAATGAGGCGAGGAGGGGTTCGTCGACGGTGCCGAACATTTGGGGCAGCCACTCCCCCAACTGCTCGGGAGTCCCCGTGGCGGCCAGTGAGGCGGCGGCGAGTCCGGTGCCCAGGATCGACAGCGCGATGCCCGCGTCACCCCAGAACGTCTCCTCGAACACGGTGAGCAACCCGAGCCCGCTCGGCTCGGCGGCCTGCGTCGCAAAGAGCTCCACGGAGTACAGGCCCACCTTGGCGGCTTCCTGGATGATCGGCCACGGAGTTTCCTCGCGCTCGTCCCACTCCGCCGCCGCGGGCCTGACGACCTTTTCGGCGAAGTCGTGAACCCAGTCACGAACCTCGATCACGTCGTCGGAGAGTTCGAGCGAGAACGTCATGCGACTGTTCCTTCCGGCGGAATCAACCCGCGCAGGGTGGCTGAAGTGGTCACGGGCGGCGACCGCGGCACCCGATCAGTGAACGACTGTACGCACCGAACTTACCGGGTATCTAGTTACCCCGTGGCGTGGACACCGACCGCCCCCGCGCACCCGTCATCGTTGCGTCGTCCGACGCGCAACACGAACGCGGACAACGCAAGAACGAGGACGACGGGGTGTCAGCGGTTGAGCCACCAGATGCGGCTCGACAACGCGGTCGCGAACGCGCACCACAGTGGGTAGGGCCACAGTGCCTTCGCCGGGGTGCCGTTCACGCGTACCGCGCGACGGGTCAGGTCTGCGCTGCTGACGGCGAGGGCGCCCGCCAAGACTGCCGACGGGCCGAGTTGACGGCGGTTGAAGAAGAGCCACGACCAGCTGCCGTTCAGCACCAGGTTGAGGGCGAGCAGTCCCGCGTACGTCCGGGCCTCTTGGCGGGCCCTGCGCTCGTCGAGTTCGTCGAGGGTGGCCGCCGAGACCACGGCGACGTCGGCGTACAGCAGCGGCCACACGATCGGAAAGGCTTGTCGCGGTGGCTGAAACCTCGGTTTGCGGAGGCTCTGGTACCAGTTCGACTGAACCGCGGGTCCCGTGGCGAGACCGCCGATCACGGCCGTTGCCGCGGCGGCACTTGCCGTCTTGGCGAGGGTGAGCGCGCGCATGCGACTCCTTTCGACCTACTGAACGTACCTGGCGCCAAACCCGGCTCAAGCGGATTCGGCGTTGCAGCAACCTCGTGGTGCGGATTCCGATTGTCTGAATGTAAATTCGTTGCGGAATCGCTTGCGAAGGGCTCCAAGATCGGCGATGGTTTACCCACAGCGCACGGGTGAATGCGAGCCGCGTCTCCACTTGGAGCGACCCGCCCTTCGTGCAAGAACCAGGGAGGTCGTCCTGAGCGGCAGACACGGCACCGCCGTCGACAGCACCACCGGAGAAGGCACAGCCAGTCTCGAGCCTGGTCAGCCAGTAATCGAGATCGACCACGTGACTAAGCGCTTCGACGACTACACCGCCGTGGACGACGCCGACTTCTCCATCGCGTCGGGCGAGTTCTTCTCCATGCTGGGTCCGTCGGGTTGCGGGAAGACGACGACGCTCCGGATGATCGCCGGTTTCGAAACGCCGACCGACGGCGCGATCCGCCTCGAGGGCGTCGACGTGTCGTCGGTGTCGCCGCACAAGCGCAACGTCAACACCGTGTTCCAGCATTACGCCCTGTTCCCGCACATGACGGTGTGGGACAACGTGGCCTACGGTCCGCGCAGCAAGAAGATCGACAAGACCCTCGGCAAGGGCGAGGTCAAGCGGCGGGTCGACGAACTCCTCGAGATCGTCCGGCTCACCGACTTCGCCAAGCGCAAGCCGGCGCAGCTCTCGGGCGGACAACAGCAACGCGTCGCGCTTGCCAGGGCGCTGGTGAACTACCCAAGTGCGCTGCTGCTCGACGAGCCGCTCGGCGCCCTGGACCTCAAGCTCCGGCACGCCATGCAGTTCGAACTCAAGCGCATCCAGCGGGAGGTCGGCATCACGTTCGTCTACGTGACCCACGACCAAGAGGAAGCGCTCACGATGAGCGACCGCATCGCGGTGATGAACGCGGGCAACGTCGAACAGATCGGCAGCCCCACGGAGATCTACGACCGCCCCGCCACGGTCTTCGTCGCCAGCTTCATCGGTCAGGCAAACCTGTGGCCGGGCAAGCAGCTTCGGGTCGACGGCGACCTCGCCGAACTCTCGGTGCTCGGCACGACGCTGCGGGCCAGGCCCGGCGACACCGCCATCGAATCCGGCGGGCACGCGACCCTGATGGTGCGACCGGAGCGAGTCCGCGTCTCGATGGACCCACCCGGCGGCGACGTCGCGACGGTGTCCGCCACGGTGACTGACTTGACGTTCCAGGGGCCGGTGGTTCGCCTGTCGATGGACGCACCAGACGGCTCTCCGATCGTCGCCCACGTCGGAACCGAGCAGGACCTTCCCCTGCTGCGGCCCGGCGACCGCGTTCACGTCGCGTGGGCACCGGACGCCTCGCTGGTTCTTCCGGCTGCCGACATCCCGACCACCGAGGACCTGGAGGAGATGTTCGACGCGCCTCCGGAGCCCTGACGCCCCCTTCGACGACCACTCTCCAGAACCACCGAAAGGCACCTCCATGGCGAACGAGTTCGATCCTCGACAGCTGTCCCGGATCGCGTCGACGCGGACATCTCGGCGACGGCTCCTCGGCGGCGGCGCGGCCGCGGCGGCGGCACTGGCGCTCGGCCCGTCATTCCTTGCCGCGTGCGGTTCCAGCAGCACCACGAGTTCCAGCAGCTCGTCGTCCGCACCGCCGGACGACGGAAAGCCGGCGAGCGGCAATCTGCGCATCTCCAACTGGCCGTTGTACATGGCCGACGGGTTCGTTGCCGCCTTCCAGAAGGCCAGTGGCCTGACCGTGGACTACAAGGAAGACTTCAACGACAACGAGCAGTGGTTCGCCAAGAACAAGGAGCCGCTGTCGCGTAAGCAGGACATCGGCGCAGACCTCGTGGTGCCCACCCAGTTCATGGCCCTGCGTCTCAAGCAACTGGGCTGGCTCAACGAGATCAGCGACACCCGGGTGGCCAACCGCAAGAACCTCCGTCCGGACCTCCTCAACGACAAGTCCGACCCGGGCCGCAAGTTCACCGCCCCGTACATGAGCGGCATGGTCGGCTTGGCCTACAACAAGGCGGCGACGGGCCGCGAGATCACGAAGATCGACGACCTGTGGGACCCCAAATACAAGGGCAAGGTCAGCCTGTTCACCGACATGCAGGACGGCCTCGGCATGATCATGACGTCGCAGGGCGGCGACGTCGCGAACCCGAGCATGGACTCCGTGCAGAAGGCCGTCGACCTCGTCAAGGAGCAGAAGGACAAGGGCCAGATCCGTCGGTTCACCGGCAACGACTACGCCGACGACTTGGCTGCCGGGAACATCGCCATCGCCCAGGCCTACTCCGGCGACGTGGTGCAGTTGCAGGCAGACAACCCGGATCTCGAATTCATCATTCCCGAGTCCGGTGGCGACTGGTTCATCGACACGATGACCATTCCGTACACCACGCAGAACCAGCACGCCGCCGAGGCGTGGATCGACTACGTGTACGACCGGGCGAATTACGCCAAGCTCGTGGCGTTCGTCCAGTACGTGCCGGTCTTGTCGGACATGACCGACGAACTCAACAAGATCGACCCGAAGATCGCGGCCAACAAGCTCATCAATCCTCCCCAGGACTACCAGGACAAGCTGCACACCTGGGCGGCCCTCACCGACGAGCAAACCCAGCAGTTCAACACGGCCTACGCTGCGGTCACCGGTGGCTAGGCGTCGGACGCGCACATGGCAGGAGTAGCCAGCAGTAGTCGGCAGCGCAGCAAGATTGCGCCGTACCTCATGATCCTTCCCGGACTGGCGTACCTGGCGATCTTCTTCGTGGTGCCGTTCTGGTCGTTGTTCCGGACGTCGTTGTCGACCATGGGCGGCTCGATCTACTTGCCGCAGTTGACCTTTGCGTGGAACTTCGGCAACTATGCCCATGCCTTGTCGACGTACCAAGACCAGATCCTGCGGTCGCTGCTGTACGCCTTCACCGCGACCGTGGTCTCGCTGGCGATCTCCTATCCGCTGGCCTATGTCATCGCGTTCAAGTCGGGTCGGTACAAGAACCTGCTGTTGGGTCTGGTCGTCCTGCCCTTCTTCGTGACGTTCCTGGTGCGCACCCTGGCGTGGAAGACGATCCTGGCCGACGACGGCGTCGTGGTGCAGTCGCTGAACGCGGTCGGTCTGCTGCCCCCCGACGGGCGCCTGCTGTCCACCAGTTGGGCCGTCATCGGCGGGCTGATCTACAACTCGATGACGTTCATGATCCTGCCGCTGTACGTCAGTTTGGAGAAGATCGATCCGCGTTTGCTCGAAGCCTCGAAGGACCTGTATTCGTCGAGTTTCCGAGCCTTCACCAAGATCATCTTTCCGCTGTCGGTGCCCGGCGTGCTCGCGGGGAGCCTGCTGGTCTTCATTCCCGCCATGGGCGACTTCATCAACGCCGACTACCTGGGCAGCACGCAAACCACGATGATCGGCAACGTGATTCAAAAGCAGTTCCTCGTGGTGAAGGACTACCCCGGCGCTGCCGCCCTCAGCTTCCTGTTGATGGCGATGATCCTGGCCGGCGTGCTGTCCTACACGCGGGCCCTCGGTACGGAGAACCTGGTATGACGTTGCAAGAGGGCGCTGCGGTCGTCGACCTGATCGACCGACCGCGGCGGCCCAAGCGCTCGATCCGGGGCCCGGGAAAGTTGGGCGACCTCGCCCTGAGGGTGGTCGCCGCGCTGGTGCTGCTCTACATCTTCGTGCCGATCTTCGTGATCGTGCTGTTCTCGTTCAACAAGCCGGCGGGCAAGTTCAACTACACGTGGCAGGGCTTCACACTCGAGAATTGGGCGGATCCGTTCAAGTACCCGGCGTTGGCCGAGGCCTTGAAGATGAGCATCGAAGTGGCCGCGCTGTCCACCCTGATCGCTCTCGTCCTGGGCACGCTGCTCGCAATTGCCTTGGTGCGTCAGCGGTTTCGGGGAAGCGGAGCGGTCGACACCTTCCTCGTCCTGCCGCTGACGGCACCCGAGGTGGTCATGGGCGCCTCGCTGTTGACCTTGTTCCTGGACCTCGGGTGGGCGACCGGTTTCACCACCATCCTCATCGCCCACGTGGCGTTCGAGATCAGCTTCGTGGCCATGACCGTGCGCGCCCGGGTCAGGGGCTTCGACTGGACCCTCGAGGACGCGTCGATGGATCTGGGCGCCAGTCCCACCCGAACGTTCTTCAGGGTGACGCTGCCCCTGATCGTGCCCGGCATCGTCGCCGCCGCAATGCTGTCGTTCGCGCTGTCGCTCGACGACTTCATCGTCACCTACTTCGTGAGTGGGTCGACGGTGACCTATCCGCTGTTCGTCAACGCCGCGACGAAGGCGGCCGTGCCGCCGCAGATCGACGTCCTCGCGACCGCCATCCTGGTGATCAGCCTGGTGCTGCTGATGGTCGGAACCCTGTATCGGCGCAAGCGAATCGCGCCCTAGCCGACCCGATCGGTGGTGCCGATCCTCGGTCGGTGGGTCGACAGCACGCCGCGTGTGCGGGCCGACAGGCCGCGCTCGGCCACGGGTCGCCGACGTCGGTGGATCCGCGCCACCTCGACGACGATCGAGGCCACCTGCGCCGGCTCGCCGTGGACGGTGAAGGTTCGTCGGTCCCACCACATCATCTTGGTTTCGTAACGCTCGTCCGGGTATGGCGTGGCGGGAATGGGTGCGACGACGCCGCCCGTCGACCGCCATCGCTCGAGCGTGTGCGCGGCGGACGTGGCCATGTAGTAGTCCACGCCGAGAAGCGCGGTGAGGTGAAAGCCGCTGCGAGCGTGCAACTTGGCCCGGTGTCGGCTGCAGTCACCGCCACCGCTCATCCAGGCGGCCTTCATCTCGATGACACCGGAGGGGATGCGTTGGGCGAGCATGCTGCGAACGTCGGACTCCCCCGGCTGGCCCTGCCACTCGACGACGGCATGCGACTCCTCGGGTGAGTTCAGCGCGCCCTTGGTCCTGACTCCGCCGATGACCTGTCCGTCGACGTCGGTCATCACCCAGAACAGAGCGGTGTCGGCAGCGCACCGATCGGTGTCGGCGTCGATTGCGTCGCTGACGCCGAACCTGGCGTAGCTCGCCACGGCCCCGCGATGATATTCGGCGAACAGATCGGGCGCAGCGGCCGGTTCGGCGATGGTTACCGCGCATTCGGCCGCCGGGTCCCACCAGGACATGGTTCCGCCGGGAATGAACTGACCCGGTTTCGCGAGTTCGAACGTCGTCATGGTTCCGCCTTAGTCGCTTGATGGACCGTCAACGGCAATATAGTACTTTTGTCTTTAAAGTGCTTCTAGCTGGAACTTGCGCACTTTATGACGCATACAGCAAATCAATTGCCAGGTGTCGACCATCGTATTGCACCCAGTAGCCAATGGCGTTCGCCGCTCGGTGACGGACGCGCGTCGACCACGTACGGATCGCCATCATCTGGCTGAACCCGTGGTTGCTCGTCGGCGCGTCGTCGTCGGCGTGGCGTAGCTGGCGTGGCGTGGCTGGCGATGCGATTCCGCCTAGACCCACCGCGCGTGTCAGTCGGCGCCGACGTCAGGTGACGTCGACGAGGACCGGGGCGCGGGATCCGCTCCGGGCGGCGCCGATTCCGGCGGTGACGACGAGGACGATGCCAACCACGCCCGCGACGCCGGGCGCCTGCGAGAGCACCAGAAAACCGATTGCCATGGCGAACGCCGGCTCGATGCTCATCAGCGTTCCGAACGCCGCCGTCGTCAGCCGGCGCAGCGCCATCAGTTCCAGCGTGAAGGGAACCACCGGCAACAACGTGGCGAGACCGATTCCGATCAACAGGATCTCGGGCGTGACCCGCGGGATGACCGCCGGGCCGACGACGACGGTGGAGAAGACGGCGGCGACACCCATCGACACCGCCAGCCCGTTGACGCCCTCCACGCCGTCGCCGACGCGCTGCGTCAGCAGGATGTAGCTTCCCCAACACGCCGCCGCGCCAAGGGCATACGCCACGCCCACCAGGTCGACGGCTGCGGCCCATGGCTGGGTGAGGAGGAGAACGCCGGCGGCGGCCAGTCCCGGCCACACGACCCGGCTTCGTCCGCGACCCTGGGCCACGGCGACGCCGAGGGGTCCGAGGAACTCCAACGCGCTGGCCGTGCCCAAGGGGATGCGGGCGATGGCGGCCATGAACAGCAGGGTGACCGCGGCGGTCACCACGCCCAGGACGACGCACGTGAGGAAGGTAGTCCTGGTGAAGGCCGACCGCCGCGGCCGGACGATGATCAACAGCAGCACCCCGGCCCACGTGAGCCGCAGCCATGCCGCGCCCTCGACGCCGATGTGATCGATCAGCCCCAGCGACAACGCCAGCCCGGCTTGCACGCACAGCATCGACCCCGACGCCATCAGCACTCCCGTGCGCGCCTGGTTCATCGCCATGACTGCATTGAATGGCACGACCACCGTTCGCGTCCACGTGATAAACCGCGACACACCGTTCGACAATCGCGAACGGTGTCGCTACATGATCTCGGCCACGAAGGTGGCGTCAGCCGAGAAGTCGATCTGTGCCGCCGGGTTGCTCACGGCGGTGACGACGCCCGTCCCGAACGCGCCGACACGGTCGTACAGGGTCGCCGACCCCGTGCTGATGCCGTCGGCCGTCCAATGCGAGTCGGCCTGCAGGTAGATCCACTCGTCGACCGGCAGACGGGCCAACGCCACGGTCAGGTCGCCGTTGATGTAGCCGATGCCCGCCGTACCGAGGTTGGTGACCAGGCTGGTGCCCTCCGCGGCGTAGACCGCGTTGACCAGCGGGGAGTTGCTTGCCCCCTCGACCACGTCGACGGCGCGATTTCGAAATCTCTCTTCCGCGAGGTGTTTTGGTGATCCGCGATGTGGGGGCTCCAGCCGCCGTCGTCGCTGCCCATCGCCAGGTGACTCGAATGGCCGACGTCGACCGGCGTCGGCAGGTCCATCGCCGCCGACCACTCCTCGCCCCGTGGCATCGACGAGCGGCGGTACTGGACCAGGATGGCTCTTGCCACCACGACACCGTCCTGGACGAGCTCGCACTCCGAGTTGCGTACCCGCCTGCCGTCGCGGACCAGACGCGCCGTGGCGGTGGTCGGCACTGATCGAGCCGCCTTGAAGAGGTCGATCGTGAAGCGCGCTGGCATGAACTCGTCGAGGCCGAACCGGTCCTCGATGGTGCGCGCGGCCAGCCCGACCAACGCTGGCCCGTTGAGATGATCTGGGCCCCAACGGCTTCGGGCATTATCCGTGGGTAAGAAGGTGTCCTCCGACGTTTGGACGAAGTGGGCCGCACGCGCAGTCATTCTCGAATGGTCGCACGGGGCGGACAATGCCACGGTGGACACCCGCCGCCTTCAGCTCCTGCTCGCACTCTCACGCCTCGGCTCCATGCGTGCGGTCGCGGAGGCCCATCACCTCACCACCTCGACGGTCTCGCAGCAGATCGCGGCGCTCGCCAAGGACGCCGGAGTCGACCTCGTCGAACCGGCGGGGCGCCACGTTCGTCTGACGCCCGCCGGCCGTCGACTGTCCGATCATGCGGTCACCATCCTGGCCGCCGTCGACGCCGCACGTCTCGACCTCGATCCCGACGCCGAACCCGCCGGCACCTTGCGCGTCGGCGGATTCGCCACCGGCATTTGGGTGTCGCTGCTTCCGGTTCTGGCCGACCTCGCCGTCAGCCATCCGCGCGTCGACGCGATCGTCAGCGAGTACGAGCCCGTCGAAGCGTTCCGACTGCTCCTCGACGACGACCTGGATCTGGCGCTGGTCTACGACTACAACCTGGCACCGGCGTCCCTCAACCCGGCGCTGGACGCGATGGCGCTGTGGTCGACCCCCTGGGGCCTCGGCATGCGCACCGACGCGGCGGTCGGGGACACCGCCGATCTGGGTGACTACGCCGACGAGGCGTGGATCGTCAACTCCCGCAACACCGCCGACGAGGACGCGGTGCGCACGTTGGCCGCGCTGACCGGCTTCGCTCCGCGCATCGCCCATGAAATCGACAGTCTGGACCTGGTCGAGGACCTCATCCTCGCCGGCTACGGCGTCGGTCTGCTGCCGCTGAACCGGCCGACCCGGCACGGCGTGTCGGTGCTGCGGCTCGCCGATCCGTCCGTCGTCATGACGGCGTACGCCGCGACCCGCCGCGGCCGGGAGAGTTGGGCGCCGCTGCGGCTGCTGCTGGACGGTCTGTGTCCGCCCCGGGGTGACGAGGACGGGCCCAGGGACGCACCGCCACATCACGACTGGCCCCGACCGGGCGACGGGTGACCCCCTGCTAGCCGGTAACGGACGTAGCCGCTAGCGGTGGTCGGTTCTGGTGGTCAGCGCCGATGTGTCGGCACCGTCGCCACGGGAGTCTGAATGCACTCACCCAGGACCGCCCGAAAGGCTCGACCATGACGAACAACAAGCTGAGCATCATCGCCGCCACCGTCGCGTCCGCCGCGGCCCTGCTCGGTCCGCAGGCCGCCGGGCTGGCGCAGGCGGCCACGGACCCGTCTTGCCCGGCCGTCGAGGTCGTGTTCGCCAGGGGCACCTTCGAGGCACCGGGGATCGGCGACACGGGTCAGGCCTTCGCCGACGCCCTCAACGCGAAACTCGGTCAGCCCGTCGGGGTCTACGCCGTCGACTACCCCGCGTCACTGGACTTCCAGGCGGCCGCCAACGGGGTCGCCGACGCCAGCCGTCAGATCCAGACGATCGCCACCACGTGCCCGAACACCAAGATCGTCCTGGGCGGCTACTCGCAGGGGGCGGCCGTGGCCGGCTACACCACGGCAAGCGCGATCCCGGCCGGTTTCACCCTGCCGGCGGACATCACCGGGCCGATGCCGGCGTCGGTCGCCTCGCACGTCGCCGCCGTGGCACTGTTCGGCACGCCCGACGAGTGGTTCCTGAACCTGGTCGACCACAGCGCCCCACCCATCACCATCGGAGACGCCTACGTGAACAAGACCACCGAGCTGTGCAACCAGGGTGACCCGGTGTGCTTCCCCGGCGGCCTCGACCGGTCCGCCCACAGCGCCTACAAGAACAACGGAGCGGCCGACCAGGCCGCGGCCTTCGTGGTCAACGCCCTCTCGTCGACCCCGGCGCCACACACGGCTCGCGACTCGGCGTGACGTCGCCCGAGACCCGGGTCAGGGTTGACCGAGCGTCAACACCTGTGCGGATCGGTAGCGCTCGAGCACGTCGGGGGTGGCGTCGGCGGTGAACGACGACGTGGCACCGAGGGTCCAGGCCGGCGGCTCGTCGGCTCCGGACACCGTCCACGCGGCTTGCCGGGCCGCACCGAGCGCGACGTACTCCGCGGGCGAGGGGACGTGAACCGGCACCCCGAGGATCGCGGGAGCGACGCGCCGGACCGCTTCCGAGCGAGCACCTCCGCCCACCAGGATCACCCGGCCGGCGTCGACGCCCTGGCGTGAGATCTTCTCCACACAGAACTGGATGGAGGCCAGCAGGCCCTCGACGGCCGCGCGGGCCACGTTGGCGGGCAACAAATTTCGCGTCGTCACGCCGTGCAGTGCGCCTGCGGCGTCCGGCAGGTTGGGTGACCGTTCGCCGTCGAAGTACGGCACCAGCGTCAAACCCTCCGCCCCGGCGGGCGCGGACAAGGCGAGCCGGTCGAACTCGTCGAAGTCGACGCCGAGCATCTTGGCGACCGCCGCCAGCACGGGCGCGCCGTTGAGCGTGCACACCAGGGGAAGCTGACGGCCGGTGGCATCGGCAAAACCCGCCACCAGTCCCTCCGCATCGTGCGGGGCGGCGTCACCCACCGCGCTCACCACGCCCGAGGTGCCCAGGGACACGACGCAGTCCCCCGGTCCGACCCCCAGGCCCAGGGCTGCGGCGGCGTTGTCGCCGGCGCCGGGGCCCAGCACGGCACCCGTGGTGGTGCGGCCCGCGGCCTCCGACGGACCGACGACGGGCGGCACGATCGGACGACGTCCGCGCATCGCCAGCTCGAGCAGGTCCGGTTGGTAGGAGCTGTCCTCGGCGGCGAAGTAGCCGGTGCCACTGGCGTCACTGCGGTCGGTACGGATGTCCGAGACGTCCGTCGAGCCGGACAGCCGCCACGTCAGCCAGTCGTGTGGAAGGCACACCGCCGCGGTCGCGTCGGCATTCTTGGGTTCGTTGTCGGCGAGCCAGCGCAACTTCGTCGCGGTGATCGCCGCGACCGGGACCACGCCGATCCGGTCTGCCCACTCCGCCGCCCCGCCGAGCTCGTCGACGAGCGCCACGGCCGCCTGGCTGGACCGGGTGTCGTTCCACAGCAGCGCGTCTCGCACGATGTTGCCCCGGGCGTCGAGGCAGACCATGCCGTGCTGCTGCGCGCCGACCGAGACGGCGGCCACGTCGTCCAATCCACCGGCGGCCGCGGCGGCGTCGGCCAGCGCTGCCCACCAGGCCGCCGGGTCGACTTCGGTGCCCCCCGGATGCGGTGCCGACCCGGAGCGCACGGTGTCGCCGGTGTCGGCGTCGCAGATCAGGACCTTGCACGATTGGGTGGACGAGTCGATACCCGCGACGAGGGCCACGCCGACCTCCTTCTGCTCTTGGAACGTCCACCATAATGCGGCGCTTCGCGCGGGAACCGACGCTCGGCCGCTCGGGGGTTTGCAACCGACTCACCTGGGGAACAGATCGCGCATGTTGATCCGACGAATTGCGCGTCCCATGCTGGCCACCACCTTCATCACCCGTGGTGTGGAAGCGCTCAAGAGCCCCAAACCTGCCGCCGACGCCGCCCGGCCCACCCTCGAAGGTCTCAGCAAGCTCCCGGATCCGGTCGGCCCCAACGTGCCGACGAACGCCGAGACCGTGGCGAAGGTGACCGCAGGCGTCCAGATCGGTGCGGGTCTGCTGCTCGCCTCCGGCAAGTTGCCGCGGCTGTCGTCGGCGGCGCTGGCCGTCAGCGTCGTCCCCGGCAGCCTCGGCAGCCACGCCTTCTGGAACGAGACCGACCCGGCCCGCAAGGCCGCCGAACGAAAGGCGCTCTTCGCCGACGTCGGCCTCATCGGCGGCCTCATCATCGCCTCCGTCGACACCGAGGGCCGGCCGTCGCTGGGCTGGCGCGGACGCCGGGCCGCGCGCAAGGTCGGCGAGCGCGTCACCAACGTCCTGCCGAGTGGGTCGGATGCCCCGAATGCCCTGATCGACCCCGAGCTCGTCGACAAGTGGGGCGAGGGGCTGCAGTCCGGGCTGCACGTAGGTGCCGAACGTGGGCGCGAACTGGCCCACGTCGCCTACGAGCGGGGTTCCGAGCTGGCCGACGTGGCACTGGAACGCGGTAGCGAATTGGCCGACGTGGCGCGCGACCGCGCACCCAAGCTGGCCAAGAAGGCGCGCAAGCGTGGCCTCGAGCTCGCCGAGCTCACCCAGGATCGCAGCACCGAGTTGGCCGACGTGGCGCAGAAGCGCGGCGCCAAGCTGGTCGACGTCGCCCGCGACCGGGCGCCGGAGTTGGTGGAGGCCGCCCGGGACCGTGGGGCGGAACTGGCCGCGCTGGCCCAGGATCGCAGCAACGAATTCGCGTCGCTGAGCCGCAAGCAGGCCAAGCAGACCCGCAAGGATCTCAAGCGCGCTCAGAAGGAACTCGAGAAGCGCGTCCGCTAGACCCGCGAACCACGACGGCGGGCGTCACCCTAGGGTGACGCCCGCCGTTCGTCGTCGGGCCTCAGACCACCAGGTCCAGCAGGAGTACGACGCCGAGGCCGCTGACCGAGAGCACCGTCTCCATGATCGACCACGTCTTGATGGTCTGCCCCACGGTGAGCCGGAAGTACTGGTTGACCAACCAGAAGCCCGCGTCGTTGACGTGGGAGAAGAACAGCGACCCCGCTCCGACGGCGAGCACCACCAGCGACACCTCTGCGGTGGGCAGGTCGGCGACGAGCGGCACGATCAGCGACGACGCGGTGATCGTGGCCACCGTGGCCGAACCCGTGGCCAGCCGGATCAGCACCGCGATCACCCAGGCCAGGACGAGCACCGAGATGTTCGCGCCCTCGGCCCACCGCGCGAGCAGGGTGCCGATGCCGGTGTCGACCAGCACCTGCTTGAAACCGCCACCGGCGGCGACGATCAGGATGATGCCGGCCACCGGCGGGAGTCCGGATTCGATGCAGGCGGTCACCTTGCCGCGGTCCATCCCGGCGCCACGGCCGAGGGTGAACATGCCGACGATGACGGCGATGAGCAGCGCGATCAGCGGGGTGCCCAAGGTGTCGAACACCATCCGGACCAGGTTCGCCTTGTCGTCGATGAAGACGTCGACCAGCGCCTTGCCCAGCATCAACGCGACGGGCAGCAAGACCGAGAAGAGTGTGACGGCGAACGACGGCCGGCGCGGGGTCTCGCCCTCGGCGAAGCGGTCCGCGTCGAAGGTGTCGGGCGCGTCGACGACGACCCACTTGCCGGCGAGCTTTCCGAACAACGGGCCGGCCAGGATGATGGTCGGAATCGCCACCGCGACACCGAGAGCCAGCGTGACTCCCAGGTCCGCGTTGAGCAGTCCGACGGCCGTCAGCGGGCCGGGGTGCGGTGGCACGAAGCCGTGCATCGCCGAAAGGCCGGCCAGGGCCGGGATTCCGACGGTGATCAAGGACAGCTGTGAGCGACGCGAGACCAGGTAGATGACCGGTATCAGCAGCACCAGGCCGATCTCGAAGAACATGGGCAGGCCGATGATCGCGCCGACCAAGGCCATCGCCCACGGCAGCATCCGTGGTGACGCGTGCCCGACGATGGTGTCGACGATTTCGTCGGCCCCGCCGGAGTCGGCGAGCAGCTTGGCGAACATCGCGCCGAGGGCGATGAGGATGCCGACACCTGCCGCGGTCTCGCCGAAGCCCTTGCTGAACGACGCCAGCACCGTGGTGAGGTTCTCCCCCGCCACCATCCCGACCGTGAGCGCGCCGAACATCAGCGACAGGAAGGGGTGCAGTTTGACGATCGTGATGAGCACGACGATGACCGCGATGCCGACGAGGAACGCCAGCAGGAGGTGCACGCCGGACGCGACCGGCTCGGTGAGCTTCGGCGCCTCGTCGGCGAGCAGGGTAATTCCGTTGGTCATCACAACTCCCGTTGGGTCAGCGCTACGTATTCGTCGATGATGGAATCGATGTCTTGGTCGACGTTGACGTCGACTCCGTGTTCGTCGGGGGCCAGCGGCTCGAGGGTCTCGAATTGGGACGCGAGCAGCGATGCGGGCATGAAGTGTCCGGGCCGGCTGGCCTGTCGTCGGCCGATCACCTCGGGGGTTCCGGCCAGATGCAGGAATTCCACGTTGGCGCAGTGCTCGCGCAATTGGTCCCGATAGACGTGTTTGAGTGCCGAGCAACTCATCACGCCGCCGTCGGCATGCGCGGCCAGCCACTCCCCGATCGAGTCGAGCCAGGGGCGTCGGTCATCGTCGTCGAGCGCGTGGCCCGCGGTCATCTTGGCGATGTTCGCCGGCGGGTGGAAGTCGTCCGCGTCGGCGAAGGGAACGCGTAGGCGCTGAGCCAGGGCCGCGCCGACGGTCGACTTGCCGGAGCCGGACACCCCCATTACGACGATTGGCGCCATGCCCCGTCCACCTCCCGATCCGTGGTACCCGACTGTGCCAGGCATCACACAGCTTGCCCCAATGATCAGATCATTGCAAGCATTTCAGCGAAAGATACGTCTTTAATGCACGCAGCAAAGATTATGACAAGATGTATGGCGTGGCCGGACCCTCAAACGTCAGCGCGCTGCACGACAACGTGCTCACCGGAATCGGCGCCGAGATCGTGTCGGGGACCCTCCCTGCCGGAGGCGTGATCAACCTCGAGGGCGTCGGCGTGCAGTACGGAGTGTCACGCAGCGTGGCGCGCGAGGCGGTCCGGGTTCTCGAGTCGATGGGCTTAGTCGCTTCGCGGCGCCGCGTCGGCATCACCATCCAACCCGTGGAACGATGGAACGTCTTCGACCCGCGCGTGATTCGGTGGCGGCTCGAATCCGGTGATCGCACAGCACAATTGGTCTCGCTCTCCGAGTTGCGCCGGGGCTTCGAACCGACCGCGGCGGCGCTCGCCGCCCGCCGGGCCGATCCCCACCAGTGCCGCATCATGGCCGCTGCCGTGTCGGACATGGTCATGCACGGCCGGTCCGGGGACTTGGAGTCATACTTGTTGGCCGACAAGGTGTTTCACCAGACTCTGCTCGAGGCCAGCGGAAACGAGATGTTCCGGGCGCTCAACGGTGTCGTCGCCGAAGTGCTCACCGGACGCACCCACCACGGCATGATGCCCGAGACGCCGAATCCGGTGGCCATCGCCCTGCACGACGAGGTCGCCCGCGCCATCCGCTTGCGCGACGAGGACGGCGCGGAACGTGCGATGCGGGAGATCATCGAGGAGGCCGTGACCGACGTCAGTTCGTCCGCAAGGTGAACTTCATGGTCAGCCCCGACACCTCGGTGACCTCCACCGTCCGGTGCTCCTGAACCCCACCCGCGACGACGTCACAGCCGGCGGAGGCGCCCACCTCGCCGGTCAGCCCGCCGCCACACGCCACCGAATCGATGCGCTCCGAGGACTTCTCGGCCACCAGCCGCGCCACCGCCGCCTCGAGCTGTTCGCGCGACAACGCGGGGGTCAGGTCGTATTGAATCGCGCCGCCGTCGGTTCCGGTGACGGTGACGACCGGTTGAAAACCGTTCGCCGCCCCGATCGCGACGTCACAGTGCGACGTCCGGCCCACTTCGCCGACGAGATCCGACTCGCAGACGACCGACTGCGGTCGCTCGCCCGCAGTGGTCAGCTTGGCGGCAACGTCCTTCTGCAGGGCGTCCTTCGCGACCGTCGGCACGAGGTCGGACCCCGTCGTGCCGGTGCAGCCACACGCGATGGCACCCGCCAGTGCCGCAGTCGCCGTCCACCGCATGGCATGCATCCTTTCATCCGACGGACGCCACGGTGGTTGACTGCGGAAGTGAGCAGAACTCCGACCACCGCCCGCAGGCTGTTCGACCGCTTCGAACCCGTCCACGCCCTGACGTACTTCGCACCCGAGTCGCGCGACGCTCTCGGGCAGGCGGGTTTCCGGGGCTTTTGGATGGGCTACTTCGGTGCCCGTGCCGCCCCGCTGGGCTCGGTGGGCGCCGACGTCGTCACCGCCGTCTTCTACAACTTCTCGCCGTCCCACGTGGCGCGCGCACTGCCCGCCGCGTGGGAATTCGCGAGCCCGGCGGACGCACTCCGGGCCCGGGAGGCCTCGGCCGTCGCCGCCCTGGCGCGGTGCGGGATCACCGACGGCACTCAGGTGCGGACCGCGGCCGATCTGCTGGCCAAGGCCGCGGCCACCGCGCCGCTGGACGGCCGCCCGCTCTTCGCGGCGAACCGCGCGTTGCCGTGGCCGGACCATTCGGTCGCCCGGCTGTGGCACGCCAGCACCCTGTTGCGCGAACAACGCGGGGACGCTCACGTCGCGGTCCTCGTCGCCAACGGCGTCGGTGGCCGCGAGTGCAACGTCCTGCACGCGCTCGCCGACCGGGTGCCGCGGGAGTTCATCATGCGCAGCCGCGAGTACGACGACCAGGAGTGGCAGTCGTGCGTCGACCGGCTCGCCGTCCGCGGATTCATCGACGGCCACGGCGCGCTGACGGATTCGGGCCGGGAGTTCAAAGGCCACCTCGAGGACTCGACCGACCGGTTGTCGCTGTCGGCGTTCGACGCCCTCGACGACGGCGATCTGGAACTGCTCTTCCGCACGCTGACCCCAGTCACCAGGGCGGTGGTCGCCGCGGGCGACATCCCGGCCGCCACGCCGATGGGGCTTCGTCGTGACGACCTCGACGACGACGGCGCGCAGCTCTCCTAACGCGGGCCGTACATGATCAGGCCGACCCCGAGCAGGCAGACCACGGCGCCCGTGACGTCCCATCGGTCGGGCCCAAAGCCGTCGGCGACCATGCCCCACAACAGGGAACCGGCGATGAAGATGCCGCCGTAGGCGGCCAGCACCCGCCCAAAGTTCGCATCCGGCTGGAACGCGGCCACGAAACCGTAGGCGCCGAGGGCCAGTACGCCGGCACCGGCCCACAGCCAGCCGCGGTGTTCCCGGATGCCCTGCCAGACCAGCCAGGCACCACCGATCTCCAGCAGTGCCGCCAATACGAACAGCAGCACCGACTTCAGCACCGTCATGTCCGGTTGCGGTTCCATTCGAGCCAGCCGACGCCGGTGCGGCCGTCGGTCGTCGTGACCGCGGCCCACGCCCGCGGGAATCTGCTCAGCCGGCCGTCGGTCGAGGTCAGCAGCACCGGGGCGTGCCCGCGTACGTCGACGGTCACGGTGAGGTCGCCAGGCGTGATCTCGAGCGTGGTGCCGACGGGTAACTCGTTCTCGCCGAACGTCTCCCGTGCGACAACCGTCTGCAGCTCGACGACCTCGCCCGAGCGCTGGACGTACCCGGCGGCCATCGGTGGCGCACCGGGGATCCTGAGGTCGAGGCCGTGGACGTGGGTGCCGTCGTGCAGGTGGAACGCGCTCCACACCCACTCCATGCCCCACCAGTCCCGCGCTGCCCACGAGTGGTCTCGCTGACCGGGGACGTCGGAGAACTCGTATGAACGTCCTTCTGCCCTCACGGTTCCCGACACCGTGCACGGAATCTCGTAGCGGGTCGACAGGCGGTACTGGTAGGGCGTGCCGTCGGTGGTCCACACCATGTCCAGCTCGAGGTCGACGGGCCGGCCCGAGACGCCCCGGAGGAGGTCGGCCGGATCGTCGTAGGCCTCTCCCCTGCCACGCAACGACACCCGATGGGAGTGCAGCGGCGCCGTGACGTCGAGTTCGAGGTCGACCCCGTCGCCGTGCACGCGGGTGTGATCGGCCGGCAGCGGAGCCTCGAAGTCGAGCACGGCGATCGTGGGTAGGTTCGGACCGCACAGCAGCGCGTTGACCCAGGCGTGGCCCTGGTTGGGAATGAGGCCCAGCCGCAACCATCCGCCGACCTCCTGGTCGGGGTCGACGAAGTCGAAGTACCAACTCTCGCTCCACAGCGGTTCGTCCGACGGTTCGTGGCGGCCCTCGTCGTCGGGCGTGGGCTGCAACGGTTCCGGATGCGACGGCGGGGGCAGCACGGCCAGTGCGTCGGTGTCGAGGACGTGCTGGCAGTGTCGCGCGATCATCGTCATGAACATCCGGTCGCCGCGCTCGGTGCGCTCCACGAGCATCGGCGAGACGATCGACATCATCACCCCGAAGAAGCTCTGGCGTCGCACGCCCTCGCGCACGTCGTCGAGGCTCACCGAGGTGTCGGGTCCAAGCGCGTCGTGATAGGCGTGCAGCAGTGCCTCGCCATGCTCGCGTCGCCGATCCGCCGGCAGCGCACATCCCAGGAAGTAGGCGGCGTCGGTCATCGCAGGCCCCCAGGTGACGGTCTGCCAGTCCACCACGGTCAGCGGACGGGCGGCGCCCTCCTCGCCGAACAGCATGTTGTCCAAGCGAAAGTCGCCGTGCACCAGTCCCTGGGGTCGACCGGACGCGGCCTCGTCGGCGAGGTAGTCGTCGAACGCCGCGACCAGGCGTTCGCAGACCTCGCGGTGCTCGGGTGCGATGTCGTCGCGATACCGCTCGACGAAGCCCGCGTAGAGCGCGGCCATCAAACCCTGGTTCAGCGGCGATTCGCGGTTGAGCCACTGAGCGTCGGCAAGGGCGGCGTTGCCGAGCAGTGGGCCGTGCACGCGACCGAGCTGGGTCAGCGCCATCGTCGCCTGCTCGACCGACGCGCCGCCGATCTCGTCGCCGACGACGGCCGGGGCGGCGTCGCCGAGTAGCAGGTCGAAGGCACCCGTCGCCGGGTCGTAGGCCGCGTGGTGACACTCCGACACGGGTCCGTGCAACCCCGGCGCGACGTCGGTGTAGAACCGGACCTCACGCTCGTAGAGGCCCATCGTCAACCCGGTCTGCCTGCTACTGGGGTCGGCAGCGGCGACCTTCAGCACCACCGAGGCCGGCCCGTTCTGTCCGTCCGCGTAGGTGAGCCCCACGCGGTAGCACTCGCTCATCTGTCCGGTGCCGATGCGGTCGACGGTGAAGTCGGCGACCTCGCCGGCGCCGATCGCGGCGGTCAGCCAGTCGGCGGTGAGATCGGCGGGGCGTTCGACGAGGGCGCTGGCGAGGAAGGGTTGCACGCCGCCCACGTTAGTCACGGGCGTTCCTTCGCGATGCCGTTTTCGCCCGAGAACTTGACGGGCGTCAACTCTGGCCGTGGCAGGCGTCGGACGGGGTGGCGGGCACGTCCAGCGACGGGTTGCGGTCGAAGAATCCGAACGGCTTGAGCCAGAAGGAGACGACGTCGACCGGCATCACCGGCCAATCCTCGGGTCGGGTGATGTGGTGCAGGCCGAACACGTACCAGAGCACGACGTCGGTGTTCTCGATGGGCCGGTTGGCCTTCGTCCACTGTCCCAGGCCGGTGTCCTCCGCCGACTGGTTGACGAATTCGCCTGCGGGCCAGCGCTCGTCGGCGGAATTCGGGGTTACCCACAGGGTGTGTCCGATCACGTTGGCGCGCTTGAGAACCGGCGAGGCGGGGTCGAACATCGCCGGGATGGCGCCACCGGGCACCAGCTTGTAGGCGGGATGGGTGCCCAACCCGTTGGTCACGTTGGGGTTGACCACCTTCCACGCGCGCTGGGTGTCGAAGCTGACGTCCTGCATGCCCTCGCTCTCGCTGCGCAGCGGCACGTTGCGCGTCACCAGCGACAGTCCGTACGGATTGTCCGGACCCATCGGCTCGGCGTAGGACTCGGACATGACGACGGTGTTGTCGGAGCCGTCGACGTCCATGTCGAGCCGGGCCACCAGGAAGTGTTGGTGGAACGGCGCATACGTCCGCTCGTCGACGAGCGTGCCGTTCGGATTCGGTGCGCCGGGGGCCAACGGCGTGGTGACCATGATGCCGGTGGCGCGGACCTCGCATTCGATGTTGCCGTCCTGGTAGAGGCGCCAGTAGACCAGGTACTCGTAGTTGGCGACCGTCACGTGGAACGAAATGGTCAGGCGGCGGATTCGGCGTACCTCTGCTCCCGAGTCGTGGTCGACGTGCTTCCACAGCACGGCACCGTCCTCTTCGTGGATGCAGATGGCGTTGGTGATCGTGTACGGCCCGCCCGTGCTGTCGTGCATCACGGCGTCGAGGTACCGAATCTCGCCAAGGCAGTCACACCCGAGTTCCAGCGAGGTGGTCATGAAGCCAAGGCCCCACTCGCCGATGTCGAATGCGGTGCGACGGTAGTGGTCGGGCGACGAGTCCCGGTACGGGACGATCATCTCCGCGAACGACATTCGGTGGGCGATCGAGCGCTCGCGGTCGCCGTCGCGATAGCGCACGGTGTGCAGGGTCATCCCCTCGCGATAGTTGAACCCGATGCGCAGCGACCAGTTCTGCCAGCGCAACAGGTTGCCGTCCAGGGTGAACGACGGTCCCTCGGGCTGGGTGATGAGCAGCGGCTTGAGTGGTTCCCGCGTCGACGCCGCGCGGAGGCGCTCCGGAACGTGCGCGGGCGCGTATTCACCCATCACGTCGGGTGTGTGGACTCCCCCGTCGTCGTCGACCCGAAGCACCTCCATGGTGTTCAGGTCGACGACGCAGTGCAGACCGCTGACCAGGTGCGCATACGGGTTGGCGCCCGGCGCGTCCTTGCGCCACGTGTCCGACCATCCCAGCCTGCGGTCGCGGAACTCGGCAGGGGCGACCGCGTCGCCAAAGGTCCAGGTGTCCATGAACACGTTGTCCAGGTCGGTGATGCCCCGCTTGGCGAGGGCGGCGATCACGTCGGGGTGCGTGCGCAGGAGCTGGTCGCACTCGAGGAACTCGTCCACGGTGAAGTTGGCCTGGACGCCGGGGACGTGGACGAACGTCTCGACCCGGTCGTCGGTCAGCGAGACCACGGCCTTGTGGGTGGCGTTGGCGGACCGGTCCAGGCAGATCGCCGTCGCGCGGCGCGCGGGCACGTCGCCGCGCTCCTCGAACCGCCGCAACTCCTCCTTGCTCGGCTCCACCAGCTCGACCGAGGCGAATCGCCAGCCCAGGCCGGAACCCGCGGACGGGGTGGCCTCGACCTGATGCTCGCGGCGCAACACCGTAGCGACAGCGGCGAATTCGTCGGCGGACAGAGGATCGAGTGGGTGCGTCACCTCACCACTCGACCACGTCGACGACGGACGCGCGCGGGGATCGCAGGAATATGCCGGCGGCCTCAGTTGGCGGCCAGCGTGAACCCCTCCCACGCCCGTCGCCGGTCGGCGTTGGGGTCGTATTCGAGGTGCGAACGCCGGTCGAAGACCATCACCGCACGCTCGTCGGCGGTGTACCGGGGCCAGCCGTCGCCCGGTGATCCGGTGCGGCTGAACGCCCGCCACCTGCCCTGCACGTCGTTGGAGACCCGGCGCGCCGAGCGGCGGTCGGCAACGGCCGTCATCAACGACCCCAACCGGGTGCGGTAGACGTCGAACACCGCGAGCAGCTCCGTGGCATGCGTGGCGCCGAGGCCCGAAAGGTGAAACGTGCGCGGCGCGTAGTCATAGCGGTAGACGTAGGTCGGGGCGTGCTGCCCGTGCGCGGAGGCGATCTGCCACGCCGCGGTCCCGAAGGCGAAGTCGCCACCGAGGCGGATGCAGGCACTCGGACTCGGATAGCCCGGATAGGCGCCGGTGATGCGGTCGCGCAGTTCGACGTCGGAGTCGGCGAAGAGCAGGTCGATGGCGGGTTCGGTCATCGGCAGCAACTGGAGGAACCGGGTGAACAGGCGACCCTCGTCGGCGTTGGTGCCGACGATGAGTGGCACCCGGTGGGCGGTGCCGTCGCGCATCGCCCGCAGCGGGTCTTCGGGCAGGTACTCGGTGTCGTAGGTCGGGCCGACGACGAACGCGCCGCGCATCTCCGTCATGCCGCGACGCATCACCCGGTTCAACCCGTCGACGAGCTCGGTGGGTCGCGCCGACATCACGGCGGCCGCGCCGTCCGCGCGGGACGCGCCAAGGGCGTCGACCAGGTCGTCGGCGAAGGCCGCCGCGACGTCGGGGGGACCGGCCATGCCGCTGGCCGGACTCTCCGAAATGGCTTGCGAGAAAAGCCCCTTCGCCGCGGGGGTGGCCAGCAAGGTGGCGACGGCGTGCGCTCCGGCGCTCTCCCCGAAGATGGTCACGTTGTCCGGGTCGCCACCGAACACGGCGGCGTTGTCGCGGACCCACCGCAGCGCCATGACCAGATCCCGCAGGAACAGGTTGTCCTCGATGGGGTAGTCGGGCGTCGAGAGGGCGGAGAGATCCATGCAACCCAGGACCCCGAGCCGGTAGTTCACCGAGACGTAGACGCAGCCGCGCCGGGCCATCGACGCGCCGTCGTAGATCGGGGTGGCCGAGCTGCCGAGGATGTACCCGCCGCCGTGGATGAAGAACATCACCGGCAGCGGCTCGTTGCCGGAGTTCTCCGGGGCGACCACGTTGAGCGTCAGACAGTCCTCGCTCATCGGCTGGAACTTGCCGAGGCCGAGGAGGGTGTACTTGCGGTCCTGCGGCGCGCAGTAGCTGAACCCGTGGCAGTAGCGAACCCCGGGCCATGGCTGGACCGGCTGTGGGGCGCGAAGCCGCAACGGCCCCACCGGCGGGCGCGCGTACGGGACGGACCGCCAGCGGTGAACCCCGTCAGCGGTGAAGCCCTCGATGACGCCGCTGTCGACGGTGACGCGAATGGTGCGTTCGTGCATGACCCCGACGTTAGCGAAGAACCTGGCTCCCGACGTGCCCGACGGGCCGGGCGAATTGCGACCGCTACCCTGGTCGTCATGCGAATTGCCCTGCTGGTCGCCGTATCTGCGCTGGTGGCGGGCTGTTCGGGTGGTGCGGGCGGGCCGGCCGACGGCACCGGATCCCCGTCCGCCACCGGCACGTCGAGCGCGACGACCCCGACTCCGACGTCGAGTCGGACCACGACACCGTCGCCGGCCGCCAGTGGTTCTCCCCGGCCGGGTGCGGCGATCGCCGACGTCATCGGGTGGATCGAGGCCGCCACGCCCGCCGACGTCGCGGGCTACCACGCGATGACCCGGGGCGGTGAGAAGACCGATCTGGGCGACGACGTCGCGTTCACCACGGCGGGGGCCGAAACCAACTGCGTCACCAACCGCCATCGGGACGGTGCGTTGGCGTGCCTGGTGAAGTTGGCCGATCCACCGGCGCGGCCCGCCGGCATCGAGACGGCGTGGAAGCCCAACTGGGTGGACTTCACGGGCCCGACCGTCGACGTCGGGTCGCCGCACGGTGACCCGGGACCGTTTCGCGACGGAACGGGTGCCGAACTGCCGGTCGGCCGGAGCCTGGCGTTCGGTGACTACCGGTGCCGCGCGGACGCGGCGGGCCTGTTTTGCGTCGACTACGCCCACCAGACGGCAGTCGCGTTGAGCGCCCGTGGCGTCGTGCCGTTCGGGTGCCTGCAGAAGGCGGCCCCGCCGGCGGACATCGGCCTCCGGTTCAGCTGCTGACGGGCTGGTCCGAGACCTTCCGCAGTTCCCCGACGAGCGTGCAGACCAGGCCGAGCATCGCCCCGGCGAGGCCGGCGACGACGGCCGGGACCATGGTGCCCGGGTCGCTCGCGATGACCAGGAGCCCGAACGCCGCGGCGACCATCAGTAACACGACCAACGGCTGGGTCCACGGATGTGGGGCACCGAACCACGTCGCGACCAGCATGCCCAGCATCAGCGCCAGAAGGTGGCCGACATTGCTGAAGTCGGCGCCGGCGACGACGGCCGTCACCGCGACGGCGAGCCACCAGCCAATCCACGCCGGTCGCCAGCGCCGGGGAATCGTCGGGGTGAGGGCACCGAGCACCGCCGTTGCGCCGTAGCTCATTCCGACGTCGGTTGCGCGGGTGAGGCTTCTGGGCAACCAGCCGTGGCTCACGGCCGCCCACAGTCCGGCGGCCACCAACAGCGTCGCACCGACGTGCCCCACCGCGAACGCCACCATCAGTCGGCGACTGCGCCAGAGCAGTTCGCCCAGCGCGAGCAGACACACCAGGCCCGGCAGCCAGACGAGGACCGGGCCCGCGTCGACGACGAAGGCACTGCCGAGCAAGGTCCCGACGTGCCCGTGCCGCAGGTTGTGCAGGTTGGTACTGGCGTGCAGGATGACGCGGTCCTGAACCGCGGGATCGAGTTCGACGAGGGTCGCCGTGACGACGAGCAGCACGACGGCATAGCCCACGGTCACCCGGACGCGGGCCAGTCGAGCGAACATCGCGTGCACCATCGGCACCGACTATGCCCCCGGCGCCTCGGCGTCGACCGCGTCCGTACCTGGCAAATCCCTGCGGGTCTTCACCCAATACATCACGAGATCGTCGGGCACGCCCGGTGCCTTCGTGGAGAAGAGGGGCTTGCGTACCCGTTTGACCGTGATGCCCAAGGATTCGAAGTCCTCGTCGGAGATGCCCGCAAGGGTCGCGTTGGACACCACCAGTCCACCCCTGGTCGCGCGGTCCATCACCCGTGCGGCCACGTTGACGTCGACCCCCAGCCAGTCCGACCCGATCCGTTGCGGCCGGCCGGTGTGGATGCCGGCCCGCATCATCGGCGTAAAACCGCCCACCTCAACGGTTTTGACGGCGTCCAGGGCGGTCAACACCGCACCGACCGCGGTGGCCGGATCGCGGAAGACCGCCATCGCGCCGTCCCCCATCCGCTTGACGATCTGCCCGCCGGCCTCCAGCAGGGGTGGCTCCGTCACCTGGGTGACCCGCCGTACCAACTTGAGTGCGGCGTCGTCCCCGGCACGGAGCGACCAATCGGAGTATCCGACCAGATCGGTGAACACCAGCGTCACCTCGCGGTTGGCGGGCTGACCCGACACGCGTTCGGTCAACGCCTGCCATACCTGCAGGCCCGCCAGGCTGACTTCGCGGGACGCGGCGTGGCGGTCCAAGATGCGGTCTGCCGCTCGCGCCGCCGCCCGTGGGCCACCGACCCCGGCCGCGGACAGGGGATCCCCGAAGTCCGGGTCGCCGGGCAGCGCCCGACGGGCACGTCTGACGAGGGCGACGAGGCCGTCGTCGTGGTTGGCCCTCTTCAACCAGCGCAGCGGGCCGCCGTCGCCGGACCGTTCCTCGAACGATTCGGCAGCCACGTCGTCCAGACTAGGTGTCCGCCCCGGCGGCGGCTCTAGGGTGTGGCTCACAACCGACTGGATGCGGTACGCGGCCGACCGTCACACAGTCGTGGACAACGTGCGTTGTCACGCATACGTTGGGGAGACGCGCCGGCTCGCTGGTGCACGATACGTTCTCCCTCGCAGGCCTGCGCCCGGCGCGCGGTCGGCGCGAACCACGAAGGGCTGCCCGAAACATGCTCGAATGGTCAGACGTCGACGTCGCCGTCCGCGACGCGGTCCGAGATTTCGTCGACCGGGAGGTCCGCCCGCACGTCGACGACCTGGAGAGCGGCGACATGGCGCCCTACCCGGTCATCCAGAAGTTGTTCTCCACCTTCGGCATCGACGCGATGGCCAGGGAATCGCTGGAGAAGCGACTGGCCGCGATGCGCGAGGGCGGCGGTGCCTCCCCCAGTGGTGGATCATCGGGCGGCATGTTCGGCGGCGGCGGTGCGCAGGCCGGCATGGGTTTCGTACTGATCAGCGAATTGTGCCGGGTCAGCATGGGTCTGGTGACGGGAGTGGGCGTCAGCCTCGGTCTGACCGTTCCGACGATCGCGTCGCGCGGCACGCTCGCGCAACAGGAACGCTGGCTGCCCGGGCTCGTCACCTACGAGAAGATCGGCGCGTGGGCGATCACCGAGCCGGACTCGGGTTCCGACGCGTTCGGCGGCATGAAGTCCTACGTGGTTCGCGACGGGGACGACTACGTCCTCAACGGGCAGAAGACGTTCATCACCAACGGTCCCGACGCCGACGTGACCGTGGTCTATGCGAAGCTGGACGAGAAGGACGGCGCGAGCAAGCGCGACCGCAAGGTGCTGACCTTCGTCCTCGACAAGGGGATGGACGGCTTCGTGCAGTCGAAACCCTTCCGCAAGATGGGCATTCACAGCTCGCGGACCGGCGAACTGTTCTTCCACGACGTGCGCCTGGGCCGCGACCGGCTGCTGGGCGAGACCGAGGACAACGACAAGGGCGACGGCCGCGACAGCGCCCGCTCCAACTTCTCGGCCGAACGCATCGGCGTCGCCGCAATGGCGCTCGGCGTTATCGAGGAGTGCCTGCGGCTCTGCGTCGACTACGCGAAGTCACGCACGCTGTGGGGTCAGGAGATCGGCCAGTTCCAGCTCATCCAGCTCAAGCTGGCGAGCATGGAAGTCGCTCGGATGAACGTGCGCAACATGCTGTTCCGCGTCATCGAGGCCGCCCAGTCGGGGACGTCGATCTCACTGCCCGAGGCCTCGGCGATGAAGTGGTACTGCTCGCAGGCGGCGACCGACGTCGCCATGGAGGCCGTTCAGATCTTCGGTGGCAACGGCTACATGACGGAGTACCGCGTCGAGCAGTTGGCGCGCGACGCCAAGTCGCTGATGATCTACGCGGGGAGCAACGAAGTGCAGATCACCCACGTCGCGCGGGGCCTGCTCAGCGGCTAGCCCGCGAACTCTCGTACAGGCAGATCGCCGCGGCGGCAGCCACGTTGAGGCTCTCCGCACTCCCCCGCATCGGGATCCGGACGCGTACGTCGGCCGCCGCGGCGACGTCGACTGGCAGCCCGTGAGCCTCCGAACCGAACAGCCAGGCGGTCGGCACGTCGAGGTTCATCTCGTCGAGTGCCCGCTCGCCGTCGAGAGTCGCTGCCATCACGACCAATTCGGCGTTCACCAGTTCCGAGATGAGCGCAAGGGTGTCCGGCGCGTCGACGACCGGCACGGAGAAGATGCTGCCTGCCGAGGCCCGCAGGCACTTCGCGTTGTACGGATCGACACCCTCGCCGGCCAAGACGAGGGCGTCGGCACCCATCGCGTCGGCAAGTCGAATCATCGTGCCGGCGTTCCCGGGATCGGCGGTGTCCACTGCGACGGCCACCAATCGCGGCGACGCAAGCACGTCCGCCAGCGACGCCTCGGGCATTCGGCAGACGGCCACCAGCCCGACGGGAGTGACGGTGTCCGACAACGCCTTTGCGCCGCGTTCGGTCACCAGCTGAATGGGAGCGCCGACCAGCAGCTCACCGAACCGCTCGGCGGCGTCCTCGGTGACGAACACCTCGTCGACGAGACCACGCCGCAACGCAGACTCGACGAGGTTGGCACCTTCGGCGAGAAAGCGTGCGGCGTGGCGGCGTCCGCTCGGACGCTGCAGCTTGACCGCGGCAGCTACCCGATTGGACTTCTCGGTCAGCGGTGTCAGGCGGCTTCGCCCGACGGTGCGTTCACGTCTTCGGGCAGAGCGGCCTTGGCGACCTCGACCAGGGCGGTGAACGCGGCCTCGTCGCTGATCGCGATCTCGGACAGGTTCTTGCGGTCGACCTCGACGCCGGCCAGCTTCAGGCCCTGGATCAACCGGTTGTAGGTGATCCCGTTGGCGCGGGCCGCGGCGTTGATGCGCGTGATCCACAGCTTGCGGAAGTCGCCCTTGCGAGCCTTGCGGTCACGGTAGGCGTAGGTCAACGAGTGGAGCTGCTGCTCCTTGGCCTTGCGGTAGAGCCGCGACCGCTGGCCGCGGTAGCCCTTCGAAGCCTTCAGTACGGTACGCCGCTTCTTTTGGGCGTTTAGTGCGCGCTTGACGCGTGCCATGGGGTGTTCCTATCTCGAGCGGGTCAGGGGTGGGGAGCCTGCAAGACGTTCAGCAGGCAAGTCAGGTCAGCCGTTGAGCATCTTGTTGATGCGCTTGGCGTCGTTGTCCGCCACCACGGTGCGGCCGTCGAGCCTGCGGGTGCGCTTGGTCGCCTTGTGCTCGAGAAGGTGTCGGCGACCGGCCTTCTGGCGCACGATCTTTCCGGTGCCGGTCTTCCGGAAGCGCTTGGAAGCGCCGCTGTGGGTCTTGGCCTTGGGCATGGAGTCCTCGGTTCTAGTGGTGGATCAGGTCGTGGTTGGAGCTGGTGGAGCGTCACTCGGCGGTGCCGCAGCCGGCTCGGCGGGAGCGGGGGCCGCACGCTGCGCCTGAGGTGCAGCGGCGTCGTGTGCCGCTCGGGCCTTGGTCTTGGCGCCGCGGTGAGGTGCCAGCACCATCGTCATGTTGCGACCGTCTTGCTTGGCGGACGTCTCGACGAAGCCGTAGTCGGCCACGTCGGCGCCGAGCCGCTGCAAGAGGCGGTAGCCAAGTTCGGGCCGCGACTGCTCGCGTCCGCGGAACATGATGGTCACCTTGACCTTCGACCCCGCCTCGAGGAAGCGGACGACGTGACCCTTCTTGGTCTCGTAGTCGTGGTCGTCGATCTTGGGTCGCAGCTTCTGTTCCTTGACGACGGTCTGCTGCTGGTTCTTGCGAGACTCGCGCTCCTTGAGTGCCGTCTCGTACTTGAACTTGCCGTAGTCCATGATCTTGCAGACTGGCGGCTTCGCAGCCGGAGCAACTTCGACGAGGTCGAGATCGGCATCCGCGGCGACGCGGAGTGCATCTTCGATGCGCACGATGCCTACCTGCTCACCGTTCGGTCCGATCAGACGGACTTCAGGTACACGTATGCGCTCGTTGATGCGGGTCTCAGTGCTGATGGGGCCTCCTATGTAGTCTTCGAGGAGTCCACGCCATCAGCCATCGCCCAACAGAGCGAAAAGGCCCTGTACATGACAGGGCCCGATGCCGACCGATCACGACTTGCGTCGCCTGCGCAAAACGCAGAACACACACCTCTCGGTGTCTGTGACCGGACCGCTGTACCTGGACGGTCAACGGTGGGAGCGGGACTCCACTTGCTGTCCTGGCGTAGGCCGGGACGGTCGCACGTGCCAGTCTAACAGGCATGACCGAGGTTCCCGAACTCCCCGAAGACACCGCCGAACCAACCGTCCGCGAACTCGCCGAGATTCCCGCCGTCGAAGTGATCACCAGGGCGGCCGTGATGCTGATGAGTGCCGCCGCCGAGAAGCTCGGGCTGTCGGAGGACGACCCCGACGAGTCCCCGCACCGCGACCTGGACGAGGCCCGCAGGCTGATCACGGCGCTGGCCGGCCTGGTGAAGGCGTCGGTGGAGTACCTGGGCCCGCACGCCGGGCCGGTGCGGGACGGCCTCAAGCAGTTGCAGCTGGCGTTCCGCGAGTCCTCCGCCTTTCCCGAGGAGCCCGGCCAGGGTCCGGGCGAGAAGTTCACCGGCCCCGTCTGGTAGCCACTGCCAACACTTTCGCGGGTTGAGCGAATATTGTCGCGGCCTATGACGCTGACTACGCCGAAGCAGCATCGAACGTCGACCTTCCGATGGGTGCCCGCGGCCGCGGGGTGGCTCGTCGGCATCATCGCGACGCTGTCGTTGATCGCCAGCATTTCGCCGTTGGTGCGATGGGTCATCAGGGTGCCGCGCGAGTGGGTCAACGACTACATCTTCAACTTCCCCGACACCAGCTTCGCCTGGGCGTTCGTCCTCGCCCTGCTGGCCGCCGCGCTTGCGGCCCGCAAGAGCGTCGCGTGGTGGATCCTCGTGCTCTACATGGTCGCCGCGATCGGCTGGAACGTCGGCGACCTCTCCACCGGTCCCGAGTCGGTGATGGAGGACATCGGCGAGGTGATCGGCCTCGTATTCCACGTCGCGGCGATCGCCTTCCTGGTGCTGGCGCGCAAGGAGTTCTGGGCGCGGGTGCGACGCGGCGCACTGATCAAGGCCGCCGCGACGCTGGCGGCCGGGATGGCGGTCGGCATCGTCGTCGGCTGGGGACTGTTGGAGATGTTCCCCGGTTCGCTGGAGCGCGACGAACGACTGCCCTACGCGGCCAACCGCGTCGTCGTGTTCGCCGGGGTCGACGCCGACGCATTCGACGGCCACCACCCGCACGTCTTCGTCAACGCACTGCTCGGCCTGTTCGGCGCCGTGGCGCTGATGGTCGCCGCCGTCGTGCTGTTCCAGTCGCAACGGGCGGCCAACGCGCTCACCGGTGAGGACGAGTCGGCGATCCGCGGAATGCTCGAGGTGTGGGGAAAGAACGACTCCCTCGGCTACTTCGCCACCCGCCGCGACAAGTCGGTGGTGTTCGCCCCGAACGGGCGGGCCGCCATCACCTACCGCGTGGAGGTCGGTGTCTGCCTCGCCAGCGGCGACCCCCTCGGTGACCCGCGATCGTGGCCGGCCGCCATCGGGGCGTGGCTGACGCTGTGCCAGTACTACGGGTGGGCGCCGGGCGTGATGGGCGCGAGTGCGGCTGCCGCCCAGGCGTTCCGGGAGGCCGGGCTCAACGCCCTCGAACTTGGCGACGAGGCGATTCTGTACCCCGACAAGTTCAAGTTGTCCGGCTCGGACATGAAGCCCGTGCGGCAGGCCGTCACCCGGGCCCGGCGCGCGGGGCTGACCGTCCGCATCCGACGCCACCGCGACCTGACCCCCGAGGAGATGGCGAACGTCATCGCACGGGCCGACGACTGGCGCGACACCGAGACCGAGCGCGGCTTCTCGATGGCACTGGGACGCCTTGGCGATCCGGCCGACGGCGACTGCATGCTGGTCGAAGCCGTGCAGGAGAGCGTGGCCGGACAGGACACCGTGGTGGCCATGCTGTCGCTGGTGCCGTGGGGCACCAACGGCGCCTCGCTGGACCTGATGCGGCGTTCGCCCCAGTCCCCCAACGGCACCAACGAACTGATGGTCAGCGAACTGTGCCTGCAGGGCGCCGACATCGGCATCACCCGCATCTCGCTGAACTTCGCCATGTTCCGGTCCGCGTTCGAGGAGGGCGCGCAGCTGGGCGCCGGTCCGGTGGCGCGGCTGTGGCGGGCACTGCTGGTGTTCTTCTCCCGCTGGTGGCAGCTGGAGACGCTCTACCGGTCGAACATGAAGTACATGCCCCATTGGGTTCCTCGCTTCGCCTGCTACGAGGACGCCCGACTCATCCCCCGCGTCGGCGTGGCGTCGGTGATCGCCGAGGGCTTCCTGGTGCTGCCGTTCAGCCGGCGAGCCGAACAGCACACCGGGCAACACACCGGACAACACACGGCGGCACCGGACGCGCTGGTGCTCTCGGGCCGGCTGCATCCCGACGGCAGCGCGCCAGACCTGACCCTGCTGGAACTCGACGGGCCTCCCGACGAGCACGTCAACCGACTGCCCGAACAGGTCCGCGTCCGGATGGCCAAGCTGAAGGCGTTGCAGGACCGGGGAATCGACGCCTACCCCGTCGGCAAGGCGCCCAGCCACACCGTCGCCCAGGCGCTCGAGACCGCGGGCGAGACCGTATCGGTCTCCGGTCGAGTGCTCCGCCTTCGGGACTACGGTGCGGTGCTGTTCGCCGACCTGCGTGACTGGTCCGCCGAAGTGCAACTGCTGCTGGACAATTCGCAGCTGAGCGAGGGTGGTACCGCCGAATTCACCAACGCCGTCGACCTTGGTGACCTCCTCGAGGTCACCGGCACCATGGGTGCGAGCAAGTCCGGCACTCCGTCGCTGCTCGTCGAGAGGTGGCGGTTGATCGGAAAGTGCCTTCGCCCGCTGCCCGACAAGTGGAAGGGGTTGACCGACCAGGAAGCCCGGGTGCGCACCCGGTACGTCGACCTGGCCATCAACACCGAGTCGCGTGACCTGATCAGAGCCCGCAGCGCGGTTCTGCACTCGATCCGAGAGACGTTGTTCGCCAAGGACTTCCTCGAAGTCGAGACGCCGATCCTGCAGCAGATCCACGGCGGCGCGAACGCCCGCCCGTTCGTCACCCACATCAACGCCTACGACTTGGCGCTGTACCTGCGGATCGCACCCGAGCTCTACCTGAAGCGGCTCTGCGTGGGCGGGGTGGAGCGGGTCTTCGAACTGGGCCGTGCGTTCCGCAACGAAGGCGTCGACTTCAGTCACAATCCGGAGTTCACGCTGCTGGAGGCCTATCAGGCGCATGCCGACTACAACGTGTGGATCGACGGCTGCCGGGAGCTGATTCAGAACGCCGCCCTCGCCGCGAACGGGGCCCACGTCGTGATGCGGCCGCGGGAGGACGGAACGCTCGAGCCCGTCGACGTCTCGGGCGAATGGGCCGTCAAGACCGTGCACGGCGCCGTGTCCGAGGCGCTCGGGGAACACGTCGCAACCGACACCGATCTGGGGACGCTGCGGCGCTACGCCGACGCGGCGAAGATCCCGTACCAAACGCACTGGGATCCCGGGGCCGTCGTCCTCGAGATGTACGAGCACCTGGTCGAGGATCGCACCGAGCGACCGACGTTCTACAAGGACTTCCCGACGTCCGTCTCGCCGCTGACCCGGCCGCACCGCAGCCTGCCCGGCGTGGCTGAGCGGTGGGACCTGGTGGCCTGGGGCGTCGAATTGGGCACTGCCTACAGCGAGTTGACCGATCCCGTCGAGCAACGCCGTCGACTGCAGGAGCAGTCGTTGCTGGCCGCCGGCGGCGACCCGGAGGCGATGGAACTCGACGAGGACTTCCTCCAGGCCATGGAATATGCGATGCCGCCGACCGGTGGCCTGGGCATGGGCGTCGACCGAGTCGTCATGTTGATCACCGGGCGCAGCATCCGCGAGACCCTTCCCTTCCCACTGGCCAAGCCTCGATGAAGAGCTTCACAGCCAACCGTCAGCTTCGCCGTTCACGATGACGGCGTGACATCGTGGTTGGCCGCCGGGGACTTTCGGCAACAGCACCTCTCGTTGATGCACGGCTGGTTGCCGCTGCTGATCCAAGCCGTCACCGTGGCCGTTCTGGTGGCCGCGGTTTGCAGGCGGAGCCGTCGGTGGGGCCTCGTGTGGTTGCCGGCGGCGGTGGCCGTCGGCGCGGCCATGGCCGCGACCTCCTACTGGGTGATCGCCTCTCAGGGCATGTCGGACGACCCTGCTCCCAAGTTGCTGTGGGTTTGGATCGTGGTCACGGGGTTTGCGGCGGTGGTGTTCGTCGCCGGGTGGCGCAACGCCGGTTGGCGCCGTCGGACGGCGTCGGCCGTGGGATTGCCGATGTCGGCCCTGTGCGCGGCGTTGGCCTTGAATCTCTGGGTCGGCTACTTCCCCACCGTCCAGACCGCATGGAACCAGCTCACCGAGGGGCCGCTGCCCGACCAGGCCGACCAGGCGACCGTCGTGGCGATGCAGACCAAGCACCAGGTGCCCACCAAGGGCGTCGTGGTGCCGGTGAACATCGACTCGTCGGCGTCGGGTTTCAAGCATCGCGGTGAGCTGGTGTACCTCCCGCCCGCGTACTTCGCGACCAACCCGGCCCCGCACCTGCCGACGCTGATGATGATCGGTGGTGAGTTCAACACCCCCGGTGACTGGCTGCGGGCGGGCGACGCCATCAAGACCGTCGACGACTACGCCGCGGCGAACGGCGGCAACGCGCCGGTCCTGGTGTTCGTCGACACCGGCGGTGCGTTCAACAACGACACCGAATGCGTCAACGGCCCGCGCGGCAACTCGGCCGACCACCTCACCAAGGACGTGGTGCCGTTCATGGAGGCCACCTACGGCGTGAGCACCAATCGGGCCAACTGGGGATTGGTTGGCTGGTCGATGGGCGGCACGTGCGCCGTGGACCTGGCCACCATGCACCCCGACATGTTCACCACGTTCGAGGACATCGCGGGTGACCTGGCCCCCAATTCCGGCAACAAGAAGCAGACCGTCGACCGGCTGTTCGGTGGCAGCACCGCCGCCTACGCCGCCTTCGACCCCACCAGCGTGATGACCAAGCATGGTCGCTACCAAGGCATCTCGGGGTGGTTCGCCGTCAACGGGTCGACACCGTCGTCGGGTCCGACGGTCGTCGAGGCGGTCAACGCCAACGGCACCGGCCTCGGCGGCAAGGACGCCGCGGTCCACCTCAGCGACCAGGCGGCGGCCGCAAACTCACTGTGCGCGCTCGGCACGGCCAACGGCATCCGGTGCGCGGTGGTGACGCAGCCCGGCAAGCACGACTGGCCGTTCGCGGACCGCGCGTTCGTCGCGGCGCTGCCCTGGCTGGCCGGTCAGGTCGGCACGCCCGGGGCGCCGCGGCTGGGCCTGCCCGGAGCGACCCCGCTGGCGTCGCATCTTCAATAGTCGGATTCGGCGGCGAGGATCTCGGCGAGGAACGCGTCGGATCCGGGACGGGCCAGCCGCGCCCGGGCGAACTCTCGGACGCGCCGGCGCAGCGCCGCCGCCTCCGCGGTGCCGGGACGGTCGGGGCCGACGGTCACCGTCGCGGTCGACCACCCGTGGTCCCATGCCCGCAGCTCGGTGATCGCGTCGCCACCGTCGTCCACCAGCGGTAGCGCAGCCGCCCCGGTGGCGTCGAGGACTCCGGCGGCGCCGACGGCGCCCGCGCGTAATCGCACGGCGATGCCCCCGGCGGACGCCCCGTCGAGCACCGCGACGCGCACCGCGGCGACCACCGAGCCGTCCGTGGCGTCGACGGACCACTCGACGGTGTCTTCGGCGGCGTCGAATGTCCGCGGCGGTACGGCCACCCAGTCCACCGACGCGACGCCGGTGGCGATCGCGCCCCGGCGTCGGTCGCCGTCGGCACCGGCGGCCAACGCGTAGTCCTCCCGACGGCCGGTGACCGCGTCTCTCGGCGCCACTGGGAGGTCGGCCGGCCACACCCCCGCGTCGTCGGCCAGGTCGACGCATGCCCGCACCACGTCGAGCACCCGGGGGTCGCCACCGTCTTCGAGCGCCCTCAGCGCCACGCGGTGCGGCGCGAGAAGACCCTCGACGTCGGAGTCCAGCGTGTCCTCGGTGAAGAACTCCTGCGCCGCGCTGACCAGGAGGGCCAACTCCCCGTCGAGCAGCGACGGGTCGAGGCGCACGATTCCGTCGCGGCTGCTCTCGGGCCACCATCGGCGCAGCCAGTATCCGACGGCCAGGCGCCGCAACGGTTCCAGCGCCTCGGCCCGGACGTCGACCTCTGCCACGTCGGCGCCCGACACCAGGGCGGCGTGGCCGGTCGGACCCACCACGCGCCACAGCCAATCGGCGGCGGCGACGTCGGTCACCGTCATGCGGGCGGCGGCCGCCCCGGCCGGGTCGTCCACCGTCCACTCCAGCACCGCGCCGCTGACCTCGAGCACCGCCACCGCGGGCACGTCCGCAACGACCGGGCCACCGCTCCAGCCGCCCGACCGGGCCTCGAGCTTCATCGGGCCACCTCGTGCTCCTGCAGTTCCAACATGGTCTTGATGCGTTGGCGGTGGTCCAGGTTGACCGACCTCGCGACTCCCCGGAGCAACGAGCGCACGTCGTCGACGTCGCCGCAGGACTCCTGCCATACGTCGCGTCCGTGCAGACGCGCCCAGAGCCGCCTGACGTACGGTTTCGCGAAGTCGGCGAGGTCGTCGACCACCTGGCGCTGGCGGGGATGCATCGGCCCGCCCTCGACCAGATAGCGACGGGCGTGCATGACGTAGGCCTCCTTGTGCAACCGCGCCTGGATGTCGCCAGAGAGCGCGTATCGGGTCGAGGTGTCCGCACTGAGCGGGGCCAGGTCGGCGGCGACCTCGACGCCGGCGACGAGCGCTGCCTGCTTGTCCTCGGCAAGCAAACCCCATGGCGCGCAAGCCCTGTCGACTTCCTCGGCGCACAGCAGCGGAATGTCGGGCAAGCCGTCGCGGTCGAGTGCCCGGCGCAGCGTCGCGCGCACCCTGTCGACCACGCTGCGGTTCAGCGGCGGCGCGCCGTCCTGTCCCGTGACCACCGGCGGCGGTGGTTGTGGGGCAACGGAACTGAGTCCGACGTCGACGATCGACCACGGGATTTCGGCGTCGGTGTGGGCCCTCGCGCCGACGTCGTAGGGCGTCGCGTCCGCGACGAGCGCCGACCACACCCGCTGGCGGGCCGTCGCGGCGTTGTGACCGGTCGCGTCGCCGAGGACCGTGGTCAGGCCGGACAGGAACGGACCGGCGACGCTGTTCCCGGGTCGGACGTCGCGCCAACTGAGCTCGAGCTGCCGGGCCAACCGCGCCACCACGTCGTCGTCGAGGTGGCGGTTGAGGACCTCGACGCCCGTCCGGTCGCGGTCGTCGTGGACGCCACGCAGCACCGTCTCGGCGGTGTCGCGGTCGTCGGGTACCGGCGCACCCCTGGTGACGGAGAGCTCGTAGCAGATCGGAAAGTACAGCTCCTGGGCGTTGCCCGCAGTGATCCGCAGTCGCCGCCGCTCGAGCTTCAACACCGCGAACCATGCTGCGGTGTTGCGCAATTCGGGCGCGGCAGCCACCAACAAGGTTCGCATTGCCGCACCCGTCTCCGGGGTCACCACCGGTGCGGAGTACTGGGGGTTCGTGCGCAGCCGCAACACCAAGGGGTCGAGGATCCGCTTGACGGTGCGGCGCAGCGGGGCGCCGTCGATGCCACTGAGCACCTCGACGCCGGGACCGATGGCGCGCCATGCTTCGTCGATCACCGAGCGTCGCGGCAACACCACGACGTCCCGGGCGTCGACGTCAGCGGCGATGGTCATGTGGAGAGGATAGGCGTCGGAGTGCTGAAAACGGCCCGCAGAAGTTGGGATTGGTAGGTCGTGGAGGCCAGGAGGCTGACGTCATGTCCGACGCCTTGCTCGCCACCACCGTGTTTCTGATCGCCGCCGCATGCGGTGTGATCCTCTGGATTCCGTTGTCCCGCGGGCTGAGCGAACCGGGCGCGAACCCGGCCCGCCACCCCACCGAGGTCGGGATCGGCACCGTCCGCGCGGTCGACGAGCAGGTGACCCTGGACGTGGAGTGCCCGTCCGGTCGGCACTTCGTCGGCAGCCTGCGGCCGCCCGCCGACGGTGCGTCCCTGGGTCAACTGCGACCAGGTCTCCTGCTGTTGGTGACGTTCGATCCGGCCGCGCCAAGGCGGCTTTCGCTCGCCGACGACATGGACGCGGTGTCGGCGTCGACGCCGCCCGTCTGAGCGGTCATCTCGCCCCGTCCACCGCGAAGGACGCCAGCGCCGCCCAATACACCGGGCTCGCGGTCGAGTCTCCGGAACGCCAGCGCCGCAGACATTCCCGCTGCCACTCGTTCACCGCCTGGCCTGCCCGATCGCCGTCGTGCGCATCGTCGACCGCCACGACCAGCTCCCCCATCGGGTCCGTCGTGCCGCCGGCGAACCGCCGATAGCCGGCCGTCGTCGGCAGGGACCACAGCGTGGCCGTCACCAGTTGGGCCCCGCAGAGCACCATCGCCGCGACCAAACCCGTCGCCTCGTCGAACCGGTAGTCCCCACCGGAGGCGCAAGCGATCAGGGCGACCCGGGGCGGCAGGGGCAGCCGTCGCGACATGATCGCCGCGGCAGTCAGCGGATCCTCCTCCGCCAGGTGCAGCGCCGCTTGATCGGCGCGCCCCAACCGGTCCTCGGCGGCACTGGCGTGCCCGACGTAGAGCAGACGGCAGGGCTCCTCGGCCAGCATCGCGGCCAGCCAGTCGCGGTCGGCGTCGGTTCGGCGGAACAGCGCGGTCGACTCGGCCACCGCGGGCAGGACGCGTCGGGTGGCCACGCCGTCGGCGAAGTGCTGCGCCAGCAGCGTATCCGGCGACGGCCGGCCGAGAACCGAGCCCAGCGCCGAGTCGGGACGCTGCCCCGGGACGCGGGGGTCGAGCACCAGCAGGGGTGATCGATGGCGGCGCTCGGTCCAGGTGGTGCGCAGGCGGGGGGCGTTCACGATGTTGGGTGGCACGGCCATCAGCAGGTCGGCCAGCTCCACCAGGCGGCGGTCGTTCCCCTCGAAGGGGACGGCGAGCAGACCCCACGGCACGCGCCCCAACCTGGCGCTCGGAGAGATGAAGAGCGCCGCACCGGGGGCGTGGGCGCCGTCGACGAGCACGCGCCAGGCCTGCTCGGACAGCAGCACCGACCCGAGTCGCCGGGCGAGGGCTTCCTCGGTGTCGGAGGCGGCGAACGGCCCGGACACCAGGGCCCTGGCCAACGCGTCGGCGACGGACTCCGCCGCGACCGGCTCGGGCAGTGCCCCGGCAAGGTCGTCGAGTGCGTCACGGATCTGAGCGGAGTGAATCACCCACGTCACCGTCCGCGACGGGTCCCCCACGATCCGGAGACTGGCGTACGTGGCCGGCCCGACGTCGGCGAACCGCAGGATCAGGGTCGTGTCCGTTATGGCCATGTCTCCCAGACCGCTTCGGCCGCGGTGACGCACTGGCCGTAGCGTTCGAATGCCAGCTGCCGGTAGCGGTCGAGCACCGGCCCCGTGGTCGGATCCATCCGCAGCGGTGGCAGTGGACCCAGCCGCAAGAGCCCGGTGCCGTCGCTGATGGGCGGACCGGCGGCAACCAGTGCCAACTCGTCGACGTCGGTGATCGGGGCGGCGGCCGTGGACACGCTCGACCACTCCAGTGCGGCGGCGTCGGGAGCCTCGGCGCTGAAGGTGCCTCGTGCACTGTGGTATTCGACCAGCTGGCTGATCAGGTCGGAGTTCTCCCACTCCAGGGCGACGGCGAAGGCGCCGGCCAGCAGCGGCGCCGAGACGCACGTCGCCCACTGTGCCCGAGCTTCGGCGTCGACGACGGAGTACCGCACCGAGTCGACGGCGAGCGACGCCGGCACCTTGAGTTCGGCTGCGCGCTCGAGCTTCTGCATCGCCGCACGATGCTCGTCGGTGCCCCGCTCTGCCCTGGTCGTCCCCGCGCCCGCCTGGTACCTCGCCTCGGCGGCCTCCCAGTCGTCGTCGGGGCGCCCGGCACCGTCGAATCCGAGGTCGGCCAGGGCCTCGGCCCGCAGGATGTTGCCGAGATGGTCGTCGAGGCGGGCGTAGGCCAGCCAGCTGCTGCGGGGTGAGGAGTCGAGGCAGGCCCGCGCTTGCGTCACCATGTCGACCGCCTCGGCATGCCTGCCGCGAAAGATGCTGATCCAACTGCGCTGCAACAGGATACGGTGAATGTGCAGGGGCTTCCCGAGCTCGCGCCAGTGCCGTTCGGCGTGCTCCCAGCATTCGTCGGCGGCCTTGAGCCCACCGGCCGACAACCTGGTCAGGCCGAAGAACAGCCAGCACCTGGAGACGGCGTTCGCCCTGGCGTAGCGGGCAATCACGGGATAGGCCTCGTACATCCGCGCCTCGGTGGCGACCCGGTCACCGGCCGACCAGCTCGCGGCGCCGCGTTCCAACCGGGCGCGGGCCGTCGCCAGCTCCCAGCCGCGGGCCGCGGCCCGGGCCTCGACCCGGCGCAACCAGGGTTCGGCGTCGTCGAGACGACCGGTCTCGATGCAGAACCGGGCGTATCCGATGCCACCGAGCACCCGCAGGTTGTCCTCCGATTCGCCGCTGTCGGAGGACGATTCGACGTGTCGGATCACCTCGTCCCAAAGACGTACCGATCGCACGTGCAAGTCGTCGTCACACAACCCCTCGGCGCAGACGATGCGCGCGTAGGTCAGAAGGTAGGCGTGTTCGGTTGCCAGATCGGCGAATTCGGTGTCGCCGTCGTCGAGCGCGGCCAGGGCGGCCGCGGCTGCCTCGTGGTCGCCGATTGCCGCGGCGAGCCCGGTCTCGAGGAAACCGGCCCTGCGCCCGTATCGACGAATCAGGTGCCGCGTCTCGGTGGGCGCCAAGGTCGACTGCTCCACCACGTCCGCGGCAGCCGTGCCCGCCAGGATGGACGAGTACGCGGCGAGGCACGCCCGGATGCGCACGGCGGCTTCGCGGACGCCGTCGTAGGCGGTCCTGACCAGGTAGAGCTCGCCGAGCTGGGCCAGCGCCTCCAGCATCCAGTCGTCCCGGTCGGCCTCTTCGATCAGCGGCATCAAGGAGAGCAGCAGCTCCTTGGCCGCCGTCTCGTCGCTGGCGAGGGCAAGGTGGCGGGCCCGCTCCAGCTCACCGGGGATCGACACGGCTGCATCATAAGTCGCCGCGGACGCCAGATGTGGAAGTCGGAAGTGGCGAAAGCGGCGGACGTGCACGGCACGCCCGCCGCCCTCCCCGGGGGCGACCTGTCAGTTGCAGGTCACCTTGATCTCGAACTTCTTCGTGATCATCCCCGCCATCGGGTTCTTCATGTCGGCGCCCTGCGCCTCACCGGTGATGGTGTACGTGCTGCCGTCGACGGCGACCTCTGCCGAGCCGCTCTTCATGCCGTCCATCTGCGCGACCGAGAGGGCACTCCCGTCGACGACCAGGCCGAGGGATTCGACGGCAGGTGGTGTCGCGTCGGACATCACGACCGCGACGCCCTGCTGGCCACCGACCGTGCCGCTGGCGACGTTGATCTTGCCGCCGGCCTTGACGCAGGTGACGGTGCTGGTGTCGAGGCCGGCGAGGTCCTGACCCTCGACCTTGACCTCGGTGTTGCCGCTGGTGCTGACCTGCGTGCTGCTGCCGCTCGCGGCGGGCGAGCTCGAGCCGGGCGTCGAGCCCTTGTCGTCGGAGCAGCCGACCAAGACCAAGGCCGCTGCCGCGATGCCGATACCCGCCGTCACGATGTTCTTCATGGGTAGTCCCTTCATTCCGCAACGTCGGGGATGACGTCGTCGTGAGGGAAGTACACGGGGTCTGATGCGCTACCGATCCCAACAATTGCCGGGGGCGATCGTGCGTCGCTGATGTCGGACCCCTCTCATACGATGGTGGCATGGCTACGGCGACAACCTCTTTGAGCTTCAAGGAGCGCATGGAGGTGTTGTTCGACGAGATGGCGGAGTTGGCGGGGCAGCGCAACGCGATCGACGCCCGGTTGGTGGAGATCGTCGCCGAGACGATGGTGAACGTGGCGCGCACTCCCCTTCCCGACGCGCGGCTGGCGGTACGGTGGCAACGTGGGAGACCCCGAGGAGATCGTCGACGCCGAGATCGTGCCCGACCCGCCTGCCGAGACGCCGCCGCCAACGCCGCCGGAGACCGGTTACACCCAGGGCGGCGTGCCGACCTTCGAGTCGGTCCGGGAGAAGATCGAAACCAGATTCGGCACTGCCATCGGCTCGTCGGAGCTGGCGTCGGAGACCGCCGAGGGCCGTGAGGTCGAGGAGCAATACGAGGCCCGGCAGCGCGCCGCCCACGATCGCCTCGAACAGATTAGGGCGTCTATGCGGGACGAGCCGGATCGGACCTGACGCGGTGCGCTCGTTCTCCGTCGAGGAGCGGCGGACGCGGCTGGCTCGTCGGCATTTACTGGCAGAGCCCACCGGTCGACCGATCGCCGACGTGGCGAGCTCGTTCGTCGGTCTGCACGCCACCGACCCCGCCACGCCGTATCTGTCGTTGTGGGCCCGCTGCAACGGTTTTCGGGTGGCCGATCTGGACGGGGCGCTCTACGTCGACCGCGCGGTGGTCAAGCATCTCGCCATGAGGCGCACCCTGTGGGTGTTCGACACCGCCGACCTGCCGACCGTTCAGGCCGCGGCGAGCAGTCGGGTCGCCGCCACCGAGCGCAAGAGGTTGGTCGCCGACGTGGTGAAGGCCGGCATCGCCGACGACGGCGATGCGTGGCTCGCGGACGCGGCGGCAGCGGTCGTCGCCCACCTCGAACACCACGGTCACGCCAATGCCAGAGAGCTTCGCGCGGCCCTGCCGCAGCTGGCCGGCGACTTCGACCCGGCCCCGGGAAAGAGCTGGGGCGGGCCCGGACCCATCTCGCCTCGGGTGCTTACGGTGCTGGCCGTCGAGGGGCATCTGGTCCGGGGCCCGAACGAGGGCGGTTGGACGACGTCGCGGCCCAAGTGGACGTCCACGACACGATGGCTCGGCACGGCGGAGCCGGTCGACCACGACGCTGCGCGGGCGACGCTCGTCGCCCGGTACCTGCGCGCGTTCGGGCCCGCGACGGTGGCCGACGTGAAGTGGTTCTTCGGTCACACGCTCGGCTGGACCCGCGACGGTCTGCGCGACGTCGCTGCGGTCGAGGTCGACCTCGGCGGCGTTCCCGGCTGGGTGCTTCCCGACGACCTGGACCCGGAACCACCCTGCGAGCCGTGGTGCGCGTTGCTACCTGGCCTCGACGTCACGACGATGGGCTGGCAGCAGCGGGATTGGTACCTCGGACCCCACAAGGCCCAGGTGTTCGACCGCAACGGCAACGGCGGACCCACTGCGTGGAGCAACGGCCGCATCGTCGGCGGCTGGACGCAGGACGCCGACGGCCGAGTCGTCGTCCACCTCGTTCAGAACGTCGGCGCCGCGGCCTCGAAGGCGTTGACGCGCAAGGCCGAACAGCTCACTGACTGGCTCGACGGGGTGCGGATCGCCGCCCGGTTCCCGTCGCCGTTGACCAAGTCGCGTGGGTCCTCGGCTACGCGCTGACCTTGCGGCGCTTCTTGGCGCGGACGGGCTCGGGCTGCGGCAACAACTCGGCGAGGAACTGACCGGTGTAGCTCTCCGCGACCGCGGCCACGTCCTCCGGGGTGCCCTGCGCGACGACCGTGCCGCCGCCACCGCCGCCCTCGGGGCCCATGTCGACGATCCAGTCGGAGGTCTTGATGACGTCGAGGTTGTGCTCGATGACGATGACGGTGTTGCCCTTGTCGACCAGACCGTTGATCACCTTGAGCAACTTGCGGATGTCCTCGAAGTGCAGGCCGGTGGTCGGTTCGTCGAGAACGTAGACGGTGCGGCCCGTCGACCGCTTCTGTAGTTCCGCGGCCAGCTTGACGCGCTGAGCCTCGCCGCCGGACAGTGTCGGCGCCGGCTGACCCAGCCGCACGTAGCCCAACCCGACGTCGACGAGGGTCTTCAGGTAACGGTGAATCGACGTGATCGGCTCGAAGAAGTCGGTGGCCTCCTCGATCGACATGTCGAGGACTTCGGAGATGGTCTTGCCCTTGTAGTGCACCTCGAGTGTCTCGCGGTTGTACCTGGCGCCGTGACACACCTCGCACGGCACGTACACGTCGGGCAGGAAGTTCATCTCGATCTTGATGGTGCCGTCACCCGAGCACGCCTCGCAGCGACCGCCCTTGACGTTGAACGAGAACCGTCCCGGCTGGTACCCGCGCACCTTGGCCTCGGTGGTGGCGGCGAACAGCGTTCTTATCTTGTCGAACACGCCCGTATAGGTCGCCGGATTCGACCGCGGCGTGCGGCCGATCGGTGACTGGTCGACCCGGACCAGCTTGTCGAGTTGATCCACCCCGTTGATGCGCAGGTGGCGACCGGGCACCTGGCGGGCGCCGTTGAGCTTGTTGGCGAGCACCGACGCCAGAATGTCGTTGACCAGCGTGGACTTACCCGATCCCGAGACGCCGGTGACCGAGGTCAGGACGCCGAGGGGGAAGGCGACGTCGATCTCCCGCAGGTTGTTCTCCCGCGCGCCGACCACCGTCAGCTGGCGCTTGCGGTCGACGGGTCGGCGAATCGCCGGCACCTCGATGCTCTCCTTACCGGAAAGGTATGCGCCGGTGATGGATTCGGGATTGGTGAGCAGATCGGCGTAGGTACCGCTGTGCACGATGTGACCACCGTGCTCCCCCGCCGCCGGGCCGATGTCGACCACCCAGTCGGCGTGGGCGATGGTGTCGAGGTCGTGCTCGACGACGATCAGCGTGTTGCCCAGGTCTCGCAGCCGAACCAGTGTGTCGATCAGTCGCCGGTTGTCTCGCTGATGCAGACCGATCGACGGTTCGTCCAGGACGTAGAGCACGCCGGCCAAACCGGAGCCGATCTGGGTGGCGAGCCGAATGCGTTGCGCCTCACCGCCGGAGAGCGTGCCCGCCGCCCGGGACAGTGTCAGGTAGTCGAGCCCGACGTCGAGCAGGAAGCCCAGCCGCGACTGCACCTCCTTGAGGACCTGCCCGGCGATGGCGTGCTCGCGGACGCCGAGGGTCAACGCGTTGAGGAACTTCGAACAGTCGGCGATCGACAGCTCACACACCTGGGCGATCGACTTCGCGTCGTCCGCGGCGGCGAGCGTGACGGCCAGGATCTCCGGCTTGAGCCGGGTGCCCTCACAGACCGGGCACGGCACGTCGCGCATGAAGCCGTCGTAGCGTTCCTTCATCTGCTCGGAGTCGGTCTGCTCCATCCGGCGGTGCAGGAACGCCATGACGCCTTCGAAGTCGGCGTAGTAGGAGCGTGTCCGGCCGTAGCGGTTCTTGTACCGGACGTGCACCTGCTCGTCGCATCCCTCCAGGATCGACTTGCGCGCCTTGGCCGGGAGCTTGCGCCACGGGGTGTTGACGTCGAAGCCGAGGCTCTCGCCGAGGCCTTCCAGCATGCGGGTGAAGTAGTCGGCGGTGTGCCCCATCGACCATGGTGCGATGGCCCCCTCGGCCAGTGTCAGTTCGGGGTCGGGCACCACCAGTTCGGGGTCGACCTCCTTGCGGATGCCCAGGCCCGCGCACTCGGGGCAGGCGCCGTACGGGGAGTTGAAGGAGAACGACCGCGGCTCGAGATCGTCGACCGCCAGGGCGTGCCCGTTCGGGCAGGCGAGCTTCTCGGAGAACCGCTGCTCGCGGTGCGGGGCGTTTTCGTCCTCGTCGACGAACTCCAGCACGACGATGCCGTCGGCCAAGCCCAGTGCCGTCTCGACCGAGTCGGTGAGGCGCTGCTTGGAGCTGGCCTTCACGCTCAGCCGGTCGACGACGACCTCGATGTCGTGCTTCTCCTGCTTCTTCAGCTTCGGCGGATCGGTCAGGGTGTGGACGACGCCGTCGACCCGGACGCGGCTGTAGCCCTGCGAGTTGAGCTTCTCGAACAGGTCGACGAACTCGCCCTTGCGGGTACGCACCACCGGCGCGAGCACCTGGAACCGGATGCCCTCCTCCATCGCGAGGACCTGGTCGACGATCTGTTGCGGTGTCTGCCGGGCGATGCGTTCACCACAGACCGGGCAGTGCGCGGTGCCGGCGCGGGCGTAGAGCAGGCGCAGGTAGTCGTACACCTCGGTGATGGTGCCGACGGTGGAGCGCGGGTTGCGGTTGGTGGACTTCTGGTCGATCGACACGGCGGGCGAGAGACCCTCGATGAAGTCGACGTCGGGCTTGTCCATCTGCCCGAGGAACTGACGGGCGTACGCCGACAGCGACTCGACGTATCGGCGTTGACCCTCGGCGAAGATCGTGTCGAAGGCCAGCGACGACTTGCCGGAACCGGACAACCCGGTGAAGACGATCAACGAGTCGCGAGGCAGGTCGACGTCGACGTTTCGCAGGTTGTGCTCGCGCGCACCCTTGACTATCAGGCGGTCAGCCAACTGATATCTCTCCTGGTCCGATGGTGCTCTCCAACCTGCTCGAAGTGCACCGCGCTCATGGTATGTCCACGCACCGACAAGCCCCGTACGGTGGCAGTCATGACTGGTCCGAGAACTTCCGTCGTCGACGACTACACCGGCCACGTCGAGCCCGGCTCGGCAGCACGACGCACCCTCCCCGGTGCGACGATCGTGAAGGCGTCCGTCGGCCCCATGGACAACAACGCGTACCTGATCACGTGTTCCCAGTCCGGCGAGACGCTACTCGTCGACGCGGCGAACGATGCGCCGGTCCTTCTCGAGCTGATCGAGCGGTACGCCCCGAAGCTGGCCCTCGTCCTGACCACCCACCAGCACGGCGACCACTGGCAGGCGCTTGCCGAGGTGATCGGCGCCACCGGCGCACCAACCGCCGCCCACCGGCTCGACGCAGGCCCGCTGCCCGTCGCGCCGGACCGCATCCTGTCCGACGGCGACACCGTCGAGATCGGCGAACTCAGCTTCGACGTGATCCACCTCCAAGGTCACACCGAGGGATCGGTGGCTCTCGCGCTGAGCGGCCCCGCCGCGGGCGACGCCGTGCAACTGTTCACCGGTGACTGCCTGTTCCCCGGCGGTCCAGGCCGTACGACCAACCCGCACGAGTTCGAATCGCTGCTCGGCGGCCTCGAATCGAAGGTGTTCGACCGGTACGGCGACGACACCGTGGTGTACCCGGGCCACGGGGACGACACCACCCTGGGCGCCGAGCGGCCGCACCTCGGCGAATGGAAGGAGCGGGGCTGGTGAGCGGCTGGCCCAAGCCCGACAGGACCGGCCCCGGCCAGGAGTCGGTGTGGGACTACCCGCGACCGCCTCGGCTGGAGACGTTCAGCGGGTCCATCACCGTCGAGCTGGGAGGGGACACCATCGCCTCGACCGACCGTGGCTGGCGGGTCCTCGAGACCAGCCACCCACCCACCTACTACATCCCCGCGGCGGCGTTTCGGGACGGCGCCCTGCGCCCCGCGGCGGGGTCGTCGTGGTGCGAGTGGAAGGGCGTGGCGTCCTACTTCGACCTGGTTAACGGGGCACGCGTCGCCGAACGGGCCGGCTGGACGTATCAGGAACCCACGCCCGGTTTCGAACCGATCGCCGGTGCCGTCGCCGTGATGGCCGCACAGGTGGACCGCTGCACCGTCAACGGTGAGCAGGTCGAGTCGCAACCCGGTGGCTTCTACGGCGGCTGGATCACCAGCTGGGTGAAGGGCCCGTTCAAGGGCATCCCAGGCTCCAGGGGCTGGTAGCCCCCGGAGCCCGATCGTCAGGAGGTGTGGACGATCAGGACGTCGGACTTGGACCGACGCGCCACGTTGGCGGGCACCGATCCGAGCAGGCGACCCGCGATGGTGCTCAGGCCGACGTTGCCGACCACCAGAAGGTCGGCCTTGATCTCCTCGGCCAGGTCGACCAGCGCGTCGACCGGAGCGCCGACGACGGCCTTCTCGTCGACGTCCTTGGCTCCCGCGGTGTGGGCGCGATCCCTGGCCTCACGCAGGATCGCGTAGATGGGGGCGTTGCCCGCCATCTTGTAGCCCTCGTCCTTGAGGACGTCAGCGGCCCGGGAGTCTTCGCTCTGTGGGAAGTACGCCGTGGCCACGATGAGCTTCGCGCCCGCTCCCGCGGCGATCTGCGCGGCCCGGTCTACCGCGCGCAGCGATGAATCCGAACCGTCAGTTCCGACCAAAACGGTCTGATAGGCGCCCATTCAAAGCCCTCCCAGGGTTGATTGCCAAGCCATCCGAGACAGTAACCCGAAGTTCGGTGAACAGGGGGCGATTCACACGGATGACGCGAGTAGTCCAGCGGTGATCGTAACCGCGGCGTTGCCACCGCCGGCCACGGTGGTGAGCAACCGTACGCAATCCGACGGCGGCGGCGCCGGTCGCGTCGACGGGCCCGACGTGACCTGGGTCATCGCCGTCCGCAAAGGGCGCGGAAACCCATTGACGCTCACGGAGATTCGCGGGCCGTCCACCCGGCCGGGCTAAGTAGCCCGCGGCCGGCCGAAGTACAGCTCTTGGGTGGCGATGCACACCACCTGCCCTGCGCGGTTGTACATGGTGGAGGTGGCGAGCCCCCGGCCGCTGATTGCGCTGGGCGAGAACTGATCCGACAGAACCCAGTCGGTCAGGTCGACGGGACGGTGAAACCAGAGGGCATGGTCGATCAGCGCGTTGTAGGCGGTGGCCTGGGTGGCCCGGCGCATGACGACGGCGGTCTCCAGCATGGTGGTGCCGGACAGGTAGGTCAGCAGGCAACTGTGCAGGATCTGGTCGTCCACTACGGGTTCGGTTGGCCGCCACCACAACCGGATTCGGGGCGAGGGCTCGGGAAGCTCCAGCGCCAGCCGCGGTGGCGCGTCGACGTAGCGAAGTTCGAAGGGCTGCTTGCGCACCCAGTACCCGTGGAGCTCGTCGGCGAACTGCGCAAGCTGCTTGCCGACGGGAAGCAGCGACTCCGGTGCGGGAACCTCCGGCATCTGCGCGTGGTAGTCGACGCCGTCGACCGGTGTGCTGAACGAGGCGAGTGCCTCCAGGAGCACCTCGCCGTCCTGCCGGGCGGTGACCTGCCGGGTCGACAGCGTGCCGCCGTCGCGGGACCGGACGACGTGGAAGTCGACGGGGCGACGGGCGTCGCCGGCGCGAATGTAGTAGACGTGCACGCTGTGTGGGGTGCGGCCGGGAGCCGTGCGGCTGGTCGCCATGAGGGCCTGTCCGGCGATGTGACCGCCGACGATGTGGTGGGCGGGGTTGTCGAGCTGGGTCGCGACGAAGTCGTCGTCGCCGGTCTGGTCGACGTGCAGCGTGGCGACGATGTCGGCCAGCGACGGCGTGTAGGAACTCACTGCGCGAATCTTGCCGTAGCTGTCGCCATCAGGACGGTCGGGGGCCGTCGTCGACGACCAACGCGAGCGGATGACGGGATTCGAACCCGTGTAAACGGCTTTGCAGGCCGGTGCAGCGCTCAAAACCGGGTTGTCTGGTGACGTCGGGTTGCGGCGCCTTACCCTTTATCGTCGCAGCTAGAGCGCCTGATTTGCACTTGCGATGCACTTGGGTGACAGTTGCCCACCACTCCCCCGGTCAGCGCCACGTTAGCGCCACGCCCAGCAAAGGCCGTGGCGGCAGCGGGACGGCTAGTGCGCGGCACCCGGCGACGTAGCCGCGTGACGACGACCCTGGCGGTCTATGCGCACCTCTTCGATTCCGACCACGCCGATTCGATGGCCGCGCTCGAAGCGATGAGTACGCCAGTCACTGATTCGAACGTGGTCCGGCTGCGTCGGCGGAGCTAGGCGACTCAAGCTCGATGAGCGGGCCCAGCAGATTGGTGCCCGGGTACCGAAGACTTAATTCTTGGCTTGCCAAAATGTAGCCGATAGTGTTCATGGTGAAATTCATAACTCCAGCTTGGTCAAGCTGGTTCATGAAATCCAGAAGTCGAGGAGCCTTCTCCCCCACGGCCTTTTTTAACTCCTCGGTCGTATACAACTGTGCGGAGGCGAACACCCGGAGTTTTCGCATTGGCTTGGCGGAGTCTGAAAAAATGTCGTTTACGCCGGTCTTGAATGATTTTGCCATATCTTCCACGCTGTTGGGTGAGCTCGTAAGCTCGTCAATCCGGTCGGGGCGTATGCGGAGAAAATTCCCGGTTCGCCGATCGGGCTCGAAATAATCATCTCGAAGTTGCTGCGTCACTTCAGCGGGAACCGCTTGCAGATCGAATCCCTTGCTCAGCGCTGCTTTGTGACGGTCCCGAACGACCTGTGCGATATCGGAGCCGAAAAGAACTGCGCCGAAAGACCCAACACCCGACGCTGCCATGTAGCTTAGCTCGATATATTTGGTGATGACCTTGCCATAGTAGGGTGACAGAAATTCATCCATGTTTGTAATGAGTTCATCTATGTCAATGCCATTGAAGCGAAGCGCAGTCACTACCGAGGCTACGCTTAGCGTGTTGAATTGGTTCTCGGTCAAGTTGGGCGCCACGTCGATGGCTCGGCGAAGGGCGATTTCTTGGAGGCTGCGAGTAGATTCGACGATCGCGCGAGCCACCAATTTTGCCAGTAGTTGTCCAAGGACAACATCGCCCTGTCCCGTATCGGGGTCGCCAGTTCGTGCATAGCTTTCTCGAGCGGCCAAGAGCGCGGATTGTGCGCTCGGTTTGCGCAGATTTGTCATTTTGGATGCATCATCTTCATGAATTTCGGCGATGACGGCCACCGCCATTTCCTCAGCGCATGACGTTGCGACTTTCATGGCTTCGGCGTGCAGCTTTGGATAGTTATCATTGAAAAGCCGTACCAAGTATGCCTTAGCTTCTTCACCGTCGATATCGTAATAGTTATTCTGGGTAAAGGTCTGAATATCTGCTTTGAACTGCTTTTGGTCCGCGTAATCGCGCGCGCGTTGGCTATCGCTCATCGCGTGTCGAATTCCGTGTGTTGCGCTCGTTGTGGATTGACTGCGTCGCGTGATCACGGGCAATCTGCACATTGTTCCCGGTTCCGCTCACACTCGACCGGAACCTATCGACGACTCTTGCGGTCGAGCCGTCAGAGCGCTTCCAGGGAAATAGGGCAATCGCTGCCACCACGACAACGACCGCGATTCCGACCGTCCCCCACTTGCCCAGATCGCCCTTGACGGGCGCCCACGCCAGAACTATCGCCACGGCGGCTAACGCGAGATTGCCGAACCATGCGAGTCGCTCGAACTTCATCGCTACCTCCCTGCAAATGAGTATCGCAGCGAGCACCGACATCGCTAGCAAACGGTTTCGGGGTCGGTGTGTCGCGGGCCCAGCGCCACGCCAGCGCCAAGGATGCCAATCGCCGCTGGCTAGATTGGCTTATTAGCGTCTCTGCCAGCGGCGTTGTAGAGCGGATGACGGGATTCGAACCCGTGTAAACGGCTTTGCAGGCCGGTGCCTAGCCACTCAGCCACACCCGCGTTGCCAATGACGATGCCACCGAGCCGCGGGCGCTCCAAGCGTTTGACTCGCCCTGATCGCTAGGACGCGATCTGCGACTCGATGCGCTCATGCGCGGTGAGCAAAAGCCGATCGCAATCCAGCCGCGTCGGCATGACCTTGCCGCCGTCCAGGGTGGTGAACTCGGCCAAGTACTGTGCCGCCAGTCCGCGCAACTTCGTGTTGGTGACCTGCGAACGCCATCTGAGCAGGTCGAAGGCCCGTTCGGCGTCGATCCGGTACACGAACATGAGGATGCCCTTGCACTGCTCGATGACTCCGCGCTGCTCGGCGATCTCGGCGACCGCCTCGGTGATCAGTCGTTGGGCGTCGTCGACCTGGTCCAGCGGGTGGCCCGTCGGACTGACGTCGACGAAGAACCCTTGGTTGCCGACGACGTTGCCGAGCTCGTCCCTCATCTGGACGCCGACGACGATGATCTCGTGGGTTCGCCCCTGACGGTCGACGATGCGGTGACGGGTGTTGATCGGACCGTGCGTGCGCCGTATCTCGGCGAGGGTGGCGGCGATCTTCGCGTGGTCCGCAGGGTGCTTGTGCGACATCACCAGCGCAGTGCTCGGGCGCATCTCGGTTGCCGGGTACCCATGAATCTGCGCGGTTTCGGCCGACCATTCCCACGACTCGTCGGCGAAGACGAACCGGAATTGCCCAACGAGCAGGGGCGGCGCGTTGCGGGGTGTGAACTGGTCGGGCATGGGGGTCTCGTCTCATGGCTGGGTCGAGGCCACCTCCGCACTGTAGCCCTCGTTCGCCTGCCGAGAGCCGGGCCGCGATACCTTGTCCGCATGCATCATTTGCTGGCCGATCCGCCCTTCTTCGGCGGTCCGGGACAAGGCACACGTCAGATCATCGAGTTGTTCGTGGCATTCGGGCTGACCGCGCTAATCGGTCTGGAACGCGAAATCCAGGGCAAGAGCGCAGGACTGCGGACGCAAACCATCGTCGGCACGGCGGCGGCGCTCATTCTCCTGGTCAGCAAGTACGGGTTTCAGGACGTCCTGGTCGACGGGCTCGTCGTCGTGGACCCGTCGCGCGTCGCGGCCCAAATCGTCTCGGGCATCGGCTTTCTGGGCGCCGGCATCATCATCTTCCGACGCGGCTCCGTCCACGGCCTGACGACCGCGGCCGCGGTGTGGGAGTCCGCGGCGATCGGCATGGCCGCCGGGTCCGGTCTGCTGCTACTCGCATGCACCGTGACCGCCATGCACTTCATCATCATCCTGGGGTTCATGCCGGTCGCCAAGCGGCTGGCGGCCCGGTTGAGTGGGTCGATCCGGGTGCACGTCACCTACGAGGAGAACCGTGGCGTCATGTCGGCCCTGCTGCAAGCTTGCGAGCGGCGCAACTGGCAGCTCGCGGAGTTGGAGTCCGATCCCACGGGTGGGGTGCTCCTGACACTGTCGGGCACCGGCATCCTCAACGCGCCGAACCTGTTGGCCCGCATCGACGGAGTCACCGCGATTCGGCAGCTCGACGACGACCCGGACTAGGTGCTCGTGCGGCCGCGGCTGGCTCGGTACGAGGCGGCGGCCAACACCGCCGCGAGCAGCGCCATCATCGCGAACAGCCACCGTGCCGCGGTTGCGTCACCGCGGTCTGCCAGGTTGACCACGACACCCGCGAGCCCGGCCCCGAATGCACCGCAGATCAGTTGCACCGTGTTGATCGCGGCGGCCGCGGTACGCCCCTCCGCCGGGTCGTCGCTGCTGCCCATCGCCCACGCCGAAAGATGTGGCCAGGCAATGCCGATGCCGACACCGGTGATCAGCAGGGCCAGCACCCAGACCGCGACCAGAAGGCCCGACGCGTCCTCGAACTGGCTGACCGCCGCGATGCCCAGGCCGACGGCCATCACCAGCGGAGCACCCGCCACCACCGTCACGATCAGCCGAATCTTGGTCAGGGACGCGCTGACGATTTCGCCGATGGTCCACCCCACCGCCAGCGAGACGCCGAGGAAGCCGGCTGCCACCGGCGCCAGGTGCGCCAGCCGCTGACCGAACAGCGGCACGTACATGTCGGCCATCGTCGCGGCCATCATCACCCCGAGCGTCAGGTAGATCCACTTCAGCGGGCCGGGCCGAAAGGCTTGGGGTGGCAGCACCGAGGCAGTCGCCCGGCGGTCCACCACGAGGAACACGACCACCAGAGCCACCCCGAGGGCGAGAAGGCCGCCGGTCAGCGCGACGTTGCGCGGAATGCCTGCGACACTGATCGCCAGCGCCGCGGTTCCGAGCAACGCCAACGACCACAGCGGAATGCGGTCGGCGGCGGGCCGCGCGACTCCGGCCGCGCGGCCCGGCAGCGCGAACGGGACCAACGCCGCCATCGCCGCCGTCAACACCGCCAGCAGGCCGAATGCCCAACGCCACGAACCGAATTGCGCGAACAGCCCGCCCGCGGCGGGTCCCAGCAGGGTGCCGACACCCCACATCGCCGAGACCAGTGCCGAGGCCTTGGTCCACAACGACTGTGGCAGTGCGGAATTGATGACGGCGTAGCCCAGCCCCGCGAGCAACCCGCCGGCCGCGCCCTGCACCACCCGGCCCAGCAGGAGGAACTCCATGCTGGGCGCCAGGGCGCACAGCGCACTGCCGATGCCGAAGACGCCGAGGCCGCCGAGATAGGCCGACCGCGGGCCCAGCCTGGTCAGCACCGCGCTGACCGAGGTCGCAGCCACCACCGAGGCGACGAGGTACACGGTCGTCACCCAGGCGTAGAGCCGGTGACCGCCGATCTCGGCGACGGTGCTCGGCAGCAGGCTGATGGTGAGGAACTCGTTGGTGGCGTACAGCGCCACGCCGCCGGCGAGCACCGTCGACGCGCCGAGGTTCTTCGGCCCGAGGAGTTCTCGCCAGCCGGCGGTCGGGACGTGGCTCTGGGTGTCTTCCGCGTGGGTCACGCGGACAACCGTATGAGCTCAACCAAGGTTGAGATCAACCCTCTACTTCAGCCCCGCGGCGTCCATGCCGCGCAATTCCTTCTTCAGGTCGGCGATCTCGTCGCGAATGCGCCCCGCGAGCTCGAATTGCAGATCCCGCGCAGCGGTCATCATCTGCGCGGTCATCTCCTTGATGAGGTCGGCGAGTTCGGCTCGCGGCATGTTCGTCGTGTCGCGCCCCTCGACGATGCCCGAGCTGACCGCGCGTCCGCGCTCGCCCTGAGCGCGCCGCCCGCGGGATGCGTTTCGGCCGGAACCGCCGACGTCGACCGTGGCGTCGGTGTCGTCGGCCTCGCGATACACCTGGTCGAGGATGTCGGCGATCTTCTTGCGAAGCGGCTGCGGGTCGACGCCGTTCTCCACGTTGTAGGCGATCTGCTTGGCCCTGCGGCGGTCGGTCTCGTCGATCGCCTGCTTCATCGAGTCGGTCATCTTGTCGGCGTACATGTGGACCTCGCCGGACACGTTGCGCGCCGCGCGGCCGATGGTCTGGATCAAGCTGCGGGCCGATCGGAGGAATCCCTCCTTGTCGGCGTCGAGGATCGACACCAGCGACACCTCCGGGAGGTCGAGCCCTTCCCGGAGGAGGTTGATGCCGACCAGCACGTCGTACTCGCCGAGCCGCAGTTGGCGCAGCAGCTCGACGCGACGCAGCGTGTCGACCTCCGAGTGCAGGTAGCGCACCCGGATGCCCAGCTCGAGCAGGTAGTCGGTGAGGTCCTCGGCCATCTTCTTGGTCAGCGTGGTGACCAGCACGCGCTCGTCCAGCTCGGTGCGCTTGCGGATCTCGGCGATCAGGTCGTCGATCTGCCCCTTGGTGGGCTTGACCACGACCTTCGGGTCGACCAGGCCGGTCGGGCGGATGACCTGCTCGACGAACTCGCCGCCGGCCTGGCTGAGCTCGTACGGCCCCGGGGTCGCCGACAGGTACACCGTCTGCCCCACCCGGTCGGCGAACTCCTCCCAGGTCAACGGTCGGTTGTCCACCGCCGACGGCAGCCGGAACCCGAAGTCGACGAGGTTGCGCTTGCGCGACATGTCGCCCTCGTACATGCCGCCGATCTGCGGCACCGTGACGTGCGACTCGTCGATGACCATGAGGAAGTCCTCCGGGAAGTAGTCCAGGAGGGTGGCCGGCGCCGTGCCCGGGCCGCGTCCGTCGATGTGTCGCGAGTAGTTCTCGATGCCCGAGCAGAAGCCGACCTGCTTCATCATCTCGACGTCGTAGTTGGTGCGCATCCGAAGGCGTTGCGCCTCAAGCAGTTTGCCCTGACCCTCGAGCTCGGCGAGCCGCTCTTCGAGCTCCTTTTCGATGCTGGCGATCGCGATCGCCATCCGCTCGGGACCCGCCACGTAGTGGGTCGCCGGGAAGACCCGCAGCGAGTCGACCTTGCGCACCACGTCACCGGTCAGCGGGTGCATGTAGTACAGCGCCTCGATCTCGTCGCCGAAGAATTCGATGCGGACCGCGAGCTCCTCGTAACTCGGGATGATCTCCACGGTGTCGCCACGGACCCGGAACGAACCGCGGGTGAACGCCATGTCGTTGCGGGTGTACTGCACGTCCACCAGCAGTCGGAGCAGCGCGTCGCGGGGCACTTCGTCGCCCACGTTCAGTTCGACCGAGCGGTCCAGATACGACTGCGGCGTGCCCAGACCGTAGATGCAGGACACCGACGCCACCACCACGACGTCGCGGCGGGACAGCAGGTTGTGGGTCGCCGAGTGCCGTAGCCGCTCGACGTCGTCGTTGACCGAGCTGTCCTTCTCGATGTAGGTGTCGGTCTGGGCGATGTACGCCTCGGGCTGGTAGTAGTCGTAGTACGACACGAAGTACTCGACGGCGTTGTTGGGCAACATCTCTCGCAGCTCGTTGGCCAACTGCGCGGCCAGCGTCTTGTTGGGCGCCATGATCAGCGTCGGCCGCTGCAGCTTCTCGATGAGCCACGCCGTCGTCGCCGACTTGCCGGTGCCCGTGGCGCCCAGCAGGACGACGTCGCGCTCCCCCGCGTTGATGCGGCGTTCCAGTTCCGCGATGGCCGCGGGCTGGTCTCCGGCCGGCGAGTACTCGCTGACCACCTGGAACTCGCCGCCCACGCGCACGACGTCGTCGACGGCCCGGTACTCCGAGACCGCCACGACTGGATATTCGGTAGCGAAAGCCATGTTCACCAGGTTAGAACCAACCACCGACAAGTTCGATTCCCCGGCCGCTACGCTGGCGAAATCCACCCCCCGAAACGCGAGACCTTCGACGTCGCCGCCCGCACCAACACCGATCCCAAGGGCATCGTGCGGGACGTCGACGTGTTCGACGTCCGCCCCTGGGGCCTCTACATGGCCCGACCGACGCCCGGCCGCGCGCAGTTCCACTATCTCGAATCGTGGCTGCTGCCGTCGGTGGGCTTGCGAGTCTCGGTCTTCCACTTCAACCCTGGCTACGAACGCGACCAGGACTTCTACCTCGACGTCGGGCCCGTCACGGTCGACGGCCAGGTGTGGCGCACCGAGGATCACTACCTGGACCTGGTGGTCCGGACGGGCGCCGGGGTCGACCTCCTTGACGTCGACGAGCTGTTCGAGGCCGTGCACGAGGGCCTCCTGACGCCGGAAGCGGCTACCGCCGCGGTGCAAACGGCGGCGTCCGCGGTCGACGGCCTCGCCGGTAACGGATACGACGTCGGCGCGTGGCTGTCGCACCACGAAATGGCCCTCACCTGGAGGGCAGCGTAAAGTCCTGTTTTATGAGCTTGACTAAGTGTGGGCTGGTGGCCGGCGCCGCGGCGGCCGCCCTGCTGTTCGGCACTCAGATGATGCCGGCCCTCGCCCAGGCAGATCCCGACGCCACCGACCAGTCGGCCGTCGCTCCCCCACCACCGGACGCCACGGTCGACCTGGGCCCCGGTCCGTACAACGTGGTCTACCGGGCGCGGGTCGACGGGGTGTCACGCGGGGCCACCATCAGCTACGCCATCGCCGACGACCAGGTGAACACCGCGACGCCGACGATGGTGCCCGGCCGGACGTTCGAGGCGACCGGCGTCGTGACGCAGACCCAGAAGACCGGCATGCAGGTCGCCATCCAATGGCCATACTCGGCGAGCCTGCACTGCGAGATCCTGGTCAACGACCAGATCATCGCGGAGGCTGACCAGTTCGTCGCGCCCCGGCTCACCCCGCAGCACAACGATCCCGGCTACGGCGTCCTCAGCTGCGGCACGGTGGCCAACTTCCCGACGGGCAACACCGCTCCGGTCGACGCCCCCGACCCGGCACCGGCAGAACCCGCACCGGCGCCTGCCTCCTGAATCTCAGGGCTGCCAGCCGGTCGCGTCCGCCCACTCCCACGCGCGGCGGTACGCCTCGACGAGCCACGGCTCCTTCGCATCGGCGTAGTCACCGGTCGTCTCGGGCTCCCCGGTCGCCACGGCGCGCTTGAGGGCCAGGTACTCGGCCCGCACGTCCGCGTCCGCGACGAGCCAGTCGCGGAACAGCAGGGCGAACCGCTGATTGGGCCAACCGTCGACGCGCAGGTGCACGTTCGTCGGTCGGCCGGGGTCACCGGAGGCGTGCAGGCGCTTCTGCCACGACGCGACGTCGTCGGTGTGCGCGACGTCGGCGGTCAGACCCTCCACCTTCGGGTATCCCGCCGCCAGTAGCGCATCGGCGAGTTCGTCGGCGACGTCCAACGACGCGACGGTGACCTGCACGTCGACGACGTCCTTGGCGTCCAGTCCCGGCACGGACGTCGACCCGATGTGGTCGACCCGAATCGCGTGGTGCCCGCACGCGGTTCGAAGTCGGGCCACGATGCGGTCCGCCTGCTTGGGCCACGTCGGGTCGGCGGGCACCAACCGCGGCAGCGCCCGCGCCGGCGTCGACTGCCGGAGGTTGTCGGCGAACGGCACGATCCGGTCGTGCCACAGCGTGCGGGCGGCCGCCGCCAACTCCTCGGCGGTGCCGGAGTTGTCAAGCCAGACGTCGGCGACGGCGCGCCGTTGCTCCTCGGTCGCCTGGGCCGCGATGCGGGCGCGGGCGTCGGCCTCGGTGAAGCCGCGGTGCTCGATCAGTCGGCGGACGCGGACGTCCTGGTCGGCGTCGACGACGATCACCAACGGGAACAGCGCCGCCATCTGCGACTCCACCAGCAGCGGAATGTCCTCGACGATCACGGCGTCGGCCGGGGCCGCCTCGATCAGCTCGGCACGCCGTGCACCCACCAACGGATGCACGATCCCGTTCAGCGTCGCGCGCTTCTCGTCGTCGGGGAACGCGATGGCAGCCAGGGCCGGACGGTTCAGTGCGCCGTCGGGCAGCAGGATCTCCGACCCGAACGCCTCCACCAGAGCGGCCAGTCCCTCGGTGCCGGGTTGGACCACCTCGCGGGCGATGACGTCACCGTCGACGACGATCCCGCCGAGTTCGCTGAACGCCGAGGACACCGTCGACTTGCCGGCGCCGATTCCACCCGTCAGCCCAATTCGCAGCATGGGGCCAGTCTGTCAGGACCCCGCAGACGACGAACGCCCCGGCCTGATGGCCGGGGCGTCCTGTCGTACTACGTGCTAGGCGTTGCCCGCGAGCTTCTCCCGCAGCGCGGCCAGCTGAGCATCGCTGGCCAGCGTTCCGCCGGTGGACTCGGGACCCGAGCTGGACGACGTCGAGGACGAGGAGCTGTTGGCGGTGGCGGGCCTGCTGGCCGCCTCCGCGTCGGCTGCCGCGAACTTCTCCATCTGCGCGGTGTGCATCTTGTGGCGACGCTCGGCCTCGGCGTACCGGGCCTCCCACTCGTCACGCTGCTTCTCGAAGCCCTCGAGCCACTCGTTGGTCTCGGAGTCGAAGCCCTCGGGGAAGATGTAGTTGCCCGCGTCGTCGTAGCTGTCGGCCATGCCGTACTTCGACGGGTCGAACTCCTCGGTGTAGTCCTCGTTGGCCTGCTTGAGGCTCAGCGAGATGCGACGACGATCGAGATCGATGTCGATGACCTTCACCATGGCGTCGTCGCCGACCTGGACGACCTGGTCCGGGACCTCGACGTGGCGCTCCGAGAGCTCCGAGATGTGCACCAGGCCCTCGATGCCCTCTTCGACGCGGACGAACGCACCGAACGGCACCAGCTTGGTGACCTTGCCGGGCACGATCTGGCCGATCGCGTGGGTACGCGCGAAGTGGCGCCACGGATCTTCCTGAGTTGCCTTGAGCGACAGCGAAACCCGCTCGCGATCCATGTCGACGTCGAGCACCTCGACGGTGACCTCGTCGCCCACCGTGACGACCTCGGAGGGGTGGTCGATGTGCTTCCAGGACAGCTCGGAGACGTGCACCAGGCCGTCGACGCCACCCAGGTCCACGAAGGCACCGAAGTTGACGATGGAGCTGACGACGCCCTTGCGGACGGCACCCTTCTGCAGCTGGTTGAGGAACTCGCTGCGCACCTCGGACTGCGTCTGCTCGAGCCAGGCCCGACGGCTCAGGACCACGTTGTTGCGGTTCTTGTCGAGCTCGATGATCTTGGCCTCGATCTCCTTGCCGATGTACGGCTGCAGATCGCGAACACGACGCATCTCCACCAGCGACGCCGGGAGGAAGCCACGAAGGCCGATGTCGAGGATCAAGCCGCCCTTGACGACCTCGATGACGGTGCCCTTGACGGCCTCGTCCTTTTCCTTGAGCTCCTCGATGGTGCCCCAGGCGCGCTCGTACTGAGCGCGCTTCTTGGACAGGATCAGGCGACCTTCCTTGTCCTCCTTGGTGAGGACCAACGCTTCGATCTCGTCGCCGACGGACACAACCTCTGAGGGGTCGACGTCGTGCTTGATCGAGAGTTCACGAGAAGGGATGACGCCTTCGGTCTTGTAACCGATGTCGAGCAAGACTTCGTCGCGGTCGACCTTGACGATCGTTCCCTCGACGATGTCGCCATCGTTGAAGTACTTGATGGTCTTGTCGATCGCGGCCATGAAATCCTCGGCCGAGCCAATGTCGTTGATGGCTACTTGCGGCGAGGTGATGGAGGGGCTTGGCATTTGGTGGGTGGCTCCGGACAGGTTTTATCGTAGGGACGGGTGTGATGGTGTGTACTGGTGCTACGCGCGTCGAGCGCGCACACGGGTACCCGAAGAGCCTACTCGACCGGATACACGCTGGACAAACCTGGGTCTGAGCGACCGCTACGCTGCCAAACGTGTCGCACCCCTCTGCGCCGTTGCCCCGCAAGATCCGCAAGGTGGGCGCACCCTTGGGCGCCATCATCGCGATGGGGATCGTGGCGGGGCTGTCGGTGATCCTGCTGACGGCCGTGAACCCCGCCGGTACGTCAATCGGCTTCGTGCTCGCCACCGTGGCCGTGGCCCTGGTGTTGCTGGCCTACCTGTGGTTGGACCGGTGGGAACCCGAGCCCCCGCGCCTGCTGGTCCTGGCGTTCACCTGGGGTGCATCGGTCGCGGTCGTGGTCTCGGTGATCCTGGAGCTGGTCTTCGGGTCCCTGCTTGCCACGGGTCAGGCGGCCACCGACGAGTTCGTCACGCTCGCCATCGTGGCGCCGATCGTCGAGGAGGCCGCCAAGGGCGCCTTCCTGTTGGTCATGATGACCGGCCGCCGCCGCAACGAACTCAACTCGCTGACCGACTGCCTGGTCTACGCCGGCATCGTGGCTGCCGGGTTTGCCTGGCTGGAGAACATCGCTTACATCGGCGGCGGCGAATCCCTCGGTGGCTCCCTGGCCACCGCCGGGCTGCGGCTCGTCATGGGCCCGTTCGCACACCCGCTGTTCACGACGATGACGGCGATCGGCGTCCACGTCGGCCTGCAGCGCCGCGACCCACTCGCCAAGGTGGGCTGCATCCTGGCCGGGTACGCCGGCGCCGTGGTGATGCACGCGTTGTGGAACGGCTCCTCCTTCTTCGGCATCGAGGCGTACTTCCTCGTCTACGCGCTGTGGATGGTGCCGGTGTTCGGGCTGGCGATCGTTCTCGCGGTGACCAGTCGCCGCCGGGAACAGCGGATCGTGGCCGCGAAACTGCCTGGCATGGTGGCCGCCGGCCTGGTGACCCCCAACGAAGCCACCTGGTTGACCTCGATTCGCGCCAGAAAGTCGGCGCTCGCGGAGGTCACGCGGTTCGCCGGCAAGCCAGCGGCAAAGGGAGTCAAGGACTTCGCCGCGCAGGTGGTCGAACTCGCCTTCGTCAAGGATCGCGTCGACAGGGGCTTCGGCGACGCCAGGGTGTACGCCCTGCTGAACGAGGAGACCTACGCGGTGTACGCGGCGCGGGCGGCGGCGCCGGTACTGCAGGCGGTCGCCGCCTACCGCGCACCGGGCGGCTAGTGCGCCGCCGCATCCCAGCTGCGGCCGTATCCGACCGACACCTCTAGCGGCACGTCGAGCGGGTAGGCCCCGCCCATCTCCTCCCGGACCAGTTCGTCGAGACGCTCGCGCTCACCGTCGGCGACCTCGAAGAGCAGCTCGTCGTGGACCTGCAGGAGCATTCGGGACTTCAGTCCGGCGTCGCGAATCGCGGCGTCGGTGTTGATCATCGCCACCTTGATGATGTCGGCTGCGCTGCCCTGGATCGGGGCGTTCAACGCCGCCCGCTCGGCGGCCTCCCGGACGTTGCGGTTGCTGCTGTCCAGCTCCGGCAGGTAGCGCCGCCTGCCCAGCACCGTCGAGGTGTAGCCATCCTTGCGGGCCTGGTCGACGACGGACTGCAGATAGTCGCGCACCCCGCCGAAGCGTGAGAAGTACGCGTCCATCTGTAGCTTGGCCTCCTCGGTGGAGATCTTCAGCTGGGCCGCGAGCCCGTAGGCGCTCAATCCGTAGGCCAACCCGTAGGACATGGCCTTGACGCGGCGACGCAGTTCCGGGGTCACCTCGTCGATCGGCACGCCGAAGGCCCGGGAGGCGACGAACGAGTGCAGGTCTTCACCGGTGTTGAACGCCTCGATCAGGCCCTCGTCCTTCGACAGGTGGGCCATGATCCGCATCTCGATCTGGCTGTAGTCCGCGGTCATGAGTTCGGCGTAGCCGTCGCCGACGACGAAGCCGTTGCGGATCTCGCGACCGGCCTCGGTGCGAATCGGGATGTTCTGCAGATTCGGCTCGGTCGACGACAGCCGCCCGGTCGCCGCGATGGTCTGGTTGAACGTGGTGTGGATGCGGCCGTCGGAGCCCACCGCGGCGAGCAGACCGTCGACGGTGACCTTCAGCCGGGTGGCGTCCCGGTGGGCGAGCAGGTGCTGCAGGAACGGGTGTCCGGTCTTGTCGAAGAGCCCCTGAAGCGCGTCGGCGTCGGTGGTGTAACCGGTCTTGGTGCGCTTGGTCTTCGGCATCTCCAGCTCGTCGAACAGCACCACCTGCAGCTGTTTGGGCGAGCCGAGGTTGATCTGCTTGCCGATCACGGCGTAGGCGGCCTCGGCGGCGTTGCGGATCAGGTCGGCGAACTGACTCTGCAACTGGCCAAGAAGGTCCGTGTCGATCGCGATGCCGGTCGCCTCCAACTGCGCCAGCACCCGCTGGACCGGAAGCTCCATGTCGCCCAGCAGCGCCGAGGAGTCGATCCTGGCCAGCTCTTCGTCCAGGGCGTTGGCGAGGTCGGCGACCGCGGAGGCGCGCAAGAGCAACGTCTGGACGGCTTGGTCGTCGACCCCGTCCTCGTCGTCGAGCAGCGAGAGTTGTTGTTGCTCAGGGTTTTCCGCTCGCAACTCACGCTTGAGGTACCGCACCGCGAGGTCGTCGAGGGCGAAGCTGCGCTGACCCGGGCGGACCAGATACGCCGCCAGCGCGGTGTCGGACGTGACGCCCTTCAACAGCCACCCGCGACCCGCGAGGTCGTGCATCGCGAGCTTGGCCTCGTGCAGCGACTTCGGGATCGCAGGATCGGCGAGCCACGCGGCCAGCGCCGCCTCGTCGGCGGGATCGAGGGCGGTGGTGTCCAGATAGCAGCCCTCTCCGTCGGCCGAGACGATGGCCAGCGCGGTCGCGTCGGAGTCGAAGGCCAGGTGATTGCCCACCACGGCGAGGCCGAACCGTTGACCGGTGCCGTGCTCGGCGAGCCACGCCGCCAGCGTGCCGCGTTCCAGCGCCCCGCCGCGCACGTCGAACCCCTGGTCCACTTCGGGATCGGACGAGGCGAGGGTGTCGAACAGCCGGTCGCGCAGCACCCGGAATTCCAGGTCGTCGAAGAGCCGATGGATCTGGTCGCGGTCCCACGGCATCATCCGCAGCGTGTCGGGCGTCTGGGGCAGCGGGACGTCCTTGACCAGTTCGGTCAGGTCGCGGTTCAGGATGACGTGGGAGAGGTTGGCGCGCAAGGACTCCCCCACCTTGCCCTTGACGGTGTCGACCTTGTCCACTAGTGCCTGCAGCGAGCCGTATTCGACGATCCACTTGGACGCCGTCTTCTCCCCCACGCCGGGAATGCCGGGGAGGTTGTCGCTCGGGTCGCCGCGCAGCGCCGCGAAGTCGGGGTACTGGGTGGGCGTCAGACCGTACTTCTCGACGACGGCCTCGGGGGTGAACCGGGTCAGCTCGGACACGCCCTTGCGTGGATAGAGCACCGTGACGTCGTCGCTGACGAGCTGCAGCGCGTCCCGGTCGCCGGTCACGACGAGCACGCGGTAGCCCTCGGCCTCGGCCTGGGTGGCCAACGTCGCGATGATGTCGTCGGCCTCGAAGCCGGGCTCGGCCAGCGCGGTGATGCCGAGCGCCACGAGGACTTCCTTGGTGATGTCGATCTGCCCGCGGAACTCGTCGGGCGTCGCCGAGCGGCCCGCCTTGTACTCGGGGTACTTCTCGGAGCGGAACGTCTGCCGGGACACGTCGAAGGCGGCGGCGATGTGGGTGGGCTGCTCGTCGCGGAGCAGGTTGATCAGCATCGCCGTGAAGCCGTACACCGCGTTGGTGGTCAGCCCGCCCTGGGTCTTGAAGTTCTCTGCGGGCAGCGCGTAGAAGGCCCGGAACGCCAGCGAGTTGCCGTCCAAAAGCATCAATGTGGGCTTGGTGTCGGTCTTGGCGGGGCTCACGCCCTCACTCTATTCACCCCCGCCGACACGGATGAGACGCCGTGCCATCTGCAGCAGGACTGCGGTGGCCGGGCTGATCGGCCGGTCGACCGCGCGGCGAGCACCAGACGGCCACGCATCGCCGGCGTGATCGTCACCGCGTGCAGCGCGGGCCTGGTCCGAGCCACCGAGCTCGGCACGATGGCGACGCCGAGACCCCGTTCGGCCAATTCGGCCAACGCGATCGGGGTCGACGCCTCGAAGGCGACGTGCGCCGACAGTCCCGCGGCGGCGAACGCGTGGTCGAGCCGGCTTCGAAGGCCCGTACCGGCTGGAAGGGCGATCAGTGATCTCTGGGCCAGCTCAGCCAACTCGATCGTCGTCGTCCCCGCCAACGCGTCGTCGAGACTCACCGCTGCGTCGATAGCTTCGTCGGTCACCACGTCGACGTCGAGGCCCTCGGGGCGTTCGTCGGTGCCCATCGACACGATCGCCGCATCCAGCGCGCCACTGCGCAATCGATCGATCAGAACGTCGGAATTGTCTGTGCTCAAGGTGATCTCGACGCCGGGGTGGGCGGCGTGGAAGTCGGCGAGCAGCCCGGCGACGTCGACGTCGTGGGCGGTCACGGTGCCGATGGCGACGGAGCCGCTGACCAGGTCGGTGAGCTCGTCGACCGCCCGCGTCACGTTGCCTACGGACGCCAGCGCCGCCTTTGCGTGCGGTAACACCGCCTCGCCCGCGGCGGTCAGGCGGACGGTCCGCGTCGACCGGTCCAGCAGCGGCTGGCCGAGTTCGCGCTCGAGCTTGCGGATCTGGGCGCTGACCGCCGGCTGCGCGACGTGGAGCCGCTCGGCGGCCCGGGTGAAGTTGGCGAGTTCGGCGACCGCGACCAGGTATTCGAGTTGACGCAGTTCCATAAGCAATCACGATAGTTCGGCACTCGAATGTGTATTGGACTTATGCCTCCGGTCGCTCGACGCTGAATGGCATGACACACATCCGAGTTCTCATCGCGGGAGCGGGCATCGGCGGACTTGCCGCCGCAGTCGCGCTCCACGCTCACGGCATCGAGGCGATCGTCGTCGACCGCGCCCGCGAATTGGCACCGCTGGGGGTGGGCATCAACCTTCAGCCGCGCGCGGTCGCCGCACTCGATCGTCTCGGAATGGCCGACGAGGTGGCTCGCCACGCCGTCGCGCCACGGGCGATCGAATTCCACGACGCCAACGGCCGTCTGATCTTCCGCGAGCCGCGCGGCGTCGAGGGCGGCTATCGCTGGCCCCAACTCTCGGTCCATCGCGGTCGACTCCAGGCCCAGCTCTTGGCGGAGGTGCACGACCGACTGGGTCCCAACGCCGTTCGGACCGGTCACGGGCTGACGGGGTTCGAGGAGTCGGTCGACGGAGTGCTCGTCCACACGACCGGTGGACCGCTGTTCGCCGACGTCTTGATTGGCGCCGACGGCATTCACTCGTCGGTGCGCGCCCAGGTGCACCCCGAGGACGATCCCCTGCTGTGGTCTGGCGTGCGGATGTTCCGCGGCGCGACGCGGACGGCGCCGTTCCTCGACGGCGAGACGATGGTCATCATCGCGGGCGGTGGCGGCGTCGACGTCGTGACTTACCCGATCGGCGACGGGCTGGTCAACTGGGTCGTGCAGGTCGACGAGGGATCGCGTGGGGCGCTGTTGCCGGGGGACGCGAACTGGAACGCGCCGGCCGCTCCGGAAACCGTCGTCGAGCACCTCGCCCACCTCCGGATGGATTGGCTCGACCTCGAGGCGCTGGTGCGCGGCGCCGACTCCGTTCTCGAGTACCCCATGGTCGACCGCAACCCGTTGCCGTGGTGGTCCGATCCCGCCGGCCACGGTCGGGTCACGCTGCTGGGTGACGCCGCCCACCCGATGTACCCGGCCGGAGCCAACGGCGGCACGCAGGCGATCATCGATGCGGTCGTGCTCGCCGAGGAGCTTGGGGCCGATCCGCGGAATGGATTGCGCAACTACGAGAGTCGTCGTCGCACCGAGACCGCCGACGTCGTAGCCGCCAGTCGCAAGATGCTCAGGGACGTCGCCGAACCCGCCCGCATCGCCGCCGCCACCATCACCTATCGCCAGGCCACCCGTGCAGACGGGAGCTAGTCCGTCGCGCCCAAACTGCAACACGTTGCAGTTTGGGCGCCGACATCCATTAGTCTGACCCGGTGCCAGGATCAACGGACGCCTCCGCGCAACTACCGGCCATCGACGGATGGTTCACCGTCGACGACGACGGGGTTGCCCATCTGATCGCCGGCAAGTGCACGCGGTGCGGCACGTACGTGTTCCCGCCGCGGGAGAACAACTGCCCCAACCCGGCGTGTACCGGCGAGGACCTCGAGCAGGTGCCGCTCTCCCGTCGCGGAACGCTGTGGAGCTACACCGAGAACCGCTATCCCCCGCCCGCGCCCTACCCGGTGTCGGACCCCTTCGAGCCGTTCGCGATCGCCGCCGTCGAACTCGCCGACGAGGGTCTGATCATCCTGGGCAAGGTGGTCGACGGCACCCTTGCCGCGGACCTGAAGGTGGGCATGGAGATGGAGCTGACCACGATGCCGCTCTACACCGACGAGGACGGCTTCGTCCGCAGCGTGTACGCCTGGAGGATCGCATGAGCGCCAACTCGCCGGAACCGCTCTACATCCTTGGCGCCGGCATGCATCCCTGGGGCAAGTGGGGACGCGACTTCACCGAATACGGCGTCGTCGCCGCCCGCGCCGCGCTCGCCGAGGCCGGCCTCGACTGGCAGCAGATCCAACTCGTCGCCGGCGCGGACACCATCCGCAACGGCTACCCGGGCTTCATCGCCGGGTCGACGTTCGCGCAGAAGCTCGGCTGGAACGGCGTCCCCGTCAGCTCCAGTTACGCCGCCTGCGCGTCGGGCTCACAAGCCCTGCAGAGCGCCCGCGCCCACATCCTGGCCGGCTTCTGCGACGTCGCCCTCGTCATCGGCGCCGACACCACGCCGAAGGGCGCGTTCGCGCCCGTGGGTGGCGAGCGCAAGAACGACCCGGACTGGCAGCGCTTCCACCTCATCGGCGCGATGAACCCGGTGTACTTCGCGCTGCTTGCCCGCCGGCGGATGGACCTCTACGGCGCCACCTCCGAGGACTTCGCCCAGGTCAAGGTCAAGAACTCCCGCCACGGCCTGCAGAACCCGAATGCGCGCTACCGCAAGGAGTCCGCCATCGCCGACGTCCTGGCCAGTCCCGTGGTCTCCGACCCGCTGCGCCAGCTCGACATCTGCGCGACCTCCGACGGCGCCGCCGCCCTCGTCGTCGCCTCGAAGTCGTTCGCCGAGAAGCACCTTGGCTCGCTGGCGGGCGTGCCGTCGGTGCGCGCCGTCAGCACCGTGACCCCGCGGTACCCGCAGCACCTGCCCGAACTGCCCGACATCGCGACCGACTCCACCGCCGTGGTCGCCGCTCCCGATCGGGTGTTCAAGGACCAGATCCTCGACGCCGCCTACGCCGAGGCGGGCATCGGCCCCGAGGACGTGTCACTCGCCGAGGTCTACGACCTGTCGACGGCGCTGGAACTGGATTGGTACGAGCACCTCGGCCTGTGCGCCAAGGGCGAGGCCGAGGAACTGCTGCGCAGCGGCGCCACCACCATCGGCGGCCGGGTGCCGGTCAACGCGTCGGGCGGCTTGGCGTGCTTCGGCGAGGCAATCCCGGCCCAGGCCATCGCCCAAGTCTGCGAGCTCACCTGGCAGCTCAAGGGCCAGGCCATCGGCCGTCAGGTCGAGGGAGCCACCGTGGGCGTCACCGCGAACCAGGGTCTCTTCGGCCACGGCTCGTCGGTGATCGTCGCGCGCTAGGCGACGCCGAGGTAGGCCGCGCGAATGCTGTCGTCGGCCAACAGATCTCGGGCGACGCCCGCCCTGGTGACCGATCCGGTCTCGAGGATGTAGGCCCGGTCGGAGCGGCTGAGCGCCTGCTGCGCGTTCTGTTCGACCAGCAGCACGGTGGTCCCCTGCTTGTTGATCTCGGAGATGATCTTGAAGATCTGCGAGATGACCATCGGCGCCAGACCCATCGACGGTTCGTCGAGGAGCAGCACCTTGGGCCGTGCCATCAACGCCCGGCCGATCGCGAGCATCTGCTGCTCACCTCCGGAGAGGGTGCCGCCGACCTGTGTTCGACGTTCCGCCAACCGTGGGAACGTCTCCATCACCCAGTCGAAACGTTCACGGTGCTCGGCCTTGGTCGGGAACTTCCGCCCGTAGCAACCCATTTCGAGGTTGTCCACCACCGTCATGCCGGGGAAGACGCCGCGACCCTCCGGAGCCTGGATGAGCCCGTCGGTGACCCGGCGGTGTGGCTTGACCTTCGAGACGTCCTGACCGTCGAACCACACCGAACCAGACGACAGCGGCCGGAGGCCGGAGATCGCCCGCATCATGGTGGTCTTGCCCGCGCCGTTGGAACCGAGCAGCGTGACGAGCTCGCCGTCGTGCACCTTCAGTGAAACACCGTGCAGCGCTTGGATTCTGCCGTAGTGCACGACGACGTCGCGCACCTCGAGCAGCACCGGCCGCGGATCGGCGTCGGCAGTCTCCGTCGTCTCATTCGAGGTCGTCATCGGGCACTCCCAGGTAGGCGGCGACGACCTTGGGGTCCTCGCGAATGTCGGCGGGCAGGCCGTCGGCGATCTTGCGCCCGAACTCGAGGACCACGATCCGGTCGGTGACGCCCATGACCAGTCGCATGTCGTGTTCGATGAGCAACACGGTGTAGCCGTCGTCGCGGATGGCCTGGATCAACTCGATCAAGGCGGACTTCTCGCTGGGGTTGAATCCCGCGGCCGGCTCGTCCAGGCACAGCAGCTTGGGCTCGGTGGCCAGCGCACGGGCGATCTCCAAGCGACGCTGATCGCCGTAGGGCAGGTTCTTGGCCTTCTCGTCGGCGCGTTGCGAGATGCCCACGAATTGCAGCAGTGCGGCGGCCTTCTCGATCGCCGACTTCTCCTCGCGCCGGTGCCGCGGCGTACGGACGAGAGCGCCCGGGACCGACGTCTTGTGCCTGGCGTCAGTGCCCACGACGACGTTCTCCAGCGCCGTCATCTCACCCCAGAGCCGAATGTTCTGGAACGTCCTGGCGATGCCCCGCCGGGTGATCTCGTGGCGCTTGATCTTGCCCAGCGGCGCACCGTCGAACATCACCGTGCCCGACGTCGGCCGGTACACCCCGGTGATGGCGTTGAAGCACGTCGTCTTTCCGGCGCCGTTCGGGCCGATGAGACCGAGGATCTCACCGCGCTTGATGTCGAACGTCACCGCGTCCAGGGCCGTCAACCCGCCAAACTTCACGGTCAAGTCGGAAGTCTGCAGCAGTGTTTCGCCCTCGGCGGCCTTCACCTCGCGGTGCAGTGCCGCCAGTTCTTCGTCAACCACGGGCTCGCTGTTGGTCATGCCGCCGCCTTCGAGTCGTCGGCCTTACTCAACAGCTTCTTCGCCGACGAGGCGTAGGCAAGAAGTTGTTGGCGCACCGGGAACAGGCCCTGCGGCCTGAAGATCATCATTACGACCAACGCGAGGCCGAAGAACAGGTACTTCAGGTCACCGAGGTTGACGCCGAACGCCTCCACGCCGAGCAAGCGGTTGGGCAGGTAGACGACGATGAACGCACCGAAGATGACGCCCAGCTTGTTGCCCTGACCGCCGAGCACCACCGCGACGAGGAACAGCATCGAATTGATGATGTTGAAGTTGGTCGGGGCGACGTACTGCACCTGGCCGGCGTACAGCGCTCCGGAGAGTCCGCCAATTCCGGCGCCGATCACGAAGGCCCACAGCTTGAACTTGAACGTGTTGACGCCCATCACCTCTGCGGCGTCCTCGTCCTCTCTGATCGCCACCCAGGCGCGGCCGACGCGGCTGCGCTCCAGATTGCCGACCAGCAGCAGGATTCCGACCATCAGCAGCAGACCGAGCCAGAACCACCAGGTGCCGTAGTTGGCGTCGCCGGTCGAGTTGCCTGCGGAGAACACTCCGTTGGGGAGGCGTTCGCTCTCCCCCACCCGCGGGTACGCGATCTGGTTCAGACCGCGGGAGCCGTTGGTGACGTCGGAGAGGTTGTCGGCGAGCAGTCGGATGATCTCACCGAATCCGAGTGTGACGATGGCGAGGTAGTCACCGCGCAGTCGCAGGGTCGGCGTCCCGAGGATCAATCCCGCGAGCGCGGTGACCGCCATGGCGATGGGCACACACGACAACCACGCCCAGTCCTTGCTGAAGAATCCGGTGGCGCCCATCTTGTTCCACGGACTGTCCGGGCTGGTGAGCAGTGCCACCGTGTACGCGCCGACGGCATAGAAGCCGACGTACCCGAGGTCCAGGAGACCGGCCTGGCCCACCACCACGTTCAGGCCGATGGCGATGATTGCGATCATCACGAACTGAGCCATGACGCCGCCGAGACTGATTCCGGTCGTGGCGATCCACGGCGGCGGGAACAGCGGGAACAGCGCCAGCAGCCCAAAGCCGATGATGCCGAACAGCCATTTCTGCGGCCGCCCGAGGCCGTCCCACCACCGTCGCAAGCCGTCGCCCGGAGCCAGAAGTCGCTGTGCCGACCCACCCTTGGGGGTCGACGATCCCGCCTGATGACTCATGCGCGCGCCTTCCCGAGGCTCTCACCGAGGATGCCGGTCGGACGGATGAGCAGCACCAGCACCAGCAGCACGAAGGCGACCACGTCGCGCCACTGCGTACCGAACACCGCCTGGCCGTAGTTCTCCATCACACCGAGGATCAGACCGCCGAGCAGCGCACCTCGGAGATTCCCGATGCCGCCGAGAACGGCCGCCGAGAAGGCCTTGATGCCGAGCAGGAATCCGCCGGAGTAGATGATGCCCTGCGGGACCTTGAGCGTGTAGAGCAGTGCGGCCGCGCCTGCCAGCAGACCACCGATGAGGAAGGTCGTCATGATGATGCGTTCGCGGGAGACACCCATCAGGGTCGCGGTCGTCGAATCCTGAGCCACCGCGCGGATGCCGCGGCCGAACTTCGTGCGGTTGATCGCGATGTCGGTCAACAGGGCGAGTACCAGCGCCGAGGCGATGATCACCAGCGTCACGTTGGAGACCGTCGCCCCGAAGATGGTGAACTGGGTCTTGGGCTGCACCAGGGTGATCGGCTGCTGCGCGTTCGAGCCGCCGTAACCCTTGATGAGCTGGGGCAGGATGAAGTGCACGAACTCCTGCAGCACGAACGACATGCCGATGGCGGTGATGAGGAACGTCAGGGGCCGGGCGTTGCGGCGGCGAAGCGGCCGGTAGGCGATGAACTCCAAACCGACTGCCGCCGAACTGGATACCAGCATCGCGAAGACCATTGCGATCGCCAGGTACACGATCGTCAGCAGGACGCCCTTGTTGTAGGCGTTACCGCTCGGCGTGAAACCCAGGATGATGTCCAGGCAGAAATAGGCGCCGAACATGCCGAACATGAAGATCTCGGAGTGGGCGAAGTTGATGAGTCGCAGAACGCCGAAGACCAGCGTGTAGCCCACGGCCACGAGCGCGTAGATGGCACCCCACGACAGACCGTCGACGGTCAACTGCCAGAAGCCGCTGATGAGGCCGTCGACGTTGAAGTTGATGTTGGCTGCCATTAACACCGGTGGCGGCTCCTTGTAGGTAAATGGACACGAGGCGCGCCCGGGCCGGCCGGCCTCGGACGCGCCTCGCGTCGACGACTACTGGACCTTGAAGATCCAGATCAGGTTGGTGGTGAGCTCACCGGTGGGCGACCACTGGTAGTTGCGCGCCACGCCCTGACCGTTGTAGTTCTTGACGTAGTCCAGCAGTGCCGGCCGGGTGATCGCACCCGAGTCGATGCCCTTCAGCATGATCGTGCCGAGGTCGTAGCCCTCGGTGCTGTAGGTGCCGGGCTCCTGACCGAACTTCTTGGTGTACTCGTCGGCGAACGTTCCGGTGGCCGGACCGCACGGGCAGGACAGGATCGAGCCCTTCGAGGACTCACCGGCCTGCTTGACGAACTCCGGGTCCTTCGTGCCGTCGGCGCTGACGAACGTCGCCTGGACCCCGCCGTCCTTCAGCTGCTGGACGAACGGCGCCGCTTCGGAGTAGTAGCCGCTGTAGAAGACGGCGTCCGGGCTGACGCCCTTGATCTGCGTGACCGCCGCGGAGAAGTCCTTGTCGCCCTTCTTGACCTGGATGTTGCACGCCGAGTCGGCAACCGGCCCGAGGGTCTGGCGCACCGGGATGGCCAGGCCGAGACCGTAGTCGGTGCTGTCGTCGACCACGCAGATCTTCTTGTAGCCCAACGTGTTCTTCAGGTAGTTGGCCACCGAGGGTCCCTGCACGCCGTCGTTGGCCAGACCGCGGAAGAAGGTCTTCCAGCCGTTCTCGCTCAACGTCGGGTTGGTCGCCGACGCCGTCGCGGCGACGAGGCCGGCCTGGTCGAAGACCGTACCGGTGGCCTTGGTCTCGCCGGAGAACGCGGGACCGACCAAGCCGATCGTGTACTGGTCGTCGACGATCTGGGGTGCGATGCCGGTGGCCTTCTGCGGATCACCCTCGGTGTCGAATGGCTTCAACTGCACCTGGCAGCCGGGGTTGGCGGCGTTGTGCTTGTCGATGGCCAGCTGCACGCCGTTCTTGATGTTGATGCCCAACGCCGCGTCGGGGCCGTTGAGGGCACCCGCCATCGCGATCGACACCGGAGGGCAGGTCGCCTTGCCGTCACCCGTGGGATCGGCGGGCTTGACGCCTTCGGCGGCCTTGACCTCGGCACCGTTCTCGTCGATCTGGACCTGTTCGACGATCTTCAGGTTTGCTTGGGACGTGCTCTCCTCGGGTGCCGACTGGTTACAGCCAGCGATACCGAACACGAGCAAGCCCGCGCTCCCGAGAGCAAATGCATTACGCGCCATACGACTGCGCACGTGTCACCTCCGTGTCAACGTTGTCATTGGCACCGGCAACGCAGGTCACGCAGCCCGGGGCGCCGATGCTTCGGGTAGAACATAGCCAACGCACGGCGCCGGTGCGCGATGTTGACGAACGCGGGCTGGGTGTCGCCTGTATGACTGGGCAAAACCCGATCCGACGACACGCAGTTGTTACGTCTCGGGAGTGTCCAGGGTCTCGAGGACGACCTCCGCGACGCGCCGCATGGTGGTGCGACGGTCCATGGCGGCACGCTGAATCCACTTGAACGCCTCGGGCTCCGTCATCTTCTGCTTGGCCTGGAGCAAACCCTTTGCGCGCTCGACCAGTTTGCGGGTCTCGAGCCGGTCGGACAGCGTGGCAACCTCGGATTCCAGCGCGGAGATCTCGCCGAATCGGCTGACCGCCAGTTCGATCGCCGGAATCAGATCGGTGATCGAGAAGGGCTTCACCAAATAGGCCATCGCACCGGCGTCGCGGGCCCGCTCGACCAGCTCACGCTGGGAGAAGGCGGTCAAGATCAAGATCGGCGCGATGCGCTTGGTCGCGATCTCCGCGGCCGCGTCGATGCCGTCCCGCCGGGGCATCTTGACGTCCATGATCACGAGGTCGGGTCGGAGGCTTTCGGCGAGCTCCACCGCTTCTTGGCCGTCACCGGCCTCGCCCACCACCTCATAGCCCTCCTCGCGAAGCATCTCCGCGAGATCCATTCGAATGAGTGCTTCGTCCTCGGCAATGAGGACACGGTGCGGTTTGGCGGCGTCCGCCGGTGACCCGGTCATGGGGTCATTGTCGCGTGAGTTGCACGGAAGGGCGACCGCGGGGCCGTGACGGCCCGCTCGGCCGATCCTCTAAGGTGGGAAGCCGCATCGCGATGGCCCTCGTATCCCAATTGGCAGAGGAAACGGATTCAAAACCCGTGCAGTGTGAGTTCGAGTCTCACCGAGGGCACCACACGAGTCGAACATTCCATCGGTACAGATTCGACTGTACTGTCTTGGAATGCAGACACTGCTTACCCGGGATGCGTTGGCTCGCTTCGGCTATGCCCTCTCCGACCCCACCCGTGCGTCCATCCTGCTAAGTCTTCGAAACGGCGTTCGGTACCCGTCCGATCTCGCCGACGAGTTGCAAGTGTCTCGGCAGATCGTCTCCAATCACCTGGCGTGTCTGCGGGGTTGCGGACTGGTCGTCGCCGTCCCGGAGGGCCGACGCAGCCGCTACGAACTGGCCGACGCCCGCATAGCCCACGCGTTGAACGACCTGGTGGGCCTGGTGCTCGCCGTCGACCCAGAGTGCTGTTGATGGCGCAGGACATCGCACTCTCGGTCCCCCGCCGGCGCGTGCTGTCCCGTCGGATCCGGTTCTTCGTCGCGGCCACCATCACCTACAACGTCGTCGAAGCCGTGATCGCCCTCGCCGAGGGAGCGCGGGTGTCCTCGGCCGCACTGCTCGGGTTCGGGCTGGATTCGGTGATCGAAGTGTCGTCGGCGGCCGCCGTGGCATGGCAGTTCGCCGGTCGCGATCCCGACGTCCGTGAGAAGACCGCCCTTCGGGTCATCGCCATGTCATTCTTCGGCCTGGCCGCCTACGTCTCGTGCGACTCCGTTCGCGCGCTCGTCGGGCACGGTGAGGCGGAGCCGTCGCGGATCGGCATCGCCCTCGCTGCGGTCAGCTTGGCCGTCATGCCCGTCCTGTCGTGGGCGCATACGGCATGCAGGTAGAGAACTCGGCTCGCGGTCGGCGGTCGCTGACTCGAAGCAGACCCTGCTGTGCACGTACATGTCCGCGGTGCTGCTGGTGGGCTTGCTACTCAACTCACTCGTGGGGTGGGCGTGGGCAGATCCCGTCGCGGGTCTGGTCATAGCCGCCGTCGCCGTTCGCGAAGGCCTGCAGGCGTGGCGGGGTCGCTCCTGTTGTGCCACGGGGTGCGGTTGACCGACCCGTGACGCACGAACCGCCGCGACCCTGCGGGGGCAGGAGTCGCGGCGGTACGCGGTGGTTCAGGCGGACGGTGGCTACCCCTCGTCTCCGCCGCCGCCTGATCCACTGCCGCTCGGGGAATGCGACGCGCTCTTGGCGTCGGATCCCTTGGCGGCGCCAGCTCCGTCGGAGCCAGTCTTGGGCTTGACCTTGTTGGCCGAAGCGTCGTTGTCGCCCTTGTCCTTCGAGTGACGCGTCGACGTGGTCGACGAATCCGAGTCCTTGGTGTCGGCCTTGCCGGGCTTGTCCGCCTTGTCGGGCTTCGTCGCCGTGTCGCTCTTGTCGGGCTTGGTCGAGCTGTCGGTCTTGTCGGGCTTGGTCGAGCTGTCGGGCTTGGTCGAGCTGTCGGCCTTGGTCGAGCTGTCGGCCTTGTCGGGCTTGGTCGAGCTGTCGGGCTTGGCCGTCATGGTCGAGCCGGCGGTCGCGCCCGAGTCGGTGGGGCTGGACGCCGTGGGCGACGTCGGGCTGGCCGAAGCCGGTTCGGTGGCCACGGGCGCCGTCGTTGCCTCAGGCGTTTCGGACACCACCGGGTCGGCGACGACGGGTTCGACCGTCGCCGCTACCGGCTCGACGACGGCGGGAGTCGTAACCGTCTCGGTCACTTCGGCTTTCGGCGTCGCCTCGAGCTCGGCCGTCGTGGACTTGTCGGTCTCGGCGACAGCCTCCGTTCCCTCTGCGCCCTTGGCGGTGGTGGCCGCTTCCTCGGTGCCGGCGCCGGCGCCGGCGCTTGGCGTGTCCGCCGTCGACACCGAGGCGACCCTCAGCGACAGCGGTGCGGAAGTCGTCACCGCAGGAGTGCCGCCAAGGGCGGCGAAGAAGTTGGCGACCGCTTGAACGAACGCGGCAACGGACGCCTGAATCTGCGTGGCAAAGGCCTGGATCTGCTGGGTAATGGCTTGGATCAGCGCGGCAAACGGGTCCGTCGGTGTTCCCGGGTTGCCGGGATTGGTCGGGGTGGTCACGTTTTGTGGGTGGTCTTTGTACCACTGGGCGAGGAACTGGGTGATGACTTCCTTGGGTTGCCCCAACATGTCCCACAGTCCGTAGTTGTCCTCGGGATTTGAGCTGCCGGTGAGGGTGTCACGTCCGGTGTAGAGGAAGATCGGCCCGGCGTTCTGCCCAAAGGCCCCAACATGTCCCACAGTCCGTAGTTGTCCTCGGGATTTGAGCTGCCGGTGAGGGTGTCACGTCCGGTGTAGAGGAAGATCGGCCCGGCGTTCTGCCCAAAGGCCGCCCCCCAGCTGTTGACCAGGTCGGCGATGAGCTTTTCCTGCTGATCCTGGGTGACGGTGTGNACGACGCCGTTGGCGTCGGTGTAGGAGTAGGTCGGCACACCGAACTCCGAGAGCCACACCTTCTTGGTGGGGAAGAGTGCGATCAGGTCCTTGAGCTGGTTGTACGCGTTGGCGTCGGTGTAGGAGTAGGTCGGCACACCGAACTCCGAGAGCCACACCTTCTTGGTGGGGAAGAGTGCGATCAGGTCCTTGAGCTGGTTGTACGCCGTGTCCGAGGCGAAGATCCCCGAGTTGGGGTTCACGTTGCCCTGGGAGAACGGAAGGCTTTCGTCGTATGGGTGGTAGGACAGGGCGTCGAAGTACTGTCCGATGGTGGGATCGGCGGCGATCATCGCCTTGACGAAGTCGACGGGGTCCATGGTCAGGTTGCCGACGGTGACGACGTGGCCGACGGCGCCCGCGACGATGGTGGCCGTCGGGTCGATTGGTTTGATGGCCTGATAGGCCGCCTTGACCAGTGCCGCGTAGGCGGCGGGGTTGATGGGGTTGGAGGAGAGAACGGCGTTCGGCTCGTTCCAGATCTCATAGGCCGAGACGGTGGAGCCATACTTGGTGGCGAACTTCGTCATGAAGGCGGCAAAGGCCGCGGGATCGGGTGTGCCGCTGCCCGGGATGCCCGCGGTGACCGCATAGGGCGGGGTGCTGTCGACCTCGGCCAGCACGCCCATGTCGTGTTCCTTGGCCGACTGCATGACCAGGTCGAGGGTCGCCCAGGACAAGCTGCCCGGCGCCGAGGGGCCGAAGTAGTCGACGAGTCCCCACGGAACGAATACGCGGATGTTCTGTACGCCGAGGGCTTGCATCTCGTTGAGCTGTTGGTCGATCTGCGCCTTCGTCTGCCCGTAGAGCGGGGACGCGGCGACGCCCACCGTGTTCGGCGACACCGTGATCTCGGCAACCTGCTGATATTCGTAGGCGGCGATTCGCGGTGGCATCGGAGCGACCACGTTGGTTGCGTACGCACTCACCATGGCGACGGGGATGGCGGCGATGACACTGCGTGTGGCGAGAGTCTTGAGCAGGCCCCGAGGAGTCTTCTTCATGGGATGGGTTCCTACTTTCAGCGGGGGGAATCGTCGTCGCCGTCAAACCGGTTCGCCTCATTTACTCATGCCTCAGCAAATCTGTCACGCTTACGGTGTTACCTGATCGCGACATTTGCGCAGGAACGATCTTGACCGCTGCCCACCTGGCATTTCGATACCGTATGCCTGTTTTATAGCAAAGTTCAGATGGGGAAGAGTTAATTAACCATTTGAATCCCACTGGTGTAATTTTGTAACGGTTAACCGCAGCTAGAACCATGAAAATCGACGTTTTCGGACTGTGTCGCCACAAGGTGGTCATAGCGGCCATGCCAGGGGGTGCAGCTACAGGAAATAGGGTATCCAACCTGGCAACCAATCTGACTGTGCCAGTCAGTTTTTATTAACCTCTGTGTTGATATTGGTAGCAAGCGCTTGGTGCATCGGGACTAGGCTCTGACGGTGGCTATCGAGGACGGGTCCGAGGCGTCGACGGGGTCGCGTTTGCCCGTTGGACGCCCCGGCTGCACGCCCGCCCCTGCCGTGCGGATTCGCATACGGGGACGAGCCCGGCACCCAAGTGAGGCCAGCGCGCGTCGGCGTCGTGTGCTGACGGTGACAACCCGCATCGCCGCGGCTGTCGGGGTGTTCTTCGGCGTCCAGCAATTCCTCATCAACACCGACGCGTGGTGGCTCGGTTTCGTGAACCTCGCCGGTGCGGGAGCGTTCCTCCTCATCCCGCGCCTGTACCGCTACGGCGACCTGATTCCGCCCGTGATGTTCTACGTCGTGGCCTACGCGGTCATCACGGCGTCCACGATCGTCGTCGGCAGCGGAGTCGGGCTGCACTTCTACTTCGTCGTCGCCGCAGCGATTGCGCTTCTCGTCCTGGGCATCGAACACGTCGCGCTCTCGTCGGTCATGGCCGTGCTGGGAGCGGGCGCTGTGATCGCCCTCGAACTGCTCGTCCCGCACGACACCGGTGCGCAACCCGAGTGGGCGTTTCGGATGGGGTTCGTCGTCAACACGATCGCCGCCTGGGTCTTGGTGGTCGCCACGGTGTGGTTTGCGCTCCGTGAAACGGCCCGGGCGGAAGCGGCGATGGAGTCCGAGTACCGCCGGTCGGAGTTGCTGCTCACCAACATCTTGCCGGCCAAGATCGCGGACCGGCTGAAGGATCCCGGGCATCAGATCATCGCCGACAGGTACGACGACGCGTCCATCCTCTTCGCCGACATCGCCGGTTACACCAAGCGCACGAGCGACACGTCGCCGACGGAGCTGGTTCGCTTCCTGGACGGCCTCTACACCGACCTCGACGCCCTCGTCGAGCATCATGGCCTCGAGAAGATCAAGACCAGCGGTGACTCCTACATGGTCGTCAGCGGCGTGCCGGAACCGCGGGACGACCACCTCGAAGCCCTTGCGTGCCTCGCCCTGGACATGTCCGAGGCCGTCTCGGGTCTCGTCGACGCGCGAGGTCGTGAGGTACCCCTACGCATCGGCCTTGCCAGTGGACCCGTGGTGGCGGGCGTAGTGGGGGCGCGCAAGTTCTTCTACGACGTGTGGGGCGACGCCGTCAACGTCGCATCCCGGATGGAGTCCACCGACGAGGAGGGGCGGATCCAAGTGCCGCACGACGTCTACCGGCGGTTGCGTGACCGGTTCGACTTCGAGGAACGTGGCGAGATCGACGTGAAGGGCAAGGGGTCGATGCGGACGTGGTACCTCGTCGGCCGGCGTTCGGACGCCTAGACCCGGTTCTCACGACCGTTCTGCTGCGCGAGGAGTCTCGCGTAGCCGGTTCCCATGCTCAGCAGCACGAGCCCCGCCGCGACGAAGACCACGACGCGGAAGATGCCGTCCAGCGTCCCCAGGTCGAAGAAGAACAACTTGGCCACCGCGGCGGCCACCAGCGCCATGCCCCCGCAGATCGGCAGTGAACGCTCGTCGCGGGGCACCTTCACCCCGTGTCGGAGAACGGCCGCCGCCAGCATGACCCAGCAGAGGGTCGCCGCCACGTGGCCGGCGAGGAACCCCTGGTCCTCTCCCCCGATCAGAACGCCCGCGGTCACCGCGAAGGTGGTCGTCGCATACAGCGCGATCACCGCCGCGGCGGCCCAGGACCAGTCGGTGTGCCACGACCGGGCGGTGGCGACGGCCCAGGCCACCAACAGAAGACTGGTGACGAGCGTCGACGCGGCGTTCGGCGTGCTCAACTCGGTGGCCACGACCAAGTGCGACGGTGGAACGTACCCGAGATCGAGCAGACCACCCGCGACGCCGAATCCGACGGCGCACCAGCGGGCCACCTCACTTCGTCGGCCGGCGATGGCCATCACGACCGCCATCGACAGCAGAACCGGCCCTGCCACCGGGCCGTCGAATCCGACCGTAACCGCGACGAGAGCCGACACCGCGGCCAGGGCCGACCAGATTCTCCGCACGTTCACACCGCCCGCGTTGACGCGGTTTCCCGCGAGCACGACGCCCGACAACGCCACCGACGTCGCGGCGGCCAGCGACGCCGCCACGACGCCGTCGACGACCAACGAGACGGCGAGCACCGGGGCGGTGCCCATCGCGCTCAACCACGCCATGGCGGCCGAGCGCCTGGTGTGCGGCAGCAGAATCAGCGCGCTGCCGACCGCGAGAACGGCGGCCAGCGAGCTCGCGACCGCCAGCACCGGCGATCGGCCGGAGTCGAAGCTCGTGACCGCCAGCGCGACCAGCAGTGGCAGCGTGCTCACCGCCGTCCGCGCCGCGTGCATGCCGATCCAGTCTCTGCCCAGCTGTGCGGGTACCGACACGGCACCGAGGGTCAGCATGAAGCCGACGAACACGGTGAGGCCGTCGGCCACGACGGGCCCGAGACCGAGCAGCGGCAACAGCACGAGGAGCCCAAGCCGTTCGGCGTTCCAGTGGCGCGCCAGCATCAGTCCGGAGGCGGCGGTCACCGCCGCGACGGCGAGCCCGACGGGCGCCGACACCCAGTGGTAGATCGCCGTGACGGCGATGACGTCGACGTAGGCGGCGGCAATGCCCGTGGCGGCCAACGCGATTGCGCCGACGCGTCCGCCAGGTCGATCGACGAGTCGCCACGCGACCGCGACCAGGCCGGCCGCCAGTGCGGCGCCGGCGACGACCCGGAAGCCGGGGCTCAGGATCCCGGCCTGGGCGGCGAGGACGAGCAACAGTGCGACGCCGACCAACGTGACACCGACGCCGGCGACCGCCAGTGCGCGGGCGATCCAACCGTCCGGCCGCGGCGTACGCGATGGAGGTGGCGGCACGGGTACCGGCCCGACGACGGGTGTCACGGGCCGCTCGCCCACCATGCGTTCCAGTTGTCGCAAGTCGGACGACGCCCGCGCCAGGTACGCGGCCATGGCGGCGAAGTCGGACGACATTCTGGAGATGACGGCCTGAGTCGGTTCGGTCATGGTGCCAGCGTGGCACCGTCCGTCGACGACCGGATGAGTAGTACTACTCGTCGAGCCCGTGTTCGATCGCGTACCGCGCCAGCTCGACGCGGTTGGCCACCTGCAACTTCCGGAAGGTGGCCTGCACGTGGTTCTCCACCGTGCGGTGGCTCAGGGACAGTCGCTCGGCGATCTGCTTGGCGGTCAACCCCTTTGCGACGTGTCGCAGAATTTCGGTCTCGCGCTCGGTGAGGCTCGGCGTGGAGACGTCACCCCGTGGCGACCGTGCGATGCGCCGATACTCGCCGAGCACCAGCCCCGCCAATCCCGGCGTGAACACCGCGCGACCGTCGCCGGTGGCCCGGACTGCCTCGGCGAGTTCGTCCTTCGACGCGCTCTTGACGAGATACCCCGTGGCGCCTGCCTTCACCGCCTCCAGGACGTCGTCGCGTTCGTCGGACGCCGAGAGCACCAGGACCCGCGACGACGGCGACACCGTCAACACCTCGGCCGTCGCGGCAGCGCCGCAGCCGTCCGACAGGCGCATGTCCATCACCACCACGTCGGGTGTGACGACGGCCGCACGACGGCGGGCCGAGGCGATCCCGTCAGCCGTGGCGACGACCGCGAAGCCCTCCTCGGCGAGGTCGCGAGCGACGGCGTCCCGCCAGATCGGGTGGTCGTCCACCACCATCACCGTGAACGTGGAATGGTCAGTTCCCACTCGGTCCCCCTTCCCGGCCCCGTCGTCAACCGTGCGGTGCCGCCCAGCCAATTCAGCCGTCCGACAATCGACTTGGACACCCCGACTCGGCCCTCGCCGGCGGCCTCGTCCAGTCGCCCGGCCGGAATGCCCGGGCCGTCGTCGCGGACGCTGACCACGATCGAGTCGTCGAGATCCTCCAACAGCACGAAGGCGTGCGCGTCGGCACCGGCATGCGCGACGACGTTGTCCAACGCGTTCGCCACGGCGGCGTCGACCTCCTTCGCCACCTCGGTGGGCAGCAGCACCGGTTCCGGCGGAAGGCTCACCGACACGCGATCGGCGGCGCGGTCCCGCAGCAGCGTCACCAGGTCGACCTCGAGACCGCCGCGAACCGGTGTCCCCGCGGCGCTGACCCAGCGTCTCAGCACTCGTTCCTGCTCCCCCGCCAGTTCGGCGAGTTCGATTGTCGGACCACCAATCTCACGCCCGCGCCGGGCGACCAGCGCCAGCACCTGAATCGCGCCGTCGTGAACCTCCCTCGACAAGCGTTCCCGCTCTTCGAGCGAGGCCGCCAACCGCGCGGCTCGCTGCAGTTCGGAATGTGCCCGTCGCGCAGTGTGCGCGGCCATCCCGATCGCCAAGCCAACCGCGAGTTCGATCACGACGGTGGCGTTGCGTCCCACGTCGACGCTGACGTAACCCTTGAGGACGGCGTTGGCTGCCGTCACCAACAGTGCGGTCGCCATGCCTCCGATCGCGCCGAGCAGGATGGCCGCGGAGATCGTTGCGTTGGTCGCCCACAACGTCGTCGGCCATGATTGGTTGTCGAGCGCCCATTGGTCGGACGCGACCATCTTCGTGGACAACATCAGCCCGATGACGACCACGACCTCGGCGCCCACCCACGCCAGCCGCCTGCCGTAGCCGTGAAGATAGGCCGCTGCGCAGGCAATGCTCCACGACACCAGGACCGCGAAGAGCGCCCAGCCGATGGCCGGGTGTTCGAGGTCGTCGTTGACCGCGACTTGGAATCCAAGGGCGTAGATGCAGCTCAGCAGCCGGAAGACCTGCGCCGCCCGCCAGAGCGGTGTCGCGGGATCGGGTTCAGCCGGCATGCCCGGCGACTACATCACCTTGGACAGGAACAGCTTCGTACGTTCGTGTTGCGGATTGCTGAGAACCTCACGTGGCTTTCCGCTCTCGACGATCACCCCGGCGTCCATGAACACCAACTGGTCGGCCACCTCGCGGGCGAAGCCCATCTCGTGGGTCACCACCACCATCGTCATGCCCTCGCTGGCGAGCTTCTTCATGACGCCGAGCACCTCGCCCACCAACTCGGGATCCAGTGCCGAGGTGGGCTCGTCGAACAGCATCAGCTTGGGGTCCATCGCCAGCGCACGGGCGATGGCCACGCGCTGTTGCTGACCGCCCGACAGTTGAGCCGGATACGCAGTTGCCTTGTCCGACAAGCCAACCTGGCTCAGGAGATCCTTGCCACGCTCGATGGCCGCGGCCTTCTTGACGCCCTTGACCTGGATGGGCGCCTCGATGATGTTGGCCAGTGCGGTGCGGTGTGGAAAGAGGTTGAAGTGCTGGAACACCATCCCGATGTCGCGCCGCTGCCGCGCGGCTTCCCGCGGCGGCATCTCGAGCAGCTTCTCGCCCTTCTCGCGGTAGCCGATCAGCTCGCCGTCGACGTACAACCGGCCGCCGTTGACCTGCTCGAGGTGGTTGATGCAGCGCAGGAACGTCGACTTGCCCGACCCGGAGGGACCGACCAGCACCAGGACTTGACCCCGGCCGATTTCGAGTGTCACGCCCTTGAGGACCTTGAGCGCGCCAAAGTTCTTGCAGACGTTCTCGGCCTTGACCATTGGCGCGGCCACGGCAGGTGCGGTCATGTGTGCCCGGCCTCTCCAAGGGTCTGTGCCTCGGCCAGTGCGCCGAGCTGTTTGGCGGTGAGCTTTCGAGAGGCACCTCGGGAGAAGTAGCGCTCGAGGTAGAACTGGCCCACCATCAGGATGCTGGTGATCAGCAAATACCATGCCGCCGCGACGAGCAGAAGTGGAATGGGCTGAAAGAGTACCGCCGAGATGTCGCGCTGACGCCCGAACAGGTCGAACGTGAACGGCACCGCGGCCACCAGCGACGTGGTCTTCAGCTGGCCGATGAACTCGTTGCCGGTCGGCGGGATGATCACCCGCATCGCCTGCGGTAGCACGGTGCGTCGCATGGTCATCAGCCACGACATGCCCAGCGCGGTGGAGGCCTCGGACTGACCCTCGGGGACCGACGAGATGCCGGCCCGGATGATCTCGGCGAGATAGGCGGCCTCGTTGAGCCCCAGGCCGATCACTGCCAGCAGGAAGTACAGCGACAGGTCCTGGATGTTGAGGGTGAAGAACGTCGGCCCGAACGGGATGCCCAGCTGAATGTTCTTGTAGATCGTCGGGAACAGGCCCCAGAACACCAGCTGCACGTACACCGGGGTGCCGCGAAAGATCCACAGGTACACCCACGACACCGAGCGGAACACCGGATTCGGCGACAGCCGCATGACGGCGAGAAGCACCGCGAGCAGGATCGCGAGGATCATCGACAGTACGGTCAGCTCGAGGGTGACCACCACGCCGGAGACGATGCGCTCGTCGAGGATGTACTTGCCGAAGGTGCCCCAGCCGTATGCGTCGTTGGTGGCCGCGCCGTAGAGGAACAGCGCAACCAAGACGACGATGACGATCGCCGCCACCCACCGCCAGGGGTGCCGCAGAGGGACGGCATCGATGACGGCTGGACTGTCGGGTGGCGTGCGAACGTCGACGCTCATCAGTGAATTCCGGCTGTCAGCTGGTCGCGCCGTTGATGACTGGCTTGTCGATCATGCCAGCCTCGACACCCCAGTTCGCGGCGATCGTCTTGTAGTCACCGGACTCGATCAGGTGCTCGAGTGCCTTCTGCAGCGAGGCGGCCAGCGGAGACCCCTTCGCCACGGGCCAGCCGTAGGGCGCGGCGTCGAAGGTCTCGCCTGCCTGCTCGAGCTTGCCCGCGCTCTGCTTGATGGCGTAGAGCGTCACCGGGGAGTCCGCCGACATGGCGTCGGCCTGGCCGAGGACGACGGCGTTGGTGGCCTGGTCCTGGCCGTCGAACTTCACGATGTCGATCGCCGGCTTGCCGGCGTCGGTGCACGCCTTGCTCTTGGCGGGCAGTTCGTCGACTTCCTGGGTGGTCGTGGCCTGCACCGCGACCTTCTTGCCGCACGCGTTGCTCGGGTCTATGTCGGAGCCCTTGGGCTTGGCCCACAGCGAGCCGGCCGAGAAGTAGGTGACGAAGTCGACGGTCTGCTCGCGTTCCTTCGTGTCGGTGAACGACGACATGCCGACGTTGAAGGTGCCGCCCTGGATGGACGGGATGATCTTGGAGAAGTCGGCCTCGCGGTACTCGGCGGTCAAGCCGAGGGTGGATGCGATCGCGTTCATCAGGTCGACGTCGAAGCCGACGATCTTGCCGCTCGAATCCTTGAACTCGTTGGGGGTGTAAGGAACGTTGACGCCGACGACCAGCTTGCCGGAGGACTTGATGTCCTCGGGCACGGTGTTGGCGATGTCGTCGACCTTGGCGGCCTTGGCCGCCGTGGTCTCCTTGGCCGGTTCTGCGGAGTCGTTGTTCTTGGTACAGCCCGACAGCACGAGCGCTCCCGACACGGCGATGACCGCAGCGCCGCGCCACCAGCGCGAGCTCGCTCGACGGTCCTTGATTCCAGCTACCACGTTGTCTCTTCTCTCTGCATCGGGTCGCCTTCATTCCTCGGGGGCGACGACCTCAGGAACACTAGCGGGATGTACGCGCTGTAGTAGGTGAAACTTAACGCCGGTCGACGATCCGCGCTGTGCGAAACGGCAACGGGGTGAATTGGGCCGTCCACGTGGGCTGCCGTGCGACACTGCCCTTCGTGACCACGCCCTCCGTCCCAAGTCTGTTGCCTCATCTGTGGAAGTCGGCCGTCGTGTCCGGCCTGCTGGCCATCGCCATCGGCGTCGCCATCGTCGCGTGGCCCGGCATCTCGATCACCGTGGCCGCCATCTTCTTTGGCGCCGGTCTGCTGTTGACCGGAATTCAGCAGGTGTTCTTCGCCTTCAGCCTGCACGTGTCCGCCGGTGGACGGGTGCTGCTGTTCATCAGTGGCGCAGCGTCGCTCATCCTCGCGATCATGGCCTTCCGCCATCTCTACGACGCAGTGTTGTTGCTCGCCATCTGGATCGGGGTCGGCTTCATCTTCCGTGGCGTTGCCACGGCGGTGTCCGCGATCAGCGATCCCACCCTGCCGGGCCGCGGCTGGAACGTCTTCGTCGGCGTGATCAGCTTGGTTGCCGGCGTAGTCGTCCTCGCCTCGCCCTTCGACTCGATCGGCACGCTGGCGCTCGTGGTGGGTGTCTGGCTGATCGTCATCGGCGTCATGGAGGTCGCCGCCGCCGTCGCCATCCGCCGCGCGACGAATCAGCATTCGGGACAGGGTCAGCCAGCTCACTAAAAACGCCCTGGGCTGGGGGAAGGTTATCTACTACACTTTGTCGTAGGTACTACCGGCAGCCGGGAGATGGTGCACATGGACGCGCTCGACGTCTCACGTTGGCAGTTCGGGATCACGACGGTCTACCACTTCATCTTCGTGCCGCTGACCATCGGCCTGGCCCCTCTGATAGCCGTCATGCAGACGGTGTGGGTCGTCACCGGAAACCCCTCCTGGTACCGGCTGACCAAGTTCTTCGGCAAGTTGTTCCTGATCAACTTCGCCCTCGGCGTCGCCACCGGCATCGTGCAGGAATTCCAGTTCGGCATGAACTGGAGCGAGTACTCCCGGTTCGTCGGCGACGTGTTCGGTGCTCCCCTGGCGATGGAGGGGCTGGTCGCCTTCTTCTTCGAGTCGACCTTCATCGGGCTGTGGATCTTCGGCTGGACCCGGTTGCCGCGGCTGGTGCACCTAGCCTGCATCTGGATCGTCGCGCTGGCGGTCAACGCGTCGGCGTTCTTCATCATCGCCGCCAATTCGTGGATGCAGCACCCCGTCGGCGCGCGCTTCAACCCGGAGACCGGTCGCGCCGAACTGACGAGCATCGTCGCGTTGTTCACCAACAACACTGCCACGGCGGCCTTTTCGCACGCCGTCTTCGGCGCCTTCCTGACCGCGGGCACGTTCGTCGCGGGTGTCTGCTCGTGGTGGCTGGTGCGGGCCCGGGACACCGACGAGGCGCGCACGATGTACCGGCCCGCCACCATCCTGGGCTGCCTGGTGACCCTCGCCGCGGCAGGCGGGCTGTTCCTCACCGGCGACGCGCAGGGCAAGCTGATGTTCCAGCAGCAGCCCATGAAGATGGCCTCGGCGGAATCCTTGTGCCACACCGAGACCGACCCCGACTTCTCCATCCTGACCGTCGGCACCCACAACAACTGCGACGCCGTCGACCACGTCATCGAGGTGCCCTACGTCCTGCCCTTCCTCGCCGAAGGCCGGTTCGACGGGGTCACGTTGGAGGGCGTCAAGGATCTGCAGACGAGGTACGAGGCGACCTACGGTCCCGGTGACTACCGGCCCAACCTGTTCGTCACCTACTGGTCGTTCCGGGCGATGATCGGCTTGCTGGCCGTGCCGGTGCTCTTCGCCATGGTCGCGCTGTGGTCGACCCGGCGCGGGCGCCTCCCCCACCAGCGGTGGTTCGCCACCTTCGCGCTCCTGACGCTGCCGACACCGTTCCTGGCCAACAGCGCGGGCTGGGTCTTCACCGAAATGGGCAGGCAGCCTTGGGTGGTGGTGCCCAACCCGACCGGTGACCAGATGATTCGGCTGGTGGTCGGCGAGGGTGTCTCGAACCACTCCGCGGCCATGGTGCTGACGTCGCTGACGGTGTTCACGCTGCTCTACGCCGGGCTTGCCTGCATCTGGTTCTGGCTGATCCGACGCTACGTCGTCGAGGGCCCGCTGGAGCACGACGCCGAACCGGCGCCGCCCACGCCGCCCGGGGACGCCGACGTCGCACCGTTGTCGTTCGCGTACTGAGTCGTTCGCGTACCGAGGAGATCGACATGGGACTGCAGGACTTTTGGTTCGTGGCACTGGCGGCGCTGTTCGTCGGCTTCCTTCTGCTCGAGGGCTTCGACTTCGGCGTCGGGATGCTGATGGAGTTCTTCGCACGGAACGCGCCGGCCGGCAACGGTGAACTGCACAAGCGCACGGTGCTCAACACCATTGGACCGGTCTGGGACGGCAACGAGGTCTGGCTGATCACCGCCGGTGGCGCCATGTTCGCGGCGTTCCCGGAAATGTACGCCACCGTGTTCTCGGGCCTCTACCTGCCGTTGCTGGCCATCCTGGTGTCGATGATCGTCCGCATTTGCGCCATCGAATGGCGCGGCAAGGTCGACGATCCCAAGTGGCGCACCTGGGCCGACGTCGCGATCGCCGTCGGCTCCTGGGTGCCCGCCGTGCTGTGGGGTGTCACGTTCGCCGCGCTGGTGCACGGACTTCCGGTCAACGCAGACAAGCAAATCGAGCTCTCCATCGGAGATCTGCTCAACCCGTACGTGTTGCTTGGCGGGCTCGCCACGGCTGGGTTGTTCGCGTTTCACGGTGCCGTCTTCGTCTCGCTGAAGACGTCGGGTGCGGTCCGCGACGACGCGGTGCTGTTCGCGGCCCGGCTGGCGGTGCCCGTCACCCTCGTCGTCGGGGTGTTCGGAACGTGGACTCAGCTGGCCCACGGCAAGGACTGGACGTGGCTGGTGCTCGGTGTCGCCGTCGTCGCGCAGATCACGGCCGTCATGCTGGTGTGGAGCCGTGGCGGTGACGGCTGGGCCTTCGCCTGCACGGCAACCGTCGTCGTCGCGGTGGTCGCCTTGCTGTTCGGCTCGCTGTACCCGAACCTGGTGCCCTCGACGCTGAATCCGGCGTGGAGCCTCGACGTCCACAACGCCTCGTCCTCCCCGTACACCCTCACCGTCATGTCGTGGGCGGCCCTGATCTTCGCCCCGCTGGTGATCGGCTACCAGGCCTGGACCTACTGGGTGTTCCGCCAACGCATCTCCGCCGACCGAATTCCGGCGCCGATAGGCCTGAGCCCGAAATGATGCGTCGCCACCTCGTGGCGACGACGAGCTGCGGAGTGGTCGTCACCGGTTCGGCCATCGCCGGTGCGGTGGTCCTGGCGCACCTGCTGGCGGGTCTGATCACCGACCCGAACTCCCGCACCCCGAGCCACTGGTCGGGTCCGCTGTGGACCCTGTTGGCGCTGTGGACGATTCGGGTGCTCGCCCAGTGGGCCCTGGCTCGGGTCAGTCAGCGGGGCGCCACCGCGGCGATCGCCGACCTCAGCGGCCAACTCCTCGACGGCGTCACCGCCCTGCCGCCGCGCGACCTGGCCGCCCGGCACGACGACGCGGCGGCCCTGAGCACCCGGGGCCTGGACGCCTTGCGCCCGTACTACACCCGGTACCTGCCCGCGGTGGTGCAGGCCGCCGTCCTCACCCCCGCCGCGGTGGTCACGATGGCTTACTACGACCTGCAGGCCGCCGTCGTCGTCCTCGTCGCGCTCCCCCTGGTGCCGCTGTTCATGGTGCTCATCGGCCTCGTCACCGCCGAACGCTCCGCAGCGGCCCTGACGGCGATGACCACCCTGCAGTCCCGACTGCTGGACCTCATCACCGGCATCCCCACCCTGCGGGCGCTCGGCCGCGCCGACGGCCCGGAGCGCCGCATCGCCGAACTCGCCGAGGCGCACCGTCGTTCGACCATGGCGACGCTGCGGATCACCTTCCTGTCGTCGCTGGTGCTCGAACTGCTCGCCACCCTCGGCGTGGCGCTGGTCGCCGTCAGCGTCGGGTTGCGGCTGGTGTACGGCGAAATCGAGTTGGCCGCCGGCCTGACGGTGCTGCTGCTCGCCCCGGAGGTCTTCTGGCCGTTGCGTCGGGTCGGCGCGGAGTTCCACGCCGCACAGGACGGGCGGACGGCCAAGGAGAAGGCGGCCGCGCTGCTCGACGGCACGTCGTCGACGCACCCGCCCGGGACACTGACGCCGTCGAGCACCTCGATCAGCATTCGGGACCTGAGCGTCTCCGCCAGGAACGGTGATGCGCCGCACCGGTTGTCGGCCGACGTCGAGCCCGGCGCGGTCACGGTGCTGACCGGACCGAACGGGGCTGGCAAGTCCACCGCGCTGCACGCCGTCCTCGGCCTCGTCGCGCCGACGAGTGGTCGCGTCCTGGTCGGCGAGGACGACGTCACCGAACTCGACCCCCGGCAGTGGTGGAACCTCGTCGCCTGGCTGCCGCAACGGCCCGCGCTGATCCCCGGCACCGTCGGCGAGAACCTCGACCTCTTCGGACCCCTCGTCGACGTCGACGACGCGTGCCGCCGAGCCGGTTTCGACGAGGTCGTCGCGGCGCTGCCGCACGGCCTTGCCACCGTCATCGGTCGCGACGGCACCGGGTTGTCCCTCGGTCAACGTCAGCGGCTCGGGCTGGCCCGGGCGTTCGGCGCACGCAAGCCGATCCTGCTGCTCGACGAACCGACGGCCCATCTCGACGGTGAGCGCGAACGGTTGGTCCTCCAAGCCATCCGCGACATCGCGAGCGAGGGTGCCGCAGTGCTGGTGGTCGGCCACCGTGACGCGGTGCGCGCCATCGGAGACCGCGTCGTCACCGTGGGAGGCGAAACCCATGTCGCCGCGTGACCCGCTGCTCTCGGGTCTCGCGCTGCTGCGTCCCCGGCTCCCGCGCCTGGCGCTGGCCGTGACGTTCGGCGTGCTGGCGTTGGGCAGCGCACTGGCACTGGCGGGCGTCTCGGCCTGGCTGATCGCCAGGGCCTGGCAGATGCCGCCGATCCTGGACCTGTCCGTCGCGGTCGTCGCCGTCCGCGCCCTCGGCATCTCCCGCGGCGTGCTCGGCTACTGCGAACGACTGGCGTCGCACGACACGGCGCTGCGAGCGGCCGGCACCGCGCGCGCCGGTCTGTATCGCGCCCTGGCCCACGGGCCGGCCGAGACCGTGATGCGACTTCCCGAGGGCGACATCGCCTCCCGCGTCGGCGACTCCGTCGACGAACTGTCCGACGTCCTGGTGCGCGCCGTGCTCCCGATCGCCGTGGCCACCATCCTGTCGGCGGCCTCCGTCGTCGCCGTCGCGCTGATCTCACCCATCGTCGCCGCCGTGCTCCTGGTGTGCCTGCTGGTGGCCGGCGTCGTCGCCCCATGGCTGTCCGCTCGCGCTGCGAATGCCGCGGAAAACGTTGCCGTGCAGCATCATTCGGGACGGGACGCGGCTACGATGCTGGCTCTCCAGCACGCGCCCGAACTGCGGGTAGCCGGCCGTCTCGACGAGGTCCTCGCCGACTCCGCACGCCGACAACGGGAATGGGGAGCCGCCGCCGACCGCGCGGCGTTGCCCGCGGCGTTCGGTGCGGCCGCCCCCACCGCGGCGACAGCGGTCAGCGTGCTCGGGGCCGTCCTCGTGGCGATCACCCTCGCCTCCCAGGTGGCACCGACCACGCTGGCCATCCTCGTCCTGCTGCCGCTCTCGGCGTTCGAGGCCACCACCGCACTGCCCGGGGCCGCCATCCAGCTCACCCGAGCCCGCATCGCCGCCGCACGGCTGCTCGACCTCACCGCACCCGACCCGACGGCCCGACGCCGACCCGCCGTCCACACGCCCGACCTTCGCGCCGGCGACCGCGTCGCCGTCGTCGGTGACAGCGGCAGCGGCAAGACGACGACCCTGATGGCGATCGCCGCCGAGCACGAACACCCCCTGACGGCGGGGTTCTTTCCCGAGGACGCGCACCTGTTCGACACCACCGTGCGGGACAACCTCCTCGTCGCCCGTGGCGACGCCACCGACGACGACCTGCGCGCCGCCCTGTCTGCCGTCGGCCTCCGGGACTGGCTGGACCACCTGCCCGACGGGTTGGCCACGATCCTCACCGGGGGTGCCGCGGCGGTCTCCGCCGGGCAGCGGCGCCGACTGCTGCTCGCCCGCGCGTTGATCTGCGATCTGCCCGTCGTCCTGCTCGACGAACCGACCGAACACCTCGACGCCGCCGACGCCGACCGGCTCCTGCGCGACGTCCTGGCGCCCGACGGGCTGTTCGCCTCGACCCGCACCGTCGTCGTCGCCACGCATCACCTGCCCCACGGGGTGGCGTGCCCGGTGCTCTACCCTCGGCAGACATGACGGGCCCCAGAAACGGAACGGGCACCGCGGCGCTCGCCGTCGCGCTCGCCGGCGTCGCGCTGTGTTGGTCGGTCGTCGGCGGCCTCGCGTGCGGCGTGGTGGCGCTCGTCCTGGGCTGGGTCGGCCGGGGACGCGCCACGCGCCGTGAGGCCGACAACGGTCCCGTGGCGGTCGCCGGAATGGCGCTCGGGACGGTGGCCGTCGTCGCATCGGTCGCGTTCGCCGTCATCTGGGTGTTCGCGTGGCGCGACTCCGGCGGCGCCGACTACCTGGACTGTGCGATGAAGGCCGGCCAGGATCAGGCGGCGACGCAGGCCTGTACGGACACGTGGTTCAACGGACTTCAGGCCAAGTTCGGGATCAGTCCGCAGCCGACCCGGGGAAGTACTTGACGATCCCCTCCTGAACCACGGTGGCCAGCACGTTGCCGTCGCGGTCGAAGAAGTGGCCGTTGCCGAGCCCGCGGGACTCGGCCGCCACCGGCGACGTCGTCGAGTACAGCACCCACTCGTCGAAGCGCACGGGACGGTGAAACCACACCGAGTGGTTCATCGTGACGGCGAAGATGCGATCGAAACCCCACGACAAGCCATGGGTGGTGATGATCGAGTCCAGCACCGTGGTGTCCGACGAGTAGACCAGCGCGGCGGCGTGGATCACCGGGTCGTCGGGCATCGCGCCCTTGGCCGTCAGCCACACCCTGTTGTGCGGAAGCCGCTCCCCCTTGGTCCGCATCACCCACGCCGGATCGTTGGTGTAGCGCCATTCGATCGGCTTGAGCGCGGCCACGAAGAGCGGCACCGTCTCCTCGTAGCCGACGAGCAGGTCTTCGATGCTGGGCACCGACAGCGGGTCGGCGACCACCGGCACCTCGACGCCGTGCTCGAGACTTCCCCGGCCACCGGCCATGTGCGACACCAACGCCGACGCCAGCAGTACGTCGCCCTGCCGCACGTCGACCCGCCGGTTGGCGAAGCGACGTTCGTCGCGAAGCCGGACCACGTGAAACTCCAAGTCCCGCTCAGGATCTCCGCCGGCGATGAAGTGCACCGACAACGTGCTCGGCGGCAGCCCGGGCTTGACCGTCCGGCTGGCGGCGACGAAGGCCTGCGCCATCATTTGTCCGCCGAAGGTCCGGATCGGGTTCTTGCTCGGGTGCGAACCGGTGAACAGGTCCTCGTCCACCCGTCGAAGCTCCAGTACCGCCAGTAGCTCTTCCAGGTCGGACGTGCTCATTGCTCCCTAGTGGTCGTCCTCACCGATGCGGTGGACGTGAATCATGTTGGTCGAGCCTACTGTGCCGGGAGGAGCACCAGCCACGATGATGACGAGGTCGCCCCGCTTGTACCGGCCGAGCGTCAGCAGCGACTCGTCGACCTGGCGGATCATGCCGTCGGTGGTCTGAATGTGCGGGACGATGAACGTCTCGGTGCCCCAGGTGAGGGCCAGCTGACTGCGCACCTCGGGAAGCGGCGTGAAGGCCAGCAGCGGCAGCGGCGTGTGCAACCTGGCGAGCCGCTTGAGGGTGTCGCCGGACTGGGTGAACGCGACGAGCGCCTTCGCGTCCAGTCGCTCGCCGATGTCGCGGGCGGCATAGGAGATGACGCCGCGCTTGGTGCGTGGCACGTGGTGCAGCGGCGGCGCGGCGGTCGAGTTCTCCTCGACCGCGGTGATGATGCGCGCCATCGTCTTGACGGCCTCCAGCGGATACTTGCCCACCGACGTCTCGCCGGAGAGCATCACCGCGTCGGTACCGTCCAGCACGGCGTTCGCCACGTCGGACGCCTCGGCGCGCGTGGGCCGGGAGTTCTCGATCATCGACTCGAGCATCTGGGTGGCGACAATGACGGGCTTGGCGTTCTCCCTGGCCATCTGGATGACGCGCTTCTGCACCAGGGGCACTTCCTCCAGCGGGAGCTCGACGCCGAGGTCACCGCGGGCGACCATGATCGCGTCGAATGCCAGGACGATGGCCTCGAGGTTCTCGATCGCCTCCGGCTTCTCCAACTTGGCGATGACCGGCACGCGCCGGCCCATGTCGTCCATGATCTCGTGGACCAACTCGATGTCGGCCGGCGAGCGTACGAACGACAGCGCGACCAGGTCGACGCCCAGGGCCATGGCGAACCTGAGGTCCTCCACGTCCTTCTCCGACATCGCCGGGACCGACACGTTCATCCCGGGCAGAGACAGACCCTTGTTGTTGCTGACCTTGCCACCCTCGGTGACGATGCAGACGACGTCGTTGCCGTCGATGTGGCTGACGGTCAGGCCGATGTTGCCGTCGTCGACCAACAGCCGATCACCGGCCACCGCGTCCTTGGCCAGCTCCTTGTAGGTCGTCGACACCCGGTCGTGGGTTCCCTCGACGTCGTCGACGGTGATCCGCACCGTCTCCCCGGCCACCCAGACCGTGGGTCCGTCGGCGAACCGGCCGAGCCGTATCTTCGGTCCCTGCAGGTCGGCCATGATGCCGACCGCCCGCCCCGTCGAGTCGGAGGCCGTGCGAACCCGTTTGTAGGCGATTTCGTGGTCGGCATGGTCGCCGTGGCTGAAATTCAGCCGCGCGACGTCCATGCCCACCTCGACGAGCGCCGTGATCTGCTCTTCCGAGGAAGAGGCCGGGCCCAACGTACAGACGATCTTTCCGCGTCTAGTCACGTTGACTCAATATAGTCGTGATCGATTCAGAAGACGATTCAGACGGCGGCCAGCGGGAGCGCACCCGGCCTGACCGGGGCCGGAAGATCCGACTCGCCCATCAGAAAGGCGTCCACGGCGTGCGCCGCGCTGCGTCCCTCCGCGATCGCCCAGACAATCAGCGACGCACCGCGGTGGGCGTCGCCGCACACGAAGACCCCCGGGGCGTCGGTCTGCCAGTCCGATCCGCACGACAGCGCACCGCGGCCGTTGAGCTCGAGTTCGAGCTCGTCGAGCAGCGCCATGTGTTCCACGCCCTCGAACCCGATCGCCAGCAGGGCGAGCTCGCACGGCAGCTCGATCTCGGCGCCCACGGGGGTGATCCTTCGTCGGCCGTCCGCGTCGCGCTCGACCTTGACCTCGGCGATCACCATCGCCTTCAGCCGGCCCTCCTCGTCGCCGACGAATCGCTGGACGGCGACCTCGTAGCGGCGTGCGCCGCCCTCGGCGTGCGCGGGGGACGTCCGCAGCACCAACGGCCACGTCGGCCACGGCGAGCGCGTGTCGTCGCGTTGCCCAGGCGGCTCCGCGTTGTAGTCCAACTGGGTGACCGACGCCGCACCCTGCCGGTGGGCCGTGCCGAGGCAGTCCGCGCCCGTGTCTCCCCCGCCGATGATCACGACGTGCTTGCCGGCGGCGGTGATGGGCGACGGGCCGTCACCCTCGCATTCCCGGTTTGCCGGCACCAGGTGCTCCATGGCGAGGTGGACGCCGTCGAGCTCGCGACCCTCGACCTGGTTGTCCCGCGACCGCAGCGCGCCCACCGCCAGCACCACGGCGTCGTGTTGGCGCCGTAGGCGTTCCACCGAGAGGTCGACGCCGACCTCGCAGTCGGTGACGAACCGCGTTCCCTCGGCGCGCATTTGCGCCAATCTCTGGTCGAGCCCCGACTTCTCCAACTTGTACTCCGGGATGCCGTAGCGCAGCAGGCCTCCGATCCGGTCGTCACGTTCGTACACCGTGACGTTGTGGCCCGCACGCGTGAGTTGTTGGGCCGCAGCCAGTCCCGCCGGACCCGAGCCGACGACCGCAACACCCTTGCCCGTCGAGATGGCCGCGGGCTGCGGCTCGACGGTGCCGTCCATCCACGCCTGGTCCACGATCGACTGCTCGATGCGCTTGATCGTCACCGCGCCGCCGGTCTGGTCCTCGGCGATCGACAGCACGCACGCCGACTCGCATGGCGCCGGACACAGTCGGCCGGTGAACTCCGGGAAGTTGTTGGTCGCGTGGAGGCGGTCGCTGGCCGCGTCCCACCGTCCGCGCCGCACCAGGTCGTTCCACTCCGGAATCAGGTTGCCCAGCGGACAGCCGGCAGAGCCGGAGTGGCAGAACGGAATTCCGCAGTCCATGCAACGCCGGGCCTGCTGCGAGACCTCGCCGGCGCGCTCGTGCGGATCCTGGCGTTCGTACACCTCGTGCCAGTCCCCGATCCGCTCGTCGACCGGGCGTTTGGCCGCCTCGATCTTGGGCACCTTCAGGAACCCGGTGGGATCAGCCACGCGTTGCCTCCATGATCGCGGTGTCCACGTCCCGGCCCTCCGCCTTGGCCATTCGGGTGGCGTGCAGCACCTTCTCGTAGTCGGTGGGCATGATCTTGGTGAATTGAGCACTGCGCCTTGGCCAGTCGGACAACAGTGAACGCGCCACCGTGCTGCCGGTGAAGCCCTCGTGGCGTGCGACGACGTCGTGCAGCCAGGCCAGGTCCTCGGGCTCGAGGCGTTGCAGCACCACCATGTCCGGGTTGACCTTCGGCGGCTCCAGGCCCAGCACGTAGGCGATGCCACCCGACATGCCGGCGGCCATGTTGCGGCCCGTCGGCCCCAGCACCACGACCCGCCCTCCCGTCATGTACTCACACGCGTGGTCGCCGACGCCCTCCACCACGGCCAGCGCGCCGGAGTTCCTCGCGCAGAAGCGTTCACCGACCCGACCGCGGAGGAACACCTCACCCGAGGTGGCACCGAAGAGCAGGGTGTTGCCCGCGATCACGTTGTCCTCGGGCAGGAACAGCACGTCGTCGTCGGGTCGGACGACGACGCGGCCGCCCGAAAGTCCCTTGCCCACGTAGTCGTTGGCGTCACCAATCAAGTCCAGCGTGATCCCGGGCGGCAGGAACGCCCCGATCGACTGGCCCGCCGAGCCGGTCAGCGTGATGTGAATGGTGTCGTCGGGCAGGCCCTGCGCCCCGTAGCGGCGGGTCACCTCGGAGCCGAGCAGCGTGCCGACCGTGCGGTTGACGTTGCGCACCGGGATCTCGAGGCGCACTGGATGCGCGTCTTCGAGCGCGCCCTCGGCGAGCGCGACGAGCGTCTGGTCGAGCGCATGCTCCAGAGCGTGGTCCTGGTCGCGGAGCCTTCGCCGCTGCGTCAGCGTGGCTCCGTGCGCGTCGGTCGGCACCGCGAAGATCGGCGTCAGGTCCAAGCCCTGACTCTTCCAGTGCGCGATACCCGGTGCGGTGTCCAATGTCTCGGCCCGCCCGACGGCCTCGTCGACGCTTCGGAAGCCCAGTTCTGCGAGGTACCGGCGGATGTCCTCGGCGACGAACCTGAAGAAGTTCTCCACGAACTCGGGCTTGCCGTTGAACCGGGCCCGCAGCTCGGGGTTTTGGGTGGCCACCCCGACGGGACAGGTGTCGAGATGGCAGACGCGCATCATGATGCAGCCTGCCACCACCAGAGGTGCGGTCGCGAAGCCGTATTCCTCGGCACCGAGCAACATGGCCACCATGACGTCGCGCGCCGTGCGCATCCCACCGTCGCACTGCACCGTGATGCGATCTCTCAGCCCGTTCAGGACGAGCGTCTGCTGCGTGTCGGCAAGGCCGATCTCCCAGGGCGCACCCGCGTGCTTGAGGGACGTCAGTGGGGCGGCACCGGTGCCGCCGTCGTACCCGGAGATCAGCACGACGTCGGCGTGCGCCTTCGACACCCCCGCGGCCACGGTGCCCACGCCGACCGAGCTGACCAGCTTGACGTGAATGCGCGCTTCGGAATTCGCGTTCTTCAGGTCGTGGATGAGCTGGGCCAGGTCCTCGATCGAATAGATGTCGTGATGCGGCGGCGGCGAGATCAGCCCGACTCCGGGGGTCGAGTGCCGGGTCTTGGCGATGTTCGGATACACCTTGTAGCCCGGAAGCTGGCCGCCCTCACCGGGTTTGGCGCCCTGGGCCATCTTGATCTGGATGTCGGTGGCGTTGACCAGGTAGTCGCTCGTCACACCGAAGCGGCCGGAGGCGACCTGCTTGACCGCGCTGCGCCGACGAGGATCGTAGAGCCGGTCCTGATCCTCGCCGCCCTCGCCGCTGTTCGACCGACCGCCCAGGGCGTTCATGGCGATGGCCATCGTCTCGTGGGCCTCGGCGGAGATCGAGCCGTAACTCATCGCACCGGTGTTGAAGCGGGTGACGATCGAGTCGACCGACTCCACCTCGTCGAGCGGGACCGGCTCCCGAAGCCCGGACTTGAACTCGAACAGGCCGCGCAGCGCGCCACCCTCGCGCCCCAGCCGGTCGACGTCGTCGGAGTACTGTCGGAAGACCTCGTGCTTGCCCGTCCGCGTCGAATGCTGAAGCAGAAAGACGACTTCCGGGGTGAACAGGTGGAGTTCGCCCTCCCGCCGGAACGCGTACTCCCCGCCCACCTCGAGCCGACGATGGACGCGCTCGGTGGGGTTCTCGGGATAGGCCCTGCGGTGGCGCAGCTTCACCTCTTCGGCGAGGACGTCGAGTCCGACGCCGCCGAGCTGACTCGGGGTGCCGGTGAGGTACTCGTCGACCACGTCGCGGTTCAGCCCGATGGCCTCGAACGCCTGCGCCCCCGTGTAGGACGCGACGGTGGAGATGCCCATCTTGCTCATCACCTTCATCACGCCCTTGCCGAGCGCCTTGAGGTAGTTGCGCACCGCAGTCGTCGGTTCGACACCGGTGAGCTCGCCCTCGCGGATCAGGTCCTCGATGGATTCGAAGGCCAGGTATGGGTTCACCGCGGCGGCACCGAAGCCGATCAGCATGGCGATGTGGTGGACCTCGCGGGCGTCGCCGCTCTCGACCACGAGGGCGACGTTCGTGCGCTCCTTGGTGCGGACCAAGTGATGGTGCACCGCAGACACCGCCAGCAGCGACGGAATCGGCGCCTTGGTGTGGTCGGAGTCCCGGTCGGAGATGACCAGGGTCCGATAGCCCCGCGCGATCGCCTCGCAGGCCTTCCGGCGCAGGTCTTCGAGGGCCTCGGCCAGACCCTCACCGCCACGCTCGACGTCGTAGAGCGCGCGAAGGACCTTCGTCTTCAGTCCTGGCTGTTCCCCGTCGGCGTTGATGTGGACGATCTTGTTGAGTTCGTCGTTGTCGAGGACCGGCCACTTGAGCCCGATCTGACGACAGGACGCCGCCGTCGGCTCGAGAAGGTTGTGCTCGGGGCCCATCACCCGCGACATCGAGGTGACGATCTCCTCTCGGATGGCGTCCAGCGGCGGGTTGGTCACCTGGGCGAAGAGCTCGACGAAGTAGTCGTAGAGCAAGCGGGAGCGCTGCGACAGCACGGCTGCCGGGGTGTCGGTTCCCATGGAGCCCAACGGTTCTGCCCCCGCGGCTGCCATCGGCGCCAGCATGATCCGCAGCTCCTCCTCGGTGTAGCCGAAGGAGATCTGGCGCCGGACCACCGAATCGTGATTGGGCTGTACTCGAACCCGTTCCGGCAGCGTCGAGAGATCCAGCAGACCCGAATGCAGCCACTCGTCGTAGGGCTCTTCGGCGGACAGCCCCTGCTTGATCTCGTCGTCGGAGACGATGCGACCGGCGGCGGTGTCGATCAGGAACATCTTGCCGGGCTCCAACCGTCCCCGCGCCACGATCTGGGACGAAGGCACGTCCAGCACGCCGCTCTCGCTGGCGAGGATGATGCGGTCGTCGAGGGTGCGCCACCACCGGCCGGGGCGTAAACCGTTGCGGTCCAACACCGCACCGACGACGGTGCCGTCGGTGAAGGTCACGCAGGCCGGGCCGTCCCACGGTTCCATGAGGGAGGCGTGGAACTGCCAGAACGCCCGGCGAGCGGGGTCCATGTCGAGGTTGTTCTCCCACGCCTCGGGGATCATCATCAGGACGGCGTGCGGGAGGCTGCGGCCGCCGAGGTGCAGCAGCTCGAGGACCTGGTCGAACGACGCCGAATCGGATGCCTCGGCCGTACAGATCGGGGACAGACGGGCGAGGTCGCCGGGGATCTGGGTACTGGCCAGCATCGCCTCGCGGGCGTGCATGCGGTTGCGGTTTCCGCGGACGGTGTTGATCTCGCCGTTGTGGGCGACGAACCGGAAGGGGTGTGCGAGCGGCCACGACGGGAAGGTGTTCGTCGAGAATCGGCTGTGCACGATGGCGATGGCGCTCGTGCAGCGCTCGTCGCGCAGATCCGAAAAGAACTGCGGCAGTTGCATCGTCGTGAGCATGCCCTTGTAGGCGATGGTCCGGCTGGAGAGCGAGGCGAAGTACACCTCACCCTGTTCGGCGAGTTTGCGGACCGGATACACGCGGCGGTCGAGGTCGACTCCACCGGGCCTGCTGCCGTTGTGTTCCGGCGCGGCGAGGAACAACTGCGCCATGAACGGCATGCAACCAAGGGCCGTCACGCCGATGTCGGCGCCGTCGGGATCGACCGGAACCGTGCGCCAGCCAAGGACTTCCAGGCCCTCCTCGCCGACGATCGACTCGATGCGGAGCCGTTCGGCGTCACGGGCCACGGGATCCTGCGGAAGAAAGCAGATCCCGGTGGCAAACGTGTTGTCGCCCTGCGGCGTTGGCGCAGGAAGGTCGAAGTCGACGACGTCGGCGAAGAGCTCGAGGGGCAGTTGCAGGAGGATTCCCGCGCCGTCTCCGCTGTTCGGTTCGGCACCGGCCGCGCCGCGGTGTTCGAGATGCTCCAAGGCGGTCAATCCGTCGGCGACGATCGAGTGCGACCGCCGTCCCTTGATGTCGGTGACCATGGCTACGCCACAGGAATCCGCCTCGTTCTCTGGGTCGTACAAACCCTGGGCTCTTGGCAACGCCGAGAACAACACTCGCAGCACCTCCGCAGTCCGGAAACATGTGGCAGGGACTGCAGCGGCCCGAGCCGTGAGTGTATCAGCGGAGCTGCAAAGCTACCCGCCGATAAACGTCGGGACCAGCGGGAATCCCGGGACGTTGCGGACGATCGTCCACGTCAGGCAGGCCACGATCACCACGGCCACGGCTGGCGTGGGCATCAGTTTGCGGCCGCTGCGCCGGCGCAGAACCAGCCATAGCGCCAGCAACGGGAGCCCAACGAGCATGAAGGCGTTGTCGACGACCGCCGCGGCGAAATCGCCGTGCAGCACGTCGTGGGTCATCCGTAGCCCGCCGCAACCCGGGCAGTTCCAGCCGGTCAGCAGACGGAAGGGGCAGGCGGGAAAGCCGAAGCCGGACGCGTGTGGGTCGCGTAGGCCAATGTAGGCGAGCGCGCCGGTGAGGGCTCCCGCGGTGCCGAGGACGGCAAGGGGCGGAATTCTTCGGCTGGCGGTGGCTCGAGGGTGCATGGCCAAACCAGCATGCCTGATCGCGATGCCCGCCGTCACCCCCCGGGTGGGCCGCGTTCGGGTTAGCATGTGGCACTGACACTTTCGGTCTTGGTGCCCGGGTTGTGCACAGTGGGTGATTTATCCACAGCTTGGCGGTTTGCCGCCTGGATTTCGACGTTCTTGTCGTTTGCCGCGAGTAGCTTCGAATGTATGTTCGATTCGTTGGTGGCCACCGCGGCCGACACCTCGGGTGCCGGTGCGGTGGAGGCGTGGTCTCGGGCGGAGTCGGCGGCCTGTGCCCGCAAGGTCGCCGCGATGGCCGCCATGTTCGACGAGGCTTCCGCTGCCGAGGGGTCCGCCGAACGGGACCTGTGGTGCACCGACACCTGGGACGCCGTCGCCGCCCACATCGGGGCGGTCCTACGGATCACCCCCGGCGCCGCGTCCAACCAGCTGTTGATCGCGGTCGCCTTGCATGAACGGTTCCCTCAGGTGGCCGCGGTGTTCGCCGACGGGCTGATCACCTATCAGCTGGTGCGCACGGTGGTGCAGCGCGGCGCCCTGGTCGTCGACCCCGACGCCCTCCACGCTCTCGACGCCATGCTGGCGGCGGCGTTGAGCTCCCGGGAACCGATGTCGGTGGCGACGCTGGAGAAGACGATCGACGGGTGTCGACCCCGACGCCCTCCACGCTCTCGACGCCATGCTGGCGGCGGCGTTGAGCTCCCGGGAACCGATGTCGGTGGCGACGCTGGAGAAGACGATCGACGGGTTCGTCGCCCAGGTGGACCCGCAGGCGGTCATCCGCACCGAGACCCGAGCCCGGGGCCGCTCGGTGGAGATCGGCGACGAGGACGGCAGCGGCATGGCGACCGTCTTCGCGACCCTGTTCGCCCACGACGCCAAGGCCTTCGACACCCGCATCGGCGCGCTGGCCCGCACCGTCTGCCCAGCCGATCCCCGCACCCTCGATCAGCGCCGCTCCGATGCGATGGGTGCCATGTCCCACGGCGCGCACCGCCTGGCCTGCCTCTGCGGGTCCGAGGACTGCCCCGCCGGTGACAACCCGCCCTCGACGGGGGTGGTGGTCTACGTCATCGCCAGCCAGGAAACGCTCACCCTCGACGAGCGGCCGGCGCCAGCGCCACCGGCACCACCACTGCCGCCGTCTGCGCCCGATGTTCCAGCGCCGGACGACACCGTCGCCGACGAGGCTGTCACACAGGAGTCGGCCGACACCCCCGCCCCGGCCCCCGTCGACGAGCGCACCGCCCTCGACGGCGAACCCCCAAAACTGTTCACCACGCCGCTGCGCGAGCTGACCCTCACCGAAGCCCTCACCCCCACCCCGGGCCGGCTGGCCACCATTCGGCCGGCGGCGATGATGGGTGGGCAGTTCCTGCCCGGGGCGATCGCCTGCCGCGCCACGGTCGGGGCGACGATCACCGCGATCGTGCACCCCGGGCA